>NZ_JAUTDN010000001.1 GCF_030646155.1 Conexibacter sp. CPCC 205762
CGGCTCGGGCCCGGCCGGACCGGCCGGCGTGACCGGCGCGAGCGGCCCGACTGGGGCGACCGGCCCGACCGGTCCCGCCGGCCCGGCCGGCGCGCGCGGCCTCCGCGGCCGCGACGCGAAGCCGAGACGGGCGAAGCCGAGAGCGAAGGCGAAGACCAGACGGGCGAAGGCGAAGCGCGCGAAGCAGCCCAGACGAGCCCGCCGCGCGCACGCCAGACGCACGAGCGCCCGCCGCGCGGCGCGCTGAGGAAGAGCTTGCCAACCAACGAAGGGGGACTCATGTCCAGCTGGAACGGCGCGCGCGGGGCGCGCACACTGCTGACCGCCGCGCTTGCCGCCTCGGCGTGCGCGATCGCGGCGCCGTCGGCGCTCGCCGCCAACGTGACGGTGCGGGTCGAGGGCAGAAGCGGCACGCTGCTGTCGCAGACGACCGTCACGATCGGTGACGGGACGAGAACGGCGCACACGTGGAACAACGTCGGCTCGCTGCCGTACAGATGCGCCGACGACACCGCCTATCAGGCGACCGAGCTGGCGCTGAGAGGCAACTGGGACAAGCAGACGTACGTCGAGACGCTCGCCGGCGAGTCGCACACCTGGTCGCCGAACAGCGAGTACTGGATCCTCTACGACAACAACAACTACGCCGACTGGGGCGGCTGCGACCTGCACCTCGCCGACGGCGACACGGTGCTGTGGCAGGCCGGCGTGTCGGGCGCCTCGCCGGACTTCATACCGGACTCGATCCCGGTCTTCCTGAACCGGGTGACGCCGGCGACGGGCAGCGTCAGACTCGGCAGAACGCTGACGGTGAGACTGACGGCCTACCGTCCGACCGACATCTTCGGCACGCAGGACCCCAACGATCCCAACCACTGGATCATCCCGCCGAGCCCCGCGACCAACCCGGCCGGCTACACGGTCAGCATCGGCGGCGCGACCGCGGTCACCAACTCCAGTGGCGAGGCGACCGTGACGGTGCCGTCGACGAGAGGCGTCTACGACGTCCAGGCGAGCGTGCCGGGCAGCTCGACGAACTGGAGCCGTTCGATCCCGATCCCGATCTGCGTCAGCAACACGACCTGCTGATCGGCTGAGCTGGCGCCGGTGCCGCCGCGACCCGCGGTGGCACCGGCGCCGCTCATCTCGTCACCTTCAGTCTCAGCGTCACGACCGCGCTCCTGGCTCTGGCCGCGTTCGTCAGCCGCAGCTGCAGGCGGTAGTCGCCGCGGGGGAGCGGGTGTCCTTTCGCGCGGCCGCTCAGCAGCAGCGTCACGACGCCCGCTCTGACCCGCTTGGAGTCGCGCGCGATCGTTCTCGTGACCGTGCAGCGTCTGCCGCTGCGGGCGCGGGTCGAGCAGCGATGCGCTCTGCCCGTGCGGCGGCCGGGCAGCACGCGCACGAGCGTCAGCGCGACGGTGCCGGGGTCGCTCGTGCGGAAGCGCAGCCGCGTGCCCGTTCTGCCCGCGCGTCTGGCGATCAGCAGGCCGCCGCGATGGGCCGGTCGCACGCGTCTGGGCGACAGCGACGCGCGCGTGATCCGCGGCGCCGGCCGTCTCGCTCTGCCGCCGCCCGGCTGGCCTCTGCCGGGCTCGACCGGCGGCGCGACGATCGCGATCGTGCGCGTGAAGGAGGCGCCGTTGCCGAGCACGTCGGCGACGGTCACCGTCACCCGCTTCAGGCCCGGCTCGGCGTAGGCGTGCGAGGCGGTGTCGCCGCTCGCGCCGGCGCCGTCGCCGAACTCCCAGGCGGTGGGGGCCAGCGGCGAGAGGCGGTCGTGCGGCAGCACCGACACGGTCACCGGCTCGCCGGCGAAGGCGCGCTCGGGCACCTGCAGCCCGTCCGCCGTCGGCGCGGTCGCGTCGGCGTCGGCGATGTAGGGGACTCTGTCTCTCGTCCAGGCGATTGTCGCGTCGCCGTCGGGCCCGACCGCAAGCTGCGGGTTGTAGGCCGTGACGAGCGTGCGGACCGGCCCGAAGCGCGAGTCGGGACCAGGGCCGCGCGTCGTCAGCTCGGCCAGCGTCTCCGGCTCGGCGTTGAACTCCATCACGAAGCCGCCGCGCGGATTGGCTGTGAGGTGCGGATGGTCGGAGTAGTGGCTCGGGTCGCTGACGTCGACCGCGCCGCCGAAGCTCGCCGCGCCGGCGGCGGCGAAGGCCGTCTGGACCCGTCGCGGCGGGGGCGGTGCGGCGGCGGGCTGGGCGGCGCCGGCCCGCGGCGCCGCGCCGGCTTGCGCTGACGTGCCCGCGCGCACCGCGGTTATGACCAGGCTGCCGATCGTGATGTCGGCGAGCGCGACGTCCCACGCGACGACGGCGTCGCCGTCGGGGTCGACCGCCAGCTCGGCGTTCGCCGCGCCGTTGTCGGCTCTCGGGTCGGAGAGCGTCTGCGCCGGGCCGAACGCGCCGCGCCGGGCAGCCGCCGCGCGACCTGGACGATGTCGGCGAGGCCGCTCGTCAGCTCGATCCAGGCGACCGTCACGCCGCCCTCAGGGCCCGCCGCGATGCGCGGGTGCTCGGCCGTGTCGGTCGTGGAGCTGCCGCCGCTGCCGTCGGCGGAGAGATTCTGCGGCGCCGACCAGGCGCTCTCGCCGGCGTCGCGGTGGGAGGCCTGGACGACGTCTCTGACCGGCTGGTTGGCACCGCCGAGGTCGCGGATCCAGGTCGCGGTCGCGGCGCCGGCCGCGTCGACGGCGACATGCACCTCGTTCGCGTGGCCGCCGTACGGCGCGACGGTCACCGGCGCGGAGAAGGCCGTCGCGCCGGCCGGCAGCGTCGCGGCGAGGACGGTCGACCTGGTGTCTCTGAGGCGGACCTCCTGCCAGACGACCGTGACGTCGCCGCGCGCGTCGACCGCGAGCGCCTCGGAGGCGATGAACTGGCCGGCCGCCTCGGGCGCGGCGGTGATCGGCAGGCCGTACGCCGCCGCGCCGGCCGGCTTCACCCGCACCGCCTCGTCGCCGCTCAGGTACCCCTTGCGGAAGAGGATCGCGCTGTCGCCGCCTGTGCCGGCCGCGAGCGCCTTGAACAGCCCCTGCTGGTCGGCCGGCAGCAGCGTGATCGGCGGCGCGAACGCGGCCGAGCCGGGCGAGCGCACCGTCGCGCTGCCGATCCACGGCGCGCTCAGGTGCGTCCAGGCGACGGTCGTCCCGCCGGCGCCGTCGATCGCGAGCGCGAGCGGGCTGGCGGCGTCGGCGTCGGCCGGCCCGATCGCGACCGGCTCGGCCTGAGCGGCCGGCGCGGCGAAGGCGAGGGCTGCGGCGGCGGCGAGCAGCGGCACGAACGCGGCGCGGCGGGCCGGCGTCGCGTCGCTGGCGGCGGGCGTCGCGCGGGGGCGGGCCGGCGTCGCGCGGCTGGCGGCGGGCATCGCGCGGGGGCGGGCCGGCGTCGCGCGGCTGGCGGGCGTCCGCCGCATCATGCGTCCGGGAAGGTCGGCGTGATCGCGAAGGCGCGCGCGGCGTGGTGGCCGGCGTCGTCGTGGGCGCGCACGTGGACGGTCAGGCGCGTCTGGACGCCGCCCGCGAAGCGGCCGGCGAGCGCGCGCAGCTGCGGCTCGCTCAGCGGCAGTCGCAGCGTGCGCGGCACGTCGCTCCCCAAGCGCACGGTCCGCGCGGGGGTCTGGATCGTGATCGCCGGCAGGCCGAGCCCGGCGCGCGGCAGTCTCGCGCGGGCGCTCGCGACGGCGGTGCACGCCGTCAGCGGGCAGCGCACCCGCACGACCAGCGCCCGCGTCTTCAGCACCGCCTGCCGCGGCGCGCCGCTCACCTCCAGCGACAGCGGCCCGTCTGCCGCCGGGGCCGCCGCCGCGCTCGCGGCCGTCGCGCTCGCGCCCGACCCGGTGCCCGCGGCTCGCGTCGCCGCGTCGGCCGCCGTCATCCCCGCCAGCGCGACGCCGGCGGCCACCGCCGTCGCCACGCACGCGCCCCTGCTCGCAGATCCCATCCGCTCAGCCTCTCAGCGGCGCGGCGGCGGCACATCGGGTGCTTCCCTGAAATCGTCCGCCGCCGCGGGGGCGAGCGGGCGGCGCGTCAGCCCTGCTCGGCGCGCGTCTTCAGCTCTTCGGCGGCCCGCTCGATCAGCACCTCTCTGACGCGATCGACCGCGGGACCTCGCAGCAGCATCCCGAGCATCCGCCCCGGATCGACCTCGAGCGCGTACGTCGCGCGCGTGCGGTCGGGGCCGATCGCCTCGAACGTCCAGCGGCCGACGAGCGCCTTCAGCTCGCCCTTCTCCTGCACCGTGTCGATCCGCTCCGGCGGCGCGTAGCTGAAGCGCAGCACCGCTCTGATCGTCTTCATCTTCGCGTCGGAGACGGTCTCGACCAGCGTCGGGCGGCCCTCGCCGTCGCGCTCCAGCACGTCGACCGAGACGAGCGACGACTGCCACTCGGGCGCCCGCTCCAGGTCGGCGGCGATCTCGTAGCAGCGCTCGCGCGGCGCCGCCACCTCGACGGTGTGCTCTCCAGTCAGGGACATGCGCGGGAGCTTACGACCTCACCCCGCCGCGACCGCGAACCGCTCCGCCAAGGTCGCGAACGCGGCTCTCAGCTCGGGCGGCTCGACGACCTCGAACGGCACCCCGAGCATCACGATCCGCACCGCCAGCCAGTCCAGCTCGTCGCCGCTGGTGCGGAACTCGCAGCCGTCGGCGACGCCCTCGAAGCTGCCCCAGATCGTCGGGAAGCGGGCGTTCATCTCGGCCGTGGTCGCGCGCAGGCGCACGCGCGCCTGCCAGCGCTGCTGGCCCGCCGCGAACCGCTTCGCGGCGCTGAACCCCTCGGTCACATAGGCCGCCGGATCGCCGCCGGGCAGCTCGCGCGGGGCGAAGCGGGCGCCGGCCGGCGCGGGCCGCTCCAGCCGGTCGAGGCGGAAGCTGCGCCAGTCTCTGCGCTCGCAGTCCCAGGCGACCAGGTACCAGCGGCGGCCGAGGTTGACGAGGCTGTGCGGCTCGACTTGGCGGCGGCTCTCTGCCCCGTCGCGGCTGACGTACCTGAAGCGCAGCCGCTCGCGGTCGCGGCAGGCGGCGGCGAGCACGGTCAGCAGGTCGGGGTCGACGGTCGGCCCGGTCACGGCCGGGGTCGCGGTCGCCGAGCGCAGCGCGGTCACGCGCCGGCGCAGGTGCGACGGCAGCACCTGCTCGAGCTTCAGCAGCGCGCGCACCGACGTCTCCTCGATCCCCGCGACCGACGTGGAGGCGGCGGCGCTCAACCCCACCGCGACCGCGACCGTCTCGTCGTCGTCGAGCACCAGCGGCGGCATCGCCGTGCCGGCGCGCAGGCGGTAGCCGCCGGTCGGCCCGGTCAGCGCGTCGACCGGGTAGCCCAGCTCGCGCAGCCGCTCGACGTCGCGGCGGATCGTGCGGCAGGAGACGCCGAGCCGGTCTGCCAGCTCCTGACCGGCCCAGTCGCGCCTCGCCTGCAGCAGCGCGAGCAGCTTCAGCAGTCGTCCCGAGGTCTCCGTCATCCTGCGCCGAACGATGTCAGGTATTGCGGTCACGATCTGGCCTAAACCGGTCATACGATGCGGCGCATGCCATCGCAAGCGCAGAATCAGAAGATGGAGAACCCACCCGTGACGGCCCACTCGGGAGACCTCGCGATCAGCGTCAGAGGTCTTGTCAAGTCGTTCGGGGAGGTGCGCGCGGTCGACGGCGTGGACTTGTCGGTCGAGACCGGCACCGTCCTCGGCCTGCTCGGCCCCAACGGCGCCGGCAAGACGACGACGGTGCGGATGCTGACGACGCTGCTGAAGCCGGACGCGGGCGAGATCCGCGTCGCCGGGCTCGACGCCGTCCGCGACGCGGCCGCGCTGCGCGAGCGGATCGGCCTCGCCGGCCAGTACGCGGCCGTCGACGAGAACCTGACCGGGGCCGAGAATCTGACGATGGTCGGCCGCCTCTACGGCATGTCGCGCGCGCAGGCGAAGGAGCGCGCGGCGGAGCTGCTGGCGCGCTTCGACCTGACCGACGCCGCCAAGCGCGTCGCCAGAACCTACTCCGGCGGCATGCGCCGCCGGCTCGACCTCGCGGCCGCGCTCGTCGCGAGACCGCAGATCGTCTTCCTCGACGAGCCGACGACGGGGCTGGACCCGCGCAGCCGCCTCGGCCTGTGGGGGACGATCGAGGAGCTGGTCGCCGACGGCACGACCGTGCTGCTGACGACCCAGTACCTCGACGAGGCCGACCGCCTCGCCGACAAGATCGCGGTGATCGACCGCGGCACGGTGATCGCCGAGGGCACCTCGGACGAGCTGAAGGACCGCGTCGGCGGCGAGCGGCTGGAGGTGACGCTGGACGACCCGGCTCAGGTCGAGGCGGCGGTCGCGGCGCTGACGCCGCTGGCGGCCGAGCGGCCGGTGGTCGAGGACGGCATCGTGAAGCTGACCGTGCGCGAGCGGCGCGGTGTGATCGTGGACGCGGTCGAGCGGTTGAAGGCCGCCGGCCTCGGCGTCGACGACCTCGGCCTGCGCCGCCCGACGCTCGACGACGTGTTCCTGACGCTCACCGGCCACGCGGCCGAGGCGGCCGACGACGAGGAGAAGCAGCAATGAGGCGGCTCGTTTCCGACACGCTCGTGATCGCCGAGCGCAACCTGGTGCGGCTGCCGCGCTCGCCCGACCTGCTGCTGGCGTTCACCGTCCAGCCGGTCATGTTCGTGCTGCTGTTCGTCTACGTCTTCGGCGGCGCGATCACGACGCCGGGCTACGACTACGTCGACTTCCTGATCCCCGGCATCATCGTCCAGAACATCGCCTTCGGCGGCTTCGTGACGGCGCTCGGGCTGTCGGAGGACCTCAGCAAGGGGCTGATCGACCGCTTCCGCTCGCTGCCGATGGCGCGCGCGGCGGTGCTCGCCGGCCGCACGCTGGCTGACGTCGTCACGAACGCGCTGTCGGTGCTGGTGCTGCTCGTGACCGGCCTGATCATCGGCTTCTCGTTCCACTCCAGCATCGGCGAGGTGCTGCTCGGCTTCCTGCTGCTGCTCGCCTTCGGCTACGCCTTCTCGTGGATCTTCGCGCTGCTGGGCCTGGTCGTCTCCTCGCCGGAGGCGGCCAACTCGCTCGGCTTCATCGCGGTCTTCCCGCTGACCTTCATCTCGTCGGCGTTCGTCCCGGTCGACTCGATGCCGGCGGCGCTGAAGTGGTTCGCGGACGTCAACCCGTTCACGATCGTCGTCGACGCGATGCGCTCGCTGTGGCTCGGCGCACCGGCCGGGAACAGCGTCTGGGGCGGGTTCGTGTGGTCCGCGGTGCTGATCGCGATCTTCGCTCCGCTGGCGGTCGCGCGCTACCGCCGCGCGGCCGGCAGAGCCTAGAAAGCTGGCGCATGGACGCGGCGGCGACTGGCCGCCGCGTCCAACGACCGGGACAAATGTGCAATCAGCGGGACTGGAAGTGCAGTGGCCGTTCTGTTTACGGTCGGGGGATGAGGAGATGTCCCCCCGCGGGGCGCGTGCTCGCATTGAGCGCCGCTGCCCTGCTGTCGCTGCCGGCCGTCGCGTCCGCCAAGGACTACGCCGGCACAGCGTTGAACGTGATCCCGTCGGGCCAGTGGGGCGGGATCGGCGCGCCGCCGGCCTCGTCTGACCAGGCGAGAATGTACGACGGCCTCACGCCGTTGTTCGACCAGGTCACCGACGGCGACCTGACGAAGTACTTCAAGCCGGAGACCTTCGGCACCGCGGGCCAGTGCCCGTGCACGGAGGAGAAGGTGCCGCGCAAGGGCGTCAGAATCGTCCGCGACGCGCAGAACGTCCCGCACGTCACCGGCCGCAACCGGATCGACCTCGACTGGGCCGCCGGCTGGATCCTCGTGCAGGACCGCGCGCTGCTGCTGGCCGCCGGCCGCTACCCGGCCCGCTTCGCCGCGCTCGACGCGCCCGGCATCAGCGCCTTCGGGCTCGTGACGACGCTGACGGCGGTCAAGCCGAGCGCGCAGGCCGACAAGATCATCGACAGAGAGCAGACCTCCGCGCTGCTCAGACGCGGCGCCGAGGGCAGAGCGCTGCTGAGAGACGTCGACGCCTACGTCGCCGGCATGAACGCCCGGCTCAGATTCGAGGGCTCGTCGGTCGAGCCGTACACGCGCGTCGACGTCTACTCGCTCAACGCGCTCGCCGGCCAGATCTTCGGCCAGGGCGGCGGCGACGAGACGCGCCGCGCGATGCTGCTCGACGGCCTGCGCAAGAAGCTCGGGACCGAGAAGGGTACGCAGGTGTGGAACGACCTCAGCGAGCACGTCGACGACGACACGCCGGTGACGATCTCCAAGCGCTTCCCGTACGAGCAGGTGCCGGCCGGCAGAACGCCCGGCAGCGTCGTCGTCGACAACGGCTCGATGACGCAGGCCGGCGTCGCCGCGACCGCCAACGCGACGCGCGCGCACAGAAACATGTCGAACTTCCTGATCCTGTCCGCGAACCGCTCCACGACCGGCCACCCGCTGTTCGTCGGCGGCCCGCAGATCGGCTACTTCTACCCGGGCCTGACGCTGGAGATGGACCTGAAGGCGCCGGGGATCGAGGCGCGCGGCGCGGCGATGCCCGGCGGCGCCGGCAACATCCTGATCGGCCGCGGGCAGGACTTCGCCTGGTCGCTGACCTCGGCCGGCTCGGACACGAACGACCAGTTCGTCGAGACGCTCTGCGGCGGCTCGGACACGAAGTACCGCTACAAGGGCAGATGCCGCGCGATGGAGCGGATCAACGCCGGCACGATCCTGACCAGAGGGCCGGTCGTCTTCTACCGCACCGTCCACGGCCCGGTGCTCGGCTACGCGAGAGCCGGCGGCAAGCGCGTCGCGATCTCGTTCAAGCGCTCCAGCTACGGCCAGGACATCGCCTGGCAGATCGCCTTCAAGCGCTTCACCGACGGCACGGTGACGGGCGTCAGATCGTTCTACGACGCGGCCGCGACCTCGCCGTTCACGTTCAACGTCGGCTACGCCGACGACAAGGACATCGCGATGTACTCGACCGGCGCGCTGCCGCTGCGCGACAAGCGCGTCGACCCGCGCCTGCCGACGAAGGGCACCGGCGAGTACGAGTGGAAGGGCTGGCTGGCCGCGAAGGACCATCCGCACGTCGCGAACCCGAAGTCGGGCGCGCTGATCAACTGGAACAACAAGCCGGCGGCCGGCTTCGGCTCCGCCGACGACAACTGGGAGCAGGGCTCGACCCAGCGCGTCGCGATGCTGCGGGCCGGGATCGCGAAGAGAGAGAAGCACGACCTCGCCTCCGTCACGTCGGCGATGAACGCGGCGGCGACGCAGGACCTGCGCGTCCAGGGCCCGCTGCTCGACGGCGTCCACGCGCTGCTGGCGAACACGCCGGCCCCGAGCTGGCGGGCGCAGCGGATGTACGACCTGCTGCGCGCCTGGCGCGCGTCCGGCTCCAGCCGCCTCGACCGCGACCTCAACGGCCTGATGGACGCCGGCGCGGCGCCGGTGATCATGGACACGTTCTATCCGCTGCTGGCCGACGCGGTCCTGACGCCGGTGCTCGGCGCCGACCTCAACACGCAGCTGATCGGCCTCGCGGGCAGAACGAACGCGACCACCAGCGGCTTCACCGGTGGCCGCATCAACTACGTCGACAAGGACCTGCGCGCGCTGACGGGGACGAGATTCCGCTCGCCGTTCGCGACCAGATTCTGCGGTGGGGGCGATCTCGCCGCCTGCCGCGCCTCCGTCTGGAGCGCGCTCGACCAGGCCGGCGCCGCGCTCGCCGCCGCCAGAGGCAGCGAGGATCCGGACACGTGGACCTCGGACGCGACCGCCGAGCGGATCAGATTCGCGCCCGGGATCTTCACGACGACGATCCGCTACACGAACCGCCCGAGCGGGATCCAGCAGGTGATCTCCTTCGACGGTCACCGCAAGCAGCGCAAGTAGGTACGCGCGTACGCGCCCGCCCTGCACGGGCGGGCGCGCCCGGCGCGGCGCCGCGGGGCGGCTGACCGGCTCCTGACGCGAAGCCGTGCAGCCGCGCGCGCACGGGAGTAGGGTCGGCCGATGAGCCGCACCGCATTCCGGACCTGCCCGCTGTGCGAGGCGACCTGCGGGCTGGAGCTGACGGTCGAGGACGACGGCGCCGTCACGCGCGTGCGCGGTGACGAGCAGGACGTCTTCTCGCACGGCTACGTCTGCCCGAAGGCGCTGTCGCTGCCGCAGCTGCACGACGACCCCGACCGGCTGCGCACGCCGCTGCGGCGCAACGACGCCGGCGAGCTGGAGCCGTGCACGTGGGAGCAGGCGCTCGCCGCGATCGACGCCGGCCTGCGCGGCGTGCAGGAGCGCGGCGGCCGCGACGCGGTCGCGCTCTACATCGGCAACCCGAGCGTCCACAACCTGTCGGCGCCGCTCTACGGCCGCGTGCTGGCGAAGGCGCTCGGGAGCAGAAACGTCTACTCCGCCAGCACCGTCGACCAGTACCCGAAGCAGCTCGCCTCGGCGCTGCTGTTCGGCGGCGGGCTGACGGTCGCCGTCCCCGACCTCGACCGCACCGACCACCTGCTGCTGCTCGGCGCCAACCCGCTCGTCTCCAACGGCTCGCTGATGACCGCGCCGGACGTGCGCGGCCGGCTGCGCGCGATCCAGCGCCGCGGCGGGCGCGTCGTCGTGGTCGACCCGCGCCGCTCCCGCACCGCCGAGGTCGCCGACGAGCACCTCCCGATCCGCCCCGGCGGCGACGCGCTGCTGCTGGCGGCGATGGCGGCGACGCTGTTCGCGGAGCGGCTGGTGAGACCCGGGCGGCTGACGCCGCACCTCAGCGGGCTCGACGAGCTGCGCGAGCTGCTGCAGCCGTTCACGCCCGAGCTGGTCGCGCCGGCGGTCGGGATCGACGCGGCGACGATCCGCCGCCTCGCGCGCGAGCTGGCCGCCGCCGAGCGGGCCGTCGTCTACGGCCGCATGGGCACGACGACGCAGACGTTCGGCACGACCGCCTCGTGGCTGATCGACGTCCTCAACGTGCTGACGGGCAACCTCGACGAGCCCGGCGGCGCGATGTTCCCGCTGCCGGCGACCGGCGGCGCCAACGTCCGCGGCACGCCCGGCAGCGGCCGCGGCGCGCGCGTCGGGCGCTGGGCCAGCCGCGTGCGCGGGCTGGAGGAGGTCTTCGGCGAGCTGCCGGTCGCCTGCCTGGCGGAGGAGATCGAGACGCCCGGCGAGGGCCAGGTGCGCGCGCTGATCACGCTCGCCGGCAACCCGGTCGTCTCGACGCCCAACAGCGCCCGCCTCGACGCGGCGCTCGCGTCGCTGGACTTCGTCGTCTCGCTCGACCTCTACGTGACCGAGACGAGCCGCCACGCCGACGTGATCCTGCCGGCGCCCTCGCCGCTGGAGCGCTCCCACTACGACATCGCGCTGTACGGCTTCGCGGTCCGCAACGTCGCCAACTACTCGCCGCCGCTGCTGCCGCTGCCCGCCGGGCTGCAGGACGAGTGGCGGACGCTGCTGGCGCTGACCGGGATCGTCACCGGCCAGGGGCCGGCGATCGACGTCGACGCGCTCGACGACTTCGTCGCGCTGGAGCTGGTGCGGCGCGACGCGGCCGACCCCTCCTCGCCGGTCGCCGGCCGCGACCCGCAGCAGCTGCTGGCCGCGCTGGCGCCGCGCCGCGGCCCCGAGCGGCTGCTCGACGCGATGCTGCGGACGGGGCCCTACGGCGACCACTTCGGCGCGGCACCGGGCGGCCTGTCGCTGGCGGCGCTGGAGGCGGCGCCGCACGGGATCGACCTCGGTCCGCTGGAGCCGCGGCTGCCGGCGGCGCTGCGGACGGCGAGCGGGACGGTCGAGCTGGCGCCGCAGCGGGTCGTCGCCGACCTGCCGCGGCTGGAGCAGGCGCTCGCCGAGGCGGAGGCCGAGGCCGGCGGCGCGGAGCGCCCGATGGTGCTCGTCGGCCGTCGCGACCTGCGCTCGAACAACTCGTGGATGCACAACCTGCCGCTGCTGGCCGGCGGCCCCGGCCGCTGCACCGCGCTGCTGCACCCCGACGACGCCGCCCGCCTCGGCCTGCGCGACGGCGCCCCGGTGCGCGTGCGCTCGCGCGTGGGGGAGATCGAGCTGCCGGCGCAGCTGGACGACGGCATCATGCCCGGCGTCGTCTCGATCCCGCACGGCTGGGGCCACGGCGTCGACGGCGTCGGCTGGCGCCGCGCCGCGGCCGCCGGCGGCGTCAACGCCAACCTGCTCGCCGACGAGCTGCTGGTCGACCCGCTCTCCGGCAACGCCGTCCTCAACGGCATCCCGGTGGCTCTCGCGCCGGTCGCGGTGGAGCCCGTCGGCTCGGCGGGGTAGGCTGACGAACAGTGGAAGGCGGCACGCTCCAGACCACGCCGGACTTCGCGGCGCTCGAACGCCACCGGCGCGAGCTGACGGCCTACTGCTACCGGATGCTCGGCTCGCCGTTCGAGGCCGAGGACGCGGTGCAGGAGACACTGCTGCGCGCGTGGAGAGCGCTCGACCGCTTCGAGGGGCGGGCGCAGCTGCGCTCGTGGCTCTACCGGATCGCGACGAACGTCTGCCTCGACATGCTCGACGGGCGCAAGCGGCGGGCGCGGCCGATGGATCTCGGCCCGGCCTACAACCCGGAGGGCCCGATCGGCGGGCAGCGCTCCGCGATCGAGTGGGTCGAGCCGGTCCCCGACAGCCTCGTCACCAGCGCCGAGGACGATCCGGCCGCCGTCGCCGAGTCGCGTGAGACGCTGCGACTCGCCTTCGTCGCCGCGCTCCAGCACCTGCCGCCGCGCCAGCGCGCCGCGCTGATCCTCTGCGAGGTGCTGCGCTGGAAGGCGGCCGAGGCGGCCGAGCTGCTGGACACCAGCGTCGCCTCGGTCAACAGCGCGCTGCAGCGGGCGCGCGCGACGATCGACGCGAACGAGCTGCAGCCCGGCAAGGCCGCCGCCGACCTCGACGACGACGATCGCAGGCTGCTGGCCGACTACGTGCAGGCGTTCGAGGCCTACGACATCGAGCAGCTGACCGCGCTGATCCAGGAGGACGCGGCGCAGTCGATGCCGCCGTACGAGCTGTGGCTGCGCGGCCGCGCCGACATCATGACGTGGTGGTTCGGCCCGGGGCTCGGCTGCGTCGGCTCGCGGATGGTCGCGCTGCCGCCGGTCAACGGCTCGCCGGCCTTCGCGCAGTACCGCAGAGCGAGCGACGGCGACGGTCACGCGGCGTGGGGCCTGCAGGTGCTCGAGCTGAAGGACGGCCGCATCGGCGAGTTCGCGATCTTCCTCGACGTCGCCTCGCTGTTCCCGCTGCTCGGGCTGCCGCTGCGGCTGCCGGCCGGCGCGCCCGACCCGGCCCTCTAGGGCGGCCGCGGCTCGGCGGGCGGGCGCGGCTCGCTCACGAGCACGTTCGTCAGCCCCATCAGCGCGACCAGCGCCCGCAGCTCGCCCTCCATCCCCGTCAGCGTGACGGTGCAGTTCGCGCGGCGGGCGGCGAGCTGCATCCGCGCGAGCGCGTCGACCGCGACCGCGTCGGGCGCGACGCCGGCGACGTCGCAGAGGACCCGCGCCGGGGCGTGCTCGCCGACGAGCGCGCAGAAGCGGTCGTAGAGCGCCGGCAGGTCGTCGCGTGCGAGCGGCCCGCGGATCGAGAAGCGCATCGTGCCGGGGGATGCGGGGCCTGTCATCGCAACTAGGACGGCCCCGGCGCGAGAAACTCATCGCCGGGGCCGTCGCGGTCGGGTGCGGCTGATTCAGAGCTGCTGCCACTGCACGTTGACGAAGACGGCGCTGCCGTTGGTGCCGGCGCAGGCGAGGAAGGGGATCCGCTGCGTCAGGCTCGGGCGCGTCGAGCCGTAGAGCGCCGTCATCTGGTCGGCGGTCATCGTCTTGCCGGGGGCGAGCGTGGTGACGGCGTTGTCGCTGCCGCACTCGCTCGTCGAGTGGCCGGGCTTGACGAACGCCAGCGGCGTGCCGTTGGCCGGGTTGCTGACCTTCGTCAGGACGGCGTTGAAGCCGGGGCCGCCGCCGAAGTAGCCGAGGAACGGCACGAAGCCCTGCACGACCGGCTGCGCGCTCATCGTGACGCTCGCGTCGTGGAGCGAGCCGGGCGCGTTCTGCTGCGCGTCTCTGCGGACGTCCTTCAGCCAGCGCAGGTTGATCCCGAGCGGCCGCTGGCCGTAGGCGACGTAGTCGTTCTCGACCGTGTTGAAGAGCGCGGCGTTGCCGGTCGCCGGGTCGCTGCCGATCTTCCACTGGTAGGAGGGGCGGCTGGACCAGGTCAGGTTGATGCCGAACGTCTGGCTGCCGTAGACGAGGTAGCGGCGCGTGCTGCTGTTGTAGATCGCGACCTTCTCGCCGGGGTTCATCGCGCGTCTGCGGTGGTCGCGGATGTTCGGGGAGCCGGTGTCGGGCAGGAAGGTCCACTGCGCCGAGGAGGAGCCCCAGACGAGGTCGACGCCCCAGGTTCGCTTGCCGTAGTCGACGTAGCTGTTGTTGATCAGGTTCTTGAACGAGTAGCTGACGTTGACCGACGGTCTGCTCGTGCCGAGCGACCACTGCGCCGCGTCGGTGGTGGAGACCGCACCAGCGGCGGAGGGCAGGGCCGCCGCGAGCAGGGCGGCGACGACGACGGCGAGCAGGGCGGTGAGGCGGGTGGGGCGCATGAGCTGTCTCCTTGTGCGATTCGGAGGGGCCTTGGACTGCGCTCCACTCTGCTCTCGCCCCGCCCGCCGGTCGTTCGCCTCCGCGACGCTCGCTGTGTCGACTGCGCGACAGTTCGAGTCAGGCCGGCGCGGTCGTCATGCCGAGGCCGTCGAAGGAGGCCAGCTCCTGCTCGACCGCGGCGCGGATCGCTCGCAGCGCCGGCTGGCGTGCGCGCAGCTTGGTCGCGTGGTGGGCGGCCATGTTGAGCTGCTTCAGCTCGCTCGCGGCGGCGAGCGCCTCGGCGCGGACCTGCTCGGGCGCGACGATCCGGTCGAGGAAGCCGGCGGCGACGGCGGCGGCCGGGTCGTAGCCGTGCCCGAGCACGACGGCGCGGTCGAAGTCGGCGGTCGTGAGCCGCTGGCGCGCGAGCGCGATCGCCCACCACGGCACGGTCAGGCCGATCTTGACCTCGTTCATGCCGAGCTGGAAGGCGCCGTCGGCGCCGATGCGGACGTCGGCGGCGAGCGCCAGGAACGAGCCGGCGGCGATCGCGTGGCCGGTGCAGCCGATCACGACCGGGGTGGGGAAGGAGAGGATCCGCTCCGCCAGCGTCGCGCCGAGCCGCAGCATCTCCAGCACCGCCTCGCCGTCGCCGGCCTGGAAGACCTTCAGGTCGAAGCCGGCCGAGAAGCGGCCCTCGCGACCGGTCAGCAGCACGATCGCGCCGTCGCGCTCGGCCGCGTCGAACAGCTCGTGCAGCCGCGTCAGCATCGCGATCGAGAGCGCGTTCGCCTTGCCGTCGTCGAGCGCGATCGTCGCGATCCCGTCGTCGAGCGTGTAGGTCGCCAGCTCGGTCATCGGTTCTCCTCAGGATCGGAGCCCGCCGCGCGGCGGGCCCGGGTCTGCGCCCACGCGGCTCGCGCTCCGCGGGCTCGGGTCGATTTCGTGACAAGGTTACGGAACGCTGTCACGGAATGCGCTAGCCTGCCGCCATGCCGCGCGCCAAACAGCGCACGCCGGAGCTGCGCGAGCGGCTGCTGGCGGCCGCGATCGAGCTGCTCGCCAGCGACGGCCCCGCCGCGCTGACCGCGCGTGCCGTCGCCGCCGCCGCCGGCACCTCGACGCCGGCCGTCTACGAGCTGTTCGGCGACAAGGGCGGGCTCGTGCGGGCGGTCTTCTTCGCCGGCTTCGGCCGCCTGCACGCGCTGCTCGACGCGGTCCCGCTGACCGACGACCCGCGCGCCGACGCGCTCGCGACCGCGCGCGCCTACCGCGCCTTCGTCGTCGCCAACCCGGCGCTGGCGGAGGTGATGCTGTCGCGCCCGTTCACCGACTTCGCGCCTGGGCCGCAGGAGCTGAAGCGCAGCGGCTCGGTGCGGACGCTGATCGTCGCGCGCTGCCAGCGGGCGATCGACGCCGGCCTGATCGCGGGCGACGCGGCCGACGTCGCGCACGCCTTCGTCGCGCTGCTGCAAGGCCTCGCCGCGGCCGAGAACGGCCGCCGCCTCGGCACGTCGAGCGCCTCGATCGACCGCCGCTGGGAGCTGGCCGTCGGCGCGCTGCTCGACGGCCTGGCGCCGCGCTGAGGCCGCCGCGCGCGTCGCGCCGCCGCCCGCCGCCGCGCTGACGCTAGGCCCGCATCCCGCGCAGCACCAGCTCCGCGAGCCGGTGCGCGGCGGGGGCGCCGGTCGGCGACAGCTCGCGCAGGGAGCAGAAGAGGATCCGCAGATCCTCGTGCGTGGTGTCGGCGGCGAGCAGGTCGGCCTCGCGTGCGCGGGCGACCATCAGCGCCAGCGCGGAGGTCGCGCCGGCGCGCGCGGCGGCGACCGCCTCGCTCGCGAAGGCCGCCTCGTCCCAGGCGGTCTGCGTGACGGCGTCGGCGAGGCAGTCGTCGACGGTCGCGTGCGTCGCCGCGACCAGCGCCTCCCACGGATCGCCGGCGTCGAGCGCGGCGAGGAAGCGCTCGCGCAGGATCGTCGCGCGGGCGATCACGAGCGCGGCGATCACCTCGTCCTTTCTGCCGACCTGCCGGTAGATCGAGCCGACGCCGACCCCGAGCGCCTCCGCCAGCGCCGGCATCGGCAGCCCGATCCCCTCGCGGGCGAACAGCTCGCCGGCGACCTCGAGCGCCCGCGAGCGCTTCTCGGACGCGCTCAGCCGCTCCCACGGGGTTGAGGCCGGAATGGGCATTCCGCTAGTCTACGCGGACCGCCCGAGCAGCACCACCAGCCACGAGCGGCCGCCGCGCCCACGGCGGTCACAGCCACAAGAGGAGCCTTGCGATGCCACCGTTGAAGTCCCGCACCGTCACCCACGGCCGCAACATGGCCGGCGCCCGCGCCCTCCTGCGCGCGGCCGGGGTAGCGCGCGAGGACTTCGGCAAGCCGATCGTCGCGATCGCGAACTCGTACACGCAGTTCGTGCCCGGCCACACGCACCTCGCGCCGGTCGGCGAGGTCGTCGCGGCGGCGGTGCAGGAGGCCGGCGGGATCCCGCGCGAGTTCAACACGATCGCCGTCGACGACGGCATCGCGATGGGCCACGGCGGCATGCTCTACTCGCTGCCCTCGCGCGAGCTGATCGCCGACAGCGTCGAGTACATGGTCAACGCCCACTGCGCCGACGCGCTCGTCTGCATCTCCAACTGCGACAAGATCACGCCGGGGATGCTGAACGCCGCGCTGCGGCTCAACATCCCGACCGTCTTCGTCTCCGGCGGCCCGATGGAGGGCGGCACCGCGACGCTCGTCGACGGCACCGTCCGCAAGGGCCTCAACCTGATCACCGCGATGGCGGAGGCCGTCTCGCCGTCGGTCAGCGACGACGACATGGCGCTGATCGAGGAGGCCGCCTGCCCGACCTGCGGCTCCTGCTCGGGCATGTTCACCGCCAACTCGATGAACTGCCTGACGGAGGCGCTCGGCCTGTCGCTGCCCGGCAACGGCTCGACGCTCGCGACGCACACGATGCGCAAGCGGCTGTACGAGGACGCCGGCCGCACCGCCGTCGAGATCGCGCTGCGCCACTACCACGAGGACGACGAGTCGGTGCTGCCGCGCGCGATCGCCACCCGCGAGGCGTTCGACAACGCGATGACGCTCGACATCGCGATGGGCGGCTCGACCAACACCGTGCTGCACCTGCTCGCCGCCGCGCAGGAGGCCGAGCTGGACTTCACGATGGCCGACATCGACGCGCTCAGCCGCAGAGTCCCGTGCCTGACGAAGGTCGCGCCCAACGGCGTCTACCTGATGGAGGACGTCCACCGCGCCGGCGGCATCCCCGCGATCCTCGGCGAGCTGCAGCGCGGCGGCCTGCTGCACGAGGACGTCCACACCGTCTTCGCGCGCACGATGGACGAGTGGCTCGGCGCCTGGGACATCCGCAGCCCGAAGCCCTCGGAGGCGGCGCTCGACCTGTTCCACGCCGCGCCCGGCTGCGTCCGCTCGGCGAGAGCGTTCTCGCAGTCGGAGCGGTGGGAGTCGCTCGACACCGACGCCGCCGACGGCTGCATCCACGACGTCGAGCACGCGCACTCGCTCGACGGCGGCCTGGCGATCCTCTACGGCAACATCGCCGAGCGCGGCTGCGTCGTGAAGACGGCCGGCGTCGACGACTCGATCCTCAGATTCAGCGGGCCGGCGGTCGTGTTCGAGTCGCAGGACGACGCGGTCGACGGGATCCTCAGAGGCGACGTCAGATCGGGCGACGTCGTCGTGATCCGCTACGAGGGGCCCAGAGGCGGGCCGGGCATGCAGGAGATGCTCTACCCGACCTCCTACCTGAAGGGCCGCGGCCTCGGCAAGGAGTGCGCGCTGCTGACCGACGGCCGCTTCTCCGGCGGTACCTCCGGCCTGTCGATCGGCCACGTCTCGCCCGAGGCGGCCTCCGGCGGCCTGATCGCGCTGGTCGAGAGCGGCGACACGGTCGCGATCGACATCCCCGGCCGCACGATCGAGCTGGAGGTCGGAGCCGACGAGCTGGCCTCGCGCCGCGCCGCGCTGGAGACCTCCGGCGGCTACCAGCCGGCCGCGCGCGAGCGCTACGTCTCGCAGGCGCTGCGCGCCTACGCCGCGATGGCGACCTCGGCCGACACCGGCGGCGTCCGCGACGTCGGCGCGATCGAGCGCGCTGCGGCGACGCTCAACAGCGCGACGGCGCAGCCGGCCTGAGCCCGCGCCGCGCCGCGCCCGCCGCTGCCGCGCGCGGCAGCGGGCGCGATCGTGCGGGCCGCGGCGCCGTACGGCGCTAGGGTGCCGTCCATGGCGGAGGAGCGCGAGGTCGAGCTGACCAACCTCGACCAGCCGTTGTTCGACGGCGCCGAGGCGACCAAGCGCGATCTCGTGACGTACCTGGAGGCGGTCCAGGAGCCGCTCCTGAACGGGCTGCGGGGACGGCCGCTGTCGGTGATGCGGGCGCTGCGCGGGCGCAGACCGTTCATGCAGAAGAACGTGCCGAGATACCTGCCGGAGTGGGTGCGGACGGCGACGATCTGGGCCGAGGCGAGCAGACGCGACGTCACCTACGCGCTCTGCGACGACTGGCCGACGCTGAAGTGGTTCGCCAACCAGCGCGCGATCGAGTACCACCCGGCGCTCGTGCGGATCGACGCCGAGCCGCCGCGGCAGACCCACCTCGTGCTCGACCTCGATCCGCCCGAGGGCGCGCCGTTCGCCGCCGTCGTCGCGGTCGCGGAGCTGGTGCGGCAGGCGCTGGCCGAGGCGGGGCTGAGCGGCGCGCTCAAGACGAGCGGCGCGAAGGGCGTCCACATCCTCGTGCCGATCGCGCAGCCGGCCAGCGGCGAGCAGATCGCCGCCGCGACGCGCGCGCTCGCCGCCCGCGCCGAGCGGCTGGACCGGTCGCTCGCGACGACCGCCTACGTGCTCGCCGAGCGCGGCGGGAGAGTGTTCGTCGACGCCACGCGCGCCTACGGCGCGACGATCGCCGCCGCCTACAGCCCGCGCCTGCGCCCCGGCGCGACCGTCTCCTTCCCGCTCGCCTGGGACGCGCTCGCGGACGCCGATCCGCACGAGTTCACGATCAAGACGGTGCCGGCGCTGCTCGACGGCGGCGACCCGTGGGCGGCGCTGCTGCCCGCGCCGCAGCCGCTGCCGGCGGAGCTGGTGGAGGAGGGGCGCGAGATCCCCGTCGCGCGCGTCGCGGCGATGCACGAGGGCAAGCGGCGCGCCCGCGCCAGACGCGAGGCGGCGGCGGACGCTCCCGCGAGAGACGCCTGACCCGCTCGCTAGGATCGCGCTCGTGGCCAGAAGCGAACACACGATGCTCGAGCTGGCGGGACGCGAGGTGCGCCTCTCCAACCCGGCGAAGGTCTATTTCCCGAAGCCCGGCTGGACGAAGCTCGACCTCGTCGAGTACTACGTCGCGGTCGCCGACGCCGCGCTGATCCACCTGCGCGAGCGGCCGACCGTGATGAAGCGGTTCGTCAACGGCATCAACGAGGACCCGATCTGGCAGAAGCGGGTGCCGTCGAGAGTGCCCGACTGGCTGGAGACGACGACCGTCGCCTTCCCCTCCGGCCGCACCGCCGAGGAGCTGGTCGCCAACGACGTCGCCCACCTCGCCTGGGCCGTCAACCTCGGCGTGATCGACTTCAACCCGTGGCCGGCCCGCCGCGCGGAGCTGGACGCGCCCGACGAGCTGCGCGTCGACCTCGACCCGGGCGAGGGCGTCGGCTGGGACGCGGTCCGCAGAACGGCGCTGGTCGTGCGCGACGTGCTGGAGGAGCACGGCCTGCGCGGCTACCCGAAGACGTCGGGCTCGAAGGGGATCCACGTGATGGTCCGGCTGGAGCCGGAGTGGGACTTCCTCGGCGTGCGCCGCGCGGCGCTGGCGCTGGCGCGCGAGGTCGAGCGGCGCGCGCCGGACCTCGCCACCAGCAAGTGGTGGAAGGAGGAGCGGCACGGCGTCTTCGTCGACTACAACCAGAACGCGCGCGACCGCACCGTCGCCTCCTGCTACTCGGTCCGCCCGACCGTCGACGCGCGCGTCTCCTGCGCGCTCGAATGGGACGAGGTCGCCGACGTCGAGCCCGGCGACCTGCGGCTCGACACCGTCCCCGAGCGGCTGAAGACGGTCGGCGACCCGGCCGCGACGATCGACGCGAACGCCGGCACGCTCGACGGCCTGCTCGAGCTCGCCCGCCGCGACGAGGAGGAGGGGATCGGCGACGCTCCCTGGCCGCCCCACTTCCCGAAGCAGAGAGGCGAGCCCAAGCGCGTCCAGCCGAGCCGCGACAAGGACCGCCCGACCCAGCGCGGCCGCGCCGGCGACCCCCAGCCCGGCGGCCCGCCGCCCGGCGTCAGAGGGGGACTCAACAAGGCCCCCAAACCCACCCAGTTCGGCGCCAAGCCCCGCACCGGCCAGGGCTACGCGCACGAGTTCGACGAGGAGTGAGACGGCCGCCGCGCCGCTTGCCTGGCCGCGAAGCCGACAGGGCGACCCGCTACGTTGAGCGGATGCAGGACGAGCTTCCGACCTTCTCGTACACGCTCGAACCGCTTCCGCCGAGCCGGCTCGGCCGCCGCTGGCGCTGGTCGCTCTACCGCGGCGAGCGGCTGCTCGCGGCCGGCTGGCACTACGGCCAGCGCCAGGCGATCGGCGCGCTGCGGACCGCGACCTCGCGAGCCGCGCACGAGCTCGCCGGCCTGACCGCGCTGCGCCCCGAGCGCGCCGCGACCGAGGGCCGCTTCATCGCCGGCGCGACCGTCCAGCTCGACTGCGGCGCGCTGCGCTGCGTGCTGGCGCCGCGCGTCGAGGCGGCCGAGTCGAGCGCGGCGTAGGCAGGTCCCGCGCAGCGCGCCTTCCGGTCGACGCCCGCCCGCCCGCCCGACGCCGCGTCCTACGCCTCCGCGATCGTGTACGCCCGCACGACCGCGAGGAACAGCTCCCGGCGACGCGACCGCACGGCGGGGTCGTCCGGCTCGATCAGGCACTGGATCGCGGTGCCGTCGTGGACGGCGACGAGCGCCGCCGCGAACGCCTCGCGGTCGACCACGCGCCGCCCGACGCGCGCGACCGCGCGGTCGATGAACGGCAGCAGCGCGGCCGCGATCTGCGCCTCGCGCGCCGCCATCGCGGCGCGCAGCGACGGCACCCGCAGCGCGTGCGCGGTGAACTCGGACTCGACCCGCTGCCAGTGGTCGTCGAGCGGCAGCAGCGCGAGCAGCTGGTCGATCCCGTCCTCCAGCGACACGAGCGCCTCGCCGGGGGTCGCGTCCAGCGCGGCCGCGAGCGCACCCAGCATCGCCGTCGAGCGCTGCTCCCACATCGCCAGGAACAGCTCGTCGAGCGAGCCGAAGTTGGAGTAGAAGGCGCCGCGCGTGTAGCCGGCCCGCTCGCAGACCTCCTCGACGCTGGCGCGGCCGAAGCCCTCCTCGGCGAAGACGTGCAGCGCGGCGTCGAGCAGCCGCTGACGCGTCTCGGCGCGCCGTCTGGTGACGCGCCGAGGTCTGGCAGGCGCGGCCTCGCTCACGCCGTCGCGGCTCCCGCGCGCGCCGCGCCCGCGT
Source organism: Conexibacter sp. CPCC 205762 (assembly GCF_030646155.1). Classification (GTDB taxonomy): domain Bacteria; phylum Actinomycetota; class Thermoleophilia; order Solirubrobacterales; family Solirubrobacteraceae; genus Conexibacter. The sequence continues at coordinate 22,120 of NZ_JAUTDN010000001.1, forward strand.
CGCCCAGCTCCCGTGCCAGCGCCAGCCCGGCCGCCCGCCCCGAGAAGATGCAGCCGCCGACGAACGTGCCCTCCAGCGCGTTGTAGCCGTGCACGCCGCCGCCGCCGAAGCCGGCGACCTCGCCGGCCGCGTAGAGGCCGGGGAAGGGAGAGCCGTCGGCGCGCATCACCTGCGAGTCGAGGTTGGTCTCCAGCCCGCCGAGCGTCTTGCGCGTGCAGACGTTCAGCCGCACGGCGATCAGCGGCCCGTGCTTGGGGTCGAGGATCCGGTGCGGCTTGGCGACGCGCATTCTGTCGCCGCGGATGCGGCGCGCGTTGGCGATCCCCATCAGCTGCGCGTCCTTGGAGTACTTGTTGTCGACCTCGCGGTCGCGCGCGACGACCTGGCGCTCGATCTGCGCGTAGTCCAGCGCGGGTCCGCGCGCGATCTCGTTCATGCCGGCGACCAAGTCGTGGAGATTGTCGCGCACGACGAAGTCGACGCCGTTGCGCTTGAACGCCTCGACCGGCCCGGTCGCGCCCTTCGCCAGCCGCGAGCGGATCAGCAGCTTGATGTCCTTGCCGGTCACGTCGGGGTTCTGCTCGGAGCCCGAGAGCGAGAACTCCTTGCCGATGATCGACTCGTTGAGGATGAACCAGGAGTAGTCGTGGCCGGTCTGGAGGATCCGTCTGAGCGTCGCGAGCGTGTCGAAGCCGGGGAAGCAGGGCGCCTCGAGCCGCTCGCCGAGCGCGTCGAACCACAGCGACGACGGCCCGGGGATGATCCGGATCGCGTGCTGCGGCCAGATCGGGTCCCAGTTGTGGATCCCCTCGGTGTAGTGCCACATGCGGTCGCGGTTGACGATGTTGCCGCCGGCCTCCTCGGCGATCCCGATCATCCGCCCGTCGACGTACGCGGGCACGCCCGAGATCATCGTCTGCGGCGGCTCGCCGAGCCGCTCGCGCGGCCAGTTGCGGCGGATCAGCTCGAAGTTGTGGCCGATCCCGCCGGAGCTGACGACGACCGCCTGCGCGCGCAGCTCGAACTCGCCGGCCGCCTCGCGCGGCGAGGCGACGCCGCGCTCCAGCTCGTCGCAGGCGACCAGCTCGGTGCCGCGCACGCCGACGACGGCGCCGTCCTCGACGACGAGGTCGTCGACCTGGTGGCGGAAGGCGAAGCTGACGAGCCCGCGCCGCTCGGCCTCGAGGATCGGCTCGAGGAAGACGCGCACCAGCTCGGGGCCGGTGCCCCAGGTGAGGTGGAAGCGGGGGACCGAGTTGCCGTGTCCCAGCGCGTCGCCGCCGCCGCGCTCGGCCCAGCCGACGGTCGGCACGACGCGCAGGCCGAGGTCGAACAGGTATCTGCGCTTCTCGGTCGCGGCGAAGCGGACGTACGCCTCGGCCCACTGGCGCGGCCAGTGGTCCTCGACGTCGCGGTCGAAGCCGGCCGAGCCGAGCCAGTCCTGCAGCGCCAGCTCGTAGGAGTCCTTGATCCCCATCCGCCGCTGCTCGGGGCTGTCGACGAAGAAGAGGCCGGCAAGCGACCAGAAGGCCTGGCCGCCGAGGTTTCTGCGGTTCTCCTGGTCGAGCACGAGCACCCGTCGCCCGGCCTTGACCAGTTCATGCGTGGCGACGAGGCCGGCGAGGCCCGCGCCGACGACGATCACATCGGGGTCGTTCATGATGCAAGAACGTATCCGATGCACTTCTGTATGCAAAGCGGGAACCGTCGCAAGGTCTGGCGCGCGCCCGTTCGGGTATGACCACAGGCGGATCGCGTTCCCGTCGCAAGGAGTCCCCGAAGTGAGAGCAGTTCGCTGGAGCCTGCCGATCGCGCTGGTCGCGGCAGTCGCCGTCGTGCCCGCGACAGCGACGGCGAAGTCGGCGGTGCGCGTCTCGGCGCAGCCGCTCGCCGCGAGACTGACGACGAGAGCGGCGAAGACGGCGATCGTCGTCAGCAACCCCGGCAGAGCGCGGCTGACCGGGCTGACGCTCGCGGTCGTCGCGCCGAAGGGCGTCAAGGTGACGCTCGCGGGCGCGAAGCGCGGGAAGACGAGCCGCGCGCTGCCGGCGCTGAAGGGGAGAGGATCGGCGCGCGTGACGGTCGCGCTCAGCCGCACCGCCAGAGGCCCGGCGAGAGGCCGGCTGACGGTCAAGGTGACGCGCGGGGGCAAGACGCTCGGCTCGGCCCGGCTCGCCTTCGGCAGCGGCAGAAGATCGGCCGGCAGAACCGGACCCGCGCAGCCGCCGGCCGACCCGAACGACCTCAGCGGCCGCTACTTCTGGGGCACGCAGTACACGATCAGCGGCATCCTCATGCACACGCTCTATTTCACGAGCAAGCAGTTCGTCTGGGTCGACGACGTCGAGGGCACGTGGCCGTCCTGCGCCGCCGCCAGCGAGCAGTGCAAGCCGTACACGTACGACGCCGCCAGCAACACGCTGACGATCGACGGCAGACCGGCGGCGCTGAAGCCCGACCACTCGATCGACTACGACGACGACAACTACGGCGAGTTCGGCTACCCGGCGCCGGGCACGCGCTGGACCACGTACGTCACCTACGCGAACTCCTCCGGCCTCTGCCCGCTGTACTGCAGCTACTACACGGAGAACCTCGAGTTCCGCCCGGACGGCACGTTCATCCGCGACGCCGTCGCCTCCGGCAGCGGGCCGATAAGCGACTACGCGATCGTCCCGGCCGACAGCAAGGGCACCTACGAGGTCCGCGCCGACAGAACGCTGCGGCTCGCGTTCGCCGACGGCAGAGAGCGGATCGAGACCGTCGCGCTCTACCTGACCGACGACGGCAGAGCGCTGAGACCGGTCGGCGACGGCCTGCTGCTCGACGGCGACGGCTACTTCGACATCCGCGACTAGCTCCCGCTCGTCTGCGCGGCGGCCGGCGCGAGCGTCAGCTCCTCGCCGGTCGCCAGCACGCGCGCCGCGACGCCGGCCTCCTGCGCGGCGGTGAGGAAGCGCTCGGCCGGCTGCTTCACCTGCTCGTAGCGCGGCGGGGAGTCGATCGTGTCGTAGTGGATCGGCACGGCCAGCCGCGCGCCGAGGACCGCGGCCGCGGCAGCCGCCTGCTCCGGCGTCATCGCGGCCGGGAGCGGGCTCGGCGGCTGGCGGTGGGGGAGGCTGACGCGTGGGCCGTTGGCCGGCAGGAAGACGGCGTCGAAGTCGCCCAGCCGCAGCTTCGCCAGCCACCACGCGCCGTGGAAGAGCGTGTCGCCGGCGTGCAGGATCCGCACGCCGCCGGCCGCGACCGCCCACGACACCTGCGGGTCGCCGAAGCCGTCGACGGCCGGCACGGCGGTGAACGTGAACGGCCCGCGCGTGACCGACTCCCACGGCGCGAGCACCTGCGTCGCGAGCCCGCGCTCGGCGATCCCCTGCTCGGCGTAGAGCAGCGCGCCGTCCTCCAGCACGCCGCCGTCGGGCGCCGGCGCGGGACGCAGCAGCAGGCCGTCGGGCGCCAGCGCGGCGGCGATCGCGCCCGGGTCGCAGTGGTCGGCGTGCAGGTGGGTGACGAGCGCGGTCGCGATCGCGCCCGCGCCGGCCGGCGGCGGCAGCGGCCCGTGCACCGGCCCGGTGAACGGCTCCAGCGGCTCGTTGTGCTGGAACAGGTCGACGACGACGTGCTCGCCCTCTGCCTCCAGCTCCAGCCCAGCCCAGCCCAGTCGGCGGATCCGCATCTCTCGCTCCTCGGTAGCCGGCGTCGCGCGGGCGGGTCGGGGCCGCCTCGGGAGCGCGCCCGCCGCGCCTCCGCGACGCCATTTAGCAAACGATCGTTCGTAATCTATACTGCTGCGCCATGAGCCCGCGCCGATCGGCCGCAGCAGCCCTCCAGACGCGCGGCGAGATCGTCGCCCGTGCCGTCGCCGTCGCCTCCACCGACGGTCTCGAAGGCCTCACGATCGGCCGCCTCGCCGGCGACCTGTCGATGAGCAAGGCCGGCGTGATCGGCCACTTCGGCAGCAAGCAGCAGCTGCAGCTGGATGCGCTGGAGGAGGCGATCGCGATCTTCACGCGCGAGGTCTGGCTGCCGATCGCCGACCGCCCCGCCGGGCGCGAGCGGCTGCTGGCGATCTGCGAGGCGTGGATCGCCCACCTGCAGAGCGGCGTCTTCCCCGGCGGCTGCTTCCTGACCGCGGCCTCGATGGAGTTCGACGGCCGCGACGGCCCGGTCCGCGACCGCGTCGTCGCCGCGCTGGAGCTGTGGCGCGATGTGATCGAGCACGACGTGCGCGTCGCGCTCGACGCCGGCGACCTCGCGCCCGACGTCGACCCGGCGCAGGTCGCGTTCGAGTGGAACGCGCTCGCGGTCGGCCTCAACCAGGCGATCCAGCTGTTCGGCGACCCCGCCGCGCCCGCCCGCGCACGCCGCGCGATGCACCGCTCGCTCGGCCTCTGAGCGCGTCTACGCGCCGGCACTCGCCAAAGCTCCATTTTCCGTTGACTCGTTTCCGGTCTCTGGCGTAGCATCGCCGCCGCCGGGGGCCGCTGGCGGCCTCACCTGACGAAGAAGGGGACCCGTGGCGAGAGTCGCGCGTGACGCGCTCGTCCGCAGCTGGACGCGCGCGCAGGAGGACGACAGCGAGGGCTGCCTCGTCTATCGCCCGTCCGACGCCGACCTGCCGCCGGCGCGCGCGCCGCGCAGCGGCCTCGAGCTGGGCGCCGACGGCGCGCTGCGCGAGCTGACGCCAGGCCCGGCCGACAAGCGGGAGGCGACCGGCGGCAGCTGGGAGCTGGACGGGGAGCAGCTGACGCTGCGGGTCGAGGGCGGCCCGTCACGCCGGTACGGAGTGGAGCGGGCCGACGAGCACGAGCTGCGCCTGCGCGAACTGGGCTGAATCGCGAAAGGGACGACCGCATGGCTGACGACGACCTGCCGAGAACACGCAGCTGCGGGACGATGCCGGTGCACGAGCGCCTGCTCCGCACCGACTCCTCCTACCTGCACGCGCGCGCACGCAGCGAGACCAACGCCTGGGAGGTGGAGGCGGCCGGCGGCGCCGTCGCGCGCAGAGGGATCACGGTGATCCCGACGGTCGTGCACGTCGTCTACAGAACGGCCGCGCAGAACATCTCCGACGCGCAGATCCAGAGCCAGATCGACGTCCTCAACAGAGACTTCCGCATGACCAACGCGGACGTCAGATCGCTCCCGGCGGTCTTCGCGCCGCTCGCGGCCGACGCGCGGATCGAGTTCGAGCTGGCCAGAAGAGACCCCAGCGGCAGAGCGACGAGCGGCATCACGCGCACGAGAACGTCGGCCGCGTCGTTCAGCGACGACGACAGAGTGAAGTCGTCGAGAACCGCCGGCGTCAACGCCTGGCCGAGCGACAGATATCTGAACCTGTGGGTCTGTCAGCTCGGCGGCGGCCTGCTCGGCTACGCCCAGTTCCCCGGCGGCGCGGCGGCGACCGACGGCGTCGTGATCCGGCAGAGCGCGTTCGGCACCACCGGCACCGCGGCGGCGCCGTTCAACCTCGGCCGCACCGCGACCCACGAGATCGGCCACTGGCTCAACCTGCGCCACGTCTGGGGCGACGACGGCACCGGCTGCAGCGGCGACGACTTCGTCGCCGACACGCCCAACTGCGCCGGCTCCAACGGCGGCATCCCGGCGTTCCCGCATGTCACCTGCAGAAACGGCCCCAATGGTGACTTGTTCATGAATTACATGGACTACACCGACGACGCCGGCATGTTCATGTTCACCGCCGGCCAGGTCGCGCGGATGCAGGCGTCGCTGGACGCCGACCGCCCGACGATCGGCTACCAGAAGGCCGGGCCGAAGTTCAAGATCGCCGACGACCCGATAACGCTGAAGTTCCGCGACGACATACCGAAGCTGCAGATACTCGACCAGGGGATACCGAAGCTCCCCGCCGCCGACATACCCAGAATACCGATAAGAAGACCGATACCCGAGATACTGATAAACCCGGTGGGCCCGGTCGCAGGCCGCGCCGCGACGCCGTTCGTGCTCTCGACGCCGCACCACTCGCAGGCGTGGAGCCGCTCGTTCCCGGGCGCCTTCCAGCAGCAGCTCGCCCAGCTCGCGGAGCAGATCGGCCAGTACGAGCAGGTGCTGGGGCAGTACCAGCAGGCGCATGCCGCCGGGCAGCTCGCGCCGGCCGACGTCGAGGCGTTCGGCCAGCTGTCGGCCGCGTACGGCCAGCTGGTCGAGGAGTACCAGCGGCTGGCGGCGGGCGGTTGACGCCGTGACCGTCCTGATCCTCGCGCCGGAGACCGACGAGCACGCGCTCGCGGTCGCCGGCCGCCTGCGCGACCTCGGCGGCGAGGTCACGATCGTCGACCTCGCCGACTTCCCCCAGCGGGCGAGCCTGTCGGCCAGCTACGCCTGCTGCGCCGACTGCGGCGGGCGCGGCTTCGCGCTCGAGCTGGAGCGCGGCCGGCTCGACCTCGGCGAGGTCGGGGCGGTCTGGTGGCGCCGGCCGCAGTGGCCGGAGCCGAGCCCGCAGATCGCCGACGACGGCCATCGCCTGTTCGCGGCCAACGAGGCGCAGGAGGCGCTGAGCGGGATGTGGCACTCGCTCGACGCCTTCTGGATCAACGACCCGGCGCGCGACCAGGTCGCGCACCGCAAGGCGTTCCAGCTGTCGGTCGCGCAGGACGTCGGCCTGCGGATCCCGCACACGCTGATCACCAACGACCCGGTGCGGGCGCGCGCCTTCGTCGACCAGCGCGGCTACCGCGCGGTGATCTACAAGTCGTTCTCCGCGACCGAGCGCGACTGGCGCGAGACGCGCCTGCTGCGGCCCGAGGAGCTGGAGCTGCTCGACAACGTCAAGTACGCGCCGGTGATCTTCCAGGAGTACGTCGAGGCGGTCTACGACCTGCGCGTCACCGTCGTCGGCGAGGAGCTGTACGCGGTCGCGATCCACTCCCAGGAGACCGACTACAAGGTCGACTTCCGCATGGACGTCGCGCGGGCGCGGATGGAGGCGGTCGAGCTGCCGGCCGAGGTCCAGCGCGGCCTCAGCGCGCTGATGGCCCGCCTCGGCCTCGTCTACGGCGCGATCGACATGCGCCTCACGCCGGACGGCAGACACGTCTTCCTGGAGGTCAACCCAGCGGGGCAGTGGCTGTTCGTCGAGGAGCCCTCCGGCCAGCCGATCGCCGACGCGATGGCGCGGCTGCTGCACGCGCGCGACCGAGCGAGGAGAGACGTGCGCGCGGTCGCGGTGCGGTAGCCGCCCGCCAGCCCGGTTGCGGCGACGGGCGCCGTCGCGGCATCGGGTCTGGCAGGATTGGCAGATCGTGCGGGTCGTGATCGGCGAGGACCAGGTGCTGATGCGCGAGGGGCTGCGGCTCGTGCTGGAGGGCGCCGGGTTCACGATCGAGGCGCTCGCGGAGGACGCGCGCGACCTCGTCCGCCGCGCGCTCGGCCTCAGGCCCGACCTCGTGATCGCCGACATCCGCATGCCGCCCGACCTGACCGACGACGGCCTGCGCGCGGTCCTGCAGCTGCGCGCCGAACGGCCTGAACAGCCGGTGATGGTGCTCTCCCAGCACGTCCACCGGCGCTACGCGGTCGAGCTGCTGCGCGGCGGCGACCGCGGCGTCGGCTACCTGCTGAAGGAGCGGATCGCCGACCTCGAGTCGTTCATCGCCGACCTCCACCGCGTGCTCGACGGCGGCACCGTCCTGGACCCGGTCGTCGTCGCCGCGATGATCGACCGGCCGCGCCCCGGCGACCCGCTGGCGGACCTCACGAGACGCCAGCGCGAGGTGCTCGCGCTGATGGCCGAGGGCCGCAGCAACGCGGCGATCGCGGGCCGGCTGCACATCACCGAGAAGTCGGTCGTCGGGCACATCTCGCTCGTCTACGACGCGCTCGGGATCGACCAGAGCAGCGACGACCACCGGCGCGTGCTGGCGGTCGTGCGGTACCTGTCGAGCTGAGGCGGCGCTCGCGCCGGCTACTGCGCGGCGTAGTGCGCGCGCGTGTCGCGGAAGAGCGAGCTGAGGATCCGCCGGTTGATCGGCGTCGTCAGCTTCGCCGGCGGCTGCGGCTCGAAGGCGATCGTCCACGTCACCCGCGCCGACCTCTCGCCGACCGGCTCGACCAGGCAGTCCTCCGCGAAGCGACGGAACAGCGGCCCGCTGCTGCGAACGGCGTAGAACGACTTGCGCCGCCGCGAGCGACTCGTCGCCGACCAGCTCCGCCCACACCTCCTGCGCCGCGTCCTGTGCGTGTCACCGTGACATTACTTGCTTAACCCGATCGGGTTAGTGTAGTTTCACGCGCTCTGGCGCGCCGACGGTCCACTGCGCACCCGCCACCGCTGATAGGAGACGGACGAGCAGCATGCGGTTCTATGAGATCACCACGCCCGACGGGTGGGGCATCCCGGGCATCCACGGCAACTGGGCCGAGGACGAGCTGGACGGCAACGTCCAGGGCGCCGTCTTCCTGATCCGCAGCGGCGACGAGGCGCTGCTGATCGACAGCGGCAACCGCGTCCCCGGCAGCGACGTCTCGATGGGGCCGACGATCGTCGAGAAGCTCGAACGCGACGGCGTCACGCTGAAGTACCTGCTGATCTCGCACTTCCACTACGACCACACCGGCAACGCCGCCGAGATCAAGCAGCGCTTCGGCCCGGAGGTGCTCGCGCACGCGCTCGACCGGCCGGTGATCGAGGACCCGCTGATCCTCGCCAGCCCAGAGAACGCGCTGCGCTTCGGCGTCACGCCCGAGCAGCTGCTGGCCGACTTCAACCTCGCGCCCGGCGAGAGCCTCGGCCTCTCCGACCCCGCGGTGATCGACAGATACTGGAACTTCCCCGTCGCGGTCGACAGAGAGGTCGCCGACGGCGACGTCCTGCACGTCGGCGAGCTGGAGCTGCAGGTCGTCCACCTGCCCGGCCACGCGCCCGGCCAGGTCGGGATCTGGAACCCCGCCACGCGCAGCCTCTACTGCGCCGACATCGTCCACTACCCGAGCCCGCTGTCGCCGTATCCGATCGGCAACGCCGCCGACCAGATCGCGACGCTGGAGAAGTGCCTCGCGTTCGGCGCCGAGTACCTGTGGGAGGGGCACTACCTCGGCGCCTACGACGCGCCGGCCGTCAAGCGGCGGCTCGAGCACCTGCTGCGCGCCCAGCACGACACCGCCGACCGGCTGCTGACGCTGCTGGGCCGCGGCGAGGGGCCGCAGACGATCCTCGAGCTGCTGCCGGAGGTCTTCCCGATCAAGACCGACCTCAACTACGAGGTCTCCAGCGGCCCGGGGCACCGCTGGGCGTACGCCGAGGCGTGCATCCAGACGCACCTGCAGCGGCTCGTCGAGCTGGGCCGCGTCCAGCGCGTCAGCGCGGCGGGCGTCGTCCGCTTCGCGCTCGTCTGAGCGGCGAGCAGCACAGCGCAGCGCAGCCAGCCGCGGCGAGCCGCGGCCTGTCACTCCCACCCATCCCGAAGAAAGGCCTCTCCATGTCCGGCAGATCGGACGCGGTCGACGACATCCTGTCGCGGCTCGACACGCGCGGCGTCAGCCGCCGCTCGCTGCTGAAGCTGATCGGCGCAGGCGCCACGGCGGCCGCCGCCGGCGGGCTGCTCGCCGCCTGCGGCGACGACGGCGCGACCGCCACCACCGGCGGCGCCGCGGCCACCGGCACCGGCACGACCGTCGTCGCCGACGGCTCGCTCGCGTTCCTGGTGATGACCAACCAGCTCGAGTACGACGTGCTGCTCGACAGAGCGGCGGCCGGCCTCGCCGAGCAGCTCGGCTTCGACTACGCCAGCTTCGACGGCAGACTCGACGCCAGCCTGCAGCTGACGCAGTTCCAGCAGGCGGCCGCGAGAGGCGTCAAGGGGATCCTGCTGCACTCTCCCGACGGCTCGAACGTCGAGAGCATCGCGAGAGCCTCCCAGCAGCAGAGAATCTGGCTCGCGAACGTCTGGAACACGCGCGCCTTCTACACCCCGTTCGACGTCGGCGACTACTGGACGCTGTACGCGCAGCCGGACGAGTACATGGTGCAGGGCAGAGTCACGCAGCTGCTGATCGACGCGCTCGACGGCAAGGGCGAGATCGTGCGCGTGACCGGCGTCGTCGGCTCCAGCGCCGACACGATCCGCACGGCCGGCGCCAACGCCGTGCTGAAGCGAAACCCCGGCGTCAGACTGGTCGGCGAGCAGACCGGCAGATGGAACCCGGAGGAGTCGCAGAAGGCGATGGAGAGCCTGCTGTCGCGCTTCCCCGGCACGAAGGGCGTGATCGCCCAGAACGACGACATCGCGACCGGCGTGATCGCGGCGATCAGAGCGGCCGGCAAGCGGCCGGGCGAGGACATCCTCGTCGTCGGCGCCGACGGCACCGACCTCGCCGCCGAGCGGATCAAGAGCGGCGAGCAGCTCGGCACGACGGCGAACGTCCCGTCCTACTCCGGCTACCTGCTGCTGGCGCGGCTGTACGACCTGCAGAACGGCTGGAGACCGCGCACGCCCGAGCGGATGCTGCAGTGGGAGTCGGTGATCCTGACGAGAGAGAACGTCGAGCCGTACCTCCAGCGGTACGTCGGCGACCCGAGCGTCGCGCCGTTCTCGATCGACCTGCTGTCGCACGTCAGAGCCGGCGACAGATGGGATCCGCAGGCGAGCCTCTACCCGATCTCCGACCTCGACCAGCTGTGGGAGGGCAACAGAAAGCCGTCCGGCTGGGAGCCGCCGAAGGAGTTCGTCGCGGCGCAGCAGAGCGGCGAGTTCGACGCCGTCAGAGCGGAGTACGTCGCCGCCTACAGAGCCGATGTCCTCGGTCCCTCGCCGGCCGCCTGAGGCGGGCGCCGCGCTCGCGGCGCGCGCCGTCGTCAAGCGCTATCCGGGTGTCGTCGCGCTCGACGGCGTGACCGTCGAGCTGCGCGACGGCGAGGTGCTCGGCGTCGTCGGCGAGAACGGCGCCGGCAAGTCGACGCTGCTCGACGTCCTCTCGGGCGTCGTCGCGCCCGACGCCGGCGCGGTCGAGCTGCACGGCGCGGAGGCCGCCTTCGGCTCGCATCGCGCGGCCAACGCGCGCGGCGTCTTCCGCGTCTTCCAGGAGCAGGCGCTGATCCCGAACCTGCGCGTCGACGAGAGCCTGCTGCTCGGCCACGAGCGGCGGCTGCGGCGCGGGCCGCTGCTGGCGCGCCGCGCGATCCAGCGGCGCGCGCAGACGCTGCTCGACGAGCTGGGCGTGCCGGTCGACGCGCGCGCCCGCGTCGAGACGCTCGACCTCGGCCACCGGCAGGCGGTCGAGATCGCGCGGGCGCTGCTGCTCGCCGAGCTGCTCGGGATCGAGCGCCCCGTCGTGCTGTTCGACGAGGCGACCGCGGCGCTCGACCGCGCGCAGGTCGCCGCCTTCCTCGGCTGGGTGCGCGCGCTGCGCGGGCGCGCCTCGGTCGTGCTCGTCTCGCACTTCCTGCCGGAGGTGCTCGCGACCGCCGACCGGATCGTCGTGCTGAAGGACGGCGCGGTCGTGACGCAGGCGCCGGCCGCGGAGCTGGACGAGCCGCGGCTGCACGCGCTGATGGTCGGCCGCGAGCGCGCCGCCGACCACCACCGCGAGGACCTGCAGCGGCCGGCCGGCGCGCAGCCGCTGCTGCGCGTGCGCGAGCTGTCGCTGCCCGGCGGATCGGTCGCCGGCGTCTCGCTCGACGTCCACGCCGGCGAGATCGTCGGCGTCGGCGGCCTGCTCGGCAGCGGCAAGTCCGACCTCGTGCGGGCGATCGCCGGCGCGCTGCCGGGCGCGACCGGGACGGTCCAGCTGGGGGAGGGTCCGCCGGCGCGCCCGCGGCTGCGGCGCCTGCTCGCCGCCGGCCTCGGCTTCGTGCCGGCCGAGCGCGGCACGGAGGGGCTGGTGCTCGACGCCTCGCTGCTGGCGAACCTGCAGCTGCCGTCGCTGCAGGACCGCTTCGCACCGCGCGGCTGGTGGCGGCGCGGGCGGGCGCGGGCGGCGACGCGCGCGTGGATCGAGCGGCTCGCGATCGCGGCGCCGGGGCCGGGCACGCTCGCCGGCGCGCTCAGCGGCGGCGGCCAGCAGAAGCTGGTGCTGGCGAAGTGGCTGGAGCGCTCGCCGCGCGTGCTGCTGCTCGACAGCCCGACGCGCGGCGTCGACACCGGTGCGCGCGAGGCGATCTACACGCTGCTGCGCGAGCAGTCGCAGCAGGGCCGCGCGGTGCTGCTCGCGAGCGACGACCTGACCGAGCTGATCGGCCTCTCGCACCGCGTCGTCGTGATGGCGCGCGGGCGCGTCGCGGCGGTCGTGGAGGCACCGGCGGAGGCGAAGCCGAGCGAGCAGCGGATCGTGACCCTGATGAGCGCAGCACCCGAGCAGGAGGTCGCCGCATGAGCGCCGAGACGGTCGAGCGACCCGTGCCGGAGCGGCTGGACGACGGCCGCCGTCGCGAGCTGGCGCGGTCGCTGCTGGCGCCGGCGGCGCTGGTGCTGCTGGTGGTCTACTTCTCGCTCCGCAGCGACACCTTCCTGTCGTGGGGCAACGTGACCGCGTTCAGCGGCCAGGCGGGGCCGCTGCTGTTCGTCGCGCTCGGCGCGACCTTCGTCGTCGTGATGGGGTCGATCGACCTCTCCGTCGGCGCCGTCGCGCTGTTCTGCGGCGCGGTCGCGGCGTGGCTGCTGTCGGACGGGGCGCTCGGCGGCTTCGCGGTCCCGGCCGCGATCCTCGCCGGGGCCGGCGTCGGCGCGATCAGCGGCGCCGTCGTCGCCTACGGCGGCGTGCCGTCGTTCGTCGCGACGCTCGGCGCGATGTCGATCCTCAGCGGCGTCGCGCTGAAGATCCTCAGAGGCAGCCCGCTGCCGTTCACGAGCCCCGCGACCTCCGACCTGGCGATCGGGCAGATCGTCCCGCACGTGCAGAACGCCGGCCTGTGGGCGCTGATCGCGTGGGCGCTGTTCGTCGTCGTCGGGCTGCGCACGCGCTTCGGCCTGTACGTCTATGCGATCGGCGGCGGCGAGCCGGTCGCGCGGCTGTCGGGCGTGCGCGTGCGCGCCGTCAAGGTCGCCGCCTTCGCGCTCTCGGGCGCGACCGCGGCGTGCGCCGGCGTGCTGCTGGTCGCGCAGCTCGGCTCGGGCGGCCCGACGGTCGGCTCGACGCTGCTGCTCGACTCGCTGGCGGCGATCGTCGTCGCCGGCACGTCGCTCTCCGGCGGCCGCGGCGGCGTCCATCGCACGCTGCTCGGCGTGCTGCTGATCAGCGTGCTCGCGAACGGGCTCAACCAGATCGGCGCCGACGACTACACCCAGCAGATCATCAAGGGCGCGGTGATCGTCGGAGCGGTCCTGCTCGCGACGGCGCGGCGCCGTGGAGAGGTGACGAAGTGAGCAGCGAGACGAACGAGCGCGACGCGGTGCGGACGACGGTCGAGCAGATCCTGGGGGAGGTGCGCGCGCAGGGCGAGCCGGCGATCCGGCGCTGGTCGCAGCGGTTCGACGGCTGGTCGCCGCCGAGCTTCCGGCTGACCGGCGAGCAGGCGCGCGAGCTGGCGGCGCGGGCGCCGGCCGACGTGCGCGCCGCGCTCGACGTCGCGGCCGCGAACGTGCGCCGCTTCGCCGAGGCGCAGCGGGCGGCGCTGCGCGACGTCGACGTCGAGGTCGCGCCCGGCCTCCATGCCGGTCACCGCCTGGTGCCGGTCGGGGCGGTCGGCGCGTACGTCCCGGGCGGGCGCTACCGGCTCGTCTCCTCGGCGCTGATGAGCGTGCTGACGGCGAAGGTCGCGGGCGTGCCGCGCGTCGTCGCGGTCTTCCCGCCGGCCGGCGCGGAGGGGCCGTCGCCGGCGACCGTCCACGCCGCGCTGCTGGCCGGCGCCGACGAGCTGGTCGTGCTCGGCGGCGTGCAGGCGATCGGCGCGCTCGCCTACGGCGGCCTGCCGGACGTCGCGCCGGTCGACATGGTCGTCGGCGCCGGCAACGCCTACGTCACCGAGGCCAAGCGCCAGGTCTTCGGCCAGGTCGGGATCGACCTGCTCGCCGGGCCGACCGAGATCCTCGTGATCGCCGACGAGACCGCGACGCCCGCGCTGGTCGCGATCGACCTGCTGAGCCAGGCCGAGCACGGCCCGACCTCGCCGGCGGTGCTGGTGAGCACGTCGGCCGCGCTCGCGGAGGCGGTCGTCGCGGAGGTCGAGCGGCGGCTGCCGGAGTTCCCCGACGACGGCACCGCCGCGACCGCCTGGCGCGAGCACGGCGAGGTCGTCGTCGTCGCGACGCCCGAGCAGGCGGTCGCCGCCGCCGACGCCCGCGCGCCCGAGCACCTCGAGGTCCACACCGCCGACCCCGGCTGGTACCACGCGCGGCTGCGCAACTACGGCGCGCTCTTCCTCGGCGAGCAGACGACCGTCACCTTCGGCGACAAGGCGGCAGGGCCGAACCACACCCTGCCGACCGGCCTCGCGGCGCGCTACACCGGAGGCCTCTGGGCCGGCTCGTTCCTGAAGGTCCTGACCTACCAGCGCGCGACCGCCGCCGGCGCCGCCGCGCTGGCCCCGGTCGCCGCCGGCATCTCACGCGCGGAGGGGCTGCTCGGCCACGCCGCGGCGGCGGAGGCGCGCGCAGCGTTCAGATGATTGCCATGTCCGTATTGCTTTTCGCGCTCTGTCCGGTTGCGGCGAGCGAAGATTCGCCGTGACAGCTTGGGTATGCCGAGAAATACACATCGATAACGGTCATACGATCCTGATCTAGCGGTGGTCGTGGACCCCGGAGAGCTGGCGTACCTGGATGGTCATTGGGACCTGCTGGCCGGGCTCACCGGAGCGTTCCGGACCGAGCCGAACGTCAGCCTCGCGGTGCTCTACGGATCCGCTGCGCGGGGCGACGATCGCGCCTCGTCAGACATCGATCTGCTCGTCAGCTTCCGTGACGACGTCGATGCGTCGAGCTCGTCACTGGCGCGGCGCCTCGAACGCCGCCTTCGCAGACCAGTCGACGTCGCTCGCTACTCGCGGGTGCGCAGGGAGGCGCCGTTCCTGCTGCTGCAAGCGGTTGACGAGGGCCGCGTGCTCGTTGACCGTGACGACACCTGGGCGTCATTGCGCGCCGCGCGGGAGACGATCGCCCGCGCGAGCCGCCGCCGGCAGGCCAGCAGCCGTGCGCAGGCTCGCGCCGCGCTCGACCTGCTCGGCGGCGAGGAGTGAGCGAGCGTCAGAGCCCCTCCGCCGGCCCGCGCCGTCGTGGCCACACACCTGTCAAGCAGGTCTGCGCCGCGCGGCTGCGGCGGCCGGTCAGGAGGAGACGACGAGCGGGAGCGAGACGAGCGCGGTGCCGACGCGGATGCGCACGATCGCGGAGCCCGTCCGCGGGCGGGCGACGGTCACCGCGATGCGGCGCGGGCCGCCGGCGCGCGCGGCGGCGGCGATGCGGGGGCGGGCGACCTGGCGCAGCAGTCCGCAGCCGACGCGGCGCTCGACGATCGCCGTGCTCGCGGAACGCCTCGCGCCGCCGCTCAGCGTCGCCTCGACGCGGACCTTGCCGCGGCCGATCGAGCGCACCCGCACGATCCGCAGCGGCTGAGCCAGCGAGACCGGCTCAGAGCGGGCGCTGCCGGCGGTCGCGACGTAGACGACGTCGGCGGGCTCCAGACCTCGAGGCCGGGCGACCGCGACCGACCAGCCGCCGTTCACGTTGACCCGCGGCCGGGCGACGGTGCGTCCCGCCTGCACGATCGCGATGCGCGTGCCGGCGAGGTCGGTGGCGGCGACGCCGCGCAGACGCACCCGCGCGCCGCTGACGGCCACCGAGGCGATCGCCAGCGAGCGCGTGCACAGCAGCGGCGAGCGCTCGGCGGCCGCGACCTGCCGCGGCGTCAGCACGGGCGGACGCGCGTCCGTTCCCGTCCCGGGGACGACGGCCGCGTCCGGGCCGGCGATCCACTGCGTCAGCTGCGCGTCGACGCGCGTGAAGCCGGGAGCGCCGAGGTATGAGGCGCGCACGAGGTGGGCGCCGGCGCGCAGGCCGGCGACCGGCGGGGAGACGGCCGTCGCGCCGGCGATCGCGACCGGCGGCCCGTACGGACGGCCGTCGACGGCGAACTGGACGCTGCCGCCGGGCGTGCCGAACGCGGGCGGGGCGATCCCCAGCTGCATCGTGAAGCGCGGCGCGCCGCCGAGTCTCGCGTCGGGCGCCGAGCTGCGGATCGTGCTCAGCGTCGCCGCCGGGTCGACGCCCTGCGTCGCGCCGGCAGCGTTCGCGAGGAAGCTGGCGTCGCCGCCGTAGCTGGCGCGCAGCACGTGCGGCCCGGCGGCGAGCGCCGGGATCGCGATCGAGTCGGCGCGGCCGTCGCGCAGCGGCACCGGCTGGCCGATCGCGATGCCGTCGACGGTGAAGCTGACGGCGCCGGTCGGCTCGCCGGTCGCGGCGCCGGCGGCGGCGACCTGCGCGTGCAGCTGCACCGGCTCGCCGAAGACGGACGGATCGGGCGTCGCCTCCAGCGTGACGGTCGTGCGGCCCTGGCCGACCAGCTGGGCGAGCGCGCCGCGCGAGGGCGAGAAGTCGAGGCTGCCCGGCTCGTAGCGGGCGGTGATCTGGTGGGCGCCCGGCAGCGACGGGGCCGTCACGGCGCAGGTCGCTCTCGCGGCGACGAGCGTGACGCCGTCGCAGACGACGATCCCGTCGACGAGCACGTCGACGCCGCCGCTCGGGACCGCGGCCGGGCTCGCCGACGGCGGCTTCACGGTCACGCGAATCAGCGACGCCTGTCCGACGACGGGGCTGCGCGGGTCGGCGGTCAGCTCGGTCGCGGTCGCCGTCGCGCCGACCGACTGGACCGCGTCCGCGGTGGCCGGCGCGTAGTGCGGCGAGCCGTCGTAGGTGACGGTCACGTCGTGGGTGCCGGCGGGCAGCGCGAGCGCGCTCGATCTCGCCGACCCGTCGGTCAGCGCGACCGGGCCGCCGAGCGGAGACCCGTCGACCACGAACGTGACGCTGCCCGTCGGCGTGCCGGCGCCGGGCGCGAGCGCCGCCACGTCGGCGGTGAAGCTGACCGGCTCGTCGTCCCCCGACGGGTTCGCCGAGGAGCGGACGTCGATCGCGGTGCCGGCGCGCAGCACGCGCTGCGTCATCGTCCCGCTGCTGCCGGCGAACTGGCCGTCGGAGCGGAAGCGGGCGGTGACGGTCGCGTCCTCGGACAGCTGGACCGGGATCGACAGCGCGGCGCCGTCGGCGTCGAGCGGCACCGCCGCGCCGACACGTCTGCCGTCGATCTCGTAGACGACCGTCCCGGCGGGCGTCGGCGCGCTCGACGGCGACTGCACGACCTGCGCGAGGAAGCGCACCTGCTCGCCCGTCACCGACGGGTTGCCGGGTGCGGTCGAGAGCGAGGTCGCCGTCACGGCCGGCTGGTTGGTGAGCGCGTAGCGGGCCGGCTGGGCGACGCCGGCGACCGCCGCGGTCGCGGAGAAGGCACCGGCGGCGGTGCCCGCGACCAGCGGCGGCGCGGTCGCGACGCCGGCGGCGTCGGTCGTCACCGTGACGCTGCGCGGGGCGGTGGCGCTGCCGTCGTCGAAGCTGCCGCTGGCGCCGCTCGCCGGCAGCGTGAAGGTGACCGACAGGCCCGGGATCGGCGCGTCGTTTGCGGCGGTCACGCGCGCCTGCAGCAGGCCCGGGTAGCGGGAGCCGATCGTCGTCTCCTGGACGGCGCCGCCGGCTGCGGTGACCGCGCCGACGTCGATCGACCAGTCCAGCTCGATCGCGCCCTCACAGGCGGGGAACTGGCCGCCGTTCGGCGGGCAGGTGCCCTGGTCGACGGTGAAGGCCGGGTCGACCGCGGACGGGTCGGCGAACGAGTCGCCGCCGGCTCCGCCACCGCCGCCGAAGCCGTAGGTGAGGTCGGCGCAGCCGGGCACGGCGGCCCGCAGCACGCCCTTCGCACGGGTCCAGCTGCGCGCGAAGTCGGGCGTGGCGGGGAAGTCTGGGTTCTGCCAGGTCGGGTCGACTCTGTCCTCGGTCGGGTCGAAGCGGCTGCCGGCGCCGCCGCCGGAGATGCCGCCGCCTCCTCCGCCGCCCCCGCCGGAGTTGAGACCGCAGTCGAACGGGGCGTAGCGGTCGGAGTCGCCGCCGTTGCTGCCGCTGCCGTGCTGGGGCAGCCCGAAGACGTCGCGCTCCGAGGTTCTCGACTGCGCGGTCGGCGGCTGCGATCCGGCACCGCCCTGCGGTGTGCCGGCCCCGCGCCCGCCGGCGCCGTCGCCGCCAGCGCCGCCCGGCAGCCCGTCTCTCTGGTCCTCCCAGCGGGCGCCGTTGCCGCCCGCGCCCCCGCCGCCGCCGGCGACGACCAGCGGCGTGCCGCCGTCAGGCCCGAAGGCGCTGCCGCCACCGCCGCGGTTGCCGTCGGACGCGAACGGGCCGCCCTTGCCCTGGCCGCCGCCGCTGCCGTAGCCGAAGCCGCCGTCATAGCCGCCGACGGTGACGCCGAGGCAGCCGCCGGCCGGGACCGGCACGACACCCGTCACGACGCCGGGCCGGCCGCCCGCGCCGGTCTTTCCGGCCGAGCTGCCGCCGTGCGCGCCGCGCACGCTGAAGCGGACCTTGTCGACGAACGCCGGGACCGCGAAGTGCTGCGTGAAGCCGGTGTAGCCGAAGCGCTGCGTCGTCTGGCTCGCGGGCGGCGCGTCCGGGCAGATGCCGGCGGCCGCGGCGCCGCCGGGCAGTGCGGCGACGGCGAGCGCGGCGAGGGCGGCCACGGAGCCTGCGAGCACGTGCGGGCGGCGGCGCCGGCCGCGTGGCGCGTGCTGCGCGTGGGCGGCGGCGGTGCGGCGAACGGCGCTCATCGGGTGCTCCTCGCGGACGCGCTGACGGTGACGGTGCGGCGCGTGGTCGTCGCGCGCCCGGCGGAGATCTCGGTCGTCGCCTGCAGCCGCAGCCGCTGTCGCCCGGATCTGGCGAGCGCGCGCCGCGCCGTCTCGCTCAGCCGCAGGCGCACCGTCCGCACGGCGCCGCCGCCGACGTCGAAGCGCGCGCGGGCGGCCGCAGGAGCGCCGCCGAGCGTCAGCTGTCCCGCGCAGCGCGCCCACGCCGGGCAGCGGACCCGGACCGCGAGCGACCCGTCGCGACCGGCGGGGAGCGCGGCGCCGCTGAGCCACAGCGCCGGCGCACGTCGCGCCACCACGCGCAGCGGCCGCGTCACGGTCGCCTCGGCGGCGTCGAGCGGCACCGCGGTCGCGGACAGCCGCAGGTCGCCCTGCGCGATCAGGACCCGCTCGGCCGCGCGGGTGAGCCGGATGCGGACCGCGCGCAGCTCGCCGGCGGCGACGCTGTAGCGCGCGGTGCCGAGCACGACGCCGGCACGGCGCCAGCCGCGCGCGCTCGCGCCGTCGAGCAGGCGGGCGGGAAGGCGGGTGCGGCTCGTCAGCGTGAGGCGGCCGGAGCAGCCCGCGCCGACCGGCGCGCGGCAGCCGATCACGACGTTCGCGACGCCGTCCGGCCCGGCCTCGACGAGCGCGGTCGTGAGCGAGGCGAGCGGCCGCTCGGCGGCATCCGCGGCGGCTGCGGCGGCGGCTTCGGCCGGCGTCACCGCGGGCGGCGGCGTGAACGGCGGCGGGGGCGAGACGTGCTGCGTGAAGGTGGCGACCGCGGGCGCGAAGCGGGTCCCGCCGTTGAGCTGGGCCACGACCGCGTGCGCGCCGGCCGCGAGCCGCAGCGGCGCCGACTGCGCGAGCCCGTCGCGCAACGGCACCGCGTCGCCGACGGCGGCGCCGTCGACGAGGAACTGGACGTTGCCGGAGACCGCGCCCGCGTCGCCGCCGGCCGCGGCGCGGGCCGTCAGCACGACGGGATGCGCGGCCGGGGCCGGCTGGGCGTCGGAGGCGATCGCGAGCGTCGTCGTCGCTCGCCCGACGGTGAAGCTGAGCGCGCCGCTGCTGGAGCGCATCGAGACCGGGTCGCCGTCGTCCTCGTAGGCGGCCTCGATCCGGTGCGCGCCGACCGTCAGCCCCGCGATCGGGTCCGAGGTCGCGACGCCGCGGACGACCTCGACGGGCAGCCCGACGGCGAGGTCGTCGACGAGGAACTGGACGGTGCCGTTGGCGAGGCCGGCGCCGGGCGCGACGGGAGCGACCCGCGCGCGCACGCGCACGTCGCTGCCGTAGACGCCGGTCGACGGGGTCGCGGTGAGCGTCGTCGCCGTTCGCGCCGCGACGACCTGCTGCGTCAGCGAGCCCTGGCTCGGGTCGTAGCCGCCGGCCGGATCGGGGTCGCTGAAGGCGACGGTGACGAGGTTCGGCCGGGCCTCCAGGCCGCCCGCGACGACGCAGGTCGCGACGCCGTCGCCGTCGTCGGGGTCGTCGTCCTCGCGGACCGGGGTGGCGGGGCAGAGCGCTCTGCCGCCGGCGCTGAAGGTGACGGTGCCGACCGGCGCGGAGCCGGCGTCGCTCGCGCGGCCGACGGTCGCGGTCAGCGTGAACGGCTCGCCCGAGACGGACGGGTTGACGCTGCTGGTGACGAGCGTGGAGGTCGCGGCCGGGCCGACGTTCTGCGTCGCGGTCCCGCTGCTGGCCGCGAAGCCGGCGCTGCCGGAGAACTCGACGCGGACGTCGTAGGAGCCGGGCGCGCCCAGCGGGCTCGTGACGAAGACGGCGCGGCCGGCTGCGTCCAGCTCGACGCCCTGGCGGGCCAGGACGGCCGGCGCGCCCGGCGCGGGGGAGACCCAGAAGTCGACCGCCCCGGACGGGATCGCCCCGCCGGCGGCGCTCTCCGCTCTGACCTGCGCCGTCAGCGTCACCGCCTCGCCGGTGTCCGAGACGCGCGGCGAGCTGGTGACCGCGGTCGCGGTGGCGGCGGGCACGACGGTCTGGGTGACGACGTTCGATCTGCTGCCGAGGTGGTTGCCGTCGCCGCCGTAGACGGCCTGGACGGTGTGGGTGCCGACGCTGGAGCCGTCGATCCCGAAGCGGGTCGAGAAGGTCGCGGCGTCGCCGTCGTCGCCGACGTGCACCGGTGCGCCGACGGGAGCGCCGTCGAGCAGGAACTGCACGCTGCCGGTCCAGTTGGCGTAGGGCGTGGTGGCGGTGGCGACCTTCGCGCTGAAGGTGACGGGCTCGCCGGCGACGGAGGTCGTCGCGGCGCTGCTGAGGTGGGTGACGCTCGGCGCGGGGGCGTTGGTCAGCTTGAAGGCGGTCGAGCCGATGTCGGCCGCGGCGGCGGTCGCGCGCCACGGCCCGGCGCTGCCGTTGGCCTCCAGCGAGGGCGAGACGGCGCGCCCGTCGGGACCGGTGAGCACGGTCGCGCTCGTCGCCGGCCCGTGCGCGAAGCGCGCGCCCGCGCCGGCGCCCGGAAGCGTGAAGGTGACGGCGACGCCGTCGACCGGCTGCTGCTCGGCGTTGGTGACGAGCGCGGTCAGCGGCAGCGGGAAGCTGCTGCCGGCCGTGACCTGCTGGCCGTCGCCGCTGACGACGGCGACGTCGGTCGGCCGGTTGTCCCAGGAGAGCGTGACGCGCCCGTCGCAGTCGGCGGCGGCGCCGTCGGGCCACGCGCAGGCGCGGTCGCTGGCGCCGATGCTGTCGACCGTCACGCCGGGAGCGGTGTAGGACTCGCCGGCCCCGCCGCCTCCGCCGCCGCCGAGCGGCGCGCCGTTGCCGCCGGCGCCGGAGTACGGATAGCCGCCGCCCCCGCCGCCGCCCGCGCCCGACGGGCTGACGGAGTCGCCGCCCGAGGTGCCGTTGGGGCCGACGCGGCAGCCGCTGCAGCCGCCGGAGCCGCCGCCGCTGCCGGCGAACGCGCCGGTGCCCGACGTGCCCGGCAGCAGCGACTTCCCGCCGTCCGCGCCCGGTCCGCCGGCATGCTGCCCGTTCCCGCCGCCGGCCCCGCCGCCGCCCGCGACGATCAGATACGAGATCGCGCCGCTTCTGCCGTCGTAGCTGGAGACGATCGTGCCGCTGCCGCCGCCGTACCCGTCGCGGCCGCTGCCGGAGCTGGCGTCGCCGCGCGCACCGCCGTGCGCGATCCCGCAGCCGCCGCTGGAGCTGGCGTTGCCCCACTGGCCGACGTTGATCGCGAGCTGGTCGCCGGGACTGACCTGGATATCGGCGACCACCGACGCCCCGAGCCCGCCGTGCCCCGTGTGCTTGCTGTGCCCGCCGGCCCCGCCGACGACCGTCGCGGTCACCAGCGTCACGTCGGCCGGCACGGTCCAGTAGCGGTAGGTGCAGCCGCCGTCGTTGCCGAACGCGACCGAGCCGGTCACGGCAGCCTGCGTGCTCGCGGCGGGCGCGGCCAGCAGCAGCGCGAGCGTCAGCGTCAGCGCCGCGAGCACGCCGACCGCATGCGCTCGAATCCCGCCGGCGACTGACCGTCCGTGGTCAGGTCGTCCCTCCATCGAGCGGGGGACTGTGACAGGCGGCGGCCGATCCTGCGCGGCGCCGACGGCAGCGATGACATCCCGGTCAACGGACCGGCGAAGCTGCCGATAACCGCGGGACGAGCGGCTCGCTGAGCGGCGTCTCAGCGCTCGTCCGCGCGCTCGCTGTCCGCGAGCAGCCTGCGCAGCGCGGCGAGCGCGGCGTCGCGCCGGTCGAGCAGCACGGCCAGCTCGTCGGGCGACGGCGCCGGCAGGAAGCCGCCGCCCCGCTTGACGCCGAGCCTGCCGGCGGCGACCAGGTCGCTGACGGCGCGCGGGACGGCGAACGCCTCCCCGTGCGCGGCGCAGAGCGCGCGCGACGGCTACGCGCTGGAGGACGAGGAGGAGTACGAGGAGATCGCCTGCGTCGCCGCGCCGGTCTTCGACGCGACCGGCCGCTGCTGCGGCGGGATCTCGGTCACCGGCTGCCGCGCCGACGTGCTCGGCGACGAGCGGCGGATGCGCGTGATCGAGGCCGTCTGCGCCACCGCCGCGGGCGTCTCGACCGCGATGGGCGCCCCGGCCCGCGTGCTCACGACCCTCACCGCCGTCGGCAGACGCGCCTGAGCGCTCCCGCCGCGCCGGCCGGTCAGCGCAGCGCCTGCCCGATCCCGAGCAGGTTGCCCTCGCTGTCGTGGAACCAGACGCCGCGCTCGCCGTGGGAGCGCTTGCTCGGGTAGTTGCCGGCGATCTCGGCGATGCCGGCGTCGTCGATCGGGACGCCGGGCAGCTCGTAGCGCTCGAAGACGACGCCGCGGGCGCGCAGCTCGTTGACGACCGCGTCGATGTCGTCGACCTCGAACCCCATCTGGGTGTGGTCGCCGGACGGTCTGCCGCTGGTCGCGAACAGCGCGAACTCCCCGCTCCCGGTCCGGTAGAGCAGCCCGCCGGGCCGCTCGTCGACCGGTTCGAGCCCGAGCTTCTCCGCATAGAACGCCCGCGCCCGCGCGAGATCCTGCGCCGGCAGCCGCGTCGCGACGCTGCTGTTGGAAAGGGTCATGTCAGAGAGGATCGCCGACGGCCGCCGCGCGCATGCGCCCCGGCGGCCTGGCCGCGCGGGGGAGGGTCGAGCTGCACCCGCAGCGTGTTGAGCGTCATCGCGAGCATCTCGTAGTGCCCGATGAGGAGGCACAGCTCGATCAGCTCCCGCTCGTCGAACGCCGCCGCCAGCTCCGCCCACAGCGCGTCCCCGATCACGCCGTCGGCGTGCAGCGCGTCGGCGGCCCGCAGCACGAGCCGCTTGCGCCCGCTCCAGTCCGCGCCGCCGGTCGCCTCGTTCCGCACCCGCTCGATCTCCGCGGCTGTGAGCCCGGCCCGCCGCCCGATCCGCTCGTGGTGGTCCCACTCGTACGCGCAATCGGTGTTGTGCGCGACCCGCAGGATCGCCAGCTCGGTCTCCTCCCGCAGCAGCTTCCCGCCCGGCATCAGCCCGCCGGCGAAGACGAGCCAGCGGCGGAAGAGCCCGGGGTGACGCGCGAGGGTCGTGAAGACGTTCGGCACCGGCCGCCCGATCACCGCCCCCGCAACGCGCACGACGGCGGTGTTGAGCAGGCCGATCTGGCGCCGGCCGCCGGGCGCGATCCGAGGTCCAGGAGCTGACATCGGACTACGGTATTCCGGTGTACCGACGGGTGTCAATCGGCACCTGTCGTCCGGGCGAGCAGTTGGAGCTCGCCCGCGCCGGCGCAGCCGCCGGGCAGGAGCACGAGCCGGGTTCTGGCGGAGGCGGGCTCCGTTACTCGTCCAGATAGTCGTGGTTCGGGAGCCCATGGTGGCGCGTGCGCGTTACCCTCGGCCGATGGACCCCCGCGCGACGCTCGTAGTGATTCGGGCGGCCAAGTCCGCGACATGGGAGGACAAGACGTCCGAGATCGCCGACATCGCCCACCTCGGCTCCCACGTGAAGGTCCGGTTCGTCAGACCCGCCAAGCAATACAGATACGGCGCAGACCGGATCCGCACGTTCGCCGATCCCGTGCTGGTGCCGATCCCACCAGAGGCGCGCCTGCGTGTCCGGGGCATCCTGTGGGGCCCGCGGGATCCGCTCGATCTCGAGCTGCGGGAGTTCGGCTGCCCGCCTGACGCGTGGCGCACGGTCACGTACCGCAACGGGCAGACCTACAAGCACCGGAGCTACCCGGCCGACGACGTCCAGGTGGTGCCGGACGCCGCGGGTGAGGGCGCTGCCAAGGAGGTCATGGACTACTGGCGCCGGCATGTCGAGAGCCGTGAGGGGGAGGACCCGCTCGTGGTCGCCTACGGCTCGCTGAGACACATCGACCCCGAGAGCGTGCTGGCGACGTATCTGAACGGTGAGGCTCCGGCACGTCGCAGCGCTCCCGACGCGCTCGTGTTCCCGTTCTCCTGCAACCTGAGCCAGCGCGACGCGGTCCGGTGCGGGCTGAGTCATGCGCTGTCGGTGATCGAGGGTCCTCCGGGCACCGGCAAGACGCAGACGATCTTGAACCTGGTGGCCAACATCGTCACGGCGGACCTGGGGAGCGTCGGCGTCGTCTCGCTCGGCAACAGCGCGGTCGACAACGTCGCCGACAAGCTGACGGCCGAGGGCTTCGGCCACATCTTCGCGCGATTGGGAAACCGCGAGATGATGCAGGCGTTCCGGGATGGGCGGGAGACGCGCGAAGCGCTGGTCGAGCAGTTCCTGGCCACCGCACCGGCCGAACCGGTGACGCCAGCGGAGCTGACCGCCGCCGCCCGGCGGCTGACGCGAGCGCTCGACGCCGAGCGCAGAGGCGCGCAGCTGCGCGCCCGCATCGACGCCTACGCGCTGGAGCAACGTCATTTCGAGCGCCACCTCGGCGCCGGCACCGTGCCCGAGCTGGGTGATCTGCCGCTGTTTCGTCGTTCTCCGCGCCGCATTCTCGAGTTGGTCGCCGAAACCCAGCTCGACCGGGAGACGAGGCCTCCCGGCTTGCTGCGCCGGATCCGGCGGTACCTTCGCTACGGCTCGTTGAGAGACCTGGACACTGCCGACTCCGAGGTCGTGCTGGCGTTGCAGCGGACGTTCTACGCGCGCCGGATCGCGGAGCTCGAACGCCAGCTCGCCGCTGTCGAGCGCGAACTCGATGCAGCGGACATCAAGGCACTCGCCGAAGCGAACCGCGAGCTGTCCGTGAAGGCGCTCGCGGCAGCGGTCGCGTCACGTCACCGGGACGCCCCGCGGGCGGTGCGATCCGGCGACGTTCCCCGCGACGCCGCGAGATTCGCCGCGTTCTGCAGAACCCATCCGGTGATCCTCAGCACCTGCCATTCGCTGCGCCGACAGCTTCCGGACGGCTACCTGCTGGACTACCTGATCATCGACGAGGCGTCGCAGGTCGACCTGTTGACGGCGAGCCTCGCGATGGCGTCGTGCCGCAACCTGATCGTGGTCGGAGACCGGCGCCAGCTGCCGCACATCCCCGGCAAGCCTGTCGATGGCGTCACCGCTCCGGCACCGGCCTACGACTGCCAGCAGCACAGCGTGCTCACGTCGGTCGGCGAGCTGTACGGCGACGACGTCCCGGTGACGCTGTTGCGCGAGCACTACCGCTGCCATCCGGCGATCATCGGCTTCTGCAACACGGCCTTCTACGGCGACGAGCTGATCCCTTACACGGAGACGGAGGGCCGGTCAGAGCCGGCGATGTGGGTGCATGCCACCGTCGCCGGCAACCACATGCGCAGGCTCAGCGGTCGCGGCCGCTTCAATCAGCGCGAGCTCGAGGTCATCGAGCAGGAGGTGATCGACCAGGCGCCGGTCAAGGTCGATGCGGCTGACGTCGCCGTCGCGGCTCCTTTCCGGCTCCAGGCCGACAAGGCAGCGGAGGCGCTGAAGGAGGTCGCCGGGAGCGCCGACACCGTGCACAAGCTTCAGGGCCGCGAGCGGCGGATGGTCATCATGACGACGGTGCTCTCCGAGAACGCCGAGGGACGCCGCGGGCTGCGGTTCGTCGACGACCCGCGGCTCGTCAACGTCGCGGTCTCGCGGGCGACCGATCA
Source organism: Conexibacter sp. CPCC 205762 (assembly GCF_030646155.1). Classification (GTDB taxonomy): domain Bacteria; phylum Actinomycetota; class Thermoleophilia; order Solirubrobacterales; family Solirubrobacteraceae; genus Conexibacter. Next base: position 48,451 of record NZ_JAUTDN010000001.1, read on the forward strand.
CTTCGTGCTGGTGACCAATCACGAGAAGCTCGCCAACAGCCGTCACCTGCGAGACCTGATCGGCTACATCGAGCACCGCTACCCCGACCACCAGCCGGATGCCAGCCGGATCGTCTCGGTCTTCGACCTGCTCTATGCCGAGTACGACGACGTCTTGAGAACGCTGGCGGCGCGGCTGCCCGGCCGTGACGGGTCTCCGGCCGAGCAGATCGTCGACGCCGTTCTCGACGACGTCCTGGCGGAGCCCGCGCATGCGCATCTGCGCGTCGAGCGCCAGGTGCTCCTGCGCAACCTCGTGCCCGATCCGGACGCGCTCGGCGACGCGCAGCGCGCGTTCGTCCGGAGGCGGTCCTCGATCGACTTCGTCATCGCCAACCGCATCACGCGACGGCCGCTGCTCGCGATCGAGGTCGACGGGTTCGAGTTCCACGAGAACCGCCCTGAGCAGCGGCGACGCGACGCGCTCAAGGACGGCGTTCTCGAGCACGTCGGCATTCCGCTGCTGCGCCTCGCTACGACCGACAGCGACGAGGAGCGGCGAATCCGCGAGGCGCTGACGAGCGCCGAGCGCGTTCCGCTGTAGGGCGTCGTCGCGGCCGCCGGTCCTCGCGCGCCCTGCGCCTCGCCGTTCAGCCGGAGACGAACAGCGAGCGGGCGACCTCGATGGCGGCTCGGCCGGTTCCGAGCTGCGCGCTGAGGTCGAGCATCGTGTCGATCGGGCCGCCGTGGCGGCCGCCGGGGATGATCGTCCCGTGGACGACCGGGCCGCCGAGGTTGTCGAGCAGGTCGCCCCAGTCGTGGCCGCCCGTGCCGGTCAGCGGCGGTGGGTGGATCCCCGCGCCGAGCGTGTCGAGCACCTCGCCCGCGCCGCCGATCGGCTGGCCGGCGGCGATCGCGGCGGCGATGCGGTCCAGCCACGGGCCGAGCCGGCCCGCGGCGTCGCCGAGGGCGTCCAGCTCCTCGTTGTCGTGGCCGCCGGCGGCGCGCAGCAGGCGGCGCACGAGGTCGCGGTCGAGCACGCCGTCGGGATTGCCCTCGACGGTGCCGGGTGTGTCGTCGCCGACGGGTGAGGAGGTGGGGTGGGGATGCTCGGGGTCTTCCTCGCCCGAGGGGCCGGCGCCGCCGCTGGACGCGGGCCCGTGAACCTCCTTCGTGTAGTCGTCGGTGACCGTCCCGTCCTTCTTGCCGGCGGTGACGTGGTCCGTGCCGTTGCCGTCCTTGTCGACCGTGAGCGTATGGTCCTCCCAGCTGCCGTCCTGCGACGTCACCCGGTAGGACTCGGAGTGGTTGCCCGCGGCGTCCCGCGCGCCGTAGCCCTCGATGTCGTGACCGTCGCTGTAGTGCTCCTCGCGCCACCACGTCGAGGAGCCGTCCGGCTTGTAATCGACGCCGGTCGTGTACTGCGACGACACGCCGTTGGAGAACTTCATGCTGCCGTACTCGATCGTGCCGCGGCCCCCGTCCTTGGGCCCGATCGCGTTGCGCCCGTCGTGGGGCACGTAGATCTTCAGCCAGTCGTACGCCGGGTCCAGCGGGCTCGTCGGCACGCTGTGGCCGACTTCGTGGAAGTGCCCCGCGCCGTCGTTGTAGCGGGTGACGTCGATCGTGTCGCCGCTGCTCCCCGGCCGGTGGATGACGATCGGCGGCGTAGCGGCGGCAGGCGGGGCCAGGTCGACCCCCACGCCGTTGACGCCCACCTGGAGCGTGCCGGTGCCGTCGCCGGCGATGGTCACCGTCCCGCCCTCGCTGACGATGACCCCCTGAAACCGGTCCGAGGCAGTGGAGATCGTGACCGGATGGGCGTGCGCGGGCGGCTGGTAGAGATACGTCGTCTCGCCCTCCTCGTCCGTCATGGACATCAGGTAGCGGCCACCGCCGCCCCACATGAGGGTCTCGATTCCGTCAGCCATCGTGCGACGCTATCGAAGGTCCGGAACGCGGTGCAACTCCTGCTTGGCGTTCGCCCGCCCCCCCCAATACGACGGAACCCCCGCATCTGCGAGGGTTTCGTTCCGGTGGAGCTAGTCGGGCTCGAACCGACGACCTTTGCGCTGACAGGCGACGATCGTGCTCGCACGGCACCTCGCCGAGCGGACCGGGCCGTTCAGTGCATGCGCTGTGGTGCGGAAACGCGGATGAGGTCCTCGATGATCTTGAAGTCCTTCAGGTTGTGCGTGACGAGCAGCGCGTCGTGGACGTTCGCGGTCGCTGCGATCGCGAGGTCGGCGTTTCGGCCACGGGGGCTTCCGCCTCGTCTTGCGACCGCGGCCTGCAGTCGTCCCCATTCGCGTGCGACGCGATCGTCGACCGGCAGCGGATCGGGATAGCGTGCCTCGAGCAGGCCGAGCCGCGCTGCGCGCAGCGCTCGCGTCTGGTCGTCAGCGGCGACGAGCAGGCCGAAGTGCAACTCGGCGATCGAGACGGTGCTGATCGCTGATTGAAGGCCGGGCGCAAGCGCCTCGCCGCCGATCAGCACCGAGGTGTCGAGCAGAACGTGCACCGCGGCTAGCCAGCCCACGGGTCACGCAGACCTGCGTCGAACGCCTGCACATCCTGTGCGAGCGCCGGGTCCGGTGGCAGGTCCCAGAGATCACCGAGGCTCGCAGTGTCGACCCAGCGGCGGCTGCGCACTGGACCGAGCTCCGCGACGGGCCGCCCCGAGACCGTGATCGTGATGTGCTCGCCAGCCTCGGCGCGGCGGAGCACGTCACCGACGTTGTTGCGCAGCTCTCTTTGGGGGACTGTTGCCATGAGGCCACCGTAGCAGTTCTGCTACTGGCCGTGTCAGAGCGTGTCGTCTGTCCACTCGCCGGCGATCTCCGGATAACGGCGGTAGAGCACCCTGGCCTGCTGGAACACCCGCTCCGCGACGCCCTCGATGCCACCGTTGCGTTCGGGCACCGCGAATCTGTGCCTCCGCAGGAGGCGCTTGATGCTCGCACGGACCCTGGCCTCGAGGTTCGCGCGCTCGGTCCAGTCGACGGCGAGCTCGCGCCGAACCTGCTCGACGATCGCTCTTGCGAGGTCCCTGAGCCGCGGATCATCGACCCAGTCGTCGCCGGCGCTGACGATCGCGTCGTAGAAGGCGGTCTCCTCGCGAGACAGGCCCAAGGCGTCGTTCCGAAGCGTCTGGCTGCGGATGCTCTTGGCGAGGTCGACCATTCCCTTGATGACCTCGGCTGAGCTGAGCTGCTGCTCGTTGTAGCGGGACAGCAGTGCGCCCAGCTCGTCGCTGAAGCGCTTGTGCTGCGTGCGGTTCGTGGAGAGCCGAGCTCTGATCTGCCCCGCAAGGAGCTTCTTGAGCAGGGCGATCTGCAGCTCCGGCCGTCTGACCTTCGCGCCGAGGTCATCGAGGAACTCGTCCGACAGGACGGATATCTCGGGACGCTCCTCGCCAGCCACGGCGAAGACGTCGATGATCTCGCCGCCCGAGAGGCCATCTGAGAAGAACTGCTCCACCGCCCGTCGCGCCTCCGGCGAGGCGCCGTCGCCACCATCGGACCCGTCGGTCCGTGCGAGCCGCAGGTACTTGGCGACCGTCGCGAAGAAGTCATGGTCGTACCGCTGCGCGGTCGACGGCTCGTTCGGAGAGACGAGCGCGAACCACTTGGCGTACTGCGCTTGCTCATCGAGGAAGCGTCTGCTGGCGTCGTCGTCCAGGACGGAGCGCGCGACCGACTCCTGCGTCGCGAGCGCAAGGACGGTCGCCCGTTGGGCGTGACTCGCGTCCTCTGGCGGGCGAAACGCAATGCCGTGGAGAAGGTCGCACATAACCTCGTGTCTCTCGACGAGGTGGCGGCGTGCGACATCGAGCGGGATGACTACGTCGTCGACGTCACCCTGGGCGTAGGCCTTCAGCCCCGCGCGCAGGTCGTCGCCGATGCCGATGTAGTCGACGACCAGTCCTCCGGGCTTCGCTTCGAAGACGCGATTGACGCGGGCGATCGCCTGGAGGAGCCCGTGGTCGCGCATCGGCTTGTCGATGTACAGCGTGTGCAGGACGGGAGCGTCGAAGCCGGTCAGCCACATGTTCTTGACGACGATGACGCGAAGCGGCGACTCCGGGTCCTTGAACCGCTTTTCCAACGCCTTCAGCTGCTGCTTGGACTTACGGAAGTCGCTGATCGGGCTCCCGTCAGTGGCTGACGCGTTCATCACCGCGTCGACGGCGTTGTCACCCAGCCGCCCGCGCAGCCGCAGCGCGTACTCGCAGGCTGCGCGGCGGCTGTACGCGACGAGCATCGCCTTCCCCGGGAGGGTGCGGCAGCGGTCTTCGAAGTGAGCGACGAGGTCGTCGACGACACGATCGATGCGATCCGGCGCGCCGATGATCGCGTCCATGCGGGCGAACTCGCTCGTCGCCTCGGTCTGCCCTTCGTCGGTCTCCTGATCGAGGATGGCCTGGACGCGCTCCATCTCCTCGCGGTTGGCGGCGATAGGCACCTGGCGCGAGTCGTAATAGATGGGGACGGTCGCGCCATCCTCCTGAGCCTGCGCCATTCGGTACACGGAGATGTAGTCGCCGAAGGCGTTTCTCGTCGACCGGTCGGCGCGCTCGATCGGCGTCCCAGTGAAGCCGATGCGCGTCGCGTTGGGCAGCGCTCGCGTGATGTTCTGGGCGAGTGATCTGTACTGGCTGCGGTGTGCCTCGTCGGCGATGACGATCACGTTTTCACGAGCGGAGATGATCGGCATCGGGCCGTCCTCTCTCTCGCGCCGGCCGAACTTCTGGATCGTCGTGAACACGATGCCGTTGGCCGGGACGTCGAGCAGCCTGTAGAGGCTCTTCGGGTCGCGCTCGCCATCGATGCTCTCCGCCTGGTCGACCGCCGCCCGCAGGTGCTCCTGGCGGCTGAACGTCTCCGAGAGCTGATTGTCCAGGTCGTTCGTGTCCGTGACACAGACGATCGTGGGATTGGCGAAGCGCCGGTCGCGGCGCAGTTTTGTGACGTAGAAGACCATCGAGTAGCTCTTGCCGGCACCCTGGGTGTGCCAGACCACTCCGGCCCGGCGAGTCTTGTCGGCCATCGCTTCGGCGGTCGCCTCCACCGCCCGATTCACGGCGTCGACCTGGTGGTACTTCGCCATCACCTTCCACGTCTTCGCGCCAGAGCTCTCGAAGAGCACGAAGTTGCGGATCAGGTCGAGCAGGCCGGCGGGCGAGAAGACGCTGCGGATGAGGATCTCGAGCTGCGAGCGCTGTCTTGACTCCTCGGGGTCCATCGACTTCCACTCGGCGAAATGCGCGGCGGGCGTCGTCACCGTGCCCACTCGCGCGTGAAGGAGGTCGGAAACGCCGATCACCTCGACGTAGCGGTAGAGCCCGGGGATCGTCTTGCTGTAGTGGTGGACCTGGTTGACGGCCTTCGTCGGTCCATCCTCGTTCAGCGCCGGATTCTTCAGCTCGAGTTGCCCGAGCGGAAGCCCGTTGACGTAGAGCAGAACATCTGGCCGCCGGTTGTGTCCACCCTGCACGATCGTCAGCTGGTTGATGGCCGTGAACTCGTTGTTCCACGGCGTCTCCCAGTCGATGAGCTTCGCTCTCGTCGACCGCTCACCGTCCTCGTCGATCCAGGTGACGGGAATGCCGGACAGCAGCATGTCGTGAAACCGCTTGTGATCGACGATTGGCGTCGGGTGCTCCGACGTCATCGCCAGCTCGACGACCCGCCGCACGGCGGCGGCCGGAAGCTCCGGGTTGAGCCGAGCGACCGACCGCTCGAGCGTCGCGCGCAACACCACGTCGCTATCGAGCTGCCGCTCCGGTGCGCCCGGCGCTGCGATCAGTCCGGTGCCGTGGAGGTAACCCCATCCGACCTCCTGCAACCACTCGAGTGCCGGCTGTTCCGCGTACGCGTCCTCCGACACCCCGCCGTTCATGCCAGCGCCTCGATCGCCGCCCCGACCTGCTCCTCGGGATCGTTGGACAGCGGGACGCGAAGCTGGCCGGAGACGAGCTTGGCGAGGAGGGCGTGCCGGATCTTGGTGAGGGTGCGGCTCTCGCACGCCAGTGCAGCGATGTGTGTGATGATCGGTTCCGCCATGGCATCATGCGCTTTAAGTGCAGCGGGGCCCGGCAGCGAGCACTCAACGCCCTTGAAGTTCGTTTTGTTCACCTCGGGAAACGTTGAGCCACCAGCTCTCGCGTTAATTCTGTTCCGGCACCGCATGAGAGTTGAATATACAAACGAAGAACTCAATCTTGGTCGCGGAACTATGGAAATAAAGCCCTGGTTGGTCGCAAGCGGCTGCTGGGCGATTGCGATGATTCCAAGTGTGGCTCGCGACGTGTAAAGAACTGTTCCCGCTGGGAGCAGCTTCGCCGACGATCTAGCGAGCCCAGAACGAGAGATTCCGCGCTCGCCAGACCATACGCACGGCACGCCGCGCAATGCCGTCATGTCCTTCGGAGTGAGCCACGGAACGTCGGGTGGTTGCCAGTATTCCGCAACGGACGTCTTAGGCGTTCCACCTCCGGAAATCTCACCAAGGTCTCCGAGTGATACTTGATCGGCGTCTATAATCGCATGGTCGTGTACCCGATCAAGGGCGAGTGAGTAAGCGTCAATGAGTCTGACGTTGCTCTGGATCTTGCCGTCGATTGAACCCAGGATCGCGATGATCTGTGTTTGTGCCTCGAGCGGGGGGAGCCGTACCTTCATGTGTCGAAGGTGAGAGGGGCCAAGATGTTGCATTACGCTCCCGGCGCCCATCGCGCTTACCTGTGAGGTGAATCCGGGGTCTTCCAACAAGTACTGGACATAGTCCGGGAGCAGCGACGAGCTCCGCGGACGCATGCGGATGATGCCGGTGTACGGGATTGCTCCCTCGGCCGAAGCGTCGACACGCGCTACTCGCCCGAGTGACGCAGAAGTGCTCAGCAAGGTGTCCCCTATCTCCAGGCGGAAGTGGGACCATCTCGTCTCAACCTTCGCGGCATCGAGATAGTTGCAGCCGTCGAGCAACGACCGCCCAGTCAGCCCTGCCAGCCGCAGTAAGGGCACGCCTTCGTCACGAAAGTCTCTGGCCAGAATGCCGGGACCTTCACGAAAGTCGATCACATCAGGGAGAGGAGTCTCCGTCCAATACCGGCGGTCGTTAGCCATACTGCACTCGCCTAAGCGCGCGGCGGACCTCGTTCGTCAACCGCTCATTCTCCGCCATCTCACCCTCGAGTCTCTCGACCAGTTCAGCCATCCGCTCCTCGAACGCGATCTCGTCTTCCTCCTCCTCGGGCGCGCCGACGTAGCGGCCGGGGGAGAGGATAAAGCTGGCGGCCTCGATGTCGGCGAGCTTCACGGCGGCTGCGAACCCGGGCTCATCCTCGTACTCGCCGGCGCCGTCGTGGCCACGCCAGGCGTGGTAGGTATCCACGATCAGCCGGAGTTCTTCGTCGCCGAGCTCGATCTGCGTGCGGCTGATTCTCTGGCCCATAGAGCGAGCGTCGATGAAGAGGGTCTCGCCCCGACGGGCGCGCTCGCCGCTGGACGTCTTGTTGCGGTCGAGGAACCACAGGCAGACTGGGATTCCCGTGGTGTAGAAGAGGCCGGGCGGGAGGGCGACGATGCAGTCGACAAGATCGTCTCTGATGAGCGCCTCACGGATCGCTCCCTCACCGGACTGTGTCGACGTCAGCGAGCCGTTCGCAAGCACGAAACCGGCGCGGCCGTCCGGTGCCAGGTGGGAGGCGAAGTGCTGGATCCACGCGTAGTTGGCGTTGCCGTCGGGGGGCAAACCCCACTTCCAGCGCACATCGTCCTTGACGCTCGACGCGCCCCATCTCTTCTGGTTGAAAGGCGGGTTCGCGATCACAAAGTCCGCCTTGAGCGTCTGATGCTGGTCGTCGAGCAAGGAGTTCGCCAGCTTGACGTCGCCGCCGAGACCGTGGATCGCAAGGTTCATCCGGCCGATGCGCCAGGTTGCCTGGTTCATCTCCTGTCCGTAGATCGACAGCTCCTCGGGGCGCCCGGCGTGGGCCTTGATGAACGCGGCGGACTGGATGAACATGCCGCACGATCCGCATGCCGGGTCGAAGATGCGGCCCCTGTATGGCTCGAGCATCTCGACGAGCAGTTGCACGACGTTGGCGGGCGTGTAGAACTCTCCGCCGCGGTGGCCCTCTCTGCGGGCGAACTCCTTAATGAAATATTCGTAGACCCGTCCGAGGACGTCACGGGCCTTGTCGGGATCGTCGCCAAAGCCGATCTGAGCGATCGTCGAGACGAGCGTGCCCAGCGTCTCGGGACTCATCGCCGCACGGGCGTAGATCTTCGGGAGAGCGTCTCTGAGCGGAACGTTCTCACGTTCGATGAGTTCGAGCGCTCTGTCGATCTGCACACCGAGGTCCGGCAACGAGCCGAGCGCGAGGATGGCGTCCCAGCGTGCCTCGCGCGGGATCCAGAACACGTTCTCCGCCTCGTACTCGTCGCGCTCTTCGAGCAGCGCAATGCGGTCGGTGTCGTCCTCGAGGAACCACTCGGACTCCGGATCACGGCTGAGCCGGTCCAGCTCGCCCCGGCGGACCGCAAAGGTGTCCGACACGTACTTCAGGAAGACGAGGCCGAGCACGAGGTGCTTGTACTCCGCTGACTCCACGCTGCCGCGCAGCGCGTCCGCGGCTTCGAACAAAATCTTCTCTTCGGGTAAGTCAGCGTGCTTCACGTGCGTTCCTGGTCGTTGACCGCCGCATTCTCGCGCTTGCGTGAGGATCGCCGCTCCGCCACGACGGCGAGGCGGTTCGCCACCCCAATGCCCCGCGAGCAGGCTGATAGTGCGGGGCGGCGCCGGAGGCGGGATCCCGCGTTTGTATTGTCGGCTCTATTCGCGATGGAGGACGAGGGCCCGTCGTGGATGTTTGACTCCCGGCCATGCGTGTCGATCAATGACATCCCCTTCTGTCGCTTGCTGCAACTACTTCTCCGGTCGCCACTGCCGCCGGCAGCCCTCGGAAGCGTGCCAGATCTGAGGGCCGTGGGCCAACATGACGTGGCGTGCAGCGGAACGAACGCACGTCCTGGCGGTAGGACAGCCGTCTGGTACTCCCTGGTGGTACCCCCGCCGCCGAACCCACCCAAGTTCGCTTCCCCCTAAAACGACGAAACCCCCGCATGTGCGGGGGTTTCGTGTGAATGGAGCTAGTCGGGCTCGAACCGACGACCTTCGCGCTGCCAGCGCGACGCTCTCCCAGCTGAGCTATAGCCCCGGGGAAGGAGAAGTGTACAACGCCCGCGCGCGAGATGCCGGCTGACCTGCGGCACCCGCTGGGACCGGGCGGAATCCCCTATCGCTGCGGGATGAACTCGGGTACGTCGAGGTCGTCGTCGGCCCGTCGGCGGGTGCCGTTGCGGGGTGCGGAGTCGCGCGACGAACGGGGGAGATCACGCTCCCGTTCGCGGCGGCGCGGCGACGAATCAACCGCGGCCGGGCCCGGGTCGACGTGGTCGATGTGGGCGGCGAGCTGGTGGTGGACCTTGACGATGTCGCGCATCAGGCGCTCGGCGTTCGATCTGAGCGAGCCGCCCAGCTCGCGCAGGTTCTCGGTCAGCTCGAGGCCCTCGGCGCGGACCTCGCCGGCGACGACGCGGGCCTCGCTGGCCAGGTCGCGGGCGCGGCGCTCGCCGTCGGCGCGTCTCTCGGCCGCCCAGGCCTCGGCCTCGCGTCTGATCTCGCGGGCCTCCTGCTCGGCCACTGCTCTGATCTCGCCGGACTCGGCGCCGGCGAGCGTCTTCATCCGTGCGGCCTCACCTCTCGCCTCCAGGACCAGCCGCTCGGCGATTCTTCTCGCCTCGGCGATGATCTCCGCCGCCTCGTCCTCCGCCGCCGTCACGCGGTTGTCGGCCGCGCGGTCGGCCTCGGCGATCCGCTCGCGCAGCCGCTGCTCGGCGTCCTCGCGCAGCCTCGCCGCGGTGTCCTCGGCGGCCGAGATGATCGCGGCGACGCGGTTGGCGGAGACGGAGGCCGGGCCGCGCTGCTGAGGTTTGGCGGCCTGCTCGGTGGGGGAAGACTCGTCGGCCATCGTCGGGATGGTAATCGGCCAGGCGTCCAGGTTCCCTGATCGTGACACCGGAATGACCTGGACAGCTCTGGACGCCGACGCGCCAGACTCTGGGTGATCAGGCCGTCGCGACCGGCGCTCGCCGCGCCACCGTCAGCACCGCCAGCGCGCCGCCGAGCAGCGCCGCCAGCAGCAGCCACGTGACGGCTTCCGACCACGCGTCGGCGATCCCCGACCCGGCCACCGCGCCGACCACCTGGCCGCCGGCCCACACCAGGTTCACGAGCGCGAACGCCATCCCCTGCGCCAGCCCGGCCGCCGCCGCGCCGTCGGACAGCAGCGCCATCGCGGGCGTGTACAACGACCCGACGACCACGAACGACAGGACGATCGCCGGCACCAGCGCCACCACCGACCCGGGCAGCGTCAGCAGCAGCATGCAGAGGCACGATCCCGCCAGGCTCACGCGCAGGAACAGCACCCGCCCGTGCCGGTCCGACGCTCGCCCGACGACCAGCTGCACCGCCGCCTCGATCGCCGCCGCCACCAGATAGACGGCGCCGACGAGCAGCCCGCCCGCGCCGAGCCGGTCCAGCTCCAGCGGCGTCAGCACGTTCATCGCGCCGAACGCGAGCGCCGGCAGCAGCACGAACGCCATCCCGCCGCGCACCCGTCGCGTGCGCCAGGCATCTCGCACGCGCGCGCCCGCGAGGCCCGCGCCCGCCTCGGCGCCCGCCAGCGCAAGCGGCGTCCGCATCGCCACCGCCATCAGCACGACGCCGATCACCGCGATCGACGCGAACGGCACCTCCGGCCCGAGCGCCCGCGCCAGCGTCCCCAGCACCGGCCCGAGCAGGATCCCGACGACGCCGGCGACCATCGCCGCGCCGATCGTCTCCCCGCGCCGCTCAGGCGCGGTCGACGACAGCAGCCAGCCCATCCCGCCCGCGTACGAGCAGGCCCCGCCGACACCCTGCAGGAAGCGGGTCGCGTCGAGCAGCAGCACCGTTCTGCCGAACGCGAAGCCGAGGCTCGCGACGGCCATCAGCGCCAGCCCGAGCAGCACCGTCCGGCGCGGTCCCCAGCGCACCGCGAGCAGCCCGCTCGGCAGCGCGGCGATCAGCGTTCCGGCCGCATAGGCGGCGCCGAGCAGGCCGGCCTGCGACGTCGACAGGCCGTAGCGGTCGGCGTAGTCGGGCAGCAGCGGCGTGATCGCCGCATAGAAGGTCATGTCGACGAGGACGATCGTCCCGACGAGGAGCAGCAGCCGACGCACCGGCTCACGGTAGCCTGTCGTGCACCGATGAGCGATTTGCGCGAGCTGAGATACGAGCCGAAGGCGATCGAGCCGAAGTGGCAGCAGGTGTGGGCGGACGAGCACACCTGGGAGGTCTCCAACGAGGACGACGGCCGCGAGGCCTACTACGTGCTCGAGATGCTGCCCTACCCGAGCGGCGAGCCGCACATGGGCCATCTGAAGAACTACGCCCTCGGCGACGCGGTCGCGCACTTCAGCCGCCGCAGCGGCAAGCGGGTCCTGCACCCGATGGGCTACGACGCCTTCGGCCTGCCGGCCGAGAACAACGCGATCAAGACCGGCGTCCATCCGCGCGACGCGACGGCCGCCTCGATCGCCTCCTTCCAGCGCCAGTTCCGCGAGTGGGGCATCTCGATCGACTGGACGCGCGAGTTCGGCACGCACGAGCCGCGCTACTACAGATGGACCCAGTGGCTGTTCCTGCAGCTGTTCAAGCGCGGGCTCGCCTACAAGAGAGAGGGCTCGGTCAACTGGGACCCGGTCGAGGAGACCGTGCTCGCGAACGAGCAGGTGATCGACGGCCGCGGCGAGCGCTCCGGCGCGCTGGTCGAGATCCGCCAGCTCGAGCAGTGGTACTTCCGCATCACCGACTACGCCGACCGGCTGCTCGACGACCTCGACAAGATCCAGTGGCCGGATCACGTCAAGACGATGCAGCGCAACTGGATCGGCCGCTCGGTCGGCGCGCACGTCACCTTCCGCAACGAGGAGCTGGGCAAGGACTACGAGGTCTTCACGACCCGTCCCGACACGCTCTTCGGCGCCACCTTCTTCGTCATGTCGCCCGAGCACCCGGACGTGCTCGCGCTCGCCGAGGGCACCTCGCAGGAGGAGGCGGTCCGCGACTACGTCAGAAGAGCGCTGCTGGAGTCCAACGAGGACCGCGGCGCCGCCGACAAGGCGAAGACCGGCGTCCCGCTCGGCCGCAGCGTCGTCAACCCGGTCAACGGCGAGGCGATCCCGATGTACGTCGCCGACTACGTGCTGATGGAGTACGGCACCGGCGCGATCATGGCCGTCCCCGCCCACGACGAGCGCGACTTCGAGTTCGCGACCGTGCACGGCCTCCCGATCCGCCAGGTGATCGCCTCCGCGCCCGGCGCCGAGGACGAGCTGCCGCTGTCTGCCGACGGCGTGCTCGTCAACTCCGACGCCCGCTTCGACGGCAAGCCCAACCGCGAGGCGCTGGAGCAGATCGTCGCCTGGCTCGACGGCGAGGGCAGAGGCAGAAGAGCGATCAACTACCGCCTGCGCGACTGGCTCGTCTCACGCCAGCGCTACTGGGGCTGCCCGATCCCGATCGTCTACTGCGAGCAGCACGGCGCGGTGGCGGTGCCAGAGGACCAGCTGCCGGTCGAGCTGCCCGACGTCACCGACTACAAGCCGAGAGGCCGCTCGCCGCTCGCGGCCGTCGAGGAGTGGGTCGCGACGACCTGCCCGGAGTGCGGCGGCCCCGCCCGCCGCGAGACCGACACGATGGACACGTTCGTCGACTCCTCCTGGTACTTCCTGCGCTACACCGACGCGTCGAACGACACGGCGCCGTGGGATCGCGCCGTCGCCGACAGCTGGATGCCGGTCGACCAGTACATCGGCGGCGTCGAGCACGCGATCCTGCACCTGCTCTACGCGCGCTTCTTCACGAAGGCCTTCCACGACATCGGCCTGCTGAGCGCCGACGAGCCGTTCCAGGCGCTCTTCACGCAGGGGATGATCACGCGCGACGGCGCGAAGATGTCGAAGTCGAAGGGCAACGTGATCGCGCCCTCCGCCTACGTCGACAGATACGGCGCCGACACGGCCCGCTGCTACATCCTCTTCATCGGCCCGCCCGACCAGGACGCCGACTGGTCCGACGAGGGCGTCGAGGGCGTCCACCGCTTCCTCGCGCGCCTCTGGCGGCTGGGGATCGAGGTCGGCCGCGGCCCGGCTGACTCGCCGCACGCCGGCGACTTCGCCAACGACGCCGACGCCGTGCTGACGCGCAAGGCGCACTGGGCGATCGACAAGGTCACGCACGACCTCGGCGACCGCCGCTTCGCCTTCAACACGGCGATCTCGGCCGTGATGGAGCTGGTCAACGAGGCCTACCGCCAGCGCGAGAGCGCCTCTCCCGAGGTGCTCCGCTTCGCCGCCGCGACCGGCGCGTCGCTGATCTTCCCGTTCGCGCCGCACACCGCCTCCGAGGTCTACGAGAACGCGACCGGCGCGCGCGTGTGGGAGACGCCGTGGCCCGCCGCCGACCCGGCGATGCTGGTCGCGGACACGTTCGAGCTGGTGGCGCAGGTCAACGGCAAGGTGCGCGACCGCCTGACGGCGCCGGCCGACGCCTCGCGTGAGGACCTGGAGGCGCTGGCGCGCTCGGCTCCGAACGTGCAGGCCCATCTCGAGGGCAGACAGGTCGTGAAGGTGATCGTCGTGCCGGGCAAGCTCGTCAACATCGTCGTCCGGTAGGGCGATTTGCGGTGACCGTGTCGGGCGACGGCGGGGGCGACGGGGGCGTGCGCGTCGTCGCGCGCCCGCACGTCGCCGTGATCGGCGCCTCGCAGGCGGGGCCGGTCGAGTCGGCGCTCGCATTCACGGTCGGCGACCTGCTCGTGCGCGCGGGCGCGGTGATCGTCTGCGGCGGCGGGGGCGGCGTGATGGAGGCCGCCTGTCGCGGCGCCCAGCTCGCGGCGGAGGGCCTCTCGCGCGGCGGGCATCCCGAGCCGGAGAGCGGCCGCGCGCCGTTGGATCGCGCGGCGGAGATCGTCACGATCGGGATCCTCCCGGGCCTCGACCGCGCCGCCGCCAACCCCTACGTCGACGTCGCGATCCCGACCGGCATGGGCGAGCTGCGCAACGGCCTGATCGTCCGCGCCGTCGACGCGGTCGTCGCGGTCGGCGGCGCCTACGGGACGCTGTCGGAGATCGCGCTGGCGCTGCGCGCCGGCAAGCGGGTCGTCGGCCTGCAGACGTGGGAGCTGTCGCCCGAGCAGCTGCCCGACGACGGCTTCGTCGTGGCCGCGGAGGCGGAGGAGGCGGTCGCGATCGCCCTCGACGCCGCCCGCTCGGCGAAGCTCTGAGCGACATCGGATGTGACAGGCGTCGCGCGCTTTGCGACGTCCTGCGCAGTCTCCGCACTCTTGTCGCAGAGCCTGCGCTGAATCGGCACTGATCGCGTCTAGCGCTGTCACAGCGGCCGGCCATAGCTTGCGGGACATGCCGCAGCCGACCCGTCCCCAGCTCGCCCTCTATGCCGCATTCGCGATCGCCGTCCTCCTGATCGGCGGTCGGTTCCTGCGGTCGGGCGATGCGGGGACGGCCGGCAGCGGCCCAGACGGCGGCGCTTCCCCCGGCGTCGTCGCTCCGGATGGCGCCGGCGGACCTCGTGCCGCCGGCGCCTCCGGAGATCCCTCTGCTGGCGGAGGCGCCGCCGGCGACGGCTCGGCCGATGCTGGCGCGGCGGCCGGCGGCGCTGGCGCCGGTGGCGCGGCGCGTGGCGATGGCGCGGCGGGCGCCGGCGGCGACGCGGCGCTTGGCGCTGCCGGTGCGGGCGGCGCGGTCGTGGACGTGAAGGGCGCGGTGCGCCATCCGGGCGTCTACCGCGTCGCCGACGGGGCGCGCGTCCTCGACGCGGTCGACCGTGCCGGCGGTCTCACGGCCCGCGCCGACCGCCGCGGCGTCAACCTCGCGGCGAGAGTGACCGACGGCGGCGAGGTCGTCGTGCCGCGGCGGGGCGAGCGGGCCGGCGCGATGGCGCCGGCGGGCGCGGGCGGGACGTCGGCCGCGGCGGCGGACGGGACTGCCGCGGCCGATGTGCCGCTCGCACTCGACATCAACACCGCCTCCGCAACCGAGCTGGAGCAGCTCGACGGCGTCGGCCCGGCGACAGCGGCGAAGATCGTCTCCTACCGCGAGCAGAACGGCCCGTTCAGCTCGATCGAGGAGCTGGACGCCGTCTCCGGCATCGGCGAGGCGAAGCTGGCCGCGATCCGCGCCCAGCTCGGCAGATGAGCGCGGCGGCCCGCGCGGTCGGTGTCGTCGAGGAGGCGCTGGACCAGCTCCGCGCCCATCCCCGCCACCTCGTGCTCGGCGCGCTCGTCGCCGGCCTGCTCGCGATCAGAGTCGGGTCCGGCGGCGTGCTGCTGCTGGCGCTGACGGCGGGGGCGCTGGCCGGCCGTCCGGTGGTCGCCGTCGCTGCGCTCGCGGCGGTGCTGATCGGCGCGATCGGCGGCCAGGCGCGCCTCGCCGCGCTCGACCGCACCGCGCTCACCCCGCTGCTCTACACGCAGGTCACTGCCGAGGTGACGCTGCTGGAGCAGCCGCGCCCGGTCCAGTTCGGCAGCACCGCGCTCGCCTCGCTGCGTACGCTCGTACACGATGATGCGGGTGCGGGCGGTGCGGTGGAGGCGGCGGGTTCGGCGGGCGCGGGGAGAGCGGCGGGCGCGGCGGGTGCGACGACGACAGGGGCGGGGGAGCGGGTGATGCTCCGCATCCGCCAGGCGACGGTGTGGCCGGCGGTCGCGACCGGCGGCGTCGTGCGGGTGAGCGGGCGGCTGCGGCGGCTGGGCCCGTTCGAGCAGCACTACGTGCGCAAGGGCGCGCACGCGGCGATCACGGTCGACGCCGCCACCGCGACCGGGGCTCGGCGCGGCGGGCTCTGGCGTCTGGTCGATCTCATCCGCGGCCGTGCGGAGGCTGCCCTGGGCGTCGGGCTCGCGCCGCCGCAGGCCGCGCTCCTGCGCGGCATGGCGCTCGGCCAGGACGAGGCGCTGAGCGAGCAGACCCGCGACGAGTTCCGCACCTCCGGGCTCAGCCACCTGACGGCCGCGAGCGGCGCCAATGTCGCGCTGCTGCTGGCGCTCGCGCTGCCGCTGCTGACGGCGCTCGGGCTCGGGCTGCGGCAGCGGCTCACCGCCGCGCTGGCGCTGATCGCGCTCTACGTCCCCCTCGCCGGCGGCGGTCCCTCGATCCAGCGGGCTGGCGCGATGGGCGCCGCGACGACCGCCGCCGCGCTCGCCGGTCGTGCCGCCTCGCGCTGGTACGCGCTGCTGCTCGCCGCGGCGGTGACGCTCGCCGTCAATCCCCGCTTCAGCGCCGATCCCGGCTGGCAGCTGAGCTTCGCGGCCGTCGTCGCGATCGCGCTCGCGACGCCCGCCGTCGCCACGCGGCTGCGGCGCCGGCGCGTGCCCGGCCCGCTCGCCGACGCGGCGGCGATGACCTTCGCCGCGACGCTCGGGACGGCGCCGCTGCTGGCGTTCCATTTCGAGGAGCTGTCGCTCGTCTCGCTGCCCGCGAACGTGCTCGCCGCCCCGGCGGTCGCGCCGATCATGTGGCTCGGCATGCTCGCCGCCGCCGTCGGCCAGTTCGCCGCTCCGCTGGCGCTGCCGCTCAACACGCTCAACGCCAGCCTGCTCGGCTACGTCGGCGCGATCGCCCACACGGCCGCGACCGTTCCGCACGCCGAGGTGAGATGGCGGCTCCCCGGCCCGCTCGCGCTGGCAGGCCTCTATGCCGCCGTCGCCGCGCTGGTCGCACTGATCCGCTGGCGGGCTCCGCCAGCCGGCGATCGGTGGTGACGGGCCTCAGCCCGCGGGCGCCGGCTCGGCGTCAGCGGCCGGTGCGGTCGCGTCGCCTTCGAGGAACGGCGCCAGCAGGCCCGGGACGGCCGCCTCAGCGAAGGCGAGCCCGTCGCCCGCGGCGATGTCGACGACCTCGTAGCCGCCCTTGCCGGCGGCGGTCGTCGCGGTCAGCGTCACGAGGCCGGAGCGGCGCTGGAAGGGGGAGCGGCGCACGTTCCAGCCGATCACTCCGTCGCGACGGAGGGCGGTCGTGTGCCGCGACAGGAGTCCGTGGCGCGTGACGACGTACTCGCTCGTGAGCCGATGGCCGAGCGCGCGGTAGGCGTCGTGGGCCAGCAGCAGGAACAGCGGCGCGAGCGCCAGCGGCAGCAGCCACAGCCAGCTCGGAAGCCACCCCGCGACCGGCCCGGCCAGCAGCAGCGCCAGCAGCGGAACGCCCGCCGCCGCCACCGCCCGCGTCAGCCGCCGCCGCAACGCGGCACGCGGATGCGCGACGAGGCCGGCGACCAGCGCGAAGCTGTTCGCCGCGTCGCCCGGCATCGCGCCGCCGCCCGCCGGGGCGTGCTCCTGCAGCACCTCGGCTGCGATCG
The DNA here is from genome assembly GCF_030646155.1 of Conexibacter sp. CPCC 205762. Lineage (GTDB taxonomy): Bacteria > Actinomycetota > Thermoleophilia > Solirubrobacterales > Solirubrobacteraceae > Conexibacter. The sequence goes on from NZ_JAUTDN010000001.1 coordinate 65,917, forward strand.
CCTCGGCCTCGGCGCGGCCGACGTGCGGCAGCAGCGTGTCGGCGCCGCCCTCGGGTCTGTCATGGCCGCTGGAGCGCAGGCCGCTGACGATCGCGCGCAGCCCGGCGCCGCCGACCAGCCGCTGCAACGGCGGCTCCGACAGCTGGACGCCGCGCAGGCGGCGCTGCTCGATCGTCACCGAGCGCGACGTCAGCAGGCCGCGGCTGAGGTGGAGCGTGCCGCTCGGCTCGCGCGTGAGGCGGAAGCGCCACCAGCTCTCGCCGAACTGCAGGCCCGCGCCGACCGCGCCCACCAGCGACAGCACGACCAGCGCCAACAGCACCAGCAGCACGAACGCCCACCACGGCTCGGTGTCGGCGCGCTGGAGCCCGTCCTCCGCGGCGTTGCCGACTATCCGCCCGAACCGCTGCTCGAGCCCGATCTGGTCGAGCAGGTTGAACAGCGCCCCGAACGCCGCGACCGGCAGCAGCAGCGTCCACGGCGACAGCAGGTGGTACGGCAGCCAGCGCCAGCGCAGCCGCGCGATCTCGACCTCCGGTGGGGCGTCAAGGTCGAACGCCTCCGCCGCGCCGTTCGCGCCGGCCGCGCCGCCGGCGGCGGACTGCGAGGCGGCGGTCGCGCCGCCCGCGGCAGATGGCGAAGCGCCGGCCGCGCTGCCGGCTGCGGACGACGAAGCGCCGGCCGCGACCGCGGGCGCCCCGCCGGCCACCGCGCCCCGCCGCAGCAGCTCCGCGCGCAGGCGGCGGGCCTCGTCGGCGGCGACGGCGTCGAGGCGCAGCTGGCCCTGCTCGTGCGTGCCGGTGCCGATCTCGACCGTCGTGATGCGGAACACGCGGTGGAGCGGCTTCGCGGTCAGGTTGACCGTGCGGACGCGGTCGCGCGGGACCGACAGCGCTCTTCTGCGCAGCAGCCCCGATCTCAGCTCGACCAGCTCGTCGCCGACGCGGTACCGGGTCGTCGCCCAGGTGACCGCGTCGCCGAGCGCCCGCAGCGCCCCGCCGCCGAAGACGAACGCGACCGGGATCAGCACCGTCCGGTCGATCGCGCCGCCGAACACGAGCAGGAAGGCGATCGGCGCCAGCGACCCCGCCACCCGCGCCACGTGCACCGCCAGCACCCGCACGTCGAGCTGGCGCCAGGCGGCGGCGTCGGAAGGGGGCGCGGCGGCGGCGTCCGCGGGCGGCGGGGCGGCGGCGCCTGACGCCGAGGGCGAGTTGGAGGCGCTTGGGGGCGGGACGGTCTCGTCCGGCGCGGAGGGCGGGGCGGCGTCGTCCAGCGGGGGCGTGGCGACAGCGTCGGAGGCGGGCGGCTGCGAGTCGGGCGCGTCGGCGCTCATGTGGCGTCGCCGGGGATCGCCTGGGTCGTCTCCGTCAGGCGGCCGACCAGCTCGACCGCCTCGGTGTGGTCGAGGCCTTCGATCACGATCGCGCCGCTCGCGGACGCCGTCGTGACCGTCACCGAGGCGAGGCCGAACAGCTGCTGCAGCGGGCCGCGCTGGGTGTCGACCGTCTGCACGCGCGAGAGCGGCGCGACGCGCCACTCCTGCAGCAGCCAGCCGGACGCGGCGTAGACCGCCTCGGGCGTCGTCTCCCAGCGGTGCACCCGATACCGCCAGCGCGGCATCACGACCACATACGCCGCGCCGACCAGCGCGCCGACCGCGAGCGCCACCAGCAGCCAGTCGCGCAGGCTCTCCCACAGCACGGCCGCGACGGCCAGCGCGGCAAGCGCCGGCACGACCGTCGTCAGCGCCTGCGCCGTCCACCACCGCACCGCGCGCGGGTCGACGCGGTGGCGCGGCGGGCGCAGGCGGAGGTCGGTCTCCATGCCGCCACGCTACCGCGCCGGCCGCATCGGCTCGGTGCGGCCAGCACCCGCCCGGCGCCTCGGACCCGGGAGGCGGCTGACCCGCGGCCGCTCGCACGGCGGGGCAGCGGCGGGGAGTCGCGGCTCGCGCGCGGGCTGGCGGCGCCACGCCCGGCGCTCGTCGTAGACTCGCGAGCCGATGGCGCCCTCGTTCAAGCCCGCGTATCTGATCTACGGCGACGACCACGGCCGCCTCGGCGAGCGGCGCGCGAGACTGCGCGCGCTGGCTGAGCGGGAGAGCGGGTCGCAGGGGATCGAGGTGTTCGAGGGCGACGCGGCGACGGTCGAGTCGGTCGCGGCCGCGCTGTCGGCGATGACGTTCGCGATCGGCCGCCGCTTCCTGATCGTCGACGGCGTCGAGCGCTGGAAGGCGGCCGACATGAGAGTGATCGAGCCGGTCGTGAAGTCGCTCCCGCCCGACACGACAGTCGTCTTCTTCGGTCGCGAGGAAGGCCGCATGAAGGTCCCCGACAGACTGATCGCCGCGGTCAGAACGGCCGGCGGCGACATCAGCACCGAGATGACCGTCAAGCCGTGGGAGCTGCCGAGATGGGCGGTCGGGCAGGCGAGAGCGCTCGGGCTGGAGCTGCACCCGTCGGCCGCGAGAGCGCTCGTCAACCACGTCGGCGAGCGGCAGCAGCGGCTGCTGCGCGAGCTGGAGAAGCTGGCGCTCGAACTCGGCGACGGCGCGCGCGTCGGCCTCGAGCAGATCGAGGAGATCACCGCCAACTCGTCCGAGCGCAAGTCGTGGACGCTCGCCGACGCGCTCGTCGCGCGTGACGGCGCCTCCGCCACGCGCGCCTACCTGGAGCTGCGCCAGCAGGGCGAGCGGCTCGCCGGCCTGCTGTTCACGATCGCGCGCCGCCTGCGCGACGCGCTCGAAGTCGCCGAGCGGCTGGAGGCGGGGGAGCCGGCCGCGTCCGTCAAGCGCGGGCTGCGGATGCCGCCGAAGGCCGCGGAGCGGTTCGTCGCCGACGTGCAGCGCAACGACGTCGCCGGCTTGCGCGCCGCGATCGAGATCGTCGCCGACCTCGAGCTGGCCTCGCGCGGCGGCGCCGGCTCGAAGCTCGGCGAGGACACGCTCGCCGTCAGAGCGATCGCTCGCATCGCCGCCTGAGCGCCAGCTTCCCGTGGGGGTGGGCGCAATCTGTGGGTCTGTGGGACCCGGAGATTGCACGTCCGCTCGCCCGGCGGCGCCGCCCAGCGCCGCACAGGCGCCCAAGAACGACGAAAGACCCGCTTGCGCGGGCCGATCGGCGTACTGCTCAGCTATGTGAGTGGAAGAAGCGGGTCCTACGCGTCGGTGCCGCTACCCGCAAGAATGCGGGCGGCACGCGACTTCTTGCGCGCGCCGTTGTTGCGGTGGAGCGCGCCGCGCTTGACGGCCTTGTCGATCGTCTGGACCAGCTCGCGGTGCACAGGGGCGGCATCCGCTCTTTCCTCGCCCGAGGTGATGGCCTCGAGACGACGGAAGTAGGTCTTGATCTTCGACGTGTAGCGGCGGTTCTCGGACCGCTCGCGCTCAGCGCGGAGGATGCGCTTCTTCTGAGAATGAATGTTGGCCATAAGAAAAGGGCCACGGTCATGGCCGCGGCGGCGTCGTACTATAGCGCGCTCGTGACTGCCGAGACAGCTGACGACAGGACCACCGCCGAGGCGGGTGCCGACGGCGGGGGCCGCGGGCGCCGTGCGCGCAACACGCTGATCTTCTCGGCGGCGACCGGCCTGTCGCGAATAGCCGGCCTGATCCGCGAGATCGTCGCCTCCAGCTACTTCGGCACCAGCGGCGCCTTCTCGGCCTTCACGATCGCCTTCCAGGTCCCCAACCTGGTCCGCAGCCTCTTCGCCGACGCCGCGCTCAGCGCCGCCTTTGTGCCGGTCTTCACCGAGCTGCTGGAGAGAAGACAGCAGAAGGAGGCGTTCCGGCTCGCCTCGACGCTGTGCCTGATCATCATCGCCGCGCTCGGGGCGATCACCGCCTTCTTCATCCTCGGCGCCGGCGTGATCATGCCGCTGTTCACCAGCGACAAGTTCGACGCGCACCTCGACCACCTGACGGTCGGCCTCGCGCAGGTGCTGTTCCCGATCGTCGTATTGCTCGGGATCAACGGCCTCGTCGTCGGCATCCTCAACACCTACGACCACTTCTCGATCCCAGCGATCGCGCCGTTGGTCTGGAACGTCGTGATCATCGCCGTGCTGGTCATCAGCAAGCCGATGTTCAGAGGCGACAACGCGATGTACGCCTACGCGCTCGGCGTGCTCCTCGGAACGATCGTCCAGTTGGCGATGTCGATCGCGGTGCTGCCGCGTGTCGGCTTCAGATTCCAGTTCGCCTTCAACTGGCGCGACGCCCGCATCGCCCAGGTCTTCCGGCTGATGCTGCCGGTCACGATCAGCCTCGGGATCATCAACTTCGACCTGCTGATCAACTCCTCGCTCGGAACGCTCGTGAGCGAGCAGGCGCCGCGCGCGATCGACGCCGCCTTCCGCATCTACATGCTGCCGCAGGGCATGTTCAGCGTCGCGGTCGCGACCGTGCTGTTCCCGGTGCTGTCCCGCTACGCCGCCCGCCGCGACCTGCCCGGCCTGCGTCACACGATGGCCGACGGCATGCGCCTGATCTGGATGCTGCTGACGCCGGCGGCCGCGGCCACGATGGTGCTGTCGGTGCCGATCACGCGGCTCGTCTACCAGCGCGGCGCGTTCGACGCCGAGTCGACCGAGCTGGTCTCGACGGCGCTCTTCTGGTTCTCCTTCAGCCTCCCGTTCTCGGGCCTCAACCTGCTGCTGTCGCGGACCTTCTTCTCGCTTCAGAGACCGTGGATCCCGACCGCCCTCTCGCTCGGCTCGCTGGTCGTCAACGCCGCCGTCAGCCTCGCGCTCTACAAGCCCTACGGCGTCGCCGGCCTCGTGCTCGGCACCGTCGTCTCCAACCTCGCGATGGCGGCCGGCCAGTGGCTGGGCGTGCGCAGACTGCTGCACGGCTCGCTGGAGGGGAGAGAGACGCTCTTCTCCTTCAGCCGCGTCCTGTTCGCCTCCGCGATCCTCGGCGCGAGCGCCTGGTTCGTCTGGTGGGGGCTCGACGGCGCGCTCGGCCGCTCGCTGCCGGCGCAGATCATCAGCGTCGGCACCGCGATCGCGACCGGCAGCGCCTTCTACGTCGCCGCGATCCTGCACTGGCGCGTGCCGGAAGGGCAGCAGATCTACACGATGGTCAACAGCCGTCTCGCCGGCCGGCGCAGAAAGCCGAAGCGGCGCGTGCCGCCGCCGCGCCCGCGCGAGCCGCGCACCGCCGCCGCGCGCGGAGCCGCCCCGCGCCGCGCGCCGAGACGGCGGCCGCCGGGCAGACGCCCGCCGCGCGGGCGGTAAGGGAATGCCTTACACGGCTCCTCAACGCAACGCGCCCGCCCGCTCAGCTCCGACGAGGAGGAAGAGGACGGGCGGGCTTTCGTTGCGTTCTCGGGCTTCCGCGCATCGGACAAGCCGCTGCGCGTGGAGTTCATCGGTGCTGGCCGATGCGCTCCATGGCACCCAAGCTGGTGAAACGGGCTAGGCGGCGGAGCCGTGCTCGCGGCCGAAGAAGCCGTGGCCGAGGAACAGCGCGCCGAAGGCCGGCGCGTGCGCGGCGCGCTGTGCGTCGCGCACCTCCGCGGCGGTGGCGCTGCTGCTCCGGCGCGACAGCCGCGTGCTGCGCTGGCGCTCGGCGCGGTCGCGCAGGTCGGCCGCCCGGACGTCGTTCTGGATGGTGGTGAGGGCGGGGTTCATGGTCAGCTCCTGGGTCGTTTCTGACCGTTAGGACGGTACGGCTGAGACAGAGCGGACACATCGGGCGGATGCAGCCATTTCACGGGCGAAATGCCTTACCCGAGAGGGGGGAGGGCCTTACAGTCGCCAAGGCGCCTAACCTGTACCGGCCCATGGCCGACCAGTCCAAGATCCGCAACTTCTCGATCATCGCCCACATCGACCACGGGAAGTCGACCCTGGCCGACCGCATCCTCGAGGTCACCAAGACCGTCGAGCAGCGCGACATGAGAGCGCAGCTGCTCGACTCGATGGACCTCGAGCGCGAGCGCGGCATCACGATCAAGGCGCAGGCCGTGCGCGTGCTGTTCGAGGCCTCCGACGGCGAGACCTACCAGCTGCACCTGATCGACACGCCCGGCCACGTCGACTTCTCCTACGAGGTCTCGCGCTCGCTCGCCGCCTGCGAGGGCGCGCTGCTGGTCGTCGACGCCTCGCAGGGCGTCGAGGCGCAGACGCTCGCCAACACCTACCTGGCGATCGACGGCGGGCTGGAGCTGGTCCCCGTGCTCAACAAGATCGACCTGCCGGGCGCCGAGCCCGAGCGCGTCGCGGGCGAGGTCTCCGACCTCCTCGGCGAGGACCCCGACGACGTGCTGCGGATCTCCGCCAAGACCGGCATGGGCGTCAGAGACGTGCTCGACATGGTCGTGCAGAAGGTGCCGGCGCCCTCCGGCGACCCGGACGCGGCGCCGCGCGCGCTGATCTTCGACTCCGAGTTCGACCAGTACCGCGGCGTCGTCGCCTACATCCGCGTCGTCGACGGCACCTTCAGAAAGGGCGACGGGATCCGCGCGATGGCGGCCGGGACCGAGGCGGAGATCGACGAGATCGGCTACTTCAACCCGCGCATGACGGCCACGACGGACCTCGGTCCGGGCGAGGTCGGCTACCTGATCACCGGCATCAAGGACGTCACGCTGCTGCGCGTCGGCGACACGCTGACGACGAGACGCAACACGGCGGTCGAGGCGCTGCCCGGCTATCAGGACGTCAAGCCGATGGTCTTCTGCGGCCTCTTCCCGATCGACTCCGACGACTACCCGGACCTGCGCGACGCGCTCGAGAAGCTGACGCTGAACGACGCGGCGCTGGTGTGGGAGCCGGAGACCTCGGAGGCGCTCGGCTTCGGCTTCCGCTGCGGCTTCCTCGGCCTGCTGCACATGGACATCGTGCGCGAGCGGCTGGAGCGCGAGTACGACCTCGAGCTGATGACGACGATGCCGTCGGTCGAGTTCGAGGTCGAGCTGCAGGCCGGCGAGATCGTGCCGGTCCACAACCCGTCGGACATGCCCGACCCGACGAAGATCAGAGAGATCCGCGAGCCGTACATCCGCGCCAGCATCCTCACGCCGAAGGAGTTCGTCGGCACGATCATGGAGCTGTGCCAGGACAAGCGCGGCACGCACGCCGGCATGACGTACCTGTCGTCGGATCGCGTGCAGCTGGAGTACGACCTGCCGCTGGCCGAGATCGTGCTCGACTTCTTCGACCAGCTGAAGTCGCGCACGCGCGGCTACGCCTCGCTCGACTACGAGCTGACCGGTCTCAGACCGAGCGACCTCGTCAAGCTCGACATCCTGCTGTCGGGCGATCCGGTCGACGCGCTGTCGATGGTCGTCCACCGCACGAAGGCGCACGACGTCGGCCGCGTGCTGGCGGAGAAGCTGAAGGAGAAGATCCCGCGGCAGCAGTTCGACGTGCCGATCCAGGCCGCGATAGGCGCTCGCGTCGTCGCGCGCGAGACCGTCAAGGCGTATCGCAAGGACGTCGTCGCGAAGTGCTACGGCGGCGACATCTCGCGCAAGCGCAAGCTGCTGGAGAAGCAGAAGAAGGGCAAGGCGCGGATGAAGCAGGTCGGCCGTGTCGAGGTGCCGCAGGAGGCGTTCCTGGCGGTGCTGGAGCTCGGCGACACGAGATGATCCGCGGGCGGTGCCGCCGCTCGCGGCGCCGCTCTGACAGGATGCCGGCGCGATGACGCGCCTCAGCGACGAGCAACGGCGCGCGCGGCGGGAGCAGGCCCGCCGGGCGGTGCGGCGGCGACGGCAGGCCGTCGGCGGCATGCTGCTCGCGGTCGCCGTGCTGGTCGCCGGCGTGGTGCTGGTCGCCTCCCGCGGCGGCGGCGATCCGACGGTCGCCGGTGCCGACACGACGGCGGCGGGCGCCGACGCCGCGCGCGCGGTGTCGACCGCCGACGCGCAGCGCAGAGCCCAGCGAGCCAGAGCGAGAGCGGACGCCGCGCAGCGGATCAGACTCGGCCCGATCCCGCCGGCCAGAGCGGGCACCGCGGTCGTCTCGCAGAGCGGCCCGACCGCCCAGCGCCAGATCGCGCTCACCTTCGACGACGGCTTCTGCGGCGACTGCATCGCCAAGCTCGTGCGCGGCCTGGAGAAGAGCGGCGCGCACGCGACCTTCTTCCCCAACGGCACCTACGACGCCGAGTGGAGACCGCACGTCAAGGCGATCCGCAGACTGGTCGAGGCCGGCCAGCTGACGGTCGGCAGCCACACCTTCAGCCACGTCAACGCGCCGGCCGTCGGCGCCGCCGCCTTCGGCAGCGACCTCGACCGCAACGAGCAGTGGATCGAGCAGACCTTCGGCATGACCGGCCGGCCGTACCTGCGGCCGCCGTACGGCGCCTACGACGCCGGCACGCTCGCCGCCGCCGGCGAGCGCGGCTACACGAGAGTCGTGATGTGGAACGGCACCGTCGCCGACTCCAACCTGCGCACGAAGGCCTACATCCTCAACGCGATCAGATACTGGGCGAGACCGGGCGCGATCATCCTGCTGCACGCCAACTACCCGCCGACGGCGGAGGCGCTGCCGGAGATCCTCCAGATCCTCAGAAGAAAGCGGCTCAGAACCGCGACGATCGCGGAGCTGCTCGGCGGCTCGCCCTACACGTCCGCCCGCTGACCGCAGCGGCCAACGGCAACGCGCCAAACGGCGGAAGGCGCGACAATCGCGCGGTCGCTCGATCAGGAGACATGGATGTCGAAGAACACGCTCGCCCGCCTGCCGGGGGTCGTCGCGACCGCCGCCGCGGCGCTCGCCTGCACCGCCGCCCCGGCTGCCGCGACCACCTTTGCGGTCACGACCCCGGCGGACGCGGGCGCCGGCTCGCTGCGCGCCGCGATCGCGCAGGCGCAGGCGCTGCCCGGCGACCACGAGATCGTCTTCGCCCCGGCGCTGGCCGGCGCTGAAGTCGCGCTCGCGACGCCGCTCTCGGTCGATGCTCCGGGCGTCAGGCTGACGATCGACGGCGCCGCGGCGCCAGGACTGGCCGTCAGCGGCGGCGACAGCGTCGCGCTGCTGGAGGTGCGGGCCGGCGAGCTGACGGTCGCGCGCCTGACGCTGCGGGACGGCGTCGGCGCCGCCGGCGCGTCCGGCGCCGTGCAGGGCCGCGGAGGCGACGGCGCCGACGGGGCGATCGTCACCCGCGCCGGCGCGACGCTGCGGCTGGTCGAGAGCGTCGTCGCCGACAACAGCGGCGGCGACGGCGGCGCGGGCGGCTTTGGCAACACGACCGCCTCCGGCGGCGGCGGGGGTGGCGGCGGTGCGGTCGTCAACGCCGGCACGATGACGATCGAGTCCTCGACGCTGACCGGCAACAGCGGTGGAGCCGGCGGCGCGGGCGGCACCGGCGGGCGCTCCGGCGGCGGAGGCGGCGCGGGCGCGGGCGCGATCACCAACGCCTCCGGCGCGGCGCTCGTGATCGTCAACAGCACGTTCGTCGCAAACCGCGGCGGCGACGGCGGCGTGGGCGGCGCCGGCTCCGCGGCACGCGCGGGCGGCGGCGGCGCGGGCGGCGCCGCCTTGGTCGCCGTCTCGGGCGGGACCGTCACGATCGCGAACAGCACCTTTGCGGCGAACGTCGCCGGCAGGGGCGGGAGCGTCGGCGGCAGCAACCCGTTCAACAACATGGGCGCCGGCGGCGGCGCCGGGCCGGGCGGCGGGGGCGGCGGGGGCGCAAGCCCGCCGTGCTGCTCCACGGCCGGGGGCACCGGACCGCTCGGCGACGGCGGCGCCGGCAGCACCGAAGGTCTTGGCAGACCGGACGTGCAGGCGACCGCCGGCAGCGGCTCCGGGGGCGGCGGCGGCGCGACGGCCGGGCTCGACGGCGCGGCCGGCGGTCCCGGCGACGGCGGTGGCGGCGGCGCCGGCGGCAGCAACGAGCAGGACAGAGTCGCGGCCGGAGCCGGCGGCGGCGGCGCGGGCGACGGCGGCTACTTCTACGGCGGCGGCGGGGGCGGCGGCTACGGCGGCGGTGACGGCGGCTACGGCAGCAACAGCGGCCCGGCCAGCCCCGGCCAGCCGGGGGCCGGCGGGGCCGGCGCGCTCGTCGGCGTCGTCGTGACGGTCGACAGCACGATCGCCGCGGGCAGCGCCGACGGCGGCCAGACGACCGGCGACTGCCGCGGCGAGATCGTCGCGGGCGCGGCGAACCTGCTGCAGGACGCGGCCGGCTGCGTGCGCCCGGCGGGCGACACGCTCGCCGGCGATCCGCTGCTCGGTCCGCTCGGCGACCACGGCGGGCCGACGCCGACGGTCGTCCCCGGCGCGGGCAGCCCGGCGCTCGACGCGGGCGCCAACCCGTTCGCGCTCGCGTTCGACCAGCGCGGCGCCGGCCATCCGCGGACGGTCGGCGCGAGAACCGACGTCGGCGCCGTCGAGGTGGCGGCAAGAGTCGATCCAGACCCGGATCCCGATCCAGACCCAGACCCCGACCCGGAGCCGAGACCGGACCCGGATCCGGTGCCGAGACCCGACCCGCAGCCGCAGCCCGACGCGCCCGCGATCGGCGCCGTCGTCGTGACCGACCCGGCCGGCGCGCGTCTTCCCACCCGCGACGCGCGGATCGCCTTCAGCGCGGTCGCTGGCGCGGTCGGCTATGAGTGCCGTCTCGACGGCGGTCCGTGGGCGCCGTGCGCGAGCCCGTGGTCGGGCAGCGGGCTGCGCGCGGGCGACCACCGGATCGAGGTGCGGGCGGTCGCGGCCGACGGCCGCCGCGGCCCGGTCGCCGCGCACGCCTTCCAGGTCGACGTCTATCCGCCCGGCCTGCGGATCGCCGCGACGACCCTGCGCGTCCGCGACGGGCGGACGGCGGCCGGCCTCGTCTGCTCGCCGCGCGAGGGCGAGGGGCGCGGCGCCTGCTCCGGCAGCCTCGTGCTGCGCCGCGCCGTCTCCGGCGTGCGCGCCCGCGTCCCGCAGCCGCTCGCGCGCGGTCGCTTCAAGGCGGCCGCCGGCAGACGCGCGACCGTCCGGCTGACGCTGACGCCGGCGGGCCGTCGCCTGCTGCAGCGGCAGCGAGCGGTGCGGACGACGCTGACCGTCGCGGCGACCGATCTCGCCGGTAACACGCGGACGTACCGCTTCCGCGTCCTGCTGCGCCGCTGAGCGCCCGCGCGCGATGCCGGCCGGGAGCGACCGGTCGGCATCGCGGCGCGCCGCGCGCGACAATGGCGCGATGGACCTCGGGCTCAACGGCAGGCGCTGCGTCGTCACCGGCGCGTCGAGCGGGATCGGCCGCGCGGTCGCCGCGGCGCTCACGGCCGAGGGAGCCCGGCTGCTGCTCGTCGCGCGCGGCGAGGCAGCTCTGCGCGACGCCGCTCCGGAGGGCGCTGAGGTGCTCGCCGCCGACGTCACCGATCCGGCCGCCGCAGAGCGGATCGTCGCGACCGCGCAGGAGCGGCTCGGCGGGCTCGACGTGCTCGTCAACAACGCCGGCAGCTCGGCGAACATCCCGCTCGGCCAGCTCAGCGAGGCCGACTGGGAGCTGCAGTGGCAGCTCAACGTGCGCGGGCCCGAGCGGCTGATGGCGGCCGCGGCACCGCTGATGGCGGAGGCCGGCTGGGGCCGGATCGTCAACGTCGCGTCGTCGTCCGGCAAGCGCTCCTCCGCCACCAACGTCGCCTATTCGGTCACCAAGAGCGCACAGCTCGCGCTCAGCCGCGCCTACGCGGAGGCGTGGGCGGCGCGCGGCGTGCTCGTCAACGCGGTCACGCCCGGCCCGACCGCGAGCGAGCTGTGGATTGCGCCCGGCGGCCTCGCCGACCAGGCCGCCGCCGCGCGCGGGATCACGCGCGCGCAGGCGTTGGAGGCCGCCGCCGCGAGAACGCCGCGCGGCCAGCTCGCCGATCCGCCCGAGATCGCCGACGTGGTCGTCTTCCTCTGCTCCGAGCGGGCCGCCAACGTCGTCGGCGCCGCCTGGTCGGCCGACGGCGGCGCGGTGCCGTCGATCCTCTGAAACGAAAGGAGTCAGGTGCCTGTCAACACCGACGCGATCGGGAAGCGCTACGACCCCGTCGTCTACGCCGTCGGCCGCGAGAAGATCAAGGAGTTCGCGGCCGCGACGGGGGAGACGAATCCGCTCCACCTCGACGTCGCCGCCGCGCGCGCGGCCGGCCACGCCGACGTCGTCGCGCCGCCGATGTTCGCGGTCGTCTACCAGCAGCCGTCGGTCGGGCCGGCGCTGTTCGACCCGGAAGTCGGGATCGACTTCGCGATGCTCGTCCACAGCGGGCAGGAGTTCCGCTGGGAGCGGCTGGTGATCGCCGGCGAGGAGCTGACGACGACCACCAGCGTCCAGGCGATCAGCGAGAAGGGCGGCCTCGGCTTCTACGACTTCGAGGTCGCGACCGTCGACGAGGCCGGCGAACCGGTCGTGACGGGCATCTGGAAGATGCTCGTGCGAGGAGCGTGAGCATGGCCGCCGAGTTCGAGCCGGGCGCTGAGCTGCCCGCCCTGAAGACCACGCCGGACCGCTTCCTGACGGTCCGCTACGCCGGCGCCTCCGGCGACTTCAACCCGATCCACATCGACGAGCAGTTCGCGCAGTCGGTCGGGCTGCCGGGGCGGATCCTGCACGGCCTCTGGTCGATGGCGCAGGTCGCCCGCGCGCAGACCGAGGCGGCCGGCGGGCCGCAGGCGCTGAGAGCGCTGTCGGTCCAGTTCCGCGGCATGGGCGTGCTGGAGCAGGAGGTCGTCGTGACCTCGAAGGTGAAGGCCGTCGCCGACGGCGTCGCGACCGTCTCAGCCGAGGCGAGACAGGGCGACACGCGGATCATCCGCAACGCCGTCGCGGAGATCGTCGTCCCGTAGGGCGGCCAGCGCGCGCCGGCCGGGCGCGCGCCGCGGCCTGGCGCAGAAGCTGGCGCCGCGCCCGGGTGGGGGAACCCGGGCGCGGCGTGATGCGCAGCGCGGTTCGCACGGTGGTTGGCCGCGCGCCGTGCGAACCCCCTGCTGCACTACGCGGCGTTGGTGCGGAAGATCACACGCACCGTCACCGCTCTGCCGGCGCGAGGGACCAACCGCGCCGTCAGCGTCTGCCGCCCGCCATCGGACCGCAGCTGCGCGGCGCGCAGCGTCGGTCCTCTCAGCGGCCGGCCGTTCAGCGTCCAGCGGACGGCGCGCAGCCGTCCGCCGCGTTGCCCGACGGCGAACGCGAGCGTGTTGGCGCCGCCGATCGTCGCCGGCACCTGCGCCCGCAGCGTCACCCGCACGCCGCCGACGGTGCGCCGCAGCGGCGCGATCCGCCCGATCACACGGCGGCCGGGGCAGATCCCCGCGTGCGCCGCGGGCCGGACCGAGCTGCCGGGCGTGATCGCGCAGCGGACGGTCGCGACGGCGAGCGGATACGGCATCACCGCGTTCGCTCTCTCCATCCCGTCGGTCCCGCCGCCGCCGCCCGCGCCGCCGCCTCTGGCGCTGTCGTCGGGCGTTCTCGTGCCGCCGCCACCGCCGCCGCCACCGTCGTCGGGCGGCTGCGTCACCGGCGCGGTCAGCTGCAGCGGCAGGCTGCGCACGCTGGCGCTGTTGCCGGCGGCGTCGGCGAAGGCGATCTCGACGCGGTAGCTGCCGACCGTCTCGGGCAGCGTCACCGCGGCCGACCCGTCGCTCCCGAGCGCGCCGGTCGCGCCGACCGCTCTGCCGTCCGCGTCGAGCGTCCGCACCTGCGCGCTGACGGCGTCCAGCGGCCGGCCCAGCACGGTCACCGTGCGCGCCCGCTCGGACGACGAGTAGGGCGAGACGATCACGAGCGTGCCGGCGACGCTCGGCGGCACGACGTCGACGTCCCAGACCGCCTCGACGGTCGGGCTGGCGGTCGCGCCGCCGCTGCGGGTGCGTCTGACGCGGACGCGGTAGACGCCCGGTCTGGTCGGCATCGAGATCGTCACCGAGCCGTCGAGGTCGCTGTCGGGGAAGCTGGAGAGGACGGTCCCGTCGTCTCTGTCGAGCACCTCGACGACGGCGCTCGTGACCGACGCGTCGAGGTCGAAGACGGCGATCCGCTGCTGGCTGGTGAAGCTGCCGATCAGCATCGGCGCGCCGTCCTGCGCCGGCGCGGCCGGCGAGGTGAAGCTGCCGTCGCCGCTCTGCAGCGCGCCGTCGGCGCTTCTGGCGCTGACGCGGTAGTGGTACTCGGTCGACGGTCTCAGCCCCGCAAGCGCCAGCGACCACGGCTGCGGGCCGCTGCCGTTGACGACGGCGCTGGTGGTCGCGCCGTAGGCGGTCGTCGGGCCGTAGTCGACGGTGACCGTCGTCGGCTGGCCGTGCGAGTCGACCGCGCCGTGGACGCGCACGCCGACGGTGTCGGCGGCGACGGTCGCGCTGAGGTCGGTCGGCGGCGCCAGGTCGGTCAGCTGGAGCGCGACGTCGTCCAGCTCGACCGCTCCCGAGACGGCCAGCCCGACCGGTGTCGGCAGCGTCAGGCGGATGCGGATCGCGTAGCTGTGCCCGGCCTGCAGCAGCGCGGGGGAGACGCTCCCGCCGGCGCCGACGAAGACGCTGGAGAGCGGCGGCGGGGCCGCTCTGGCCAGCGGCGCGGTCGTTCTCGTGCCGAGGTCGACGAGGTCGGCGCCGACGGTCGCGGTGCCGAGGTCGAGCAGCGTGCCGCTGGAGCCGCGCAGCTCATAGCCGAGGCTGGCGAGGTCGGGTGCGGCGGCGACCGTGAAGCTGGGGCTGGTCCAGTCGACGGTCGTGGTCGACAGCAGGCCGACGGTCGTCGCGACGTTCGTTCTGAGGAATCCGTCGCCGCCGCCGGCCTGCCATGAGTTCGAGACGACGGGGCAGGTCACCCCTGGGATGTGGAGCAGCCCCGAGCAGGTCAGTCCGTTGCCGTCCTGTCTCACCGTCGCCGTCCAGCCGGCGGCGCCACCCTCGAAGGTGCGCGCCGCGGCCGGATGCGGCTCACTGCTCGTGGTCGCCGCGGCCGCTCCCGACGGCACGGCGCCCAGCAGCGCGAGCGCGCACGCGGCGCTCGCTGGTCCCTTCCACGCTCTCCCAAGCGTCATCCCAGTGGTCCCTTCCCCGTCGTCCCTGTCTCTCTCGGGCCGTTCCCCTGCCCGATGGACATGTTCTCGGGTTGTCGATGAACAACCTTGAGCAATAAAGCGAAGCTGGCCGATGGGCGCTTTTCGATCGAAAGGGTGAGGAAAAGCACCGGAGCCCTTCCGTGGCAGGCCCCTCCTAGAATGAGAGGGATGCTCACCCCGCGTCAGGAGCTGATCCTCAGACTGGTCGTCGAGGGCTACCTCGCAGGCGGCCAGCCGGTCGGCTCCAAGGCGCTCGCGGCCGGGGTCGAATGGGGGCCCTCGACGGTCCGCAACGAGCTGGCGATGCTGGAGGAGCACGGGCTGCTGGCGCATCCGCACACCTCCGCCGGCCGCGTCCCGACCGACAGCGGCTACCGCTACTACGTCGACCGGCTGCTGAGCCAGCCGGCGCCGACGGCGGTCGTCGCGACCCCGCCGCTGGCGCTGTCGCTGGTGCGGCGCGAGGTCGACGAGGCGATGCGCGTCACGACCGAGACGCTGTCGCAGGTGACCAACCTGCTCGCGATCGTCTCCGCGCCGCCGATCGAGACGGCGACGATCCGCCACGTCGAGGTGCTGCTGCTGCAGCCGCAGGTGCTCGCGGTCGTCGTGATCACCTCGACCGGCGGCGTCACCAAGCGCGTCTTCGCCTTCGAGCAGCAGGTCGATCCCGGGCTCGCCGACTGGGGCGCCAGCTTCCTCAACGAGCAGCTGATCGGGATGGGCCTCGGCGCGCACAAGCTGCGCCAGCGGCTCGCCGACCCGTCGCTGGGGATCCGCGAGCGCGGCTTCATCGACGCGATATCGCCCGTCTTCACCGAGCTGGCCGACACCACCGAGCAGACGCTCTACGTCGACGGCTCGGCCCGCGTCGTGAGCGACTTCGGCCTCACCGACGTCGCCCAGCTGAACGCGGTGATGGAACTGCTCGAGCGGCGCGTGACGCTGCTGGGCGTGCTCGGCCACGCGCTCGGCGAGCGCGACGTCTACGTCCGCATCGGCAGCGAGAACGAGGCGCCGGCGCTGCGCTCGCTGGCGCTCGTGGCGGCCAGCTACGGCCTGCCGCGGCGGTCGCTGGGCACCGTCTCGGTGCTCGGTCCGCTGCGAATGGACTACGACCACGCGATCCGCTCCGTGCGCGCCGCCGCGCACCAGCTGTCGCGCTTCGTCGAGGACGTCTACGAAGGCTGATCCGCGCGCGGTCACATACCATTGAGGGGTGCCCACCGCGAGCGATTACTACGAGCGGCTCGGCGTCGAGCGTGACGCCGACGCCGACCAGATCAAGAAGGCGTTCCGCCGCCTCGCGCGCGAGCTGCACCCGGACGTCAACAGTCACGACCCCGAGGCCGAGTCGAAGTTCAAGGAAGCGGCCGAGGCGTACGAGGTGCTGTCGGACCCCGAGCGCCGCGCGACCTATGACCGCTATGGCGCCGACGGCCTCAGAAACGGCGGCTTCCAGCCGAGCGGCTTCGGCTCCTTCTCCGACATCTTCGACGCCTTCTTCGGCGGTGACGTCTTCGGCGGCGCCGGTGGCCGCGGCGGCCCGGCGCAGGGCGGCGACGTCGCCGTCACCGCGACGATCGACCTCGCCGCGGCGGCGACCGGCACACCGGTCGAGGTCTCCTACGAGGCGGTCGCCCGTTGTGAGACCTGCCACGGCAACGGCGCCGAGCCGGGCACGCCGATCGAGACCTGCGAGCGCTGCGGCGGCTCCGGTCAGCTGCGCGCCGTCACGCGCACCCCGTTCGGCCAGGTCGTGCGCGCGACCGCGTGCGACGTCTGCGGCGGCGACGGCCGCGTGCCGAAGTCGCCCTGCAAGACCTGTCAGGGGCGCGGCCGTGTCGTGCAGAAGCTGACGGTCAGCGTCGACGTCCCCGCCGGCATCGCCGACGGCCAGCGGATCCGCCTCTCCGGCCGCGGTCACGCCGGCGAGCACGGCGGCCCCTCCGGCGACCTCTACGTGCTGATCCGCGTCAAGCAGGACGAGCGCTTCGTGCGCGACGGCGACGACCTCGTGACCGTGCTCGACGTGGCGGCGCCGCTGGCCGCGCTCGGCACGACGCTCGACGTGCCGACGCTCGACGGCCCGGTCGCGTTGGAGATCCCCGCCGGCACGCAGCCGCACGAGCAGCTGACGCTGCGCGGCAAGGGCATGCCCGCGCTGCGACGCGGCCGCAGAGGCGACCTGCGCGTCGTCGTCAACGTCGTCATCCCGCGCAGGCTCTCGCATGCGCAGAAGGAGCTGATGCAGCAGCTCGCCGACTCGCTCGGCGAGGAGAACCTGCGCTCCGACGAAGGCGTCTTCTCGAAGCTCAAGCGGGCCTTCGGCGCATGATCCGGCTCGCCCTGAGAGTCGCGCGCGAGGACGCGGAGATCGCGCTCGCGCAGCTGCTGGAGCTGGCCCCGAGCGGCGTCGAGGAGGTCGACGCCGGCGACTGGGTCGAGTACGCCGTCTACGGCTCGCCGGGCGAGCTGCCCGACCTGCCGGACCTGAGAGCGGCCGTCGGCGGCGCGCTCGTCGAGGTCACCACCAGCGAGCTGCCCGACGACTGGAGCGAGCGCTGGAAGGACTTCCACAAGCCGCTCGTGCTCGGCGACCGGCTCGCCGTGCGGCCGCCGTGGGAGCCGTCGCAGGGGACCGCGATCGAGCTGGTGATCGACCCGGCGCAGGCGTTCGGGACCGGCTCGCACGCGACCACCCGCCTGTGCCTGGAGCTGCTGCTGGAGCTGGCCGACAGCTCGCCTGAGCGCGGCCCGGCGGTCGACGTCGGCTGCGGCTCGGGCGTGCTCGCGATCGCCGCCGCCAAGCTCGGCTGGGAGCCGGTCGTGGCGGTCGACTACGACCAGCTCAGCGTCGACGCGACGATCGAGAACGCAGCCGTCAACGACGTCACGCTCGACGTCCGCAGAGGCGACCTGCGCAGCGAGACGATGCCGGCCGCGCCGACGGTGCTGGCGAACCTGCTGCGGCCGCTGCTGCTGGAGTACGCCGCCGACCTGCCCGAGCCGCCGCGGCGGCTGATCGCCTCCGGGCTGCTCGTCCACGAGGGCGACGAGATCGCGGCCGCGTTCGCGCCCCACGGCCTGCGCGAGCGCGCGCGGGTCGAGCGCGGGGAATGGTGCGCGCTGCTGCTCGCGGCTGACTGAGCGGGCCGCGGGCGCGCGGGAGCCGGCGTCACGCGCGGGCGCGCCGCCGCGTTCAGAAGCCGCGGATCCAGTCGCCGATGCCGCCGGCGAGCACGAGCGCGGCGAGCGCGTCGTAGCCGCCCTCGGCGGGGTGGGCGCCGTCGCCGGCGGCCGCCTCGGCCAGCCACGTGCCGTCGCGCAGCAGCGCCTCGGCGACCGGCACGTACGGCGTGTCGCGCGCCGCGCACAGCTCGCCGAAGCGCTCGCTCAGCTCGCGCACGCGCGCGTCGGCGGCCGCGTCGCCGACCGGCGGCGGGCCGACGACGAAGGCTGGCAGCTCCAGCAGCGCGGCGGCGTCGAGCAGCTCGGTGAGGGCGCCGCGCGAGCGCTCCGGCGAGACCCGCGGCGGCTCGCCCGGCTGCTCGCTGCAGGCGTCGTTGGCGCCGACGCCGAAGACGACGCCGCTGCGCGCGCCGGACCGCAGCCGCGGCCACGCCTCCGCCTGCCAGCGGGCGGCGACCTGGACCGAGGTCTCGCCGCGCACGCCGAGGTTGTAGGGCGTCAGCGGCCAGCAGGCCTCGGTCACGCGGCCGACCCAGCCGCAGCCGCGCGGATCGCCCGCGCCGGCGACGAAGGAGTCGCCGAAGAAGAGCACCCGCCGGTCGTCCATCGCGCCGTAGCCAACCAGATTCGGCGCGCGCGAGGCGGCACGCTCGGCGCGCGCGAGGCGGCACGCGCCGGATCGCTTGGCGCGATCGCGATCCGGGCATAGCCTTCCGACATGGCTTGGGACATCGTCATCGCCGGCGGCGGCTTCGGCGGCTACTACGCGGCCCGCGGGCTGGAGCGCCGGCTGCCGCATCACGCCGCACGCGTCACGCTCGTCAACGACGTCAACTTCATGCTCTACACGCCGTTGCTGCCGGGCGCGGCGGCGGGCACGCTGGAGCCGCGCCACGTCGTCGTGCCGCTGCGCGAGCAGCTCAGAAGAACCGACCTCTGGCTCGGGCACGTGACCGGCGCCGACCCGGGCCGCAACGCGCTCACGGTCGCCTCGCTCGACGGCCGCAGCCACGACCTCCACTACGACCAGCTGATCGTCGCGCTCGGCTCGATCTCGCGCACGCTGCCGATCCCCGGCCTGGCCGAGCACGCGGTCGGCTTCAAGACGCTGTCGGAGGCGATCGCGCTGCGCAACCGCGCCGTCACGATGCTGGAGATCGCGGAGACGATCCACGACGCCGAGCAGCGCGCCGAGTACCTCACCTTCATGTTCGTCGGCGCCGGCTACGCCGGCCTGGAGGGGATCGCCGAGCTGCAGGACTTCGTCACCGACGTGATCGACCTCTACCCGCGCTGCCGCGTGCAGGGCGTCCGCTTCGTGCTGGTCGAGGCGCGCGAGCGCGTGATGCCGGAGGTCGCGCCGCGGCTGGCCGCCTTCGCCGAACGCGAGCTGCGCGGGCGCGGGATGGAGATCCGCACCAACACGACCGTCGAGGCCGTCACCGACCGCACCGTCACGCTCAAGGGCGGCGAGCTGATCCCCTGCCGCACCTTCGCCTGGACGGCCGGCGTCAAGCCGTCGCCGGTCGTCTCCAGACTGGGCCTGCCGCTGCACGGCAGAAGCGGCCGCATAGAGGTCGACCAGACGATGCGCGTCAACGGCCACCGCAACGTCTGGGCGATCGGCGACGCCGCCGCCGTCGGCGACCCGGCGCGCAAGGGCGAGCTGTCGCCGCCGACGGCGCAGCACGCGATCCGCCAGGGCAGACGCGTCGCCCGCAACGTCGCCGCCGAGCTGGGCGCCTCCGGCAGCGTGCGCCCGTTCCGCTACAAGACGAAGGGCGTCTTCGTCGACATGGGCCGCCACCAGGCCGTGGCGAGCGCGATGGGGATCAGACTGCGCGGCTTCCCGGCCTGGTTCCTCGCCCGCACCTACCACCTCGCGAACATGCCCGGCTGGCACCGCAAGTCGCGCCTGCTGGTCGACTGGACCGTCTCGCTGCTGTTCCCACGCGACACCTCAGAGCTGGGTCAGATCGGCAACCCGCCGGAGCTGGAGCGCGTCGGCTCGACGAACGGGGGTGACGCCGCGCGCGCGGCTATCCTTGATGAACCGTGACCGTCGCCGAACAACTGAGAACTGACATCACCGCCGCGATGAAGGCGGGCGACCGTGAGCGCGTCGGCGCGCTCCGTCTCGTCCTGTCCGAGCTGCAGAAGTCGGAGAAGGAAGGCGATGGGGACGAGCTGGCCGTGCTGCGCCGTGAGCGCAAGCGCCGGCTCGACGCCGCCGAGCAGTTTCAGGGCGGCGGTCGCGAAGAGCTTGCGGCGAGAGAGTCGGCCGAGGCCGAGCTGATCGCCGCGTATCTGCCGGCAGAGCTGTCGGACGCCGAGATCGACGTGCTCGTCGCCGAGGCGGTCGCCGAGACCGGCGCCAGCTCGCCGAAGGACATGGGCGGCGTGATGAAGGCGACGATGGGCCGCATCGCGGGCCGGGCGGACGGCAAGCGTGTCTCCGCGCGCGTCCGGGAGGCGCTGCAGAGCTAGTGCCGGGCACGAGCACATCCGCAGAGGACGGCACGGCGGTGCGGCGCAGGCTGGAGCTTGACAACGCCGTCGCGGCCGAGCTGTCGGGCACCCAGGACGAGGTCCTGCGCACGCTCGAGGACGATCTCGACTGCCGCGTCTGGCTGCGCGGCAACGTCCTGACGCTGGAGGGCGAGCCGGACGCCGTCGAGGCCGCCGAGCAGGTCGTGCGCGAGGTCGCCGACCTCGTCGGGCGCGGTCACGAGATCGCGCCGGGCACGATCCAGGCGATCCGCGGCGCGCTGCGCCAGCACGAGTCGCCCAGCAGGGTGCTCGAGGACGTCATCTGGCGCCACCGCTCGATCAAGGTCGCGCCGAAGACCGTCAACCAGAAGCGCTACGTCGACTCGATCCGCAGAAACACGATCACGTTCGGCGTCGGCCCGGCCGGCACCGGCAAGACGTGGCTCGCGGTCGCGATGGCGGCGGCGGCGCTGAGCCGGCGCGAGGTCAACCGCATCATCCTCACGCGCCCGGCCGTCGAGGCCGGCGAGCGGCTCGGCTTCCTGCCCGGCGACCTGATGGCGAAGGTCGACCCGTACCTGCGGCCGCTGTTCGACGCGCTCCACGACATGCTCGATCCCGAGAGAGTGATCGCGCATCTGGAGCACAACGTGATCGAGGTCGCGCCGCTGGCGTTCATGCGCGGCCGCACGCTCAACGACTCCTTCATCATCCTCGACGAGGCGCAGAACACGACGCCCGAGCAGATGAAGATGTTCCTCACGCGCCTGGGCTTCAACTCGAAGATCGTCGTCACCGGCGACGTGACGCAGATCGATCTCCCCAACGACCAGCGCTCCGGCCTCGTCACCGTCGGCGAGATCCTGCACGACGTCAGAGGGATCGACTTCGTCCGCTTCGGCGGCGAGGACGTGGTGCGCCACAAGCTGGTGCAGAGGATCGTCGAGGCCTACGACGAGCACCAGCAGCGGTCGGCGCCGGAGCTGCGCCCCGCTTCGGACCGGCGCTCCGCGTAGTCTTGCCGGCGATGTTGGAAGTCGAAGTCATCGGGCTCGATGACGCGGAGATCGACGGGCTGACCGCGATCGACGTCGAAGAGCTGTGCGGCCTGGCGTTCTCCTCCGCCGGGATCGAGGACGGCCACGTCGCCGTCGCGTTCGTCGATCCGGAAACGATCCGCGTGCTCAACCGCGACCATCGCGGCAAGGACAAGCCGACCGACGTGCTGTCGTTCCCGATCGACGGCGAGGACGGCTGGGAGCAGGTCCCGCCGGATCAGCGCGAGCTGGGCGACGTCGTGATCTGCCCGCCGCACACCGAGGACCTCAGCGAGGCCGTCGTCCACGGCGCGCTGCACCTGACCGGGATGGACCACGAGGTCGACGACGGCGAGATGCTCGCGCTGCAGGCCGAGCTGCTGCGATGGGTGCGGCCCTGACGATGAGCGCCCTGCCCGACTTCTCCAGAACCCGCAGCGGCTTCGTCGTGCTGGCCGGCCGGCCGAACGTCGGCAAGTCGACGCTCACGAACGCGATCGTCGGCGCGAAGGTCGCGATCGTCTCCGACAAGCCGCAGACGACCCGCCGCGCGATCCGCGGCGTCCGCACGACGCCCGACCATCAGCTCGTGCTCGTCGACCTGCCGGGCGTCCAGCGCCCGCGCGACGTGCTGACCGAGCGGATGCAGCGGCGCGTCGAGAGCGAGCTGCGCGACGCCGACGCGGCGCTGATGCTGCTCAACGCCGAGCAGGGGATCGGCCCCGGCGACCGCTTCATCGCGGCGCTGCTGAAGCAGGCGCCGCTGCCGGTCGTGATCGCCGTCAACAAGATCGACCGCGTCAGCAAGCACCAGACCGCGGTGGTCCTGCAGGCCGCCGCCGAGCTCGACGTCGCCGACGAGATCTTCCCGATCTCGGCGAGCGGCGGCCAGGGCGTGCAGACGCTCGTCGACCACCTCGCGCAGATGCTGCCGATCGGACCCTTCTTCTTCCCGCCCGAGGACAGATCCGACCAGGAGGAGCACGTCCTGCTGGCCGAGCTGGTGCGCGAGCAGGTGCTGCGCCGCACCCGCCAGGAGGTGCCGCACGCGGTCGAGGTCGAGGTCGGCGAGATCGAGCAGCGCGAGGACGACCTGATGTACGTGCGCGCCGTCGCCTGGGTCGAGACCGACTCGCAGAAGGGCATCCTGATCGGTGCCGGCGGCAGGATGATCAGAGCGATCGGCACCGCCGCGCGCAAGGAGCTGGAACGCGAGCTGGGCAGCCGCGTCCACCTCGACCTGACGGTGCGCGTCCGCAAGAGCTGGCGCACCGACGAGCGCCTGCTCGACCGCCTCGGGATCGAGTAGCTCAGCCGCGCGCGGGCGTCAGCCGCGCGCGAGCCCGAGCCGGCGTGCCAGCGGCAGCAGCTGCGCTCGCAGCCGCCACCAGCGGCCCTGCTCGATCCGCGCGAGCCTCGAGCCGAGCCGCGCCGCCTCCGTCTCGGCGCCGGCCACCCGCAGCTCCAGCTCCTGCACGCGCGTGTCACGCTGCTCCAGCACCGTGCGCGCGTCCGCGAGCGCCGCGTCCAGCTCGGCGACGCGCTGCCAGGCGTGGTCGCGCTCGGCCTCGGTCCGGCGGGCCCAGGCGGTGTTGTCGTCCGCGCAGCGCCACGCCTCGTCGACGCGGTCGCGCGTCTCCGCCTCCAGCGCGTCGCGCACCCGCCGCAGCTCGATCCGCAGCTGCGCCAGCCGCGCCGGATCGCCGAGCCGCTCCAGCCAGGCGCTGTTCTGCGCGATCCGCTCCTCCCACGCCTGCACGCGGCCGGTGCCCTTGAAGTAGAGGTGGGTCGGCTCGGGGCTGGCGACGCTGCGCGCGCCGGCGGCGAGCATCCGCTTCCACAGATCCCAGTCGGCCGAGCGCGGCAGCGTCCCGTCCCAGCCGCCGACGTCGAGCACGAGCGATCTGCGCACGCTGATGGAGGCCATCGGATTGCTGTTGACCCCCTCCAGCCGTCTGCGCAGCGATGGCACGCTCCAGTCGTTGTGGACCCAGCTCAAGCTGTCGTCGGGGGCGACCTGGACGGAGCCGGTCTGGACCAGGTCGAAGGCGCCCGTGTCCCAGAACGCGCCGATCCGCTCGAGGTGGTCGGGCAGCAGCAGATCGTCGTCGGCGAGCCACAGCACGACCTCGCTGTCGGTCTCCAGCGCGCGATCGCGGCAGGCGTAGCTGTAGCCGGGGCCCTTCGGCAGATCGAGCGCGGTCACGCGCGCGTCGCCGAGCGCGCGCACGGCCTCGGCGGTGCCGTCGCTGCAGCCGTCGCAGAGGACGATCACCCGGGCGGCCTGGCGTGTCTGAGCGAGTACGCTGCGAACCGCGAGCAGCGCGGTCTCGCGCCGGTCGTGAGTCGGGACCGCGATCGTGAAGTCGACCCCCATCGTGGACCGGAAGGATGACAGCGATGCCGATCGCCCGTGACGTGCAGACGGTGACCTCAGACGGGAAGCCGCTGTTGACGCTGCCGGAGGGGATGGTCGTGCGCGACCTCGTCACCCACGTCGACGAGCGCGGCAGCGTGATCGAGCTGTACGACCCGCGCTGGGGCGTCAGCCCCGATGAACTCGTCTTCGCCTACCAGTTCACGATCAGGACGGGGAGGGCGAAGGGGTGGGGGATCCATCGCCAGCACGAGGACCGCTACGCCTTCCTCGACGGCGAGCTGGAGCTGGTCTTCTACGACGCCCGCGAGGGCGTCTCCACGAGCGGCCAGGAGTCGCGCCTGATCCTCTCGCCCCACCATCGCAAGCTGGTGACGATCCCGCGCGGCGTCTGGCACGCCGAGCGCAACATCGGCGACAGCGACGTCCGCGTCGTCAACTTCCCGACGATCATGTACGACCACTCCAACCCGGACAAGTACCGGCTGCCGCTCGACACCGACGAGCTGCCGGTCACGCTCGGGCCGGAGTGGGTCGGCTGGTGACCGTCACGCCGCGAGCGTGAACTGGTCGACCAGCCGCTCCAGCTCGGCCGAGGTGCCGGCGAGCTGCTGCGCGGAGGCGGCGATCTGCTGAGAGGCGGCGGCGGTCTGCTCGGTCGAGGCGGAGACCTCCTCGGTCGCCGACGACGACTGGCCGGCGATCGCGGCGACGTCGCTCATGCGCGAGTCCATCTCCGACGCGCGCTCGGCGATCGCGCCGATCGCGGCGGCGATCCGCTCGATCCGGTCGCTCATCTCGCCGATCGCGCCGCCGATCGCGGCGAACGCCTCGTCGGTCGCCATCACCGAGGCGGCGCCGGCCTCGATCTGCTCGGCGCTGGCGGCGACCTGCGCGACGGCAGCGTCGGTCTCGCTGGTGATCTCGCCGACGATCCCGGAGATCGAGGTCGCGGCCTGCTGCGACTCCTCGGCGAGCTTGCGGACCTCTTCGGCGACGACGGCGAAGCCGCGGCCCTGCTCGCCGGCGCGGGCGGCCTCGATCGCGGCATTCAACGCCAGCAGGTTGGTCTGCTCGGCGATGCCGGTGATCGTGCCGACGATCCCGCCGATCCGCTCCGACTTCGCGTTCAGCGCCTGCATCGCGGAGGTGACCTGCGTCGACATCGCGGCCAGCTCGCGCATCCCGTCGGTGGCCTCGGCGACGACCTCGCCGCCGCGCGCGGCGGCGGCGCCGGCGCGGGCCGCGGCGGCGACCGTCTCGTCGGCGTCGGCGCGCGAGTCGGTGACGGTCGCGACGACCGCGCGCGTCAGCTCGCGTGCGACGCCGACCGAGCGGACCTGGCGCTCGGCGCCGGCGGCGACCTCGCCGACGGTCATCGCGATCTCGTCGACCGCGCGGCCGGACTCGGCCGAGGCGGTCGCGACCTCGTCGGACGCGGAGGAGACGGTCTGCGACCGTTCGCTGATCTCCAGCAGCATCGCGGTCACCCTCGCGCGCATGCCGTTGTAGGCGACGACCGATCTCTGCGTGCGGTCGAGCGCGACGTTGAAGCTGTCGGCGAGCGCGCCGGCGCGCATGCCGGGCGCGGCCTCGACCGGCGTCGTGACGGGCGTCACCTCGCGCGTCAGGTCGCCGTCGGCGAAGGCGGCGAGCGCCCGTTCGAGGTCGGTCAGGCAGTTGCCGCTGAGCGAGGCGAGGCGCGACTGCAGCGCGTCGAGGCAGGAGTCGTCGCCGAGCCCGTCGCGCAGCGCGACGGCGTGGGCGCCGAGCGCGTCCGCAAGCGGGTCGGCGTTGCCGTGCTCGCCGGCGGCGGTGGCGTCGGCGGCGGCGGCGGCGAAGCGGCCGTCGCGCAGCGCGACGGCGGTGGCGGTCGCGGCGTCGAGACGGGCGGAGAGGAGGTCGGCGCGGGCGCCGGCGGCGGCGCCGCGGGCGCGCTCAGCGCGCAGCAGCAGGGCGGCGCCGGCGATCGTCGCCGCGAGCAGGATCGGGAACAGCACGAGCATCGGGGAGGGGGCCTTCCATGGCGGGGAGAGAAGCGTGGTGGTCACTTCAGGTTCGGCTGCATGCGCATGCATGGATGACAGCTCCGGACACTTTTGGACACATTTGGGTCAATCTGGTGAGGTTTGGTCGAAATCCCAGGGTGGGCAGGCAGCCTGCGCGTCCGCCAGCGGGAGCCCTACAATCTCTCGACCGATGCCCGATCTAGACGTCGCGTTCGACGACAGCGGCCTCGCCCCATGCGTCATGCAGGACTGGCGCACCGGTGAGGTCCTCACGCTCGCCTACATGAACGCGGAGGCGCTCCGCCTCACGCGTGAGACCGGCGAGATCCACTTCTGGAGTCGATCGCGTGACGAGCTGTGGCACAAGGGCGCCACCTCGGGCAACACGCAGAAGGTCAAGGCGCTGCGGCTCGACTGCGACCGCGACGCGATCGTCGCGCTCGTCGAGCCCTCCGGTCCCGCCTGCCACACCGGCGAGCGGACCTGCTTCCACACCGGCGACCTGACGCCGAAGGCGCCGTACGAGGTGCTGCCGGAGCTGCAGCGGACGATCTCCGCGCGCGCCGCCGAGCGCCCCGACGGCTCCTGGACGGCGAAGCTGCTGGCCGACCCGGCGCTGGCCGGCGAGAAGGTCGAGGAGGAGGCCGAGGAGGTCGTGCGCGCGGTCCGCGAGGAAACCGACGAGCGCGTCGCCAACGAGGCGGCCGACGTCCTCTACCACCTCGCCGTGCTGCTCAACACGCGCGGCCTCACGCTCGCCGACGCCGAGCGGATCCTCGACGAGCGCAGCCGCTGACGATGGCGACCGACCACCGCTCCACGACCGCAGCGCGCGTCACCCCGTCGCTCGACGAGGTGCGCGAGCTGGCGCGCGAGCACACGCTCGTGCCGCTGATCCACACCTTCGTCGACGACATCGAGACGCCCGTCTCCGCCTTCCTCAAGCTGCGCGGCGAGGGTCCGTCGTTCCTGCTGGAGTCGGCCGAGCAGGGCCGCCAGGGGCGCTGGTCGTTCATCGGCTTCAAGCCGCGCGAGGTGCTGCGCTGGTCGCTCGGCGACGAGGGCGACCCGTATGCGCTCGCGGGCGCCGCGGCGGCACGCGTCAAGCAGGCGCAGGTGCCGGGGCTGCCGCCGTTCTCGGGCGGCGCGGTCGGCCTCTTCGGCTACGACCTCGTGCGCACCGTCGAGCCGCTCGGCGAGCCGAACCCGGACCCGGTCGGCCTGCCCGACATGGCGCTGATGCTGACGGACGCGATCGTCGCCTTCGACCACTTCAGACACGAGCTGCACATCCTCGCCAACGTCGACGCCGAGGCCGACGACCTCGACGCCGCCTACGCCGCCGCGATCGAGGCGATCGACGAGGTGCGCTGGAAGCTGTCGGGCCCGGTCCCGCGTCCCGACCGGCCGCCGGCGCCCGGTCGCGACCGCTCGGTCGAGCTGACCAGCAACATGCCGCGCGAGCAGTTCGAGGGCATGGTCACGCGGATCGTCGAGTACATCCACGCCGGCGACGCATACCAGGTGGTGCCGTCGCAGCGCTGGTCGGCCGAGGTCGGGATCGAGGCGTTCTCGATCTACCGCGGCCTGCGCGCCGTCAACCCCAGCCCGTACATGTACTTCCTCGACTTCGGCGACTTCGAGATCGCCGGTGCCAGCCCCGAGCCGCTGCTGACCTTCAGAGACGGGATCGTGCGCACGCGGCCGATCGCCGGCACGCGCCCGCGCGGCGCGAACGCCGAGGAGGACGCGCAGCTGGCCGAGGACCTGCTCGCGGACACGAAGGAGACCTCCGAGCACGTGATGCTGGTCGACCTCGCCCGCAACGACGTCGGCCGCGTCAGCGAGTACGGCAGCGTCAGCGTCGACGGCTACATGGAGATCGAGCTGTACAGCCACGTGATGCACATCGTCTCGCGCGTCTCCGGGCGGCTGCGCGAGGGCATCGGCCCGCTCGACGCGCTCCGCTCGATCCTGCCGGCGGGGACGCTCTCGGGCGCGCCGAAGGTCCGCGCGATGCAGATCATCGACGAGCTGGAGCCGGTCAAGCGCGGCGGCTACGGCGGCGCGATCGGCTACCTCTCCTACACGGGCGACCTCGACACCTGCATCCACATCCGCACCGTCGTCGTCAAGGACGGCGTCGCGCACGTGCAGGCCGGCGGCGGCACCGTCGCCGACGCGAAGCCCGACTACGAGTTTCGCGAGTCGGAGGCGAAGGCGCGCGCGGTGCGCCAGGCGATCGCCCTCGCGGCGGCACAACCGGAGTGGCCCTGATGCGCGTCCTCGTCGTCGACAACTATGACTCCTTCACCTACAACCTCGTCCAGTACCTGGGCGAGCTGGGCGCCGAGGTCGAGGTCGTGCGCAACGACCACGCCTCCGTCGAGGAGCTGCTGCTGCGCGGCTACGACCGCGTGATCGTCTCGCCCGGCCCCTGCACGCCCGACGAGGCCGGCATCTCGCTGGAGGTGCTGAGACGCTTCCCGGCGGCCGGCATCCCGGTGCTCGGCGTCTGCCTCGGCCACCAGGCGCTCGGCCAGGCCTACGGCGGGAAGGTCGTCCGCCACAAGCCGATCCACGGCAAGACCGAGCCGATCGAGCACGACGGCCGCACGCTCTTCAGCGACCTGCCGTCCCCGCTGACGGTCGGCCGCTACCACTCGCTCGTCGTCGAGGAGTCGTCGCTGCCCGACGTGCTCGAGGTGACCGCGAGGGGCGGCGGCGTGATCATGGCGCTGCGCCACAAGACGCTGCCGGCCGAGGGGATCCAGTTCCACCCCGAGTCGGTGCTGACCGAGCAGGGCCACGCGATGCTGCGCAACTTCCTCGACGGCGCCCGCGCGGGCGCCGGGACGGCGGCCGCCTGATGGCGCCGCGCGACCTGCTGACGCGCGCGATCGACGCGCTCGCCTCGGGTGAGGACCTGTCGGCCGACACGGCCGCCGCCGTGCTGGCCGAGATCATGAGCGGCAACGCGACCGACGTGCAGATCGCCGCCGTGCTGATCTCGCTGCGCACGAAGGGGGAGACGGTCGACGAGCTGGCCGGCCTCGCGCGCACGATGCGCGAGCTCGCGACCCACGTCGAGATCGCCCGCGACGACCTCGTCGACGTCGTCGGCACCGGCGGCGGCAGACAGACCTTCAACGTCTCCACGACCGCCGCGCTGATCGCCGCCGGGGCCGGCTGCGCGGTCGCCAAGCACGGCAACCGCTCGGCGACCGGCAAGTCCGGCGCCGCCGACGTGCTGGAGGCGCTCGGCGCCAGAATCGACCTCGACCCGGCCGCCGTCGCCCGCTGCGTCGAGCAGATCGGCTTCGGCTTCATGTTCGCGCCCTACCATCACGCGGCGATGCGGTACGTGATCCCGGTGCGCAGAGAGCTGGCCGTCCGCACGGTGATGAACTTCCTCGGCCCGCTGACCAGCCCGGCCGGCGTCACGCGCCAGCTGACCGGCGTCGCCGACCGCCGCTACCACGACACGATCGCCGGCGCCTTCGCGCGGCTGGGCGCCAAGCACGCGCTGATCGTCTCCTCCGAGGACGGGCTCGACGAGCTGTCGACGGTCGCGCCGACGCGCGTGCTGGAGGTGCGCGACGGCGCGATCTCCGAGTGGACCGTCAGCGCCGCCGACGTCGGCCTCGACAGCGCCCGCTACGAGCAGCTGACCGGCGGCGGCCCGCAGGACAACGCGGCGATCGCGCGCCGCATCATCGACGGCGAGCGCGGCGCCCCGCGCGACATCGCCGTCCTCAACGCCGGCGCCGGCATCTACGTGAGCGGCCGCGCCGACACGCTGGAGGCCGGCGTGCGGCTCGCGGAGGCCGCGATCGACAGCGGCGACGCGCGCAACGTCTTGGAGCGGTACGTCACAGCAACAGAGGAGCTTGCACCCGCATGAGCAACGTGCTCGAACGGATCGTCGACGCCACCCGACGCGACGTGGAGCAGCGGCGCAGCGAGGTGCCGATCGCCGAGCTGGAGCGCTCGCTGCTGGGCCGCGGCGAGGATCGTCCCTTCGCCGAGGCGCTCGTCCATCCGGGCATCTCCGTGATCGCGGAGCACAAGCGGCGCTCGCCGTCGGCCGGCGCGATCCGCGAGGGCGCGACGGTCGAGGAGGTCGTGAAGGCCTACGAGCGGGCCGGCGCCGCCGCGCTGTCGGTGCTGACCGAGGTCCACCACTTCGGCGGCTCGCTCGACGACCTGCGCGCCGCGAAGGCGGCCGTCGGCCTGCCGATCCTGCGCAAGGACTTCGTCGTCGACACCTACCAGGTCTACGAGTCTGCCGCCGTCGGCGCCGACGCGATCCTGCTGATCGTCGCGGCGCTGGAGCCGAAGGAGCTGGCGCGGCTGCACCGCGAGGCGGTCTCGCTCGACCTCGACGTGCTGGTCGAGGTCCACGACGAGCGGGAGCTGGAGATTGCGCTGGAGCGCGTCGACGCCGACGTGATCGGCATCAACAACCGCGACCTGACCGACTTCACCGTCGACCTGCAGCGGACGTTCGAGCTGCTGGCCGACGTGCCGGCCGGCAAGACGGTCGTGTCCGAGTCGGGGATCGTCCACCGCGACCAGCTCGACGAGCTGGAGCGGGTCGGCGTCGACGCGGTGCTGGTCGGCGAGGCGCTGATGCGCTCCGACGACATGGAAGCGGCCTGCCGCGCGCTGACGCGCCTCGACGACGACCTCGTCTGACCTCGTGGCCGTGGCCGCGCGGGCGCTTTAGGGCAGCTTCAGAGCGGCTCGCGACACTCGGATGCGGATGAGAGCGCTCGCACGTTCGCCCCTTGCCGCCGCGGTCGTCGGCGGCGCCGTCGTCGCCGTCACGCTGGTCGCCCTCGGCGTCAGCGGCCGCAGCTCGACGACGACGATCGTGCAGCAGGCGACGATGGCGGGGGAGACGCTGCCGCCGTCGGCGTCGCCCTCGACCGACGCGCTCACCGTCCACGACATCTACACGCGCGCCGCGCCGGGCGTCGTCTACGTGAGAGCGCCCGACGGCGAGACCGGCACCGCCTTCTGCATCGACGACGCGGGCCACCTGCTGACCAACCAGCACGTCGTCGGCGACGCGGAGACGGTCCGCGTCCGCTTCGGCGAGCACCGCGGCGCGACCGCGACCGTGCTCGGCCGCGACCCCTCCGACGACCTCGCGCTGCTGAAGCTCCAAGCCGGCGCCGAGAAGCTGCCGGCGCTGCCGCTCGGCAGCTCCGCGGCGGCCCGCGTCGGCGACACGGTCGTCGCGATCGGCAACCCGTACGGCCTCCAGCGCACGCTCGCGACCGGCGTCGTCTCCGCGCTCGGGCGCCAGCTGCTGGCGTCCAACGGCTTCACGATCGGGCAGGCGATCCAGACCGACGCCGCGATCCAGCCCGGCAGCTCCGGCGGCCCGCTGCTCGACACCTCCGGCCGCGTGATCGGGATCGCCACGCGCGGCAACGACGGCGGCGCCGCCGGGATCGGCTTCGCAGTCCCGATCGACACCGCCAAGCAGCGGCTGAAGGAGCTGAAGAAGACCGGCAGCGTGCGCCACGCCTGGCTCGGCGTCACCGCCGTCACGATCGACGACCGGCTCGCGACCGTGCAGCTGCGGACGAAGGCCGGCGTGCTCGTGCAGACGGTCACGCCCGGCTCGCCGGCCCAGGCCGCCGGCCTGCGCGGCGGCTCGATCGAGAGCCAGGCCGACGGCGAGACGCTGCTGCTCGGCGGCGACGTGATCACCTCGCTCGACGGGGTGACGGTCCGCTCGGTCGAGCAGCTGACGGACGCGATCGACACGCTCAAGCCCGGCCGCAGAGTGCGGCTCGGCGTGCTGCGCGGCAAGCAGTCGCTGGAGCTGCGGCTGACGCTCGGCACCGCGCCCGCCAGAGCGCCCTGAACGGCCGCCCCGAGCGGCCGCCCGCCGCGCCCCGCACCTCCTAGGATGTGGTGATGGCCACGAAGATCAAGTTCTGCGGGATCACCCGCCTCGAAGACGCCGAACGAGCTGTCGAGCTCGACGCCTGGGCTGTCGGCTTGATCCTCTGGCCCGGCTCCCCGCGCTACTGCAGACTGCCGCGCGCGGTCGAGATCGGCAGCGCGCTGCAGCGTCGTGCCGAGGTCGCCGGCGTCTTCGTCAACGCCCACCTCGACCACATCGTCCGGCGCGCCGACGAGATCGGCCTGACGCTGATCCAGCTGCACGGCGACGAGGGGCCGTCGTTCTGCACCGAGGTCGCCCGCCGCACGGGCGCGAGAGTGATCAAGGTCGCGCGCGTCCAGCAGCGCGCCGACGTGCAGGCGCTGCGCGCCTTCCAGACCGACTACCACCTGCTCGACACGTTCGTGAAGGACCAGCCCGGCGGCACCGGGGCGACCTTCTCGTGGGAGCTGGTGAGAGAGCACAGACGCGACCGGCCGCTGATCCTCAGCGGCGGGCTGACGCCGGAGAACGTCGGCGACGCGATCGACGCGACGCACCCGTATGCGGTCGACGTCTCCAGCGGTGTCGAGCTGTCACCGGGCATCAAGGACAAGGGGCGGATGGAGGCATTCTCCGCCGCCGTGAGAGCGGCCGACGCGGCCGCGGACGAGGAAGGACAGGCGGCATGATCACCTCCGTCGAGCACCGCTACGGGCCCTATGGCGGCCAGTACGTGCCTGAGACGCTGATGCCGGCGCTGGCGGAGCTGGAGGCGGCCTGGCTGGAGGCCAACCGCGATCCCGCCTACACGACCCGCCTGCGCGAGCTGCTGACCGACTACGTCGGCCGCGCGACGCCGCTCTACCTCGCCGAGCGCATCAGCGAGCGGGCGGGCCGGCCGGTCTACCTCAAGCGCGAGGACCTCAACCACACCGGCGCGCACAAGATCAACAACGCGCTCGGGCAGGCGCTGCTGGCGAAGCGGATGGGCAAGCCGCGGATCATCGCCGAGACCGGCGCCGGCCAGCACGGCGTCGCGACCGCGACCGCCTGCGCGCTGCTCGACCTCGAGTGCGTCGTCTACATGGGCACCGAGGACATGCGGCGGCAGAAGCCGAACGTCGAGCGGATGCGCCTGCTGGGCGCGACCGTCTCGCCGGTCGACGCCGGCACGCGCACGCTCAAGGAGGCGACCTCGGCCGCGATCCGCGACTGGGTCACGAACGTCGCCGACACCCACTACATCCTCGGCAGCGCCGCCGGGCCGGCGCCGTTCCCGGCGCTCGTGCGCAGCCTCCAGCGCGTGATCGGCGACGAGGCGCGCGAGCAGATCCTGCAGAAGGAGGGCCGCCTGCCGGACCGCGTGATCGCCTGCGTCGGCGGCGGCTCCAACGCGATCGGCATGTTCACGGCCTTCGTCGAGGACAGAGACGTGAAGCTGGTCGGCGTCGAGGCGGCCGGCGACGGGCTCGACACGCCCCGTCACGGCGCGCCGCTGACGAAGAACGCCCGCCCGGGGATCCTCCACGGCGCCTACTCGGCGCTGATGCAGGACGAGGAGGGCCAGATCCTCGAGGCGCACTCGATCTCCGCAGGGCTCGACTACCCCGGCGTCGGACCCGAGCACGCCTGGCTGCGCGACAGCGGCCGCGCGACCTACGACGCGATCACCGACCTGGAGGCGCTCGACGCCTTCCAGACGCTGACGCGGCTGGAGGGGATCATCCCGGCGCTGGAGTCCTCGCACGCGCTCGCGTGGGTGCTGAAGCACGGTGGCGACAGCGAGCTGGACGTCGTCTGCCTCTCCGGCCGCGGCGACAAGGATCTCGGACAGGTGATCGAACGGCTCGGCGGCGTCGACGACGCTGCCAAGCCGGCCGGCGACGACACGGAGGCGGCGGCGCGATGAGCACGGACACGCAGACGGGCGTCGAGCGGATCGCCGCCGCGTTCGCCGACAGCGGCAAGCGGGCGGCGCTGATGCCGTACCTGATGGGCGGCTTCCCGACGCTGGAGGCGTCGCTGGCGATCGGCCACGCGTACGCCGACGGCGGCGCCGACCTGGTCGAGCTGGGCGTGCCGTTCTCCGACCCGCTCGCCGACGGCCCCGTGATCCACGAGGCGGGCACGAAGGCGCTGGAGGCGGGCGCGACGCTCGCGAGCACGCTGGAGGTCGCGCGCGAGCTGTCGCAGCGGCTGCCGGTCGTGCTGATGACCTACGCCAACATCGTCTACGGGCCGGGCTTCGAGGCGTTCGCCGACAAGCTCGTCGCGCACGGCGTCAGCGGCCTGATCGTGCCCGACCTGCCGCTGGAGGAGCAGCCGGCGCTGCTGGAGGTGCTCGACTCGCGCGGGCTCGCGCTCGTGCCGCTGGTCGCGCCGACGACGCCGGACGAGCGGCTCGCGCGCATCGGCGCGAGCGCCCGCGGCTTCCTCTACACCGTCTCGGTGACCGGCACGACCGGCGAGCGCAGCGGCCTCTCCGCCGGCATCGGCGGCGTGCTGACGCGAGCGAAGGAGGCGACGCCGGTGCCGGTCGCGATCGGCTTCGGCATCAGCACGCCCGAGCACGCCCGCGCCGCCGCCGACGCCGGCGCGGCCGGCGTGATCGTCGGCACGCGGCTGGTGCGCGCGGCCGCCGAGGCCGACGACCCGGCCGCCGCGGTCCGCGAGCTGGTGGCGGCGATGGCGGAGGCGCTGCGGTGAGCGCTCCGCTGACGGCGTCGTCCGAGGCGCTCCAGTAGGATTCGCCGCCTTATGCCTCTCGCAATCGCCTCCACCGTCGCGTTCTGCCTGTGGATCGTCCTGTGGGCGATCGGGCTGGGCGGCTTCGACAGCTTGCTGATCTCCGTGCTGGTCGTCCTGATCGTCGGCGGCGTCAGAGCCCTCGGTCAGTTCATCCCGAACAGAAGACGGCTCCCCGGCCGCGGCAACGCGCCCCAGGGCGGCTGGTAGCTCAGCCGAAGAAGGTTCTCGCCAGTTCCATGTGGCGCAGGTCGAGGGTCTTGATCCCCTCGACCTCGCCGAGCGGGACGGCGACCATCTCGGTGCCCTTGAGCGCCGACATCGTGCCCGTCTCGCCGGCCATCACCAGGTCGGCGGCGTGGGCGCCGTAGCGGGTCGCCAGCAGACGGTCGGTCGCGGTCGGCGTGCCGCCGCGCTGGACGTGGCCGAGTGAGGTGACGCGCGTCTCGTAGCCGGTCCGCTGCTCCAGCTCGACCGCGAGCGCGGCGCCGATCCCGCCGAGGCGCGGGTAGCCGTACTGGTCGACCTCCTCGGAGGCGCGCACCAGCTGGCGCTCGCCGCCCTCGAAGGCGAGCTGCGCGCCCTCGGCGACGACGATGATCGAGAAGTCCTTGCCGCGCTCGTGACGGCGCGCGATCGCCGCCGCTATCTCCTCGACGGTCAGCTCCAGCTCCGGGATCAGGATCGCGTCGGCGCCGCCGGCGATCCCCGCGTAGACGGCGATCCAGCCGGTGTTGCGGCCCATCACCTCGAGGATCATCACGCGGTCGTGCGACTGCGCGGTCGTGTGGAGGCGGTCGATCGCGTCGGTCGCGACCTGGACGGCGGTGTCGAAGCCGAACGTGTAGTCGGTGTGGGTGACGTCGTTGTCGATCGTCTTCGGCACGCCGACGACCGGGATCCCCAGCTCCTCCTGGACCCTGCGCGTGATCATCATCGTGTGCTCGCCGCCGATCGCGATCACCGCGTCGAGCGGGTCCTGCGTCTGCTGGCTCAGGACCTTCTCTACGCCCTGCTCCTCACGGAACGGGTTGTAGTTCGAGGTGCCGAGGATCGTGCCGCCGAGGTGGAGGATGCCGGAGACGCTGCGCTGGTCGAGCTCGATCCAGTCGTGCTCGGCGAGACCGCGATAGCCGCGGCGCAGGCCGATCGCCTCGTGTCCGTGGGTCATCAGGCGCCGCGCGGCGGCGCGGATGACCGCGTTGAGGCCGGGGCAGTCGCCGCCGGCGGTGAGGATGCCGACTCGCATGGGCGGCAGGCTAGCGCGCCCGCCTCGGCGCACGCCGACGCGCCAGCGCGGCTCCCGACGAACGGGGGGTGCGGCTGTCACCACCGCGCGCCGACTCGTCCATTCGTAGAATCTCCGGCGCTTGCCTCGTCCCATCGCCTCCCCATCGCATCGCAGTCGCCCGCGGCTCCTCTGGAGCCTGCTGGTGTGCCTGCTCGCGACGGCGGCCTCGCTGGTCGTCGCCGGCTGCGGTGACGGCGGCGATCCGGCCGAGACCGCGACGGTCGCCGGCCCGACGCTGACGATCTACACCTCGATGCCGTTCGAGGGACCGGACAGCGCCGCCGCGCGCGACGTGCTGCGCGGCGAGCAGCTGGCGCTGAGAGAGGCCGGCGGCCGCGTCGGCCGCTACGGCGTCGAGCTGGTCCCGCTCGACGCGGCGACGGAGAAGGAGAACCGCTGGGATCCGGCGCAGATCTCCGAGAACGCGCGCAGAGCGGCGAAGGACGACAGCGCGATCGGCTACATCGGCGAGTTCCACTCCGGCTCCTCGGCGATCTCGATCCCGCTGCTGAACGAGGTCGGCCTGCTCGAGATCAGCCCGACCGACAGCGCCGAGGCGCTGACGCAGAGAACGCTCGCCGTGCCCGACTCGCCGGTCAAGTACTACCCGAAGGCGAGAGACCTCGGGCGCACCTTCGGGCGCGTCGTCGGCAACGACCGCGGCCAGGCCGCCGCGCAGGTCGCCTGGATGCGCAGAGAGGGCGTCAGACGGCTGTTCGAGGTGACCGACGAGGATCCGGTCGGCGCCGGCTTCCTGATGGCGATGAGACCGCTGCTGAGAGCGGCCGGGATCACGACCGTCGGCCGCGAGGACGTCGACCCGCATCAGCCCGATCCGCGCGACCTGGTCGAGAAGATCGCCAGAGCGGACCCCGACGCGGTCTTCTACGCCGGCGACTCGCACGAGGCGGTCGTGCGGCTGTGGCAGGACCTGTCGGTCGCCGACACGGGGCTGAAGCTGTTCGTGCCCGGCTCGATCGCCGACCCGACCTTCATCGAGCAGATCGGCGCGGCCGCCGCCAGCACCTACGTGACGCGGCCGCTGCTGGGGCTGCGCGCCTATCCGCCGGAGGCGCAGAGGCTCGCGCAGCGGTTCGCGAAGGAGTACGGCGCGGCGCCGCTGCCGGAGGCGCTCTACGGCTACGAGGCGATGAGAGCGCTGCTGGCCGCCGCCCAGCAGGCCGAGGAGGCCGCCGGCGAAGGTCCGCTGGAGCGGGTCGCGGTGCGCAAGGCCTTCTTCGGCCTCAGACGCGACGGGACCGTGCTCGGCGACTACGAGATCCTGCCCAGCGGCGACACCTCGCTGCAGCGCTTCGGCGCCTTCCGCATCGCCGACGGCAGACTGCGCTACGTCGCGCCGCTGCTCGGCGACAGCTGAGCGGCGCCCAACGCGTCGCGCCGCCCGCGCGCTCACCCGGCGCCGCCGTGCGCCCTTCAGCCGACCGCGTCGCGCAGCGCCGCGTCGAGGTCGGCGTGGCGCCACGTGTGGCCCTGCTCCTGCGCCCGTCTCGGCACCGCCCGCTGGCCGGTCGTGACGATCTGCTCCATCTCGCCGTAGAGCAGCTTCAGCGCCACGCGCGGCACCGGCGCGACCGCCGGCCGGTGCAGCGCCCGCCCGAGCGCCTTCGAGAAGGCGGCGTTGGTGACCGGCTCCGGCGCGCTGCCGTTGAACGGCCCGCTCCAGTCGTCGCCGTCGAGCGCGGCGAGGTAGATGCCGACGAGGTCGTCGGCGTGGATCCACGGCATGTACTGCTTGCCGCCCGCGACCGGGCCGCCGGCGCCGAGCTTGAACGGCGGCAGCATCTTCGCCAGCGCGCCGCCGTCGGGGTCGAGCACGACGCCGGTGCGGATCCGTGCGACGCGCAGCCCGTGCTGCTCGGCCGCCTCCGCCTCGCGCTCCCAGACGACGCAGACGCCGGCGAGGAAGTCGCTGCCGGCGGGCGTCTGCTCGTCGACCCGCTCGTCGCCGTGGGGGCCGTA
Organism: Conexibacter sp. CPCC 205762; assembly: GCF_030646155.1. GTDB lineage: Bacteria > Actinomycetota > Thermoleophilia > Solirubrobacterales > Solirubrobacteraceae > Conexibacter. The sequence goes on from NZ_JAUTDN010000001.1 coordinate 103,933, forward strand.
GTAGCCGACCGCGGAGGCGGAGACGAGCACGCGCGGCCGCGGCTCGGCCGCCGCGATCCCGGCGACGAGGTTGCGCGTGCCGGTCGCGCGCGAATCGCGGATGCGCGCTCTGACCTCGTCGTTCCAGCGTTGCGCGACCGGCTCTCCGGCGAGGTGGACCACGCCGTCACGGCCCTCCAGCGCCCTCTCCGGCGCCGGCCCGGCGGCGGGATCCCAGGCGACCGCGCGGACCGCGCCGCCGAGGCGGGCGCGGGCGCGGTCTGGATCGCGGCTCAGCACCGTCACCTCGTCGCCGCGCGTGCAGAGCGCGTCGACCAGCTTCGCGCCGATCAGACCCGTCGCGCCCGTCACCGTCACCCGCATGTTCCGCCTCCTGCGCTGGTTCGCTCCATCACCGGGGCTACGGGCGGCGAGGCCGCCGCGGTTCACCCCGCGGCGGCGACGCGGACCTCGTCGTAGCCGACCGCGTGCTGCTCGACGTGCGTCTCGCCCTCGGCGCGCGCCGCCCGCTCGACCGCCTCGGCGACCGCCGGCGCGACGTCGCGGTTGAAGACCGACGGGATGATGTAGTCCTCGCGCAGCTCGTCGTCGCGCACGATCGCCGCGATCGCGTCGGCCGCGGCGACCTTCATCTCCTCGGTGATGCGCCCGGCGCGCACGTCGAGCGCGCCGCGGAAGATCCCCGGGAAGCAGAGCACGTTGTTGATCTGGTTGGGGTAGTCGGAGCGGCCGGTCGCCATGATCCGCACGTACGGCGCGGCCTCCTCCGGCGTCACCTCGGGGTTCGGGTTGGCCATCGCGAAGACGATCGGGTCGGGCGCCATCCGCGCCAGCGCGCTCGCCGGCATCACGCGCGCTCCCGAGACGCCGACGAACAGGTCGGCGCCGTCGATCACGTCGCCGGGAGCGCCGGCGCGGCGCTCGCGGTTGGTCGTCTCCGCGTACCAGCGCTTGACCGCGTTCATCGTGCCGTCGAGGTAGTCGGCGCGGTCGACGTGGACGGCGCCCTTGGAGTCGCAGCCGATGATGTCGGTGACGCCCGCCGACTGGAGGATCTTCGTGACGGCGACGCCGGCCGCGCCGAGCCCGGTCACGAGCACGCGCATGTCGGAGAGGCGGCGGCCGGTCAGCTTGGCGGCGTTGATCAGCGCCGCCAGCGTCACGACGGCGGTGCCGTGCTGGTCGTCGTGGAAGACGGGGATGTCGAGCTCGGCGGCGAGCCGGTCCTCGATCTCGAAGCAGCGCGGCGCGCTGATGTCCTCCAGGTTGATGCCGCCGAAGCCGGGCGCGATCGCCTTCACGATCGCGACGATCTCGTCCGGGTCCTGCGTGTCGAGGCAGATCGGGAAGGCGTCGACGCCCGCGAACTCCTTGAAGAGGACGGCCTTGCCCTCCATCACCGGCAGCGCGGCGGCGGGGCCGATGTCGCCGAGCCCCAGCACGGCCGAGCCGTCGGTGACGACGGCGACCGTGTTGCGCTTGATCGTGTACTGGAAGGCCTTGTCGGGGTCCTCCTCGATCGCCTTGCAGACGCGCGCGACGCCAGGCGTGTACGCCATCGAGAGGTCGTCGCGCGTCTTCAGCGGGAACTTGCTGTGCTGCTCGATCTTGCCGCCGAGGTGCATCTGGAAGGTGCGGTCGGTCGTGTCGACGACGCGCGTGCCGTCGACGCCGGCGATCGCGGCCGTGATCCCGTCCCACTCCGACTGGTCGGCGCAGATCGCGGTGATGTCGCGCACCGTCAGCCCGTCCTCCGCCGAGACCAGGTCTACCGCCCCGATCGTCCCGCCTGCCTCGCCGATTGCGGAGGCTACGCGCCCGAGCATCCCGGGACGGTCCGCGATCTCGACGCGGATCGTGAGGGAGAACTGGGCGCTCGGCTGGGTCGGCATGGTGGAGGGGCCTCCGTCGGTCGTAGGACCGCACGATCATACCGTGATTCGGTTGCCGGGTTCCGCATTGCGGAACCCGTGGTCAGAGGGTTTCAGCGCCGCCCCAACGCATACCCTTGTGGCCGTGGCAACCCATGACGACCTCTTCCTGATCGACGGAAACTCGCTCGCCTACCGCGCCTTCTTCGCGCTGCCCGAATCGATCGCGACGTCGACCGGCTTTCCGACCAACGCGATCTTCGGCTTCGCCTCGATGCTCGTGAAGCTGATGACCGACTACGGCGCCAGAGCGACGATCGTCGCCTGGGACCGCGGCCACTCCGGCCGCAGAGAGGTCTATCCCGAGTACAAGGCGCAGCGCTCCTCGCGGCCGGACCTGTTCAAGCAGCAGTGGCCGCACCTCGAGCCGCTCGTCGACGCCTTCGGCTACGCGAACGTCTCGCTGGAGGGCTTCGAGGCCGACGACGTGATCGCCTCGCTCGCCGAGCGCGCGAAGAGAGCCGGCATCCCGGTCAAGATCATCACCGGCGACCGCGACTCGTTCCAGCTCGTCGACAGAGGCGTCGAGATCATGGCGACGGCCCGCGGCATCACCGAGACGAGAACGTACGACCGCCAGGGCGTGATCGACCGCTACGGGATTCCGCCGGAGCTGGTGCCGGACTTCATCGGCCTCAAGGGCGACACCTCGGACAACATCCCCGGCGTCCCCGGGATCGGCGACAAGACCGCTGCGCAGCTGCTGCAGGAGTTCGGCGACCTCGAGGGCGTGCTCGCGGGGGCTGAGACCATCAGAGCGAGAAGACGGCGCGAGAACCTGATCGCCCACGCGCAGGACGCACGCGTCTCGAAGCAGCTCGCGACGATGCGCCGCGACCTCGAGATCGACGTCGACCTGGAGACGATCGCCGGCGCAAGACCGGACCGCTCGCGCCTGCGCGAGGTCTTCCGCGAGTTCGAGCTGCGCGACCCGTTGCGGCGGCTGGAGGAGGCGTTCGCCGACGACGAGGGCGAGGAGGCGGCGCCGCGGCCCGAGGCCGAGCGCGCGATCGAGGCTGCCGTGCGCGACGGGGCAGCCCCTGCTGACCTCGCCGGTTTGGATCCGGCCGGCGCGGAGATCGCTGTGGCTGTGCGTGCCCCCGAGAAGCCCGACGACGCGCTCTTCGGCGAGAGCGAGGCGTGGCGCTTCGGCGCGTACGCCGGCGGCGCCGACGTGCTCGCGGGCGAGTGCGGGCCCGACGGCGCCGGACCTGACGTGCTGTCGGGCGCGCTCGGCGCCCGGCCCGCGCTGGCGCACGACGCGAAGGCGCTCGGCGCGGTCCCCGAGCAGCTCGTCTTCGACACGCTGATCGCCGCCTACCTGCTCGATCCGGCGCGCCGCTCCTATCCGCTCGACGAGCTGACCGAGGAGCGCGGGATCGCCGCCGCCGTCGAGGACCCGGCGGCCGCCGACGCGATCCTCGTGCACGCGCTCGCCGCCGCGCAGCGGCCGCAGCTGGAGGAGCGCGAGCTGGTGCGGCTGATGGACGAGATCGAGCTGCCGCTCGTGCGCGTGCTGCGGCAGATGGAGGTCGCCGGCCTCAAGCTCGACAAGGCGCTGCTGGAGTCGATCCGCGAGCGCGTCAGAGACGAGGTCGTCGGCCTCGAACGGGAGATCTTCGCGCTGACCGGCGAGGAGTTCGTGATCGGCTCGCCGCAGCAGCTCGGCGCGATCCTGTTCGAGAAGCTCGAGCTGTCGAGAAAGAGACGCGGCAAGACCGGCTACTCGACCGACGCGCGCGTGCTGCAGTCGATCCGGCACGAGCATCCGGTGGTCGAGAAGATCGAGCGCTGGCGCGAGCTGACGAAGCTGGAGTCGACCTACCTCGCCGCGCTGCCGCTGCTGGCCGACGCCGGCGACCGGATCCACACGACCTTCGGGCAGGTGACGGCGGCGACCGGCCGGCTCTCCTCGACCAACCCGAACCTGCAGAACATCCCGATCCGCACCCCGCTCGGGCGCGAGATCCGCGCCTGCTTCGTCGCTGAGCCCGGCAACGTGCTGATCTCGGCCGACTACTCGCAGGTCGAGCTGCGCGTGCTCGCGCACATCGCCGGCGAGGAGGTGCTGAAGGAAATCTTCCGGCGCGGCGAGGACGTCCACACCGCGACCGCGGCCTCGATCCTCGGCGTCGACCCCGAGCAGCTCGACGCCGGCTCGCGCTCGAAGGCGAAGATGGTCAACTACGGGATCGTCTACGGCCTCTCCGCGTTCGGCCTCGCCGACCGCCTGCAGATCCCGCGCGAGGAGGCGCAGGAGTTCATCGACCGCTACCTCGATGGCTTCCCGGCCGTGCGCGAGTTCATCAGAGCGACGGTCGAGCAGGCGACCGACCAGGGCTACGTGACGACGCTGATGGGCCGTCGGCGGCAGATCCCGGAGCTGCGCGCGCGCAACTTCCAGATGCGCCAGCTGGGCGAGCGGCTCGCGGTCAACACGATCATCCAGGGCACCGCGGCCGACGTGATCAAGCTCGCGATGGTGCGTGCCGACGCGGCGCTGCGCTCCTCCGGCCTCGCCACCAGATTGATCTTGCAGATCCACGACGAGCTGCTGTTCGAGGGGCCGGCCGCCGAGGCCGAGCAGGCCCGCGACCTGGTCGTGCCGGAGATGGTGAACGCCTTGGAGCTGGACCCGCCGCTCGTCGTCGACGCCGGCATCGGCCCGAACTGGCTGGACGCGAAGTGAGCGGCTCGCCGCCGATCCTGCAGCCGCCGCAACCGCCCGACAGAGTCCCGCCTGGCCCGCCACTGCTCCCGCCGGGCGCGGGCGGGGCCGCGCCACCGCCGCCTCCGCCGAGCGGGTTCGACATCGGCGTCCGCACGATCGTCCGCACGGTCATCACCGTGCTCGTGATCCTCGGCTTCCTGTGGCTGATCTGGAAGCTGCGCAAGCCGGTCTCGTGGATCGTGATCGCGATGTTCATCGCGGTCGCGCTGTCGGGGCCGGTCAACCTGATGAGCCGCAAGCTGCCGCGCGGGCTGGCGATCCTGTTCGCCTACCTCGGGCTGGTGCTGATCCCGGCCGGCATCGTCGCGATCGTCGTGCCGCCACTGGTGCGGGAGGGGACCAATCTCGCCAACGACCTGCCCGACTACGTGCAGGACCTGCAGAGATGGGTCAACAACAACCAGAAGCTGAAGGACCTCGACAGACAGTACGACATCGTCGGGAAGCTGAGAGAGCGGGCCGAGGACCTGCCGAACCACGTCGACGACGCCGCCTCGACGCTCTCGAACGTCGGCGGGACGATCGTCAGCTCGCTGTTCGCCGCCTTCAACATCCTGATCCTGTCGATCTTCATGGTCGCCGGCGGGCGAAGATGGGTCGACCGCGCGATCGACTTCGCCAGGCCGGAGCACGCCCCGCGGATCAGACGCGCCGTCGACAGAATCGCGATAGCGGTCGGCAACTACGTCGGCGGGGCGCTGCTGCAGGCGACGATCGCCGGCATCACGACCTTCATCGTCCTGACGATCCTCGGCGTGCCGTTCGCAGCGCCGCTGGCGGTGCTGACGGCGATCTTCGACCTGATCCCGCTCATCGGCGCGACGATCGGCGCGATCCTCGTCGGGATCGTGACGGTCTTCCACGACTTCCCGGTCGCGACGATCGTCTGGCTGATCTGGGCGGTCGTCTACCAGCAGATCGAGAACACGATGATCCAGCCGCAGATCCAGAGACGCGCGGTCGAGGTCCACGCCTTCGTCGTCCTGGTGTCGGTCCTGTTCGGCGCGACCCTCTTCGGCGTCCTCGGCGCCCTGCTGGCGATCCCCGTGGCCGCCTCGATCCAGATCGCGGTGCGCGAGTGGTGGGACTACCGCCGCGCCCTGGTCGTCGAGCTCCCGCCCGGCGTCGACCGCCCCGTCCCGCAGCCACCCCCCGACGAACCACCGGCGAAGCTGGCGTAAGCCGCCTGCAGACGCCCGCCCGCCGACCCCCACCAGGCGACGCCCCTCGCCGCCGCCCGCCCGCCCGCCGCGCGCCCGCCGCCCCGCTCGCCGCCTCCTGCCGGCCGCGCCGTGACGTCTCCCCGGGCGATGCGTGCTGCACGAAGCGGCGCCACCGGCAGGCGGCGAGGCCTACGATCGGCGCGTGGATGCGGGCCGGATCGGAAGCGCGGCGGAGCGAGCGGCCCTCGTGGCCGACGAGGGCTCGCTGCGCGTCTGGGACGCGGAGGTCGTCTCGCGCGATCCCCTGCGGTTTCAAGATGTACGACCGTACATGGAGCGGTTGCAGGAGGCGCGCGAGCGGACCGGCCTGGGCGAGTCGGTCCTGACCGGCGCCGCGACGGTTCACGGCCGCCCGGTCGCGCTCGTAGCCGGCGAGTTCGGCTTCCTCGGCGGCTCGATCGGCGTCGCGACGGGAGAGCGGATCGCACGCGCCTTCGAGCGAGCGCGCGAGCAGCGGCTGCCGCTGATCGCGCTGCCCGCGTCGGGCGGCTCGCGAATGCAGGAGGGCACGCTGGCGCTGGTGCAGATGGCGAAGCTGGCAACCGCCGCCCGCTCGTTCCGCGCCGAAGGGCTCCCGTACGTCGTCTGTCTGACCGATCCGACGACCGGCGGCGTGCTCGCCTCCTGGGGCTCGCTCGGCACCGTCACCTTCGCCCTCCCCGGGGCCCTGCTCGGCTTCGCCGGCCCGCGCGTCGTCGAGCTGACGACCGGCAGAGCGCTGCCCGACGGCGTCCAGCGCGCCGAGACCCTGCTCACCGACGGCCTGATCGACGCCATCGTCCAACCCGCCGACCTCCGCACCGCCGTCGCCCGCATCCTCGCCGTCACCGCGCCGCCCGCCTCCGCGCCCGCATCTGCGTCATCCGCGCCGCCATTTGCCCCATCCGCGCCAGCATCTGCGGCATCCGAACCCGGGTCTGCGCCAGCATCTGCGGCATTCGAGCCCGGGTCTGCGCCATCCGCGCCAGCATCTGCGGCATCCGCTCCCGGGTCTGCGCCACCCGCGCCCGCGCCTGACGCCCCCAGGCACGAGCGGGATGCGTGGCAGGCGCTGCGGCATGCGCGTGATCCGCGGCGGCCTGGAGCGGAGGCGGTGCTGGCGGCGCTTGGCGCCGAGGTGACCGAGCTGCGAGGCGACCGCGCCGGGCGCCCCGACGATCCTGGCTGCCTGACAGCACTCGCGACGATCTGCGGGTGTTCAGCGATGGTCGTCGCGCAGCGCCGCGACGCTGACGGGCGCGCTCCTGCGCTCGGCCCGGCCGGCTATCGGAAGGCGCGGCGGGCGTTCGCGCTCGCGGCCGAGCTGCGGCTCCCGGTCGTGACGATCGTCGACACGCCGGGCGCTGAGCTGAGCGCGGCGGCGGAGCACGGCGGGCTCGCGGCCGAGATCGCCGGCTGCCTCGCGGAGCTGGGCGCGCTGCCGGTGCCGACGCTGGCGCTGCTGCTGGGGGAGGGCGGCAGCGGCGGCGCGCTCGCCTTCCTGCACGCCGATCGCGTCGTCTGCGCCGAGAACGCCTCGCTGGCCGTGATCGCGCCCGAGGGCGCGTCCGCGATCCTCCGCCGCGACCTCGACCACGCCCCTGCGCTCGCCGCGAGCCAGGGCGGTGCCGCCTGGGAGCTGCTGCGCGAAGGCATCGCCGACCGCCTCGTCCCCGAGCCGCTGCCCGCCCACGAGCAGCCCGACGCCTTCCTCGCCCGCCTCGCCACGATCGTCGCCGGCGAGCTGGCCGCTCTCACTGCCGCAGACCCCGCCATCCGCCTCGCCGCCCGCACCGCCCGCTGGCGTCATCTCGGCGCCCCACTCGCTTGACGCCGCCCGCGCCGCACGATCGCGCCGCCTGAACCGCTCGGGCGACGCCGCTTTGCATCAACCGTCGCGCAAGTTCCCACGCCGTGCACATTTTCTGTGGAGACGTCGCCACTTCTGCGCAAAGGGCCGAATCGCAGGGCGTAGCGTGGATGACGTGCCTCGCCTGGAGCAGATCGCCTACGACGCCGGCCGCCATGCGCTCGCCGACCAGGAAGCGCAGGTCGCCGGCATCCGCCAGCGCGCCGGCACGCTGCTCGCGGCCCACGCGCTCGTCGCCTCCTTCCTCGGCGCCGGCGCCCTGCGCGAGGCCGGCGCGACCCCGCTCGCCTGGTTCGCGCTCGCCGCGCTCGGCGGCGGTCTGCTCGTCGCCGCGCTCCTGCTGGCGCCCTGGAGAATGCGCTTCAGTCTTACCCTCGAGGAGGTCCACACGGCAGCGACGAGCGCGAGATGGCGGACCGTCTATGACCCGTCCGACTGGCTGATGGCCGTCGCGTTGGCATACGAGAACGCCTGCGCATGCAACAAGCAAATGGTGAGCTGGATGACACGTCTGTCAACAACGTTCGCGGTCCTCGTGGTCGTCCACGCGGCGCTTTGGATCGCAGTGCTCGTGGGAGTAGAGTGACCGCCATGCCGGAAAAGCGCAGAGTGATGTTCCACGGAATGGATGTGGACAGAGACTTCGGAATCGACTTCTCGCAGAGCGTCAGCGAACCCGAAGCCTGGTGGGAGTGGCCGGGCATGTTCTGGCGCTGGAGCACCGGACCGATCCGGCGGCTCGTCGCTCGTCTCGATCGCGACGCCTGAGCCCGGCTCCTCCGCCGCCGGTGTTGCCGCCCGCGTGAGCGGGTAAGCAACGATTGTCACGAAGCAGGGCGGAGGAGAGAGGAGAGGCCGTGGGTCAGTTGCACATCCGCGGTGAGCATCCGCGCGCGAGCGCCGCGGGACGGGTGCTGTCGCAGGGGTTCTGGGCGTTGATCGCCGGCGTCGTCGTCGCGTACGTCTTCTTCCTCGCGCTCGGCGCCTTCGGCTCCTCGGAGGCGGGGCTGGCGACGGCAGTCGTGATCGCGCTGGCGCTGCTGTGGATCGGGCACATCCTCTACGTAGCCCGGCACCGGCCGCAGCGCGAGCGGCTCGCGCGCGAGCACGAGCGTGGCCAGCGCGGCTTCTGACGCGAGGGCGCCTACGCGCCCGCAGCGACCGGCGTGACGCGAGGGCGCCTACGCGCTCGCGGCGACCGGTGTCGCGCCCGCGGCACCCGCCGCGGCGCCACCGCCACCGCCGGCCCGCGACGCGGCGAAGCGCGCGCCGTGCGGCCCGCCGAGCGCGTACTCGGGCGGCGCGATCTTCAGGTAGTGGCCGAACGACCAGTCGACGAACCGCTTCGTGCCCATCGCGCCCAGCGCCGGCGCCAATGCGCGCGGGTGGATCCGCGGGATCAGCCGCTGGACCTTCAGCATCGAGTCGAAGGCGAATCTGTGCCCGGCGCTGAAGGCGTGGTAGCGACCGAGCGCCGCCTCGCGCGTCTGCGTGCCCTCGACGACCGCGCGCAGCTCGCGCCCGCACGCCAGTCCGAAGTACAGCGCCGTGCGGATCCCCTCGGCCGTCAGCGGCAGGCAGTGCCCGGCCGAGTCGCCGACCATGAAGACGCCGTCGTCGGTCGCCGGTCGCAGCGCGTGCGGGATCCAGTTGCCCTGGAAGCCGTCCGGCCCCTTGCCGAGGTCCTCCGCCAACTTCACCGTCGGGTCCTTGACGTGGTGGTGCGGGTCGAACGAGCCGACGCCGATTCGCAGCTCGTCGCGCGCGGGGAAGCTCCAGCCGTAGCCCGCCGGCACGATCGTGCGGTCGATCCAGATCTCGAGGTCCTCGTTCTCGCCCCTCGGGTGGACCTCCAGCCCGCGCGACAGCAGCGCGTCCGGCGGCTGGATGTTCTCGCCGGCGCCGAGGATCCGCCGCCAGCCGAGTCCGTCGACGATCAGCGGCGCCGTCAGGTCGCCGCGATCGGTGTGGACCGTGTCGCCGGTGCGCCCGTCGACCTTCGCGATCTCGAACTCGGCGTCGCCCTGCTGCTGCAGCAGCGCGCAGATCTCTCTGTAGTCGAACGTCGAGAACGACCACGGCAGGGCGTATCTGACCGACGTGTGCGGCGTGTGGATCACCAGCTCCTGGAAGGTCTGCCGGTGCGCGTCCATCAGGCCGAGGTTGATCAGCCAGTCGGTCGGCGCCGCGCAGGCCGAGGTCTGTCGCTCACCGACCTCGTAGCGGTCGATCATCAGCACGCGCGCGCCCGATCCGGCCAGCTCGCGTGCGACCGCGAGTCCGGCGAAGCTGGCGCCGCAGATCAGGACGTCGGCGTCGCGGGAGAGGGGGGTCCGCTCCGCGCCGCGCTTCGTTGCACGCTTCGGCATAGCGGCAGATTCTACGGACGAGCAGGCTGACCACCGGCGGCCCCATCTCTCCGGTACCCTTCTTCGGCTCTACTTCGTACTTTCTGTTCCCTACCAGGTCCCCTATGTCCACTACCGACCTTCAGCCCACCGCCACGATCGTGGAGGGCTCCGACGGTCTCCTGCTCGAGATCGACGGCAAGATCGTCCCGAACTACGACGCGACGCTCACTCCCTTCGAGGAGGGCGACGTCGTCACCGGCCACGTCGTCCGCATCGACAAGGACGAAGTCCTCGTCGACATCGGCTACAAGTCCGAGGGCGTCATCCCGTCCAACGAGTTGTCGATCCGCAAGTCGGTCGACCCCAAGGACGAGGTCGAGATGGGCGAGGAGGTCGACGCGCTCGTCCTCACCAAGGAGGATCAGGACGGACGTCTGATCCTCTCGAAGAAGCGCGCCCGCTTCGAGAAGGCCTGGCGCCGCATCGAGGCTGCCGCCGAGTCCGGCGAGCCGGTCGACGGCACGGTCATCGAGGTCGTCAAGGGCGGTCTCATCATCGACCTCGGCGTGCGCGGCTTCCTGCCCGCCTCGCTGGTCGACATCCGTCGCGTGCCGCACCTGGACGAGTACCTCGGCCAGACGATCGAGTGCAGAGTCATCGAGCTCAACCGCTCGCGCAACAACGTCGTGCTGTCGCGTCGCGCGGTCCTGGAGGAGCAGCGCAGAGAGGACCGCGAGCGGATCCTCGATCGCCTCCAGCCGGGCATGATCGTCGAGGGCACGATCTCGAACATCGTCGACTTCGGCGCGTTCGTCGACCTCGACGGGATCGACGGCCTGATCCACATCTCCGAGCTGTCGTGGTCGCACGTCAACCACCCCAGCGAGATCCTCTCGATCGGCGACACCGTCAGCGTCAAGGTGCTCGACATCGACCGCGACCGTCAGCGCATCTCCCTCGGTCTCAAGCAGACCCAGGAGGATCCGTGGCAGCGCGTCGTCGACACCTACAACGTCGGTGACGAGCTCGAAGGCAGAGTCACGAAGGTCGTCACGTTCGGCGCCTTCGTCGAGATCCTCGACGGCGTCGAGGGCCTCGTGCACATCTCGGAGCTGGCGCAGCACCACGTCGAGAACCCGCGCGAGATCATCCAGCCCAACGACGAGGTGAAGGTCAAGATCCTCGAGATCGACTCCGAGCGCCGCCGTCTGTCGCTGTCGATCAAGCGCGTCGAGGGCCAGATCCTGCCGCTGCGCCGTCCCGAGGGCGAGGAGGGCGTGCCGCTCGAGGGTGGCGAGGTCGAGGGCGAGAACTACGACAACGTGCCCGACCTGGGCCTGTCGGAGGACGTCTTCGCCGAGGCTGCGCCCGCCGAGGCCGCCCCGGCCCTCGACGAGCCGGCAACGGACGAGCCGGCCGCTGACGAGCCGGTCGCCGAGGCGCCGGCTGCCGAGGCCGATTCGGTCGAGGCCGTCGCCGAGGCTCCCGAGGTCGTCGCCGAGGTGCAGGCTGCCGAGGCTGCCGCCGAGGACGCCGCGGTCGCCGAGGAGGCCGCTGCCGAGGAGGCTCCCGCCGAGGAGCCCGCGACCGACGACGCCGAGCAGGCGTAACGGTCCCATCGCGGGCAACCGAGTCCCGTTCGTCGGACTGACCGGCGGCATCGCCGCCGGGAAGTCCACCGCACTCGAGGCGCTGCGGCGCCTCGGGGCGGCGACGATCTCCTCCGACGCCGTCGTGCACGAGCTGTACGAGACGGCCGAGGTGCGCGACCTGGTCGTCGCGCGCTGGGGGGAGGAGGTCGCGCCCGGCGGCGTCGTAGATCGCGCCGCCGTCGCAAGACACGCCTTCGCCGCGCCTGAGGAGCGCGCCTGGCTCGAGTCGATCCTGTGGCCGCGCGTCGGCGCACGGATCGGCGCCTGGCGTGAGCAGGTGCTGGCGCAGGATCCGCCACCGCCCGCCGCGGTCAACGAGGTCCCGCTGCTGTTCGAGGCGGGCATGGAGGCCGGCTTCGACGCGACGCTGGTGATCGTCGCGCCGGAGGGTCTGCGCGAGGAGCGCGCCGGCGCCCGCGGCCACGCAGCTGTCGCCGAGCGGACCAGACGCCAGCTGTCGCAGGAGGAGAAGGCGGCGCGGGCGACGTACGTGGTCGTCAACGACGGCTCTGTCGAGCAGCTCGAGCAAGAGCTGTCGGCGGTGCTTGCAAAGCTGAACGGATGAGTCCTGCCGCACAGGCCACGACGGTGCGCCGCCGCGCCGCCCAGCAGCGCGCCGCCGCCCGGCGCCGTCGCGCCTTCCTGGGCTTCGCGCTGCTCGGCCTCGTGATCGGCGGCATCGCGCTGCTGGCGCCGCTGTTCAGAACGGCGGTCAGAGACTTCTCGACGCTGCCGCTGGCGCACGCCGACGAGATCCGCCTGCAGGCGCGCGAGAAGAACCTCGATCCGGCGCTGATCGCCGGTGTCATCTACGCCGAGTCGAAGTTCGTCGACCAGACGTCGTCGGCCGGCGCGCTCGGGCTGATGCAGCTGATGCCGGAGACGGCGCAGTTCATCGCGCAGAGATCGGGCGGCACCGCGTTCACGATCGAGGACCTGTCGACGCCGAGAGTCAACATCGCCTACGGCAGCTGGTACCTGCGCTACCTGCTCGACCACTACGACGGCGACGAGGTGCGCGCGCTCGCCGCCTACAACGGCGGGATGGGCAACGTCAACGAGTGGATCGCGGCCGCCGACGCACGCGGCGAGCCGTTCAGCGAGGCCGACATCCCGTTCGGCGAGACGCGCGCGTACGTCGATCGCGTCCGCGACGCGAGACGCGACTACGCGCAGACCTATCCCACGGAGCTGGGCATCCGCTAGACGGGGCGTGCGCGCGCCGGCTTGGCCGCTCGCGCGAACATGTGTTCGTCCGGCGGGGTCGCTATCGTCGTCTGACGATGCCGCCCTTCCGCCTCGACTCCACCTACGCGCCCACGGCCGATCAGCCGAAGGCGATCACCTCGCTGGCCGAGGGGATCGAGGCCGGCGAGCGCGCGATGACGCTGCTCGGCGCCACCGGCACCGGCAAGACGATGACGATGGCCGCCACGATCGAGGCCGTCCAGCGGCCGGCGCTGATCATGGCGCACAACAAGACGCTCGCCGCGCAGCTCTGCAACGAGTTCCGCACCTACTTCCCGGACAACGCGGTCGAGTACTTCGTCTCGTACTACGACTACTACCAGCCAGAGGCGTACGTCCCCAGCCGGGACCTCTACATCGAGAAGGACTCGGCGATCAACGCCGAGATCGAGCGGCTGCGCCACTCGGCGACGGCCTCGCTGTTCGCGCGCAGAGACGTGATCGTCGTCGCCTCCGTCTCCAGCATCTACGGCCTCGGCTCGCCGGAGAAGTACGACCGCAACATGGTGATCCTCAGACGCGGCGGCGAGGTCGATCGCGACGAAGTCTTGCGCAAGCTCGTCTCGATCCAGTACCAGCGCAACGACCAGGTGCTCTCGCGCGGCACCTTCCGCGTGCGCGGGGAGACGCTGGAGGTCTTCCCGGCGTACGCCGAGACGGCCTACCGCGTGACGCTGTTCGGCGACGAGGTCGAGGAGGTCCAGCACTTCGACCCGCTGACCGGCGAGCTGATCGAGGAGGATCTCGAGTTCGTCGCGATCTGGCCGGCCTCGCACTACAACGTCGACCAGGACGAGATCGCCGACGCCGTCGCCGAGATCGGGCGCGAGCTGAACGACCGCTGCGCCGAGCTGGAGAGACAGGGCAAGCTGCTGGAGTCGCACCGCCTGCGCCAGCGCACGCAGTACGACATGGAGATGCTGCGCGAGATGGGCTTCTGCTCCGGCATCGAGAACTACTCGCAGATACTCGACGGCCGCAGACCGGGCGAGCGGCCGTACTGCCTGATCGACTTCTTCCCCGAGGACTTCGTCGTCTTCATCGACGAGTCGCACCAGACGGTGCCGCAGATCGGCGGCATGTACGAGGGCGACCGCTCGCGCAAGCAGACGCTGATCGACTACGGCTTCCGCCTGCCGAGCGCGCTCGGAAACCGCCCGCAGAGATTCGAGGAGTTCCTCTCGATCGCGCCGCAGCTGGTCTTCGTCTCGGCGACGCCGGGCGAGTACGAGCGGACGCACTCGCCGCGGATCGTCGAGCAGATCGTCCGCCCGACCGGGATCGTCGACCCGCAGATAGACGTGCGCGAGACGAGAAACCAGATCGACGACCTGATGAACGAGATCAAGCAGCGGGTCGAGCGGGACGAGCGCACGCTGGTGACGACGCTGACGAAGAGAATGTCGGAGGACCTCACCGGCTACCTGCTGGAGATGGGCTTCAAGGTCCGCTACCTGCACTCTGAGGTCGACACGATCGAGCGGATCCAGATCATCCGCGAGCTGCGGCTGGGGGAGTACGACGTGCTCGTCGGCGTCAACCTGCTGCGTGAGGGGCTCGACCTGCCGGAGGTCTCGCTGGTCGCGATCCTCGACGCCGACAAGGAAGGCTTCCTGCGCGGCGCCACGTCGCTGATCCAGACGATCGGCCGCGCCGCCCGCAACGTCGACGGCAAGGTCGTGATGTACGCCGACAAGGAGACGAGAGCGATGCAGATCGCGCTCGAGGAGACCGACCGGCGCCGCGCGATCCAGCTCAAGTACAACGAGGACAACGGCATCTCGCCGGAGTCGATCGTCAAGGGCATCTCCGACATCGCCGAGTTCCTGCAGGCCGAGTCGAAGGTGCCGAAGGGCCGCAGACGGCGCAGCAGAGTCAACGCCAGACAGCTGAGACCGGCCGAGCTGGAGAAGGCGATCATCGAGCTGGAGGAGGAGATGCTCGCCGCCGCCGAGGATCTCCGCTTCGAGTACGCCGCGACGCTGCGCGACGAGATCAAGTCGCTGCGCCGCGAGTTCGACATCGCGCTCGCCGAGCAGCGCGCCGCACCGAAGATCCCGTCGCGTTAGCGTCGTCGCCGGTCGCCGGTCGCCGGTCGCCGGTCGCCGGTCGCCGGTCGCCGGTCGCCGGTCGCCGCGGGCGCGGACGCGACGCCGGGCGGCGCGCTAGCGTCCTGCGGCGTGCCGGTCGACCATGACGCCGTCCTCTCCTGGTATGCGGCCGTGCGCCGCGACCTGCCGTGGCGGCGGACGCGTGACCCGTACCGGATCCTCGTCTCCGAGGTGATGCTCCAGCAGACGCAGGTCGCCCGCGTCGTGCCCTACTACGAGGCGTTCCTGGACCGCTTCCCCGACGAGCAGGCGCTCGGCTCCGCGCCGACGGCCGATGTGCTGCGGCTGTGGAGCGGGCTCGGCTACAACCGCCGCGCGCTCGCGCTGCAGGCCTGCGCCCGCGCCGTCGCGCAGGACGGCTGGCCGGCCGACGCCGAGGGGCTGCTGAGACTGCCGGGGATCGGGCCGTACACGGCCGCCGCCGTCGCCTCGTTCGCCTTCGGCGAGCAGGTCGCCGCCGTCGACACGAACGTCAGACGGGTGATCGAGCGCCACGATCGCGTCCACCGGCCCGCCAGAGCGCTCGCCGCGCGCGCCGCCGAGTGGCTCCCGCACGGCCGCGCTGCCGACTGGAACCAGGCGATGATGGAGCTCGGCGCAACCGTCTGCGGCGCCCGCGCCGTCGCCTGCGGCGACTGTCCGCTCGAACGCTGCGCCTCGCGCGGCCAGCCGCTGCCGCCACCGCCGAGACGGACCCGCGGCGCCGAGCGGTTCGAGCAGACCGACCGCTACGTGCGCGGCCGGATCGTCGCCGCGCTCGCCGCCGGCGAGCCGCTGCCGAGCGCGATCGCGCCCGAGCGGATGGCGCGCGCGCTCGACGGCCTCGCCCGCGACGGCCTCGTGGTGCGGGCCGCCGACGGCGGCGTGCGGCTGCCCTGACGGCCGCCCGCACGGGCCAGCGCGCGCGTCCGGCAAGGCGCGCGCCAGGCGGCGACGGCGTGCCAGCGGCTGGACGGACGGCGACGCGCCAGTCGGGCGTCCAGCGACATCGTCGGCCGGCTGGCCCGCTCGCTAGGCTTCGGGGCGAATCGCCATCCCCCGACGGAGGTATGCCCGCCGTGGCCCTCGACCGCCAGAGCATCGAGAAGAAGGACTTCCCCATCGGTCGTCGCGGCTACGACCCGGAGGCGGTCGACACGCACCTGCGCGACGTCGCCGACTCGGTCGACGGGCTCAAGCGCTCCGCCCGCCAGCGCACCGAGACGGTCGCCACGACCGCCAGCGAGCAGGTCCGCGCGGTCATCTCCGCCGCCGAGGCGAGCGCCGACGAGATCACGCGGCAAGCCGAGGAGGAGGCGCGCGAGATCCGTGACGACGCCTCCGCCGAGGCGAAGCGCACGCGCGACGACGCCAACCACTCCGCGCACGACTACGTCGGCAGAGTCGCCGAGGCGACCTCGGCGCTGCTGCAGCGGGTCGACGCGATGCAGGGCGAGCTGAACACGCTGCTCGACACGCTGCGGACCGGCGCCAACCGCGTCCACGCCGACCTCCAGCTGCTGGAGGGCAACCTCGGCGAGCTGGCCTCGGTCGCCGGCCGCCCACGCTTCGAGCCGGAGCCGCCGGACGCCGTCGAGCCGCCGTCCGCGCGCCCGCTGGCACCGGCGATCGGCCGCGAGCCGGTCGCGCAGGAGGATCCCGACGCGCCGCGCCGCAACGGCAGCGCGCCGCTGGACCGCGACGCGCTCGTCGCCGACCCCGATGCCCCGGTCGCCGCCACGCCCGCCTCCGCGAGCCCTGTGGCCGCCGCGCCGGCCGCGGCGCCCGCCGCTGCCTCCACCGGCGACGACAACGAGGAGAGCGCCCGGCTCGTCGCGCTCGACATGGCGCTCAGCGGCACGTCGCGCGAGGAGACCGACGTCTACCTCGCCGAGCACTTCAACCTCGCCGACCGCGCCGCGCTGCTCGACGAGGTCTACGCCAGCATCGGCGGCTGACGCCGCGCCGCGCCCGCGACCGTCGCGCGTCTGCCAGGTGCGGACGCGGCGGCGGCCGGCGCCGCCCGTGCCCTCAGGCGAAGCCGCCAGAGCGGGCAGTGGTGCCGCTACACCAGCGCCGGCTCGGGCAGCGGCGCGGGCGTCGTGCGCAGCTGCTCGGTGAAGAAGGCGATCTGGTCGGCGACGGCGCGCTCGAACGTCTCGCCGGCGTAGATGTCGAAGTGGCCGGCGCCGGCGTAGCGGACCAGCTCGCCGCGCGGCGCCCGCTCGGCCAGCGTCAGCGCCGGCTGCGGCGGCGTCACCTCGTCCTCGTCGCAGACGGCGACGAGCAGCGGGCACGCGATCTCCGCCGCGTGGCGCAGCGGGCGGTAGGCGGTCAGCCGCAGCAGCACCCGCGCCGCCACCGCGTTGGACCACGGCGCGCCCGCCGGCACGATCGCGTGGTAGCCGGCCTCGGAGCCGGGCTGCGTCATCGCCGCCAGCGAGCCGGGCGGGCCGACGGCCGGGATCAGCCGCGGAGGTGCGCCACGCACCGCGCCCAGCTCGTCGCGCAAAGCGGCGGCGGTCAGCCGCAGCGCCTGCGGGATCGGCTCCGACAGCGCCTGCCGCAGCCCATCGACGAACGGCGCCTGCGCGATCACCGCGGCGATGCGATGGTCGCGCGCGGCGGTCGTGACGACGTGGCCGCCGGAGAAGGATGTGCCCCACAGCGCGATCCGCTCCGGGTCGACGCCGTCGAGCGAGCGGGCGTAGGAGATCGCCGCCGCCCAGTCGGCCAGCTGGCCCGGGATCGACAGCAGCTGCCGCGGCTGGCCCTCGCTGGCGCCGAAGCCGCGGTAGTCGAAGACGAGCGCCGCGAAGCCGGCGGAGGCGAAGCGCGCGGCGAAGGCGTCGAGCCGCGCCTCGCGCACGCCCGCGAACCCGTGCGCGAGCACGACGCAGGGGAGACCGCGCGGATCGGCCACGGCAGCGGCCTGATCAGGCCGGTAGAGCCAGGCGGCGCAGCGAGAACCCCAGGCGTCGAAGGTCACGTCCTCACGCAACATGCGTCAACGTTACCCAGACCGACCGATCTCACTCCCGCTCGCGACCGCCTCTGGACGGATGTCGCCTGCAATCCGGTTGCAGCCGGATTGCAGCCGGCGCCGCCTCAGGGCAGCTTCGCGACCGCCGCCGCGAAGGCGTCGGGATCGCCCAGCGGCGGCCCGTGGCCGAAGGCGACCAGCTCCGGTCGCAGCGACGCCAGCCGCCGCGCCGAGATGCGGTTGCGCCCGGCGTCGGGGCTGAGCGCCGGGTAGGGCTCGCGGATCGCGCCGCGCAGCGTGAACGGGTTGAACCCCCACATCACGTCGCCGGCGATCAGCACGCGGTCGGACTCGCGCCAATAGGCGACGTGGCCGGGGGAGTGGCCGGGCACGTCGAGGACGGTGAAGCCGGCGACCTCGTCGCCCTCCCGCAGCGCTCTCGCGACCGGCACCGCTCTCGCGCCCATCCCGCTGACGGTCCGCCGTCCGAGCCCGATCTGCTTGCCGGCCTCGACCGCTCTGACGTCGTTGGCGCCGCACCACAGCGGCAGCTCCAGCTCGCGGCAGACCTTCGCGCTGGAGCCGTAGTGGTCGAAGTGGCCGTGGGTCAGCGCGTGCGCCGACAGCGCTCTGTCGCGCACCTGCTTCAGCACCCGCCCGCCGTCGATCGGCGAGCCGGAGTCGATCAGCACGTCGCCGATCACATAGACGTTGATGCTGTTCGCTGGGAACCCGTCCAGCTGCCAGACATCCGGAGCAAGCTCTCGCATGGCGGCGATGGTACTGGGTCGTACCGGGATGGTGCGGCGGTTGGTGTCTGCTGGGCGAGCGAACGTCCGTTCGCCCTTCTATAGTGGTTCCGCGATGCCGCCATCCGATCAGCTCGTCGTCTCCGGGGCTCGCGAGCACAACCTCAAGGACGTCACGGTCACGCTCCCCCGCAATGCGCTGACCGTCATCACAGGCCTGTCCGGGTCGGGCAAGTCGAGCCTCGCCTTCGACACGATCTACGCGGAGGGCCAGCGGCGCTACGTCGAGTCGCTGTCGGCCTACGCGCGGCAGTTCCTCGGGCAGATGGACAAGCCCGACGTCGACTCGATCGAGGGGCTCTCGCCGGCGATCTCGATCGACCAGAAGACGACCTCGCGCAACCCGCGCTCGACGGTCGGCACGGTCACCGAGATCTACGACTACCTGCGTCTGCTGTGGGCGCGCGTCGGCAAGCCGCACTGCCCCAGATGCGGCAGAGCGATCGCCGGCCAGTCGGCCGAGCAGATCATCGACCAGGTGATGGCGTTCGAGGAGCGCACCCGCTTCATGGTGATGGCGCCGATCGTGCGCGGCCGCAAGGGCGAGTACGGCAGACAGCTGGAGGAGCTGCGCGCCGAGGGCTTCACGCGCGTGAAGATCGACGGCGAGCTGCGCCGGCTGGACGAGGAGATCAGACTCGACAAGAAGTTCAGACACGACATCTCCGTCGTGGTCGACCGTCTGATCATGAAGTCCGATCTGCGCAAGCGGCTCGCCGACTCGGTCGAGACGGCGCTGCGGCTGGCTGACGGGATCGTGGAGCTGGAGCTGGTCGACGGCGGCGAGATCCGCACCTACTCGGAGAAGTTCGCCTGTCTGGAGTGCGGCATCTCCTTCCCCGAGCTGGAGCCGCGGCTGTTCTCCTTCAACGCCCCGCACGGCGCCTGCCCGCGCTGCACCGGGCTCGGCTCGCAGATGGAGATCGACCCGGAGCTGGTCGTGCCGGACCCGACGCTGTCGATCGGCGAGGGCGCGATCGCGCCCTGGTCGGCGAGCGCCTCCAACTACTACGAGCAGCTGACGCAGTCGATATCGGAGCGCTACGACGTCGATCTCGACACGCCGTGGGAGGCGCTGGGCCAGGAGGCGCAGGACTTCTTCCTCTACGGCACCAACGGCGAGCGCGTCCACATCCAGTACAAGAACCGCTTCGGCCGCAGGCGCTCGTACACGACCTCGTTCGAGGGGATCGTGCCGAACCTGGAGCGCCGCTACCGCGAGACCGACTCCGAGTGGGCGCGGGAGAGAATCGAGGAGTACATGTCGGTCGTGCCGTGCCCGGAGTGCAAGGGCGCGCGGCTGCGACCGGAGGCGAGAGCGGTGCTCGTCGGCGGCAGAGCGATCCACGAGTACACGCACATGCCGGCGCGCGGCGCGCTCGTCTGGATACGCGACCTGGAGCTGAGCACGCAGGAGCAGGCGATCGCGCGGCTGATCCTGCGCGAGATCGAGGAGCGGCTGGCGTTCCTGGAGAACGTCGGCGTCGGCTACCTGTCGATGGACCGCGCCGCGGCGACGCTGTCGGGCGGCGAGGCGCAGCGGATCCGGCTCGCGACGCAGATCGGCTCCTCGCTCGTCGGGGTCCTCTACATCCTCGACGAGCCGTCGATCGGGCTCCACCAGCGCGACAACGAGAAGCTGATCGGCACGCTGCAGCGGCTGCGGGACCTCGGCAACACCGTGCTCGTCGTCGAGCACGACGAGGGCACGATGCGCGCCGCCGACCACGTCGTCGACATGGGGCCCGGCGCGGGCGAGCACGGCGGCCACGTCGTCGCGCAGGGGACGGCGAAGCAGATCGAGGCCGTTCCGGAGTCGGCGACCGGCCAGTTCCTCTCCGGCACGCGGCGGATCGAGATCCCGTCGCAGCGGCGCGTCCCGAGCGGCTACGTGACGATCGAGGGCGCGACCCAGAACAACCTCAAGAACGTGACCGTGAGAGTGCCGCTCGGCACCTTCACGGCGGTCACGGGCGTCTCCGGCTCGGGCAAGTCGACCCTCGTCAACGAGATCCTCTACAAGTCGGTCGCGAACAGACTGCACCGGGCCAAGCAGCGGCCGGGCACGCACCGCCGCGTCACGGGGCTCGACCAGCTCGACAAGATCATCGCCGTCGACCAGTCGCCGATCGGGCGCACGCCGCGCTCCAACCCGGCGACGTACATCGGCCTCTTCGACATCGTGCGCGACCTCTTCTCGAGAACGCAGGAGGCGCGGGCGCGCGGCTACAGAGCCGGCCGCTTCTCGTTCAACGTCAAGGGCGGCCGCTGCGAGGTCTGCAGGGGCGACGGCCAGATCAAGATCGAGATGCACTTCCTGCCAGACGTCTACGTCCCCTGCGAGCAGTGCCACGGCAAGCGCTACAACCGCGAGACGCTCGAGATCAGATTCAAGGGCAAGTCGATCTCGGACGTGCTGGAGATGCCGATCGAGGAGGCGCTGGAGTTCTTCGAGCACATCCCGAAGATCCGCCGCCGGATCCAGACGCTGCACGACGTCGGGCTCGACTACATGCGGCTCGGGCAGCCGGCGACGACGCTCTCCGGCGGCGAGGCGCAGCGCGTCAAGCTCGCGGCCGAGCTGGCGAAGGTCGCGACCGGCAAGACGCTCTACATCCTCGACGAGCCGACGACCGGCCTCCACTTCGCCGACATCCAGCGGCTGCTGGAGGTGCTGCAGCGGCTCGTCGACCAGGGCAACTCGGTCGTCGTGATCGAGCACAACCTCGACGTCATCAAGACGGCCGACCAGTTGATCGACATGGGTCCCGAGGGCGGCGACGAGGGCGGCAGGCTGCTCGGCACCGGCACGCCGGAGGAGATCGTCGCGACGCCGGGCTCGGTGACGGGCGACTTCCTGCGCGACATCCTCGCCAGCGCCCCGCCGGTCGGGCTGGGCGGCAGAAGAGCGCCGAGAAGACGCCGCCCGCGCAAGGTCGCGGCGGCCGCGTAGAGGCGGGGCGGGCCACGTCGCGCGCCTGGGGCGCCGCGCCCCGCGCGGAAGCGAGCGGCCCGCGAGCGTGATGCGGCCGGCGCCTAGCGCGCCGGCTTCAGCGCGGTCGCGATCGCGGCGGAGATCTCGCGCAGGCGGGCGGGGTTGCCGTCGAACCGTCTCAGCGGGGTGCCGCGGCGGCCGATAGCGAGCGCCGGCGTGCCGCTGACGCCGAGCTGGCGGCTGCTGCGTCTCGCCAGCCGCAGCGGGTCGAGCGTCGCGTCGGCGCGGGCGCGGGCGAGCGCCGCGTCGGCGTCGAGGCCGGGGATCGCGGCGGCGATCGCGGCGAGGAAGTCGTCGGTCGCGTAGCCGCTCGCCTCCTCGCCCTGCGCGTCCAGCAGCCGCGCGGTCGTCGGCCACAGCAGGTTCTGCTCGCCGGCGGCGACCGCGAGCCGCGCGGTCCGCACCGAGTCGCGGCCGATGAACGTCAGGAAGCGCTGGCGGATCCGCAGCGTGCCGTCGGCGACCCAGCGTCTGACGACACGCGGCAGCGTCTCCGCCTCGAAATCGCGGCAGTACGGGCATTGCAGGTCGCTGTAGACCTCCATCACGACCGGCGCGTCCGGCTTGCCGAGCCACGGCCCGCGCTGCGGCAGCCCGGCGATCGCCTGCTCCAGCGGCGTCGTCGTGTCGAGCGGGGCGGCCGCTGCCACCCCCGAAGAGGCTCCGATCACGACACAGAGCAGGAGCGGAAGGAGGATGCGACGGCGACCGAACATGCGCCCATGATCGCCGATGCGCACGCGAATCGATAGCGTGCCCGGATGACCGAATCCTCGGAGCTGCGGCGGCAGGCGACCCTGTGGGCGCAGAAGTGGCGCTGGTATCAGCGCAACGAGCTGCCGTGGAACCGGGGCCGCATCCACTGGGAGCTGATGCGGCGGGAGGCGTTCGCGCGCTGGCCGCTGCACGGCAACGTGCTGGAGGCGCTGCAGCAGGGCCGGCTGGAGCTGGGCGCCGGCGTCCTGTTCGAGCCCGGCGTCTGGCTGACGGCGCCCGACCAGGCGCGCATCCGCATCGGCGCCGGCAGCTTCCTCAACATGGGCGTGATGGTCGCGGCGATGGAGCTGGTCGAGATCGGCGAGCACTGCATGTTCGCCAACGGCTGCCTGATCAGCGACGCCAACCACCGCTTCGACGACCCGCAGAAGCCGGTCCCGTGGCAGGGCTTCACGAGCAAGGGCCCGACGCGGATCGGCGACAACGTCTGGTGCGGCGCCAACGTCGTCGTCACCAGCGGTGTGACGATCGGCGAGCGCGCGGTGATCGGCGCCAACAGCGTCGTCACGAGCGACATCCCGCCGTTCACGATCGCCGCCGGCGCGCCCGCGAAGCCGCTGACGCAGATCGAGTACCCCGCCGGGTAGGCGCCCGCGCGGGGCGAAGGGCGGCGCGGACGCGCGTCAGGACGGCTCGTCGCAGGCGCGCGCCGGGTCGCCGAGGGCGGCGCCGACGCTCCAGTCCGCTCTCACCTCCCACGACCC
This sequence comes from Conexibacter sp. CPCC 205762, assembly GCF_030646155.1. Taxonomy (GTDB): domain Bacteria; phylum Actinomycetota; class Thermoleophilia; order Solirubrobacterales; family Solirubrobacteraceae; genus Conexibacter. The sequence continues at coordinate 127,276 of NZ_JAUTDN010000001.1, forward strand.
CGGTCCGGGCACGCCCAGCAGCGTGAAGCCTCTCGCCGAGCGCTCGACGCAGGCGCCGGGCGGCGGGGTCCAGAAGGGCGTCCAGCGGATCCGCACCAGCACCCTGCCCGGATGGGTCGTCGCGACGGTGAAGCTGTCGCCGTCGAGCCGCGTCAGCCTGCCGCCGCTCGCCAGCGGCTGCGGATCGGTGAGCGCGAACAGGCGCCAGTGGTCGGAGCGCCAGACCTCGCGCAGGTACGGCGGCGGGTCGGCCAGCAGCCGCTCCTCGAGCTGGCCCCAGCGCTCCTTCGGCGCGTCGCTGACCGCCACGTGGGTGATCCCGAGTCTGCGCAGCCACGCCTCGTACTCGCCCGCGTCCAGCTCGTCTCTGTAGAAGAGCGCGTTGTAGCGCGCGTCGAGCTGCGTCTGCCAGCCGCGCGCGAGCGCGACGTGGGGCGCGACGTAGACCGACTCCCAGCGCGTCGAGGTCGGTACCACCTCGACGCGGCCGTGCGGCTCGGCCTTGAGGCGATCGAGCAGCGGCTGGAAGTAGGAGGCGGTCGTCGCCGGGCTCGTGTCGGCCTTGATCAGCTCGGTCACCGGCGCCCATAGCTGCCAGCCGACGATCAGCAGGCAGGTCGCCGCCGTCAGCAGCCGCGAGCGGCCGGAGCGGGCGCCCAGCAGCAGCACCGGCCCCGCGACCAGCACGCCCAGCCGCGCGACGTTGCTGCCCATCGGCGACGGCACGGCGAACGCTCCGGCGACCGCGACCGCGTACAGCAGCGCGCCGGTCCGCAGCTCCTTCTCGCGCGGGTCGAGCCCGGCCCAGACGCCCAGCGCGATGATGATCGCGAGCGCCGCGCCGCCGGCGCCGTACGGCTGCGCGCCGCCCTCCGGGAACAGCACCGCCGTCGCGACCGGCACGACCAGCGGCCCGCCCAGCACCAGCGGCCGCCAGCGCGGCGCGACCGCGCGGATCCCGGCCGGCAGCACGACCACCAGCAGCAGCGCCGTCACGGGGCTGGCGGCCGCCGTCGCGACGCCGAGCGCGACCGCCAGCGGCCAGCGGCGGTGCGACAGCGCGACGACGCAGCCGAGCGCGAAGGTGACGCCGAGCGCGAACGTCAGCCGCCCGATGAAGAGGTCGCCGACGGCGGCGAGCGCGAACCAGGCGACCGCGAGCCGCACCTCGCGCCCGGGCCAGTGCAGCCGCACGAGGTGGGCGAACAGCAGCGCCGAGACGAGCACGGAGCCGACGCCGACGGTGCGCGGCCCGAAGGCGGCCGCCAGCGGCGGGAACAGCAGGCTGTAGCCGGGCAGGTGGTGGCCGGCGAACCAGCCGTTGTCCCACAGCGCGAAGCCCTCGCGGCCGAACAGGTTCGCGCGGTAGACCTGCGCGGCGAGGTCGGCGGTGCGCGGGTCGAGCGCGACCCACAATGCGATCAGTGTGCCGGCGCAGAGCAGCGCCTGCAGCAACGTCCAGCCGCCCGCGCGGGAGACGGCGGCGGCGTGCGGGCGCGGCGGATCGACCATTCCGGCCGGGAGGATCGCCGCCGCGGCGCCTCCCAGTGGTGTCGAATCGGTGAAGGCGTCGTTACTTGCTCAGCATCGTGCTGATGCCAAAGACGATCGCGCCGATGCAGACGGCCAGCCCGATCAGCGCGACGGCGCCGTAGCCGGCCATCGCGGCCGGCCGCGACTGCTGCTGCGCCTCGCCGGCGCGCACCGCGCCGAGCAGCACGAGCGAGAAGGCGATGCTGATGCCGGTGCCGGCCAGCAGCCCGACCAGGACGACCTCCAGCAGCTGGCCCCAGTCGACGATCTCCGCGAACGGCAGCATCAGCTCGACTCGGTCGCGGTCGTCGTGATCGAGCCGCCCTGCTGCAGCCGCCGCGCGAATATGAAGACGACCAGCGCGACGCCCGCCAGGGCGACGATCACCGGGCCGGCCGCGCCGTCGCCGAACAGGTGCGTGATCGCGTAGACGAGGCCGCCGACGAACGCCGACGCCGGCAGCGTCAGCACCCAGGCGATCATGATGTTGTACGCGACGCCCCAGCGCACGGCCGAGAGCCGCTTGGCGGCGCCGGCGCCCATGATCGCGCCGGAGATCGTGTGCGTCGTCGAGAGCGGGTAGCCGAAGTGGGTCGCAGCGAGGATCGCGGCAGAGCCGGCGCCCTGCGCGGCGAAGCCCTGCGCCGGATCCATCTTGATGATCCGGCTGCCCATCGTCTTGATGATTCTCCAGCCGCCGAGGTAGGTGCCGAGCGCGATCGCGGTCGCGGCCGAGACGACGACCCAGGAGGGCACCGAGGCGTCCTGATGGAGGTGGCCGCTGGAGATCAGCGCGAGCGTGATGATGCCCATCGTCTTCTGCGCGTCGTTGGTGCCGTGCGCGAGCGCCAGCAGGCCGCCGGAGAAGATCTGGCCGACGCGGAAGCCGCGGCTGACCGGGCCTGGCGCCAGCCGCCCGACGATCCGGTAGCAGCAGAGGATCGCCAGCCCCGCGGCCGAGAACGCCAGCAGCGGCGCGATCAGCGCGGGCACGAGCACCTTCGCGATGATCCCGTCGCCGTTGATCGCGCTCGTGCCGACGGCGACGAACATCGCGCCGACGACGCCGCCGATCAGCGCATGCGAGCTGCTCGACGGCAGCCCGAAGTACCACGTCACGAGGTTCCAGACGATCGCCCCGACCAGGCCGGCGAAGACGATCGTCGTCGTCACCTGGCCCTGGTCGACGATGTTGTTGGCGATCGTCGAGGCGACCTCCAGCGACAGGAAGGCGCCGACGAAGTTCAGCACCGCCGCCAGCGCGACCGCGACGCGCGGGTTCAGCGCCCGCGTCGAGATCGAGGTGGCGACGACGTTGGCGGTGTCGTGGAAGCCGTTGGTGAAGTCGAACGCGAGCGCGGTCGCGACGACGATGAAGAGGATGATGTCCTGATCCATCGGAGCGGTCCGGGCGTCAGGAGTTCTTGATGACGATGCCCTCGAGCACGTTGGCGACGTGCTCGGTGGCGTCGATCGCGTCCTCCAGCCGCTCGAACAGGTCCTTCCAGCGGATCACGACCATCGGGTCGATGCCGGTGTCGAACAGCGAGGCGATCGCCTCGCGCACGACCCGGTCGCCCTCGTTCTCGAGCCGGTTGACCTCGACGGTGTAGTGCGAGATGTCCTTGAAGTCGCGCATCCGCGGGATCGCCTCGACGATCTGGCGCGTCGACTGGAAGAGGATGTGGGCCAGCCGCTGCGCCTGCTCCATCGGCGCCTCGATCTTGTAGAGCCCGAGGTAGTCGGCGACTTCTTCGGTGAAGTCGACGATGTCGTCGATTCTCGACGCCAGCTCGAGGATGTCCTCGCGGTCGATCGGCGTCACGAAGGTGTTGTTGAGCCGCTGGATCACGTCGTGCGTGATGCGGTCGCCCTCCTGCTCGCAGATCAGGATGTCGCGGGCGAGGTTCTTCGTGTCGGGGAAGCCCCGCAGCATCTGGTCGAGCAGGTCGGCCGCCTGGTGCGCATTGCGGCCCGCCTCCTCGAACAGGTCGAAGAACTCGCGATCACGGGGGGAGAAGATCTGGGAGAGGCGCGCCATGTCTTTGTGAACGATCCGTGTACGGAATGTGAACAACGAACGCGCGCCAGTGTAGAGACTGAGCCGGCAGGGCGCCCCTGGGCGCCCTGCCGGACCCTGCTCAGAGCTACCCGAGCTCGGCGCGGAAGCGCTCGAACTCGGCGGGATCGATCGAGTACGTGTGGTCTGCCTCGGGGTAGCGCTGCGTGCGCACGTCCTCGGTGTAGGCGCGCACGCCCGCGACCATCTCGTCGTGCAGCGAGGCGTAGCGCTTGACGAAGCGCGCGCCGACGCCCTCGCGGATCCCGAGCAGGTCGTGGAAGACCAGCACCTGGCCGTCGGTCGCGCCGCCGGCGCCGATCCCGATCACGGGGATCTCCATCCGCTCCATCAGCACGGCCGCGACCTGCGCCGGGATCGCCTCGAAGACGATCGAGAAGCAGCCGGCCTCCTGCAGCGCGAGCGCGTCGCGCGCGACGTCGAGCGCGCGCTCGGCCGTGCGGCCCTGGGCGCGGTAGCCGCCGAGCGCGGTCGCCGTCTGCGGCGTCAGGCCGACGTGGCCCATCACCGGGATGCCGGCGTTCACGAGCGCGCGGGCGCGCTCCGCAGCGACGCCGTTGGCCTCCAGCTTGACGGCGTCGGCGCCGGCCTCCTTGATGAAGCGGCGGGCGGTCTCGATCGCCTGCTGGTCGGAGGCCTCGAACGAGCCGAACGGCAGGTCGGCGACCAGCAGCGGCGTGCGCAGTCCGCGCCGCACGGCGCTGGCGAGCATCAGCATCTCCTCGACCGAGACGGGCACGGTCGAGGGGTAGCCGAGCACGGTCATCGCGCCCGAGTCGCCGACCAGCACGACGTCGACGCCGGCCTGCTCGGCGACGACGGCGGACGGGTAGTCGTAGGCGGTGACCATTGCGATCGGCTCGCCGAGGCGCTTCTTCTCCTGCAGCTGCGGGAGCGAGACCGGCAGCCGGTCGATCGCACCGGCATTGGTCGGAACGGGTGCAGCGGACATGGCGTAACTCCTTGTCAGGCGGGGTTGGCGCCCGTCAAGAGGGTCGCCACCTCGCTGTCGACGTGGATGATGCGGTTGTCGGAATCGACGTGCACGACAGTCGGGACGTAGTGCTCCATCTCCGTCTTGTCGTACTGGGCGTAAGAGATGACGATGACCGTGTCGCCGTGGTGGACGAGCCGGGCCGCCGCGCCGTTGACCTTGATCTCGCCCGAGCCGCGCTCGCCGGCGATCGTGTAGGTCTCGAAGCGGGCGCCGTTGTCGACGTCGACGACGGCGACCTGCTCGTGCTCGAGGATGTCGGAGGCCTCCAGCAGGTCCGGGTCGATCGTGATCGAGCCGACGTAGTGGAGGTCGGACGCGGTCACCGTCGCTCGGTGGATCTTCGACTTCAGCATCGTGCGGATCATGCGGCGGGCTCCGGGGTCGCGTCAGGGGCGGACAGGATCGTGTTGTCGATCAGACGGGCGGGGCCGACGCGCGCTGCCAGCGCCATCAGCACCTCGCCGTCGACGCGCTGGACCGGCGTCAGTGTCTCCGGGCCGACGAGCGCGACGTACTCGGGCTCGATCGCGTGCTCGGCGAGCACGGCGCGGGCGGCCGCCGAGACCTGCTCGGCGTCGCGCTCGCCCCGCTCGACCACCCGCTCGGCGGCGTCGAGCGCCCGCCGCAGCGCGACCGCCTGTATGCGGTCGTGGTCGTCGAGGTAGGCGTTGCGGCTCGACATCGCCAGCCCGTCGGCCTCGCGCACCGTCGGGCAGATCTCGACCCGCACCGGGATGTCGAGATCACGCACGAGCTTGCGGATCACGAGCGCCTGCTGGGCGTCCTTCTGGCCGAAGTAGGCGACGTCCGGCTGGACCATGTTGAACAGCTTCGCGACGACGGTCGCGACGCCGTCGAAGTGGCCGGGACGATGCGCGCCCTCCAGCGAATCGGTCACGCCGCCGACGCTGATCGAGGTCGCGTGGCCGTCCGGGTAGACCTCCTCGACCGGCGGCGCGAACAGCACGTCGACACCCGCCGCCTCGGCGATCGCGGCGTCGCGGGCCTCGTTGCGCGGGTACTTCGACAGGTCCTCGTCTCTGCCGAACTGCGTCGGGTTGACGAACAGCGAGACGACGACGAGGTCGTTGCACTCGGCCGCCCGCTGCATCAGCGAACGGTGGCCGTCGTGAAACGCCCCCATCGTCGGGACGAGGCCGATCGAGCGCTCGGAGAGGCGCACGGGACGCAACACGGCGCGCAGCTCGGCGACGCTGCGGACGATCTGCAGACTCATGGGGCTCCGCCTTGCGAGTTCCACTCCAGCGCGGGACCTGCGCTGCGCCCCGGGAACTCGCGGTCGAGGGTTGAAGTGCCCGCGAGCGCGCGGGTTGCATCGGCAAGCGTGTCGAACAGCTCCAGCAGCTCGGGCGTGCGCTCGGCGACCGCCTCGCGCTGCCGCGCGACGGTCGCCTCGTCGCCGCGCACGAGCGGCCCGGTCAGCGCGCGCTCGGCTCCGAGCGCGGCCCAGTTCTCCAGCGTCGCCCGCACGAGCGGGACGAGCGCGTCGCGGTCGAGGCCGGCGCTGGCGCCGATCCGCTCGGCGGCGGCCTCGAGCGTGACGAGGAAGTTGGAGGCGATCGAGGCGGCCGCGTGGTAGGCGGCGCGGTCCTCGTCGGCGACCGCGACCGGCGTCAGGCCCAGCCGGAAGGCGAGCGCGGTCGCGAGCGCGTGCGCGGCCGGCGTCTCGCCGGCGACGGCGGCGGCCGCGCCGGCCAGGCGCGAGGCGCCGTCGAGCGGGACGCTCATCAGCGGGTGCAGCGAGAAGCCCGTGTGCGGGGCGAGCGGCTCCAGCGTCGTCGCGCCCGAGCAGTGGCCGACGTAGCGGCCGGGGCGGGGCGCGATCGCGGCCGCGGCGCCGGCGATCTCGGCGTCGGGGACGCAGAGGATCACGACGTCGGCGTCGCCGCCGTCGGCTCCGCGTCCGAGCGGCCCGCTCGTCGCGATGCCGGCGTCGAGCAGCGCAGGCGCGAGCGCTCGGCCGAGACGGCCGGCTCCGACGATCGCGCAGCGAAGGCGCGTGAGATCAGGAAGATCCGATTCCCGTTCCAGTTCCCACATGGGAGATACCGGTCGAGTTGCAGGTTGGCGCTGCGGGTGCGACACGAACAGTCCGCCCCCTTCGGGTGACGGCTTGGCGCAATGGTAGTACAGCTGTCGGGCGACGTGAATACCATCGTGTCCGATGACGTCAGCAGTCGAGCGCCGCGAGCAGCTGAAGGAGGTCTGGCAGGAGGCCCGGACCTGCACCAAGTGCCCCCTGTCGGAGACCCGCCAGACGGTCGTCTTCGGGGCCGGCAACGCCGACGCCGACCTGATGTTCGTCGGCGAGGCGCCCGGCGCCAACGAGGATCGCGGCGGCCTGCCGTTCATCGGTCAGGCCGGCAGACTGCTCGACCGGCTGCTGGAGGAGGTCGGGCTGGAGCGCGGCGACGTCTTCATCGCCAACGTGCTCAAGTGCCGGCCGCCGAACAACCGCGACCCGCGCCCGACCGAGATCGAGACCTGCCGCGACTACCTCCACCGCCAGGTGGAGCTGATCGAGCCGAAGGTGATCTGCACGCTCGGCAACTTCTCGACCAAGCTGCTGCGCGACGACCCGACCGGGATCTCGAAGGTCCACGGCAACCCGGAGGTCGTCGTGCTCGGGCGCCGCGCCGTCACGATCCTGCCGATCTACCACCCGGCCGCCGCGCTCTACACGCCCAGCATGCTCGACACGCTGCGGGCCGACTTCGCCCAGCTGCCGGACCTGCTGGCGGCGCCGCTGCCGCCGCAGCCGGCGCCCGAGGTGTTCGAGCCAGTGCCGGAGGTCGAGCCGGAGCCCGAGCCGGAGGCGGAGGACTCGCCGGAAGTCGCGCACACGCCGGAGGAGCCGCCGGCCGCCGCGGCGGCCGAGGAGCCGGAGCCCGACGTCCACCAGGATCAGCTCGGCCTCTTCTGAGGCCCCGCCGCAGCCGCCCGTTCGTCCAGATCTTCGAAGCCTGGGGTGGAGGATGGCGCACGCGCGCCGTAATGTCCGGCCCATGGCGACGATCGGAGCCCGTCTCGCCGAGCGGGACCGGCGCAGATTCGTGGGACGCAGCAGCGAGCTGGCGTTCCTCGAGCGCTGTCTCGGCGGCGACGGCGACGCCAGCGTCGTCCTGATCCACGGCCCCGGCGGGATCGGCAAGTCGACGCTGCTGCGCGAGCTGGCGCGGCGCGCCGGCGCGGACGGGCGCCGCGCCCATTTCGTCGAGGGGCGCGAGCTGGCGCCGGCACCGCGGGCGCTCGACGCCGCCCTCGCCGCCGCGCGCGAGGAGACCGCGCCGCTCGTCCTGATCGACACCTACGAGCGGATGACCGCGCTCGACGGCTATCTGCGCGGGACGGTCGTGCCGAGCCTGCCGGAGCGGGCGCTGGTCGTCATCGCCGGCCGCGAGCGGCCCAGCCGCGGCTGGCTGGAGGGCGGCTGGGAGTCGCTCGCGGTGCAGCTGGAGCTGAGCGGGCTGTCGGCCGACGAGGCGCAGGAGCTGCTGGCGCTGCACGGGGTCGACGACGCCGGCCGGATCGACGAGCTGGTCGGCTGGGCGAAGGGATCGCCGCTGGCGCTCGCGCTCGCCGGCGACGACGCGCTCGGCGCGGTGCCGGGCGACGGCGACGCGGCCGGGCGCGCCGAGGAGATCGACCGCCCGGAGCTGATGCGGGCGCTGATCCGCCGGCTCGCCGAGGCCGAGATCGACGGGCCGCACCTGGGGCCGCTCGCGGTCGCCGCGATCGCGCGCGTGACGACGATCGACATGCTGCGCGAGGTGCTGCCCGACTCCGATGCTGTACAGGCGTACATGTGGCTGCGCGAGCGCACGTTCGCTGGTCCGTTGGGGGATGGGATCGCGCTCCACGAGCTGGTCCGCAAGGCGCTCCACGGCGACCTCCGCCACCGTGACCGCGAGCGCGAGCGGGACCTGCGCCGGCGGATCGCCGACCACCTCCACGCGAAGGCCGTCGCCGGCCATCAGCTGCTGTCGATCGACCTCTCGCACCTGGTCGAGAACGAGGCGATCCGCTGGGGCTTCTCATGGGACGCGGCCGGCGAGCACCGGCTCGACGAGGTCCGGCCGGGCGACGCCGAGGCGGTCCTACGGCTGCTGAGAGAGCGCCGCGCGCCGGAGCGCTGGAGCGTGCTGGAGCCGTACTTCGAGCGGGCGCCGGAGCGGATCGCGATCGTGCGCGACCTCGGCGACCGCATCCGCGGCTTCGAGCTGTCGGTCACGAGCGCGAACGCCCCGCCGATGGTCGCCGGCGATCCGCAGCTCGGCCCGTGGCTGGAGCACGCGCGCGCGACCGGGGGCGAGGGCCGCGCGGTGCTGTGGCAGTCGGCGGTCGACTTCACCGCCGACCCGCGCACGGGCGTGCAGGCGATGCTCGGGATGTCGGGGATCCTCCGCTCGGGGCTGGAGAACCCGCGCTACGCCTACCTGCCGATCGACCCGCGGCTCGACGGCGCGGTCCGCTTCGCACAGGCGGCCGGCGGTCGCCACGTGCCCGAGCTGGACGTGACGCTCGACGGCCGGCTGACGCAGTGCTACCTGCTCGACTACGGCCCCGGCGGCCTGCTGGGAGCGCAGCGGGCGCTGATCTACGCCGAGCTGGGCCTCGTCCCGCCGCAGGCGCCGGCCGAGGAGGAGGCGGTGCGGGCGGTCGCGGGCGACCGGGAGGGGGACCTCGACCTCGCCGAGGCGGTCCGCGACGCGCTGCGCAACCTCGGCGTGCCGCACAAGCTCGCCGACAGCCCGCTCGCCAGCGGCGCGACGCAGGAGCAGCGGGCGGCGTCGGTGCGGACGCTGCTGGAGCAGGCGGCCGCGCGCGCCTTCGGCGAGACCGCCAACGAGCAACTGCTGCGGCGCGTGCTCGAACGCGGCTACCTCGACCCGGCGCCGAGCCACGAGCAGGCGGCCGACGAGCTCGCGCTCAGCCGCGCGGCGTACTTCCGGCGGCTGCGCGCGGCGGCCGAGCGGGTCGCCGCGCTGCTGGCTGCTGACGAGCGCCTGCGCGCGGGCGGGTGAAGGCGAGCGCGAGCGCGACGGCGCAGGCGAGCGCCTGGATCGCCAGCACCAGCAGCGCGAAGTCGCGCGGGTCGGCGGGCGCCGCCGCGAGCAGCAGGATCGGCTCCAGCGCGGCGACCGCGCTGAGCGGCAGCAGGAACCAGACGGCGCGCAGCGCGAGCAGGTACTGGATCGCAAGATAGGTCAGCGCCAGCAGCGTGAAGGCGACCCCGAGCGGCAGCAGCGCGTCGACGGCGAGCAGGCGGTCGGCGCCGAAGGCCAGTCTCAGCAGCAGTCTCGGCACCAGCGCGAAGATCGCCAGCGCCGGAACCGCGCACAGCAGCAGGAGCGATAGGGAGCGCAGCAGCACCGGGCGCGTCGGCTCGCCTGCGGAGAAACGCCGTGAGGTCTCGGGCACGAGGTAGAAGCCGATCCCGATCGCGACCCAGATCAGCATCTTGGCGGCGACCGTCGTCGCGCCGTAGGAGCTGGCGAGATCCTGGTCGAGGCGGTGCTGGGCGGCGATCACATCGATGTTCTGCAGCACAGCGACGATCACGAGCCCGCCGATTGGCACCCACGCGCCCGCGATGTGGTCGCGCAGCCGCAGCGCCGGTGCGGGCGGCGGATGCTCGGCGCCGGGCGGGAGCAGGTGGTCGCGCAGCGCCGTCCCGCACCACAGCGCGATCACGCCCATCGCGACCGGCGTGCCGAGGAAGGCGCCGGTGACGTCGAGCCCGACGGCGGCCAGCAGGACCCCGAAGACGAGCCGGGCGCCCTGCTCGCCGACGAGGCTGACGCCGACCGCGCGGTAGTCGCCGATCCCCTGCAGCGCGCCGCGCAGGATCGCCAGCAGCAGCCACAGCACCCCGGCCGGCAGCCCGCAGGCGGCGGCCCATTGCTCGTCGACGCCGACGGCGGCTGCGATCGGCTCCCGCAGCAGCGCCGAGACGACGCCGAGCACGACCGTGACGACGAGCAGCGTGCGGGTCCACGAGCGCAGCGTCGCGGCGAGGTCGGGGCCGCGACCGAGCGTGCCGAGGACCGCCTCGCGCGCGGTCGCGACCTGCAGCGCCTGGCCGATCACCGACAGGATCAGCACGTACGCGAGCAGCGCGGCGAGCGCGCCGTAGTCGTCGAGCTGGCGTGCGAAGACGACGGTCGCGGCGAGCGCGACGACGTTGTTGGCGATCATCGCGATCGCCAGGCCGCCGGCCTTGGCGAAATCGGAGTGGCGCAGCGTGGCGAGGCGGGCCGACAGCCAGCCCGCGCCTCCCGCGGGTGGGGTCGGTCGCTCTGACACCGTCCATCTACCGTAACCCGGTCCGTCAAGGGTGGCGCGAAATCTCCGCACGTTGCAGGAATTCACAGCGCCGTCGCGACGCGTGCGCGGTTATGGTTCCCCGCCCGATGCGCCGAAGCTCCCAGATCGCAGTCCTCGCCGTTGCCACCGCCGCCGCGCTCCCCGCGGCCGCCGATGCGCGCCAGACCCCGGCGGAGCTGATCGCCCAGGCGGCGCCCGTGACGGACGCGCCGGTGCCGCGCGCGGACGGCGCGAGAGTGACGCAGACGCCGCTGGCCGCGCGCGACACGACGCTGATGGCCGACGCCGGAGACGCCGAGCAGCTGCTCGCGCAGGCGCCGTCCGCTACTGCCACGCCGCCGACGAGCACGCTGCCGCGCACCGGCCCCGAGCTGCTGCTGACGCTGCTGGCCGGCGGCGGGATGCTGCTGGCGGGCGTCGGGCTGCGGATGCACCTGCGCGACGGCGAGACGGTCGTCGTCGAGCCGGTCGCCGCGCGATGAGCGAGCGGCGCGAGCCGCTTCCCACGGGCGTCCACCGGACGTCGAGCGCCGCCGAGACGGAGGCGCTGGCGGCGCGGGTCGCCGCCGCGCTGGCGCCGGGCGACGTGGTGCTGCTGAGCGGCGACCTCGGCGCCGGCAAGACGACCTTCGTGCGCGGCGCCGCGCGGGCGCTCGGCGTGACCGGCAACGTCACCAGCCCGACCTTCACGATCGGCCGCCGCTACGAGGGGCGCGTCGGCGTCTCGCACCTCGACCTCTACCGCCTCGGCGGCCTCGACGACGAGGATCCCGCGCTGCTGGCCGACTATCTCGGGCCGGAGCGGGTCGCGTTCGTCGAATGGCCGGCGATCGCGGAGGAGGCGCTCGCCGACGCGGGCGTCGTCGTCGCCGCCCGCGTGGCGCTCGCGCACGCCGGCGCCGACGCGCGCGAGATCACCGTCACGCCGGGATAGGCGGGCGCGGCCGCGAGGCGTCGCGCGGGGACGGCGGCGTCGGGCGGGGCGGCGGCGCGGGCGGCGCAGCGCGGATGTGCCGTCAGCGCCGGCAGCGGCCGGGGGCGCGGGCGCCGAACTCGGCGACGACCGTCACGCGCGCGACGCGGGCGCGGGCGCCGCGCGGCAGCCGCACCGGGGCGCCGTGGACGACCGCGATGCCGACGTCGCGGAACCTGCTCGTGAAGACGTTGCGGCGGTGCGGCGGGCTGCGCAGCCAGCCGCGCACGGTCGCCGCGGCGGTCGCGCGTCTGCCGGCGCCCCAGGCGAGGTTCTCGCCCAGCGACCAGCGCCCGTTGCGCGGGACGTAGCCGGTGGCGCGCGCCCGCTGCACGAGCGTGCGCCCGCCGAGCGAGGCGTGGGCGAAGTAGCGGCGGCGGACCATGTCGCGCGCGTGACGCTCGGCGGCGCGGTCGAGGCAGCGGTCCCAGCGCAGCGGCCGCATCCCGGTCCGCGCCCGGCGCGCGTTCAGCAGGCAGCGGATCCGCCGCTCCGCCCGCGCGGTCCCGTGCGCGGCGCGGATGCCGGCCGGCGAGCAGCGCTTCTCGCTTCTGTGATGTGCGGGCGCGGCAACGGACGGTTGCGCCGCCAGAGCGAGCGCTGCGATCCCTGCGAGCGAGGCGGCGCGGATGTTCCACATCCCGCAGCGCACGGTACGCGCCAAGGCGGTCGGAACGCGCCGGCAGGCCCCGCGCGACGCCCCGCCGCCGCGTGCGCGACGATCCCGGGGTGAAGATCCTCGCGTTCGACACCGCGACGCCCGCCACCAGCGTCGCGCTCGCGCCGGGCGACGGGCGGATGCTGACGCGGCGCCACGATCCCGCGCAGGGCGAGCGGCCCGGCCACCAGGCGCTGCTGCTGACCTACGCGGTCGAGCTGCTGGACGAGGCGGGGCTTTCCTTCAAGGACCTCGACCGGCTCGCCGTCGGCGTCGGGCCGGGCACCTTCACCGGCCTGCGGATCGGTGTCGCGACCGCCCGCGCGCTCGCGCAGGCGCACGCGCTGGACCTCGTCGGCATCTCGACGCTGCACGCGCTCGCGGCCGCGCACGCGCTCACCGCAGCCACTCGCGACGCCGCCGACGCCCACGCCGCGCCTCGCGACGAGGCCGCCGCGCCCGCTGCCGCCACGATCCTGCCCGTGATCGACGCCCGCCGCGGCGAGGCGTTCGCCGCCGCCTGGGACGCCGCCGGCGTGACCGACCCGGCCGCGACCCCGCTGCTGGCGCCGGCCGCGCTGACGCCGGATGCGCTCGTCGCCGCCGTGCAGGAGCTGCCGTCGGCCCCCGTGGGAATCGGCGACGGGGCGCTACGCTTTCGGGAACAGCTGGAACTGGCCGGGGTCCTCGTCCCGGCGGGCGATTCGCCGTCACACCAGGTCGACGCGGCAGCGCACTGCCGGCTCGCCGGAGCGGCGCGGCCGCACGCGCGCGACGAGGTGCTGCCGGCCTATCTGCGACTGCCCGACGCCGAGCTGGCACTGCGCCGGCGGGCTGCTGGAATCCACAGATCGTGACCGCGACGTCGACGCCCCTGAAGATCCGCCGGCTCACCTACGCCGACCTCCCGCACGTGATCGCGCTCGAACGGCGCGCCTTCCCGACGCCGTGGTCGCTGGCGATGTTCGTGCTGGAGCTGTCGAAGGCGTCGGGGATCTGCCTCGCGGCGCTGCGCGACGGCGAGCTGGTCGGCCATCTGATCTGCTCCCGCTACGACACCGTCTGGCACATCATGAACGTCGCCGTCGACCCCTCCGCGCGCCGCCAGGGCGTCGCCAGCGCGCTGCTGAGAGAGCTGGTCGAGCGGGTCGGCGAGGGCGCCCAGATCACGCTCGAGGTGCGCCCCTCCAACGACGGCGCGATCGTCCTCTACGAGCGCTTCGGCTTCCTCTCCGCCGGTCGCCGGCGCCGCTACTACCAGGACAACGGCGAGGACGCGCTCGTGATGTGGCGCACGCCCGCGACGCTGGAGGGCCGCATGGACGACATCCCGAACGTGGCGCTGTGATCCTCGCGATCGAGACGAGCTGCGACGACACCTGCGCGGCGGTCGTCACGCGCGACGGCGAGATCCGCAGCAACGTGATCTCCTCGCAGGGCGTCCACGACCGCTACGGCGGCGTCGTCCCCGAGATCGCCTCGCGCCACCATCTGGAGCTGGTCGAGGCGGTCGTCGAGGATGCGCTGCAGCAGGCCGGCACGACGCTGCCGCAGGTCGACGCCGTCGCCGTCACGCAGGGGCCCGGCCTCGTCGGCGCGCTGCTCGTCGGGGTCGCGACCGGCAAGGCGCTGGCGGCCGCGCACGGCCTTCCGCTGATCCCCGTCGACCATCTCCACGGCCACGTCGCCGCCTCGTTCCTGAGACCGGACCCGATCGAGCCGCCGTTCCTGATCCTGATCGCCAGCGGCGGCCACACGCTGCTGGCGCACGTCAAGGACCACGGCGCGAGCTGGGGCAGCGAGGGCTCGATCGAGGTGCTCGGCTCCACGCGCGACGACGCCGCCGGCGAGGCGTTCGACAAGGGGGCCCGCCTGCTCGGCCTCGGCTACCCGGGCGGCCCGGCGCTGTCGAAGCTGGCCGAGGAGGGCGACGCGGAGGCGTTCGCCTTCCCGGTCGCGGCGCAGGTCCCCGGCCTCGACTTCTCCTTCTCCGGTCTCAAGACCGCGCTGCTCTACAAGACGCAGGAGCTGGGGGAGGAGGAGACGACGCGCCGCCGCGCCGACCTCGCCGCCTCCTACCAGCGCGCGATCGTCGAGACGCTCGCGCGCCGCGTCGAGCGGGCGCGCAGACAGACCGGGATCGAGCGGCTGGCGCTCGGCGGCGGCGTCGCCGCCAACGGCCCGCTGCGCGAGCGGATGCGCGCGCTCGCGCCCGACCTGCACGTGCCGCCGCGCGAGCTGTGCACCGACAACGCGGCGATGATCGCCTCCGCGGCGCGCTACCTCGAACCGCTGCCGTTCCCGCAGTACCTCGGCCTCGACGCCTTCGCGACGGGCGAGCGCGGGATCTAGACGACGATGCGCGAGGTCGTCCTCTACGGCCGGCCCGGCTGCCATCTCTGCGACGACGCGCGCGCGATCGTCGAGCGCGTGCGGGCGGAGCTGCCGTTCGCGCTGGTCGAGCTCGACATCGAGCAGGACGACGCGCTCCACACCGAATATCTGGAGCGCATTCCGGTCCTGGCGCTCGACGGCGAGGAGCTGTTCGAGTTCTTCGTCGACGAGGAGGAGCTGCGCCGCCGGCTGGCGGCGTGAGCGCCAGCCGGCGGGTCCGGGGGCCGCGCCGGTACAGTGGGGGTCGATGAGCCACTTGATCGAGAACGACGCCGAGACCCCGTTCGGGAAGGTCGGGGACAAGCTGACGCTCGGCGTCGCGGCTCGACTGTCGCGTTACCTGCAGGTGCTGACGCAGGCGAAGAAGATGGGCAAGGAGACGATCTCCTCCCAGGAGCTGTCGGACTACACGCACGTCAACTCGACGCAGATCCGCCGCGACCTGTCCGGCTTCGGCAAGTTCGGCAAGCGCGGCGTCGGCTACAACGTCGACTCGCTCGTCTCGCAGATCCGCAAGATCCTGCGCACCTCCGGCCAGCACAACATCGCGCTCTTCGGCGCCGGCCACCTCGGCCGCGCGATCGCCAGCTCGGACATCTTCGCCGACCACGGCTTCAAGGTCGTCGCGATCTTCGACAACGACCCGGCCAAGATCGGCGAGGCGGTCGGCAACCACCACGTCCGCTCGGCGATCGACCTGAAGGCGATAGTCGACGAGGAGGACATCGTCGTCGCCGTCCTCGCGGTCCCGACGAAGGCCGCCCAGCCGCTTGCCGACGAGCTCGTCACGGCCGGCGTGAAGATCATCTTCAACTACTCCGAGGCGCTGCTGCAGGTCCCGCCGGAGGTGACCGTGCACACTTCCAGTCCCGCGGTCGACCTGCTCTACGCGCTGTACTTCTATCTGACCTAGCCCGCGGTCAGCCGCTCTGATGACCATCGACTTCGACCACGCCCAGCGGGCCTTCGAGGACTCGACCGACTTCACCGTCGGGCTCGAGGAGGAGTTCGCCATCCTCGACCCAGGCACGCTCGCGCTGGCGCCGCGCTTCGAGGAGCTGCGCGACGGCGCCCAGGACGATCCCGTGCTGGCGACCTCGATAGCGGGCGAGCTGATCTCGTCCGAGATCGAGATCCGCTCCGGCCGCGGCGCCGACCTCGCCGACGCGCTCGTCAGACAGCGCGACCACCGCCGCCGCCTGTTCGCGCTCGCGCAGAAGCACGGGATCGCGCTCGGGTCGACCGGCACCCATCCCTTCTCCGACTACCGCGACCAGCACATCATCGACACCGAGCACTACCACCGGGTCGAGGACGGGCTGAAGTACGTCGCCTGGCGCAACAACACCTTCTCGCTGCACGTCCACGTCGGCGTCCAGGGCGCCGACCGCGCCGTCCAGGTCTGCGACCGGCTCCGCCCGGTGCTGCCGCTGCTGCTGGCGATCTCGGCCAACTCGCCGTACGTCGACGGGCGCGACTCCGGCCTCCACACGGCCCGCACACAGACGTTCACGAAGTCGTTCCCGCGCTGCGGCGTGCCGGACGCGTTCGGCTCCTGGAGCGGCTTCCGCGACTACCTCGACTTCCTCCTCCGCACGAACTCGATCGTCGAGTACACGCAGGTCTGGTGGTCGGTCCGGCCGCACCTCTCCTACGGCACCGTCGAGGTGCGCATCTGCGACGCGCAGTCGACCGCCGGCGAGTCGGAGGGACTGGCGGCGCTGATCGTCGCCTGCGTCGCCCAGGCCGCGCGCGACGTCGAGGAGGGCGTGCCGTTCACGGACCCGGCGCCGCGGCTGGTCGAGGAGAACATGTGGCGCGCGATCCGCCGCGGCCTCGACGGCCCGCTGATCGACCTCGAGCGCGCCGTCGAGTATCCCGCCCAGGCCGCGCTCGAGCGCCTGCTGACCTGGACCGCGCCGCTGCGCGCGGAGCTGGGGATCGAGGTCGCGCTGCCCGAGCTGAACGGTTCGCAGCGCCAACGGCGCATGATCGACGCCGGAGCGGGAATCGGAGAGGTCTACGCCGCCACCGTCCGCGAGACTCGCGAGACATACGCCCAGGAGGTCATCGCATGAGCAGCGACGAGCCGCAGCGCCAGCCGACAGAGGCCGAGATGCAGGCCGCGCTCCAGGAGGAGCTGCGCAGAGTCCGAATCGAGCAGATGGTCGTCGAGTCGGCCCTCTCGATCCTCAACATCGCGATCATGCGCGCCGGCCTGATGCCCGGCACCGAGGGCGACAAGGACCTGCAGCAGGTGCAGGTCGGGATCGAGGCCGTGCGCGCGCTGCTGCCGCAGGTCGAGGCGCTCGCCGGGCCGGAGCAGACGAGACCGATCCGCGACGCGCTGTCGCAGCTGCAGCTCGTCTACGCGCAGGGCGCGGGCGGCGGCGAGCCGGCCCCCGGCGGCGATCCCGAGGCGACGCCCGGCGCTGGCGCCGGTGCCGCGCCGCAGCCCCCGAGAGAGGGCCCCGGCCCCGCTCAGGGCAGCGGCCGCCTGTGGGTCCCCGGCCAGTAGACGGGCCAAACCGCAGCGCGTCCCGCGCTGACAAAACGCCAGAACCTTGACGGCGCGTCCCCGCGTTCGTATAGGCTCGCGTCGCTTCAATTGAGGACCGTGGAGAGCCTCATGCAGCCGCGGCCCCATCGCTGGTGCCGGCGCGCCCGAAGGCGCGCCGACGTCGTTCAACGGAATCTGGAGGATCGAAGTCTTGTCCAGCTTTCTGACCGACCACGGCGTCCTCGTCGCGCTCGTCTGCGCTGCCGCGGCGCTCGTCTACGGCGCCGTGACCGTGAGATCGCTGCTCGCGCTCTCGCCTGGCAACGAGCGAATGCAGTCGATCTCGGCCGCCGTGCAGGAGGGCGCTCGCGCGTACCTCAACCGCCAGTACTCGACGATCGCCGCCGTCGGCATCCTGCTGTTCGTCGCGCTGATCTTCATCCAGGACATCTGGGTCGCGATCGGCTTCGCGATCGGCGGCGCCTCCTCGGCGGCCGCCGGCTACATCGGCATGAACGTCTCGGTGCGCGCCAACGCGCGCGTCGCCGAGGCCGCCCGTGACGGCGTCCCGACCGCGCTGCGGGTCGCCTTCAGAGGCGGCGCCGTCACCGGCATGCTCGTCGTCGGGCTCGCGCTCGTCGGCGTCTCCGCGTACTACGGGATCCTCACCTCGTGGGTCGACAAGACGCCGAAGGAGGCGGTCGACGCGCTGATCGGCCTCGGCTTCGGCGGCTCGCTGATCTCCGTCTTCGCGCGCCTCGGCGGCGGCATCTTCACGAAGGGCGCCGACGTCGGCGCCGACCTCGTCGGCAAGATCGAGGCCGGCATCCCCGAGGACGATCCGCGCAACCCGGCCGTGATCGCCGACAACGTCGGTGACAACGTCGGCGACTGCGCCGGCATGGCGGCCGACCTGTTCGAGACGTACGCCGTCTCGGCCGTCGCAGTGATGCTGCTCGGGGTGCTGACGTTCCAGGAGTCGAGCGCGGTCGCGGTCTATCCGCTCGTGCTCGGCGGCGTCTCGATCATCGCCTCGATCATCGGCACGTACTTCGTCCGCTCGGCCAGCGGCAACGTCGAGAACGCGCTCTACAAGGGGCTGATCGTCTCGGCCGTGCTGGCGGCGATCGCCTTCTACCCGATCACCCACTGGCTGATGGACGACGTCACGCCGCGCGGCGCGATCGCGCCGGGCGCAGGCCCCAGCGTCGGCGACTTCTACATCTGCTCGCTGATCGGGCTGGCGATCACCGGCCTGCTGTTCGTCATCACCGACTACTACACGTCGACGCGCTTCGCACCGGTCAAGTCGACCGCGAAGGCGTCGGAGACCGGCCACGCGACGAACATCATCCAAGGGCTCGCGCAGGGCTTCCAGTCGACCGCGGCGCCGGCGCTCGTGATCGCGCTCGGGATCCTGTGGGCGAACGACCTCGCCGGCATCTACGGGATCGGCATCGCGGTGATGGCGATGCTGTCGCTGACCGGCCTGATCGTCGCGCTCGACGCCTTCGGGCCGATCACCGACAACGCCGGCGGCATCGCCGAGATGGCGGAGCTGCCGGAGGAGGTCCGCAACGTCACCGATCCGCTCGACGCGGTCGGCAACACGACGAAGGCGGTCACGAAGGGCTACGCGATCGGCTCGGCCGCGCTCGCGGCGCTCGTGCTGTTCCGCGCCTTCGAGTACGAGCTGAACATCGAGCTGTTGAAGGACCACAAGGATCCGGTCTCGTTCATCCTCGGCGACCCGGCCGTGCTGATCGGGCTGCTGATCGGCGGCATGATGGTCTACCTGTTCGTCGCGCTCTCGATGGAGGCGGTCGGCCGTGCCGGCGGCGCCGTCGTCGAGGAGGTGCGGCGCCAGTTCCGCGAGAAGCCGGGGATCATGGACGGCTCGCAGGAGCCCGAGTACGGCACCTGCGTCGACATCGTCACGAGATCGGCGCAGCGGGAGATGATCCTGCCGTCGCTGATCCCGATCGTCGTCACGACGATCGTCGGCGTGCTGTCGGTCGAGGCGCTCGGCGGGCTGCTGATCGGCGTGATCGTCGTCGGCCTCTTCATGGCGATCTCGATGA
The DNA here is from genome assembly GCF_030646155.1 of Conexibacter sp. CPCC 205762. Lineage (GTDB taxonomy): Bacteria > Actinomycetota > Thermoleophilia > Solirubrobacterales > Solirubrobacteraceae > Conexibacter. The sequence goes on from NZ_JAUTDN010000001.1 coordinate 146,840, forward strand.
CCTCGGGCGGCGGCGCGTGGGACAACGCGAAGAAGCTGATCGAGGACGGCGCCTTCGGCGGCAAGGGCTCGCAGGCGCACGAGGCGGCGATCACCGGCGACACGGTCGGCGATCCCTACAAGGACACCGCCGGCCCGGCGATCAACCCGATGATCAAGGTCGCCAACATCGTCGCGATCTTGATCATCCCGTTGATTGTGTAAGATCCATCACACAGACGTCGGAGGAGAGAACGACGCGTGGAGTACGGGCGGCCCTCGGCCGCCCGTTCTGCGTTCTGGGGCGGTTTTCGCGCGTGGTGGGGCTGGCCGCACCACGGCGCGGGGGCGGGCCGGGCTTGGCGCTCGAGCGCCGGTCGGATAGACATCAGGCCATGAAGCCCCGCCACTGGCTGGTGATCGCCGCAGCAGGTCTCGTGCTCGCCGACGCGTCGATCGTGACGCTCGCCCTGCCCGAGCTGCTGACCGCGCTCGACACGACCGTCGAGGGCGTCGCGGCGGTGATCGCTGTCTACACGCTCGTGCTGGCGTTCGCGCTGCTGCCGGCCGAGCGGCTGATGCGGCGGGTCGGTGCCTCGACGCTCGGCGCCGCCGGCTTCGTCCTCTTCGGCCTCGCCTCGGCCGTCTGCGCCGGCGCCGACTCGCTGACGCCGCTGCTCGTCGCCCGCGGCGTGCAGGCGCTCGGCGGCGCGGCCGGTCTCGTCGCCGCCTTCACGCTGATAGACGGCGGCGGCAGAGGCGGCCGGCGCCACTGGCTCGGCGCGGCGGTGCTGTCGAGCGCGATCGGGCCCGCCTTGGGCGGCGCGTTGACGGAGGCGTTCGACTGGCGCGCGATCTTCATCGTCCAGATCCCCGTCGCCGCAGTCGCTGCGCTGGCGGCGCTGCGGGATCCGGCCGACGCTGCCGCCGCTCGTGCCGCCGACGCCGCCGCGTCCGCCGAGCAGGCTCGCCGCGGCCTGCACGCGTCGCCATCTGGCGCCGACCCGGATCTGCTCGGCCCGCACGGGACGGCCGTCCATGGCGCGGTCGGCGACGTCCACGTCACGGCGCCGATCCGGCTGCTGCCGGCGATCGCGCTGGCGCTGCTGTCGGCCGCGCTGACGGCGGTGCTGTTCCTGCTCGTGCTGCTGCTCGTCGCCGGCTGGGCGATCTCGCCGCTGGCGGCCGCGGCGACGGTGACGGTGCTGCCGCTGGCGGCGGTCGCGGGCGATCGGCTCGGCGGGCCGCCGCGGCAGCGGGCCGCGGCCGGCTCGGTGCTCGTCGGCGGCGGCGTGCTCGCGCTCGCCTGGCTGCCGGACGCCAACGTCGCCTGGACCCTCCTGCCGCAGGCGCTCGCGGGGCTCGGGATGGGGATGGCGCTGCCGGCGTTCGCGGGCGAGCTGCTGCCCGAGCGCACGCCGCACGACGCCGCCTGGCTGCTGACGATCCGCCATGCCGGGATCGCGCTGGTGCTGATCGCCGTCGCACCGCTGATCGCCCACCAGCTCGACACGACGACCGAGCGCGCGAAGGAGCGCGGCGTCGCGCTCGTGCTCGACGCCAAGCTGCCGCCGCAGGACAAGATCGAGCTGGCGCCGAAGCTGCTCTCCGGCGTCGAGGCCGAGCAGCCCCGCGCCGGCCTGGAGAAGGCGCTCGCCGCCAACGCGGGCATGTTCGACGGCGAGGACCGTGTCGTCTACGACCAGCTCTCCGAGCGGGCCGACGAGACGATCGTGACCGCGGTGGGGGAGGCGTTCAAGTGGGCGTTCGTGATCGCCGGCGCCTGCGCCCTGCTGGCCGCGCTCGCGCTCGTCCTCGACAGAGGGAGATTGGGGCGCGGCGCCAGCCCCCTGCTCGCGCTGACACTGCTCGCGCTCGCCGCGCCGCCGGTCTACGCCGTCGCGCACGGCTCGATCGCGCCGGAGCCGGTCAAGATCCAGAATCCCTGCGACGACCGCGACCTGCCCGACTCCGGCGGCATCACCGGCTTCCTGCAGGATCGCGCGCTGGAGGTGATCGACGCCGGCGCCTGCCGTCTCAGAGTCAGCCGCGAGGAGCTGGTGATGGCGCTCGCCGACGAGGATGCGGCGAAGCAGTTCGAGCGCAAGCATGGCGTCGACCCGCGCTCGGTCACCAGCCTGCTCGGCGGCCTGCTGAACCCGTGAGCGGGCCGCCGCGCCGGGCGCGGCGCTACGCTGGCCAGCCGCTGTGAGCCTCTCCGTCCAACTCGGCCTGCTGCTCTCTCTCGCCACCGCCCTGGCGAGCGTCGTCGGCTTCCTCTACAAGCATCGCGGCGCGCAGCAGGCGCCCGAGGTCGACTGGAAGCGCCCGCTGCACAGCACGATCGTGCTGTTCAGATCGGGCTGGTACACGCTCGGGATCCTCGTCGCGCTCGGCGGCTGGTTCTTCCACGTCGGCGCGCTCGCGCTGGCGCCGATCACGCTCGTGCAGTCGGTGATCGCCGGCGGGCTCGTCTTCCTGACCGTCGTCGCCGACAAGCTGTTCGGCCACCGCGTCAGCCGCCGCGAGTGGATCGGCGTCGCGCTGATGGCCGCCGGCCTCGCCTTCCTCGCCGCGACGATGGAGGGCGCCGGCGACGACGCCCACTCCGACTACGCGACCGCGACGCTGCTGATCTACGTCGGCGGGCTGTCGCTCGCCGGCACGCTGGCGGCGGTCGTCGGCGGGCGGCTCGGCGGCGGCAGCCGCGGCGCGAGCGCCTACGCGCTCTCCGCCGGCCTGCTGTGGGCCGCGTCGGACACGTCGATCAAGGCCGTCTCCAACCACCTCGACGACGACGGCTTCCTGCTGACCGTCCTGCACCCGCTCAGCCTCGTGATCCTGGTCGCCTCGCTCGCCGGCCTGCTGGTGTCGGCGAAGTCGCTCCAGCTCGGCGACGCGGTGCCGGTGATCGCCGTCACCAGCGCGGCGGCCAACCTCACGACGATCGCCGCCGGGCCGATCGTCTTCGGCGAGCCGATGCCCGGCAGCCCGCTCGGGATCGCCGTCCGGCTGCTCGCCTTCGGCCTCGTCGTGGTCGCCGCCGCGCTCACGCCGCCGCCCGCCGCCGCACCCGCTCTGGAGCCCACTGTCACAGAGGCGTCCGCGCGGGTCTAACCTCCGTCCCGGCAGGGAACGCTCCGCCTCTCTCCAACCGACACCGATGGCCAAACGCCGCCTTCACGGTCTCGAGCGCGTGCTCGGGGTCAACGCACTCTTCTCGACCGCCTACGGCAACGTCGGCTCGTCGATCTATTACGCGCTCGGCCTCGTCGCCTCGTTCGCGCTCGGCCTCACGCCGGTCGTCTTCATCATCGCCGGGATCATCTTCTACCTGACCGCCTCGACCTACGCCGAGGCGACCGCGATGTACCCGGAGGCGGGCGGCTCGTCGAGCTTCGCGCGCCACGCCTTCAACGAGTTCTGGTCCTTCTTCGCCGCCTGGGGCCAGATGCTCAACTACACGATCACGATCTCGATCTCGGCCTTCTTCGTGCCGCACTACATCGGGTCGCTGTTCTGGCCGGCGCTGCAGCACGCGCCGGGCGACGTGATCGCCGGCTGCATCTGCGTCGCGGCGCTGGCTGCGCTGAACGTCTTCGGCGCGAAGGAGACCGCCGGGCTCAACATCACGCTCGCGGTCGCCGACTTCGCGACCCAGCTGCTGCTGGTCGCGCTCGGCCTCGTGCTCGTCTTCAGCCCCGACGTGCTGATCGACAACGTCAGATGGGGCATCGCGCCGAGCTGGGGCGACTTCATCGTCGCGATCCCGGTCGCGATGATCGCCTACACCGGCATCGAGACGATCTCGAACATGGCCGAGGAGGCGAAGGACGAGACGAGATCTATCCCGAAGGCGATCAACCGCGTCGTGATCGCCGTCTTCGCGATCTACGCGCTGCTGCCGGCGATCGCGCTCTCCGCGCTGCCGGTCAAGTGCGACGCCGGCGGCGAGTGCAAGACGCTGCTCGGCCTGCCGGAGGACAAGGGAGGCTTCGCGGGCGACCCGGTGCTCGGCATCGTCGAGCACCTCAACCTCGGCCCGCTCCAGCACGCCGGCGAGATCTACGTCGGCCTGCTGGCCGCGACGATCCTCTTCCTCGCGACCAACGCCGGCATCATCGGCGTCTCGCGGCTGACGTACTCGATGGGCGTCCATCGCCAGCTGCCCGACCAGCTGCGCCAGCTGCACCCGAAGTACCGCACGCCGTGGATCGGGATCATCTTGTTCTCCGCGATCGCCTGCGTCGCGATGATCCCCGGCAAGGCCGGCTTCCTCGGCAACCTCTACGCCTTCGGCGCGATGCTGTCGTTCACGATCGCGCATGCGGCGGTGGTGCGGCTGCGGCTGAAACAGCCGGACGCGAGACGACCGTACCGTGGCCCCTTCAACCTCAGCTGGAGAGGGCGCGACATCCCGCTGTTCGCCGTCTTCGGCGGGATCTTCACGGCGCTCGCGTGGGGCGTCGTGACCGCGCTCTACATCGACGTCGCGATCACCGGCCTGACGTGGCTGGTGCTCGGCATCGGCGTCTTCGTCGTCTACCGCAGGCGGCAGGGGCTCGACCTCGTCACGACGACGCGCGTCGCGGTGCCGAAGCCGGTGATCGACCACGAGGCCGAGTACGAGTCGGTGCTGGTCGCCTTCGACGAGCGCGAGTACGTCCCCGACGTGCTCGCGACCGCGATCAAGCTCGCCGCCCGCAAGCACCGCGGCATCCACGTCATCGTCACGATCACCGTCCCCGCCACCTCGCCGATCAACGCCGCGATGCCGGAGCAGGAGCTGGCGGCGCAGTCGCTGATCGAGCAGGCGAAGGTGCACGGCGGGCGGCGCGTCACCGGCCACTGGGAGAAGGTCCGCCCGGGCCAGGCCGGCCGCCGCATCGTCGACGAGGCGAAGGTGATCCAGGCGCGCGCGATCGTGATGCCGCTGCCGGTGCGGACCGGCGGCGGGTCGATCTTCGGCCGCACGCTGGAGACCGTGCTGGCCGAGCGGCCCTGCCGCGTGATCATCGAGTCCGGCCGCGGCAGACGCCGCGCCGCCGAGCGCGCCGCCGCGGCGGAGGTGGCCTGACCGATGCCCGCTCCGCGTGACGTCCACCGCTACACGACGATGACGATGTCGGCGCTGATGTTCGCGATCGGCGTCGTGCTGCTGGTGCTGACCTTCGCCAAGGGCGGCGGCGTCGCCTCGACCGGCACGATCGTCGGCGTGCTGTTCCTGCTCGCCGGCGGCGGCCGCTTCCTGCTCGCGCGGAGAGTGCGCTGATGGGCCAGCCCGGCCACGCCGGCGGCGCGCCGCAGCGCAGCCTCAGCGCTCGCGCGCTGTTCGCGCTCGTCTACACGACCTCGGTCAGCTCGGTCTACTTCGCGCTCGGCGTCGTCGCGCATCGGGCGCTCGGGCTGACGCCGCTCGTCTTCCTCGTCGCCGGCCTCTTCTTCGCGCTCAGCTCGATGACCTACGTCGAGGGCGCGGCGCTCCACCGCGAGCGCGGTGGCTCGTCGGTCTTCGCCCGCTACGCCTTCAACGAGCTGATCAGCTTCATAGCCGGCTGGTCGATCCTGCTCGACTACTCGATCCTGATCGCCGTCACGGCCTTCACGACGACCAACTACCTGGCCGAGTTCTGGGATCCGCTCGGCTCGGGCGTGCCGGAGGTCGTCGTCGCGATCGCGATCATCGCCGCGGTCGCGGTCTGGAACGTCAGCGGCGTCACCGTCCGCCAACTGCAGCGGCAGGTGCTGGTCGCGATCGTCGACCTCGGCGTGCAGCTGCTGGTGATCGTGCTCGGCCTGGTCCTGATCGTCCATCCGGGCGCGATCGTCGACACGATCGACCTCGGCGTGCAGCCGGCCTGGGACGACGTCGTCTTCGCGCTCACGATCGCGACGATCGCCTTCACCGGCCTGGAGGCGGCGGCGAGCCTCGCCGGCGAGTCCAGCGGCGTCACGCGCAAGGGGCTGAAGTCGCTCGTCGGGCCCGGCTCGGCGTCGATCGTGCTCGTCTACGTCGGGATCGCGGTCGTCGCCGTCAACGCGCTGCCGGTCGCCGACGGCGCGAGCGCCTTCACGACACGCGACATCGAGGCGCCGCTGCTCGGCGTCGCCGACGGCTTCACGCCGACGTGGCTGTCCGACGTGCTGCAGCCGCTCGTCGCGCTCGCCGCCGTGACCGCGCTGGTCGCGGCCTGCAACGGCGCGATGCTCGGCACCTCGCGGCTCTCCTACGCGCTCGCCACCAACCGCCAGATCCCCAGCGCGCTCGGCCGGCTGCATTCGAGGTTCGGCACGCCGTACGTGCTGATCGCGCTCGCCGCCTTGATCGCCTCGGCGCTCGTGATCCCGGCCGACCTCGACTTCCTCGTCGGCATCTACGCCGTCGGCGCGCTGATCGCCTTCACGATCGCCCACCTCGCGATCATCAAGCTGCGCTTCAAGGAGCCCGACCGGCCGCGGCCGTACAGCGTCCCGCTCAACATCCGCTGGCGCGGGCGGCCGGTGCCGCTGCCGGCGGTCCTCGGCGCGCTGCTGTCCGCCGCCGGCTGGCTCAGCGTGCTGGTGCTGCACACCGGCGCGCGCTGGGTCGGGCTCGCCTGGCTGGTCGGCGGCATCGCGCTGTACGTGATCTACCGCCGCATCGACGGCAACTCGCTGTTCACGCGCGTGACGGTGCCGGAGAAGGCGCTGATGCACGAGAAGCGCGACCCGGACGAGTTCGGCTCGATCCTCGTGCCGATCTTCGGCAAGCCGCTCGACGACGACATCGTCCAGACCGCCGGCCGCCTCGCCGGCACCGTCTCCGACGAGCTGGAGGAGGAGGGCGCGGTGATCGAGGCGATCTGGGTCTTCGAGATCCCGATGGCGCTGCCGATCGACGCGCGCCTGCCGGAGGCGCAGATCAGACGCGCGCAGGAGGCGCTGCGGCGCGCGAAGGCGGTCGGCGAGGAGTACGAGGGCGTGCACGTGCAGACGGCGATGGTGCGCGCCCGACGCGCCGGGCAGGGGATCGTCAACGAGGCGAAGCGGCGCGGGGTGGAGGCGATCGTGCTCGCCGCCGAGGAGCCCTCGCGTGTCCGCGGCGGCGCGCTGCTGGGCGGATCGGGCGGCCCGCTCGACAACTTCGTCGGCGAGGCGACCAAGTACGTGCTGCGCAAGGCCGAGTGCCGCGTGATCCTGACCGCCCCCGCGGCGGACGCCGTCGAGCCGCGAGCGAAGCTGCCGGAGGCGCCGGGGGCGGAGGAACCGGAGAGAGCGCAGCGCTAATCTTCCGCTCATGCTGATCCTGATCGTCGGTGCGGGGCGTGTCGGCTCCGCCGTCGCCAAACAAGCGCTCGAGGCCGGTCACGAGGTCTCGGTGCTCGACCAGGACCCGCTCTCGCACGAGCAGCTCGACAAGGACCTGGTCGACACGTGGGAGGACGCCGGCGGCCGCTTCACCGTCGGCACCGCGCTGGAGGTCGACGCGCTCGTCGAGGCCGGCATCGAGCAGGCCGACGTCTTCATCGCCGCCACCCGCGGTGACAACACCAATCTGGTGGTCGCGCAGATCGCGCAGAAGCGCTTCAACGTCCCGCGCGTGATCGTGCGCGTCGCCGACCCGGCCCGCGCGGCCTGGTACGCCGAGCAGGGGCTGCAGACGATCTGCCCGACCCAGCACGCCATCGACCTCGTGGCGAAGGCCGCGCTGACGCCGGCGTAAGGGGAAGCTGCCGTGTACGTGATCATCGCCGGAGCCGGCAAGGTCGGCTGGAACCTCGCCCGCGAGCTGCTCTCCAAGGACCACGAGGTGACGCTGATCGAGGACGATCGTCGTCGCTACCTCGTCGTCGAGCAGGAGCTGGAGCACGCCGTCCAGTACGGCGACGCGACCGAGCTGTGGGTGCTGGAGCGCGCCGGCATCCAGCGCGCCGACCTCGTCATCGCCGTCACCGGCGACGACGAGGACAACATGCTGATCTGCCAGATGGCGAAGGAGAAGTACCTGACGCAGCGGATCGTCGCGCGCGTCAACAACCCCCGCAACCTGCAGCACTTCAAGCTGCTGGGGATCCAGCCGGCCGTCTCCGCGACCGACCTGATCCTGCGCCTGATCGAGCACGAGGTGCCGCAGTACGGCCTCGTCCAGCTGCTGGCGCTGGAGGGCGAGCGGCTGGAGATCATCGAGCTGGAGGTCGTCCAGGGCGCGGCCGCCGCGGGCCTGCGCGTCGAGGAGGTCCCGCTGCCGGACGGCTGCCTGATCATCTCCGTGCTGCGCGACGGCGGCGGCTTCGTGCCGAAGTCCGACACCGTCATCGAGGCCGGCGACGAGGTCCTGCTGATCCTCGACCCGGGCCTCGAGTCGGCGATCACGCCGCAGTTCACGCAGAGCACGGCGGCGGCCTGATGGCCGATCGTCATGTCGCGCACCTGCTGATCGGCGGCGGGCTCGCCTCCGCCTCCTGCGCGCGCTGGCTGCGCGAGGGCGGGGCTTCCGGGGACATCCTGCTGGTCGGCCGCGAGCCCGACCTGCCGTACGAGCGGCCGCCGCTGTCGAAGGAGTACCTCAGCGGCGCCGGGTCGCGCGAGGACGCGCTCTGGAGACCGGCCTCGTGGTACGACGAGCAGCGGATCGAGGTGCTGCAGCGCACCTCGGTGATGAAGCTGAACACGGAGGAGCAGGTCGCGACGCTCTCCACGAAGGAGACCGTCTCCTTCGACACCGCGCTCGTCGCGACCGGCGCGAACGTGCGGCGGCTGCCGGTCGACGGCGCGCAGCTGGAGGGGATCTCCTACTTGCGCGCGTTCGGCAACGCCGAGCAGATCAGAGCCGAGGGCGCGGGCAAGCGCGTCGTGCTGATCGGCGGCTCCTACATCGGCTGCGAGGTCGCGGCGACGCTGACCGGGCTGGGCGCGCAGTGCACGATCGTGATGCAGGAGGACGTGGCGCTGTCGCGGACCTTCGGCGCGGAGGCCGGGCGCTTCTTCCAGTCGCAGCTGGAGCAGCACGGGATCGCGTTCGTCGCCGGCGACGCGCTGGAGCGGTTCGAGGGCTCCGGCGATGCGGTCGAGCGGGTCGTGACCGCGGCGGGCGTGACGCTGGACGCCGACGCGGTCGTGATCGGCGCGGGCGTCGCTCCTGATGTGATGCTGGCGCGCTCGGCAGGCTTGGAGCTGGACGCCGATCTCGGCGGGATCGCCTGCGACGCGCGCCTGCGCACGTCGGCGCGCGGGATCTGGGCGGCCGGCGACATCGCCGCCTACGACAGCGTCATCCACGGCCGGCGGATCCGCGTCGAGCACTGGGATGCGGCGCTGCAGCAGGGCAAGACGGCGGCGCGCTCGATGCTCGGCGAGGACGTCGTCCACGACGTCGTGCCGTACTTCTTCTCCGACCTCGCCGACTGGGCCTCGCTGGAGTACGTCGGGCCGGCGCGCGAGTGGGACAGAGAGGTCGTGCGCGGCTCGTACGAGAGCGGCGAGTTCAGCACCTGGTACGTGTCCGGCGGCCGGGTCGCCGGCTGTCTCTCCGTCGGCCGCTCCGACGACCTCGATCATGCCCGTCGTCTGATCACCGCCGGCGAGGCGCTCGAGCCGGCCGACGTGGTCCGCCTCGGCGACGCCTCCACCGACCTCGCCACGATCGGCCCGGCGGCGGCGTAGCGGCGCCGGCCGACGGCGCGCGGATGCAGCGGCGGGGGAGGATCGGATGACGCGGCGACGGCAGGAGCATCGGCCGGGCAGAGGCGACGCCGGCGGCGTCCGCGGCGAGCGGCGCGGCTGGAACGAGGCGACCCGCCGGCGGCTGGGCGGCGGCGCCGGGCAGGGGACGGCGCCGAGCGCCTTCCGCGTCGCGCTCGGCGACGACGAGCACCACGGCGGCGACGACGGCACTGGCGCCGGCGAGACGCGCGAGCGGATCGCGACGATCGCGGTGACGCTGCGCGCCTTCGCCCGCGCCAGCGGCGCCGATGCCGCGATGCTGCTGCTCGACCGCGGCGAGAACGGCCACCCGTTCGTCGTCGAGTGCCCCGCCGACGGACCGGTCGTGCTGGCCGAGGGCGAGCAGGCGGTCGAGCTCGACCCCGACCGCCTCGCCGCCGACCCGCTCCCGCTGCCCGCGATCCCCGCCCCGCCCGACGCCAGCTTCACCGCCGAGGCGCTGCGCCCGGCGCTCGCGGCATCGGCTGGCGCGCCTTCGCTGCGCGACCCGGTCGCGCCGCCGGCCGCCGATGCCGCTGCGCCCGCCGATGCCTCGGGTGACGCCGCCGCGCCGCTCGCCCCGCGCGACGTGGCCGGCCCCGCCGCGCTCGCGACGGCGGCTGCGCTGGCGAGCGCGATGCGGGCGCTGATCGCGCTCTTCCCCGGTCGCAGCGTCCTGACCGCGACCTTCCCGACGGCGGACGAGGCGACGCCGTTCCACCTCGCCGTCCGCACCGGCGACCCGATCGTCGCCGCGCTCGGCAAGCAGCAGTTCGAGATGCCGCCCGGCTGGCCGGCCTAGCCGCAGATACAAGACGACGGCCGTAGACGCGCCAACGCGCCGATGAGAGCCTGACTGAGTGGTCAGCGCCTGATTTCGGTGCGGCTCCTCCAGAACTGCTGGAGGCTCCAACCTCCAGCCGGGACTCCGGTCCTGAGAACGGAGGTGACGCGCATAGAGATCATCGCGCTGACGATGGCGTTGCTGTGGCTCATCGATCGGATGAACCGCAACTGATCGCCGGCCCGGCGTCGTCACGAGGCGCCGGGCCAAAAAGAAAGCCCGGGGTCACGACCCGGGCTTTCAAAAGGAGGCGGGATCGAGATCCTCGCTCTGACCGATAGACACGATAGGCGGCGGCGTCGCGGGGTTCAACAGCAGCTATGTTGGAGGGGCGACGGGGAGGAGACATCTCGTGAGCGAAATGTCTATTCTCTTTCGCCGCACCGCGTTGCGGGATCGTCTAATGGCAAGACACTCGGCTCTGGACCGAGTAATCGGGGTTCGAATCCCTGTCCCGCAGTAGTGAAAGCCCCGTGAATGCGGGGCTTTCGCCGTTTTGGAGCATCGTTGGCGCGGATACGTTTGCGGGCGTGACCGCACAGCTTTCCGACGCACTCCACGCACGCATCAGCGACCTGTCCGAGGCGGGCAACGAGCTCGCTGACGACGGCGATCTGGCCGGCGCCGAGCGGACCTGGCTGGGGGCCGTTCCGCTGCTGCCCGAGCCGGCCGTCCAGTGGGAGGCGTACACCTGGCTGTGGGCGTCGATCGGCGACGTCCGCTACGACCAGGACGACTTCGCCGGCGCCGCCGACGCCTTCTTCAACGCGCTCAACGGCGCCGGCGGGATCGAGAACCCGTTCGTGCACTTCATGCTCGGCAAGGCGCTCCTGCGCACCGATCGCCGGCCGCGCGCGATCGACGAGCTGCTGCGGGCGTACCTGCTCGACGACGAGCTGTTCGAGATCGACGACGAGGGCGAGGAGCTGCTGCAGGCGATGCGCGACTTCGGCGTGCGCGACATCTGAGGCGCCGCGACTGTCGCGCAGTTGACACTGCGCACGTCGCGGAATGAGCGGAAGGGGAGGGCGGCGGGGAGCAGTCTTGGGTCCATCGAAAGCGGCGGGCACCGGGCTCGCCGACAGGGACTCCAGGAGGATCACCATGCGCTCCATCGCCCTCACCCGCACCGCCGTCTCCGCCGCCATCGCCGCCGCTGCGCTCGCCGGCGCCGTGTCGGTCGCCGACGCCGCGCCGCGCGTCAGCGGCGCTTCGCTCAAGCAGGGCAGCCTGCCGGGCAACCGGCTCAAGGCGAACTCGCTGACCGGCGTGCAGATCAACGAGTCGAAGCTCGGGATCGTGCCGGTCGCGAGACTGACCAACTTCGCCGAGCTGGCGAGAGAGGCGCAGCATGCCAGGGAGGCCGACCACGCCGTCAACGCCGACCACGCGACCAGCGCCGACAGCGCCAGAACCGCTGACAGCGCCAGAACGGCCGAGACGGCGAGAAGCGCCGACGACGCGAAGAAGCTCGGCGGCCGCGAGCCGTCCGCGTACATGGGCAGCTCGGTCCGCACCGTCTTCGTCGCCAGCGGCACGATCTCCGGCGCCGACGGCTCGACCAGCGTCACCGCCTCCTGCAACCCCGACGAGATCGCGATCGGCGGCGGTGGCGGCTGGTTCCAGGTCGCCAGCGACACGCCGACGCAGCTCGACGCGAAGGTGACCGCCTCGGTGCCGTCGCCGACGACCGGCGGCGCGATGGACGGCTGGACCGTCGCCGGCCGCAACAGCAGCGGCACCAACCGCGTCCTGCGCGCCTACGCCGTCTGCACCCCGCGCTTCAGCTGACCCCGGTGCGGTGGGCTCGCCGCGGCTCCGCCGCCCGCCCCGCGCCCGCTCGCGGTCCGCGCCTAGCGGCCGACCCAGACCGCGACCGGCACGCGCCGGCCCTTCAGCCCGACCTCGCCGTGCCGTTCCAGGCGCTCGGCGGCCTCTGCGCCGCCGAGCGCCTTCACCGTCGCCTCGGCGGCGAACAGCCGCGCCGGCGGCTCCAGCGCCAGCTCGCGGCCGAGCGCCTGCAGCCGCGCCGCGACGTTCGTGACGTCGCCGATCGCGGCGTACTCGACCCGTCGCTCCGAGCCGATCACGCCGGCCATCAGCTCACCGCTGTTGAGCCCGACGCCGATCCCCAGGAGCGCGTCCTGCTCCAGCAGCCCGCGCTCGGAGGCCCAGCGGTTCAGCGCCGGCAGCACGTCGTCGACCAGCGCGAAGCCGGCGGCGACCGCCCGCGCGGCGTGGTCGGCGAGCGGCAGCGGCGCGCCGAAGACCGCCATCACGCCGTCACCCTGGTAGGAGACGACCGTCCCACCGCGGTCGAGCACCGCCGCCGTCACCAGCTCCAGGTAGCGGTTCAACAGCGCGATCGTGCGCTCGGCGCCGAGCCGCTCCGACAGCGTCGTGAAGCCGCGCAGGTCGCAGAAGAGGACCGTGCCGACGACTCTGCGGCTCTCCAGCGGCTCGTCGCGCGCGAGCAGCTCGGTCGCGACCGCCGGCGCGACGAACCGCTCCAGCTCCACGCGCAGCCGCCGCTGCGCCCGCAGCTCGACCGCATACGTCAGCGCGACGGCGCCCGCCGTCCCGAACAGCAGCGCCAGCAGCGGCGCGACGAGCGGCACGATCGCCCCGCCGTCGAACGCCAGCTGCGCGCCGCCGAGCAGCACGACGACGCCGCTCGCGCCGACCGCGAACGCCCGCACGAGCGCCCGCGACGGCGAGCCCGGCAGCGCGGTCGCCAGCGGCGCCAGCAGGCCGCAGGCGAGCACGAGCAGCACCGCGACGGCCGGCGGCGCGTCGCGCAGCGGGTAGCCGTCGAGGATCGTCTGGACCGCGTTGGCGTTGATCTCGACGCCGCTCATCTCGTGGCCGTACGGCGTCGGGTGGAAGTCCAGCAGCGACGGTGCCGTCGCGCCGACGAGCACGATCCGGCCGCGCACCAGGTCGCGGTCGAATCTGCCGTCGAGCAGATCGCTGAAGGAGAGGTGCGCGACCGTGTCCTGCGGGCCGGCGAAGTCGATCGGCCGCTCGGGCGCATCGGGCGAGCCGTCGGCGGCGAGCGCGCTGAGGTGTGGCACGCCGTGGTTGGAGCCGGCGAAGCGGCGCCAGGTGCCGTCGGTGTCGACCGGGAAGAACGCCACGCCGACGCGCGCGCCGGCCTGGCGCAGACGCGGGAGGATCCGCGCTCTGCCGTCGAGCCCGATCTCGGAGGTGCCGAGCACGACGCGCGGGTCGGCGGCGGCGCGGGCGAGCGCGGCGTCGTCGGCCGGGTCGCTCGCCTCGGTGAACTGGACGTCGTAGGCGACGGCGCGGGCGCCGGCCGCCAGCAGCGCGTCGATCGCCTGCGCGTGCAGCCGCCGGGGGAAGGGGAAGCGGATGCCGAGGTCTCTGATGGCGTCGTCGTCGATCTCCACGATCGACACGCCGGCGGGCGGGCCCTGCGATCCGCGCACGCGGAAGCGCTCGTCGACCGAGGCCGACTCGAGCTGCTGGAGCGCGCCGGTCCAGGCGATGCCGGCGGCAAGCGCGGCCGCCAGCAGGCCTGTGATCAGCGCACGCACCGGCCGGCTCAGCATCGGCGCAGTGTCGCGCATTCGACACGGACGGTGCGTGGTCTGCGACAGTTGCGGCGGGCGCCACGCGCCAGGATCTGGTCCATGAACCGCCGGAATCGCCTCCAACGCATCCTCTTCGCGCTCGTCGTCGTGCTCGCGGCGAGCGCCTCCGCCGCGGGCGCCGCCGACCGCATCGACACCGTCGCCGGCAGCGGCACCGGGGGCTTCGCGGGCGATGGCGGCTTCGCCGTCAGAGCGCTGCTGACCTCGCCGTCGGCGCTGGCGCCGTTCTCCGGCGGCGAGGGCTACCTGATCGCCGACACCTCCAACAACCGCATCCGCCGCGTCGATCCGGCCGGCGTGATCACGACCGTCGCCGGCGCCGGCCCCTGCTGCGGCACGAGCGACCCGTTCGCCGGCAACGGCGTCGCCGCGACCGACGCGAGCGTCCGCCTCAACCAGCCGCGCGGCGTCGCGATCGCCGCCGACGGCTCGGTCCTGATCGCCGACAGCGGCAACCATCGCATCCGCCGCGTCGGCGCGGTCGCCGGCGTGGGACCGAACGCGATCACGACCGTCGCCGGCAACGGGATCCAGGGCAACGGCAGCAACGACAACGCCACCACCGTCAGCCTCAACACGCCCGGCGACGTCGCGCCGCTGCCCGACGGCGGCTTCCTGATCGCCGACACCGGCAACAACCGCATCGCGCGCGTGCTGCCGGGCGGGATCAGACTGATCACCGTCGCCGGCGGGGGCGGCGAGGGGCTCGGCGACGGCGGTCCGGCGACCTCCGCCGAGCTGAACGCGCCCGCGCGCGTCGTGCCGCTGACCGGCGGCGGCTATCTGATCGCGGACACCGGCAACAACCGCATCCGCCGCGTCGGCGCCGACGGCACGATCACGACCGTCGCCGGCTCCGGCACGGTCGGCGGCTTCTCCGGCGACGGCGGCCCGGCGACGCAGGCGGTCCTGAACGGCCCCGAGGGCGTCGCCGTCCGCGACGACGGCTCGATCGTGATCGCCGACAGCACCAACGAGCGGATCCGGCTCGTCACCGCCGACGGCAGGATCTCGACGATCGCCGGCACCGCCACGCTCGGCTTCTCCGGCGACGGCGGCGATCCGCTCGCCGCGCGGCTGTCGCATCCGCGCGCGGTCGCCGCCTCCGGCACGACCCTGCGGATCGCCGACTCCTTCAACCACCGCGTGCGCGCGATCACGCCGGTGACGCCGAGAGCGAACCCGCCGGGCACGACGCAGACGCCGCCGAGAACGGTCCCGCCGGGCGTCGCCCCGCCCGTGCTCGCGACCTCGACCGTCGTCGCGCCCGTCAGCGGGACGGTGCTGATCAGGCTGAAGGGGAGACGCGGCTTCGTGCCGCTGTCGAGCGTCGCCAACATCCCGCTCGGCAGCGAGCTGGACGCCAACGGCGGCCGCGTCTCGCTCCAGTTCACGACGACGGCGGCCGGCCGCCGCGCCAGCGCGGTCGTCGGCGGCGGGCGGTTCGTCGTCAACCAGGACGCCGCCGTCGAGCGCGGTCAGCTGCCCGGCAACCTGCTGCTGTCCGGGCCGCTGGAGGGCTGCCAGGCCGTGCGGCGCGGCGCGACGGCGCGGCCGCGCGGCCACGGCGCCTCACCCGCGACGCCGCGCGCGCAGTCGTCGAAGAAGAAGAAGCGCGCGCGCAAGGGCCGCAAGGGCCGCCGCGTCGACGTCCACGCCGACGGCGTGATCCGCACGCAGGGCAGATACGGCGCCGCGATCGTGCGCGGCACGCGCTGGACGATCGTCGACCGCTGCCCGCGCGACCCGCACCCGGGCAGCTACGTGACCGTGCGCAAGGGCAAGGTCGCCGTGACCGCGTTCGCGCTGCGCAGAACGGTGCTGGTGCCGGCGGGGAGACACTTCCTCGCGCCGGTCAGAAGAACCCGCGCGCGCCGGCGCTAGGCGTCCTCGCGCGTGGGGCGGGGCGTCCGCGTGGGGCGGAGCGTCGGCCGCGCGCCTCAGCCGAACCCGCGTGCACGCCGTTCCAGCGCCGCCGCGTCCCGCACCGTCGTGCGGCCGCGGCCGAGCTCGATCGTGCCCTGCTCCTGCTCCTCGCGCAGCACCTTGTTGACGGTCGCGCGCGAGGTGCCGGCGAGCGACGCCAGCTCCTCCTGCGTCAGCGGCACCTGCGCGCCGTCGGCCAGACCGTCCGCGCCGTCCGCGCCCGCGTACGCCCGCGCGACGTCGAGCAGCCGCCGCCGCACGCGCGTCTCGGCCGGCAGGTAGAGCGCGTCGACGAGCTGCTCGGACAGCCTCCGCACGCGCGCCGCCAGCATCTGCGTCAGCAGCGCATCGGTCTGCGGGCGGCTCGCGCGCAGACGGCGGAAGTCGATCTCGTGGACCGACAGCGTCTCGCCTCGCTCCAGCGCGGCGACGGTCGCGCTGCGGGGCGCGTCGGGCGTCAGCAGGGCGAGCTCGCCGAAGGCGTCGCCGGGGCCGACGACGTTGAGCGTCGCGACGTCGCCGAACTCGGTCGTGATCCGCACCGCGAAGCGGCCGCCGCGGACGAAGTGGACGCAGTCGGCCGGGTCGCCCGCGTGGAAGACGACCTCGCCCGCGGAGAAGGTCCGCCGCCGCCCGTGCGACAGCAGCTCCTGCACCTCCTCGGGCGCGGCTCCTGCGAGCAGTGCGAAGTCGTCGCGCGGCACGGCCGCAACCGTACCGCGCGGCGAAGACGCGAGACGACGGTCAGGTCACGCGGCGATCAGCTCGTGCGGGTCGAGCACGTACTTTCTCGCGGCGCCCTTGTCGAAGTCTCTGTAGCCCTGCGGCGCGTCCTCCAGCGTGATCACGGTCGCGTTGACCGCTCTGGCGATCTGCGCGCGATCGTTGAGGATCGCCTCCATCAATTCACGGTGGTACATCATCACCGGGCACTGGCCGGTCGTGAACACGTGCGACTTGGCCCAGCCGAGGCCGATGCGGATCGACAGCGAGCCCTCCTGCGCGGCGGCGTCGGAGGCGCCCGGGTCGCCGGTCACGTAGAGGCCCGGGATGCCGAGCGCGCCGCCGGCGCGGGTCGTCGTCATCAGCGCGTTGAGCACGGTCGCGGGCGCCTCTCTGCCGGCGTCGGAGCCGTGGCCGTGGGCCTCGAAGCCGACCGCGTCGACGCCGCAGTCGACCTCCGGCGTGCCGAGGATCTCGGCGATCTGGTCGCCGAGGTCTCCTCTGGAGACGTCGATCGTCTCGCAGCCGAAGCTGCGCGCCTGCGCCAGCCGCTCCGGCTGCAGGTCGCCGACGATCACGACGCCGGCGCCGAGCACCTGCGCGGCGTGGGCGGCGGCGAGGCCGACCGGGCCGGCACCGGCGACGTAGACGCTGGAGCCGGTCGTGACGCCGGCGGTGACGGCGCCGTGGTAGCCGGTCGGGAAGATGTCCGACAGCATCGTCAGGTCGAGGATCTTCTCCATCGCCTGCTCCTTGTCGGGGAATCTGAGCAGGTTGAAGTCGGCGTAGGGGACCATCACGTAGCGCGCCTGCCCGCCCGGCCAGCCGCCCATGTCGACGTAGCCGTAGGCCGCGCCGGGACGCGCCGGGTTGGTGTTGAGGCAGATGCCGGTCTTGCGCTCCTTGCAGTTGCGACAGCGGCCGCAGGCGATGTTGAACGGCGTCGAGACGAGGTCGCCTCTTCTGATGAACTCGACATCGCGGCCGACCTCGATCACCTCGCCGGTGATCTCGTGGCCGAGGATCAGCCCTCTCGGCGCGGTCGTGCGGCCGCGGACCATGTGCTGGTCGGAGCCGCAGATGTTGGTCGAGACGACCTTCAGGATCACCCCGTGGTGGCACTCGCGCCCGACGCTGTCGGGGTGGACGCCGGGCCCGTCTCTCAGCTCGAACGTCGGATAGGGCGTCTCCTGGACCTCGACGGTGCCCGGCCCGAGATAGACGACGCCTTTGTTGCTGTCGGCCATGGCGATCTCTCCTCTGCTCGCTTGCAGAGTGGCTGCCCACTCGGGCCGCTTCTCACGCTGCTTGTGACGCCCAGTCGCGGTAGAGCGTCCAGTAGCGGCCCTCGGCCGCGAGCAGCTCGTCGTGCGTGCCGCGCTCGACGATCCTGCCGTGCTCCAGCACGACGATCAGGCCGGCGTGCTGGATCGTCGAGAGGCGGTGGGCGATCACGACCGCCGTGCGGCCCGCCAGCAGCCGCCGCATCCCCTGCTCGATCCGCGTCTCGGTGTGGATGTCGACGTTCGAGGTCGCCTCGTCGAGCACGAGGATCCGCGGGTCGGCGATCAGCGCGCGGGCGAACGCGATCAGCTGCCGCTGGCCGGCCGACAGCTGCGCGCCGCGCTCGCCGACCTCGGTGTCGTAGCCGTGCTCGAGCTGCTCGATGAAGACGTCGGCGCCGACCGCGCCGGCGGCCGCCTCGATCTCCTCGTCGCTGGCGCCGGGCCGGCCGAAGGCGATGTTGTCGGCGATCGTGCCGCTGAACAGGAAGCCCTCCTGCGGGACGATCCCGAGCTGCTCGCGCAGCGACTGGGCGGTCACGTCGCGGAGGTCGTGGCCGTCGATCCGGATCGCGCCGGCGGTCGGGTCGTAGAAGCGCGCGACGAGCTTCGCGAAGGTCGACTTGCCGGCGCCGGTCTCGCCGACGAGCGCGACCGTCTGACCCGGCGGCACGCGCAGGTCGATCCCCTCCAGCGCCCACGCGCCGTCGTCTTCTCTGCCGCCGTATCTGAAGGCGACGTCGTCGAACACCAGCTCGCCTCTGATCGGCGGCAGGTCGGGCGCGCCGGGCTTGTCGCGCAGCTCCGGCTCCTCGTCGAGCAGCTCGAAGATCTTGTCGAGCGCGGCCATGCCGGACTGGTAGGTGGTGTAGAGCTGCGACAGCTGCTGGATCGGGTCGAAGAAGTTGTTGAGCGCGGCGACGAAGCCGAAGACGACGCCGGTCGAGGTGTTGCCGTTGATCACCTCGATGCCGCCGATCACGAGGATCGTCGTCGTCACCAGCGCCGACAGCAGCTCGACCGCGGGGAAGTAGGCGGCGTTGAGGTAGACCGTCGTCATGTTCGCCTGGCGGTTGGCCTCGTTCAGCTCCGCGAAACGGTCGAGGTGGCGGCGCTCCTGCCCGAAGCTGCGCACGATCCGGATCCCCGACAGCGTCTCCTGCAGGTAGCCGGTGATCGCCGCGATCCGTTCGCGCGTGCGGCGGAAGGCGTCGGCGGAGGCGATCCGGAAGGCGAGCGCGGCGAGCGCCAGCAGGGGGATCGAGAGGAAGGTCCAGAGCGCCAGCTCGGCGTCGAAGATCAGCAGCGTGACGATCACGCCGAGCAGCATCAGCGTCGACTGGAAGAGCGTCGTGACGCCGTCGGTGACGAGCTGGTCGAGCGCCTGCACGTCGTTGGTCAGGCGCGAGATCACGACGCCGGCGCGGTTGCGCGAGTAGAAGCCGAGCGACAGCGACTGGAGGTGCTGGAACAGCTGGATCCGCAAGTCCTGCAGCGCGCGCTGGCCGACCCAGCCGGTCATGTACGTCTGCAGGTAGGTCGCGCCCCAGTAGACGAGCGCGGAGACGACGAAGGCGACGACGATCAGGTCGAGCTGGCCGACGTCTCTGTTCTTGATCCCGTCGTCGATCGCCAGCTTCGCCAGCGGGGCCGGCGCGAGTGCGGCCGCCGTCGCGGCGATCAGCGCCGCGAACATCAGGATCACGCGGCCGCGGTAGGGGCGCAGCAGCACCAGCAGGCCGCGCAGGCGTCTGCCGCGGCCCGAGGTCTGGCGCAGGCGGCGGCGCAGGTCGGCGAGGCGGGCGGCCTCGCTGCCGGCGGTCGTCTCGGCGCCGATCGCGCCGGTCGCCAGCGCGGAGGCGCCCTCGGCGTAGCGGCGCTCGTCGGTCGCTCTGGACGCGGCGCGGTCGCTGCCGTCGCGTGGCGGCGTCGCGCTCACAGGCCCGCCACCTCGCGCTGCTCGTCGTGGCGTATCCGGTTCGGCAGGCCCTTCGCCGCGACCTCGGCGTAGAAGTCGTCGCTGTCGAGCAGCTGCTCGTGCGTGCCGCGCGCGGCGATCCGGCCGTGGTCGAGCACGACGATCTCGTCGGCGAGCGCGATCGTCGAGAGGCGGTGGGCGATCACGAACGTCGTGCGGCCCTCCATCACCTCCGCCAGCGCCTGCTTGATCTCCTGCTCGGTCGAGGCGTCGACCGCCGAGGTCGCGTCGTCGAGCACGAGGATGCGCGGGTTGGCGAGCAGCGCGCGGGCGATCGCGATCCGCTGCCGCTGGCCGCCGGAGAGCGTCAGGCCGCGCTCGCCGATCATCGTGTCGTAGCTCTGCGGCAGCGCGCCGACGAACTCGGCCGCCTGCGCGCGCCGCGCCGCCGTCTCGACCTCCTCGCGGGTCGCGTCGGGGCGGGCGTAGGCGATGTTGTCGTGGACGGTCGCGGAGAACAGGAACGGGTCGTCGGTGACGACGGCGATCTCGCGCCGCAGCTTGCCCGGGTCGAGATCGCGCACGTCGGCGCCGTCGATCAGGACCGCGCCGGTCGTGACGTCGTAGAGGCGGGGCAGGAGCGAGACGAGCGCGGTCTTGCCGGAGCCGGTCGGGCCGACGAGCGCGATCGTCGAGCCGGCCTCGACGGTCAGGTCGATCTCGCTCAGCGCCGGCTGCGTGCTGCCCTCGAAGGTGAGCGACACGTCGCGCAGCTCGACGCGGCCGCTGCCCTGCGGCAGCGCCGGCACGTCGTTGCGGATCGCCATCGCCGGCGCGCGGTCCAGCAGCTGGAAGATGCGCGCACCGGAGGCGGTCGCGCGCTGGGCGCTGCCGAGCATGTAGCCGAGCATCCGCATCGGCGAGATCAGCATCAGCAGGTAGGCGTAGAAGGCGGTGAACTCGCCGACCGTCAGCGTCCCGTCGATCACCTCGCGACCGCCGACGAAGAGGATCGCGGCGAGGCCGAGGTTCGGCAGGAAGCCGATGAACGGCGCGTAGAACGCCTGCAGCCGGGTCGCGACCATCGACTGCTCGAAGACGCGCGCGACGCGATGGTCGAAGCGGGCGAGCTGGCGCGGCTCGCGCGCGAACGCCTTCACGACGCGGACGCCGGAGACGTTCTCCTCGGCCTCCGCCGTCAGCTCGGCGACGCGCTGCTGGACCTCCTGGTTGGCCGGCCGCGAGCGGCGGCCGAAGCGGAACGCGATCGCGACCACGAACGGCACCGGCACGAGCGCGATCGCCGCCAGCTCGGGCCGCAGGATGAACATCGCGATCGCGGCCAGGACGATCGTGAAGAGCGCCTGGCCGATGAAGATCAGGCCGTAGCCGAGGAAGAAGCGGACCGCCTGCAGGTCGACGGTCACGCGCGACATCAGCTGGCCGGTCTGCTGGTGGTCGAAGAAGCCCAGCTCGAGCTTCTGCAGGTGGCCGTAGAGACGCGCGCGCAGGTCGTACTCGACGCCGAGCGAGACGTTGCCGGCGACGAGCCGCCGGCCGACGCTGAAGGCGAGCCGCAGCAGGCCCGCTCCGGCGACCGCGACCGCCAGCCAGATCAGCCGCGATCTGTCGCCGTCGCGCGTCGCGTCGATCGCCTCGCCGGTCAGCCACGGGATCGCGACGGTCGCGACCATCGCCGCGGCGGCGAGCGCGAATGAGACGGTGACGCCCCGTCTGTACGGGGAGAGGAAACCGAGGAGTCGACGGAACGTGGGCAAACTTCAGAAAGTATAGTGGCGTGGATGGGAGCAGCTCCGGCCGTCGGGCTGTGCGTCGCCTGTCGCCACCAGAGAGTGGTCCGCAACACGCGCGGCTCCGTCTTCTCGCTCTGCATGCGCTCGCGCGAGGACCCCGCGTACCCACGCTACCCGCGTCTGCCGGTGCTGACGTGCAAGGGCTTCGAAGAGGGCCGCGGGGAGCATGCCGAGCAGCCTACGAGTTGAAGTGGGCTTGAAGTCAAGCCCACACCCGAATGCGAGGGACGTCAGCGCTTGGCGGACCAGCGCACGGTGCCGCTGTCGCAGCGGCCGGCCGTGCGGTCGCGCCAGCTGACGCGGAGCGTGCCGCGCAGGCCGGCGCCGCTGTTCTTGCCGGCCAGCTTGACGCGGCGGCCGCCGCCGTCGCGGCTGCTGACGGCGAAGGCGCTGCGGCCCGAGCGGGTCGCGATCCGCGGCTGTATGCCGCGTGCGAGCTTGAAGCTGCCGGCGCGGCTGCCGCGGGTGCACTGCGCGCGCCAGGTGAAGTCGGCCGCGGTCACGCGCGCCCCGGCGACGCGCACCGCGAGCGCGCGCCGCTGGCTCGTGCGGCCGCGGTAGCGGGCGGTCGCGACGCCGGCCCGGCGGGTCGCGCTCGCCGGCGCGCCGGAGGTCGCCAGGCCGGCGTCGCCGATCCCGCCGGGGGAGGTCGCGCCGGCGGCGGGCGCGTCGGCGAGCTGCGAGGAGATCCACGGCGCGATCGCGCTGACGCGCGTGAACGCCTGCGGCACGCGCGTGTTGCAGCCGAGGCTGCCCCAGCTCGTGATGCCGAGCTGCACCCAGGCGCCGTCGCCGCGCTGCGTCAGCAGCGGGCCGCCGCTGTCGCCGCGGCAGGTCGAGACGGCGAAGCGGCCGGCGTCGACCGCGCAGAGTGTCACGGCCGCGACGAAGTTGGCGCCCAGCAGCCGCTGGCAGACATCGTCGGCGAGCACGGTCGTCGCCGCCGTGAGCAGGCGTGTCGACGCCTCGGTCGAGGTGCCGGAGGTCGCGCCGAAGCCGGCGAAGGTCGCGGCGGTTCCGGGCGCCGCGAGCGCGGCGTCGCCGCCGTCGGCGAGCGTCACCGGCGCGAGCGCCAGCGGGGAGGAGAGGCGGATCACGGCGGCGTCGGAGCTGAGCGCGCCGGGGTCGTAGTCGGGATGGACGGCGATCCGCGCCGCGCCGACCTCTGTCGCCGCGCCGCTGGTGCGGTCGAGGCTGCCGGCAGTGACGACGATCGCGCTCGTCGGCCGGACCGTGTGCGTCGCCTCGTCGACGACGCAGTGAGCGGCGGTCAGCACGACCGTGGGGGCGATCACGGTCCCGCTGCAGGCCGTCGCCCTCGCGGCGCTCGTCTGGGCGGTGATGAAGACGACCGAGGAGAACACCCCCGCCTGTGCGGTCGTGCCGCCGACGACGCTCGCCTGCGCTCTCGGCCGGCTCGCCGCCTGTGCGGCGCCGCCCAAGAACGGCGTTGCGCTGCCGATCACGAGGAGCGTGAGCAGGGCGAGGAGGAGTGTGGGGCGGAGTGTCCGGTTCATGGGCGACGTTCGGTCGGCGATGACCGGGTACATCGACAGAATGCCGGAAAAACGCTAAATCTTCATCATTCTGGCGCGTTGACCATGGACAAATGGTCGGTTTTTGAGCCAATCGCGTCCGAGCTGGCGCTTTGGCAGTCGAAAAGCGGACAGAAACGCGCAGTGGGAGAGGGGTGAATGGCGTCAGCGAGGGGCGCGGGGGAGTGGGCGCGAGCGAGCGAGCGGCGTCTGCGCGAGGGTCGCGGGCGCCAGCGGGCAGCCGGCGTCTGCGAGAGGGTCGCGGACGCGAGCGGGCAGGCGGCGTCAGCGCGAGACGCGTGGTCAGCGGCGGCCGGCGTAGCGCACGAGGCCGGTAGAGAAGGGCAGCGCGAGCGCGACGACGAGCACGGCGAGAGCGAGTGCTGCGCGAGGCATGTCCGGGCGATCGGCCGCCTCGCCTCACTCTCGACCGGTGCGCCGCCCGCAGGTCAGCGCACCGGAGCGAACCGGTCTGATTTCAGGTCAGTCGAGGTTGATCGCGACGTACTTCGTGTCGAGGTACTCGTCGATCCCCTCGCGACCGCCCTCGCGGCCGAAGCCGGAGTGCTTCACGCCGCCGAACGGCGCGGCCGCGTTGGAGACGATCCCCTGGTTGAGGCCGACCATGCCGGTCTCCAGCCCCTCGACGACCCGCAGCGCGCGCTTGACGTCCTTCGTGAAGACGTAGGCGACGAGCCCGTACTGCGTTCTGTTGGCGGCCGCGACGGCCGCCTCCTCGTCGCCGAACGACAGCACCGGCGCGACCGGGCCGAAGATCTCCTCGCGCAGCAGCTCGGCGTCCTCGGTCACGCCGGCGAGCACGGTCGGCTTGTAGAAGTAGCCGGCGCCGTCGGCGTCCTGGCCTCCGACGACCGCGGTCGCGCCCTTCGCGAGCGCGTCGTCGACGAGGCCGCGGACGGTGTCGCGCTGCTTGCCGTCGACGAGCGGGCCGACCTGGATGCCGTCCTCGGTGCCGCGGCCGACCTTCATCGCGCCGATCCGCTCGGCCAGCTTGGTCGTGAACTCGTCGGCGACCTTGTCGCTGACGTGGAAGCGGTTGGCGGCGGTGCAGGCCTCGCCCATGTTGCGCATCTTCGCCAGCAGCGCGCCCTCGACCGCGTCGTCGATGTCGGCGTCGTCGAAGACGAGGAAGGGCGCATTGCCCCCCAGCTCCATCGAGACGCGCAGCAGCTGCTCGGAGGCCTGCTGCATCAGCTTCTGGCCGACCGGGGTCGAGCCGGTGAAGGAGAGCTTGCGGGCGCGCGGGTCGCTGATCAGCGGCGCCATCAGCGAGCCCGACGATCTCGACGTGACGACGTTGAGGACGCCCTTCGGCAGGCCGGCCTCCTCGAGGATCTGCGCGAGCGCGAGCATCGACAGCGGCGTCTGCTGCGCCGGCTTGACGACCATCGTGCAGCCGGCCGCGATCGCGGGGCCGATCTTGCGCGTGCCCATCGCGAGCGGGAAGTTCCACGGCGTGATGAAGAGGCAGGGGCCGACCGGCTGCTTCATCGTCAGCATCCGGCCTCTGCCGTTGGGCGCGGTCCCGTAGCGCCCCTCGATCCGCACCGCCTCCTCCGAGAACCAGCGGAAGAACTCGTTCGCGTACGTGATCTCGGCCTTCGACTCGGAGATCGGCTTGCCCATCTCCAGCGTCATCAGCAGCGCCAGCTCGTCGGTGCGCGCAGCGATCAGCTCGAACGCGCGGCGGAGGATCTCGCCGCGCTCGCGCGGGGGATGGGCGGCCCACGACTTCTGCGTCTCGTGCGCGGCGGTCAGCGCCGCGAGCGCGTCCTCGGGCGTGCCGTCGGCGATCTCGGTCAGCGTCTGCGTCGTCGACGGGTCCTCGACGCCGAGCGTGCCGCCCCCGCTCGCGTCACGCCACTCGCCGCCGATGAACAGGCCCTTCGGGACGCGCTCGAGGACGGCCTGCTCCTGCGTGGGGGTGATCGTGCTCATCCGGTCTGCTCTCTCCGCGGTTGTCCGACAAAAAGGGTCTCAGCGTGGAAAGTACCGCTGAACGGCCTGACGAAACGTCCAGCCTCCCCGTCCTCCCGTGCTCCATCGCGGAGCAGGCGCAACCATCCGTAAACAGCCTTTCAACAATTGACGCGAAATCGTTCAGCGATGATCGCTGAACGATGAGAATTGCCGCCGTCGCCGACTTCTCGATAGCCAACAGCAATTATCGTGCGCGCCCGCTTGCCGATCTCAAGCAGCGCGGGCACTCGGTCTCGTTGATCCACATCGACAACTTCGACTTCCGCCCGCTGCTGGAGTACGACGTCGTCTACTTCTATCGCGTCCGCGACCAGATAGCGCGCCAGGCGATGCAGGAGGTGCGCGACGCGGGGATCGGCGTCGTCTGGGACGACGACGACAACCACTCGCTCGTGCTGGCGCACGATCCGCGCGAGGCGCGCAAGGTGACGCGCGGAGCTGGCAAAGGCTCCGGTGACCGCCATCGCGACGTCTCGCGCGCGCTCAAGCTGGCCGACGTGGTCACGACGACGAGCGCCCCGATCGCCGCCTACTTCGAGCAGGCCGGAGCCGAGCGCGTCGAGGTGATCGAGAACTACCTGCCGCCGCTCTACACGGCGGCGGTGCCTGCGATCGGGCTCGGCGTCGTCGTGGTCGGCTGGGTCGGCGGTTCCGAGCACCAGGCTGACGTCGAGCGGCTCGGGCTCGCCGGCGTGGCGACGCGCCTGCTCGACCGTCATCCGCGCATCTACTTCACGACGGTCGGCGTCGATCTCGGCATCAGATCCGACCGCTACGAGTACGAGCGCCATGTCAGATACGACCTGCTCGGCAACTACGTCGCCGACTTCGACATCGGCTTGGCGCCGCTCACGGACTCCGCCTTCAACCGCGCGCGCTCGGACGTGAAGGTCAAGGAATACGCCTACGCGCGGGTGCCGTGGCTCGCCTCGCCGGTCGGTCCGTATCTCGGGCTCGGCGAGCGCGAGGGTGGGCGGCTGGTGCCCGACGACGGCTGGGAGCAGGCGATCGAGGAGCTGTTCCTCGACGAGTACCGCCGCAGAGTGCTGGCGCTGCGGGGTCGTCGCTGGGCCGAGACGAAGACGGCGCTCAGCAACCTCCACGTCTGGGAAGCGGTGATCCTCGAGGCGGCCGAGCGGGCGAGAGCGCGCAAGGCGGCAGCCAGCGGCACGGCAGCGGCGCCGGCCCGCTAGGCCGGCGCCGCCTCTCCCCACGAGAGCCTGCTCAGGCGGTGGCGCCGGCGCGGGCCGGCTCCAGCGCGACGGCGAGCACTTCGTCGACGGTCATCGCGAAGTGGAACGTCATCTGCTCGCGCACGTCGGCGGGGACGTCGTCGAGGTCGCCGCGGTTGCGCTCGGGCAGGATCACGTCGGTCAGGCCGGCGGCGTGGGCCGCCAGGACCTTCTGCTTGACGCCGCCGATCGGCAGCACGCGGCCCTGCAGCGTCACCTCGCCGGTCATGCCGACGGTGTGCTTGACCGCCCGGCCGGTCAGCAGCGAGGTGAACGCGGTCACCATCGTCACGCCGGCGGAGGGGCCGTCCTTCGGGATCGCGCCGGCCGGCACGTGGACGTGGAACTCGCCGTGCTCGTCGAAGAGGTGCTCGTCGACGCCCAGCTCGCCCGCGTGGCCGCGGACGTAGGAGAGCGCGATCCGCGCCGACTCCTTCATCACGTCGCCCAGCTGGCCGGTCAGCACGAGGCCGCTTCTGCCGGGCATTCTGACCGCCTCGACGAACAGCACGTCGCCGCCGGTCCCGGTCACCGCCAGGCCGGTCGCGACGCCCGGCACCGCGGTGCGGATCGCCGCCTCCTGGAAGAACTTCTGGCGGCCGAGCGCGTCGCGGACGGCGTCGAGGTCGATCGTCACGGGCGCCTGCGCCTTGCCGCTGGCGATCCGCGTCGCGGTCTTGCGCAGCACCGTCCCGAGCGTGCGCTCGAGCTGGCGGACGCCGGCCTCGCGCGTGTACTCGGTCGCGAGCTGCTCCAGCAGCGCGTCGGATATCTCGACCTCGTCCTCACGCAGGCCGTTGCGCTCCAGCTGCCGCTTCCACAGGTAGCCGCGGGCGATCGCCGTCTTCTCGGCGGTCGTGTAGCCGTCGAAGCGGATCACCTCCATGCGGTCCAGCAGCGGGCCCGGGATCGAGTCGGCGACGTTCGCCGTCGCCAGGAACAGCACGCCGGAGAGGTCCAGCTCGAGGTCGAGGTAGTGGTCGCGGAAGGAGTGGTTCTGCGCCGGGTCGAGCACCTCCAGCAGCGCCGCCGAGGGATCGCCGCGCCAGTCGGCGCCGACCTTGTCGACCTCGTCGAGCATGATCACCGGGTTCATCGTGCCGGCGTCCCGCAGGGCGCGCACGAGGCGGCCCGGGAGCGCGCCGATGTAGGTCCGGCGGTGGCCGCGGATCTCGGCCTCGTCGCGGACGCCGCCGAGCGACATGCGCACGAACTCGCGCCCGGTCGCCTTCGCGATCGACTCGCCGATCGAGGTCTTGCCGGTGCCGGGGGGACCGATCAGCGTCAGGATGGCCCCAGAGCGCTTGTCCTCTCTGATGCCGCGCTCCTGCCGCAGCTTGCGCACGGCGAGGTACTCGGTGATCCGCTCCTTGACGTCGTCGAGGCCGGCGTGGTCGGCGTCGAGCGTCTCGCGGGCCGCGACCGGGTCGAGCTTCTCGTCGGACGTTCTGTTCCACGGGATCGCGACGAGCCAGTCGAGGTAGGTGCGGATCGTGCCGGCCTCGGCCGACTGCTCGCCGAGCCGCTCCAGCCGGCCCAGCTCCTTGTCCGCCTGCTCGCGCGCGTGCTCGGGCATGCCGGCCGCCTCGATCTTGGAGCGGTACTCCTCGATCACGTTGGCGTCGTCCTCGCCGAGCTCCTTGCGGATCGACTCCATCTGTCTGCGCAGGAAGTACTCGCGCTGCTGTCTCTCGGCGCCGTTCTGGACGTCGTCGCGGATGCGCGTGCGCACCTGCAGCTCGGCGAGCCGCTCCTTCTGCGTGGTGAGCGCCAGCTCCAGCCGCTCGGTGACGTCGAGCTGCTCCAGCAGCTCGACCTTCTGCGCGAAGGTCAGGTCGGGGGAGTAGCCGGCGGTGTCGGCGAGCGTGCCGGGCTCGCTGATCGCGCGCACGAACGCCTGGATGCGACCGTCGTCGCCGCGCAGCTCCAGCAGCTCCTCCACGACGGCGCGGTACTCGCGCTCGAGGTGGCGGGTGCGGCCGTCGATCGGCTCCGGGTCGGGGCGCTCGTCGACCTCGACGTAGAGCTTGCCGTCGGGGGCGGTGTGGGCGGCGCCGGCGACGCCGCGGTAGAGGCCGTTGAGGGTCACGGCACGCGCGCCGCCGGGCAGGCGGACGTGCTCGACGACGTCGGCGACCGTGCCGACGCTCGCGAACGCGTGCTCGTGCTTGGGAACGAGCAGAACGCGCTCCTCGTCGCCGACGTCGACGGCGAGGGACAGCGTCATGTTGGGGAAGACGACCGCGTCTTCCAGTGGGACGAGCAAGAGTCGGCTCATGTCGCTGCGTCACTTCCTGTCGAAGGACTTACCATGCGTAAGCGAGTATAGCCCCTGTCACGTGATGTGAGTCAAGCCCCCTCAAGTTTTGCACGGCGACCCGTGTGGGGGAGAGTTTTCGGAAGCGTTGATTGCGGCGCTTCCGATCTGGAAAGATCAGGAACACGATGAGCGACCACGAGCAGCCCCAGATCCCCGAGCGGCCGGACGACTCCGGCGAGCCGCACGACGTGCTCGCCGCCGAGGAGTTCCCCGGCCCGTCGCCCGAGGCGGCGATCCACGAGCAGGGCCCGATCGAGCTGCCGCCGGAGCCCGACGGCGCCGCCGAGCCCCACGACGTGCTCGCGGCCGAGGAGTTCGCGATGCCGGCGCCGCGCCATCACGGCGACACGAGCGTCCAGCTGGCCGCGCCGACGACGAGCGGTCCCTCGCGCGCGCCGCTGCTGGCCGGCCTCGCCGCCTTCGCCGCCGGCGCGCTCGCCTTCTCGCTCAAGCGCCGCGCCCGCAGGCGCTCCAAGCTCGCGCAGCTGCGCGACCGGCTCCCCGGCTCGTGAGCGGTCCCGACGGCGGCGCGCGCCCCGACCTGAACGTCGCGCCGCAGCTCGTCGACTGGTGGCGCGCCGCCCGCGGCGAGCTGAACGGCGGCGACGCGGCCGCCGTCCACGTCGTCGACGCGCACACGCACATCGGCGAGCACGACCCCGACACGATGCGCTGCTCGGCCGCCGAGCTGATCGCGCACCTCGAGCAGTCGGAGGCCGACGGCGTCGTCTTCCCGCTGAGAGAGCCGGACGGCTACCCGCACTACAACGACCTCGCGATCGCCGCCGCGGCCGAGTCGGGCGGCCGCCTGACCGCGCTCGGCCGCGTCGACCCGGCCAGATCGCCGGCGCAGGAGGCGCGGCGCGTGCTCGACGCCGGCGCCCGTGGCCTCAAGCTGCACCCGCGCGGTGAGGAGTTCCAGCTCGACGACGCGCGCCTGGAGGAGACCTGGGCGATCGCGCACGAGCGGCAGGTGCCGGTGATAGTCCACGCCGGCCGCGGGATCCCGTCGCTCGGCGCGCACGCCGTCCAGGTCGCGACCCGCTACCCGGGCGTGCGGCTGATCCTCGCGCACGCGGGCATCAGCGACCTCTCCTGGATCGGCCGGCAGGCGCAGGAGCTGCCGAACCTCTACTTCGACACCTCGTGGTGGTCGCCGGCCGACCTGCTGACGCTGTTCGCGACCGTCCCGGCCGGGCAGATCCTGTTCGCCAGCGACGCGCCCTACGGCCGCACCTCGACGACGGCGCTCGGGATGGTCCGCCTCGCCCGCCAGGCCGGGCTCGACGACGCCCGCATCCGGCTCGTGATGGGCGAGCAGATGCAGCGCCTGCTCGACGGTGAGGAGCCGCTCGACGGCGGCCAGCCCTCGGGCGTGACGAAGATCGCGGTCGACGTGCTGCTGGATCGCGTGAGCGGATACATCTCCGCGGCGTTCGGCCAGCTGACGGCCGGCGCGCAGAACCCGGAGATGCTGAGCCTCGCGCGGCTCTCCTGCGCCGTCCCGGCCGACTCCGAGCAGGCGGCCCACTGCCGCGTGATCGTCGAGCTGCTGGACGAGTACGACCGCGTCGTCGCAGCCGCCGCGGAGCACGAGCGCGCCGGGATGATGCCGCCCGGCGTCTACCTGCTCGGGCTGGCGGGCTGGATCGCGCGCACGCCCGACGTGCCGGTGCCGGAGACGCTCGGGCTGAGCTGAGGAAAGGCTCTGCCCGGCGCTCCAGCCGTCCCGGCCGAGGGTGCGCGGGACGCCAGGAGCGCCGGGTGAGCTTCGAGGGACCGCGGACTGCTTGGGTCGCGGCTACTCGGCGCGCGCGCCCTGCGGCCGAGGGCGCGGCGCGGCCACCGGCGCGGCTGCCGTCTCGCGCGCAGCGGGAGCGACACGCTCCATGCTCCAGCGCGAGGCCGACGAGCCGTGATCACGGTGACGCACGATCACGTAGCGGCGGATGGGTGAAGTGGTCTGCATGGACAGCATGATGCGCTCGTGAGGGGAAAGTTCCCTGGGCCAGGCGTCCAAGCTTCCTGAGACGCGCTTGCTCCCGATGGCGCATCAGGCGGCGGCCTCCTGGCCGAGGCCGCCGCGAAAGCGCTGCTCAGAGACCGGTTCTAGTACCCCGCTCTGACGATCGCCGCGAGCACGACGGCGCCCGTGTTGGCCATCCCGTTCTGGTTCGGGTGGACCGGCGCCGCGGTGTTGACGGGGACGATTCCCTCGACCCACTTGACGCTCGCGCTCTTGCAGAAGTCGTGGCCGACGCTGGAGCTCGCCGTGTCGACGTAGATGTCGCCGCGGGAGGCGGCGGAGGCGGCCAGCATCGCGTTCAGCTGCGCGACCTTCGTGCGCAGGTACGAGGTGTCGGTCGGCAAGACGGGCACGGTCGGCCAGCAGCCGTTGCCGGTCGCCGGCAGCACCGTCGGGTAGCCGACGACGAACACCTTCGCGCTCGGCGCGCGCGCCGCGATCCCGTCGAGCACGGCGTCGACCTTCGGCCGCGCCGCCGCGATTCTGTTCGCGATCAGGTCGGTCGACCCTATGACGTAGTCGTCCTTGCAGGGGTCGAAGGGATTCAGTCTGGCGCAGTTCTGGACGATCGAGCTGAAGCCTATGTCGTTGCCGCCGATGCCGAGCGTGACGACGCGCGTGTCGGTCGTGAGGCTGTTGAACTGCGGCGGGTTGGGCCCCGGCGTGACGCCCTGGCTGTTGGCCATGTCGTCGGTCGTCGCGCCCGAGCAGCTCGGATCGCGGAAGGTCGCGATGTCGGTCAGCCCAGGTCGCACGACGTGCGGGTAGTTGCGGTCCGAGCGCAGGCAGCCGAGCGGCGACAGGCTCTGGTTCGGGATCAGCGGCCCGGCGGTGTACGAGTCGCCGAGCGAGACGTAGGCGCCGCTGGCCGCGAACGACGGCGCGGACGCGGCCAGGACGACGAGCGCTGCGGCGAGCAGCGCGGACAGGCGTGACGGCATTGCATCTCTCCCCATGACGGATACGGAATCCGGCCCCGCGTCCATCAGACTGGAAAGTCGACGGGCTGTCAACCGCGGTGTCTGGCTACGCGGCCAGACGGCCGAACTGCTCGGCCAGCACGCGCAGCTCGTCCTGCGAGAAGAGCGTCAGGAAGCGCCGGCGCACGCCCGCGAGGTGGGTCGCGGAGGCGGCGTGGACGAGCGCGCGGCCGTCCTCGGTGAGGCTCGCCTCGGTGCCGCGCGCGTCGTCGGGGCAGGGGCGCCGCTCGACGAGGCCGAGCCGCTCCAGCCGCTCGACCAGCCGCGTGAGGCCCGAGCGCGTCAGCCGCACCGGCTTGGCGAGGTCGTGCATGCGCAGGCTGCCGCCGTCGGCCTTCTCGAGCGCGAGCAGCGCGAAGTAGTCGCTGAAGGAGAGGCCGTGGGCGGTCTGCAGCTCGTGTTCCAGCTCGACCTGGATCTCCGCGTGCGCCTGCAGGAAGCCGTGCCAGGCGCCGCTCTCGTGGTCGGAGAGCCGCTGCCAGTCGCTCGCGCCGCAGACGGACCCCTCGGCCTCTTCCAGCGACCCGAGGTCTGCCGGCAGCGGCAGCGGGGTGGTGGGTGAGGGGGTGAGTGCCATGTGAAGCAGGATAACAGTTGCGTGCACAATCACTTGTGATACGTTGTTGATCACGCAATCAGTTCGACCCCGTCACTGAAGCAAGGAAGGAACCATCACATGTCCGCCACCGCTCTCTCCGTCCCCACCGGCACGTGGAACGTCGACCCTTCTCACTCGGAGGTCGGCTTCCAGGTCAAGCACATGGGCATCGCCACCGTGAAGGGCAAGTTCAAGGAGTTCCAGGGCAGCCTCACGATCGGCGAGGACGGCACGGCGACCGCGACCGGCACCGTTCAGGTCGCCTCCGTCGACACGAACGAGGCGCAGCGTGACGAGCACCTCCGCTCGCCCGACTTCTTCGACGCCGCCACGCACGAGCAGATCGCCTTCACGTCGACCTCGATCGAGGCCGTCGACGAGGAGACCTTCAAGATCCACGGCGACATCACGATCCACGGCATCACGAAGCCGATAACGCTGGAGGCCGTGCTCGAGGGCTCCGACGTCGACCCGTGGGGCAACACCCGCGTCGGCCTCACCGTCACCGGTCAGATCAACCGCAGCGACTTCGAGATGAAGTTCAACCAGGCGCTCGGCTCCGGCAACATGCTCGTCAGCGACAAGGTCAAGCTCGCGCTCGACATCTCCGCCGTCAAGGCGTAGTCAGCACCTCTGGCCTGGTGGAGGCGATCGTCGCGACGAACGCCTCCACCACGCGCGGGTCGAACTGCGACCCCGCGCACCGCTTCAGCTCTGCGAGCGCGTCGAGATGCGGCAGCGAGCCCTGGTACGGCCGCTCGCTGACCATCGCGTCGTAGGCGTCGCAGACCGCGACGATCCGCGCGCCGAGCGGGATCTGCTCGCCGCGCAGCCTGTCGGGATAGCCGCCGCCGTCCCAGCGCTCGTGGCTTGAGCGGACGATCGCCGCGACCGGCCGCATCGCCGCCGCCGCGCCGAGGATCCGGTCGCCGATCACCGTGTGCTCGTGCATCAGCCTCCACTCGCCCGCGTCGAGCGGGCCGGGCTTGTGCAGGATCGCGTCAGGGATCGCGATCTTGCCGATGTCGTGCAGCTCCGCCGCGCGCGCGACCTCGTCGACCTGCTCGGCCGTCAGCCCCAGCCGCCTGGCGACGCCGACCACCAGCGCCGCGACGCCCTCCAGATGCTCGTGCAGGTCGGGCTCGCGCTCGCGCAGCACCTGCAGCAGCACGTCGCAGGTCTGGCGCCGGCTCGACTGGCGCGAATCGTCCTTGGCCGCGTACATGCGCTGGTCGGCGAGCTGCAGCGCGTGGGTCGCCGAGTCGGCCTCGCCGGGGATCTCGACCAGGCCGCAGGAGGCGCCGACGTCGAAGCCCTCGCCCTGCTCGCGCAGCGCCTCGGCCGCCGCCTGCACGATCGGCGCGTCGGTCGTCGCGGCCTCGTCGAGCAGGATGCAGAACTCGTCGCCGCCGAGCCGGTAGGCGCGGCCGTGGCCGTCGATCGCCTGCGCGAGGCGGGTCGCGAGGCGGTCCAGCAGCATGTCGCCGGCCGCATGGCCGAAGCCGTCGTTGTAGCCCTTGAAGCCGTCGAGGTCGAAGAAGGCGAGCGTCTGCCGGCGGCGCGCGTCGGCGGCGCAGAGGGCGACGGCGCGGTCGAGGTCGGCCATCAGCGCGCGGCGGTTGGGGAGCCCGGTGAGGCCGTCGGTGAGCGCCTCTCTGCGGGTCGTGCGCAGCAGCCGCGTGTACTCGCGGAAGGTCCAGCCGGCGCGACCGGTCGCGACCAGCAGCGCGCTCGTCGCGAGCACGATCGCGGCTGTCGGCAGGTCGTTGAACTGGCCGAAGCAGAGCAGCGCGACCGACAGGCAGGCGAACGCCGACGGGATCGCGAACGCCTGCGAGCCGAAGCTGCTCTCGACCTCGCGCGGGCGCCACGGCTGCCACGCCGCCCAGCCCCACGTGACGAGCGCGAACGGCCACAGCGCCGAGACGATCGAGTCGTCGTCGAAGCTGCCGCGCGCGCTCTGGTACGCGAACAGCATGTCGGCCGAGAAGAAGATCGCTATGCCGACGCCGAGCAGGATCCAGACGCCGCCCGGCCGCCACGCCTGCGTCGCGAAGGCGGTCAGCACGAAGCCGATCAGCAGCAGGTCGGCGAGCGGGAAGCCGAGGTAGAGGGCGGTCTCCGCCGAGCTGACCGACTTCGCCGACAGCACCGGCTCGTACAGGAACGCGAGCGCGTAGGCGCCGACCGCGAGGCCGCCGATCAGGCCGTCGACCCACAGCCGCGCGGCGACGCGGTCGCGGCCGTCGGCCAGCAGCAGCGCCATCCCGGCGAGGCTGAACGGATAGAAGAGGATGTAGCTGAGGTTGGCCGTCCACGGCATGTGGTCCCTCTCGAACGCGATCCCCCAGATCGCGTCGCCGGCCGAATAGATCAGGATCGCGATGCCGATGCAGATCCACGCCGGCCGCCGGTCGCGCACGAGCGCGGCGCGCACGAGGCAGGCGACAGCGCCGCCCAGCTCGAGCGCGAAGTAGACGCCGTCGTCGATCGAGAGGTCCGCCCAGGAGCCGCCGAAGTCGGTCAGCGCCTGCACGAACAGCAGCGCGAGCCCGGCGAGCGTCACGACGGCCAGCAGCTGCCGCAGCGGTGCCCCCGTGATGTTGTGCCGCAAGTCGGTCCTTCCGTGGAAGCTGCCCCTTTGCAAGATCGGCCGGGGCGGGCCGTTGCTTGAAGCGGGCGTCCCGAAGCTGACAGGGCGGCGCTCGCTCGAATCGAGCGTAAGCCGTGCTCGTCAGCGGCGTCGGGCGACCGAGCTGTGCCACTGTGAGCGGCGATGGACACGCAACGCCCGCGTCTGGCGACGGCGGTGATGTTCTTCGTCAGCGGCGCCGTGATCGGCGTCTGGGCGGCGAACGTGCCGTTCGTGCGCGACCGCCTCGACGCCTCCACCACCACGCTCGGCCTCTGCCTGCTGGCGATGGCCGCCGGCTCGGTCCTGACGATGCCGCTCGCCGGGCGCGAGCTGCAGCGGCGGCCGAGCCGGGCGATGACGCGGCTCGGGGCGCTGCTGGTGCCGCCGGCGGCCGTGCTGCCGCTGCTGGCCTCGACGGTCTGGCAGCTGGCGCTGGCGCTGTTCCTGTTCGGCTGTTGCGTCGGGCTGATCGACGTCTCGATGAACGCGCACGGCGTCGCGGTCGAGCGGGCGATGGGGACGGCGGTGATGTCCTCGCTGCACGCCGGCTGGTCATTCGGCGGGCTCGCCGGTGCCGGCGCGACCGCTGTGGGCCACGCGCTCGGCGCCGATCCGCGCGCGACGGCGGCGGTCTTCATGGTCGTGCTGCTCGTGCTGGGGCTGGTGGCGGGGCCGCGGATGGGGGAGATGTCGGCGGCGGACGCTGCCGCGTCGGGCGATCCCGCCGCCGGCGCGCCCGCTTCTGCCGGTGCGCCCGCCGCCGCGGGTGCGGGCGCGGGGGCGCGCGGGCGGGTGCGGCCGTCGCGGGCGGTCGTCGTGATCGGGGCGCTCGTCTTCGCGCTCTTCATGTGCGAGGGCGCGCTGACCGACTGGTCGGCGCTCTACCTCGACCGCGACCTCGGCACGAGCGCCTCGCTGGCGGCGATCGGCTACGGCGCCTTCGCCGGCGGGATGGCGTGCGGGCGGACCTTCGGCGACGCGCTCAAGCGGCGCGTCGGCGGCGTCACGCTGCTGCGCTTCGGCGCGCTGACGGCCTCCGTCGCGGTCGCCGCGATGCTGCTCGTCGGCGCGCCCGGCTTCGCGCTCGTCGCGCTGCTGCTGGCCGGGCTCGGCGCCGCCAACGGCGTGCCGCTGCTGTTCAGCGCCGCCGGGCACGCGCGCGACATGGACGCCGGGCCGGCGATCGCGGCCGTCTCGGCGGCCGGCTACTTCGGGCTGCTGGCCGGGCCGCCGCTGCTCGGCTTCGTCGCCGACGCGACGACGCTGCCGTGGGCGCTGGCGATCGTCGCGCTGCTGACCGCGGTCGTCGCTGCGAACGCGCGGCGCGCGGAGGGGTGAGGCGGCGCCGCTCACGTTCGGCGGGCGGCGGGGCGGGCTGGGCTCGGCCGTTCGCGGTCGGTCGGCCGGCGGCGGGGCGGGGCGGGCCCGGGGGCTCGGGCCCTGCGGGGAGGGTCAGACCTCGGGGTGCTGCTCGGCGAGCTGCTTGCGCAGGATCAGGTCGCCGATGATCGAGCCGGGAGGGCCGGTCGTCACGAGCGTGATCGCCGGGAACCACCAGCCCCAGCGGCCGTCGACGGCGCCCTTGGCGGTGAGGCCGAGGAGGGCGACGAAGCCGATGCCGTGGATCGGGCCGATCGCGCTGACGGCGCTGTCGCTGCGATCGATGAAGGCGACGTAGATCAGCACCAGGAAGAGGATCAGATCGGCGATGCCGACGGCGAGCACGATGTTGAGGAGCTTCTTCGTGCCGGCGATGTCAGGCGCGGTGGTGGCAGAGGCGGGTGGCATGAGCGGAGACGATACCTCCTCTTCAATCTGTTTGTGATCGTGTACAATTGTCAGTTATGACGAACAGAGCGACGTCCTTTACGAGCGCCGTCTTCGAGTCGCACGCCGGCAGCTACGCCGACGCGCTGCGCCAGCGCCTCATCCCGCCGTTCGACGCCTTCTACGGCACGGCCGTCGGCGCGCTGTCCGAGCTCGACACCCCGCCGCGCGCGGTGCTCGACCTCGGCGCCGGCACAGGGCTGCTGTCGGGCTTCGTCCTGCAGGCGTTCCCCGACGCGGCGCTGACGTTGGTCGACGGCGCCCCGGCGATGCTCGACCAGGCGCGCTCGCGGCTCGCTGCGGCGGGCGCAGAGGCCACGTTCGTCATCGGCGACCTGGCCGATCCGCTGCCGGGCGCGGATGCTGCAAAGCGCGGCTCGTCTGTCGCAGATGGCGGCGCGGATGACGCAGATCGCGGCGCGGATGATGCAGACGGCGGCGCGGATGACGCAGATCGCGGCGCGGGTTGGGACGCGATCGTCTCCGCGCTGGCGATCCACCACCTCGACGACGCCGGCAAGGAGGCGCTGTTCGCGCGGATCCTCGCCGCGCTGCGGCCGGGCGGGATCTTCGTCAACGCCGAGCAGGTGCTCGGCCGCACGCCGGCGATCCAGGCCCGCTATCGCGCCTGGCACAGAGCCGAGAGCGCCCGGCTCGGCACGACGGCCGAGGAATGGGCCGCCTCCGAGGAGCGGATGAAGGTCGACCAGTGGGCGACGGTCGCCGACCAGATCGCCTGGCTCGAGCAGGCCGGCTTCGCCGACGCCGACGCGCCGTTCGGCGACCACTGCTTCGCGGTGCTGGTCGCGCGGAAGCCGGGCTGAGGGCGGAGCTGCGGTCGTTCGCTGTCGATAAACGACAGTGATCGACCGGGGTTCAGCGGCGGCGGGATCGCGCCTGGGCCCGGCGCGGGAGGCGCGGGGCGGCGACGGCGGCGATCAGCAGCGCGATCGCGGCGGCGACGAGCCAGCGCCAGGCTGGCGCGCCGGGGTCGGGCGCGAGCGCGGTGTGCGGGTCGGCGGGGTCGAGCAGGCTCCCGCCGCCCGCGCTCGCCAGCTCGCCGAGCTGCGAGGCGTCGGCCGGCTGCGGCGCCAGCTCGGCGGCGTACTGGACGGGGAGGTAGGCGTCGGCGGCCTGGGAGCCGTCGCCGGTGGCGACGGCGTAGACGCCGGGCGCGGGGTGCGCGTCCTCGCCGGAGGCCGCGCCGTCCTCCGCGGAGGACTCGCTGTCTCCCGCGGAGGTCGTGCCGTCCCCGGCGGAGGTCGCGCCGTCTCCCGCGGACGCGGCGCCGGCGGCCGC
Source organism: Conexibacter sp. CPCC 205762 (assembly GCF_030646155.1). Lineage (GTDB taxonomy): Bacteria > Actinomycetota > Thermoleophilia > Solirubrobacterales > Solirubrobacteraceae > Conexibacter. The sequence goes on from NZ_JAUTDN010000001.1 coordinate 185,074, forward strand.
CAGCGGCGCGGCGTAGCGGCTCGGGGCGACCTGGGGGAGCGTGAGCGTGCGGGTGGAGCCGTCCGGCGCGCGGACCGTTGCGGTCACGGTCGCGAGGTCGAGTGGCTCGCCGCTCGTCGCAAGCGGGTCGACGACGAGCCGGTCGCCGTCGAGCAGCGGCGTCAGCGGCGGCGTCGCGACCGGCTTCGCGCTCCAGCGGGCGGCGTCGGGCAGCAGCCGCGGCGCGGTCGCCGGCCAGTCGCCGGCCCAGGCGCCCGCGCCGGGGGTCCAGACGACGACGCGGCCGAGGCCGGCCTGGCCCTGCGCCAGCAGCGGCGCCGTCACGCCGTTGACGGTCGCGCTCAGCGGGGCGAGCGCGTCGGGGCGCAGTCTCGTCAGGACGGTGCCGCGCACGGGCGGCGGGGTCGCGCCCTGCTGCAGGCTGGCCAGCAGCGGGCTCGCCGCCGTCTCGCGCACCGGCAGCTCGCCGCGCGCCGCGACCGACGGCGCGCTGCGGCGGGCCTCCTGCGCGAACACCTGCGGCAGTCTGCGGGCGTCGGGGACCGCGTGGAAGCGGCCGCCGGCCGATCGCGCGAGTCTGCGCATCAGCTCGGCGTCGGCGTCCTGCCCGAGCGCGACCGTCGAGAGCGTGATTCTGTCGGCACGCATCCGTCTCAGCAGCGGCGCGTAGTCGGCCGGCTCCGAGACGCCGTCGCTGAGCAGCAGCAGGTGCTTGACCGGCGCGGAGCTGCGTTCCAGCTGGGCGACGCCGCGCTCCAGCCCGCGCAGGACGTTCGTGCCGCCGTCCGCGTCGAGCCTGTCGACCAGCTCGCCGATCGCGCCGGCGTTCGCGGTCGTCGTGCGCTGGAGCGGGACGAGGTCGCGCGCGGCGGCGTCGAAGGTGACGATCCCCAGCTCGTTCTCGTCTCTCGCGGTCAGCCGCAGGGCGGAGCGGGCCGCCGCGCGTGCCATCGCGATCTTCGGCTGGTCGCCGCCGGCGAGGTCGTTCATCGAGCTGGAGCGGTCGAGCACGAGCTGCAGCGCCAATCTGCGTCTGCGCACGCCGCCCGGTCTGAGGCTGGCGACCGGCAGCAGCGCGTCGAGCGGGGTGCCGGCCCAGCCGCCGAGCGAGAGGCTGTGCTCGCCGCCGAGCACGAGCAGGCCGAGCCCGTCGTCGCGGACGGCATCTGCGAGCGCCTGCTGCTGGGCGCCGCTGAGCGCTCTCGCCGGCAGGTCGGCGAGCACGACGAGGTCGCTTGCGGCGAGTGTCGCGGCGTTGATGTCCTGCGGCGCGGCGGCGGTCGACGCGATGCCGGCGTTCTGCAGCTGGGTGGGGAGCGCGCCGGCGCTGCCGACGATCAGCGCCCGTGGGGCGGGCGCGATCCGCGTCGTCGCGTAGGCGGTGTCGTTGGCGGGGACGGCGTCGCCGGGCAGGTCGACCGTGAGCCGGTAGGCGTGCCAGCCCTCGGGCGGCGCGTCGTACGTCAGCACGAGCGGGTTGTCGCCGCGTCTGAGCGTGAGCGGCTCGCTGCCGGCGGCGGCGCCGTCGCGTGCGAGCCGGATCGTCGCTCTGCCCGCGACCGTGCTGCGGACCGTCGCCTGGATCGTCAGCGCGTCGCCCGCGCGCAGCGGCGACGGCACGGCGAGACGGGTGACGGCGGCGTCGGGGCGGGCGGTCGCGCCAGGGGCGGCGCCGGCGAGCGGGACGCCGTCCACGTGGACCTTCGCGGCACGCGCTCGTGCGGCCGCCGCGGGCGCGTCGCCGTCGGTGGCAAAGCCGTCGGAGAGCACGATCGCGCGGCCGCCGTCTGGCAGGGCACCGGTCGCGAGCCGGAGCGCGGCGGCGAGGTCGGTGGCGTCGGGTGCGGGGGTGGTGGCGTCGGGCGCGGGGATGGCGGCGTCAGGCGCGGCGGGGGCTCTGTCGGTCGCGTCGGGCGTCGTCGCGCCTGGGCGGCCGGCGGCCGCCGTCGCATCGACGCCCTCGAACTCGGCATCGCCGCCGAACGCGATCACGCGGCACGGTCTGCCGCAGCGGCCTTCGTCGATCGCGGCGCGGACCCACGCCTGCTGGCGGGCGACGGCGGCAGGGTCGCTCGCGACGCTCTCGGAACGGTCGAGCAGCAGCAGCGTCGGCGTCTCGTCGCTTGTGTCGCCGAACGACAGCGCCAGCGCCGCGACGAGCGCGAGCACGGCGGCGAGGCGCAGGATCCCGGCGAGCCGGGAGCGGGTCACGTGGCGACCTCCTCGCGGCGGCGCGACCAGCGCGGGTACGACCACTCGGCCAGCAGCAGGAGCAGACCGGCGGCGACGAGCCACGGCCACCACGCGTGCGGCGGCGCCGGCAGCGGCCCGCCGCCGTCGGAGGCGCGGATCGTCAGCGGTCGCGCGGCGCCGGCGGGCGAGGCGGCGCCGGCGGCGTCCGGCGCGGGCGCGGCGCTGCCGGCGAGACCGTCCGCGTTGGGCGCGGCGCTGCCGCCAGGGGCGCCCGCGTTGAGCGCGTCCGCGGGCGAGGGACCCGCGCCGGGGGCGGCGGGCGTGGCGGCGGCGGGTTGCGCGGCCGCGACGACGTTCGCGAGCAGTGCTGGGAACGCGGCCAGCTGGGGCAGGGTCGAGGCGGCTGGGTCGAACGTCATCAGCGTCGTCTGCGCGGGCCGTTCGCCGGGCTCCGCTCCGGTTGCGAGCAGGGGACCGCCCGGCGCCCAGGCGATCGCGCGCAGCGACTGCGGCAGGACGGTGCCGCGGGCGGCGCCGGCGGCGAGCGCGAGGCCGTCGAGGTCGACGCCGGCCAGCAGCGGGTCGGCTCCGTCCAGGCCGCTGAGGACCGGATCGGCGAGCGGCGCGCCGACGCTCCCGCCGGGCAGCCGCGGCGGCGCGACCAGAAGCAGCGCCTGCGCGTCCGGCAGCCCTCCGTCAGGCAGCCAGCGGTCGAAGACGACGAGGTCGGCGCGCGCGGCGGCGTCCCCTTGGTAGACGCCGGGGGCGACGACACGCAGCGTCACGCCGGGCGTCGCCGCCAGGGCGCGGGCGAGCGCGGCGGTCGCCGGCCGGTCGCTCACGAGCGTGACGTTCGTCGGCACGGCGGCACCGGGGACGGTGACGGTCGCGGCGTCGTCGGCGGCGAGCGCGTCGGCGCGCGTCAACCGCAGCGTGAGCCGTTCGCCGGCTCTCGCCGCGAACGACAGCTCGACCCGCTCCCCGCCCGCGACGGTCAGCTCGCGCGCGGCCGTCTCGCGCCCGTCCCGCTCGATCGCCAGCCGCTCCCGCACCGTGCTCGTGCCGTCGTTGCGGACGGCGGCGAAGACCGTGCAGGCGGGGGCGGGCGAGGCGCCGGGCGCGGGGTCGGGCGCGGCGGGCGAGGCGTCGGCGGGCGCGGCGGGGGCGCAGCGGGCGGAGGCGTCGGTGAGGGCGACGTCGTCGGGTGAGGCCGTGCCGATCGCCACCGCCGCGTACGTGACGCCGTCGGCGCGGACCGGCGGCGGCGTCGTCCCGCGGCTGTGGAAGAGCGTGATCGCCCCGCCGCGCCGATGCAGCTGGCCCGCGGCGAGCGCGAGTGCGGGGCGGAGGTCGGCGCGCGGCGTCGTGGCGGTCGGTGCTCCCGTGTCGGCATCCGCGCGCGCTGCGGCGCCTGTGCCGGACGCCCTCGTGGCGGCGCGCGGACGCACGCCGGCGAGCGCCTCGCGGGCGTCGGCGGGGCTGACGGCGCTGACGAGCAGGCGCGGGGTGGCGGCTGCGAGGACGATCGTCACCGGGGTTGCGGCGGGAAGTCTGGCGAGGCGGGCATCGAGCTGGCGGCGTGCGGCGGTCAGGCGGTCAGGGGCGACGTCGCGCGTTGCCATCGCGGCGGAGTCGTCGAGCACGAAGACTGCCGGCGCCGCGCCGGCCGCAGGCGTGCCGCCACCGCTCGTCGGCCGCGCCAGCGCCGCCACCAGCAGCAGGACGATCAGCACCTGCAGCACCAGCAGCAGCGACGGCACCAGCCGCGCGCGCCGCCGCGCCGGCAGCGTGCCGGCCTGCTCGCGCCAGAGCATGAGGCTGTCGACCTCGAGCTGCCGCCGGCGCCGCCGCAGATGCAGCGCGAGCAGCGGCACGAGCGCCAGCAGCCCCGCCAGCCACCACGGCGCCAGCAGGCTCATCGCGCGCTCCCGGCGGGAAGTCTGCGGCGTTGTGCACTCCTGGGGTACACGGAGCCGCAGACATCGGGGACGGAGGCCTCGGCGAGGGCGGGGCGGCTCACCGCGGCGGGAAGTAGGCGGCGACGAGCGCGCGCAGGTAGGGCGCGACGGCGTTGACCGTCGTCGGCACGAACGGCAGCTCGAGCGGGCCGCCGGCGCTGCCGCCGCTGACGCCGCCCTGGACGCGCGCGGCGCCTCTGCCGCTGCCGTCGGCGCCGGCTCTGCCGGCGCTCGTGCCGCGCCGGTCGCCGCCGCCGGCCGCCAGCAGGCGCAGCGGAAGCCGCTCGGCGCCAGCCCCGGTCGTCGGGCGGGCGGCGGTGCCGGAGCCGCTGCGGCCGGTCTGGCTGCCGGCGCCCCGGGTGCCGCTGCGAGCGACGCCGCGGGCGCCGTCGCCGCCGGCTCTGCCGCTGCGCGACGGGGCTCCCGCAGCCAGCGGCGCCGTCGCTCTGCGGCCCTCCGCGGCGAACTCCTTCACCTGTCTCGGCGACGGCAGGCTGGCGGCCGGCTGCGGCGCAACCGACGACTGCGTCCGTCTGCGGGCGGTGCTGCCGGCGCCGGTGCCGGAGCGCGCGCCCGTCCCGGCGCTGCCGTTCACGCCGCTGCCGCTGCCTCTGCCGGCCGCTCGCGTGCCATCGCCCGCTCTCGCGGGCTGGCGGCGGATCGCGATCCCGGAGGCGTCGCGGCCGTTGGAGGCGGCGCTCGTCGGGCCGCTGTTGCCAAGCGTGCCCGGCGGGCGCGGCGTGCCGGCGGGCGTCGTCGCGGTCGCGCCGGGAGTCGTCGGCGTGGTCGGCAGCGTCGTGCGCGTGCCGGGTCTCGCCGGCTGCTGCGCCGAGGAGCCGGCGCCTGCGTCGGCGCGGACGGGTGCGCGGTCGGAGGAGCTGCCGGCGGGTGCGCCGGCCAGCGCGAGCCCGGCGACGACGGCGACGCCGCCGGCCAGCAGCGCCCACTCGCCGCGCGCCGGCGCCGGCCGCACGCGCGTCGTCGCGCGCGCTTCGCGCACGAGCCGCTCGCCGTCGGCGACGACCTGCGCCGCGAGCGGGTTGGGCGCGGCGTCGCGCCCGGGCAGGCCCGCGCCGGCGGCCGCGCGGCGGCTGCGGCGCTCCAGCTCCCACGCCGTCGCGACCGTCTCGTGCAGGCCGAGGCGACGGTCGAGCAGGCGGGCGACGGCGGCGGGCGACGGGCGGCGGCGGGCGAGCGGCAGCAGCATCGCCGCGCCCACGCCGACAGCCACGATCGCGGCCGCGATGAGCGGCGGGCCGCCGAACGCGACCCGCGCGAGCAGCAGCAGCGCAGCCGTCGCCAGCGCGAGCAGCAGCGCCCGCCGCAGCAGCGCCAGCCGGCGAGCGTGGGCGAGCGCGTCGGCCCAGGCGGCGAGCGCGTCGGCGAGCGGGGAGTCGCCGTGTGCGGTGGCGGCGGGGCGTCCGGCGCGACGGGCGGAACCGTCGCGTGCTGGGGCGGCGGGGCGTCCGGCGCGACGGGCGGAACCGTCGCGCGCTGGGGCGGCGGGGCGTTTGGCGCGATCGGCGGACTCGCTGCGCGCGCGGGTGCCGGGAGGGCCGGCGTCGCCGTGGACGCGGACGCTGCGAGAGGGCGAGGCGGAGCGGAGGGAATCCTCCCTTTTCAGCTCCACGACCTCCTCCGGCGGGGCCACCAGCCATCGTCCGGTGCGTTGGAGCAGCGCTCCGGCGCCGGGGACGGAACGGGGGTGGGCCACCGGCCAATGGTAGCCTTCGCCGCGCTTTCGACGCACGTTCTCGCAGGCTGTCCCGGCTTCGACGGGCGTCACAGATTTGGAGAACCAGAAGATGGAAAATCACGCCCGCCGCAGCCCGCGCGGGACACTCCGGTGGATCGCGCCCGTGCTTGGCGCCTTGGCGCTGACGTTGTCCGCCTGCGGCGGCGACGACAACGACGCGAAGACGACCTCCGCGGCGAACGGCACCACCACCAGCGCGAGCACGACCGCGAGCAGCGGCGGGTCCGGGAGCGCTCCCGACGAAGGCTTCAACCCCGGCGACTGGCCGGTCTTCGGCCGCGACCGCGACAACACCCGCTACGCGCCGCAGGACAGCATCAACGAGGAGACGATCTCGCGCCTCGGCGAGGCGTGGCACTCCGACCTGGGCGGCAACCAGTGGCTCAACGAGGCCTTCCCGATCGTCGTCGACGGGGTCGCCTACGTCACCACCAGCACGAACGAGATCTACGCCTTCGACGGCGCCACCGGCAGAGTGAAGTGGAAGTACGCGCCGAAGGTCGACTTCTCGCTCTCCAGCGGCGTCGGCGGCTACGGCATCGTCGTCAACCGCGGCGTCGCGGTCGCCGATGGCAAGGTCTACATGCTGACGTTCGACTGCAGACTGAAGGCAGTCAGCGCGGCGACGGGCGAGGAAGTCTTCTCGACGCAGGTCGACGACCCGCGCACCGGCGCCTACGAGACGATGTCGCCGACCGTCTACAACGGCCTCGTCTACGTCGGCAACTCCGGCTCCGACCAGGGTGTCGGCGGCTTCGTCGCCGCCTACGACGCGAGAACCGGCAGAGAGGTGTGGAGATTCGACACGATCCCGCCGGTCGGTCAGGGCTGGCGCAGAAGAGACACCGGCGGTGGCACCGTCTACATGGCGCCGACGATCGACACGCAGACCAACCGCGTGATCTTCGGCACCGGCAACCCGTCGCCGGCGATCGTCGGCACGAGACGGCCGGGCAACAACCTCTACACCTCGTCGCTCGTCGCGCTCGACGCGACCACCGGCAGATACGTCTGGCACCACCAGGTCGTCGCGCATGACCTGTGGGACTACGACGCCGCCTCGCCGGTCGTCCTCTTCGACACCGTCGTCGACGGCGAGAGAAAGCGGATGGTCGCCGAGGCCGGCAAGTCCGGCTGGCTGGTGATGCTCGACGCCGAGACCGGCAGACAGGTCCACGACCGCCTCTCGTTCGTCAGACAGCAGCGCAGCAAGCCGACGACGACGCCGACGCTGCAGTGCCCCGGCCCGCTCGGCGGCTCGCAGTACGACCCGCTCGCGTACAGCCCGAGAGTCGACGCGGTCTACGTCTCCGGCATCGACTTCTGCTTCATGCTCGCCGTCTCCGACGAGAGACTGCCGGGCGAGTCGAGATTCGGCGGCACGCGCACGTTCCCGCAGGACGGGAGAGCGTCGGGCAGCTTCTCCGCCGTCGACATGAAGACCGGCAGATTCATCTGGCGCAAGAGAATGTCGACGCCGATGGGCGCCGGCGCGATGGTCAACGGCGCGGACATCGTCTTCACCGTCGACCAGCTCGGCTGGATCTACGGCTTCGACGCCGCTGACGGCAGAGAGCTGTGGAAGGCCAACATCGGCCTGGCGGGCGCGGCGGCGCCGGTGCTCTACACGATCGACGGCGTCGACTACATCGGCGTCGCGACCGGCGGCTCCGGCCTCACCTCGTCCAACGACTTCGGCCCGATCGGGTCGCGCTTCACCGTCCTCAAGCTCGACGGCAGAAGAGTGATCCCGGCAAGAGCGCCGAGAAACCCGTCGGCGGACGACTGACGATGCGACGCGGCGCGACGGCGGCGGCGCTGGCCGCGGTCGTCGCGCTCGCGTCCGCGCTCGGCGCGGCCGGCTGCGGCAGCGGCGAGTCGCGCACGACGACTGCCCCGGAGCCGGGCGCCGACGTCGCCTGGCCGCGCTTCGGCGGCGATGACGACCAGTCGCGCTTCTCGCCGCTGGCCGAGGTCAGCACGGCGAACGTCGGCAGGCTCGGGCTCGCCTGGTCGTGGCAGCCCGGCGACGACACGACGCTGTGGGAGAGCTTCCCGGTCGTCGCGGGCGGGACGCTCTACGTCACCACCGACAGCGGCCAGGTGGTCGCGTTCGACGCCGCCGCCGGCGTGCGGCGCTGGTCCTACACGCCGCAGGTCGACCTGCTGACCGCGACCGCCGAGGGGCAGGTGCCGGTCAACCGCGGCGTCGCCGTCGCGCAGGGCCGCGTCTACCTGCAGACCTGGGACGCGCGGCTGGTCGCGCTCGACGCCGACGACGGGCGCGAGCTGTGGAGCGTGCCGATCGCGCCCGGCGAGCCTGGGGTGACGGGCGCCGGCCCGCCGACCTACGACGGCGGCCGCCTCGTCGTCGGTGGCTCCGGCAGCGACCCGGCCGGCACGCGCGGCTTCGTCGCCGCCTTCGACGCCGCCGACGGGCACGAGCTGTGGCGCTTCCACACCGTTCCCAGAGAGCGCGGCGGCGGGCGCGTCTGGATGCCGCCGACGGTCAGCGGCGGAACCGTCTACGCCGGCACCGGCAACCCGTCGCCGGCGCTGACCGGCGGCAGACGCGGCTGCGAGCCGTGGACGAGCGGGATGGTCGCGCTCGACGCGCGCGACGGCAGGCTGCGCTGGGGCGCGACCGAGGTCTGCGACGACGTCTGGGACTACGACGGCGGGCAGCCGCCGCTGGTCTACGAGACCGACGTCAACGGCATCGCGACGCGCGTCGTCGGCCACGCCAACAAGTCCGGCAGCTACTGGCTGCGCGACGCGGCCAGCGGCAGAGAGCTGGCGCCGCCGACGCAGCTGATCCCGCAGCCGGCCCGGCGTCCGCGGCCGACGCGCGCCGGCACGACGATCTGCCCCGGCGCGCTCGGCGGCGTCGCCTACGGACCGGCCGCGCACGACCCGCGCGGCGGGACGATCTTCCAGGGCGCGGCGGTGATGTGCATGGTCTACCGGCGCGGCGCCCACTCGCAGAGCGGCAGAGCGGTGCGGGTCGGAGGCGGCGAGGCGCGCGTCGTGCCGGGCAGAGCGGCGCGCGGCGCGCTCGTCGCGCTCGACGACGCGACCGGCCGCGTCAGATGGCGCCGCCGGCTGCCGGCGCCGCTGGCCGGCGGCGTGCTTGCGACCGCGGGCGGGATCGTCTTCAGCGGCTGCGACGACGGCTTCCTCTACGCCTTCGACGCGGACACGGGCAGAACGCTCTGGCGCGGGGCGATCGGGCTCGCCTTCGGCAGCGCGCCGCTGACGTTCCGCGCGGCCGGCCGCCAGTACGTCGCGGTCGTCGCGGGCGGCTCCAGCGTCGCCGAGCAGACGGGTGCGCCGGTCGGCGCGAGACTGGTCGTGCTGCGGCTCGGCGGAACCGCTTTGAGAGGGAAGTGAGAGACCTTTGTCTCGAATCTGGAGTCACCGAGCGTGTGCTAGGTTCGCGAACGTGTCACGCCGTACGCCGATCGCCTCGATTGCGGTCATCTGCCTCGCGTCAGCCGCCGGCCTCACCGCCGCGGCCCACGCCACGACCGGAGTCGGAACCGGTCTCCCGCAGCCGAGAGTCGACGTCGCGCACAGCGACGGCGATCAGTTCACCGGCCGTTACGCGATCGGTGAGATCGATCGCCGCGCGAAGATCGGCAGCGGCCAGCTGCAGATCGAGTACACCGACACGAGAAAGCCGTTCCTGATCGGCAGCCTCGGGATCTTCGGCTTCGACGACGACGGTCGTCAGCAGAGCTCGCACTCGATCACGTATCCGTACAGCTTCGCGAACGACACGCTGTCGGCGCCGGTGATCGCGCAGGCGACGTTCGAGCCGATCGGCGCGCTGAGAGTGTCGGTCCCGGACGCGCAGGACGAGCTGCACGGCCAGCTGACCTGGCGCGGCGGCACCTACCAGGTCGTCTTCGACCGGCTGCCGGCGAGCGACCTGCAGACGGAGCTGCCGGAGGCCAAGCAGGTCGATCCGGTGCCGCTGAGGCTGAGACACGACGGGCTCGGCAGAAGAGACTCCGCGCTGTACGGCCGCTGGAGACTGGTCGCCAGCGACGTCGACCCGGGCAGAGCCGCCTCGATCTACGCGCCGCTCGTGCGGGCCGCGAACTCGATCGGCAACGACGCGACGATCGCCGACAGCGGCAACATGACGCTGTTCGAGGTGACGTCGAAGATGGATCCGCCGAGACCGGGCGGCATGGTCGCGATCCACACGCCGAGCCAGACGCGCGCCGAGTTCCTGACGGACTTCAGATGGGACGGCCCGTGGCGCAGCGCGAACGTGCGCGCCGGCAGCGACCAGGGCGCGATCGTCGGCAGATACATCGCCCGGCTCGTCGGCGGCGACCGCCTCGTCGGCACGCTCACCAACGGCGACTTCCGCGTCGACCTGACGTTCCAGAGAGGCGGCAGATGAAGTCCCTGATCTGTTTCGGCGCGGTCGCCGCGGCGATCGCGGTCGCCGGCTGCGGCGGCGGTGGCGACGACGACGGCGGCAAGACCGAGAAGCTGTCGCACGAGGCGCTCGTGACGCAGGCCAACGCGGCCTGCAGAACCGCCTCGGCGAGCATCGCGAGAATCCCGAGCGTCGACTCGATCGAGGGCCTCGGCGACTACTCCCAGCGCGTCAGCGCGATCGGCACGAGACTGTACGGCGAGCTGACCCGGCTGACGCCGTCGCAGCCCGACGAGACCTCCTACACCCGCTTCCTCGACGCGCTCAGAACGTCGAACTCGGAGCTGGTCGCGCTCGAGCGCGCCGCCGACGCCGGCGACAGACGCGCGGTCGCGGCCGCGGCGCGCAGAGTCGCCAACGCCGAGCCCGGCACCTACGCGGCCGTGATCGGCCTCGACGTCTGCGCCGCGGCGACGCCGTCGCCCGGCTCCTGACTCCTCCGGCGGGCGTCAGAGCCCGCCGAGGCCGTCGCCGAGCAGCTTCGTGCCGAGCAGCAGCAGGATCACGATCATGATCGCGCTGCTGTGCGCGGAGATGAAGCGCTCGACGGCTGCCAGCGGTGCGGCCGCGCGCTCGCCCGCGAGCAGGTGCGACGCGAGCGGGCCGACGACGGTGAACGAGCCGACGCAGACGTAGAGCACGAGCGCGATCGCCGTCTGCGGCGGGTCGAGCGCCGCCTCCGAGACCGAGGCGGAGACGGCGATCGTCAGCGCGAGGTTCTTCGGGTTGGCGCCTGACAGCGCGGCGCCGGTGACGAGGGCGCGTGGCGGGGTCAGCGACCCCAGCGAATCCATCCAGCCCGGTCGCGGCGGCTGCTCGCCGTCGCGCGGACGTTTCGCCCACGTGCGCGCCGCCAGCAGCAGGAAGCCCGCGCCGACGACGACGTCGAACCAGTCGATCCCCGTCTCGACGCCTGCGTCGACCCCGCTGCCGAGCACCAGCACGACGAGCGTGCTCAGCAGCGCGAGGCCGGCGATCCAGCCGAGCGCGAAGGCGCTGCCGGTCACGCGCGCTCGCGGCGTCCCGAGCGTGAGCACGATCGCGACGATCGGGAACGGGCTGAGCGCGACCGCGACCGCTGACGGCAGCAGATCCCCGGTCACCCCGTTCAGCATCGGCCGATCCTCTCACGTCCGTTGCGGCGCGCGGGCCGGTCGCCGGGGGGCGGTGCGGGCGGGCTGGCGGCGCCGGCCGGCGGTCGCTCAGCGGGCACGCGCGAGCAGCTCTTGCGCGTCGGCGAGCACGGCGAGCTGGTCGAAGGCGTCGCCGTCGGCCGGCAGCCGCACGCAGCCGACGCCGTGCGCGCGGCAGCGCTCGGCGACCTGCCGCGCGTGCTCGTCGACGGCGCGCGCGTGGGCGGCGAGCGCCTGCGGCGTGAGGTCGAGCGAGAGGGTCGCGCCGGACTCGCGGTCGACCAGCTCGACGGGGCCGCTCGGGGCGTCCGCGGGGGCGTCGTCCGACGCTGCGAGGGGAGCCGTCTCCGTGACGTGCAGCAGCGTCGCCGCGCGCACGCCGCGGAGCGCGTCGAGGGCGGCGTTCAGCTCGGGTGCGGGGACGAGCGCGTCGGTGATCAGCGCGGCGACCTCGGCGCCGGCGGCGAGCGGGCGGCGGGCGCGGACGCCCGCCGCCAGGGAGGTCTCGCGGCCGCGCGGGAGCCGTTCGAGCTGGTCGAGCAGGGCCGGCAGCTGCTGCTCGCCCGAGAGCGGCTCGCCGTTGATCGCGCCGCCGTCGGCGACGACGGTCAGCTGGACGGTCGCGCCGCGCAGCAGCGCGACCGCGCCGAGCAGCGCGGCGAGCCGCTCGGCGTGGCGGCGGGCCGGGGCGCCCGGGTCGCCGAGCGAGCGGCTGCCGTCGAGCAGCAGCGCGAGGCCCAGCTCGCGCTCGGCCGGCGAGGTGCGCACGAACGGCTGCCGCAGGCGCGCGTAGACGTTCCAGTCGATCCGCCGCAGGTCGTCGCCGGGGGCGTAGGCGCGGTAGTCGGCGAACTCCAGCCCGCGGCCGCCGCTGGCGATCCCGGCGGCCGCGTCGCCGAGCACCCCGCGCACGATCGCGTCGAGGTCGCGCAGGCGCAGCCGCTGGAGCTGGCGCAGCGTCGCGCCGTCCAGCAGGGGAGGGGCGGCGGCCGGCGGCGTCATCGCGGGGCGGCGCGGCGACAGGCAGCCAGCGGGGTCATCGCTCTGGTGGGATTCGCTCGAGCGCGTCGGCGACGATCGCCTCGGGCGTGATCCCCTCGCGCTCGGCCTCGAAGCTGAGCACGAGCCGGTGGCGCAGCGCGGGCAGGGCGACGGCGCGGACGTCCTCATAGGCGAGGTTGGCGCGGCCGGCCAGCAGCGCGGTCACCCTGCCGGCGAGCGTCAGCGCCTGCGCGCCGCGCGGGGAGGGGCCGAGCTGGAGCCAGCGGCGCGCCAGCTCGGTCGCGTCGTCGCGCTGCGGCTGCAGCGCGAGCACGAGTCGCGAGGCGTAGCCGACCACATGCGTGGCCGCCGGCACCGAGCGCCCCAGCGCGACCATCTCGCGCAGCGTCTCGGCGTCGGTCACCTGCGGCACCTCGGCGCCCTCCGAGACGAGGCCGCCGGTCGTGCGCAGCACGGTCTCGGTCAGCTCCGCCTCGTCGGGGAACGCGAAGCCGAGCTTCAGCAGGAAGCGGTCCAGCTCGGCCTCCGGCAGCGGGTAGGTGCCGCGCATCTCGACCGGGTTCTGCGTCGCCAGCACCGTGAACGGCTGCGGCAGCGCGTGCGTCGTCGTGCCGATCGTGACCGTCCGCTCCTGCATCGCCTCCAGCAGCGCGCTCTGGGTGCGCGGGGCGGCGCGGTTGATCTCGTCGGCGACGACGAGGTTGGCGAACAGCGGCCCCGGCTGGAAGCGCAGCTCCGCCGAGCCGGCGGAGCCGTCCTGCGTCAGCACCATCGCGCCGGTGATGTCGGCCGGCATCAGGTCGGGCGTGAACTGGACGCGGCGGTGCTCGAGCGCGATCGCACGCGAGAAGGCCCTCGCCATCGTCGTCTTGCCGAGGCCGGGGACGCCCTCCAGCAGCGCGTGGCCGCCGGTCAGCAGGCACAGCAGCACGCCGCGGACGGCGTCGCGCTGGCCGACGATCGTGGCGCCGACGGCCTCCTCGATCGCGGTCGCGAGCTGTTGGAAGCGGTCCGGCGCGAGCACGTCCAGCAGCCTATCCGGCATCGCCGTGCTCGCGCCGTGAGCCGCCCTGCTCAGCTGGTCTTCACCAGTCTCGCGTCGTCGATGCGGCCATAGGCGGTCGAGCTGGAGCCCGCGCCGCTGTTGTCGATCCCGAGGCGGTAGTTGCCCGCCGTCGTGACGGTGAACGAGATCGAGTTGGTCGTCCAGGCGGTGTTCGTGAACGTCGTGCTCGCGGCGATGCTCAGCGGCGAGGCCTGCACGGCCAGCAGCCGGATCGACGCCCCGCTGCTCTGCGTGTTGACGCTGAACGTGTAGGTGCCGGTGGCGAGGTAGACGCCCTGCGTGATCGAGGCGTAGCCTCTGTCGAAGGCCGCGATCTCGCCGTAGCGGTTGCTGCCCGAGATGCCGCTCGTGCCGCCGCCCTCGGTCGACCAGAACGACGTGCCGACCTGCGTGCTGAAGGCGTTGAGGCCGTCGAAGTTGGAGTTGTAGATCCCCTCCGTGTTGCTGGAGACGCCGAAGTTGTAGACCGCGTTGTCGGCCGACAGGTCGGTCGTCGCCATCTCGTTGAGGCCGCGCGCGAGCGGCGTGCCCGGCACGGTCGTGCTGAGTCTGTTGTTGGCGAACCGCAGCCACTTCGACGGCGTCTTCGGCCCGCCGTTGTAGATGTCGGTGTTGAGCGCGCCGATCGCGTAGGTCGCGCTGAACGAGTTGTCGTGGACGTTGACTCTGGAGATCTCGACTCTGGAGGCGTCCGGCGCGGCGCCGGTCCAGTTGATGAAGAGGAAGCCGTGCGAGCCGTTGGTCGCGAGGTTGTTGACGACGTTTCTGTAGACCTCGATGTCGTGCGAGGTGCGCGGCGTGTCGGAGTTCCACCAGGCGCTTCTGCGCGGGTCGGCGTAGCTGGCCCAGACGTAGATGCCGTCGTCGAGGGTCGTCAGGTCGTTGTCGTGGACGGAGACGTTGCCGCTGTTCATGATGCTGATGCCGTCTGAATTGAGCGAGCTCGGCGAGACCGTTCTGATGCCGGAGATCTCGATGTTGTCGCTGTTGCGCAGCGTCACGTTGTACGCCGACGCGCCGGAGATCGTGATCCCTCTGACGCTGAAGCCGTTGGCGAGGTGCGTGCCGATCCCGTGCACGAGGACCGAGTTGTCGTCGCTCCCGTTGGTGGTGAGCAGGACCGTGCCGCTGCCGGTGATCGCCGTGTTGGTCGTGCTGCCGGAGTAGATCAGCGGATAGTTCTGGTCGAGGTAGGTGATGAAGGCGATTCTGCTGCCGGGGATCACCCGGCCTCTCGTCGGCGTGTTGGCGTAGTCGGACGGGTTCTGGCTCTGCTTGATCGTCGCGCCGCTGGCGATGTTCAGCGTCACGTTGGACTTCAGGATCAGATTGCCGGTCAGGTAGGTGTACGTGCCCGGGACGGTGACGGTGCCGCCGCCGGCTCTGTTGACCGCGTCGATCGCGCCCTGGATCGCGCCGCGGTCGTTGGTGACGCCGTCGCCTCTGGCGCCGTAGGCGACGTCGCGGACGCTGACGTCGAGCGCCGAGGCGGCGCCGGTGCTGCACCACAGGGATACGAGGGACGCACAGGCGAAGACGGCCAGGCGTCGATACGGCACTGCGGATCGTGAGATCACTGCGGCCTCCTGGGTGGGTGGAGCGACCCGCTCGGATGAGCGGGCTGCCCCGATTCGATTGTGTGAACTGCGGTGCTACTCGCGCGCGGCCAGGATGCGGGCCTGTTCGAGGTCCGGATCCGCGACCGGGATCGCATCCATCAGGCTGCGCGTGTACTCGTGCCGCGGCTGCTCGAACAGCCTCGTGCGCGGCTGCGCCTCGACGACTCTGCCGTGGCGCATCACTGCGACCTGGTGCGCCATGTAGCGCACGATCGCAAGGTCGTGGGAGATGAAGAGGTAGGTCAGGCCCAGCTCCCGCTGCAGCTGCGTCAGCAGGTTGAGCACCTGCGCGCGGACGCTCACGTCGAGCGCCGAGACGGCCTCGTCGAGCACGACGAACTCGGGCTCCAGCGCCAGCGCGCGGGCGATCGCGACGCGCTGCGCCTGCCCGCCCGACAGCTCGCGCGGCCGCCGCTGCGCGTAGCCGCCGCCGAGGCCGACCAGCTCCAGCAGCTCCGCGACGCGGGCGGCGCGCGCGGCGCGGTCGCCGAGGCCGTGCGCGGCCAGCGGCGCCGTCAGGATCTGCTCGACGCTGCTGCGGCGGTTGAGCGAGCCGTGCGGATCCTGGAAGACGACCTGCATGCGGCGGCGCAGCCTGCGCAGCGGCTCGCGTCTGAGCGCGAGCACGTCCTCGCCGTCGAACAGGACCGAGCCGCCGTCGGCCTCCAGCATCCGCAGCACGCAGCGGGCGGTCGTCGACTTGCCGGAGCCGGACTCGCCGACGAGCCCGAGCGTCTCGCCGCGCGCGAGCGTGAAGGAGACGTCGTCGACGACGCGTCTGCCGCCGAACTGCTTCACGAGCGAGCGGACTTCGAGCAGCGGGGCGTCAGCCATGACGGACCTTCTCTCGGGTCAGCGCGAAGTGGCAGGCGACGCGCGCGGGCGCCGCCGCGTCCGGCGCCGCCAGCAGCGGCCGCTCCAGCGTGCAGACCTCCTGCGCGTAGGGGCAGCGGGGATGGAAGGAGCAGCCGCCGGCGAGCCTGCCCGGCAGGGGCGGCTGGCCGGCGATCGTCGGGATCGGCCGCTCCAGCGGCAGCGTCAGGTCGCAGGCGGCGCCGAGCAGCGCCTCGGTGTAGGGATGGCGCGGGGCGGCGTACAGCTCCCGCACCGGCGCCTGCTCGACCAGCCGGCCGGCGTACATAACCGCGATCTCGTCGCAGAAGCCGGCGGCGACGCCGAGGTCGTGCGTGATCATCACCATCGCGACGCCGCGCTCGCGCGAGATCCGCACCAGCAGCTCGACGATCCGCCGCTGCGTCGTGACGTCGAGCGCGGTCGTCGGCTCGTCGCACAGCAGCAGCTCGGGGTCGGCGGCGAGCGCCATCGCGATCATCACGCGCTGCCGCATCCCGCCCGACAGCTCGTGCGGGTAGGCGCGGGCCTTCACGGCCGGGTCGTCGATGCCGACGTCGGTCAGCAGCTCGACCGCTCTCGCCATCGCCTCGCGGCGGCCGACCTCGGCGTGCAGCCGGATCGCCTCCGCGATCTGCTCGCCGACGCGGTGGAGCGGGTTGAGCGACTGCATCGGATCCTGGTAGATCATCGCCACGCGGCCGCCGCGGACCCGCGCCAGCGCGCGCCCGCGCAGCGCCCGCAGGTCGGTGTCGCCGAGCAGGACGCTGCCGCCGCTGACGCGCAGCGGCCGCCGCAGCAGCCCCATCACGGCCATCGCCGTCATCGTCTTGCCGGAGCCGGACTCGCCGACGAGGCCCATGCGGGCGCCCCTCGCGACGGTGAACGAGACGTCGCGGACGATCTCCACCGCGCTGCCGCGACGGCCGTCGGCGACGACGGTGAGGCCTTCGACGGTGAGGGCAGGCGTCATGCGCGGCCTCGATTCGAGCGGGCGCCGAGCTGGTCGGCGACGACGTTGAGCATCCAGATCGTCAGCAGGATCGCCAGCGCCGGGAAGATCGCGTACTCCCAGCGCTGGTAGAGGAACTGGTAGCCCTCCTTCAGCAGCGTGCCCCAGGAGGCGTCGGGCGGCTGGATGCCGAGCCCGACGAAGCTGAGGCTCGCCTCCAGGATCATCGCGCTAGCGGCGTTGATCGCCGCCTGCACGGCCAGCAGCGAGACCGTGTTCGGCAGCAGCTCGGCCAGCAGCAGCCGCCGGCGGCGCGCGCCGTAGGCGACCGCCGCGGCGTAGTAGTCGCGGTTCATCTCCTGCAGCGCGACGGTGCGCGCCATGCGGGCGGTCGTCGGCGCCAGCAGCACGCCGATCACGAGCGCGAGGTTGAGCGTCGAGGCGCCGAAGGCGGAGATGCAGACGAGCGCGAACAGCAGCTGCGGGATCGCCATCAGCGCGTCGGCGCTGCGCATCAGCAGCTCGTCGACGATCCCCCGCCGCAGCGCCGCGAGGAAGCCCCAGGCGGTGCCGAGCAGGAACGCGACGACGACGGCGCCGCCGGCGATCAGCAGCGTCAGGCGGCCGCCGTAGAGGACGCGCGCGAAGAGGTCGCGGCCGAGGTCGTCGGTGCCGAACCAGTGCGCCCAGCTCGAGCCCGCGAAGGCGATCGCCGGGTCCTGCTCGTTGGGGTCGTAGCGGGCGACCAGCGGGGCGGCCAGCACGAGCACCACGAGCAGCAGCAGGATCCCGGCGCTGACGGCCAGCAGCGAGGGGCGGGGAAGGCGGCGCAGGCGCTCGCGCGCCGTGACGGCGGGAACGGGCAGCTCAGCCATCGGCGCTCACCGTCCGCAGCCGCGGGTCGAGCCAGCGCGAGGCGAGGTCGACGACGAGCGTCGTCAGGATGAAGCCCGCGCACAGCAGCAGCGTCACCGTCTGCAGCACCGCGTAGTCGCGTCTCAACGCGGACTCGACCGCGAGCGAGCCGAGCCCCGGCAGGCCGAAGACGTACTCGACCAGCACCGCGCCGCCGAGCGTGTAGCCGAAGATCAGGCCGACCGAGGTCAGCGCCGGCAGCAGCGCGTTGCGCAGCGCGTGGTGCAGCACGACGCGGCCGCGCGTCGCGCCCTTGCCCTCGGCCGTGCGCACGTACGGCTGCTTCAGCGCCTCGATCAGCTCGGCGCGCAGGTAGCGCACGATCAGCGGCGAGGCGACCGCCGCCAGCGCGGCCGACGGCAGCACGAGGTGGCGCAGGTTCTCGCCGACGTCCTCGTCGAGCGGCACCCAGCCGCGCGCCGGCAGCCAGCCGAGCTGGACGCTGAAGACGATCAGCAGGAAGATCGCCGCCACGAACGGCGGGAAGGCCATCCCCAGCGACGAGACCGCCGACACCAGCCGGTCGACCCAGCCGCCGGGCCGCAGCGCGGCGACCACGGCGGTCGGGACTGCCAAAGCGACCGCCAGGGCGACGGAGGCGATCGTCAGCTCCAGCGTCGTGCCGATCCGCTGCCCGACCAGCGCCGAGACCGAGAACTGGCTGAAGTAGGAGCTGCCGAAGTCGCCGTGCAGCAGGCCGCCGACCCAGTCGAAGTACTGCGCGACGACCGAGCGGTCGAGGCCGAGCTGCTCGCGCAGACGGTCGATCGTCTCCTGCGAGACGCCCTGCGTCGAACCGAGCCGCGTGATCACCGGGTCGCCCGGGAGCGCACGCAGGACCGCGAAGACGATGACCGACGTGGCGACGAGCAACAGCAGGCTCGTCGCCACCCGGATGATCACGTAGCGGCTCACGTCACTCCGCGAGACCGGCCGACTCGAAGTGCGGCAGGCCGCCGCCCTCGACCCACACGCCGGTGACGTCCTTCTGCGTCGCGGTCGCGACCGTCGTCTGGACCGGCACGATGATCGGGACCTCTCTGTTGATCAGCTGCTGCGCTCTGTCCCAGACCGCCTTGCGGGCGTCTCTATCAGGCGTCGCGACCGCCTCGTCGAACAGGTCGGTGAACTCGCTGCTGTCCCAGTTGCACTCGCAGCGGCCTCTCAGCAGGAAGCTGAGCTGGAAGTACGGGTCGGGCGCGAAGCTCTGGAAGTTCGGCACGACCAGGCCCGGGAATCTTCTGCCGGCCGGGTAGAACTTCGCCGGCCAGCTGGACAGCTCTCTGTTCTCGATCTTGAGGTCGACACCGGCCTTCTTGAGGCTCTGCTGGAGGATCTGGCCGGAGGTGTTCCACTCCGGGTACTGGCCGGCGACGCCCCACCAGGTCAGCTCTCTCACGCCGGCCTCGGCGAACAGCGCTCTCGCCTTGTCGACGTCGTAGCTGTAGTCGGTCATCCCCTGCGCGAACCAGGGGCTGTTGTCGGCCAGCGGCGTGTTGGTCGGCGCGACCAGGCCCTGGTTGTAGTAGGCGGCCTTGAAGATCGCCTCGCGGTCGGTCGCGTACGCGAGCGCCTGGCGGGCGCGCACGTCGTCGAACGGCGGCGAGCTGAGGTCCATCTCCCAGGAGACGTAGACGCCGGTGACCTCGGGCTCGACGATCGAGATCGACGGCTCGTTTCTGAGCTGCGGGATGTCGGAGGAGGGGACCGACCAGAGCGCGTCGAGGTCGCCCGAGCGCAGCGAGGTGACGGCGGCGGTCGAGTCGGCCGCCTTCACCAGTCTGATCTCGTCCAGCGACGCCGGGTCGCCCCAGTAGTCGGGGTTTCTTCTGAGGTAGACGTGGTCGCCGGGGACGAACTCGGCGACCGTGAAGGGACCGGTGACGGCCGGCTCTCTGTCGATCGTTCTGAGCGAGTCGGTGTCGACGATCTTGACCGGGACGAGCACCTCCGGCAGCAGCGTGTTCGGTCTGCTGAGTCTGAAGACGACGTCGCCGCCGCTGGCGGTGACGCTCTTGATCGGCTCCAGCGCGGTCTTCAGCTGCGTCGCCGTGTCGGGGTCCTGGTAGTACTTCAGCGTCGCCACGACGTCGTTGGCGGTCAGCGCCTTGCCGTTGCTGAATCTGACGTCGTCGCGGAGGCTGAACGTCCACGTCTTGTTGTCGGCCGAGGGCGTCCATCTCGTCGCCAGGTCGGGCTCGACGGTGCCGTCGGGGCCGAGTCTGGAGAGCCCGTCCCACAGCAGCGGGAAGAGCGCCTCCTCCCAGGCGGTGCCCTTCAGGACCGGGTTCAGCTGGGGGATCCCGGAGGCTGCGCCGACGGTCAGCGAGCCGCCCGTTCTGGCGCTGCCGCCTGAGGTCGTCTCGGCGGGCGTGCCGGCGGGCGTCGAGGTCGTGTCCTCCGACGAGCCGCTGCCGCATGCGGCGAGCGTGACCGCCGCCACCGCAGGCAGCGAGAGTGCAACGAGGCGCTTCATTCCGCGTCGTCCTTTCGATCCATGGGGAAATGGCACTGCGCGGCGTCCGCGGACGCCGTCCTGCGGTGGGGGAGCGGCAACGGCCGGCGGCGGTCGCGCTTCACGACAGCTCCAGCCGGTGACGGGAGAGGACCTCGCAGCCGTCGGCGGTCACCCGCACGACGTGTTCGAGGCGGACGCCGAACGTCTCGGCGTAGCTGGCCGGCTCCAGCGCGATCACCATGCCTTCGCGCAGCGAGCCGGTCGCGGACGGCACGAGGCGGGGCTGCTCGTGGTACGAGCTGCCGATGCCGTGACCGCTGTGATGGGGGTAGTCGAGGTCCGCGCCGCGCGCGATCCGGTCGAGCGCGGCGGCGTCGACGCCGGGGCGGACCGCGTCGATCGCACGGTCGAGCGCCTGCGTGACGCGGGCGTGCGCTGCGCGCGCGGCGGCCGGCGGCTCGCCGACCGCGATCGTCGCGCAGGAGTCGCCCCAGACGCCGCCGACGCGCGGCGCGAGGTCGCAGAGGATCAGCTCGCCGTCGTGCACGAGGCGGTCGCTCGGCGCGCCGCCCATGCTGGCGGTGCGCGGGGCGCTGACGAGGTCTGCGAGCACCGGCACGCGCGTGCCGGCGCTCGCCTCCATCGCCCCGCGCACGATCGAGAACAGCTCGATCTCGCTGGCGCCGATCGCGTCGTCGCCGATCGCGCGCAGCGCGGCCTGGCCGGCGTCGGCGACGGCGAGCGCGCGGCGCAGCTCGGCGAGCGCGAGCGCGTCCTTGACGGCGCGGGCGTCGAGCAGGGCCGGCCCCAGACCATCGAACTGGTCGGTGACGGGGGTGCGCCCGTCGAGCGCCTCGCCGACGAGCCGCTGCGCATGCCGCGGGCCGTCGAGCGGGCCGGTCGTGAAGCCCTCGTAGGAGAGCGTCGCGACGCCCTCCGGCAGCGTCGCCGGCAGCTCGTCGTCGCTGACGATCAGCCGCACCGGCTCGCCGCGGCTGAGCAGCACGAGCGGGCCGGGCGCGAACGGGCTCGGGCCGGTCTCGATCTCGCAGGCGAGGCCGGTCAGCCAGTGGACGTTGGCGGGGTCGGCGCACAGCAGCACGTCGGCGCCGGCGGCGGCCGTCAGCTCCAGCGCCTGCGCGTGGCGGTCGGCGAAGCTCATGGCAGCAGCGACGCCGTCGGGATGCGGCGCTCCATCAGGCAGGGACGGAAGACCTCGGCGTACGGCTGCACGAGGCGGGCACCGGTCTGGCGGTCGGCGTCGCGCTGCAGGTCGGCGTAGTCGACGCCGCGCAGCTCGCGCATCACCGCCATCTGGCTGTCGTGCAGGCGCACGATCCGCGCCTTCTTGTCGGCGACCGCTTCGTCGAACGTGACGAAGTGGGTGCCGTCGAAGCCGTGACCGGGTCCGGGATCGCAGTGGAAGATCGCCGGCACGCGCGCCAGCGCCGGGCTGTTCGTCTCGACCGAGGCGATCGTCGTCATCAGCGCCGCGTGGGTCGTCAGCCGCGCGGTCGCGTCGTGGTCGACGCTGTACTCCGCGGGGTTGTGCGTGAAGATCAGGTCGGGTGCGGCGGCGCGCAGCGCCTCGATCAGCGCGAGCCGCACGCGCGGCGCGTCGAAGAGGAACTGGTCGGGCTCGCCGAGGCAGACGTAGGACCCGCCGAGTGCGGCAGCGACGGCGCTCATCTCGCGCTCGCGCACGACGGCCGCCTCCGCGAGCGGGATCGACGGATCCCACGACATGCCCTTGTCGCCGTTGGTCGTGGCGATGAACGCGATCTCCGCGCCGCGTTCGGCGCGCAGCCGCAGCAGCGTCGCGAGGCAGGCCTTCTCGTCGTCCTGGTGGGCGAAGACGCAGGCGATTCTCATGCCGTTCCTCCCGGCAGCTCGGTCATCGCCAGCGACATGCCGCCGTCGACGCGCAGGGTCGTGCCGGTGACGTACTCGGCCGCGGGCGAGGCGAGGAAGGCGACCGCGGCGGCAACGTCCTCGACCGTGCCGAGGCGGCCCCACGGGTGCGCCGCGGCGGCTGCCGCGAGCCGCTCCGGCGTGTGGAAGCGGCGCTCGCCCGAGGTCAGGATCCAGCCCGGCTCGACGACGTTGACGGCGATCCGGTGTCTCAGCAGGTCGCGCGCGAGCGACCGCGCCAGCGCCAGCAGGGCGGCCTCGGCGGTGTTGTAGCCGGCGGTGCCGGGAAAGGCGAGCGTCGCGTGCAGCGAGCCGATCAGGACGATCCGGCCGGGCCTGCCGGCGTCGACCATCTGCCGCGCGGCCGGCTGCGCGAGCGCGAGCGCGGCGCCCGCGGTGCCCTCGACGGAGGCGCGCAGCGCGGCCGCGTCGAGCGCGAGCGCGTCGTCGTGGCGCTCGTGCGAGACGGTGCCGACGGCGACGTCGAGCGGGCGGCCCGCGTCGGCGCGCACCTGCGCCAGCGCTTCCGCCATCGCGGCGGGGTCGGTCGCGTCGGCGACGAGGGTGTGGACGGCCGGCGCGGCGGCGGCGGCGTGCGCGGGCGAGGCGTGCGCGGCATCGCCGAGCCGCGCGGCGGCGGCGGCGAGCCCCGCGGCGTCCACGTCGATCAGCGCCAGGTCGTGTCCTGCCGCGGCGAGCGCGGCGCCGATCGCGCCGCCGATCCCGCCGGCGGCACCGGTCACGACGGCGAGCGGGCGGGGGCTCATGCGACGCGGTACCGGTCGACGACGGCAGGATCGACCTCGACCCCGAGTCCGGGGCCGCTGGGCACGCGGACGCGACCGTCCGCGAGGCCGAGGTCGAGCGGGGCGAGCTGCGCGACCAGCGGCGCCGTCGAGGCGTTGACCTCGACCAGCGGCTCGTTCGGCAGCCAGGCGGCGGCCTGGAGCGTCGCCGCCGTCAGCAGGTGCGAGGTCCACGCGTGCGGGACGACCAGCGCGCCTGCGCGGCCGGCCAGCTCGGCGACCTGCTGCAGCACGGTGTAGCCGCCACAGCGGCCGAGGTCCGGCTGCACGACCGCGACGCCCGGCTCGCGCAGCAGCTCCGCGTACTCGGAGATGCCGCCGAGCTGCTCGCCGCTGGCGACCCGCAGCGACGTCGAGCGGCCGAGCTGCGCCAGCTCGCCCGGCCGGTCGGCCGGCAGCGGCTCCTCGACCCAGAACGGCGCCAGCTCCTCCAGCGCGCGCACGTGGGCGCGCACCGCGGCGGCGTCGCCGGCGATGTGGCCGTCGACCATCAGCTTCACATCCGGCCCGGCCTCCTCGCGCGCGGCAGCCAGCAGCGCGTGGTCGCGGCGCGCGTCGGCGCCCCACGGCCCCCAGCCGAACTTGATCGCGCGGAAGCCCTGGTCGAGGTAGCGGCGGGTGGCGGCGCGCATCTCGTCGGGCGTCTCGCGGAAGAGGGTGGAGGCGTACGCCTGCACGCTGTCGCGGCGGCGGCCGCCGAGCAGCTGCGCGACCGGCACGCCGGCGGCGCGCGCGGCGAGGTCCCACAGCGCGACGTCGATCCCGCTGATCGCGTGCAGCGCCGGCCCGCGGCGGCCGTGGTACCAGGAGGCCTGGTACATCCGCTCCCAGGCGTGGTGGCGATCCCAGGCGCTCAGCCCGACGACCGCGTCCTTCAGGCCTGAGCAGAAGTCGGGGATGTGCGGATGCGCCTCGACGATCGCCTTGACGATCCACGGGTGCGAGTCGACGTCGGCCCAGCCGACATGGCCCTCCTCGCTCGTGACGCGGATCAGCGTCCAGTGGCGCGGGCCGGAGCGCTCGCCGTCGGCGGTCGCCGTCCCGTACTCGACCCCGCCGTCGAGGATCAGCACCTCGACGTCGGCGATCGTCAGCGCGGGCGCGCTCATGCGGCGAGCCCCAGCAGCTCGAAGGTCGGTCGCTCGAGGATCCCCTCGATCACGGCGTCGGGGACCTGCGGCAGCGCGGTGCCCGCGGTGAAGCGGTTGACGGCGCGCAGGCCGACGATCGAGGCGTCGAGCTGCGCGAACGGCCAGTCTGTGCCGAACAGCAGCTTGTCGGCGACGCCGTACTCGACCGCGCTCAGCAGCGCGTTGTAGAGCTGCCACGGCCGCGGGTGCAGCGCGGAGACGTCGGCGTAGACGTTGGGGTGCTTGCGCACGACGACCATCGCGTCGTCGATCCACGGGTGGCCCATGTGGGCGATCACGATCTTCAGCTCGGGGAAGCGGATCGCGACGCGGTCGATCTGCAGCGGCAGCGCGTAGCGCAGCTCGGCCGTGCGGACGAACGTCGTCCCCTGGTGCCAGAGGATCGGCAGCCCGAGGTCCTCGGCCGCCTCGCAGACGCCGAGCGCGGCGGGCGAGAGCGGGTCGTAGCCCTGGTAGGTCGGCGCCAGCTTCAGCCCGCGCAGGCCCATCTCGACGCCCCGTCGCAGCAGCGGCACCGCGTCGATGTCGTTGGCGTCGACGCTCGCGAAGCCGACCAGCTTCTCGGGATGCTGCGCGACGTACTCGGCGACGTACTCGTTCGGCACGTCGAAGCCGATCCGCGGCGCCGCGAAGGCGAGCACGATCGCCTTGTCGACCGGCGCGACCGCCTCCCAGTGCTCCTCCAGCGAGCGCGCCGGATTCGCCTGCGGGCCCCACGCGCGCACCATGTCGTCGATGAAGGCGCCGCTGAAGTGGCGCCGCTCGCCGACGTGCGTGTGGCAGTCGATCATCGCGCGGGGATCCCGTCGGCGGCGGGCGCGGCGGCGGCGCCGTCGTCGGCCGCGAGGCGCGCGAGGCCGGCGTCGCGGCCCAGCTCGTAGGCCTGCTTGAGCTGCTGCGCGCGCGCCGGCGCGACCGGCTGCAGCGGAGACAGCAGCTCGCCGCTGTCGAAGATCCCGATCTCGGCGTAGAGCGCCTTCGTCGTCGCGATCTCGTCGCCGATCCCGAAGGCGTGGATGAACGGCGCCAGCTCGGTCGAGACGATCCGCAGCGCGCCGTCGAGGTCGCCGGCGCGCATCCGCGCCCAGGCGGTCGCGAACGACTCCGGCAGCACCGCCGGAGCGATCACCATCGCGCCGTCGACGCCGGCCGCGAGGAACTGCGACAGGATCGGGTCGTCGCCGGCGAGGACCGTCAGGCCGGCCTCGCGCCAGAGGGGGATCTTGCCGAGGTCGTGGTCGGTCAATTTGACTGAATTGAGCCGCGAAAGTCTGCGCGCCCAGTCGATCACCCAGTCGGCCTGCAGCGGCGTCTTGGTCGTGAAGGGGTTGTCGTAGAGGACCAGCTCGATCTCGATCGCGGCGTCGATCCGCGCGAGGTGGGCGTAGATCCCGTCGGGCGAGTTGGCGAAGTAGAAGGGCGAGCAGCAGAGCACCCCGGCGGCGCCGTGCTCCTGCGCGTGGCGGGCCAGCTCGGCGGCTGCGTCGGCGCTCGTGTGCGAGACGCCGGCGACGACGGTCTTGCCGGCCGGGGTCATCGCCAGCGCCTCGGCGACGATCTGCGCCCGCTGCGCGTCGGGCAGCGACGGCGCCTCGCCGGTGCTGCCCATCAACGTGTAGCCGTCGACCCACGGCAGCATGTGGTCGAGCAGGCGCTGGAAGCTGGCACGGTCGAAGACGCCATCCCGAAACGGCGTCGGGATGACGGGCAGGACTCCACTGATGGGCACGGCGCTCCTTGCTGGTTCGGCTGCGGCGCTCTCTCCTGTTGATTCCGTATCTCGAATCAACATTCGAAATAAGGATACTCACGAACGGGACGCCGACGCAAGCGATTTTTCAGGCACGTGTCAGCAACCGCCAAAGGCGGGGGAAGCGGTGGGATGGAGCCTCCCGCGCGGGACGCAGCCGCGGACGCTAGACCGGCTGCGGCGCGCGGAAGCCGAGCTGCGCGGAGATCGCGCGTGCGGCGCCGACGACGGAGGCGGCCGCCGGCGGCTCGCCGCCCGGCAGCAGGTTGCGCGAGAAGCCGGTCAGGCCGACGCTGGCGACGACCCGTCCGTCGGCGCCGAAGACGGGCGCGGCGATGCAGCCGACGCCGTCGATCTCCTCGCTGTCCTCGACCGCGTAACCGGTCGCGTGCGTCTCGCGCAGCAGCGGCTCGACCGACGGCTCCAGCCCCGCCGTCAGCGCCTCCTGCTGGGCTGGCGGCAGCCAGGCGGCGATCGCGCGGCCGAGCGCGGTGATGTGGAACGGGCTCAGCTTGCCAGGGAAGGTGTTGAACTGGATGAACGTCGGCGTCTCCGCCTTCTCCAGGTACATCACGTCGTCGCCGACGAGCACGCCGAGGTGGGCGGGCACGTCGAAGGCGGCCGACAGCTCGCGCAGGTGCGGCATCGCGATGTCGCGGATCGCGAAGCGCGAGACGACCGCCGAGCCGAGGTGGAACAGCGCCAGCGTCGGCTCCCAGTACTGCGTGCGGCCCTCCGAGCGGCGCGTCACGTAGCCGGCCTCCTGGAGCGTGTGCATGATCGCGTGGCAGCTCGCGGTCGGGATCCCGGTGCGCGCGACGATGTCGCTCAGCATCAGCGGCTCGGACTCGCTCGCGAGCAGTTCGAGCACGTTGAGCGCGCGCTTGACGGCCGGCACCGGGGGCATCTCGCAAGCATACGCGCGGCGCGGCGACTCAGCGTGCGCTCTGCGACGCCGCCAGCCGCCGCTCGATCCGGCCGGGCAGGCGGCCGTCGGTCGAGAACCACGAGCCGGCGAGGATCAGCACGAGGCCGACGATCGCGCCCGCGCCCGGCTGCTCGTCCAGCAGCGCGACGCCGAGCGCGAGCGCGATCACCGGGTTGACGTAGGTGACGATCGTCGAGCGGGTCGGCCCGGCGGTGCGGACCAGCTCGGCGAAGGCGACGAACGCCGCGGCGGTGCAGACGAGCCCGAGCACGACGATCGCGGCGATCGCGCCGGCGGGCGGGACCTCGGTCGGCGGGTCGAGCGCGGCCAGCGGCGTCAGCACGATCGTCGCGAGCGCGAGGCTGGCGCCCATCGTCGCGCGGCCGTCGAGGCCGCCGAGGCCGCGCGCGATGATCAGCGCGCCGCAGGCGTAGCCGGCGGCGGCGAGCACGATCGCGCCGATCCCGAGCAGCTCCTCGGAGCTGCCGGAGACGTCGATCCCGACCAGCGCCGCGACGCCCGCGAAGCCGACCAGCATGCCGACGAGCCGGCGGCCGGTGAGCGACTCGCCAGGCGCGAACTTGAGCGCCAGCAGCGAGGCGATCAGCGGAACCGTCGCGATCGCGATCGCGGTGGTCGAGGAGGAGACGTGCTGCTCGCCGAACGCGATCAGCGGGAAGGGGATCGAGATCTCGATCACGGCGTAGGCGATCAGCCACTTCCAGCGGCTCCTGAGCCCGCCGAGCGCTCTCGCGCGCCAAGCCAGCGCGAGCAGGACGACCGCTCCCATCAGCACCCGCGCCCAGGCGACGAAACCCGGCGGAACCCCGTCGTCGACGGCGATCTTGATGAACAGGTAGGGGATGCCCCAGAGGATCGACATCGTGGCGAAGGCCGCCCAGGCGCGAGGCGTCATGCCGTCGAGGGTATGCAAACTGTTCTCCATGTCGCAGATCGGTCTCGGCCTCGCCGCCATCGGGCGGCCGGCGTACATCAACATCGGACGTGATTCGGACCTCGGAGCGGACCGCTCGGTCGAGACGCTCCGCCGCGAGGCGTGGGAGCTGCTCGACGCGGCGCTCGCGGCCGGGGTGCGCTGGGTCGACGCGGCCCGCTCCTACGGCCTGGCCGAGGAGTTCCTCGCCGGCTGGCTCGACGCACGCTCGCTGGCCGCCGACGTGCTGACGATCTCGTCGAAGTGGGGCTACGCCTACGTCGGCGATTGGCGCATGGACGCGGACGTGCACGAGCGCAAGCAGCTCGACGCCGCCCAGCTGCGCAGACAGCTCGCCGAGACCCGCGCGCTGCTCGGCGACCAGCTCGACATGTACGCGATCCACTCCGCGACGATCGAGTCGGGCGTGCTGGAGGACGCGGACGTGCTCGCCCAGCTCGCCTCGCTGCGCGCCTCGGGCGTGCGCGTCGGGCTGTCGACGACCGGCCCGGCCCAGGCCGCGACGATCGACCGCGCCGTCGAGCTGGGCGCCTTCGACGCCGTCCAGTCGACCTGGAACCTGCACGAGCGGTCTGCCGGCGACGCCCTCGCCCGCGCGCACGCCGCCGGGCTCACGGTGCTGATCAAGGAGGGCGTCGCCAACGGCCGCCTGACCGCCCACGCCGCCCCGCCGCCGCTCTCCGCCGCCGCCGCGGACCTCGACACCACCCCCGACGCCCTCGCCCTCGCCGCGATCCTCGCCCGCCCCTGGGTCGACGTCGTCCTCAGCGGCGCCGTCTCACCGGCGATGCTCGCCTCGAACCTGGCGGCCTCGTCAGTGGAATGGAACGACTCCCTGGAGGCCCGCCTCGCCGTCCTGTCCGAGGATCCGGAGTCGTACTGGCGGACGCGCAGCGAGCTGGTGTGGAGCTGATCGGCCGCACGGGCCGGAGTTAGCGGCCATACGAGATTGCACTAACGGCCACACGAGGCGCTATTATCGGCCACACGAGCGACCTCATGGCGTCCTCCTCCCTGAACACTCTCGCTGAGCATCTCGGCGTCCCCGAGCGGACGCTGCGCCGCGCCGCGGCGGAGGGCTTGGTGCGGGGTGAGCGCACCAGTGCTCGGAAGTTCGTCACCTCGATGCGCGAGGAGGCGTACCTGCGCACCCATTGGCCGCTGCTGAGCGGGCTGCGAGCGGCGCTGCGGACGGAACCGGGCGTGCGCCTGGCAGTCATGTTCGGCTCGCTTGCCGCGGGCACCGCAGGTGACGGTTCCGACATCGACCTGCTGGTGAGGCTCGGTGACCCCTCGGCTCGCCGTGTCGCCGAGCTGACCGGCCGGTTGGAGGAGCGCATCGGACGGGACGTCCAGCTGGTGCGCATCCAAGACGCGGAGCGCACGCCGTTGCTGATGCGCGACGCGCTGGAGCAGGGTCGCGTGCTGATCGACCGCGAGCATGAGTGGGCCGGCCTCGTCGCCAGGCTGCCCACATGGCGCCGCCGTGCGAGGACTGCGGAGACCTCGTTGCTCGACGCGATGCCCGACCTCGATCTCGGCCGGACGCTGTGAGCGCGCCAGCGGCGCCGTTGGAAGCGCAGGACCCGGAACGCGCCCGCGCGCTGAAGGCGAAGATCCGCGACCGCGTGACCGACGTCCGCCGGCACCTGATCGCGCTGCGCGCCGCAATGGCCGAGTTCGGCGAAGACTTCGACCTCGACATGTTCCAGCGCGCGTACGCCTCAGAAGATCCCGCTGAGTTGAACCGCGTCAACGCCGTCGAGCGCGGTGTCGACAAGCTCTACAACACGATCGCCGAGCTGACGGCCTTCGGCCTCGAACTTGCCGAGGTCCGTCCGCGGGCCGCTGACCTCAACGCGCGCCGCGACCTCGCGAACCTGAGACGGATCGGCGTGATCGGCCCCGAGCGCGCCCGGCGGCTGGAACGCCTGCGCGAGCTGCGCCGGCTGCTCGTTCACGAGTACGCCACCGCCACCGCCGAACAGGTCCACGAAGCTGCGCTGATCGTCGCCGACGAGTTCGCCCCCTTCTACGACGCCTACCGCGCCTGGATCGGCCGCGGGTTCAGCTCAGAGTGAGCGCGTCGTGACTTCGGCTCAGACGTCCGCGCGGCGGACGGCGGCGATGCCGAGGGCGAGGTAGGCGAGGGAGCTGCCGAGGAGGATCGCCATGCCGGCCGAGAACGCGTAGGTGTGGGGGAGCGTCGGCTCGATGACGGAGTTGGCGGCCGCCGTCAGGCCCCAGTCGTGGTAGGCGGGGACGCGGGCGACGAGGACGCCCTCGACGACGAGGTACATCACCGCCATCAGCGTGATCGCGCCGCCGACGTGGCGCACGAGCGCGCCGAAGCCGGTGCCGGCGACGGCGATCAGGGCCGTCAGCGCGATCGTGCCGCCGGCGCCCTCCAGCGTCTGGTGGCCCGTCCACGGCCAGACGCCGCCGGCGGAGGAGATCCAGACCGCCGCGACGCCGAGGCAGAGGGCGCAGAAGAGCGTCGCCATCGCGAGCGAGACGATCGCCGCCGCGCCGGCCTTCGCGACGATCACGCGCTCTCGCCGCGGCTCGGTCATTAAGGCGACGGTGATCGTTCTGTGCTCGAACTCGCGCGCGCAGGCGGTCACCGCCAGCACGCCGGCGATCGCGGCCGGCAGCACGGCGAGGTCGATCACGTTCTGGGCCACCGGGCCGTAGTCGCTGGTCCCGATCAGCATCGCGATCACGATCGGCAGCGGCATCAGCACGCCGGCCGCGAACAGCAGCCACGCGCTGCGGATCGTCCGCAGCTTCTCCAGCTCGACCAGCAGCAGCGTCACGCGGCGCTCTCCGGCGACGGCGACGCTGACGCGGGCACGACGCCGCCATCCGCGGCGCGCGCAGAGGAGGCCCGCGGGCCCGGCCCCGCGGTCAGCGCGAGGTAGCGCTCCTCCAAGTCGTCCTCGTCCTCGACCAGGCGGTGGACGGCGATCTGCGCCGCCAGCGCCAGCTCGCCGATCGCGCGCGCGTCGGCGCCGGCGACGACCAGCTCCTCGTCCTCCTCGCTCACCGTCAGCCCGCGCGCTCTCAGCCGCGCGCCGAGCACGCGCGGATTCGCGCAGCGGATCCGCACGCGCCGCTCGCGCACCGATGCCAGCTCGCTCAACGGCCCGCTCGCGACCAGCCGCCCGTGCGCGATCACGACGACGTCGTCGGCGAGCCGCTCCATCTCCGCCAGCAGGTGGCTGGAGACAAGCACGGTCTTGCCCTCCCCGGCCAGCTCGCGCAGCAGCGCCCGCAGCCAGTGCATGCCGGCCGGATCGAGGCCGTTGGCGGGCTCGTCGGCTATCAGCAGCGGCGCGTCGGCCAGCAGCGCCCGCGCGAGCGCGAGCCGCTGGCGCATCCCAAGCGAGAGCGTGCCGATGCGGCTGCGCGCGGCGGGCAGCAGCTCGACGCGGTCGAGCAGCTCCTCGGCTCGCTCCGGGTCGGCGCCGGCCGCGTAGGCCTGCAGCTGCAGCTCGTCGAGCACGCGCCGGCCGGGGTGAAACGCACCGCCGTCGAGCACGCCGCTGGCGACGCGGCCGGGGCGAGGATGGTCGAGCAGCGCGCTGCCGCCGATCGTCACGCGGCCGGCGGTCGGGTGGATCAGGCCGAGGATCATCTTGATCGTCTGCGTCTTGCCGGCGCCGTTGGGGCCGAGGAAGCCGGTGACGCGGCCGGCGCGGGCCTCGAACGACAGCCCGTCGACGACCGATTCCCCGCGGTAGCGCTTCGTGAGTCCCTCGACGGTCAGCATCGGCGGCCGCGATCGTAACGGCGGCGCGGGCGGGGCACCGTACGGCTGACCCGTGTCTCTGCGCATGGCGACGTGCGCGGTCGGCGAGACTTCACTGCATGGCTCCTCCCGAGATCCCCGCCGGCGCCGCGCCCGAGGGCGACGGCATCGCCGTCGGCAGCGGACCCGTCCGCGTCGACGCGTACATCGACCTGCTCTGCCCCTACTGCCGCGCCTTCGAGCAGCGTGCCGGCGCGACGCTCGACGCGCTCGTCGCCGAGGGCCGCGCGACGATCGTCTACCACCCGGTCGCGTTCCTCGACCGCTTCTCGGAGGGCACCGAGTACTCGACCCGCGCCGCGGCCGCCCTCGGCGCTGCTGCCCAGGCCGGCGCCTTCCCCGCCTACAAGGACGCGCTGTTCGCTCAGCAGCCGGAGGAGAACACGCCAGGCCTCAGCGACGAGCAGCTCACGCGGATCGGCGCCGAGAGCGGGATCGCCGATCCGTCGTTCGCCGACGACCTGCTCGGCGGCCGCTTCCGCCCCTGGGTCGAGCTGGTCACCGAAGCGGCCGTCGAGCGCGGCGTCAACGGCATCCCGACCGTCTTCGTCGCCGGCCGCCAGGTCGACGCCGACGCCGATCCGATCGCCGCGGCCGTGGCGGCTGCCGGCGGCTGAGGATCAGCTCGCGGGAGCGACGGCCGCCTGCTCGACGTGGGAGCCGTCGCGGCCCTTGACGACGAGCAGCTGGGCCGGGACGCGCTGGCGCAGCTCGGCGACGTGGGAGACGATCCCGACGGCGCGGCCGCCCTCGCGCAGCTGGTCGAGCACGTCGAGCACCTCGTCGAGCGTGCGCTCGTCGAGCGAGCCGAAGCCCTCGTCGATGAACAGCGTCTCGAGGCGGCTGCCGCCGGCGTCGGCGGCGACGACGTCGGCGAGGCCGAGCGCGAGCGCGAGGCTGGCGAGGAAGGTCTCGCCGCCGGACAGCGTCGCGGGCGAGCGCTCCTGCCCGGTCCAGCCGTCGACGATCTTGAGGTCGAGGCCGCCGCGCTTTCTGCCGCGGGCGCCGTCGTCGGCGTGGATCAGCGCGTAGCGGCCGTTGGACATCCGCTCCAGCCGCTGCGTCGCCGCCTCCGCGACCTCTTCGAGCCGTGCCGCGAGGACGTAGGCGGAGAGCCGCATCTTGAGCCTGTTGGCGGGCGAGCCGCCGTCGACCAGGCCGGCCAGCTCCTTGATCAGCCGCTCGCGCGCGGCGACCGGGGCGAGCTGCGTCAGCGCGCTGTCGAGCGCGCCGGTGAGGCTCGTGACCTCGGCGAGGCGGCGCTGCTCGACCGTGTTGCGCCCCTGGCACGACTCGTCGGCGGCGGCCGCGCTGTCAGCCACGGCTCGCAGCGCCGGCAGGTCGGGCGCCGGCTGCGCGACGGCGGCCTGCAGGACCGGGTCGGCGACGATCGCGGTGCGGCTGGCAACGCCCTCGTCGTAGCCGCGCAGCTTGCGCTCCAGCTCCTGCAGCGCGGCCGCGTCGCGGATCGCCGCGGCTGCGGCGGTGACCGTCTCGAAGCCGGCGGCGTCGACCGCTCTCGCGACGGCGGTCGCGGCCTCGTCACGCGCGACGGCGGCGCGCGCGGCCTGCTCGCGCGCGGCAGCGGCGGCGTCGGCCGCGCGCGCGTGCTGCGTGAGCTGCTCCACGCGGGCGGCGATCGAGTCGGCCTCACCGCGGGCGCCCGCGACCTGCTCGCGCTCGCTGGTGAGCGCCGCAGCGCGCTCGGCGTGCGCGGCGCGAGCGCTGGCGGCGGCCTGCTCGGCGTCGCGGCGCTGCTGCTCGTGCGCGGCCGTCGTCGTGGCGAGCGCGGCCAGCTTGCGCTCGACGTCGGCCAGCGCGGCGGCTTCGGCGCGGGTCGTCGTGAGCTGCTCGGCGCGTGCCGTGGCGTCGGCCCGCAGCTCCTCCACGCTCGCAGCGCCCGCGACCGCCTGCGCCGCCGCCAGCGCGCTCGCGTTCGCCGCCGCCGCCCGCTCGGCCTCCGCCCGCAGCTCGGCCGCGCCCGCCTGCGCCTCCTGCGCCGCGCGCTCCTGGTCGGCGAGCGAGCCGCTCGTGTCCGAGGGGGGCGCGGGGGCGGCGTCTGGGGCCGCGGCGTCCGCGGCGCGAGCAGCGGCATCGAGCGCGGCGGCGTCCGCGGCGGAGGCGGCGGCATCGAGCGCGGGGGCGGCGTCCGCGGCGGAGGCAGCGGCGAGATGCGCCGGCGCGGGATGGTCGAGGGCGCCGCAGACGGTGCACGGCTCGCCGGGGACGAGGCCGCTGGCCAGCTCGGCGGCCATGCCGGCGAGGCGGCGCTCGCGCAGGTCGAGCCAGCGCTCGCGGGCGGCCTGCTCGCTGCCGACGGCCTCACGCACCTGTGCATCGAGTCGGATCTGCTCTGCTGCGCGACGATCCCGCTCAAGCGCTTGCTCGGCTCGCTCGGCGGCGGCTTTCGCCTCGACTTCGAGCGCCTCGACGCGGTCGCTCGCGCGGCGGGCGACGACGAGCGCGCCGTCGAGCTGGACGCGCTCGCCGGCGGCGGCTTCGAGCGCCGCGGACGCGCTGGCGGCACGGGCGTCGGCGTCCTCGGCGTCGGCGAGCAGCCTCGCGAGCGCCTGCTCGGAGGCGTCGAGCCGCTGCTCGACCGCGACCAGCTCCCCGAGCGCCCCCGCCCGCGTCCGCAGCTCGCCCGCATGCGCACGCAGCGCGACGGCGGCGGGGTCGGCGTCATCGGCGGGCGCGCGCAGCGCGGCGGCGGAATCGGCGTCGTCGGCGGGGGCGGGCTCGGCCGCCGGCGCCACCTCCGACACGACCTCCGGACGTTCGACCCTTTCAGGGGTCAAACGTCCGCTGCTCGGGAGGTCGAAGAGGGTCAGCTCGGCTTCCGGCTCGGGCTCGGGCTCAGGCGGCGCGGCGGGCGGCGGCGCGTCGACGCGAGCGGCGGCTGTCGGCGGCGCGTCGGCGGCCGGCGCATCCGCGTGAGCGGCGGGCGGCGACGCGTCAGCGCTCGCGGCGGCCGCCTCCGCAACGGCACGCGCCTCGTCGTCCAGCGCGTCCCAGGCGGACGCTGCCGCGCGGTCGGCGGTGGCGGCGTCGGCGGCGCGGGTGCGGGCCGCCTCCAGCGCGGGGGCCACGGGGGCGGCGGCGCGAGCGGCGCGCAGCTCGCGCTCGGCCTCGTCGCGGGCGTCCTGGCGGGCGCGCCACGACTCCAGCTCGCGCTGCGCTCTGGCGTGGCGCTGCTGGCGCTCGGCCAGCTCAGTCGCGGCTGACAGGGCGGCGTCGGCGGCGGCGCGGGCGGCGCGGGCGCTGGCGGCCGACTCCTCCGCGGTGACCGCTCCGGCCTGGGCGCCGACGCTGAGGCCGCCGGCCCATTCGCGCAGCCGCTCGGGGTCGAGCTCCCAGTCGGCGGGCGGCTCCTCGCCAGACGCCTGCGCCAGCCGCGCGACGACGTCGCGGACCGCGCCGAGCTGGCCGTGCAGCTCGATCCGGGCGGTTCTCGCGCGATCTCTCAGCCACCACTCGACGGCCGCGAAGCGCTCGGTGCCGAACAGCCGCTCGAGCAGCTTCCAGCGCTCGTCGCTGCCGGCGCGCAGGAAGGAGGCGAACTCGCCCTGCGGCAGCAGCACGACCTGGCAGAACTGCTCGCAGCTCATCCCGAGCGGATCGGACAGCTCCGCTCTCGCCTCGTCAGGCCGGGCGGCGACCGTCACCCACTCGCCGTCGCGCAGCTCCTGGACGGTGCAGCCGTGGCCCTCCTCGGTGATGCCCTCGCCGCGCACCTTCGGCCGCTCCTGCTTCGGGCGGCGGACGATTCTGAAGCGGCGGTCGCGCAGCGTCACGTCCAGCTCGACCTCTGTGCGCGCCTCGGGTGACGCATGGTCGGAGCGGAGACGGGCGTCCTTCGCGCGGGCGCCCGGGACCTCGCCGTAGAGCGCGAAGCAGACCGAGTCGAGCAAGGTCGTCTTGCCGGCGCCGGTGTCGCCCCGCAGCAGGAACAGCCCGGCGGCCGAGAGCGCGTCGAAATCGACCTGCTCGGTGCCTGCGAACGCCTGGAAGGCGGTCACGCGAAGGTGGTGCAGGCGCATCCGATCAGGCTATCGAGCGATCGTGACGGCGCCGCTCCGCGCTCGCCGCACACTGCGGGAAGAAGAGCGCCGACACGGCGCAGCTGCGCGCTGGCCGGAGCGGCGCGCTGATGTGGCGGGCGCGCGACAAGCGACCGGCGTCGCTTACGCGACGGCTTCGGCGACGCGACGGGCGGTGAGCGCGTCACGCAGCAGCGTCAGCTCCTCGTCGTCGGCGTCGCTGCCGCGCACGTCGGCGACGAAGCGGCGCAGCAGCTCGTCGTCGTCCAGGCCGCGCAGGCGCTGGTAGGAGTCGGCCGGCGAGCCGGCGTCGCCCTGTGGGTCGAAGGCGAGCACGACCGCATGCGGGAAGCGCGCCCGCAGCCGCTCCATCGCGTCGCCGGGGCGGACCGGATCGGTCAGCGTCGCCTGCACCCACGCGCCCTCGCGGTCGCGCAGGCGCGGATCGGCGAGCAGCTCGTCGAGCGTGCCGCGCAGCGTCGCCAGCGGACGCGGGACGGGGACCGGGATCAGCGTCACGTCGGCGGGCGATGCGGTGTCCACGATCGCCAGCGACTTTCTCTGCGTCGCCTCGCTGAAGGAGAAGGCCAGCGGCGAGCCGGCGTAGCGGCCCGCGCCGCCGCCGACGATCTGCGGCCCGTGCAGATGGCCGAGCGCGACGTAGTCGGCGCCGGCGAAGGCACCCGGCGGCACGTGCGCCGCGCCGCCGACGGCGAGATCGCGCTCGCTCTCCGAGCCGGCCGCGCCGGAGACGAAGGCGTGCGCCATCACGATCACCGGCGCGCCGCCCGCGGCAGCGCCCGCGCCGCGCGCCGCGACGTCCGCCCGCACCCGCGCCATCGCCGCCCCGGTGACGGCCGCGTGCGAGCGCTCCTCGACCCCGAGCGGCTCGCGCACGAGATCGGGCTCCAGGTAGGGGAGGGGATAGACGAGCGCGCCGCCGACAGCAACCGGCGTCCCGATCTGAAGGGGATCGGTCGCGATGTGGACGCGCGCCCGCGCGAACAGCTCCGCGCCGAAGCCGAGCCGTGCGGCCGAGTCGTGGTTGCCGGAGATGACGACGACCGGCGCGACCTCGGCCAGCCGCGCCAGCGCCTCCGACGCCAGCCGCACCGCGTCGACCGGCGGCAGCGCGCGGTCGTAGAGGTCGCCGGCCAGGAGGATCCCGTCCACCTGCTCGTCGCGCGCGACCGAGACCGCGAAGTCGACGAACTCCGCCTGTGACCGCAGCAGGTCCTCGCCGTGGAAGGCGCGGCCGAGGTGCCAGTCGGCGGTGTGGAGGAAACGAGCCATCGCCCCTCCACGATGAAGGGCGGGCCGGACGGAATCGCCCGGCCCGCATCGCGCGCGCGAGGCGCTATCTGACGAGCGTCGTCACGTACGTCGAGACCGCTCTGATCTCGTCGGCGCTGAGCGTCCCTCTGAACGCCGGCATTCCGCCGCCGCCGTTCTCGACCTGTCTCTGGACCGCCGCCATGTCTCTCGCGGACGGGATCGTCGTCAGGTCGGGTCCGCCGTTGCCGCCTCTGGCGTCGGCGCCGTGGCAGACCGAGCAGTTGTCGGAGAAGACCTGGGCGCCGTTGGCGGCCGCGCCGCCGGCGCTGTTCTCCGACGACTCGGTCGTTCTGTCTCTGTCGTTGGACGGCTGGACGGTCGTTCTCTCGGTCTCGACCTGGCCGGCCTCGCCGGCGTGCTCGATCGCTCTCGCGGCGGCGCCGGGCGCGACCGGCCCGATCTTCCCGTCGAGCGAGAAGAGCCACAGCGAGTCGCCGTGGGAGGTGCCCGCGAGCGAGTTGCCGGCGGCGTAGAACGCGATCATCTGTCTGCCTCTGTACTCGAAGATCGCGGGGGTCGAGTTGGCGCCGGCGCCGGTCTGGAATCTCCACAGCTGCTCGCCGGTGGAAGCGTTGAAGGCCTGCAGCTCGCCGTTGTTGCGGCCGACGAAGACGAGGTTGCCGGCGGTCGTCGTCGTGCCCGAGTAGCAGGCGTCGTTTCTGCCGGTGAATCTTCTCGTCCAGGCGATCTCGCCGGTCGTCACGTCCTGCGCGACGAGCAGGCCGGGGTAGGTGCCGAAGCCCTGCAGCGTGAAGACCGACGAGAGGTACTGTCTGCCGACGACCGGTCTCGTCGGGCCCTCGGTGAGGTAGCCGGCGAAGGTGTCGGCGCCGCATATGTAGACCATGTTGGTCGTGCGGTTGAACGACGACGGCGGCCAGTTGGTCCCGCCCGACGGGCCGGGCTTGATCACCTTCGGGATGTTCGTGTACGGCTCGTAGATCGATCTCGCCGCCTGCACGGTGACTCTTCTTCTGCCTCTCGTCTGCGCGTCGAGGATCGCCTGGATCGTCTGGATCTCCTCGGGCCGGATCTCGTGCGGCGCGAACGGCGGGTAGTCGGGGATCGGCTGCGTGTCGGCCGTCTCCTGGATCTCCTTGTCCTGCGTCACCGGCATGTCTCTGATCCCGTGCAGCGGTCTGCCGGTCTCGCGGTCGAGCATGTAGAGCCAGCCGGTCTTGGCCGGCTCCGACAGGCCCTTGACCTCTCTGCCGTCGATCTCCGCGTCCCACAGCACGACGGGCGACGGCATGTCGTAGTCCCAGATGTCGTGTCTGACCGCCTGGAAGTGCCACTTGACCTTGCCGGTGGCCGGGTCGAGCGCGACGATCGAGGCGCCGTAGAGGTTGTCGCCTCTGCGGTTCTTGCCGTTGAGGTCGGGCGCGACGTTGCCGGTCGAGAGGTACATCGTGTTCAGCTCGGGGTCGACGGCCGGCGTCTGCCAGATCGGCGCGCCGCCGTTTCTCCAGGCGTCGTTGCTCGGCCAGGTGTCGCTGCCCTCCTCGCCGGGCGCGGGAATCGCCCACCAGCGCCAGTCGAGCTTGCCGGTCTGCGCGTCGACCGCGGTCAGGCGGCCGCGGATGCCGTACTCGCCGCCGGAGACGCCGGTGTAGACGCGGCCGTTGTAGTAGAGCGGCGCGTTCGTGAGCGTCTCGCCGTCTCTCCAGTCGCCGACCGAGTACGACCAGTTGACGGTGCCGGTCGCCTGGTCGAGCGCGACCAGTCTGCCGTCGAGCTGGCCGACGTAGACCTGACCGGCGCCGATCGCGACGCCGCGGCTGGTCCAGCCGCAGCAGATCGTGTCGATGTCCTGCGGGATGTTCGACTCGTACTTCCACAGCCGTCTGCCGTCGGAGACGCGGTTGGCGAAGACGTCGTCGTTGCCGGTGACGGTGTAGATCACGCCGTCGTAGACGATCGGCGTCGCCTCGCCGCTGTACTTGGCGGCCGTGCCCGATCTGTCGAAGCGGGCCTCCCACAGGCCTCTCAGCTGACTGACGTTTCTGTCGGTCACCTGCGTGAGCGGCGAGTAACGCTGGTTGTAGGTCGAGCCGCCGTTGGTGAGCCAGTTCTCGCGCGGCAGCGCGGCCAGCTCGGCGCTGGTGAAGGCGGGGGCGGGGTTGATCGGCGAGTTGGCCGCCTCGGCGGCGGTCTCGGGGTTGGTGTCGTTCGGTCTCACCGGCGCCGTCACGGTGACGGTCGTCGTCTTGTCATGCCCGGTGAAGTGACCTATCAGGTACCCGGCGAGGAGCGAGACGCCGAACCCGACCGCCACCGCGGTCGAGACGACGATGCCCCAGAAGAGCCCACTGCCTCCGTCGCTGCCCATGCCTGACTCCGTTCCTCCGCCCGCCGCCGCTGCCGCGGCGCTCACGGGTCTCGCCTACCCGTTCCGATGTCTTCGGGCGACCGAAGGAACTGGAATCAGGCGCGTCGCCGCTCGTGCGCGGCGGGCGGCCGGCGCCGGGTACGGTCTGCGCGATGACGGCGACCTCCGACGGCTGGTCCGGACTGGCGTTCACGCCCGCGTGGCGGCACTACCAGCAGCTGGCGCTGGCGGCCTTCGACGCGGACGTGGCGGCGCGGCGGCGGGCGACCCACATCGTCGCGCCGCCGGGGTCGGGCAAGACGGTGATCGGGCTTGAGATCGCGCGGCGGCTGGGGCGGCCGGCGCTGGTGCTGTGCCCGACGAGCGCGATCCGCGCGCAGTGGGGGAGCGCGCTGGCGCTGTTCGGCGGGGGCGACGCGGTGCCGCTGCACGCCCACACGTACCAGGCGATCTGCCAGACGGCGGACCCGGGCGGGGCGCTGGCCGAAGCGGCGCTCGGGCGGCTGGCGGCGGAGCGGGCGCGCGACACGGCGGTGGGGGTCGACGCGGCGCGAGCGGAGATGGAGGCGTGGGAGGGCGCCGCGCGCAGACGGCTGCAGCGCGACGTCGCGACCGTGACGGCATCGCTCAAGCGCGAGATCGCGCGCGGCGGCGAGCTGGGGCTGGCGGCGCACGACCTGCTCGGCGACGGCGCCCGCGCGCGGCTGGCGGAGCTGCAGGCGGCGGGCGTGCGGACGGTCCTGCTCGACGAGTGTCACCACCTCGTCTCGACCTGGGGCTATCTCGTGCGCGCGGTGATCGCGGCGCTCGGCGACGACGTGCACGTCGTCGGGCTGACGGCGACGAGCCCGGCCGACCTCAGCGGCGAGGAGGCCGTGCTCTACGACGACCTGCTCGGCGAGGTCGACTTCGAGATCCCCACGCCGGCGGTCGTCAAGGAGGGCTACCTCGCGCCCTACCAGGAGCTGGCGCTGTTCACGACGCCGCTGGCGAGCGAGCGCGCCTGGCTGCGCGAGCACCACGTCCGCTTCCAGGAGCTGCTCGACCGGCTGCAGACGCCGGCGCCGATCGGCAGCGCCGAGGAGGAGCTGTCGTTCGGCGCCTGGACGATCGCGCGGATGCGGTATCGGGACGCGGAGGCGGCGACGGCGTTCGCGGCGGCCGGCGACCCGGGCTCGGGCGCGGGCGCCGGTGGCGACGCAGCGGGTGTGGGCGACGGCGAGGACGCGGCTGACGCGGACGCGGCGGATGCCGGCGCCGGCATCGCAGGTGCGGGCGCAGCCGAGCCGGCGCGGCTCTCGTTCGCCGCCTTCGCCAAGCGCCAGCCGCGGCTCGCGCGCGCCGGGCTGCGCTACCTCGCCTCGGGCGGGCTGGAGCTGCCGCCGGACGCGCCCCGCGGCGAGCTGACGCGCGCGCCGCTGGAGCTGGACGACTGGCTCGTGCTGCTCGACGACTGGGCGCTGCGGTGCCTGCGCGCCCATCCC
The DNA here is from genome assembly GCF_030646155.1 of Conexibacter sp. CPCC 205762. GTDB lineage: Bacteria > Actinomycetota > Thermoleophilia > Solirubrobacterales > Solirubrobacteraceae > Conexibacter. The sequence continues at coordinate 225,931 of NZ_JAUTDN010000001.1, forward strand.
GGCGACGCCGCCGAGCGGCTCTGGCAGCAGCTCGCCGACGGCCTCGCCGACCTCGGCTACGCGCTCACCCGCCGCGGGATCCGCCCCGGCCGCGACGACCTCGACCGCGTGCTCGTCCACTCGGCCGCGAAGTCGCTGCTGGTGGTCGACGCGCTCGACGCCGAGCACGGCGTGCGCGGGGAGGCGCTGCGGGGCGTCGTGCTGTGCGACAGCGAGCGGCCGGCGCGCGCTCCGGAGTCGACCTCGCTGACGCTCGGCGGCGGGCTCGCGCTGCTGCGGGCGATCGCCGCCGACACGCGCACGGAGCTGCTCGCGCCGCTGCTGGTGACGGGCACGACCGTCGCGTGCGCGGTCGGCGACCACGCGCGCTGGCGCGAGGCGCTGGCGGCTGAGCTGCCGCAGCCGCTCGCCGCGCTGCTGACGGTCGAGCCGCTGCCGGGCGCGGGCGGCGACGTCCCGCTCGTGCGCCTCACCGCCGCCCACCCCGACTGGACCACCGCGACCTGGGTGCCGGCCGTGACGCGCGCCTTCGCCGCCGCCGGGGCGAACCTGCCGCAGGCCGGGGCGCACGAGGACCGGACGATCGCACCCCTGTCAGGGGGTCGAACGTCCGGAGGTCGCGACGCGGAGCGCTGCGGGCGGGTGCTGATCGGGACGCGGGCGCTGCTGGGCGAGGGATGGGACTGCCCGCCGGTCAACGTGCTGATCGACTGCACGGCGGTCGCGGCGTCGGTCTCGGTGCGGCAGATGCGCGGCCGCTCGCTGCGGCTCGACCCGGCCGACGGCGGCAAGATCGCCTCCAACTGGGACGTCGTCTGCGTCGATCCGGAGCTGGAGCGCGGCACCGCCGACTACCAGCGCTTCGTCCGCCGCCACGCCCACCTGCACGCGCCCTGCGAGGACGGCTCGATCGAGTCGGGCGTCTCGCACGTCCACCCGCAGCTGTCGCCCTACGCGCCGCCGCCGGAGCAGCAGTTCACCGCCCTCAACCTCGCCGCCCTCGACCGCGCCGCCGGCCTCGACGCCGCCCGCGAGCGCTGGCGGATCGGCGCGCCCTACCGCGGGGAGGAGCTGCCGGTGCTGCTCGTCGCGTCTGCGTCATCCGCGCCAGGGTCTGCGTCATCCGTGCCGGCAATTGCAACATCCGCGCGCGGAAATGCGCAAGCCGCCCCGCGGTCTGCGTCAGACGCGCCCGCCTCTGCGTCAGCCGCGCCGTGGGCTGCGGCGTTCGCGCCCGCCCGTCCGCTGCCGTCGAGCGGGCGCGGGACGGGGAGCGGGGCGATCGTGGCGCTGGTGCTGGCGGTCGTCGCGGGCCTGACCGCGAATCCGGCGGCGGCGGTCGGGATGGTGTGCGTCGCGCTCGTGCTGGCGGGGCTCGCGCTGCACCAGGCGACTCTGCGCGGACGCGTGCCGACCGGACCGCCGGCGCTGGAGCGGACAGCGCGCGCGGTCGCGGAGGCGTACGTCGCGCTCGGCGAGATCGCACCGGCCAGCGCGGCCAGCCTCGCCTTCGCGCCGCGGCTCGGCGGGCGGATCCGCGTCGCGCTCGCCGCAGGCACGAGCGAGGAGAACCGCCGCTTCGCCGGCGCGCTGGAGGAGGCGATCGGCAGCGCGACCGCACACCGCTACCTCGTCAGCCGCCCGCTCCCGCGCCCGGCGCCAGGCACTCGCGCCACCCGCCCGCGCCCGGCGCCGGATCATCGCGCCACGCGTCCGCGCCCCGCGTTCGCCACTCGCGCCACCGCCGCGCAGCCTCACTCCGCGCTCTCCACCGCCATCCGCGCCGCCCGCGCGATCGCCGGGCGGGAGCAGCCGGAGCTGCACTGGCATCCGGTCCCGTCCGACCTCGGCCGCAACCGCGCCCGCGCGGACGCCTATGCGAACGCCTGGCGCGCGCAGGTCGCGCCGGAGGGGACGCTTCAGTACACCGGCGGCAGCGAGGAAGGGCGCGCGCTGCTGCTGCGAGCAACGGACGAGCCGGCCGCGTACGCGGCCAGCCATCGCACCCTCTGGGTCTGACCAGGAACGGCTAGGCCGTGCGGGGACCGGGCGGGTCCGTGGGGCGCAGCTTGCGGCGGGCGTCCTCGGCGGCGCGGCGGGCGAGGCGGCGCTGGGCCAGCTCGTCCATCGACGTCGGCGCGGGGGCGGCCGTCGCACGCACCTTGCGGGCGCGCTCGATCGCGGCGGTGATCTCGGCCGAAGAACGCCCGGCGTTCCGGCTCCAGGCCTCCGGCATGTCGCGGTCGGTTCGCATACCCGCGGAATCGGCAGCCGCTCCACAATCCTTGAATCGAGACCGGAAAACCCGCAAACGTCCGTCCTGACGGCCGGATGCGCGATGCTTCCGACCATGCGCAACGGATCGGTCCGCCGCCTGAGCCGACTCGCCTCGGTCACGCTGCTCGAAGCCCTGCTGCTGCTCCTGCTGGCGGAGGTCCTGCCCGGCTTCAACGCCGACGGCTTCGGCGCCGCGCTGGCGCTCGCGATCCTGCTCGGGCTCGCGAACGCGCTGCTGTGGCCGCTGCTGATCCGGGTCGCGCTGCCGTTCACGGTCCTGACGCTCGGCCTCGGCGCGCTGCTGCTCAACGGCGTCGTGCTGCTCGCGATCGCCGCGATCGACGAGGGCGTCCACGTCCACGGCGTCGGCACCGCGGTCGTCGTGACGCTGGCGCTGACGGCGCTGTCGGCGATCTCGAACGCGATCCTCGCGCTCGACTCCGGCGACCTCTGGTACCGCCATGTCGTCCGCCGGCAGCTGAAGCGGACCCAGCTGGCGGTCGACAGCGACGTGCCGGGGATCCTCTTCCTCGAGATCGACGGGCTCGCGCACGAGATCGCCCAGCGCGCGCTGCGCGACGGCAACGCGCCCGCGCTCGCCCGCTGGCTGCACGACGGCAGTCACGAGCTGAAGCGCTGGGAGACCGACTGGTCGTCCCAGACCGGCGCGTGCCAGGCGGGCATCCTGCATGGCAGAAACGACGACATGCCGGCCTTCCGCTGGTGGGAGAAGGAGCACGGCAGAGCGATCGTCACCAACCATCCGAAGGACGCCGCCGAGCTGGAGCGGCGCGCCTCGGACGGGCGCGGCCTGCTGCACGCCGACGGCGCCAGCCGCGCGAACATCCTCTCCGGCGACGCGCCCCACTCGCTGCTGACGATGAGCACCGTGCTCGACCGCAGACGCCAGGGCCGGCTCGGGCAGGACTACTTCGCCTACTTCGCCAGCCCGTACGGCGTCGCGCTGACGTTCATGCGCTGCCTCGGCGAGATCGTCTCCGAGCGCTGGTCGGCGATCCAGCAGGTCCGCCGCGACGTGCGCCCGCGGATCGACCGCGGCGGCAGCTACCCGCTGATGCGCGCCTTCGGCACCGTGATCCAGCTCGACCTGCAGGTCGCCGCCGTCACCGCCGACGTGCTCGCCGGCCGCCCAGTCGTCTACACGACCTTCCTCGCCTACGACGAGGTCGCGCACCACTCGGGCGTCGAGCGGCCGGAGACGCTCGCGGTGCTGCGGCGGGTCGACCGCGCGATCGCGCGGATCGCCGCCGCCGTCGAGCACGCGCCGCGGCCGTACAGACTGGTCGTGCTCGCCGACCACGGCCAGAGCCAGGGCGCGACCTTCCTGCAGCGCTACCACGAGTCGCTGGAGCAGCTCGTCAGACGGACCTGCGGCGACGGGTCGGTCGCTGCCGCGACGAGCGCCGAGTCCGACGAGAGCCGCGGCCAGCTGCGCGCCGGCATCGCCGAGCTGGGGACGCGGCCCGGCGTCACCGGCAGGGCGGCGAGAAGGCTCGCGGACAGACAGACCGAGAAGGCGCAGCTGGAAGCGGGCGAGCAGCCGCCGGAGATCGCCGTGATGGCCTCCGGCAACCTCGGCCTGATCTCGTTCCCGCGCGAGCCCGGCCGCGTCACGCTGGAGCAGATCGAGCAGCGTCGCCCGGGCCTGCTCGACACGCTCCGCACCCACCCCGGGATCGGCTTCGTGCTCGTCAGATCGGAGCGGGACGGCGCCGTCGTGCTCGGCGCCGACGGCCGTCACCTGCTCGACCGCGGCGTCGTCGAGGGGGAGGACCCGCTGGCGCCGTACGGCCCGCGCGCCGCCGACCACGTCCGCCGCACCGACCGCTTCTCGACCTGCCCGGACATCGTCGTCAACAGCACCTACTGGGCCGACACCGACGAGGTCGCCGCGTTCGAGGAGCTGGTCGGCTCCCACGGCGGGCTCGGCGGCACGCAGGCGCAGCCGTTCGTGCTCCACCCGGCCGAGCTGCCATGGCCGGCCGCGCGCGGCGAGGACGTCGTCGGCTCGGAGACGATCCACCGCATCTTCTGCGGCTGGCTGCACCAGCTCGGCCACGACGGCTACGACGCTTTCACCGGCTAGGGCAGCTCGAAGGACGCGCCGGGAGCGAGCGTCTCGACGCGCGTGCCCGGCGCGACCCGCGCGACGGCGGTCGCGAAGTCGCCGGCCGGCGAGGTCAGCAGGCCGCCGTGGCGGCGGGCGAGGCCATAAGGGAGATAGGTGCCCCAGTGGATCGGGATCGCGACCCGCGGGCGCACGAGCGCGACCGCGCGCGCCGCGCCGCTCGGGTCGAGGTGGCCGGGGCCGAGTGACGGGCCCCAACCCCAGATCGGCACGAGCGCGACCTCGACGCGACCGCGCAGCTCGCCCATCCGCTCGTCCAGGTCGGTGTCGCCGGCGAACCAGATCCCCTCGACCAGGTAGCCGAGCGCGTCGAGCTGCGGCGAGCGCGGCCAGCGTCTCGTCGGGTGCCAGGCGGGGACGACCTCGACCTCGGCCGCGCCGGCGCGCAGCCGCACGCCGCTGCCGACCTCGCGGACCGCGCCGAAGCCGAGCCCGCCGACGAGCTTGCGGCCGCCGAGCGGCAGCACGACCTCGGTCTCGCGCGCGGCGAGCGTCCGCAGCGAGGGGCGGTCGAGGTGGTCGTGGTGCACGTGCGAGACGAGCACCGCGTCGAGCGCCCCGAGCGCGGCGGCGTCCGGCGGCGCCGGCGCGTGCCGCCGCAGATGCGCGACCCGCCCGCGCAGCAGCGGATCGGTCAGCAGCCGCGCGCCGCTGTCGGTCTCGATCAGGACGGTGGCGTGGCCGAGCCAGGTGATCCGTCGCACGCGCCCACTCTCGCAGGCGGCGACGCGGTGCGCAGCGGGTCGGCCTCTGGGGCGGGCGCGTCGGCGGGCTGCGGCGGGGACGCGGCGCGCAGCGGATGAGCCTCCGGCGCGGGCGCGTCGGCGGGCTGTGCGGGCGGCTCCGGATCGCGGAACGGCCGCGCGCCGCCGAGCCAGCGCGTCAGCTCCTCGCCGCTGACGGCCAGCTCGGGCACGCCGCCGCGCAGCGCCCGCCGGCCCAGCTCGGCCAGCGGCAGCAGGCCGGCGGCGGCGCCGAAGACGACGACGTTGCCGCCCTGGCGGCCTCTGATCGTCTTGCGCGTCGCCATCACCGCGGCCTGCTCGAAGACTTCGGCGGCGGCCGCCGCGACGCCGCGCGCGACCTCCAGCGGCGGCACGTCGATCACGTTCGCGGCGAACGCGCCGCCCGGTCGCAGCGCCCGCCGCGCGGCGGCGACGAACTCCAGCGTCGTCAGGTGCGACGGCACGTTCGTCCCGTGGAAGGCGTCGAGCACGACGAGGTCGGCGCTGGCCGGGTCGCGCCGCTCCAGCAGCTCGCGCGCGTCGAGCACGCGCACGCGCAGCCCGCGCTCGCTGCGCAGCCCCAGCTCGGCGCGCGCCAGCTCGACCAGGCCCGGGTCGATCTCCGCCACCTCGTTGCGCGCGCCCGGCCGCGTCGCGAGCACGTAGCGCGGCAGCGTGAAGCCGCCGCCGCCGAGATGGACGACGTCAAGCGGCTCGCCGCGTGGCGCCAGCAGGTCGCAGAGGTCGGCGAAGCGGCGCACGTAGGCGAAGTCGATCGCGGTCGGGTCGCGCAGGTCGACGTGCGAGCAGTCCTCGCCGTCGAGCCGCAGCAGCCGCCGCCACGGCCGGCCGGCCTCGGGGATCACCTGCGCGAGCGCGAACGGCGTCTGCAGCTCGACCGGCTCGCCGGACCAGCGGCGGTCGTCGCGCTCGTGACGCGCGCGAGAGCCGGAGCGGGAGCGGGAGCGCGAGGCCATTCCCAACAGGATGCACGACGGCGGCCGATCGGCCGCCGTCGACGCGGGCGCCGGATCAGGCGACGGCGGCGGCCGCGGCGACGGCGAGTCTGTCGGCGCGGTCGTTGAGCGCCTTGTGCTCGTGGTCGGAGCCGGTCTCATGACCGCGCACCCAGTGCCAGCGGACGTTCTCGTGGCGGGCGATCTCGGCTTCGAGCGCCTGCACGAGGTCCTGGTTCTTGACCGGGTCGCCGCTGGCCGTCTTCCAGCCCTTGCGCTTCCAGCCGGCGATCCATCTCGTCATCGAGTTCAGCATCAGCTGCGAGTCGGTGACGATGCACACCTTGCTGCCGGCCGGCAGCGAGCGCATGCCCTCCAGCGCGGCGGTGTACTCCATCCGGTTGTTGGTCGTGGCAGGATCGCCGCCGGAGTACTCCAGCGGCGAGCCGCCGTCGGCGGGGACGACGATCGCGGCCCAGCCGCCAGGGCCGGGGTTGCCCTTGCAGGCTCCGTCGGTCCACACGAGCGCCTCGCCGAGCAGCTGCTCGACGGGGGTCTCGACCGGTTTGCTTCGTCTGGGGCGGCGGCGGGGAGCTGGTGACATCGGCGCGGAAGGGTAGCGCGCCGGTCGGTCGGCGCGCCCGGCGGGAACGAGACGGACCCGCCCGCCCCCGCCGCCGCCGCGATCAGGCGGGGACGAGGTCGCCGCTGCCGCCCGACCAGCTGCCCGGCTGCGTCGAGCCCTGGTCGTCGCTGTCGGATCTGTCGCTTCTGTCGGCTCTCGGCGCGGGTCTGCCGGCTCTGTCGCCCGGTCTGCCCGGGAAGCCACGGCCGCCCGGGCCGCCCGGCCCGCAGCCCGGCGCGCCGCGGAAGCCTCTGCCCGCTCTGTCGCCTCTGCCCGGGAAGGCGGGCGGTCTCGGCAGGTCGGCGTTGACGAGCGCGGTGATCCGCTCTCTCAGGTCTCTGACGAGCTGGTCGCGGCCTCTCTCGCCGAGCCAGCCGTCGGCGACCGCTCTGTCGAGCCGCTCCGTCGCGGCCGTCACGAGCGCGTCGATCAGGCCGTCGACGTCCTTGCCCTGCGCTCTGGCGACGTCGGCGAGCGATCTGCCGTCTCTCAGCTGCGTCTGCAGCTCGTCCGCGCTGAGGCCGAGGTAGTCGGCGGCGGTTCTGCCGACGTCACCGAAGCCGCCGAAGCCGAAGCCGCGGCCGCCGTGTCCGGGGCCGCCCGGTCCGCCGGGGCCGCCGGGGCCGAAGCCTCTCGCGCCGTCCGGCCCGCTCGGCGGCTGCGGCGCGCTGTTGGCGTCCGGTCTCGACGGGGTGGTGCTGCCGTTGTTGCTGGCTGCGACGGCGACGCCGCCGCCGGTGAGCACGAGCGCGGCTGCCGCGCCGGCGAGCGCACGGCCGGTCAGTCTGCGATTCACGGGGGTTGCTCCTCCGGTTGCTTGCTTGCGTTCCATGGCACCAGCCGGATCTGAGAGCGGCCTAAGAACGCTGAGAGGGTGCTCAGGGATCCCTGGCAGGAGGCTCAGGGGACGAGCAGCGGCGCCAGCTCCTCGAGCTGCTCCAGCTGGCCCTCCAGGGTCGGCGCGAGCGGCTGGATCGCGACGTGGTCGGCGCCCGCCTCACGGTGGGCGCCGAGCTTCGCGACGACCGTCTCGGCGTCGCCCCAGGCGACGAGCGCGTCGACGAGCCGGTCGCTGCCGCCGTCGGCGAAGTCGCGCTGCGCGAAGCCGAGCGTCTCCAGGTTTCTCGTGTAGTTGGGGAGCGTCAGGTAGAGCTTCAGGAAGCCGCGCCCGACCTCGCGCGCCAGCTCCGGATCGCTCTCCAGCACGACCGCGTGCTCGGGCGCCAGCAGCGGCGCGGGGCCGAGCAGCGCGCGCGTGCGGGCGGTGTGCTCGGGGGTGATCAGATACGGGTGCGCGCCGGCGGTGCGATCGCGTGACAGCTCGACCATCTTCGGCCCGAGCGCGGCGAGCACGACCGGCACGGGCGGGTCGGCCTTCGGGCCGGCGTAGCTGGCGCCCGCCTCCGTCATCCCGTCGAGGTAGGCGGTCATCGCGGCGAGCGGCTTGGCGTAGTCGTGGCCGCGCATGTTCACCAGCGGCGCGTGGCTGACGCCGAGCCCGAGCAGGAACCGCTCCGGGTAGGCCTCGCCGAGCGCCTCGGCGGCGTTGACGGTCGCGCGCGCGTCACGCGCCCAGATGTTGGCGATCCCGGTCGCGACCACGAGCCGCTCGGTCGCGCTCAGCAGCAGCCCGGCGTGCGTGTACGCCTCCTTGCCGACCGGCGTCTCGCCGAACCACAGCGCGCCGTAGCCGAGCCGCTCGATCGTGCGCGCCGCGGCGGCGCCCTCGGCGGCGGAGACGGTGGCCAGCGACGACAGCCAGACGCCGGTGGCGCCGATCCGGTCGCGGGCGGTGGGCACAGCACTGGGTTCGCTCATGTGACCCAGTCTAGTTCGACATACGTCGAAACGTCAAAGCCCCAACGCAAAGCGCCCGCATGGCGCGGGCGCAGGGTGCGTCGATGTGACTGCCGTCTAGCGCGCGGCGGAGGGGCGGCGGCCCGCGCTGCTGCGCGGGGTCTGCGTCCTGATGCGATCGCTGACCGCGACCGGGGAGGTGTCGCAGGGGCGCTCGCCGGTCCAGCTCGCGAGCCGCAGGTGCTGCTCGAGCTTCGGCGAGATCGCCGCCAGCAGGTGGTCGGCCTCGTCGGCGATCTCCTCGGCGGGGATCGTCGTCTGCGTGCGCAGGAAGCGCTCGACGACCGAGCGGCGGCGGCGCATCGCGGCCGCCTCGTGGCGGCCGGCGGCGGTCAGCTGCCAGCCGCGCTGGGCGGCTCTCTCGATGTAGCCGTCCCGCGCGAGGCGACGGAGCATCTCGTGGACGGTCGGCGCTGAAAGGTCCAGCGCACGGGCGACGGCGGCCGCCGCAACGGTGTGACGATCGCCTCCAAGCTGGGCGATCGTCTCGAGGTAGCGCGACTCGGCGCGGCTAGGGGACGTCGTCTGCTCCGTCATGGCCCGGAATGATAACGCAAGGCGCTAAAGATAGCCAGCCGTTAAACACAGTCGCGGGGTCGGAATTACGGTCGCCCTAACTTCTGCGGAGTCGCTCAGGCGAGCCCTGCGCGCGCCCCTTCGATCAGCTCGACGATCGTCGCGACGGCGACGTCGATGATCGCGCGGCCCTTGTCGGCGGTCGCGAGCGTCGGGTCGCCGAGCACGGGCGAGTCGGGCGAGAAGGTGTGCCACGGCGTCGGCGAGACGTCGATGTCGGCCGGGAGCGTCGGGCGGTTGGGTCTCGCCAGCTCGATTCTCACGTGCTCGGGCGCGAGGTGGAGCATGTACGACGTCTCCAGCTCGCACGCGTGGAAGTAGGAGGGGTGGACCCGCTGCTCCTCCAGCACCGCCCGCGAGATCTCGCCGATCCCCGGGTAGGTCAGCGACAGCACCTTCATGCCGTGCTCGTCGTGGAGGCGGCGGGCGGCGAGCTTCATCGCGTCGAGGTTGCCCATGTGGCCGTTGACGAAGGCGAGCAGCGGCACGCCCTGCGCGAACAGCGAGGCGCCGATCTCGTAGAGCGCGTTGACCATCGTCTCCAGCGTCAGCGAGATCGTGCCGGCGTAGGCGCTCGTCGACCAGACCTGGCCGTACGGCAGCGCCGGCAGCACGACGCTGTCCGCGACGCGCGTGGAGACCTGGCGTGCGACGGCGTCGGCGAGCAGGTTGTCGGTCGACAGCGGCAGGTGCTCGCCGTGGTTCTCGACCGCGCCGAGCGGCAGCAGCGCGACCGGTCTGCGCGCGAGCAGCTGCTTCACCTCGCCGTCGTTGAGCAGCTCGTAGGAGACGGCCGCGGCGCTCACGCCGTCACCCCGCCGCGGGCCGCGGCGACGGCGGCGACGAACGCCTTCGAGCGCTCCGTCACCAGCTCCCAGTCGCCGTCGCGCAGCGCGGTGGCCGGGGCCAGCTCGCCGCCCGCGGCGACGGCGAGCGCGCCGGCCGCGAACCACTCGCCGACATTGGCGGCGCTGACGCCGCCGGTCGGCAGGAACGACAGCTGCGGGAACGGCGCGCGCAGCGCCTTCAGCAGGGCCGGGCCGCCGAGCGAGCCGGGGAACAGCTTCACGACGTCGACGCCGAGGCGGCGGGCGCGCATCACCTCGGTCGGCGTCACGGCGCCGGCCATCACGACGCGGCCGGTCGCCCTCATCGCCGTGACCAGCTCGTCGTCGAGGCCGGGCGAGACGAGGTACGCGGCGCCGGCGTCGGCGGCCTCGGCCGCCTGCGGCGGGTCGAGCAGCGTGCCGGCGCCGAGCACGACCGTGTCGCCATGGCGCGCGCGGATCCCAGCCAGCGCGGCCGGCACGTCGGGCGTCGAGTAGGTGATCTCGATCCCGCGCACCCCGCCGGCGACGAGCGCGTCGGCAGCGTCGATCGCGGCCTGCGCGGAGGGGGCGCGGACGACGGCGAGCACGCCGGCGGCGCGCAGCGCGTCGAGGGTCTGAGCGTGGTCTGCAACGGCAGCGGCGGTCATGCGGAGACGGTCTCCTCGGGGGCGGTGGTGGCGGGGAGCGCGACGGCGGCGCGGCGCGCGGAAGAGCGGTAGATCGCGTCGAGCACGCGGATCACGTCGCGCGCCTGCAGCAGCGACGCCTGCGACGGCGCGGCGCCGGAGCGGAGGCGGTCGAGCAGCGCGTCGAGCTGGCGGTCGTAGGCGGGGTCGGGGACGAGCGTCAGCTCGTGGCCGGCGGGGCTCGGCCAGGTCTGCTCGTGGCGGCCGGCGGCGATCCCGGCGGCGGCCGTGCGCAGCTCCAGCGTCAGCGACGGCGGCACGGGGCGGACCTTCAGCGTGCCGTTGACACCCTGGAACTCCAGCCACCAGTTGTGGACCCAGTCGCTCGACTCCCAGGCGGTCACGTCGAGCGTCGCCAGCAGCGTCGGGTAGCGCAGCAGCGCGCCGCCGACGTCCTCGTACAGCAGGCGGCCGACCGCGGCCGTGTCGTCGGGCAGCGGATCGGCGAACAGGTCGCGCTTGACGACGTCGGAGCGGACGACGGTGCCGGCCGGCAGCCGCTCGACCATCCCCATCACCTCCGACGGGACGCCGAGCGCGTCGACGATCAGCTGCAGCATGTGGCAGCCCTCGGTGAAGACGACGCCGCCGAGGTCGCCGGGGACCGACTGCCACAGCTCGTCGCCGCAGCCGATCGGGCAGCCGCAGTTGAAGCGGGCGAGCGTGATCTGGCCCAGCGCGCCGGAGGCGAGCAGCTCGCGCATCCGCGCGATCGAGGGCGAGTGGTGCAGCTGGTAGGCGATCTCTACCTCGACCTCGTGCTGGGCCAGGCCGCTGACCATCCGCTCCATCTCAGCGAGGCCGGACGCGCCCGGCTTCTCCAGCAGCAGTGCCCGCACGTGCGGCGCCGCGGCGAGCGCGAGGTCGGGCAGCTCGGTGTCGAGCGCCTCGCTCACGAGCAGGTCGGGCTTCAGCGCGAGCAGCTCGTCGAGTGATGCGAAGCGCCGCAGCCCGGTCTCCGACGCGAAGCGCTCCGCGAGCCCGGCATCGCTTTCGTGAAACCCCAGCAGCTCGACGTCCGCGCGCGCCCGCAGCTGCGCGACGCGCACGAACACGTGCGGGTGGCGGATCCCCGCGACGGCGGCGGTCAGGCCCATCAGTACGGCGCCGTGAAGCTGAAGTAGCGGCGCGGGTTGTGGACCAGCAGCGTCTCCACGACCTCATCCACTCTCGCGTCGGTGTACCCGCGCTCGCCCAGCTCCGAGCGCAGCCGCGGCACCCACGTCTCCAGCACGAATCTGAGCCCCGGCCCGCGCTCGTAGGCGTACAGGTCGGACTGGCGCGCGAGGTCGCCGCCGAGCAGCAGCTGCTCCAGGTGGCCGGCCTCGATCAGCGCGATCGTCGCGTCGACGCGGTCAGACTCCGGCCCGTACTTGACCTTCGACAGCTGGTCGAAGGAGAGGAAGACGCCGGTCGCGGCGACCTGGCGGTGGTACCAGGGGTCGACGTTGCGGGTCAGGTGCGCGACCGCGAGGCGGCGCACGTCGACGCCCTCCTCGCGCATGATCTCGACCTGCTCCAGCGCCATCGTGCCGGCCTCGGTGTGCGAGTGCAGCGGCGCGCCGGTGCGGCGGTGGGCGCGGGCGGCGGCGCGCGCGACCCGCTCCTCGGCTTCGGAGATCGAGTTGTAGCCGGTGCCGAACTTGATCACGCCGCCGCGCACGCCGGTGTCGCCGATCCCCTCGGTCACCTCGCGCACCATCAGCTCTTCGTACTGCTCGGTGCTCCAGTCGCCGGCGCGGTCGCGGAACCAGAGGCCCTTGTTGAAGCCGGCGGTGGCGATGATCTGCACGCCGGTCCGCTCGGCGATCGTCTTCAGCGCGGCGGCGTCGCGGCCGTAGTCCCAGGCGCTCGCCTCGTACATCGAGACGCCGCCGGCGGCACGGAACAGCTCCGTCTCGAGGATCGCCTTGTCGAGGTCGAGGATCACGAGGTCGGGATCCTTCTCGGCCATCCACTGCGGCGGGGTCGCGATCAGGTGCTCGTGGGCGTAGGTGACGCCGAGCTGCTCGGGGGCGATGTCCCCGGTGACGGTGCGGATCATCAGACGGTTCCTTCGGGTGCTTGCGAAGAGGAGGAGTAGGCGAGCGCGAGCGCGCGGGCGGCGGCGTAGCGCTCGCGGCGGGCGGCCCAGGCGGCGGCGTGCCGCGGCCGCGGGGCGACCGCGCCGGCGACGCGGCCGACGGCGCTGGCGGGCAGCGGATCGCCGAGCGCGTCACGCGCCAGCAGCGCGGCTCCGACGGCGGAGACGTCGTGGCTGGAGAGGATCTCGACCGGCGCGCCGAGCACGTCGGCGAGCGTCTGGACCCAGGCGCCGATGTTCGCGCCGCCGCCGGTCGCGACGACGCGGGCGGCGGCGTCGGGGCCGACCAGCTCGGCGATCGTCTTCAGCTCGAAGGCGATCGCCTCGAACAGCGCCAGCGCGATCCGCTCGCCGCGCACGTGCGGCGTGAGGCCGAGCAGCGCGCCGCGCAGGTGCGGGGCGAAGGCGGGCGAGCCGGCGCCGGAGAGCTGCGGCACGAAGACCAGCTCGTCGTCGGGGTCGGGGATCACGGCGTCGCCGTCCGGCAGCGCCAGCGTGCCGCCGACGAGCGTCCGCAGCCAGTTGAGCGCGAGCCCGCCGGTCAGCAGCGAGGCGAGCGCGAAGGCGCCGCGGCCGCCGGGCAGCGGGTGCAGCGTCAGCTTGCCGATCCAGTCGTCGTGGAACGCCTGCGGGCTGGCGAGCGGCGCGATCGCGGTGACGGAGGTGCCGAGCGACAGCGCGAGCGTGCCGGGCTCGACGGCGCCGGCGCCGAGCGCCGCGGTCGCCATGTCGCCGCCGCCGACGGCGACCGGGATGCCGGCGGGGAGGCCGGTCGCGCGCGCGGCCGCGTCGGTCAGCATGCCGCGCACCGCGCCGCCGTCTGCGAGCGGCGGGAAGAGCGCGGGATCGAGCCCGGCGCGCGCGATCAGCTCGCGGTCCCAGTCGCCGCTCAGCGCGTCGTGGACGAGCGCGTTGTGCGCGTCGCTGCCGTCGCTGACGAGCGCGCCGGTCAGGCGCAGCCCGATGAAGTCCTTCGCGTGGACCCAGACCCGCGCGCGGGCGAAGGTCGCGGCGTCGTGGTCGCGCAGCCACAGCAGCGCGGCGAGCGACGACATCGTCGTCACGGGGTGGCGCGAGCGCGCGGCCAGGTCGGCGCGCAGCGCCGGGTCGAGCGCGGCCAGCTCGGCGGCGCCGCGCGGGTCGGCCAGCAGCGGCGCCGGCCGCAGCGGCTCGCCGTCGCCATCCAGCAGCACGACGCTGCTCATGTTGCCGGAGAGGCCGACGGCGGCGATCTCGCGCAGCGGCGTGCGCAGCTGCTGCAGCGCGGCCAGCGTCGCCTCCCACCAGCCCTGCGCGTCGGCCTCGACGGCGCCGGGGGTGGGGACGAGCGCGTGCGCCGTGCTGACCGACTCGACGACGCTGCCGTCGCCGGCCAGCACGAGCGCCTTGACGCTGGAGCTGCCGACGTCGATGCCGATCACTCGCCCTGCGGGCTCGGATCGGTCGCGCGAACTCGCCGGGGGCTCCTTCGCGCCGCGCGTCACGTGGCCCCCGTCGCGGGCAGGTCCGCGCGCAGCTCGACGTCGCGCGCCGGGGCGGCGTCGCCCTCGCCCGGCAGCAGCGTCACGCGCACGCGGTAGGCGTCGGCGCGCATGTACGAGCGCACCAGCTCGACCGCCTGCCCGTCGGCCAGGTAGGCGACACGACGGGAGCGCAGCAGCGCGCGGTCGACCGGCACGTGCAGCCTCGTCGCCAGCTCGGCGGTCGCGTTCAGCGCGCTGTACTCCTCGTCGGCCCAGGTCGGGCGGCCGGCGGTCCCGTAGCGGGCTTCGAGGAAGGCGTAGAGCGAGCCGGCGGCGATCGCGTCGCGGTCGATCTCGGGGTAGCGGTCGGCCCGCAGCGCGGAGGCGATGTGGACGACCGGCCGCTCGTCGGCCAGCACGGTCCGCTCGATCGCCCATATCGCGGCGCCGGGCTCGATCCCGAGCGCGGCGGCCGTCTCGTGGTCGGCGGCGCCGCTCTCGCAGCGCTCGATCCGCTCGCGCGTGCTGTGGCCGGCGCGCTCGAGGTCCTCGGAGAACGACGGCAGCTTGCCGGCGTCGAGCGAGCGCGTGAAGGAGCCGGGGGAGGGGCTCGCCTTGAACGTGCCCGACCCCTGCACGCGCACGACGAGGTCGCGATGCTCCAGCTCGCGCAGCGCCTGCACCGCGGTGCCGCGGCTGACGCCGGCCCGTCTGGCGATGGCGGTCTCCGACGGCAGCCGCGTCCCGACCGGCAGCGACTCCAGGTGGGCCGCGAGCTGTTCGGCGATCTGGCGGTAGATCGGCACGCCGCTGGTCGTGTCGACCGGAGCGAGCGCCTCTGCCTGCAGCGTTGCCGTCGGATGCTCCATCGATCCCTCCATGTCGATCCGGCGAGCGAGCGCCCGCCGGCGATTCTCAGCGCCCAGCACTGCCGGACCCCCGTCCGGACAAGCGGCGATTCACCAGCATCATCCCGATCAGGACGGCGCCCTGGACGACGTACTGGACCGCCGAGTCGACGTTCAGCGTCTCGAGGATCGTCGTCAGGAAGACGAGCACCGCGACGCCGGCGAACGCGCCGGCGAGGCGGCCGATGCCGCCGCTGAAGGCGACGCCGCCGATCACCGCCGCCGCGACCGTCTGCAGCGTGTAGCTGTCCGCGCCCGAGACCGACGGCGAGCCGGTGTAGGCGGTCAGCGCGACGCCGGCGATCGCGGCGCAGATCCCGCTCAGCACGTAGGCGCCGACGACGTAGCGCGAGACCGCGACGCCCGACAGCCACGAGGCGCGCGGCGAGGCGCCGGCCGCGTAGAAGCGGCGGCCCCAGGTCGTGCGGTAGAGCAGGAACGCGACGACCGCCCAGACGGCCAGCCACAGCACCAGCCACCAGGGCAGGATCGAGCCGAAGACCTTCGCGTCGGCGGCCGACTGCAGGCCGGGTGCGACGCCGCCCTTCGGCTGGCCCTCCGTGTAGACGTAGTAGCCGCCCTGCACGATCGTGCCGACCGCGAGCGTCGCCAGCAGCGGCGGGATCTTCGCGCGCGCGACCAGCAGGCCGTTGACGAGGCCGACGAGGCCGCCGGCCGCGAGCGCGACCGCGATCCCCTGCACGATGTTGCCGTCCTGGCCTCTCATCTGCGCCGAGGATGTGACGGACGCGAGGTTCATGACGGGGCCGATCGAGAGGTCGAGGCCGCCGGACAGCAGCACGACCGTCTGCCCGATCGCGGCGATCCCGAGCTGCGCGTTCTGGCCCAGGATCGTGAGGATCCGCTGCGGTTCCCAGCCGCCCGGCGTCGCGACCGCGAAGGCGGCCAGCAGCGCCAGCGCGAGCGCGTAGGAGACGAGCAGCTCGCGGCTGCGCAGCAGCCTGCGGCGGAGCGCCCCGCGCCGCTCGCTGCGTTCGGGCGGAGCGGTGACGGCGCTCATCTCGCACCGTCCTTGTCCGCGCCGGCGCCCTTGCGCCAGCCGCCGCGCGCCATCGTCAGCAGGCCGCTTGGCCGCCCGGCCGCGTGGTAGGCGGCAAGCGTCGCGATCAGGATCACGCCCTTGGCGATGTACTGCCAGTAGGAGAAGACGCCGGCGAGGTTGAGCAGGTTGTCGGTCAGCGCCAGCAGCAGCACCGCCGGGATCACCGCCAGGACCGAGCCGCGGCCGCCGGTGACGGCGATCCCGCCGATCAGCGCGGCGGTGATCGCGTCGAGCGCGAACGGGTCGCCGACGTTCGGGTCGCCGGAGTAGATCCGCGCGACCAGCGCGAGCCCCCCGAGCGCGGCGAACAGGCCGGAGACGGAGTAGGCGATCAGCAGCGTGCGGCGGACCGGCAGGCGCGCGCGGCGGGCGTGGCCCTCGTCGCCGCCGACGGCGAACAGCGCCCGGCCCCAGCGCGTCTCGGCGCTTGCCAGCCACAGCAGCGCGACGCCGGCCAGCGCCAGCAGGAAGGTCAGCGGGACGTGGCCGAAGACGGTCGTCAGCGGCGTCAGCAGGTCGGCGGGGACGACGCCGCCGGGCTGGCCGAGCACGAGCAGCGCGACGCCTCTGAAGATCGCCATCGTGCCGAGCGTCATCACGAGCGGGTTGACGCCGGAGACGACGCCGACCCCGTTCAGCAGGCCGCCGGCGATCCCGACGGCGAGCACGATCGCGACGACCGCACCGGCCGAGCTGGAGGAGGCGGCCGCGAGCACGGTCGCCAGCGACATCATCGAGCCGACCGAGAGGTCGATCCCGGCGGTCGTGATGACGACCGCCTGGCCGGCCGCGACGAGCAGCAGCGGCGCCATCTGGAACAGCAGCGACTCGACGTTGGTCGAGGAGCGGAACGGCTCGGAGACGACGGCCGCGACCACGACCGCGAGCGCCGAGACGAGCGTGATGAACAGCGCCGGCTTGAGCCCGGCGAGGGTCGTGGTGCCGAGCGGGGTGGAGCGCCGCGCGGTCGCGTGGGTCAGCGCGCTCATCACGCCGCCCCGGCTGCAAGGGTCATGATCTCTTCCTCGGTGGCGGAGTGCCCGGGCACGCTGCCGCGCACGGCGCCCTCGTACATCACGTGGATCTCGTCGGCGAGCCCGATCAGCTCGAGCATGTCGGTCGAGACGAGCAGCACGCCGACGCCTCTGTCGGCCAGCTCGCGCAGGACGCCGTAGATCTCGGCGCGGGCGCCGACGTCGACGCCGCGCGTCGGGTCGTCGAGCACCAGCAGGCGCAGGTCTCTGACGAGCAGCCAGCGGCCGAACAGGACCTTCTGCTGGTTGCCGCCCGACAGCTCGCCGACGCGCTGCTCCAGCTCCGCGAAGCGCAGTCTGAGCCGCTCGACGACGGGCTGGATCGCGCGCTTCTCGTTGCCGTTGTCGAGCAGGCGGGTGGGGTGGAGGCGATGGGCGGCGGCGACCGTCAGGTTCTCGGCGATCGACAGCGGCAGCATCAGGCCGGAGGTGCGGCGGTCCGGCGGCACGAACGCGACGCCGGCGGCGATCGCCTCGCGCGGGCTCTTGAAGCCGCCGTTCGCGCGGGTGGAGCCGTCGAGCACGAGGCGCCCGGCGCGCGGCTTGCGGACGCCGGCCGCCAGCTCGGCGACGACGTGCTGGCCGTGGCCCTCGAGGCCGGCGATGCCGACGATCTGGCCGGGGCGGATCGCGAAGCTGACCTCGCGGACGCCGTGGCCGCTGACCTGCTCGAAGCGCAGGACCGGCTCGGCCTCGGGGCGGTCGGCGGAGCGCTCGGGGTAGAGCTGCTCCAGCTCGCGGCCGACCATCGAGGCGACGAGCGACTCGCGCGTGTAGTCCGCGGCGGGGCCGGCGCCGACGAGCGCGCCGGAGCGCATCACGGCGATCTCGTCGGCGAAGCGGAAGACCTCTTCGAGCCGGTGCGAGACGAAGATGACGGAGGTGCCCTGCGCCTTCAGCCGCTCGGTCGCGGTGAACAGCAGGTCGACCTGGCTCGGCTCCAGCGACGAGGTCGGCTCGTCGAGGATCAGCAGGGCCGGATCCAGCGCGACGGCGCGCGCGATCTCGACCAGCTGCTGCTCGGCCGGGCTGAGCCGCTCGACGACCGTGTCGACGTCGAGCGCGACGCCGATCCGGTCCAGCGCCGCGCGCCCGTCGGCGCGCAGCCTGCGGTTGTTGACGGGGCCGCCGGGGAACAGCCGCGGCTCGCGGCCGAGGCCGAGGTTCTCGGCGACCGTCAGCAGCGGGAAGAGGCTCAGCTCCTGGTGCACGACCGCGACGCGGCCGTCGACGGCGACGCTGCCGGAGCCGGGCTTCAGCTCGCCGGCCAGCATCGCCATCAGCGTCGACTTGCCGGCGCCGTTCTCGCCCATCAGCGCGAGCGTCCGCCCGCGGCCGAGCGTCAGCGAGACGCCTCTGACCGCGTGCGTCGCGCCGAAGCGCTTGTCGAGCTCGTCGCAGACGAGCGTGTACGGCGACCCCGTGGGGCCGCCGTGCGCGCTGCTCACGTCGATCGGCTCAGCGATCGAAGAGCGCTCTGATCTGGGCATCGTCGAGTCTCGTGTCGACCCAGAAGCTGTCCGGCAGGTCGGTGCGGACGTATCTGTCGAGCGTCGAGCTGGTGATCGGCGCCGGGTTGACGAGGTTGACCTTTCTGACCTCGTCGCCTCTGAGCAGGTTGAGCGTCTGCGTCAGCGCCTCGGAGCCGACCCACGTCGGGTTGACGACGCCGATCGAGTCGAAGCTTCTGTCGCCGCTTCTGGCGAGTCTGTCCCAGACCTTCATCAGGCCGTTGTTGTTCTCGCCCGTCATCGGCACGAGCGGGTGGCCGGCGGCTCTGAACGCCTGGATCGCGCCGAGCGTCATCGCCCCGCCCTGCGACCAGACGCCGTCGACGTCGGGGTGGGCGGCGAGCATGTTGGAGACGGCGGTCTTCGCTCTGGCGGTGTCCCAGGCGGCGTGCGCGTCGGCGACGACCTTGATGTCCGGGTATCTGTCGAAGACGTCCTTGGCGCCCTTCCAGCGGAGCGTGTCGGTCGAGAAGCCGGGCAGGCCGTTGAGGACGTAGATGTTGCCTCTGCCGCCGAGCTTGTCGACGAGCCACTCGGCGCCGGTTCTGCCGAAGACGACGTCGTCGGCGCGGACCTCGGCGGCCGTGTCTCTCGTGTCCGCCTGGGCGGCGACGAGGATCACGGGGATGCCAGCGCGGTTGGCCTGCTGGATGACCGGGACGCTCGCCGACGGCGAGATCGGGGTCATGATGATCGCGTCGACTCTGCGCGAGATCATCGACTGGACGTTGGAGATCTGCTTCTGGACCTGGTTGTCCGACTGCGTGTAGACGACGTTCTCGATGCTGTCTCTGTTGCGCTCGACAGCGGCTCTGAACTCCTCGGCGAGCTGGGTCGACCAGCTGTTGCCGAGCCAGTAGACGTCGTAGCCGATCGTGAATCTGCCGGTCGGGTCGGCTCTCGTGGTCGCGGCTCCACCGCCGGAGGAGGACGAGCTGCCGCATCCAACGGCGGTCAGCGCGACGGCGGCGACGGCGGCGACCAGGGGCAGGCGCCGCCGCAGGGGCGTGAACAGCATGGGTCTCTCGGTCTCCCTCACGGTGTGGAGCCGCCGCGGTGCATCGGGGAATGGGGACGGCGGCCCCGTTCGACGGAACGTGAGGCGAAAGTATCCACATGACAAGTCGACTAGTCAAGTAGTCGACTGCGCCATTTGGTCAAAGTCGTCTGGACATCTGCACGAAGCCTCTGCCGGCGTGCGCACGAGCGCACCCTCGCGCGCGCCGCGGCGGCCGTAGGCTCCCGCGCATGAGCTACACCGTCCTTTCCGCCGCCGACGCCTTCTGGCGCCCGTCGAACCAGCTCGGCGTCCTCAACACGGACCTCGCCAAGCAGCTCGGCGCGACCGCGATGGGCGCGCGCATGTGGCACCTGAGACCGGGCCAGGCGTCGACCTGGCACCGCCACGGCGAGGAGCAGGAGCTGTACGTCGTGCTGGAGGGGACGGGCCGCGTGCGGATCGGCGGCGGCGCGGCGGAGGGCGAGGCCGGCACCGCGGAGGTGGCCGGCGCGGAGCGCCTCACGCTCCCGCCGCTGTCCGCCCTGCTGGTCCAGCCGCGGACGCTGCGCCAGGTCTTCAACGACACCGATGCGGACGTCCTCTGGCTCGTCGTCGGCGCCCCGCCCGAGCCGGCCAACACGCTCGAGATGACCCCCGAGCGGCTTGCCGACATGTACCCCGAAGGCCCCAGATCGCTTCCGCCCGAGCTGCGCGGCTGACCCCTCAGATCTGGGGGCGAAAAGTCACAGATAGTTGGTGTTGAGCAGGCCTTTCTCGCGGCGTAGCCTCGTCAGCATGACCGAGATCGCCACCTCCGCCGCCCCGCCGAGCGCCCCCACCGCCGAAGAGATCGCCGCCTGCAATCCCGAGTGGGACGAGGAGCTGGCCCGCGAGTACCGCGAGGCCTACACCCGCATACCCGAGACCGAGGAGGAGCGCAGGTGGACCGCCGTGGCGACCCGCGCAGCGATCCTCGCCGATCCGCCATGGTGAGCCGCGGCGACATCTGCTGGATGGATCGGCCGGACATCGGTCGTCGTCCGGCATGCGTCCTCACGCGCAACGAGGCGATCCCGGTGCTCACGAAGGTGACGGTCGCCATCGTGACCAGCACGATCCGCGGCAACAAGACCGAGGTCCACCTGACGCGAGAAGACGGCGTCTCGCGCGACTGCGTGATCAGCCTCGACAACCTCTTCACCGTCGAGCGCGATTCGCTCGAACGCCCGATAGCCCACCTCTCGGCGACGAAGATGATCGAGGTCTGCCGGGCGTTGGACCATGCCGCCGGCTGCGGCCGCCGCTGAAGAAGAAGCAGGGCGGCCGCAGCCGGGGGATGGTTGCCGTGGCGCTGCCTCCCGTCAGCGCCAGGGCATGCGCCGTCCCGCCGGCCCGGAGGAGAGAAGGCCGGCGGGACGGGAGCTTGGTGCGGTGGGTCAGTGCACGATGAACGAGCTGCGGCTGGCGATCCGCGAGCCGAAGACCCGCGTCCGCACGACCAGCTTGCCGCTGCCCGACGGCGCTCTCACGTGCAGCGTGTAGGCGCCGGTGCGGCGGTTGACGAGCGTCTTGCCGGTCGTTCTCAGCAGCGGCGATCTGCGGCAGGCCGCTGCGCCCGCGCCGCCGTAGGCGCGGATCCGCGTCACTCTGCCGAGCCGCGTCAGGTCGACGCGGCCGCTGATGGTGACGGTCGTGCCGCGCACGCTCACGCCGGTGACGACGTTGGCGCGACGCAGCCGCACGACCGGCGAGCGCTTCGTGCCGACGACCGCGCGGTAGCCGGCCGCGAGGCGGGCTCTCGCCGTTCTCGGGGCCGTCACGACGACGCGGAAGGCGCCCTTCGAGCTGCTTCTCGCGCTGCCGACTCTCTTGCCGGAGAGGTCGACGATCGTGACCGTCGTCCCCGGCGCGAAGCGGGTCAGGCCGGCGACCGTCACGCGCGTGCCGCGGAGCGTCACGTCGGTGAGCACGACGTCGCCGCCGAAGCACTGCTGCAGGACCGTGCCGAACTGGCCTGGATCGGTGATCGGCAGGGCGCCGTCACCGCCGCCGGGGTTGGTCGGATTCGTGGGGTTCGTGGGATTGGTCGGGTTTCTGGGCTCGTCGGGCGGGTTGACGACCGGCGCTCTGCGCGTGTACGGGGTCGACGGCGTCGTGGCGCTGTTGCCGGACGCGTCGGTCTGCACGACGCGGATGCTGTAGTCGCCCGGCGTGTCGGGCATGTCGACCGTCGCCGTGCCGCCGCTGGCGACCGGGACTCTGAGGACGACGTTGCCGTTCCCGTCGAGCACCTCGATCACGGCGGTCGCCGCGTCCGGGGCGCGTCTGAACGTGACCGTCAGCGCGTCCGGGTTGTCGCCGGTGACGGTCGGCGCGGGGCCGGCGTCGGGGGCGACGGTGTCGAGCGTGACGGTCGTCGCCGGCGTCAGCGAGGCGATCCCGTTTCTGTTCTCCTGCCGCACCTGGACGGTGTAGTCACCGTCGAGGGCCGGGAGCGTGATGCCCGCGCTGCTGCCGGCGACCGGCACGCTCGCGACGAGGTTCCCGCCTCTGTCGTAGACGAGGATCGTCGCGGTCGTCGTCTCCGGGTCGCGCGTGAACGAGACCGTCCGCTCACGGCTGTTGCCGGCGCCGGTCACGGTCGGCGCCGGGCCGGGCACCGGGGCGCCGCGGTCGAGCGTCGCGCCGGTGCCGGGCGTCGTCGCGCTGTTGCCGGCGGCGTCGGTCTGTCTGACCTGGATCGTGTAGTCGCCGTCGACGTCCGGCAGCGTCACTCTCGCGCTGCCGCCGGCCGGGACGGCCACGGTCGCGACGACTCTTCTGTTCTGGTCGAGCACCTCGACCTGCACGCTGGCGGCGTCCGGGGCGCGGGTGAAGCTGACGTCGCGGTCACGCGAGGTCACGCTGCCGGTCACCGTCGGCGCCGGGCCCGGATCGGGCGCGGCGCGGTCGAGCGTCACCGGGGTCGCCGGCGAGTCGGCGACGTTGCCGGCGTCGTCGGCCTGCTCGACGCGGATCGTGTAGTCGCCGTCGAGGTCCGGCAGCGTCACCGTGCCGGTCGAGCCGGTCGCGACCGGTGCGGATGCGACGACGCTGCCGCCTCTGTCGAGCACCTGGATCGTGACTCTGGTGGCGCTCGGGTCGCGCGTGAAGTCGACCGTGCGGTCGCGCGCGTTGTCGGCGCCTCTGACGGTCGGCGCGGGGCCGGCGTCGGGGGCGGCGCGGTCGAGCGAGATCGCCGTCGCCGGCGTCGTCGCGCTGTTGCCGGCGGCGTCGCTCTGTCTCACCTGGACGGAGTAGTCGCCGTCGGCGTCGGGCAGTCTGATCGCGGCGCTGGAGCCGGACGGAACCGGCACCGTGTCGATCACTCTGCCATCTCTGTCGAGCAGCTCGACCGACACGTCGGTCGCGCTCGGGTCACGCGTGAACGAGACGGTGCGGTCGCGGCTGTTGCCGGCGCCGGTGACGGTCGGCGCGGGGCCGGCGTCAGGCGCGACGCGGTCGAGCGTGACGCTCGTCGCCGGCGAGGTGGCGCTGTTGCCGGCGTCGTCGGTCTGTCTGACGCGGATGCTGTACGTGCCGTCGGCGTCCGGCAGTCTGATCGAGCCGGTGGAGCCGGTCGGGACCGTGACGGTGTCGATCACTCTGCCGCTTCTGTCGAGCACCTCGATCGCGACGGTCGACGCGCTCGGGTCGCGCGTGAAGTCGACCGTGCGGTCGCGGTCGTTGCCGGCGCCCGTGACGGTCGGCGCAGGGCCCGGATCGGGCGCGACGCGGTCGAGCACGATGCTCGCGGCCGGGGAGGTCGCGCTGTTGGTCGCGGCGTCGGTCTGTCTGACGCGCACGCTGTATCCGCCGTCCGTGTCGGGCAGTCTGATCGAGCCGGAGGAGCCTGACGGCACCGTCACGGTGTCGATCACGGCGTTGCCGGCGTCGAGCACCTCGATCACGGCGCTGGTCGTCTCCGGATCGCGCTGGAACGAGACCTCGCGGTCGCGGCTGGTCGAGGGGCCGGTGACTGTCGGCGCCGGGCCTGCGCTCGGCGGGACGCGGTCGAGCGTCACCGGCGTGCCGGCGCTGACCGCGCTGTTGCCGGCGAGGTCGGCCTGTCTGACGCGGATCGTGTAGGCGCCGTCGGCGTCCGGCAGCGTGATCGTGCCGTTGTTGCCGAGCAGCACGGTCGAGGTCGCGACGACGGTGCCGGTTCTGTCGAGCGCCTCGATCGTCGCGGTGACGGTCGTCAGGTCGCGGTCGAACGTGACGCTGCGGTCGCGGCTGTTGCCGGCGCCCGTGACGGTCGGCGCGCCGCCCGCGCTCGGCGCGGTCGTGTCGAGCGTGACCGGGTCGCTGAGGACGGTCGCGGCGTTGCCGGCGGCGTCAGTCAGCGTCAGCCGCACGCGATAGTCGCCCTCGGCCACGCCGAGCTGGACGACGGCGGTGCCGCCGAGCGCCGCGACCGGCGCGCCGACGTCTCTGCCGCCGCTGTCGATCACCTGCGCGGTGGCGGCGACGACGTCGCCAGGCACGACGAAGCTGACGTTGCGCTGCGTGGAGGAGGAGACGGCCGGCGTCACTCTCAGGTCGACGGCGCCGGTCGCGGGCGCGACGCGGTCGAGCACGGCCGGGACGGTCGAGCTGGTCGAGGTGACGCCGTTGGTGTTCGTGCGCACGACGCGGACCTGGTAGGTGCCGTCGGCGTCGGGCAGCACGATCGCGACCGAGCCGGTTCTGGCCGTGTCGTCGACGGCGTCGAGGACGGTCGTGCCGGTCGCGTCGAGGATCTCGACTCTCGCGTCGGTGACGTCGCCGGCGCGGTCGAACGTGACGGTGCGGTTGCGGCTGTTGCCGGCGCCGGTGACCGTCGGCGGCGCGTTGCTGGGCGCGGCCGGCGCGACGAAGGTCGCGTCGTTGGTCTGGACCGTGCCGTCGGCGTTCTGGGCCGTGACGCGGTAGTGGTACGTCGAGCCCGCGGTCAGACCGGCGAGCGGGACGGTGAAGGGCTGCGAGCCGGTGCCGTTGACGGTGACCGGCGTCGTGGTCGTGCCGTAGGAGGCGGTGAGGCCGTAGTCGACGGTGACCGAGGTCAGCTGCCCGGCCGGGTCGACGGCGCCCTCGATGCGGGGCGCGCCGGTGCCGGGGAAGTTCGCGGTGAGGCCGGTCGGCGGCTCGAGGTCGACCAGTCTCAAGACGACGTTGTCGAGGTCGACGTTGCCGGAGGTGACGGCCGAGACGGCGGTCGAGAGCGCGACGCCGAGCTGGATTCTGTAGGTGCGGCCGTTGACGATCGTCCCGGGCGGGATCGTCGCCTGGACGGTGCTGAAGCTGGAGGAGGCGGCCGTCAGCGGGACGGACGCGATCGCTCTCGTTCTGGTGCCGTCGGCGACGTCGACGAGCGTCATGTCGAGTCTGACCGAGCCGATCGCGAGCAGCGAGGCGATCTGCGGACGCACGTCGACCGACAGCGTGCCGGTGTCCGTCGTGGTGGCGACGAACGACGGCGAGGTCCAGTTGATCGTCGTGGTGGAGAGGACGCCGAGCAGCGTGCCGAAGCTGTCGCGCAGGTAGCCGTCGCCCGCGCCGCCGGCGCCGCCGGTCGACTGGTAGGTCGGGTTGGCGGACGGGCAGGTCACGCCCGGTATGCAGACGAGCCCGTTGTAGTCGACGGCGCTCGACCAGCCACCGTTGGTCGTCGCGAAGGTGCGTGCTTCCGCTGGCGACGGTTGAATCGTCACCTGGGCGGCCGAGGCCGTCCAGGTGTGTGCGGCGAGAAGCGCGAGCGCGACCAGCGCGACGCGAACCGCGTACCTCCGTGACATGAAGTTCTCCCTAGTCGTCTGTACCCCTGCGATGACGGAGCCCGGCCTGCCCGCCGGTTCCGCCCTGCCTTCACATCGGCAGACGATGGCACGCGGATTACCGGATTATGGGTGTCCATGCGCCAAATTATTTGATTGTCGAACTCATGCTTTGAGGGAGAATCGCTAATGCTGCACAAACCTCATCATCGATTTGCGCGGCGGGCGCACGCCGCGCCGTGCCCTGCGATGCGTGTGCCGCTGCGCACAGTGCCGCCCTTGAGGGCGCGAGTAAGTTAGATCTGTGACGAACCGGCACCTCCACCCGCGGCTCGTGCTGCTGCTCGCGCTCGCCTGCGGCATCGCCGTCGCCAACCTCTACTACGCCCAGCCGCTGCTCGACACGATCGCGAGCAAGCTCGGCACCTCCAGCGGCGTCGCGGGGCTCGTCGTCACCTTCTCGCAGGTCGGCTACGCGGCCGGCCTGCTGCTGCTCGTCCCGCTCGGCGACCTCGTCGAGCGCCGCACGCTCGTCGTGCGCCTGCTGCTGCTGTGCGCGGTCGCGCTCGCCGGCTGCGCGCTGGCGCCGTCGATCGGCCCGCTGGCGCTCGCGATCGCCGTCGTCGGGCTGACCTCGGTCGTCGCGCAGGTGCTGATCCCGCTCGCCGGCGACCTCGCCGCCGACGACGAGCGCGGCAAGGTCGTCGGCACGATCATGAGCGGGCTGCTGATCGGCATCCTGCTCGCCCGCACCGTCTCCGGGTTCGTCGCCGAGCTGGCCGGCTGGCGCGCGATCTACGTGCTCGCCGCCGTGCTGATGGTCGCGCTCGCGTTCGCGCTGCAGCGCGCGCTGCCGGTCCTCGGCCCGCGCACGCAGAGCAGCTACGGGCAGGTGCTGCGCTCGGTCGGCACGCTCGTGCGCAGCGAGCCGCTGCTGCGCCTGCGGATGGCGTACGGGATGCTCGGCATGCTCACCTTCACGCTGCTGTGGACGGCGCTCACCTTCCTGCTCAGCGGCGCGCCGTACCACTACTCCGACGGCACGATCGGCCTCTTCGGCCTCGCCGGGCTCGTCGGCGCCTTCGCAGCGCAGGGCGCCGGGCGGCTCGCCGACCGCGGTCTCGCGCGCGCCGCGACCGGCTGCTTCTGGGCGGCGGTGCTCGTCGGCTGGCTGCTCGCCGACCTCGGCGGCAGCTCCGTGATCGCGCTGATCGCCGGCCTGCTGATCCTCGACGCGGGCGTGCAGGGCCAGCACATCACCAACCAGTCGGTGATCTACTCGCTGCGGCCCGACGCCCGCAGCCGCCTCACGACCGCTTACATGACCGGCAACTTCACCGCCGCCGCGGTCGGCTCCGCGCTCGCCTCGGCGCTCTGGGACGTCGGCGGCTGGGGGCTGATCAGCGGCGTCGGCGTCGGCACGACGGTCGTCGCGCTCGGCCTGTGGGCGCTGGAGCGGCGGCGCGTCAGCGCGCCCGATCGGCCCGCGGCAGTGCAGCCACAGCCGCATCGCGGCTGACCGCGGCGATCTCGCGCGGAACCTCGCCGAGCTTCACCTTCGCGGTGAACGCCAGCTCGCTCCCGAGCGGGCGGAAGAAGTCGTCGTAGTGGGTCGGCACGACGACCTGCGGGTCCAGGCGCGGCAGCACGCGCTCCCAGTAGCGGGGCGTCACGCTGCGGCCGGCGACGCCGGCCAGGAAGAGGTCGACCGGCTCGCGTCTCAGCGCTGCGTCGTCGAGGTCGGCGCTGCCCTGGTGGTAGAGCGAGCTGCCGCCGACCTCGATCCGGATCCCGTAGACGGCGCCGCAGCGGTAGGCGCCGCAGCGCAGCCCGTCGAGCGCCTCGCAGGTGAGCGGACCGTCCATCGGCACCTTGCGGCCGAACAGCAGTCTCGAATGACGGCTGGGGGTGAAGGAGACGACGAACGGCCCCAGTTCGTAGCGGCGGTAGTGCTCGACCTCGACGGCGAGCCGGCCGAGGCCGTGCAGCCGCATCAGCGCGCCGAGCGAGTCGGAGCCGTAGGCGGGCGCGTCGTGGCGGGCGCAGATCGCCGGGGCGTCGACCGCGTGGTCGAAATGCGTGTGGCCGACGAGCACGCCGACGACCTTCGCGCTGCCGCCGTCGCCCGGCTGCAGGTGGCGCTCGACCAGCTCCCGGCGCGGGAGCGCGACCTTGCGCAGCAGCAGCTCGCGCAGGCTGACACGCGAGACGTACGGGTCGATGAAGAGCGAGGCGCCCTCGTAGGTCAGGCGGTAGCCGGAGACACCGAGCCAGGTGACCTCGAGGCCGGGCGGGAGCGGGAGCGGCGTGCGCTCCAGCTCCGCGAGCGCGGCACGCTGCTCGGCCGTCTCGGCGGCGCGGCTCATCTGCGCGGGGCGCCGAAGGACATCCGCGCGTCCGGCAGCACGACCGCCAGGTGGCGCCCGGACAGCAGCCAGCTCGGCAGCGACGGCCCGCGGCTGGCGAAGTCGATCGTCGCGAGCTGGAGCCGCCCGCGCACGCCCATCGGGATGTCCAGCTCGCGGCCGTCGGGCGTCAGCTGGATGTCGCGCAGCGGGAAGCGGACCGGCAGCCCGCGCCGCCGCGGCGTCACGGTCGCGCTGACCTCCCAGGCGGTCGGGCCGTGGGTGCTCTCGCCGCGGACGCGGAAGACGTGCCGGCCGAGCCGCTCGGGCGGGTCGGACCACTCGAACGCGGCGAGCGTCTTCGGCAGCGCCCAGTTGGCGCGGCCGCCGTGGATCGAGGCGAGCGAGTCGACCGCGATGAACGGCACGACCGCCGCCGGCAGCGGGGCGCGCGCCAGCAGCAGCGGCGAGGCGAGCACCTCGCTGTAGGGGCCGACGGGCGTGTCGAGGTAGCGGATGAAGGCGCCGATCGTCAGCGGCAGCGTGCGCTCGCCTTGCAGACGGTCCGGCAGCTGCGCGGCGGCGCCGGGCGCGGCGCGATGGAACCACAGCACCGCCTGCACGCGGGTCTCCCACGGCGCGGGGGCGGAGCTGTCGGGCAGGCGGGTGGCGAGCGCGTCGCCGAGCAGGGACTCGGGCACCCCGTCGACGCGCTGCAGCGGATTGGCGACCGTCGTCATCGCGCTAAGCGTTCCACATTGGCCAGACAGCCAGTCGCGCTTGCTCGCACGAGCCCGTCGCGACGTCCCCGGGTTGCGCGCGCGGCGCGTGCTCGTCCGCCGCCGCGCGGATAGGCTCCCGCCATGTCAGACGAGCGCGGGCGGTTCATCGTCCTGGAGGGGATCGACGGAGCCGGCACGACGACGCAGGCGGCGCTGCTCGCCGACGCGCTGCGCGAGCGGCTCGGCGTCGCGGTCGAGCTGACGCGCGAGCCGACCGACGGCCCGCTCGGCAGGCTGCTGCGCGAGGCGCTGAGCGGCCGCGCGCCGCTCGATCCGGTCACGCTCGCGCTCGCCTTCGCCGCCGACCGCGCCGATCACGTCCACAACCCGCGGACGGGGATCGAGGCCGCGCTCGCCGCCGGACACTGGGTCGTCAGCGATCGCTACGTGCTGTCGTCGCTGGCCTACAACCGCGGCGGCGCAGTCACGGCCGACTGGCTGACGGCGATCAACCGCCACGCGCTCGCCCCGGACCTGACGCTCTTCCTCGTCGTCGACCCGCAGCTGGCGCTGGAGCGGATCGCGGCGCGCGGGGGCGAGCCGGAGCTGTTCGAGACGCGCGAGCAGCTGGTCGCGATCGACCGCGCCTACCGCGAGCTGATCGGCGACGGCGCGGTCGACGGTCCGCTGCTGCCGCTCGACGGCGCCGCGCCGGTCGACGAGGTCGCGGCGGCAGTCTGGCGCGCCGCCGCGCTGACAGCCCGGTAGGTACGCCAGTACAGTTCGCGGCCATGGCCGGATCGAGAGACGAACCCGCCGCATCGCCGCCGAGAAAGCCCGCGAAGCGCAGCGCCAGAGCCGACCCCGCCGCGCGCAGCGCGAGAGGCAGAGCCAGACGCGCAGCCGGAGACGCCGCCCTGGCGGACGACGCGTCGCCGACGAGCGCGGCGCGCGCGAGACGGCTGGAGCGGGCGCGTGCGGCCCGCGCCGCGACTCCCGACGGCCCGAGACGCAGACCGCGCGGGCCCAACGACCCCGGCCGCCGCGACAGGATCGCGACCGCGGCACTGCGGGTCGCGCTGGAGCAGGGCGTCGGCGCCGTCTCGCACCGCAACGTCGCGGCGATCGCGGAGGTGCCGCTCGGCTCGACGACCTACCACTTCAGCGGGCTCGACGACCTGCTCGTGGCGGCGATGGAGCAGGCGGTCGCCGCCTACGCCGAGATGCTGGTCGCCTGGTCGGACGCGATAGCCGACGGCGCCGACCTCGCCGATGCCCTCTGCGACCTGATCGAGGCCGGGCTCACCGACGGCCGCGAGCGCGTTCAGGCCGAGTACGAGCTGTACCTGACCGGCCTGCGACGCCCGGCGCTGCATCCGGTCGCGCGCGCCTGGTGCGACATGCTCGCGATCGTGCTCAGCCAGCACGTCGACGAGGAGACCGCGCGCGAGCTGGCGATCGTCGTCGACGGCGTGATCGTCAACGCGCTCGTGACCGGCGGCACGCCGAGCCGGCGCGATCTCTACGAGCTGCTGCGCAAGGTCGTCGGCGAGCTGGTGTAGAGCACCGCCGCGACGGCGGTCGCGAGGTTGAGGCTGGAGACGCCGTCGCGCATCGGGATCCGCACGCGCATATCGGCTCGCGCCAGCAGCGCGTCGCTGAGCCCGTGCCGCTCGGTCCCGAACGCGAGCACCGCCCCGGCCGGCAGCGGCGCCGACCCGAGCGGCTCCCCCTCCGGGTCGAGCGCGACGAGCGGCCGCGGCGACGGGTCGAAGACGACGGCGTCGCGCCCGCCGGCCGCGACGCCGTCCCCGACACGCCCGACCGGCAGCGCGAAGTGCAGCCCGGCCGCTCCCCGCAGCGCCGCCGGATCCCACGGATCTCGCGCGCCCGTCGTCACCACGCCCGCCGCCCCCGCAGCCGCCGCGACCCGCACGACCGCTCCGACGTTGCCGAGATGGCGCGGATCCTCCAGCAGCACCACGGGCGCATCCTCCCCCTGCAGGAGGGAGGGCAGCGAGAACGCTGGCCGCCGCGCGATCGCGACGATCCCGGTGTGGGGCGGGCGGGGGAAGCCGAGCGCGCGCAGCTCCGCGGGCGTCATCGGCGTGACGAGACGCGCCATCGCAGCGCCGACGTCGGGTGCGAGCGCGTCGGTCAGCTCGGCCAGCGTCGCCGGATCGGAGGTCACGGCATGCGTGACGGAGGCGCCGAAGCGGAGGGCGTGCTTCAACGTGTGGAAGCCCTCCAGGATCGCCAGCGACGCGTCGTCGCGGGCGGCGGCGAAGGAGGCGGCGAGCGCAGCGTTCGTCACGCCCGCCGCTCCGCTGCTGCAGACTGCCTGCGGCTCAGGCTCAGCGCGGGCCGCGGCCGCGGCGCTCGCTGCGCTCGCCGGCGCCGGGCGGCGCGACGTAGGGGAGCAGCGCCAGCTCGCGAGCGCGCTTGACCGCTCTGGCGAGCAGCGACTGGTCGCGACGCGAGAGACCCGTCATGCGACGGCCCTTGATCTTGCCGCGCTCGGTCAGGAACTGTCTGAGGCTGTCCGGATTGCGGTAGTCGATCGCCGCGGCGACGTCCTTGTGGACGCTGCGGCGCTTGCGTGATGCGTCGGCCGTCGGCTTGCGACGACGGCTCTTGGAAGGCGCGGGCATCCGACCATTGTACGTCACGGCAGATCGATCGGACAGAATGGGGCCGAAGCGGCCCGCGCGGAGGCCCGGTGCGAGAGGATGACGAGCATGCACCAGAGCGACTACGCCGCCCGCGACGGGCTCGCGCTCGCCGCACTCGTCGCGGCGAGAGAGACGACGCCGGCGGAGCTGCTGGAGACCGCCCGTGTCCGCGCCCGTGAGGTCAACCCGCGCATCAACGCGGTCGTGCGCTGGATGGACGGGATCGCCGAGGAGCGCGCCGCCGGCCCGCTCGACGGCCCCTTCGCCGGCGTCCCCTTCCTGCTGAAGGACCTCGGCCAGGAGTACGCCGGGATCGCCTCGGCCTCCGGCTGCCGCGCGCTCGCGTGGACGCCCGCGGTCGAGCACGCGACCGTCACGGAGCGCTGGCTGAGAGCCGGCCTCGTGATCTTCGGCAAGACCAACACGCCGGAGTTCGGCGCGAAAGGGATCACCGAATCGGAGCTGTACGGCCCCGCGCGCAACCCGTGGGATCCGAGCCGCACGCCCGGCGGCTCCTCCGGCGGCGCCGCGGCGGCGGTCGCGGCCGGGATCCTGCCGGTCGCCGGCGCCAGCGACGGCGGCGGCTCGATCCGGATTCCCGCCGCCTGCTGCGGGCTGTTCGGCCTCAAGGCCGGTCGCGGCCTCGTCCCCAACGGCCCGCGCGCGACCGAGCCGCTGCACGGTGCCGCGACCGACGGCGTGATCTCGCGCAGCGTGCGCGACTCGGCCGCGATGCTCGACCTGCTCGCCGGCGCCGACGCAACCGCCGCCTACGCGCCCGCCCGCACCGAGCGCCCGCTGCTGGAGGAGGTCGGCCGCGAGCCCGGCCGGCTGAAGGTCGGCGTCGTCTCCAGCTCGGCGATCAACCCGCATCCGCACCCGCAGGCGGTCGCGGCGGTGCAGGACGCGGCGAAGCTGCTGGAGTCGCTCGGCCACGACGTCGAGCCGGTCGCGACGCCGTACGACGACGCCGCGCTCGCGCGCGACTTCCTGACGCTGTGGTTCGTCTACGTCGCCTGGGAGGTCGAGGAGGTCAAGCGCCTCACCGGCGCCGGCGACGACGGCTTCGAGCAGGACACGCTGATCATGGCCGCGCTCGGCCGCAAGGTCTCCGGCGTCGAGCACTGCGCGGCGCTGGAGCGACGCCACGAGCATGTCGCCGCGCTGGCGAGATTCCACCAGCGATACGACCTGCTGCTGACGCCGACGCTCGCCGAGCCGCCGCCGAAGGTCGGCGCCTTCGACACGCCGAAGGCGCTCAGACCGCTCGCGGCGACGCTCTTGAAGACGAGAACGGCCGGCGTGCTCGCGAAGCTCGGGATCGTCGACAGAATGATCGACGACAACCTCGGCTGGGTCCCGTTCACGCAGCTGGCGAACCTGACCGGCCGCCCGGCGATGAGCGTCCCGTTGCACTGGACGCCCGACGGCCTGCCGCTCGGCGCGCAGTTCGTCGCGCCGCTCGGCGGGGAGGGGATGCTGGTGCGGCTGGCGGCGCAGCTGGAGGAGGCGCGCCCCTGGTTCGAGCGCCGCGCGCCGCTCTAGCCGGCGCGCTCCACGCGCCGCCGCAGGTTCGCGAACTGGCGCGTCTGCATCACCCAGTGCGACGGCTCGAGGAAGGCGACGCTCATCAGGGGACGCAGCAGTCGCGGCCGCAGTGCCCAGTAGCCGCTGACGACGAGGCGGGTGCGGTCGCCCGGCAGCGCGTGCAGTTGGAAGCCCCACAGCGAGTCGGTGAAGCGGCGCGGGCGCGCCGGCGTCGTCGTGTCGAACGGGCGCCCGCGCAGGTCGAGCGCCATCCGCAGCCCGAGGAAGCGCTCCGGCTCCAGCGCCGCGACCTCCCACCACTCGCTGCCGTCCGGCTTCGCGAGCAGGCGGTCGCCGACCGCGATCTGCTGCCACTCCGGGTGCAGCCGCTCGGCGCTGCGGCGGCCGAAGTCGTCCAGCCGGTCCCAGCTGTACCAGCCGGCGCGATCGACGCCCATCTGCGTCAGCCACGGCCACACGTCCGCCGGCGGTGCGTCGAGCGTCACCGCCATCGTCGCGCTGCGCACGCCGCCGGGGATCAGGTCGGCACCCGGGAACGGCCGCTCCAGCTCCTCGGCGGTCGCGCCCCAGCGCAGCATGCGCGGCCGGACGGCGAGGACGTAGACGCCGACGAGGGCGGCTGCGAGCGTGGTGGCGCGGGCGGTGGTCGGCATGGCGCCGATGCTAGGTGCTGCCGTCCGCGCCGCAATCCGTAGAGGCCCGCAGCCGGGACGCGTGATTCCCGCTCGCGCGCGGCGCGCTAACGCGGACCGTTCAAGACGCTCTTGAAGACCTCGGCGGCGGTCCCCTTCAGCGCCGCCGGCGTCCCGCCGCTCTCGACCACGTAGGCGACCAGCTCTCTGAGGCCGCCGACGAGCATCAGGGCCGTGTCGTGCGCGACCGGCGGCACGCCCGAGCGGCGCATCTCGTCGGTGTCGACGAGCCTCATCACGAGCTTCGCGAACGCCTCCAGCGCGGCCCGCTGTCTGGCGCTGCCGACGTCCCCGAGGCCGGGGATCTCGCGGATGAAGCTGACCGTCAGCTGCGGCTCGGCGGCAATCGCGTCGAGATAGGCGGCGAGCGCGACCTCGACCTGCCGCTCCCACGGCGCGCCCGGGTCGACGGTGCGCAGCACGTGCTCGATCAGCACGTCCCCGAGCGCGTCGAACAGCGCCAGGAAGCAGGCGTCGCGATCCTCGAACTGCTCGTAGAAGGAGCGGCGCGAGGTGCGCGCGTGGCGGACGACGTCGGTGATCGTCGTCGCGCGGTAGCCGCGCTCGGTGATCGACGCCGCCAGCCCCGCGATCAGGCGCTCGCGGTGGCCGGGTCCGTCGGGCAGCTTGGGAATCGGGGGCGCGCTCATGTCGAGCGCGACACGCTACCGGCCGGGGCCGACCCCAGCCGCCTGTCGGTCCGGCGTCAGCCCGCCGGCGGCCTCCGCGAGCAGCTCGTAGGAGCGCTGCCGCGCCTGCTGGTCGTGGATCGCGGAGACGACCATCAGCTCGTCGGCGCCGGTCTCCTCGACGACCCGCTCCAGCCCCTCGCGCACCGTCTCCGGCCCGCCGACGATCGAGTACGCGAGCATCCGCGACGCCTGCGCCTTCTCCAGCGGGCTCCAGTACGCCTCGATGTCGTCGATCGGCGGCTGGTACGGGCCGGGCCGGCCGCGGAAGAGGTTCGTGAAGCCCTGCTGGACTGTCGTGAACAGCCGCCGCGCCTCCGCGTCGCTGTCGGCCGCGACGACGTTGAGGCCGACCATCGCGTAGGGCTTCGCGAGCTGGTCGGAGGGCTGGAAGGTGCCGCGGTAGGTGTCGAGCGCCGCGTGCAGCTCGGTCGGCGCGAAGTGCGAGGCGAAGGCGTAGGGGAGGCCGAGCATCGCCGCCAGCTGGGCGCCGAAGGTGGAGGAGCCGAGGATCCACAGCGGCACCTCGCTGCCGGTGCCGGGGAAAGCCTGGATCCGCTGGCCGGGCTGCAGCGGGCCGAGCAGCGCCTGCAGCTCCTTGACGTCCTGCGGGAAGGCGGCGGCAGCGGTCACCTCGCGCCGCAGCGCGCGCACGGTCGTCTGGTCGGTGCCGGGAGCGCGGCCGAGGCCGAGGTCGATGCGGCCGGGGAAGAGCGCGTCGAGCGTGCCGAACTGCTCGGCGATCACGAGCGGCGAGTGGTTGGGCAGCATGATCCCGCCGGAGCCGACGCGGATCGTCTCGGTCGCGGCGGCGAGATGGCCGATCACGACCGAGGTCGCGGCGCTGGCGATCCCAGTCATGTTGTGGTGCTCGGCGACCCAGTAGCGGGTGTAGCCGAGCCGCTCCGCGTGGCGGGCGAGGTCGGCGCTGTGCAGCAGCGCCTCGCGCGGCGTCGAGCCGGCCATCACGGGGACGAGGTCGAGGACGGAGAGCGGAGGGGTCATCGCTGCCTTGGTTCGAAGAAGATCGAAGAAAGATCAGCGTAGCGGACGGCGCGGGCGCCGCTCGCGTCAGCGTCCCGGCCGCCCGGGCGGCGCTTCTCTGCTTGCGCCAACGTGTCTGTCGAGCCAGGCGTTCATCGGCTCCAGCGCGCCCCAGACGCGCTCGACGTGTCTCAGCCCGGCCTTGGCGGTGATCCCGGTCTCCTTCGGCGCCAACCGGTCGCCGGCGATCAGCATCTTGTGGCGCAGCAGGCGGACGCGCGGATGGTGCGGGTCGATCCCGCGCGGGGCGCGCTTGAGCGTCTCGCCGAAGACCTCGACCCCCGCGGCCTCGACCTGCGCGACCGCTTCCACCAGCGCCGGGCCGCTCTTCTCCGACAAGACGGCGGCGCGGTAGCGCTCGAGCTGGTCGCCGAGCAGCACGTAGTAGCCCCCGCCGGCGAAGAGCCCGTCGGCCGAGATCTCGGCGTAGAGGCCGGCGTTGGAGCCCGGCCGCTCGACGACCGCGCCGTACGTGCGCGTCTTGTACGGCGACTTGTCGTGCGAGAAGCGCGTGTCGCGGTTCTGGCGGGCGAGCTTGGCGACGCCGCCGTCGCGCTCGGCGCGCTGCTCCAGCAGGCTTTCGAGCGGGCCGCGCACCTGCGTCTCGTACGTCGCCTTGTTGGCCTGGAACCAGTCGCGCTCGTTGTGGTCCGCGAGCTCCTCGAACCAGGCGAACGCTTGGGATCTGAAGCCGCGGAATCTCGTCATGCGCTCGCTTCCAACCTCGGTGGCAGGCCGAACTCCCCGAACAGGGCGGGGTAGAGGAAGTGGTGCAGGCCGCTGATGCGGTCGCCCGCGGTCTCGACCACGACGATCGCCCACGGCTCGTACGGACCCTCGGGCGTCGGGTGGTAGATGCCGACGGCCGGCCCGCCGTTGGCCTGCGTGACGAGCAGTCTCGAGCCCTCGCAGTGGGCGCCGGTGGTCGTCATGAAGCGGGTGATGTCGTCGGGCCCGGTCAGCCACAGCGGGAACGGCGGCATCGAGAAGGCCGCGTCCTCTCTCAGCAGCTGCACGAGCGCGCTCATGTCGTAGGCCTCGAACGCGGCGACGTAGCGGGTCAGCAGCGCCTGCTGCTCGGCGTCGGCCGCGCCGGCGGCGGCCGCGCCCGCGTCGGCGCTCGTCGCGAGCGGGTCGAGCTCGAGCTGGTCGATCGTCGCGCGCGCCCGCTGCAGCGCGCTGTTGACCGACGCGACGCTCGTGTCGAGCAGCTCCGCGACCTCGCTCGCCTGCCATCGCAGCACCTCGCGCAGGACCAGCACCGCGCGCTGCTTCGGCGGCAGGTGCTGGAGCGCGGCGACGAACGCCAGCCGCAGCGTCTCGCGATGCTCGGCGAGCGCCGCCGGGTCGGCCTGCTCGGGCAGCACGCGCGCGTCGGCGATCGGCTGCACCCAGGCGCTCTCCGGCAGTCCGGCGCCGAGCGCCGCGTCGGCACCCGAGGAGGGGCCGAGGTCCATCGGCGTCGCGCGCCGCTGCGCGCTGCCGAGGATGTCGAAGCAGACGTTGGAGGCGATTCTGTACAGCCACGACTTGAGTGCGCCGCGCGCCTGCAGTCTGTCGGCCGAGCGCCAGGCGCGGACCATCGTCTCCTGCACCGCGTCCTCGGCCTCCGAGCCGGAGCCGAGGAGGCGGTAGCAGTAACCGGTCAGCGCCCGGCGGTGGGACTCCAGCTCCAGCTCGAGCGCGGCACCGGCGGGTGAGGTTCCAGACACGAGAGCCATCCTATGACCCCGCCCGGCCGGTGCGAGCCTGTCGCTCCGCCAACTGTCCGATCGGAAGCCGGATCAGCTCTCCTGCGGCGCCGGCGGCATCTGGCTCATGTCCATGTAGATCAGCTCCCACGCGTGACCGTCGAGGTCGGCGAACGAGCGGCCGTACATCGGGCCCTGGTCCATCGTCGGCTTCCAGTCGGACGCGCCGGCGGAGAGCGCTCTCTCGGCGAGCTGGTCGACCTCCTCGCGCGAGTCGCACGAGAGCGCGGTGATGAACTCCGTCACGGCCTTCCCGTCGGCGACCGTGCCGTTGGTGAACTCCTGGAAGCGCGGCTCGGTGATCACCATCGCGTAGATCTCCTCGGAGATCACGATGCAGGAGGCGGTCTCGTCGGTGAACATCGGCTCGTGCGCCCAGCCCAGCGCGGCGAAGAAGGCGATCGAGGCCTGGAGATCCTTGACCGGCATGTTGACGAACACCTTGCGGCGCATGGGCGAGTCCTTTCGGGAGGTCTGCCGCCGCGCTCCGTGATGGCGCGGCGTCTGTCGGGTGCAAGGACGAAGCGTCCCGGCCGAACTCATCGGGCGATCAGGAGCTGGCGCGTACACGCTCGCCTCGCATGCGAGACGCGTCGCGCTCCTGATCACGCCCGCGGCGGGCGGGACTCCGCGCCTGCCGGTCGCTTCGCTATCCTTCGCGCTCCCGCGCCTGGGTAGCTCAGCTGGTTAGAGCGCAGCACTCATAATGCTGAGGTCGGGAGTTCGAGTCTCCCCCCAGGTATCGCAGCGAAGCGCCGGCCCGCAAGGCCGGCGCTTCGTCGTTCTGGGCCCCAGATCCGCAGGCGACGTGCCCGCCCATTGTCCGCCGATCCGGCAATTCGTGCAGCGACCGCGCCAATTCATTAACGTTGCTCCATGTCTGCCGCAACTGCCCGCAAGGGCGTTCAACCGACCCCTGCCGCACTCGCCCCGACGGTCGCTGCGGCGACCGTCTTCGTCGCCTCGGGCGCGGTGCTGGTGCTGGAGATCCTCGCCGTCCGGCTGCTGGCGCCGTACGTCGGGCTGACGCTCTCGACGACCACCTCGATCATCGGCGCGGCACTCGCCGGGATCGCGATCGGCGCCGCCGCCGGCGGCCTGATGGCCGATCGTCGTGAGCCACGGCAACTGCTCGTGTGGCTATTGATCGGGGGCGGTCTGCTGGCATTGCTGACCGTTCCCGTCGTGCGCGCGCTCGGTCCCGGCGCGCGGGGGAAGGGGGATGCGGCAGCGCTCGGGATCACGCTGCTGGCGCTCGTGCCGAGCGCTGCGGTGCTGAGCGCGATCTCGCCGACCGTCGCGCGGATGCAGGTGCGCGACCTCTTGACGACCGGCACGATCGTCGGGCGGCTGTCGGCGTTCGCGACCGCTGGCGCGCTGCTCGGGACGTTCGGCACCGGCTTCGTGCTCGTGCCGCTGATGCCGGTCAGCGCCGCGGTGCTGGCGACCGGCGCGCTGCTCGTCGTCGGTGGGCTCGCGCTCGGGCTCGCGGGCGGTTCGCTGCGGGCGCCGGCGGCCGTCGCAGCAGCGGCCGCGGCGGTCCTGCTGGCGCTCTTCGGCGCCACGCGCGAGTCGCCCTGCGACACCGAGACGACCTATCACTGCGCCTCGGTGATCGTCGCGGCCGACAACCCGAACGCGCGCGAGCTGATCCTCGACGACCTCCACCACTCCTACGTCGACCTGAAGAACCCGGCCCACCTCGAGTACGGCTACACGCAGTGGATCGGCCACGCGATCACGGCGCAGGCGCCCAGCAGAGATGCTCCGCGTGACGTCGTCTTCGTCGGCGGCGGCGGCTTCACGCTGCCGCGCTGGCTGCTGGCGACCCACCCGGGGTCCAACGCGCACGTGCTGGAGGTCGACGGCCGGCTGGTCGACCTCGACCGCGAACGGCTCGGGCTCAGAACCTCGCCGCAGCTGCAGGTGACCGTCGGCGACGCGCGCATGACGATGCGCGACCGGCCGACCGCGAGCGCAGACGTCGTCGTCGGCGACGCCTTCGGCACCTACGCGGTCCCGTGGCACCTGGCGACGCGCGAGTGGATCGGCGAGGTCAAGCGGGTGCTGAAGCCGGGCGGCCTCTACGCGCTGAACGTGATCGACGGCGGCGAGCTGAAGCTGATGAGAGCCGAGACCGCGACGGTGATGGAGCAGTTCAGAAACGTCTGGATGGTCAACGCCCCCGGCGCCGACGCGCGGCCCGGACAGGGCAACGCCGTCCTGCTCGCGTCCGACGGCCCGCTGCCGGATCGGGTCGCCGGCTCCAACGCCTGGAACGGGACGAGCTTCAACCGGATGGCGCTCGAGCACTGGGTCGGCGACGCGACTCCGCTGCGCGACGAGCTGGCGCCGACCGATCAGCTGCTCCAGACCTCCTGATCGCCCGTCACACGTCACCTGGCGCGCCCGCGGCCTCCAGCGGCGTGCGCTGACAGCCGATGGAGTTTCCAGGCCGTTCGCGGCGCCGGATGCTCCCGAGTTGGCCCACCGAAGTTGACGTGAACCGCCAAGACGGGAAGAACAAGACGGGCCGGCCGCCGTGCGGGCGGTGGAGCCGGGCAGGCAAGACGACCAGGAACGTGGAGGCAGGGTGACCACGCAAGAGCCGATCGTCGTGATCGACGACTCGCTCGTCATACGACGGCTGGTGGAGACGATCCTCACGCGCGCAGGGCGCGAGGTGCACGCATACGCGAACGCGGCCGACGCGCTCGCGCGGCTCGGCGACGGCGCGCAGCCGGCGCCCTCGGTCGTGCTGCTCGACGCGCTCCTGCCGGACATGGACGGCGCCGCCGTCCACGCCGAGCTGAAGCGGCGCCACGGCGCGGCGACACCGCCGGTCGTGTTCGTCTCCGGGCTCGCGCGCGAGGAGCTGCCGCCGGCCGACGGCTACGTCCACAAGCCGTTCACGCCCGAGAGACTGCTGGCGGCCGTGGCGGCCGCCGAGGAGGCGGCATGAGCGCCGCGGAGCCGGACGGGCCGGCCGTGACCGGCGAGCCCA
Source organism: Conexibacter sp. CPCC 205762 (assembly GCF_030646155.1). Lineage (GTDB taxonomy): Bacteria > Actinomycetota > Thermoleophilia > Solirubrobacterales > Solirubrobacteraceae > Conexibacter. The sequence continues at coordinate 265,936 of NZ_JAUTDN010000001.1, forward strand.
CGGCCGAGCTGGCAACGGTGACGCCGGCGGCGTCCCCGTCCGCGCCCGCGAGCGCCGGCGTCGACCGCGTCGTCGTGCTGATCCTGCTGGCCGGCGCCGCCGCGCTCGCGCTCACGCTCTGGATCTTCAACTCGACGCTGGCGGCCGAGCGCGACCACACGCGCGCCGTGCTGGTCGCCCAGCACGTCGGCCGCGACCTCTCCAACGCCAGCATCGCGATCCACGAGGCCGCCGCCGGCGCACCGCTGGTGCGCAACGCGAACGTGATCGACGAGCGCGTCGCCAACGCCGAGGCGTACATCCGCGGCGCGCTCGGCGACGGGCAGACGACCGGCAGCGACATCGGCCGCGTCCACGACCCCGACATACGCCTCTGGATGACCGACCTGGCGGCCGCGATCGCCAGCTTCCGCAGCGACCTCGGGCCGGCGCTGGCGCCGACCGCGAGCACGCCGCAGCGCGCGCTCGCCGCCAGTCGCATCGACACGCTGCGCAGACGCAACGCGCAGGTCGTCCGCTACGTGCAGGAGAAGATCGACGACGACCGCAGCCGGGACGACCTGCTGCGGATCGCGATCATCGCGCTCTTCGTCGTGATGTTCGGCGGGCTCGCCGCGTCGGTCGCGCGCAACCGCCGCGCGCTGCGCCGCATCAACGCCGGGCTGCGCCGCAGCGTCGAGCAGCGGACCTCGCAGCTCGCCTCCAGCGAGCAGCGGATCCGCGTCGTGATCGAGTCGTCGCTCGACGCGCTGATCGTGATGGACGGCGACGGCACGGTGCGGGAGTGGAATCCGCGCGCGGAGGAGCTGCTCGGGCTCACGCGCGACGAGGTCGTCGGGCGGCCGTCGCCGCGCGAGAGGGTTCCGCCGAAGGTCTGGGCGCACACCGAGGCCGCCCACCAGCGGTATCTGGAGACCGGCGACCCGGCCGTCTTCCACGCCCGCATCGAGGACGTCGCCGAGCACGTCGACGGGACGCGCATACCGGTCGAGGTGACGGTCTCGGCGGCGCTGGTCGGCGGTGAGCTGATGATCAGCCGCGTCGTGCGCGACATCGGCGAGAGGGTTGCGGCACGCGCGGCCGTCGAGGCCGCGCGCGACGCCGCCGAGCGGGCGGCGCAGGCGAAGTCGGCCTTCCTCGCGACGATGAGCCACGAGATCCGCACGCCGATGAACGCGATCGTCGGCATGACCAGCCTGCTGCGCGACAGCCCGCTCGACGAGCAGCAGCGCAAGCACGTCGAGACGATCCGCATGAGCGGCGACCAGCTGCTGGCGATCATCAACGACATCCTCGACTTCTCGAAGATCGAGTCCGGCAAGCTGGAGCTGGAGGACCACGCCTTCGCGCTGCGCGAGGTGATCGAGTCCTCGCTCGACCTGCTCGCGCCGCAGGCGGCGGCGAAGCAGATCGACCTCGGCTACCTGCTCGAGACCGACGGCTCGACCCGCCTCGTCGGCGACTCGACGCGGCTGCGCCAGATCCTCATCAACTTCCTCTCCAACGCGGTCAAGTTCACCAACCGCGGCTCGGTCACGATCCACGGCCGGCTGACCGAGATCGGCAGCGACGGCACGCCCGGCTCCGAGCGCGCGCGGCTGCGGCTGGAGGTGCGCGACACCGGCATCGGGATCCCGCCCGACAGGCTGCAGACGCTGTTCCAGTCGTTCACGCAGGTCGACGCCTCGATCACGCGCAAGTACGGCGGCACCGGCCTCGGGCTCGCGATCTCCAAGCGGCTCGTCGAGGCGATGGGCGGGCGCGTGACGGTCGAGAGCGAGATCGGGATCGGCTCGACCTTCGCGATCGACCTGGTGCTGCCGCGCGTCCCAGGCCCCGACCCGGTGTCCGCCGACGTGCCGGAGCTGCTGACCGGCTGCCGCGCGCTGATCGTCGACGACAACGCCGTCAACCGCGAGCTGCTGGAGGCCCAGCTGACCGGCTGGGGGATGGAGACCGTCTCCTACGAGCGGCCGGCCGACGCGATCGCGCTGGTGCAGGCCGGCGACTGGTTCGACGTCGCGATCCTCGACATGGCGATGCCGGAGATGGACGGCATCAGACTGGCCGACGCGCTCGCGGAGGCGACCGGCTACACGCTCCCGATCGTGCTGCTGTCGTCGATCGGCGGCGTCGACCCGGCGATCGCGCGCGGCCGTCTCGCCGCGACGCTCTCCAAGCCGGTCAAGCCGGTGACGCTGCGCAACGCGCTCGCGACCGCCGTCGCCGGCGAGGCGCCGAGCCCGGCCGCCGCCGAGACGCCGCCGCAGATACCGTCGCTGACGCAGCCGCTGCGGATCCTCGTGGCGGAGGACAACCTCGTCAACCAGCAGGTCGCGATCGCGACGCTGGAGCGGTTCGGCCACCGCGTCGACGTCGCCGCCGACGGCGTCGAGGCGGTCGCCGCTGTCCACCGCCAGGAGTACGACCTCGTGCTGATGGACGTGCAGATGCCGAACCTCGACGGCCTCGAGGCGACGCGCCGGATCCGCATGGAGCTGGAGCCCGAGCGCCAGCCGCGGATCGTCGCGATGACCGCCAACGCCTTCACCGAGGACCGCGAGGCCTGCATCGCGGCCGGGATGGACGACTTCCTGACGAAGCCGGTCGGGCGCGACGACATGGCGCGGATCCTCGCCGGCACGCCGGTCGAGCGGGCGCGCGGCCTGGGTGACCTCGCCGACGTCGCGGTCGCGGACGTGCCGATCGTGGACGCCGGCAGGCTCGAAGCGGCGACGGCCGGCGACCAGGGGCTCGCGGAGCTGCTGATCGACCTGCACGAGGAGGAGGGCACCGCGCTGCTGGCGCAGCTGCGGATGGCGGTCGAGAACGGCGACCTCGACGCGCTGCGCGGGGCCGCCCACACGCTCAAGAGCGCCAGCGCCTCGATCGGCGCGATGAGGCTGGCGCGCATGAGCGAGTCGCTGGAGCACGAGGCGAGAGCGGGCCACGTCGCCGACGCGACCGAGCGGGTCGACGAGCTGGTCGACGTCTTCGGCCGCACCCAGGTCGAGCTGGCGCGGCTGCGCACGGGCGAGGGCTGAGGCGGCTCAGCCCGCGGCGCGACTGCGGCGGGTGCGGCGGTCGTCGCCCGCGCTGCTCGCGGCGGGCGCGTTTCAGCGGCCGAGCTGCTCGCGCACGGCCGCGGCGAGGCCGCTGACCGTCCACGGCTTGGCGACGTGGGCGCGGGCGCCCAGCTCGCGCGCCTGCGCGACCGCCTCCGCCTCGCCGTGACCGGTCACCATCACGACGCGCAGGTCGTCCGGCAGCGCCCGCAGCACCTCGATCCCGCTGCGCGACGGCAGCTCCCAGTCGAGCAGCACGAGCGCCGCCCGCAGCGCCGGCCGCTCGCCGGCCAGCAGCCGCACCGCCTCGTCGCCGTCGGCGATCCAGCGGACGCTGTAGCCGCGCGCGGTCAGCGCCGTCTGCGCCAGCTCGCCGAGCAGCTCGTCGTCCTCGACGAGCGCGACGTCGACGGCGTCGGCGGGCGCGTCGGGCGGGGCGGCGTCGGCGGGCGGCGCCGCGGGCGGGGCGGGCACGGCCGGCTCGCGCGGCGGGGCGGGCTGCGGCGGCGGGCCGGTGCCGACGCGGTTCTCCAGCTCCGTCGCCAGCGCCACCAGCAGCGGCACCGAGGCGGGCGTCACGCGCTGCTTGAAGCGCAGCTCCAGCGCGCGCGCCGCGGCGCCCGCGGCGTCGAAGCCGAAGCTGCCGAGCGAGCCGGCGAGCTGGTGGGCGAGCGAGCGGGCCTGCTCGCGCGTCTCGTCGTCGACGGCGCCCTCGGAGAAGGCCGTCACCAGCTCGCGCAGCGTCGCGACTTGGCGCAGCAGCTCGGGGCGCAGCTCCGCCCACAGCTCGACCAGCTCGTCTGGCACCTGCTCCGACACGCCGGCAATTGTTCCATCGACGGCGCCTGAGAGGATTGGCCGATGCGCTGCTTCGGCGACGGCGACCCGCTCTACGAGCGCTACCACGACAGCGAGTGGGGCTTTCCGGTCCGCGGCGAGCAGGCGATGTTCGAGCGGATCTGCCTGGAGGCGTTCCAGTCCGGGCTCGCCTGGATCACGATCCTGCGCAAGCGCGAGGGCTTCCGCGCCGCCTTCGCCGGCTTCGACCCCAAGCGGGTCGCGGCGTTCGGCGACGACGACGTCGCGCGGCTGATGGCCGACGCCGGCATCGTCCGCAACCGCGCCAAGATCGAGGCCGCGATCGCCAACGCCCGCGCGGTCCTCAGACTGCGCGAGGAGGGGGTCGACCTGGCCGAGCTGGTGTGGTCGTTCGCACCGGCGCAGGCGCCGCCGGTCGCCGACAGCCTCGGCGGCCTGCCGGCGATCACGGACGAGTCGAGAGCGCTCGCGAAGGAGCTGAGACGGCGCGGCTTCCGCTTCGTCGGCCCGACGACCGCCTACGCCGCGATGCAGGCCTGCGGCCTCGTCAACGACCACGTCGCCGGCTGCCCGACCCGCCCCGCCGCCGCGGCGGCGCGCAGAGCCGCGCTCGCCGCCTGACGCCGCCCGCCGGCGCGGCCTCAGCCGTCGAGCACGCTGAAGCCGATCCCCGCCGCCTGCAGCCGCTCGCGCAGCGGGTCGCCCATCGCGACCGCCGTCGTCAGCTGGCCGGCGCGCTCGGGGAGCGCGTCGTGGGCGAGGCAGAGGGCCGACTCGGCGAGCATCTTCGACGTCTCGGTGTAGCCGGGGTCGCCGCCGCTGACCTCGGTCACGACGCGCGTGGCGCCGTCGCCGGTCGCGCCCTCGAAGCGGACCTTGAACCAGCTCTGCGCGCGCGTGGCGTCGCTCGGGCCCTGGCCGGAGCCGAGCCGCTTGGTCAGCTGGTCGCGCACCGGCTTCAGCTGCGCGGCGAGCACCAGCGACGGCAGCGCCACGCCGGCGCCGATCGCCATCGGCAGCCGCTTCATCGCGGCGTAGTGGCCGTAGGTGAAGTCGGGGCCGTAGCGGTCGAGCGCGCGGGCGGAGCGGAGCACGACCTGCGGGTCGATCGTCGGCAGCGGCAGCGCCCAGCCGACCTTCCCGCCGACGTGCGCAGGGAGGCCCCGCTCGCCGTGCACGCGCCGTCCTTCCGGCCGGCCTTCGGCAGCACGTCGCGCGGACGCCACCTGCGCGGAGGAGCGCATGTGCGAGAAGGCGGTGAGGGCCGAGTCGAGCGTGCCGCCGGAGAATCTCGCCCCGGCGCGCACGTAGGCTCTGACCGTCAGCGGGACGCCCTCCGGCAGCTGCTGGACGGTGAAGAGCGCGCCGAGGTCGTGCGGGATCGAGTCGAAGCCGCAGCAGTGGACCAGCCGCGCGCCGCTCGCCAGCGCGGTCGCGTGGTGTCTGACGTACATCAGGTCGACGAACTCCGGCTCGCCGGTCAGGTCGGCGTAGTCGGTGCCGGCGGCGGCGCAGGCGGCGACGAGCGGCTCGCCGTAGCGGATGTAGGGGCCGACGGTCGAGGCGACGACGCGCGTCGACTCGGCCAGCTCGCGCAGCGACGCTGCGTCCTCGACGTCGGCGTGCAGCAGCGGCACGTCCACCCCGAGCCGCTGCGCCAGCGCCGCGAGCTTGTCGCGATTGCGGCCCGCAAGCGCCCAGCGGGTCGCGCCCGGGGCGGCGCCGTCGGTCACGCCGCTGCTCGCCGGCGCGGCGCCGGTCGCGGCGCGGCGGGCGAGGTAGTCCGCGGTCAGCGCGCCGGTGAAGCCGGTCGCGCCGAGCAGAATGACGTCGTACGGGCGCTCGCCCGCTGCAGGACTGGCCATGCGGCCAAACCTACCGGCGGCGCCCGTGCAGTGCGCCGCCTCAGCCGGCGGCGGTCAGTCGCGCGACCTCTTCGTCACTGAGTCTGAGGTCGGCCGCCGCGACGTTCTGCTCCAGGTGCGAGACGGTGCTCGTGCCCGGAATCGGCAGCATCACCGGCGAGCGCGCGAGCAGCCAGGCGAGCGCGACCTGGCCGGTCGTCGCGTCGTGCGCGGCGGCGATCTCGGCCGCGACGCCGCCCGGCTCGGCGAGCTTGCCGGCCGCCAGCGGGAACCACGGGATGAAGCCGATCCCCTCGCGCTCGCAGTAGTCGAGCACGTCCTCGGACTCGCGGTCGGCGAGGTTGAATCTGTTCTGCACGGTCGCGACGTCGAAGTGGCGGCGCGCCGCCTCGATCTCCTCGACGTTGACCTGCGAGAGGCCGAGGTGGCGCACGAGCCCCTCGTCCTGGAACTTCTTCAGCTCCGCGAACTGCGCCTCCTGGTCCTCCTCGGAGTCGATGCGGTGGAGCTGGTAGAGGTCGATCCGCTCGACGCCGAGCCGCCGCAGCGACAGCTGCACGCACTGGCGCAGGTAGGCCGGCCGCCCGACCGGGATCCACTCGCCCGGACCCTGGCGCGTGAAGCCGCCCTTGGTCGCGACGATCGTGCCCGCGTCGTAGGGCGCCAGCGCCTCCGCGATCAGGTCCTCGGAGATGAACGGCCCGTAGGAGTCGGCCGTGTCGACGAAGTCGACGCCCAGCTCCGGCAGCCGCCGCAGCACCCGCAGCGCCTCGTCGCGGTCGCGCGGCTCGCCCCACGTCCCCTCGCCGACGATCCGCATCGCGCCGTAGCCGAGGCGCGTCACCTCGAGGTCGCCGCCGATCTTGAACGTCCCGGATGCTGCAGCAGTCGTGCTCATGCGCATGAACATACCCCTGCTAGCTTGCCGCTCATGAGCCCCGATCTTGAACGCGCGCTGATCACCGTGATGGAGCGCTCCCTCGCACTCAGACATGGCGAGAACGTGCTCGTCATCGGTGACCCCAGATCGCGCGAGCTGGCGGAGGCGATGCGCGACATGGCCGCCCGCTACGGCGCCGACGCGGTGCTGGCGCTGATGGACGAGCGCGAGAACGACGGCACCGAGCCGCCGCCGCCGATCGCCTCCGCGCTGCTCGCCTGCGACGTCTACCTGGCGCCGACGACGAAGTCGATCTCGCACACGAGAGCGCGCAAGGCGTCCAACGACAACGGCTCGCGCGGCGCGACGCTGCCGGGCGCGACCGCCGACATGATCGCCCGCGTGATGGGCGTCGACTTCGCGACGATGAAGGAGCGCACGCTCGCCGTCACGGAGCTGCTCACCAACGCCGACGAGGCGCACGTCTCCTGTCCGCGCGGCTCGGACCTGACGCTCGACCTGAGCGGTCGCAAGGGGATGGCCGACATCGGCGAGATGACGCGCGCGGGCACGTTCGGCAACCTGCCGGCCGGCGAGGGCTTCATCTCCCCGCTGAGCGGCAGCGGCGAGCTGGTCGCCTCCTCGCTGGCGCCGATGGGGATCTCGCCGGAGCCGGTGATCCTGACCGTCGCCGACGGCCACCTGACCGCCGCCAACGGCCCGGTCGGCCCCGAGTTCTTCGAGCGCCTCAGCAAGCACGGCCCCGACGGCACCAACATCGCCGAGCTGGGCGTCGGCACCAACGACGCCGCGACGCTGACCGGCAACATCCTCGAGGACGAGAAGATCCTCGGCACCGTCCACGTCGCCTTCGGCGCGTCGATGGGGATCGGCGGCACGATCTCGGTCCCGATCCACCTCGACGTCGTCGTGCTCGAGCCGACGCTGACCGTCGGCGGCACGACCGTGCTCGACAACGGCAGATGGATCCTCTGACGACGCTGCTCGCCGTCCCGAACGTCTCCGAGGGCCGCGACGACGCTGCGATCGACGCGATCGCGGCGGCCTTCGCCGGCGGCGGCGCCGGGGTCGCGCTGCTCGACGTCCACCGCGACCCCGACCACAACCGCTCGGTCGTGACGCTCGCCGGCGCTCCCGGCCAGCTCGCACCGGCGCTGGCGGCGGGCGCGGCGGAGGCGGCGCGGCGGATCGACCTGCGCGCCAACGACGGCGTCCACCCGCACGTCGGCGCGCTCGACGTCGCGCCGGTCGTCTTCCTGCGCGCGCAGGATCGCGGCGCCGCCTGCGCCGAGGCGCTGCTGGCGGCCGACCTGATCGCCCGCCAGCAGATCCCGGTGATCGCCTACGGCCTGCTGGCCGAGGGGCGCACGCGCGCGTTCGTCCGCCGAGGCGGCCCCGCGGCACTGGCGCGGCGGCTGGAGGCGGGCGAGCTGGCGACCGACTTCGGCCCGCGCGCGCCGCACCCGACCGCCGGCGTGACGCTCGTCGCCGCGCGCCCGCCGCTGGTCGCCTTCAACGTCACGCTGCAGCCGCCCGCGACCGTCGAGCGCGCGCGGGAGATCGCCGCGCTGATCCGCGAGGGCGGGGCGGAGGGCCTGCCGGGGCTGCGCGCGATCGGGCTGGAGCTGGAGCGCGCCGGCGAGATCCAGATCTCGATGAACGTCGAGCGGCCCGAGCTGACGCCGCTGCACGCGGTCGTCGCGGCGATCGCCGCGCACGCGCCGCTGGCCGCCGCGGAGCTGGTCGCGCTCGCGCCCGAGGCGGCCTTCGAGCGCTTCCCGCCCGACCTGCCGATCCCGGGCTTCGACCCGCAGCGTCACCTGATCGAGGCCGCGCTCCGCCGGGCCGCCTCGTAGGCTGCCGGCAACATGCGTTCTACTCCGCTTTCAAGAGCGGCGCTTGCGGGCGCCGCATCGCTGCTGCTCGCGGCCGGTCTCTTCGCCGGCTGCGGCTCCGACGACAGCAGCTCGACGTCCGCCTCCTCGACCCCCGCGACGACCGCGACCGTCTCGCTCGCCGACGCCGCGCAGGCGTACATGCCGATCGACGCGGAGATCAGAGCGATCGGCGGCGACATCGCCACGACGGTCAACGACGCGCCGAACCAGACCGACGACGCGCTCGCCGAGCAGTTCGGCGGCCTGACCGACCGCACGGAGGCGGCCGTCGGCAGACTCGAGGCGCTGGAGGTCCCGGCCGACCTCAGCACCGCGCTCGACAACCTGCGCGAGGCGCTGCAGACCGGCGCCGACGACCTCAGAGACATCGCGGCGGCGGCGAGAGCGCATGACGCGCAGGCCGCGAGAGAGGCGACTCAGCGGCTGATCAGCGACAGCGCCGGGATCAGAGAGGGCCGCGCCGAGGTCAACAGAGCGCTCAGAAGCGCCGGCAGCTGATCCGCGCTCGGGCGGAGGGCGTACCGTGAACAGGTGCCCTCCGTCCGCAACATCCTGCTGCTGACGCTCGCGCTCGCCCTGAGCGCGGTCTCGATCGCCGCCGCGGCCGGGCGCTTCGCGGGCGACCCGACTGACGCGCCGAGCCGCGTCGCGACGCAGACCGCCTACCAGAGCATCAGAGACGATCTCGTGCAGGAGGCCTACGACCTCGAGTTCCTGCTGATCCACGTGCGCCTCAACACGCCGGCCGAGCTGGGCGAGCAGATCAGCGCGCTCGCCGGCCGCAGCCGCGAGCAGGCGCGGACGCTCGCCGCGACCGCGCCGCCGCCGATGATCGCCGACCTCGTCAGCACGCTGCGCGAGCAGCTCTCCGCGCAGTCGCGCGCGCTCGCGCGGCTCGCCGGGCCGGCGCGCGCGCACGGCCCCGACGTCGTCAGAGCGGCCCGCTCGCGGCTGAGAGCCCAGGCCGAGCGGATCCTCGACGCCCGCCGCCGGCTGGCGACGGCGTTCCTCGTCGGCTCCTGAGGCGATCCGTCCATTAGAGTCATAGGCACCAATGGCTCAGACGAAGAAGAAGCGGCAGACCAAGCACCGCGGCAACGCAGCCGGCCAGGTGGAGGCGCGCGGGCGCACCGGCCGCAGACTCGAACCCGGCGAGCGGGGGAGAGACGGCAGACTCGACGCGCGCGCGAGACGGCTGCAGCGGCTCGACACGCCGCCGACGTGGAGAGGCGCGATCAACCGCGCCGGCATCGCGACGCTCTTCTTCTTCCTGCTGCTGGTGCTCTTCTTCAGAGACCAGCCGTTCGCGAGCAAGGTCTTCATCGCGCTCTTCATGCTCGTCGTCTACATCCCGATGGGCTACTACACCGACCTCTTCATCTACAGACGCCGTCAGGCGAAGAGAGCCGGGGGCGCGAAGCCCGCGAAGAGAGACGCGGCGTGATCGAGGTCGCCTCCTTCACCGTCGGGCCGGTCCAGGAGAACTCCTACCTGGTCCGCAAGCAGGGGGCCGACAGCGCCGTCATCTTCGATCCCGGCGACGAGGCCGACCGCCTGCTGGCGGGGATCGAGCAGCTCGGCGTGAGACTGGAGGCGATCCTGCTCACGCACACGCACTTCGACCACGTCGGCGCCGTCGCGCCGCTGGCGAAGGCGACCGGCGCCGAGGTCTGGTGCCCGGAGCTGGAGCGCGACGTGCTGCTCGACATCCAGAGATGGGTGCCGTGGCCGGGCTTCGGCCCGTTCGAGAACTGGGATCCCGAGCACACGGTCAGAGGCGGCGAGCGGCTCACGATCGCCGGGCTCGACTTCGAGGTCGTCTTCACGCCCGGCCACAGCCCGGGTCACGTCACCTGGTCGCTGGCGGAGGAGCAGACGCTGTTCTCCGGCGACGTCCTCTTCCAGGGCTCGATCGGCCGCACCGACCTGCCGTTCGGCGACCACCAGACGCTGCTGCGCTCGATCGCGGGCCTGCTCGACGCCTTCCCCGACGAGACGGTCGTCCATCCCGGGCACATGGGGATCACGACGCTCGGGGCCGAGCGGGCGACCAACCCGTTCCTCCAAGACCTCGTCGCGTAGCCTTCGCGCCGATGGCTCAGAAGCTTCAAGCCCCGCGCGGCACGTACGACGTGCTGCCCGACCTCGCCGCTCGGCGCCACGACGTCGAGCAGATCGCCCACCACGTGCTGGGCGCCGCCGGCTACCGCCGCATCGAGACGCCGGTATTCGAGTCGACCGACCTGTTCGCGCGCGGCGTCGGCGCCTCGACCGACATCGTCCAGAAGGAGATGTACACCTTCGAGGACGGCGGCGGCCGCTCGATCACGCTGCGCCCGGAGGGGACCGCGCCGATCGCGCGCGCCTACCTCGAGCACGGCATGCAGAAGCTGCCGCAGCCCGTGAAGCTGTGGTACTTCTCCAGCTTCTTCCGCTACGAGCGGGCGCAGGCGGGCCGCTACCGCCAGTTCTGGCAGATCGGCGCCGAGGCGATCGGCTCGGCCGAGCCGGCCGTCGACGCCGAGTGCATCCTGCTGCTGGCCGAGCTGCTGGAGGCGTTCGGCGTCAAGGGCGTGCGGCTGCGGATCGGCTCGCTCGGCACGCCCGCGACGCGCGCCGAGTACAGAGCGGAGCTGCAGGCCTACCTGCGCGCGCACCAGGAGCAGCTCTCGCAGGAGGTCGTCGACCGCATCGACCTCAACCCGCTGCGCGCCTTCGACGCCGACCACCCCGGCACGCGCGAGGTGATGCAGGGCGCGCCGCTGCTGCTGGACCGCCTCACCGGCGAGGACGCCGACCACTTCGCCGAGGTGCGCGCGCTGCTGGACGGCGCCGACCTCAACTACGAGGTCGACCCGACGCTCGTGCGCGGCCTCGACTACTACGCGCGCACGCTGTTCGAGTTCACCAGCGACGCGCTCGGCGCCCAGTCGGGCGTCGCCGGCGGCGGCCGCTACGACGGCCTGATCGAGCAGATCGGCGGCCCGCCGACGCCCGGCATCGGCTGGGGCGCGGGCGTCGAGCGGATCCTGCTGGCCGCGGGCGAGCGCCCGGCGCCGCCGCCGCTGTGCGACCTGTTCGTCGCCTACACCAGCGACGCCGGCCGCCGCGCCGGCTTCGAGCTGGCGCTGGAGGCGCGCCGCGCCGGGCTGTCGGCCCAGCTGGAGCTGGCCGGCCGCTCGCTGAAGGGCCAGTTGAAGCAGGCCGGGCGGATCGGCGCGCGCAGCGTCGCGATCGTCGGCGAAGACGGCAGCACCGCTCAGCTGAAGGACATGGAGAGCGGCGAGCAGGACGAGATCGAGCTGCAGCGGGTGATCCCGCTGGTACTGCGAAAGGGAAAGACGCTGGCATGAAGACTCCGCGCCCGAACGGCTACCGCGACGCCTGGGCCGGGGAGCTGACCGCCGCCCGCGCCGACCAGCCGGCGCGCGTCGCCGGCTGGGTCCACCGCCGCCGCGACCACGGCGGGCTGATCTTCATCGACCTGCGCGACCGCTCCGGGATCGTCCAGCTGACCTTCCACCCGGACCGCGCGCCGGAGGCGCACGCGCTCGCGCACTCGCTGCGCTCCGAGCACGTCGTGACCGCGACCGGCACGCTCGTCCGCCGCGAGGAGGCGAACGTCAACCCGAACCTGCCGACCGGCGAGGTCGAGCTGCTCGTCGACGAGCTGACCGTCCACGCCGCCGCCGACACGCCGCCGTTCCCGATCGACGAGGACGGCTACGTCGACGAGACGCTGCGCCTGCGTCACCGTGCGCTCGACCTGCGCCGCACGGGGATGCAGGAGACGCTGAAGCTGCGCCACACCGTCACCGCGACGATGCGCGGCGTGCTCAACGAGCGCGACTTCCTCGAGATCGAGACGCCGAGCCTGACCCGCTCGACGCCGGAGGGCGCGCGCGACTACCTCGTGCCGGCGCGGATCGACCCGGGCTCCTTCTACGCGCTGCCGCAGTCGCCGCAGCTGTTCAAGCAGCTGCTGATGGTCGGCGGCTTCGAGCGCTACTACCAGATCGCCCGCTGCTTTCGCGACGAGGACACGCGCGCCGACCGCCAGCCCGAGTTCACGCAGCTCGACCTCGAGCTGTCGTTCGTCGACGAGGACGACGTGATCGAGACGATGGAGGCGGTGATGGGCGCGATCTTCGCCGCCACCGACTTCGAGGTCGCCGCTCCCGCATGGCCGCGGATGTCGTACGCGGAGGCGATGCTGCGCTTCGGCTCCGACCGCCCCGACACCCGCTTCGGGCTGGAGATCGCCGAGCTGGGGGAGATCTTCGCGGGGACCGAGTTCAAGGTCTTCGCCGGCGCGCTCTCCGGCGGCGGCGTGATCCGCGGCCTCAACGCCGGCGCGCGCGAGCTGCCGCGCAGAGAGCTGGACATCCTCACCGAGCTGGCGAGACAGAACGGCGCCAAGGGCCTCGTGTGGGCGTTCGTGCAGGAGGACGGCACGTGGCGCTCGCCGGTCGCGAAGGCGCTCTCGGCGGCTGAGATCCAGTCGGTCAACGAGGCGCTGGAGGCGACCCCGGGCGACCTGCTGCTGGTCGTCGCCGACAGCGCGAGGATCGCCGCGCAGTCGCTCGGCGCGCTGCGGCTCGACCTCGCCGAGCGCTTCTCGCTCGTGCCCGAGGGCCGCCACGACATCCTCTGGGTCGTCGACTTCCCGATGTTCGAGCAGACCGACGACGGCTGGACGGCGATGCACCACCCGTTCACGGCGCCGACCGGCGACCTCGACGGCGACCCCGGCGCGATCATGTCGCGCGCCTACGACCTCGTGCTCGACGGCTCCGAGATCGGCGGCGGCTCGATCCGCATCAACACGATCGACGTGCAGAGAAAGATCTTCGGGATCATCGGCTTCAGCGAGGAGGAGGCGCAGTCGCGCTTCGGCTTCCTGCTCGACGCCTTCCGCTACGGCGCCCCGCCGCACGGCGGCATCGCGATGGGCGTCGACCGGATCGTGACGCTGCTCGCCGGCCGCGACTCGATCCGCGACGCGATCGCCTTCCCGAAGGCCGCCTCCGGCAGCGACCCGCTGACCGGCGCCCCCGCGCCCGTCGACGACGCGCAGCTGAGAGAGGTCGGCCTGAGAGTGTCGGTCTTCAGAGCGCCGCCGGCAGCTCAGCCGCAGGGCTGAGCCGCGCCGCCGCGGTCGCCGCGGCGGCGCGCTCTACACTCGCTGGTCGTGGATCGCGAGCTGTTCGAGCACCACCTGATCTCCCGGCACGGGCACGGGCGCGCGCCTGCGGGTGCGGCGCTCGGCGTCGCCGGCACGAGACTGTGCGGCGACGTCGTGCGGGTCGCGCTCGCGCTCGACGCGGGCGGGACGCGCGTCGGCGCGCTCGGCTGGGAGGCGGAGGCCTGCGGCGCGACGCTCGCGGCGCTGAGCGCGACCGCGGAGCTGGTCGAGGGGATGGAGCTGCGCGCGGCCGCCCGGCTCGGCGCGCACGACCTCGCCGAGCAGCTCGGCGGGCTCTCCGCCGGCAAGTTCCATGCCGCCGAGCTGGTCGCCGACGCGCTCGCGCGGGCACTCGGTACGGCCGTACGCGAACAGGGCGCGCTGCCCGGCCCCGCTGACGGCGAGCGGACGCTGGTGGCGATGTCCGGCGGCGTCGACAGCGCCGTCGTGGCGCTGCTGGCGGGCCGCGACGGCGGTGACGCGGTCGCCGTCACGCTGGAGCTGTGGGCCGACGAGGAGAACGACGGCGAGCGCTCCTGCTGCTCGGCCCAGGCGGTCCGGCATGCGCGCGCGCTCGCCCACCGGATGGGCCTGCCGCACTTCACGCTCGACCTGCGCGCGGAGTTCCGCGCCGGCGTCGTCGACCCGTTCCTGGAGGACCACCGCGCCGGCCTCACGCCCAACCCCTGCATCCGCTGCAACGGCCACGTGCGGCTCGACGCGATGCTCGACTTCGCCGACCGCCTCGGCGCCGCGACGCTGGCGACCGGCCACTACGCGCGCGTCGAGGCCGGCGCGGGCGACGGTGCGCCGCCGCTGCTGCGGGCCGCTGTCGACGCCTGGAAGGACCAGACCTACATGCTCGCCGCGCTCGCGCCCGGCTCGCTGGCGCGGATGCGCTTCCCGCTCGGCGAGCTGACGAAGCCGCAGGTGCGCGCGCTGGCGGCCGAGGCCGAGCTGCCGGTCGCCTCCAAGCCGGACTCGCAGGACCTCTGCTTCCTCGCCGGCACCAGCCGCTCCGAGTTCCTCGTCCGCCACGCCGGGATCGAGCAGCAGCCGGGGGAGATCGTCGACAGCAGCGGCCGCGTGCTCGGGCGCCATCGCGGCCATCAGGGCTACACCGTCGGCCAGCGCAGAGGGCTCGGCGTCGCCGCCGAGGAGCCGCTCTACGTGCTGCGGACCGAGGCGGCCGGCAACCGCGTCGTCGCCGGCCCGCGCGCCGAGTTGGAGACGACCTCGGTGCCGCTGCGCGGCGCGCGCCTGCACCGCGACGGCGCCCGCGTCGACCGCGTCAAGCTGCGCTACCGCGCCAAGCCGCTGCCGGCGCGGCTGGTCGGCGAGCCGGCCGCCGGCGCCCACCGGCGGCTGGAGGTCGCGCTGGAGCAGCCGGTCGACGGCGCCGCGCCCGGCCAGCTCGCCTGCCTGCTCGACGGCGACGTCGTGATCGGCTGGGCGACGATCGACCGCCCGCCGCTCGCTCAGTCGTCGTCGTCCGGGTAGTAGTTGGTGTCGCCGATCACGATCCCTCTGCCGGCGGCGTCGGGCTTGCCTCTGCTGCGCTCGATCCCGATCGTCTCGGTCGCGACTCTGCCGTCGAGGTAGCGGAAGCGGATCGCGCCGCCGGCGAGGATCTCGTACGTGCCGGTCTTGTCCGGCGGCATGCTGCTGCCCCACACGAACGGCGTGCTGGTGCCGTCGCCCATCGTCGTCGTGGTGCTGTTGGAGCGCATGAATCTGCCGTCGGCTCTGAGCGCGAACAGGTAGTGCCAGGTCGTGCAGCCCATGATCAGCCCGCACATGCCGCTGAAGCCGCGGTGCTCGAGGTCGGCCTCGTAGCGGGCGCCCGCGCTCGGGATCGTCAGCTCCCAGTTGAAGTCGAGCTCGCCGAGCGTCACGTCGCCGTCCTTGGCTCTGAACGTGCCGGCCAGCGAGCCGACCGTCAATCTGCCCGACCTGGCGTCGTACGTATACGGTCTGCAGCCCTCGTCGGTCGCTCTGCCCTTGTCGTCGGTGACCGTCGTGGGCCCCGTGCACTTCGGTCGGCCGGCGGGAGGGAAGCCGTAGTACGCCCACCTGTCGTCGACGAACCAGACGGCGTGGTTGTCCCAGGCGTACATCGGGTCGATCTCGGTGCCCCAGAAGTAGCGGCCGGCGAGCGGGCCGGTCAGCGCCGGTCTCGGTCTCGGCGCCGTCCCTCTTCTCGGTGACGGCGTCGGCGCACGCTTCAGCTTCAGCGCCACCTGGCCGCTGGCGGAGAGCCTGCCAGCGGCGGCCGCGCGGAAGCGGACGCTGCCGGCGCGGGTCGCGCGGACCTTGACGGTGAGCGTGCTCGCCTTGCCGGCCTTCAGCGTCTTCAGCGCGCGCGTGCCGGGACGCTTGCGCGGCGCGCCGGCGACCTTCACGGTGACGCCGCGCGTGCCGCTGACGGTGACCGTCGTCCGCTTCGCGTCGGCCGTGCCGCCGTTGACGACGCGCAGCTTCAACGTCGTCCAGCGGCCCTTCGCGACGACCCGCGTCGCCGTGCCGACGACCCCGGCGGACAGTCTCGCGACCTTCCTCACGACCGCTCTTCTGGCCGGCGTCGGCGGGGGCGGGTTGGTGGTGGTCGTCGTCGGGCCGGGGGCGGGGGCCGGAGCGGTCGGCGCCGGATCGGGCTGCGGCTGCGGGGTTGCGACCGGCGTCAGCGCGAAGCCGTCGACTCTCTTGACGACCGCGCTGCTGGAGCCGTCGCTGACCTGCAGCGAGGCGATGCAGTTGTAGCCCTGGCCCGCGAAGCCGCCGCTGGCGAGCGCGTACAGCACCGTCGTCCCGTCCGCCTGGCGCGCGCCGCTGCCTCTGGCGACGACGCTGCCGCCGGCGTCGTAGCGCGACCACTGCGTGTTGAAGGCGATGCCGGTCGCGCCCGCGAAGACGACGCCGGGGAAATTGCACGCGCCGTCGGCGCCGCGGACGCCGAAGGCGCCGGCGAGCACGTCGGCCTGCGTCGGCGCCGCGCGGAAGGTCGTCACCAGCAGCAGCGCGCCGCTGGCGTCGTCGTAGCGCGCCTCGGCGCGGACGATGTCCCGCCCGCCCGGCAGCGCGCCGTCGGCGGGATAGTCGGCTGCGCCGCCGAACTGGGTCGCGCCAGCGGGCGCGGCGGCCAACGACACGAGTCCGACCGCGAGCGCGGACGGCAGGAGACGACGTACGACGGGCAAGGCGCGACCTCCGGGAACGGCAGCTTCGGTGACGGTTTGTCACCGCCCTACCCACGCGCCACGTCGCTCATGCTCGTGTGATGAAGGTGAGATGAAGACAGGTTTGTGGACATTCGGGAGGTCGTGTGGAAGATTCGCCGGCATGCGCCGCCTGCTCTCGTTCCTCGCCGTCGTGCTCGCGTGCGCGAGCCTGCCGGCCGCAGCCGCGTCCGCCGCGAAGCTGCCGACCTACCGCACGCCCGGATACAGAGGCACGACGCGCGTGCCGAGAACGAATGCGCCGGCGGTGCCGGTCGCGAGACCGGTGGCGCTGTCGCCGGCCGGCCGCTTCCCCGACGTCGTCGTCGACGCCGCCGGCACCTCGCACGTCGTCTGGACCGAGGACGACGGCGGCAACGCCGACGTGCTGCGCTACTGCCGCATCAGACGCGGCGCGACCGCCTGCGACAACCCGCCCGCGACGCAGGCGCTGACGACGCCGAAGGAGTACGGCCCCGGCGACGATCCGTCGTTCAACGTCGACCAGAGCGGGCCGAGAGCGGTCGCGATCGGCAACCAGCTCGTCCTCCTCAGCTACCGCTACCCGACCGCGTACGAGAAGCCCGACGGCTCCGACCCGGCGAGAACGCTGCTGGCCTGGGTCAGCGACGACGGCGGCAACAGCTTCACCGGTCCCGCGATCGTCGGCGATGCCGAGATCAACGGCGGCGTCGTCGCCTTCGGCGCCTCCGACGACCCGACGATCCTCGCGATCAGCCAGACCGAGACGGTCTGCCACACCTGCCTGCAGGCGATAAAGCCCGGCACCTTCACGAGCGCCAAGAGCAGCCTCGAGGCCGGCGGTCCCGACCAGGCCTACTACGGCACGCTCGCACTCGAGGGCGGCCGCCCGATCGCCGCCTTCGCCGACCTCAGACGGACCTCGTTCGTGCGCAGCTGGAGCGGCAGCGGCTCGCCGGCCGATCCCGCCACCTGGAGCGCGCCGGTCGCGGTCGCGGGTGACGAGCCGGTGATCGCCGGCGGCCCGTCCGGGACCTTCCTGCTGAACAAGCCGGCGTTCGGCGGGCCGTACGCGATCCGCAGAGTCGCCGGCACCGCCGTCGGCAGAGCGACGACCGTCAGCGACGGCGAGGACGACATCCTGCCCGACCTGTTCGAGGATCCCTCCGGCCGCCTCTTCACCGCCTGGCAGCAGCGCGGCGGCAGAGATCCCGGCGTGCGCCTGCGCAGCTCGCAGGGCGGCGGCGCGTGGACGCCGGCGGCGCTGATGGCGGCCGGCACCGGCAACGGCCAGCTGCAGCTCGGCGCGACCGACGACGGCGGCGGCGTGCTCGCCTACAACACGAGCGGCGGCGTCAACGGCTTCGGCCCGATCGCGGCGGTCCCGTTCGGCTCGCTGCGGCCGACCGGCAGAGCCGGCCTCGGCACGCTGCCCGGCGGCGGCGACCCGAACGCCAGAAGCGGCTGCCAGGAGATCACGTTCGGCGTCGTGCGGATCGCGCCCGGCTCGCCGTTCGCCTGCTTCTTCAAGGGCACGGGCGCGAACGCGAACGTCAGCGTCACCAACGGCGAGATCGACTTCAACGGGATGAAGATCGTCCCCGACGACGGCGTGCGGATCCTGATCGACGCCGCCAGACACACGCTCGACACGACCGGTCCCGTGCAGGCGCTCGTGCGCGGCCCGGGGATAGGCGAGGTCGTGCTGTGGCACGGGCCGCTCCACGTCGAGCTGCCGACGGCCGCCAGCGGCGTCCCCTTCTCGTTCCCGATGAACCAGTTCAGCGCCGAGCTTAAGGGCTTCGGGATCGTCGGCAAGGTCGACGTCTTCCTGACCAGACAGGGTGTGCGGATACCGCTGTCGCTGAAGCTGCCGCCGTACCTCGGCGGCGTCACCGGCGCGGCCGAGCTGGTCGCCGACAGCAAGACCGGCCTGCACCTCAACTCGCTCGTGATCGACGTCAAGGAGGCGCCGATCGGGCCGCTGCTGATCCGCGACCTGCACATCGGCTACGACGGCGCCGCCGAGCGCTGGGACGGCGCCGCGTCGCTGCTGTTCCCGCCGCCCGGCAGAGGGATGAGACTGGACGCGAGAGTCGTCTTCGTCAGAGGCGCGTTCGAGTCCGGCGAGCTGGTGCTGACGCCGCCGTTCCCGCCCGGGATCCTGCTCGGGCCGGGCATCTACCTGACGCAGATCGGCGGCGGCGTGAGACTGAACCCGCTGGAGATCTCGGTGCGCGGCCAGTTCGGCGCGATCCCGCTGACGCCGAGAGGGCCGTTCACGGCGACCGTCGACGGCAGAGGCACGATCAGCTTCGGCGACCCGATCACGATCACCTTCGACGGCACCGGCAGCCTCTTCGACATCAAGATGGCCGACGAGCATTTCGTCGTCAACGCCGACGGCTACGCCTCGATCAGAGCGGGCGTCAGATTCGACGCCGACCTCGTCAAGGTCGAAGGCAACGGCCAGGTGACGCTCGACGGGCCGAGAAAGGAGTTCCTGGCGGAGATCAGCGGCGGCGTCGAGATCGCCGGCCAGAACTTCGGCAACGTCGACGCGCTCGCCTCCACCAGCGGCTTCGGCGGCTGCTACGAGCTGCTGATCGCCTCGCTCGGCTTCGGCTACCACTGGGGCGACACGCTGCCCGAGATCATGTTCCCCAGCTGCGACCTGTCGGCCTACCGGCCGCTGCCGGGCAACGGCGCCGGCGGCGGTCCGAGCGGGCCGCTGGCGGTCGGCTCGAGCTTCGACGTGAAGCCCGGCACGGGGTCGGTCTCGATCCAGGTCGACGGCGACGGCGGGCTGCCGAGCGTCGTGCTGGTCGACCCCAGCGGCGAGCGGATCGAGCCGCTGCTGCTGACGCCGCCGCTGCCGACCGACCCGGCGCTGCTGAAGCTGCTGAGAGTGCTGGCGCTGCAGGTCTCGCCGACGCGCGTGACGATCGGCATCGTCGGCCCGAAGGCGGGCACGTGGAGAATCGAGCCGGCGGCGGGGGCGGCGCGGGCGTCCGCGGCCGTCGCCGCGCGTGCCGGCGACGGCGCGCCGAACGGCTCCGCGGCGCGCATCGGCGCGGCCCGTCCGAGAGCCCGCCCGGCCGCGATCGCCGGCATCCAGCTCGCGACCGGCCTGCCGGCGCCGACCGTCTCCGCGCGCGTCGCGGGCAGGGGCCGCACGCGCACGCTCAGCTACAGAGCGACGAAGCGCGACGGCCTGACGCTGACGCTGGTCGAGCAGGGCCGCGGCTTCAGCCGCACGCTCGCAACCCGCAACGCCGGCAGCGGCAGCGTCCGCTTCACGACCGGCGACCTGCCCGGCGGCAAGCGGACGGTGACCGCGCTGCTGAGCCAGGACGGCTCCCCGCGCGTGCGCAGAGTCGTCGCCAGCTACACGGCGCCCGCGCCGCCGCGCCCCGCGCGCGTGCGCGGCGTCGCGATCCGCCGCAGCGGCAACGCCGCGACCGTCCGCTGGAGCCGCGCCAGCGGTGCCGCCGGCTACCTCGTCCGCGTCAGCGTCGGCGACGGCCGCAGAATCGCCCGCGTCCTGCCGGCCGGCGCCCGCTCGCTGCGGATCTCCCCGGTGGCGGCGAGATACGCCGTCAGCGCCACCGTCGCCGCCCGCACCGCGAGCGCCAAGCTCGGCCCCGCGGGCAGAGCGAGATCGGCCGCCGTCAGACCGCGCCAGCCGAGAAGAGCGACGAAGAAGCGCCGCCGCTGAGCCGCATCCGCGCCGTGCCCGTCCGCCGCCGACCCACTCGGCCGGCGGACGGGCGCAGCGCCGCGTCACTCAGCGGACCGTGATCTGCGCCTCGGCCGCGTCCGGCGTCTCGGCGGTCGCGAGCGTGATCGCGACGTCGATCGGCCCGTTCGTGTCCTGGCCAGGGCGACCGGTCTGTTCGACACGGAGCACGGCGCTCCACGTGTCGCCGGCGCGGCGCACCTCTCCGCGCGGGAAGGCGACCGGCCACCGCTCGCCGTCGTAGCCGAGCACGGTGAAGCTGCTGCCGCGCGGAGCCGGCCGCGACAGCCGCCAGCGGACGACGATCCGGTCGCCGCGGCGGACGGCGCGCAGGCCGACGATCCGCGGCTGCGGTGACAGCGCACGCCCGCGCAACCGCGGGCGCAGGGTCAGTCGCGTCTGCGCGGCGCCGTCGGGCGTGCAGGCCAGCAGCGAGATCTTCGGCCGCACGCGTCTGCCCGGCCGTGCGAACGCGACGCTGTCGGTCGGGGCGAGCCGCAGCTCGCCGCGCTGACCGGCCGCCAGCGGCGTGCTCGCGCTGACGACCGGCGCGACGACGGCGGCGCTGCGGGAGCGCGCCGAGAACGGCACGACGTCAGCGCTGGCGCGCACGTCGCATGGCTCGGTGCCGCAGCTGACGCGCACCCGCAGCGGCGTGCCGGAGCCGACGACGCCGTCGCCGAGCACCTGCGCTCGCAGCCGCGGCGCGGCCGGCGGCGCGGTCGCTGGGGCGGCCTCGCTGGGGATCGCGACGTGCAGCTGACCGTCGCCGTCACCGACGTCGAGGCCGAGCAGGTCGTGCGAGCTGCCGTCGTCGCTCCAGGCGACCGCGAGCCGCCCGTCGGCCAGCTGCAGCGCGACGACGCCGGTGGCGCTGCGGCAGGAGCTGCCGAGCGACCGTGCGCGGCCGGCGATCCGGATCTGGAAGCGGCCGTCTCTCACGATCCGCCCGCTGCCGGCGCCGGCGAGCGTGCCGCGCCAGGCGGCGACCCGCGCCTGCGCCCCGCCCTCGGCGGACGCGAACGAGGTCACGACGATCTCGCCACCGGCCGACAGCGCCGCGCTCAGGCGCGAGCCGAGCAGCTCTCCGCCGGTGCCGCCGCCGACGAACGTCACCCGGTCGCCGTCCATGCGACGCGGCGGCGCGCCCTGCGGCGTCAGCAGCGCCTCAACTGCGCCGAAGGCACCGCCTGCCTGCCGGCGGGCGAGCGAGATCGCCTCCGGCTCGGCCGAGCGCGACGCGACGACCGCGGCGCCGTCAGGCCGCAGCGCGAGCGCGATCTGATCGGCCGGCGCCTGCAGCGCGCCGGCGGGCGCGAAGCGGGCGCCGCCCGCCGCCAGCTCCCACAGCCCGAGCCGCTCGCCGCGCGGCCCGGCGATCAGCGCGCGACCGTCGCCGGCGACGGCGAGCGCGAGGTCCTTGCCGGCACTGAAGTCGCGCACGCTGCCGAGTGCGCGGGCGGGCGCGAAGCGGGCGCCGGGCGCCGCGCTGGCGACCGTGACCGTGCTTCTGCCCGAGCCGCCGTCGAGCCAGGCGACGTGCGCGCGCCCGCTGTCATCGATCCCGGCGCGGACCGCCGTGTATGAGATCTGGCTGCTGCCGAGCTGCTGCGGCACGCCGAACGGCGCGTTCGCGGAGGGCCGCGTCGCCGCCATCAGGGCGGTGGGTCTGCGCGCGGAGCGTGTCTCCAGCCAGGCGACGACGGCCGCGCCGGAGGCCGTCCCGGCGACGGCGGGCGGCGTCATCACCCACACCGGCCGGCGCGTCAGGACGGTGCGTCTGCCGGCGCCGTCGGTGACGGCGAGCCGCTGACGCGCGAATCTGCCGCTGTGCGGGACGCGAATGCCCGTCGCCGTCAGCGGCGGCTGCGGCAGCGTCGCCGCCTCGGTGCAGACGTCGATCCGGCCGCGGCTGCCGGTCGTGCCGGCGACCGAGATCCCAGCCGCGTCGACCGTCAGCAGCTCCGTTCTGCGCATCCCTCCCAGCAGCGACAGCCCGCCCGGCCCGCTCGCCCGCAGGCAGGCGGCGGAGGCGTCGCCGGGGACCTCGTAGGGCGGCAGCTCCCGCCACGCGGCCGCGGCGGTCGCGGCGGCGGGGGCGCTGACGGCGAGCGCGAGCAGGAGCGCGCGCAGAGCGGCAGAGCGGCGTACGGGCATCGCGGAATCCAACCAGGCGCAGCGGCGACGCGCCAGCGGGCGTGCGCACCGCTGCGCACGTCACCGCGCGGGCCGTGCAATCGACGCTCTAGACTGCGCAGCCCATGCCGATGACCTCCGACGAGATCCGCGAAACCTACCTTTCGTTCTTCGAGCAGCGCGGCCACCAGCGCCTGCGCTCGGCCTCGCTCGTGCCCGCGACGCACGACCCCTCGGTGCTGCTGACGACCGCCGGCATGCACCCGCTGAAGCCGTACTTCCAGGGTGTCGAGCAGCCGCCGCGCACGCGCCTGACGAGCTGCCAGAAGTGCTTCCGCTCGACCGACATCGAGAACGTCGGCAACACGCTGCGGCACCTCACCTTCTTCGAGATGCTCGGCAACTTCTCGATCGGCGACTACTTCAAGGAAGAGGTCATCGGCTTCGCCTGGGAGCTGGCCACGAGAGGGTTCGGCTTCAGAGAAGAGGATGTCTGGGTCACCGTCTTCGGTGGCGACGAGGAGCTGGGCCTCGGCGCCGACGAGGAGGCGATCGAGCTGTGGCTGAAGGCCGGCGTCCCGCGCGAGCGGATCGTCGAGTGCCCTCGCTCGGAGAACTTCTGGCAGGCCGGCCCGACCGGTCCGTGCGGCCCCTGTTCGGAGCTGTACCTCGACCGCGGGCTCTCCTTCGGCAAGGAGGACGACCTCCCGGGCGGCGAGAACGAGCGCTTCCTCGAGTTCTGGAACCTCGTCTTCATGCAGTTCGACCAGAACCCGGTCAACGTGCTCACGCCGCTTCCGGCGAAGAACATCGACACCGGCCTCGGCCTCAACCGCTTCGCGGCGATCCTGCAGGGCAAGGAGTCGGTCTTCGAGACCGACCAGTTCTGGCCGCTGATCGAGCTCGGCCAGGAGCTGTCGGGCCGCAGCTACGGCCAGGACGAGGAGACGACGCGGGCGCTGCGGATCCTCGCCGACCACTCGCGCGCGATGACTTTCCTCGTCGCCGACGGCGTCGTCCCCTCCAACGAGGATCGCGGCTACATCCTCCGCCGCGTGATGCGGCGCGCGATCCAGCACGGCCGCCGGATCGGGATCCAGCCGGGCTTCCTGCCGCGCTTCGCGACGCTGGTCGAGCAGCTGATGGGGGCCGCCTACCCGGAGATCGTCGAGCAGAGAGAGGCGATCCTGAAGTGGCTGGTCGCCGAGGAGGAGGGCTTCGGCCGCACGCTCGAGCAGGGCACGAGACTGCTTGACGAGTTGATCGCCGAGGCCAGGCGCGAGGGCAAGGAGGGCCTCGGCGCCGCCGACGTCTTCCAGCTCCACGACACCTACGGCTTCCCGATCGACATCACGCGCGAGATCGCCGCCGAGCACGACCTCGGCGTCGACGAGCCCGGCTTCGAGGAGCTGATGGAGGCGCAGCGCGCCCGCGCGCGCGCCGGTGCCGGCGGCGGCAAGGGCAGCGGCAGAGACCTGCTGCGCGAGCGGGCCCAGTCGCTCTCCTTCGACGCCGCCTTCACGAGCGAGTTCACCGGCTACACGACGACCGACCAGGAGACGACCGTCGGCGCGCTGGAGGCCGAGCGCGACGGCCACGTGCTCGTCAAGCTGGTCGAGTCGCCGTTCTACGCGGCCGGCGGCGGCCAGGTCTCTGACGCCGGCTGGGTCACCTGCGCCGACGGCGACTGCAGAGCGCGCGTCGTCGACGTGCTGCGCGTCGCCGGCGGCGCCGACCAGGTCGTCGTGCTGGAGCCCGAGGTCGGGACGCTCAAGCCCGGCGAGCACGTGACCGCGGTCGTCGACCGCGCCGCGCGCCACGCGACCGAGGCCAACCACACCGCGACGCACCTGCTGCACGCTGCGCTGCGCAGAAAGCTCGGCAACCACGTCCGCCAGGCCGGCTCCGCGGTCCAGCCCGACAAGCTGCGCTTCGACTTCACGCACTCGCAGGCGCTGACGCCGGAGGAGCTGCGCGAGGTCGAGGACGAGGTCAACGAGAGAATTCTCGCCAACCTGCCGGTGCGCTGGCTGACGACGACGCTCGACGAGGCGAAGAAGCTCGGGGCGATGGCGCTGTTCGGCGAGAAGTACGGCGACGTCGTGCGGATGGTCGAGATCGGCGACGGCTCCTTCTCGCGCGAGCTGTGCGGCGGCACGCACGTCCGCTCGACCGCCGAGATCGGCCTCTTCAAGGTGACGGCGGAGACCTCGTCGGCCGCCAACGTGCGTCGCATCGAGGCGATCACCGGCCCGGCGGCGGTGACGCAGCTGCGCGAGCACGACGTCGCGCTGCGCACGGCGGCGACCGCGCTGCGCGCGACGCCGGAGCAGGTCCCGGTCGAGGTCGACAAGCTGCGCGGCCGCGTCAAGGAGCTGGAGAAGGCTGCCAAGCAGGGCGGCGCCGCGGCCGGCGGGCTCGACTTCGACGCGCTGCTGGCCGCCGCCAGCGAGCACGACGGCGGCGCGCGCGTGCTGACGGCCGTGATCGAGTCCAACGACCCGAAGGCGCTGCCGGATGTCGCCGACAGGCTCAAGGGCAAGCTCGGCGACGCCGCGATCGTGCTCGGCTCGGTCGCCGACGGCAGAGTCCACCTCGTCGCGACGGTCGCTCCGGCGCTCGTCGAGCGGGGCGTCAAGGCCGGCGCGATCGTCAAGGTCGCGGCCGAGCTGACCGGCGGCGGCGGGGGCGGCCGCGACACGATGGCGCGCGCGGGAGGCCGCGACCCTGAGAAGCTGCCGGAGGCGATCGACGCCGCCCGCGCAGCGATCGAGGCAGCCCTCGCGGGTTGATGCGCCAGACGCCGTCCCCGACCGGCCCGCGTGCGGACGCGCGGGCCGCGTAAGCTGATGCGCGTGCTCGCGCTCGACTACGGCAGCGCCCGCTGCGGCTGCGCGCTTAGCGACCCCACCGGCACGCTCGCGACCCCGATCGCGCACGTCGAACGGCCCGGCACCCGCAAGGGGATGGCGCGGCTGCTGCACGTCGTGCGCGAGCGCGAGGTCGACCGCATCGTCGTCGGCCTGCCGCTCGGCCTCTCGGGCGCCGACACCGCGCAGACCGAGGAGGCGCGAGCCTTCGCCGCCAGACTCGCCACGATCCTTGGGGAGGAGATCCCGATCGACCTCTACGACGAACGCTTCACGACCGTGATCGCCGCCTCCGTCGGTGGTCGCGAGAGCGAGGACTCGCGCGCCGCCGCCGTGCTGCTGGAGGGCTGGCTGGTGCGCAACCGTGAGCTGTTCGAGGAGGGGTCGGCATGAGCCCGCGCGGAGGCGACCGCACGCCGGAGGAGCGCGAGCGCGCGCGCCGCGAGCGCGAGCGGCGCCGCTACGAGCGCTCCGGCGAGCCGGTCCCGGATCATCTGCTGGAGCCTGAGGAGCGCGCCGAGGCCGCGCCGCCGGAGCCGGAGCACGCGCCGCCCGTCCCCGTGGAGCCGGAGCCCGTCTCCTTCTTCGACGAGCCCACCCCGGAGCCGCCCGCGCGCGACCCCGAGCCCGCGCCGCGCGAGCCGCAGCCGCCGGAGCCGTCGCCGCTGCAGGAGACCCAGCAATGGGACGTGACGGAGGCGTGGGCCGACAGTCAGCCTCCGAGAGCGGATCCCGACGCCACCCAGGCGCACGAGACGATCCCGTCGTTCCCGTCCGAGGCGGTCGCGCCGTCGCCGCCGCCCGTGACACCGCCCGAGCCGCCCGCACCGGCCGACCCGGCGACGGGGGAGCACACCGGCGAGCACGAGGCGCCGCTCGGCACCAGACGCGTCAGCCGCGCGCACCTGCCGCACATCCACCGTCCCGGCAGGGGCGAGGGCAAGCAGCGCCGCGGCGGCGCCGAGCTGCCGAAGGGCCGCGGGGTGCGCGTCAAGCGCCCCGGCGAGGTGATGGGCGCCAGCAGGAGACGCCGCAGCCTCGGCCCGCGGATCGTCGCGGGCGTCGTCGTCGTGCTGGTGCTCGCGCTGCTGTGGTTCGTCAACGGGATCTTCCAGCCGATCGGCGGCGGGGGCGACGGCAGCGGCAGAGTCGTCGTGAGAATCCCGCAGGGCTCCGGCGCCGGCGACGTCGCCAAGCTGCTGGAGGAGAGAGGCGTGATCTCCTCGAGCTTCTTCTTCAACCTGCGCGCGACCGTCGGCGGCAAGCGCGCCGACCTGCGCTCCGGCACCTTCACGCTCAGACAGGACATGAGCAACGGCGCCGCGCTCGACGCGCTGACCGCCGCGCCGGAGCAGGCGAGAGCCGCCCCGGTCGTGACGATCTCGATACCCGAGGGCCGCAGCCGCCGCGAGACGAGAGCGATCGCCGCGAGAGCGGGGCTGAGAGGCGACTACCTGAGCGCCTCGCGCAGCTCCAGATCGCTCGACCCCGCGAGATACGGCGCGCCGAGAGGCGCGACGCTGGAGGGCTTCCTCTTCCCGGCGACCTACGAGGTGCCGAGAGGGGCGAAGGTCCAGCGGCTGGTCGAGGACCAGCTGAGAGCGTTCAAGCAGAACTTCGCCGCGATCGACCTGTCGTACGCGAGAAGCAAGAGACTGACCGCCTTCGACGTGCTGACGATCGCCTCGATGGTCGAGCGCGAGGTGAGCGTGCCGGAGGAGCGGCCGCTGGTCGCCGCGGTGATCTACAACCGCCTGCGCGACAGCATCCCGCTCGGCATCGACGCGACGCTGCGGTTCGAGCAGAACGACTGGGTCAACCCGCTCAAGCAGTCGGTCCTCGACGCGGACACGCCGTACAACACGCGCACGCGCCTCGGCCTCCCGCCGGGTCCGATCGGCAGCCCGGGGGTCGCCTCGATCAGAGCGGCCGCGAAGCCGGCGAACAGCAGAGCGCTCTACTACGTCGTCAAGCCCGGGACGTGCGGCGAGCACGCCTTCTCGGACACGATCGAGCAGTTCAACGCCGACGTCGCGCGCTACAACCAGGCGCGCGAGGCGGCAGGCGGCAGATCCCCGACGAGATGCTGAGCGGGGCGCGCGCCGCTGCCGTCACGCCGTGCCGTGAGCGAGGCGCCGCCGGAGGCCGCGCCTGATGCCCCGCTGCGGCGTGCTCGGCTGGCCGGTGCGGCACAGCCGCTCGCCGGCGATGCACGAGGCCGCGTACGCCGCGCTCGGCCTGGCCGACTGGAGCTACCAGCTGCTGCCGGTCCCGCCCGAGCTGTTCGAGGAGACGGTGCGGGCGTTGCCGGGGGCGGGCTTCCACGGCGCGAACGTGACGATCCCGCACAAGCATGCCGCGCTCGCGCTCGCCGACGACGCGACCGCCGCCGCCCGCGCGATCGGCGCCGCCAACACGCTCACGTTCGCCGACGGGCGGATCCACGCCGACAACACCGACGCGCCGGGGATCGTCGACGCGCTCCCGTTCGACCCGGCCGGCGCGCGCGTGCTCGTGCTCGGCGCCGGCGGCACCGCGCGGGCGGCGATCTGGGCGCTGCGCGACGCCGGCGCCGCCGACGTCGCCGTCTGGAACCGGACCCGCGCCCGCGCCGAGCAGCTGACGGCCGAGCTGGGCGGCCGCGTCGTCGACGACGCGATCGAGGCCGACCTGCTCGTCAACACGACCGCCGCCGGCCTCGCGGCCGGCGAGGACCAGTTCGACCACCTGCCGCTGACGCGCGCGCAGGTCGCCGGCTACCGCTGCGTCGTCGACCTCGTCTACGGCGCAGCCGCCACCGGCCTGATCGCCGCCGCCGAGGCCGCCACCGTCCCGGCCGTCGACGGCCTCGAGATCCTCGTCCGCCAGGGCGCCCGCAGCTTCGAGCGCTGGACCGGCCAAGCGGCCCCGCTCGACGTCATGCGCGCCGCCGCGCGCGGCTGAGGCGCGGCGCGGGCGCGCGTCAGCCCGCCGCGCGGCGGTCGGCGTCGCGGGCGGGGAGGGCGCGTTCGGCTTCGTCGAGGGCGCGCTCGGCTATGCCGATCTCGGCGACGATCCGCTCGCGCTCGGCGCGGTCGGTCGACTGCTCGGCGAGGCGGGCGTGGAGGCGGTCGAGGCGGGAGCGCAGGCGGGCCGGCGCCTCCAGGTCCAGCTCGTAGACGCCGGAGTGGGTCGTGCGGCGGACGACCGGGGAGCGCGAGATCTGCGTCAGGAAGACCGCGAGCGGATCCTTGCCCGCGACCGGGCGGCCGCTTGCCTCCAGCAGCCGGAACCATTCCTTGTAGTGGATCGGCTGGTCGGCGGCGCCGGGGCGGGCGAGCAGCACGTCGATCGCGGCCCTGCGGATCGCGGAGCCCTTCAGCCCGTCGCCGGCCGCGCCGCCGCGCGCCGGCAGCGGGTGGACGTTGGCGGCCTCCGGCACGAGCCGGTCGATCAGCTCCAGCCGCTCCTCGACCTCGCCGAGCTGCTCCTCGATCGCCGCCAGCGCCTCGGCGGCGGCGGCGCGACGGCGGGAGAGCTTGTCGCGCTCGCGCAGCAGCGCCATCCGCTCCGCGCCGGCGGCACGGGTGAGGCGGGACGAGCTGCTGCGAGAGGAGGGCGACGACGGCATGGCTCCATTCCTACCGCGCCGCACCCGCCCCGCGCCGGCAGACCCTGTTCACAACTCCTACACCGGACGGTTCTACGCGCCGGTCTGTGTCGAAAGCTGCACCGAGGGCTGTGCAGAACCTGTCGACAACTTCGAACCTCCCCGCAAAAAGCGGGGAAATCGCTGAAACGACAGCTGTTGACAACTCATACGGGTGTGCACGGCAGGCCGTTCCGTCCGACCCGGGCGAGACGATGATCGGCCTACGTTGCCGCCCGAAGGAGTCCTACAGCCGATGACGTATGACGATGACATAGCCACGCCCGGTCGCCGCAGCGACGATGCGCCGCCTGATCCGAGGCAGCTGCTGCGCGACATCGACGCGCTCGTCGCGGCCGGTCTGGTCGTGCCGGTGCGCGACCCCGCCGGGGTCGTGCGCGTGACGCCGACGGCGCCGCTTGCGCTCGACGACTACGGCGAGGAGGTCGCCTGAGGAGGGCGCTGCGGGCAGCGGACGGAGCCGCGCCTGAGGCGGCGCGTGCCCGGCGGCCGGTCGGGGGCGTTTCGAACCGGTGCCGGACCCGCGCCGGCTGTCAACCGACCGTGAGGGTGCCTTCCATGCCTTCCTCGCGGTGGTCGCCGACCGGGCAGTAGAAGGTGTAGGTGCCCGGTCTCAGGTTCGCGGTGACGGAGGCGGGAGCCGAGCCCGGCTCGATCGTGCCGCTCGCTCTCTCGACGCCGTTGCCCTCGATCTCGATCGCGTGCGGCGCCTGGTTGCCGCTCGGGTTGTCGAGCGTGATCGTGACGTCGCCCGCCGCCGCTCTCAGCGTTCTTCTGCTGAACGAGAGGCCGCCGTCCTCGACGGCTCTCAGCGCCAGGTTGGTGCTGGCGCTGCCCTGCGGCGCGCTCGTCGTCGGCGTCGCGGCGGCGCTGGTGTCGCTCGTCGTGCTGCTGGACGAGTCGTCCCCGCCGCAGGCGGTCAGCGCGAGTGCGCCTGCTGCCATCGCGACGGCGCCGGCACTGCGGATCGATGGGAGCTGCACGGCCATCAGCCTCCTCCGTGGTCGTTGAAGCGTTCACCGAAGAGGGATGCCGCTGCCCGCGGATCCTTCCCACCGCCCCACAGTCCGATAGACTTCTTCTCCCAATGGAACTTCAGCGGATTTCCATCACGCGATGAGCGCGCTCGCCGGCACACCTGCGGAGGGTCAGCTGCGCCACAAGGCGGAGCACGTCCGCGAGCTGATCGGACCGCTGCGCGAGCGGCCCTCGGCCCATCCCGCCGAGGTCGACACCGACACCGCCCGCGCGATCCGCGCCGAGGCGTACAGCCGGCTGGAGGACGCGATCCTCGATCTCTCCAACGCGCTTCCGCAGGGCACCGAGGACTATGACGCGCGCAAGCTGTTCGAGTTCCTCGTCGGCCTGCGCCGCGCGATCGACGCCGACCCGGAGGTCCAGGACGCCGCCGGCGACGTCGAGCTGCACCAGCTGATGATGAGAGACGTGCTCGCGCGGATCGAGCGCAGGCTGCTCCACGACGAGCTGGACGACCCGCGCGCCGCCGTCGACTTCGTGCTCGCGACGCTGAAGCGGATCCCGGCCGGCGACCTCGCGCGCCTGCTCGGCGTCTCGACCAAGACGATCGGCGCCTGGCGCGCCGGCAGACCGGTCACCCGCAACGGCGAGCGCGCGGTCGTGCTGGCGCAGCTGCTCAGCTACCTGCGCCAGTCGCTGACGCCGCTGGGGATCGTGCTCTGGTTCGACGCCGAGCGCGACCAGCTCGACGGCCGCACGCCGCTGCAGCTGATCGAGGAGCGCGGCGTCGCGAGCGCGCACGCCCCGCTGGTGGCGCTCGCGCGCGGGTCCCGCGGTCAGCTGGCGGGATGACGCTGCCGCGCCTGCGATGAGCCCGGTCTGGAGAGCGGCGCCGGAGCGCGTCGCCGGCTCGTGGCACTGCTTCCGCCAGGTCGCGCCGGACTGGCCGCCGCTCTACCACGCCGCCGGCGAGCCGACGCCGTCGCAGCGCTCCGCCCGCTGGCACCGCCTCGGCGAGAGCTACGCCCAGTACCTCGCGCTGGAGCCGCTCGGCGCCTGGGCCGAGCTGGTCCGCTTCGAGCGGATCCGCGGCAACACCCGCGCCGCCCAGTACCGCCGCCGGCTGTGGCTCGTGTTCGTGCGCGAGTCGCAGATCGCCGACCTCTCGAGCTTCGAGCGCTGGGACGACTGCGGCCTCGACCCACGCGCCGCCGTCGGCGACCACGGCGCCTGCCAGGCGATCGCCGACGACCTGCGCGCCGCCGGCTACCGCGGCGTGCTGTCGCCGAGCGCGGCGCTCGTCGGCGCGACCAACCTGACGCTCTTCGGCACCCGCTACGAGAAGGTGCTGCTGGGCGGGCTGGAGCGGTGGGAGAACCCCAATCCCGACGTGCGGCTGCCGTGCAGCCTCGCGGCGGAGGGGACGCCGCCGGAGCAGCTCGTGACCGAGACGACCTTCGCCGACATGCCGCACGACGGCTACCGCGCGTGGCTGCGGGCCGAGGGCCTGCGCGCCCCGCGCGGCGTGCCGTGACGTCGTCGCTCAGCGGAAGCGCCGCAGCCGCAGCGCGTTGGCGACGACCGAGACGCTGCTGAACGCCATCGCGGCGCCGGCCAGCAGCGGGTTCAGCAGACCGGCGGCGGCGAGCGGCAGCGCGGCGACGTTGTAGCCGAAGGCCCAGCCGAGGTTCTGCTTGATCGTCCGCAGCGTCGCGCGCGAGAGCCGGATCGCGTCGGCGGCGGCGCGCAGGTCGCCGCTGACGAGCGTCAGGTCCGAGGCCTCGATCGCGACGTCGGTGCCGGTGCCGATCGCGAGCCCGAGGTCGGCCTGCGCCAGCGCGGGCGCGTCGTTGACGCCGTCGCCGACCATCGCCACCACGCGGCCTTCGCCCTGCAGCCGCTTGACGACGGCGGCCTTGTCGGCCGGCAGCACCTCGGCGATCGCGTCGCCGGGAGCGATCCCGACCTCCTGCGCGACGGCTGCGGCGGTCGCGGCGTTGTCGCCGGTCAGCAGCAGCGGCGTGAGGCCGAGCGCCTTCAGCCGCGCGATCGCCTCCGCCGACGACGGCTTGACCGTGTCGGCGACGCTCAGCAGCGCCCGCACCTCGCCGTCCCAGGCGACCAGCACGGCGGTGCGGCCCTGCGCCTCGGCGGTCGTGCGCGCGGCGTCGAGCCGCGGCGGCACGGTCAGGCTCCACTCGCGCATCAGCGCCGGCCGCCCGACGAGCGCGGCGTGGCCGTCGACGACGCCCTCGACGCCGAGCCCCTCGCGGTTTGCGAAGGACTCGACCGCGGGGAGGGAGGCGCCGCGCGCGTCATCGGTCACGCTGGCGGCGCCTGGCGCGCCGGACGCGGCGCTGCCGGCGCGCTCGCGCGCCGCGGTCGCGATCGCCCGCGCGATCGGGTGCTCCGAGGCGGCCTCCAGCGCGCCCGCGATCCGCAGCGCCTCGTCCTGCTCGACGCCGTCGGCCAGCTCGATCCCGGCGAGGCTCATCCGCCCGCTCGTGACCGTGCCGGTCTTGTCGAGCACGATCGTGTCGACGCGGCGAGTCGACTCCAGCACCTCCGGGCCCTTGATCAGCAGCCCGAGCTGCGCGCCGCGGCCGGTGCCGACGAGCAGCGCGGTCGGCGTCGCGAGCCCGAGCGCGCACGGGCAGGCGATGATCAGGACCGCGACCGCGGCGGTGAAGGCGAAGGTCGCCG
Organism: Conexibacter sp. CPCC 205762; assembly: GCF_030646155.1. GTDB lineage: Bacteria > Actinomycetota > Thermoleophilia > Solirubrobacterales > Solirubrobacteraceae > Conexibacter. The sequence continues at coordinate 298,941 of NZ_JAUTDN010000001.1, forward strand.
ACTCGCCCGCGCCGAGCCAGAAGCCGAGCGTCGCGACCGCGATCCCGATCACGATCGGCACGAAGACGCCCGAGACCCGATCGGCGAGCCGCTGGACCGGCGCCTTGCCCGACTGCGCGTCGCTGACGAGGCGGGCGATCTGCGCCAGCGCCGTGTCGGCGCCGACCTTCGTCGCCCGCACGACCAGGCGGCCGCCGGCGTTGACGGTCGCGCCCGCGACCTCGTCGCCGGGCCGCTTCTCGACCGGCACCGACTCGCCCGTCAGCAGCGACTGGTCGACCGCGGAGCTGCCCAGCTCGACGACGCCGTCGGTCGCGACCTTCTCGCCCGGACGGACGACGAAGCGGTCGCCGACCGCCAGCCGCTCGACCGGGATCAGCTCCTCGCCGCCGTCCGCGCGCAGCAGCGTCACCTCCTTCGCGCCCAGCTCCAGCAGCGCTCTGAGGGCGGCGCCGGCGCGGCGCTTGGCACGCGCCTCGAAGTAGCGCCCGGCGAGGATGAAGACCGTCACCGCGGCGGCCGTCTCGAGGTAGATGTGCTCGGCGCCGTCGCCGGAGGAGCCGGGGAGCAGGTCGAAGCTCATTCTCATCCCGGTCATGCCGGCGTCGCCGAGGAAGAGCGCGTAGAGCGACCACAGCCAGGCGGCGAGCACGCCGACCGAGACGAGCGTGTCCATCGTCGCGGTCGCGTGCTTGGCGTTGACCCAGGCGGCGCGGTGGAACGGCCACGCGCCCCAGACGACGACGGGGGAGGCGAGCGTCAGCGCCGCCCACTGCCAGTCGTCGAACTGCAGCGCCGGGATCATCGAGATCAGCAGCACCGGCAGCGCGAGCGCGGCGGAGATCAGCAGGCGGCGGCGCAGCGCGGCGGTCTCGTCGTCGGAGGCGTCGCCGTGGTCGTGCTCGTGCGACGGCGCGCCGTCGGCGGCCAGCGGCGCCGGCAGTCTCGCCGCGTAGCCGGCGGCGGCGACGGTGTCGAGCAGCAGCTGCGGCTCGACGGCGGCCGGGTCGTAGTCGACGGTCGCCTTCTCGGTCGCGTAGTTGACGCTCGCGGCGACGCCGTCGAGCTTGTTCAGCTTGCGCTCGATCCGGTTCGCGCAGGAGGCGCAGGTCATCCCCGTGATCGGCAGCTCGACGTGCTCGCTGGCGGCGCTCATGAGCCGACCTCGACGGTGAAGGCGGCCGTCTCGACACGCCCGTCGACCTTGTACTGGAGGAAGAGCCGGTAGCGGCCGGCGCTCGGGAAGGTCGTCGCGAAGGCCGGGCCGGTGCCGCTGGGGTGGACGTGGAGGAAGGCGAGATCGCCCTCGCGCAGCGCGACCAGATGGCCGTCGGCGCCGAGGTACGGCTCGATCTCGGCGGCCTTGCCGTCGCGCTCGATCGCGAACGCGAGCGTGGTCTCGACGCCGGCGCGGACGCGCGCTCCGTCGGCATGCGCGCCGTCGCCGGGCGCGGCGTCGTGCGCTTCGCCGGTGAGCGTGACGCGGTCGCCCGCGGGAGTGCTCGTCGCGGTGGTCGCGGGGGCAGGCAGGTCGCGCAGCTGCGCCGCGCCGCTGACGCGCAGGTCGCTCGCGAGCGTCTGCGCCTCGCCGTCGTGTGAGAAGTCGGCGAAGAGGCGGTAGGAGCCGGCCGCGGGCAGCGTCAGCGGTGCCGACCAGGTGCCGTCGGCCGCAAGCTCGGGGTGGAGGTGGTGGAAGCCGCTGAGGTCGCGCCGGACCACGATCAGGTGCAGCTTGCGCTCGTGCGTGACGTCGTACGCGTCGCCGCGCAGCGCGCCGCCATCGTCGTCGTTCACGACGCGGAAGCGCACGCGCGTCGCGGCCCCGCGCTCCAGCGCCGGCGTCAGCAGCTCCAGCCGCAGCCCGCCGTCGGCGGTGGCGAGCCCGCGGACGGCGTCAGCCGCAGCCGCCCCGCCGTGCGCCCCAGCTGCGCCGCGCTCTGTCTCAAGCGCGCCAGCATCTGCGCCGGTTGCGCCGTGATCTGCGCCAGCCGCGCTGTCATGTCCCGCCATATCCGCGTTAGATTCCGCCTGTGCGGTGTGGGCCGGCGCGTCGTCGCCGCGCTCCGGGTCGATCGCGGCGCCGGCGAGCGTCGCGACGCCGAACAGCGCGGCGAGACCGGCGGCGAAGGCGGCGAGCTTCAGCAGCGGGCTCATGCCGGCACCGCGCTGTAGCCGGCGGCCTCGACCGCGGCGCGGATCGCGTCCTGCGAGTCGGCCGCCTCGCCGCGCACGACCAGCCGCCCGTCGGCCAGCTCGAGCGCGACGACCTCGACGCCGTCCAGCTCGGAGACCTCCTCGCGCACCGACGCGACGCAGTGGGCGCAGGTCATCCCGGAGACGAGATAGGTGTGGTCGGCGGAGGTCATGACGGATCCTTCCGTAGAAGTCTAGATACGGGCGGGGGGTATTCCGCTGACGCCAACGTATCACATACCCCCAGGGGGTACTGATAGAGTGGCCCGCGACCCGACCGACAGGAGCCGCGATGGCATCCGCCGAGCCCGAGACGACGACGACCGAGACGACGAGCACGACCCCGACGCGCGGCTACAGCGCGACCAAGGAGCAGCTCACGAAGCGCCTGCGGCGGATCGAGGGCCAGGTCCGCGGCGTCCAGTCGATGGTCGAGGACGATCGCTACTGCATCGACGTGCTGACGCAGATCTCGGCGATCCAGGCGGCGCTCGACAAGGTCGCGCTCGGGCTGCTCGACGAGCACGCGAGCCACTGCGTGATGAACGCCGAGGGCGACGCGAAGGCGGAGAAGACCGACGAGCTGATGAGCGCCGTCGCCCGCCTGATGCGGCGCGGCTGATGGACGGCCGTGCCCACGACCGCGGGCACGACGCGCCGGCCCAGCAGCCCGCGGCGCTCAACCGCCTCGCCTTCAGCGCGACCGTCCACTGCCTCAGCGGCTGCGCCACCGGCGAGGTGCTCGGGATGGTGATCGGGACCGCGCTCGGCCTCTCCAACGGCGCGACCGTCGCGATCTCGATCGCGCTCGCCTTCTTCTTCGGCTACTCGTTCACGAGCTGGCCGCTGCTGCGCTCGGGGATGGCGCTCGCCGCCGTCGTGCCGCTCGCGCTCGCCTCCGACACGCTCTCGATCGCGACGATGGAGGTGGTCGACACGCTGATCGTGCTCGTGATCCCCGGAGCGATGGACGCCGGCCTCGGCGAGGCGCTGTTCTGGGGCTCGCTCGCGCTCGCGCTGCTGATCGCCGGCACTGCCGCGTATCCGGTCAACCGCTGGCTGCTGAAGCGGGGCAGAGGGCACGCGCTCGTGCACGCGCATCACGCCGGTCATCACTGACGCGGGCGCGCTGCGGCCGCGGATGCACGCGTCGAAGCCCCGCCCTCCAGCGGGCACGGCGCAGCATCCGCGGCCGTGCTCGGTCACTTCGAGCGCCAGACCACCTGAGCATCTCCCTGCCTGAATTGGGTCGCTCCCAACGACCCGATTGGTTCAAAAGTATCTCACTGTTTTCACACCGTGAAGAACGCGGGTCACCGTGCTGCCAACCGCACGGTAGGTGCGGTTAGCCTGCGCGCATGAGCAACCCGCGCCGCAACGTCGAGCTGAAGGCCCGCGACCGCGATCCGGCGCGCTCGCTGGAGCGCTGTCAGGCGCTGGAGGAGACGGTCGACCATGGCCTGCTGTGGCAGCGCGACACCTACTTCGTCGTCCCGAACGGACGGCTGAAGCTGCGCGAGGAACGGCCTGGAAGCCCGCTCCTGATCCAGTACGCGCGGCCGGACGAGACGAGCGCGAAGACGAGCCGCTACCGCCTGGTCGCGGTCGACGACGCCGGCGCCTGCCGCGCCGCGCTGGCCGACGCGCTCGGCGTGCGCGTCGTGGTCGAGAAGGAGCGGCGCCTGTTCATCTGGCGCGATGTGCGGATCCACCTCGACGCGGTCGCCGGGCTGGGCGCCTTCGTCGAGTTCGAGGCGGTCGCGCCGGCCGGCTCCGACCTCGCACCGGAGCGCGAGCGGGTCGCCGCGCTGACCGCGCGGCTGGGGCTGCGCGGAGAAGATCTCGTGGCGGAGGGATACGCCGACCTGATCGCGGGCAGAAGCGGTGGCACGACGCCGCTCAAAGGACCCCTCCCATGATCGTGACCGACGCCGTTCGCAGCTACATCGACGAGACCCGGCCCGAACCCGATGCGCTGCTCGCCGAGATGCAGGAGCGCGGCCAGCGCGACAGCGTCCCGATCCTCGACGCGCAGGCGGCCCGGCTGCTGAACGTGCTCGCACGTGCGACCGGCGCCCGCCGGATCGTCGAGGTCGGCACCGCGATCGGCGTCTCGACGCTCCATCTGGCGCGCGCGCTGCCGCCCGACGGAGAGCTGGTCTCGTTCGAGATCGACCGCGAGCGCCACACGCAGGCGCTCAGCTACTTCGCACGAGCGCGAGTCGCGGCCCGCGTCGATCTGCGGCTGCAGGACGCGGGGGAGGGGCTGCGCGAGCTGGAGGGCCCGTTCGACCTCGCCTTCCTCGACGGCCTGAAGGCCGAGTACGCCGGGCACCTGGAGCTGATCGTGCCGCTGCTGCGTCCGGGTGCGCTGGTCGCGGTCGACAACGTGCTGATGTCCGGCGCGGTCGCGGAGGGGAGAGCGATCGACGGCTGGAGCGGCGACCGCGTCGCGACCGCCCGCGCCTTCAACGACCGCTTCCTCGGTCATCCTGAGCTGGACGGCCTGATCACCCCGGTCGGCGACGGCATCGCGCTGGCCGTGAAGCGGTAGCGGAGCGCACCGCCGCGACCTCGCGCGGGTTGCCGCCGGGCGTCCGGCTCGCGTCGACCGCGACGCATCGGCGCCCGGAAGCCGCTAGCCTCGCGCGCCGATGGCAGCCGACGAGCCCACACCAGACACCCAGTGCCGCGCCTGCCGCGGGACCGGCAGAGTGATCTCCGGCCTCGGCGGCACGCCGAACGAGATCGTCTGCCCATGGTGCGAGGGCAGCGGCGAGTTCATCCCCGAGCACAACGCGCAGGAAGCCGGCGTCGTGCTCCGCGGCGACAAGCCCGCCTGAGGCCTCACACGCCGCCGCTGCATCCGCGTCGCGCGACGCCTGACGTCCGTCCACCCGCGCGCCTCGCGCTCACGCGGCCGCCCGCTGGCGCCGAGTCGACCGGCGGATGGCGCATCGACGCTCACATCTGCGGTGGATCGCGGCGGCGTCGGCAGCGGGCGGGATCGCGGCTGCCGTTGCGGCGATCGTCGCCACCGCGCACGCTGAGCCCGCGCGGCTCGCGCGCGGGCTGCTGCTCGTCGCGCTGCTGGCGCCGGTCTGCTGGATCGACCTCGACCGGCGGCTGATCCCGAACCGCCTCACCGCCGCCGGCGCGCTGGCGGCGACCGCGCTGCTTCTCGCCACCGCCCCCGCGCAGCTGCCGGCGGCGCTCGCCTGGGCGGCCGGCGCGGGCGGCTTCCTGCTGCTGCCCGCGCTGATCCGCCCCGACGGCATGGGCATGGGCGACGTCAAGCTCGCCGCCGTCCTCGGCCTCCTCCTCGGCAGCGCGGTCGTCGCCGCCCTGCTGATCGCGCTGCTCACGGCAACGCTCGCCGGTGGCGTCGTGCTGCTGCGGAGCGGGACCTCGGCCGCTCGCACCGCGACGCTCCCGCTCGGCCCGTTTCTCGCCCTCGGCGCGCTCGCGGCCTTTCTCGCCGCGTGACACGCTCGAGCGCACGGCGCACGGCGGCCGGCGCACCGGCGAAGCGGCCCACGGGGCGTTGGCCTGCCGGCCTGCTTGTCAGACCAGCAGTCCAGCGCTAGGCTCTGGCCCGCATGAGCTTCCGCGCCGTCACCCGCAACCCCGCCTACGAGCAGGTCGCGCAGCAACTGCGCGAGGCGATCCTCGACGGGCAGCTGCGGCCAGGAGACGAGCTGCCGTCCGAGCGCGAGCTGTGCGCGCAGTTCGGCGTCAGCCGCACCACCGTGCGCGAGGCGCTGCGCGCGCTGCAGACGCAAGGGCTCGCGGTGCAGGCCGGGCCGACGGCGCCGCTGCGGGTTCCGCAGCCGGACGCGCTCTCGACCGGCCCCCTGCGCGACAGCCTCGTCCACCTGATGAAGCTCGGGCGCGTCCCGCTGAGCGACCTCGTCGAGCTGCGCTGCGCGCTGGAGGCGGCCGCCGTCGCGACCGCCGCCAACACGCTCGGCCTCGCGCCGCTGAACGACCCCGCTCGCCAGCGCGCCGCCGCCCACGTCGCCGACGCGCGCGCCGCGCTCGACACGATGCGCCGCCAGCTCGCCGACACGCCCCCCGCCGCCGCCGGCTCCGACGCCGACCCCGCGCTCGCGCCCGCCGCCCCCGCCGTCGCGGACGTCGCCGCCTTCGAGCAGGCCGACGTCGCCTTCCACGTCGCGCTCGTCGCCGCCTCCGGCAACGAGGCGCTCCAGCTCGTGATGCTGGCCGTGCGCGACTCGATCTCCACCCATCTGCGCGACGCGCTCACCGGCGACCACGCCTCGCAGCGCACGCTCAACCGCCTGGCGCGGCAGCACGAGGCGATCCTCGCCGCCGTCGAAGCCGGCGACGCGCGCGACGCGGAGCTGCTGCTGCGCGACCACGTGATCGGCTTCTACCGAGGGACCACCAGAAGATGACGACGACCGCCGCCCTGCTCGACGACCTCGCCGCGGCCGCAGCCGGCGACCTCGTGACCGACCCGGAGGTGCTCGCCTCCTACGAGCGCGACCAGGCGGCGCCGGCCCTCGTCCCCGCCGGCAGACCGGCCGCCGTCATCCGCCCGCGCACCACGCAGGAGGTCCAGCAGGCGGTCAAGGCAGCCGCCCGCCACAAGGTCCCGGTCGTGCCGCGTGGCGCCGGCTCGGGCCTCTCCGGCGGTGCGAACGCGATCGACGGCTGCCTCGTCGTCTCGCTGGAGCGGATGACCGACATCGCCGAGATCGACGGCCCGTCGATGCTCGCGACCGTCCAGCCGGGCCTCGTCAACGCCCAGCTGCGCGAGGCCGCCGGGCGCGAGGGGCTCTTCTACGCGCCCGACCCGGCCAGCTGGGAGTTCTCCACGATCGGCGGCAACATCGCCACCAACGCCGGCGGCCTCTGCTGCGTCAAGTACGGCGTCACGCGCGACGCGCTGCTCGGGCTCGAAGTGGTGACAGCCGACGGCCGTGCCGTCCGCATCGGCCGCCGCGCCCGCAAGGGCGTCGCCGGCTACGACCTCGCCAGCCTCTTCTGCGGCTCGGAGGGCACGCTCGGGATCGTGACCGAGGCGACGATGCGGCTGATCCCGCCGCCGCGCTCCTCGGCGACGCTCGCCGCCTCCTTCCCGTCGCTCGGCAGCGCCGGCCACGCGATCGCGAAGATCGTCCGCAACAGCACCCCGTCGGTGCTGGAGCTGATGGACCGCACGACGATCCAGGCGGTCGAGAGAATGGCGCCGCAGGGGCTCGACGAGGAGGTCGCGGTGCTCGTCTTCGCCCGCAGCGACCTCGGCGGCGCGGCCGCGCTGAGAGAGGTCGACCAGCTCGCGAAATGGTGCGAGGAGGCCGGCGCGACGCTCGCCGTCACGACCGACGAGGAGGCCGAGGGCCGGATGCTGATGGCCGCCCGCCGGCTCGCCTACAGCGCGCTGGAGCACCAGGGCGCGACGCTGCTCGACGACGTTGGCGTCCCGCTCGGCCAGATCCCCGCGCTGCTGGACGGGATCGAGGCCGTGGCCGAGAGGCACGGCGTGCTGATCGGCACCTTCGGCCACGCCGGCGACGGCAACATGCACCCGACGATCGTCTTCGACCAGCACGACCCCGAGGCGGTCGCGCGCGCCAACGCCGCCTTCGCGGAGCTGGTGAGACTGGCGCTCGGCCTCGGCGGCACCGTCAGCGGCGAGCACGGCGTCGGTCTGCTCAAGCGCGACTTCCTGCCGCTGGAGCTGGGCGAGGCCCACAGCCTCAACCACGCGATCAAGCACGCACTCGACCCGCACGGCCTCTTCAACCCCGGCAAGGCGATCTGAACCGCGGGCGGCCAGCCCGCGGCGACGCCGCCCCCGCGCGCCGCGCCAACTAACCTTCAGGTCTCTATGGGTCTTCGTCTGATCACCGCCGGCGAGTCGCACGGTCCCGGCCTCACCTGCATCGTCGAAGGGCTTCCAGCGGGGCTGGAGCTCGACAAGGACGCGATCAACGCCGACATGGCGCGCCGTCAGCTCGGCTTCGGCCGCGGCGGCCGCATGAAGATCGAGAGAGACCGCGCCGACGTCACCGCCGGCGTCCGCCACGGCCGCACGATGGGCGGCCCGGTCGCGCTGCAGATCCCCAACAGGGACTACGCGAACTGGGAAGAGCGGATGAACCCGTGGCCGGTCGAGAGAGAGATCCCCGAGGTCCACCTCCCGCGCCCCGGCCACGCCGACCTCGTCGGCACGTGGAAGTACCGCACCGGCGACGTGCGCAACATCCTCGAGCGCGCCAGCGCGCGTGAGACGGCGGCGCGCGTCGCGGGCGGCGCGCTCGCGAAGGCGTTCCTGCGCGCGGTCGGCGTCGAGATCCGCTCGCACGTCACGCGCATCACCTCCGTCACCGCGCCCGTCGGCACCAAGCCGCTGACCGTCGAGGACTTCGCCGACGTCGACGCCTCGCCGGTCCGCTGCCTCGACGACGAGGCCAGCAGAGCGATGGTCAGAGAGATCACCGTCCTGCGCAAGAACAACGAGTCGCTCGGCGGCGTCTTCGAGGTGATCGCCTTCGGCGTCGTGCCCGGCCTCGGCTCGCACATCTCGTGGGAGGAGCGGCTCGACGGCCGCATCGCGATGGCGATGATGTCGATCCAGGCGATGAAGGGCGTCGGCATCGGCGACGGCTTCGACGTCGCCGCCGTCCCCGGCTCGCAGGCGCACGATGAGATCTTCTTCGACGAGCAGCGCGGCTACTACCGCGAGACCAACCACTCCGGCGGCCTCGAAGGCGGCATGACGACCGGCGAGCCGGTCGTCGTGAAGGTCGCGATGAAGCCGATCCCGACGCTGACCAAGCCGCTGCGCTCGGTCGACATCGACACGAAGGAGCCGGCGCAGGCGCTGCGCGAGCGGACCGACTCCTGCACCGTCCCGGCGGCCGGCGTCGTCGGCGAGGCGATGCTCGCGCACGTGCTCGCCGACGCCTACCGCGGCAAGTTCGGCGGCGACCACATCGACGACGTGCGCGACGCCGTCCGCGCCTACGAGGAGCGGATCGGATGGCGCCGCTGAGCCAGCCGGAGCGTCTGCCCGAGGACCGCGCGCTCGTCTTCGTCGGCTTCATGGGCGCCGGCAAGACGACGGCAGCCCGCCGCCTCGCCAAGCGCTTCGGGACCGAGGTCCACGACGCCGACGCGACGATCGCCGAGCAGGCCGGCATGCCGATCGACCGCTGCTTCGCGGAGCTGGGCGAGTCGGGCTTCCGCGAGCTGGAGGAGCGGCTCGTCGGCGAGGCGCTGGAGCGGGCGTCCTCGGGGGTCTTCAGCCTCGGCGGCGGCGCGCTCCACTCGCCGCGGATCCGCGCGGCGCTGAGACGCCACACGACGATCCTGCTCGACGTCGACGTCAACACCGCCTGGGAGCGCGCCGCCGGCCGCGGCCGCCCGCTCGCGCGCGACCCGCAGGAGTTCCGCGACCTCTACATCCGCCGCCGCCCGATGTACATGGCGGCCGCCGACGCCGTCGTCCCGGCCGACCGCAGGGACCGCATCGACGACGCGCTGCCGTCGATCGTCGCGCTGCGCGACGCGCCTGCGGGCACGCGCCTGCTGTGGGCGACGAGCGACTCCGGCGACTACCCCGTCTTCGTCGGCCGCGGCCTGCTCGGCACGGCGCTGTCGCCGGTCCAGGGCAACGGCTACCTCGTCACCGACGACCAGGTCGGCCCGCGCTACGCCGGCCAGCTCGGCGACGGGCTCGCGACGACGATCACGATCCCCGCCGGCGAGACGCACAAGACGCTGCAGACGGCCGAGACGGTCTGGATCGGCCTCGGCGAGCAGGGCATGACGCAGAGCGACCACCTCGTCGCGCTCGGCGGCGGCGTCGTCGGCGACCTCGCCGGCTTCGTCGCGGCGACCTACCAGCGCGGCGTGCCGATCGTGCAGATCCCGACGACGATCGTCTCGCAGGTCGACTCGGCCTACGGCGGCAAGACCGGCGTCGACCTGCCGAGCGCGAAGAACTACGTCGGCGCCTACCACCAGCCGTCGTCGGTCGTCGTCGACGTCGACACGCTCGCGACGCTGCCGCGCGAGGAGGCCGCGGCCGGCTACGCCGAGGTCGTCAAGACCGCGCTGATCGCCGGCGGCCACCTGTGGGAGCGGGTCCGCAGCGGCGACGCGCCGGACGCCGACATGATCTTCGAGTGCGCGCGCACGAAGCTCGCGGTCGTCGCGATGGACGAGCGCGACGGCGGCGTGCGCCAGGTGCTCAACCTCGGCCACACCGTCGGCCACGCGATCGAGACGGTCACCAGATACGCGATGTTCCGCCACGGCGAGGCGGTCGGCCTCGGCCTGCTGGCGGCGCTGCGGCTGTCAGGCCAGGACGCGCTGCGCGACGAGGTCGCGACGCTGCTGGCCGCGCAGGGGCTGCCGACGCAGCTCGTGCCCGGCGCCGTCGACCTCGACGCCGTCGTCGCCGCGACCGCGCGCGACAAGAAGCGCCGCAGCGGCCAGCCGGTCCCGTTCGTGCTGCTCGACGGCCCCGGCGCCGCCCGCCCCGGCTGCCAGATCGGCGACGCCGACCTGCGCGCCGCCGTCGTCGAGCTGGAGCAGGCGCGGAGCGCGACCGCATGACGCAGAGCGACCGGATCGCCGTCCTGCACGGCGTCAACCTCGACCAGCTCGGGCGCCGCGACGCGGGCCACTACGGCAGCCTCACGCTCGACGGGCTGGAGCGCGCGATCAGCGAGTTCGCCGCCGAGCTGGAGCTGCGCGTGCAGTTCTTCCAGACCAACCACGAGGGCGAGTTCGTCGAGCAGCTGCACAAGCTGGAGGGGATGGCCGACGGGATCGTCCTCAACCCGGGCGCCTGGACGCACTACTCGTGGGCGATCCGCGACGCGCTGGAGATCGCGAGACTGCCCGCGATCGAGGTCCATCTCTCGAACGTCTACGAGCGCGAGCAGTGGCGGCAGGTGTCGGTGATCCGCGAGCTGTGCGTCGCGACCGTCGCCGGCAAGGGACCCGACGGATACCGTGACGCGCTCGCGCGTCTGCGAGAGGAGCTGAGGAGCGCATGAGCGAGAGTCGTGAGACGCCCACCTTCGAGACCGTCGCCCGCGGCGACCGGCTCGAGTCCGTGCTCGCCGCGCGCGGGCTCGACGCGCTGCTCGTCACCAACCTCGTCAACGTCCGCTACCTGACCGGCTACACCGGCTCCAACGGCCTCGCGGTCGTCGGCGGCGCCGGCATCCGCCGCTTCGTCACCGACTTCCGCTACGAGACGCAGGCGCAGGAGCAGGTCCACGGCTACGAGCGCGTGATCGGCGAGACCGACCTGCTCGGCGACGTGCTGCCGGCGCTGCCGCAGGGCGAGGTCCAGCTCGGCTTCGACGACAACCACGTCTCGGTCGCCGGCTTCGCGCGGCTGCGCGAGCTGCTGCCGGAGCGGGTCGAGCTGGTGCCGGCCGGCGGCGCCGTCGAGGAGCTGCGGCTGGTCAAGGACGAGCACGAGATCGAGCGGATCCGCGCCGCCGCGATCCTCGCCGACAGCGCGCTGACGACGATCCTGAAGGATGGGCTGGTCGGCCGCACCGAGCGCCAGGTCGCGCTCGCGCTTGAGCAGGAGATGCGCCTGCTGGGCGCTCAGCGCGCCAGCTTCGACACGATCGTCGCCCACGGCGGCCACGGCGCGCTCCCGCACGCGAGCCCGCGCGAGGTCCCGATCGCGGCCGGCACGCTCGTCGTGATCGACTGGGGCGCGGAGCTGGACGGCTACTGCTCCGACTGCACCCGCACCTACGCCGCCGGCGAGGTCGACGGGCAGGCGAGAGAGGTCTACGCGCTCGTGCTGGAGGCGCAGCAGGCCGCGCTGGCGGCGATCAGAGCCGGCATCAGCGGCAAGGAGGCCGACGCGGTCGCGCGCGACATCATCAGCGCCGGCGGCCACGGCGACACGTTCGGCCACAGCCTCGGTCACGGCGTCGGGATCGAGATCCACGAGGCGCCGCGGCTGTCGAGAGCGTCCACCTCGGTGCTCGCGCCCGGCAACGTCGTCACCGACGAGCCCGGCGTCTACATCCCGGGCGTGCTCGGCGTGCGGATCGAGGACCTGCTGGTCGTCACGGCCGACGGCAACGACGTCCTCTCGACGCTGCCGAAGGACCTGACCGTCATCGACTGAGGTCGCCGCTGCCGCGGGTCAGCTCGCGCGTCTCGCGCGGGAGCAGGCCCGCCAGCACGATCACGGCGGCGACGAGGCCGCCGCCGGCCATCACCTCGGTCGCGCCGATGCCGTCGGCGAGCGCGCCGACGACGACGTAGCCGATCGGCAGCAGCGCCATCGAGCCGAGCCAGTCGTAGGAGGTGACGCGCGAGAGCGCCGCCGGCGGGATCCGCTCGGCCAGCGCCGTCTGCCACCAGACGCCGAACAGCGCCAGCCCGACGCCGCAGACGACGCCGCCGGGGAGCGCGACGGCGAGCGGGATTCCGATCGCGACCAGCGTCAGCAGCAGGCTGAAGGGGATCGTCAGCACGATCCCGAGCGCGAGCGGCCGCTGCGGCCGCCAGCGCAGCGCCAGCAGCGCGCCGATCGCCGTCCCCGCGCCGATCGAGGCGGCCAGCCAGCCGTAGAAGGCCGGGTCGCCCCAGCGCTGCTCCGCGACCATCGGCCCGAGCACGACGTACGGCGCGTAGGCGCCGAGCAGCTGGAAGGAGAGGACGGCGATCGTCACCCACACCCAGCGGCGCGAGCGGACCTGGTCGAAGCCCTCGCGCAGCTCGTGGCGGAGGGAGGTCCTGGGCGTCGGCTCGCCGCGCGGCCGCGGCCGCACCAGCGCCAGCAGCGCGGCGCTGACGAGGAAGGTGGCGGCGTCGACCGCGAAGGCGGTGCCGGTCCCGGCCGCCAGCACGAGCGCCGTCGCCAGCGCCGGGCCGGCGAACTCGGCGATCGTCGAGGTCAGGCTCGTGAGCGCGTTCGCCTCCTGGATCAGCTCCTCGGGGACGGTCTGCGGGACGAGGCCGGAGAAGGCGGGGCGGAAGAACGCCTCGGCGGCGCCGAACAGCGCTTCGATCACGAGCAGCTGCCAGATCGCGATCGCGTCGGTGACGATCAGCAGCGCCACGAGCGCATGCAGCAGCCCGCGCAGCAGGTCGGTGCTGAGCATGATCCGGTGGCGCGGGAGGCGATCGGCCCAGACGCCGCCGAACAGCACGAAGGCGAGGTGCGAGGCCGTGTAGACGCCGAGCACGAGGCCGAGGTCGGCGGTCGAGCCGGTCCGCTCGGTGACGAGCAGGGCAAGCGCGACGAGCACGATCCGGTCACCCGTGGTCGAGATCGCCTGACTGACGAACAGCCAGCGGAAGTCCCGGTGGCCCCAAAGCTGCGAAAAGCGGTGCATGTGGGGCCGGAAACTGTACGTCAGCGGCAGCGCAAGTAGCGCCGCTGCGCCACCGTCTGCCTGCGATCGCCGGAGAGCCTGAGTCTGACGGTGAGCGTGAAACGGCCTCTGCGCGGCAGCCCGCCGACGACGATCGTGCGCTTCAGCGCCGGGCCGCCGACGACGCGGGCGCGCCCGCCGCGCAGCCCGACGACCGCCGACTGCAGCCGTCTGGTCGTCGGCGATCTGAGCCGGAAGGAGAGCTTCGTCGCGCGCACGCAGCGGGCGGCGGAGGGGAGGCCGACGCGATCGGCGAGCGGCAGCGTCGCTCTGCGCACGGGCGGTCTCGGCAGCGGCGCGGGGGTGATGGCGTCGCCGGGCGGAGTCGGTGTCGATCCGCCGGAGGGCGGGGGCGGCACGGGCGTCGTGGGGGTGTCGGGCGTGTCGTCGCCGCCGGGCGGCGGGTCGGATCTCGGCGGGGTGACGACGAGCATCGTCAGCGACCGCGCCGGCAGCGCGACCGTCGCGCCGTGCGAGCCGTTGCCGGCCGCCTGCAGCGCGACGTCGGCGATCGCATGGGGGCGGGCGTCCACGCCGCCGCTCCACTGCCAGGCGGCGGCGCTGCCGACGCCGGCCGGCAGGCCCGCGATGGTCAGGGGGCTGTCCTGCGGCTGCGCGCTCTTGTTGACGAGCGCGATCGTCAGCGCGCCGTCGGCGGCGCGCGTCGCGGCGTAGACGGCGACGCGACCCTGGTCGCCGCTGAGCGAGCGCGCCCACAGGTCGCCGAAGCGCCCGCCCGCGCCGTCGTAGTCGCGGTAGAGGCGGAAGGCGTTCGCCTGCGTCTCGTCCGCGGTCGGCGGGTCCCAGCGGGCCGCGAGGCCGACCTGCTCGCGCGCGAAGATCCCCAGCACGTCGGCCTGGATCAGCGTGTCGGTGACCGCGTCGCCGCCGAGCGAGAGGTCGTACTCGCTGAGGGCCAGCTTCGTGCCCGGGTAGTGGTCGCCGACCCACGCGCGCATCCGCGGCAGCAGCGCGATCTGGCGGCCGATCCAGCTCGGGTCGGTGTAGCTCGGGTCCCACAGCGAGCGTGTCACGTCGGTCGAGCCGCCGCCCTGCGCGTAGTAGTGCAGGTCGAAGTAGTCGAGCAGCCGCTTGCCGGCGCTCTCCGAGGCGGCCCGCATGCGGTCGAGGTACCAGGCGGCGAGCGGTTCGCCGCCGTGGGCGGCGCGGTCGGGCAGGGTCGCGCCGGTCGTCTCGTCGCAGGCCTGCTCGGGCGCGCCGTCGAGCGCGCTGCAGAAGTAGTTCGGCCAGCCCCATTCCGACGGGCCGAGCGTCGCCCCGGCCGGGTCGGCCTGCTTGGCCGCGGTTGCCAGCGCGACCGACTTGTCGCGCAGCTCGTCGTAGCTGGTCGGCGCGGGGTGGACGTCGCGATGGGTCTCCGGCCACAGCATCGGCTCGTTGCCGAGGCCGTAGAAGGAGACCGCGTCGGCGCCGTAGCGGGAGCGGATGTCGCCGATCCAGTCGACCGACAGCTGCGGGCCGGAGGGCGTGCCGACATCCGCGCCGGGCGCGATCGCTCTGCCGCCGACGAGCCCGTTGCCGCAGGGCGCGTATCTGTCGACCTCGTCCTGCGCCGGTGTCACGGAGGTCGGGAAGCTGCACGGGAGCGGCTGGCCGGTGCCGGGTCTGCCGGCGACGTTGCCGACCATCGGCAGCGTCAGCAGCGTTCTGGCGCCGACGGCGCGGTCGCCGTCGATGATCCGCCGATACCCCTGCGCGGGGTTGGCCGGCGGCGTCGAACACCAGCTCCCGGCGTCATTCCAACAGCCAGAGATGTTCTCGAAGAACCAGTCCTCGCCGGTGTTCCAGGTGTCGATCCGCCAGTTGTAGCGATCGGTCGTGTTGCCGCCCCAGCGGCTGAGCGGCAGGTCGATCTCCTCCGCGAGGGCCGGATCGGCGAAGCTCATCCCGTAGATCTCGGGCGCGATCGGATGGCGGTCCGCGCCGGCGTCGACGGTCAGCGCCGGCCCGCTCGCGGCATGCACGGCGGCGGCCGGCGCGAGCAGCAGCGTCGCGGCGGCGACGAGGATCGCGGCCGGCCGGGCGAGGTGCCGCGCGAGCATGGCGAAGATCCCGACAAGGCGGGCATGACCGGGGGCGCGACCCGTTCCGGTCCGTGGCTGCGGGTCCGTCCGCATCGACTCACCGTAGCCGATGCACCGCGCGCGGGCCAGTGCGCAACCGTCAGCCGGTGCATCGGCGAAATCGCCTGGACGCACAGCCATTTCGCGGGGGAGCGTCCAGAGCCGCGCGTGTCGCCTGCGCGCGTCCGCCGTGGCGCCGTCGCGTTCGCCGGCCGAGTCCGCACGCGATGCGGCCTTCCACCGCCGGGAGCCACCCGTCCGCGCTCGGCGGCCGGCGCCGCCCGGCCCGCGGGCTCAGCGCGCGACGCGCTGGCGCTGGGCGCTCGGGGCGCGGCGTCTCGCCGCCGCCCGCCGCGTCGGCAGCGTCGCGCGCAGTGCGGCCAGCAGCGCCGCCATCAGCACCGCCGCCAGCCCGACGACGGTCACGCAGGCGCCGGCGAATGCCCCGTCGACGGCGGTCCAGTCGATCGCACCGGCCCGGCCCGCCGCGACGATCGCGAGCGTCGTCGCATAGCCGGCGACGAGCAGCAGCCCGCCGAGCACGAGGTAGTGGCGCGCGACGTTCGGCTGCGGCCAGGTCGCGGCGCCGGCCCGGCGGCGCTCCAGCAGCGCGTCGAGCAGGCCGGCGACCGCGGCCCACGCGGTCACGACGAAGAGCGCCCCGGCGACGTCGCTGGGCCGGTGCCAGCCGGCGGCGATCACGGCGATCCCGACGGCGCTGCCGTAGAGCACCGCCAGCACCGAGACGAGCCGCCGCGCCCGCGCCGGCGCCACCAGCGTCGCCGCCATCCCGACGCCGAACGCGATCGAGACGTGGCCGCTGGGGAAGCTGTTCTCGTACAGGCGCCCGTCGATCAGCAGGTCGGGACGTGTCAGCACGTGCTTGAGCAGCTGCGTCGTGACCACCGCGCCGCCGATCGTCGTGCCGGCGACCAGCGCCAGCGCGACCCGCCCGCGCAGCAGCGCCTGCGCGACCAGCACCAGCACCGCCAGCGCGAGCGTGCCGACCGAGATCGTCGTCAGCAGCTGCTGGGCGGCGTCGTGCGCCGTCGAAGTGGCGAGCGCGCGGCCGTCGAAGGCGCCCTGGTCGATCCGCTGCCCGCGGTAGGTCCGCACCAGCAGCGCGTACGTCCCCGCGACCGCTCCCGCGCAGCCGACGGCAAGCCCGAGCAGGGGAAGCGGCTTCAGACGACGCACGCTCTCAGCCTAGCCGCGCCGCCCGCCGCTCCGCACAGACGACCAGCGTCGACAGCGAGACGCCGAGCCCGCCCGCGATCCGCCCCATCGTCCGCAGCCCCGGCTCGACGTCGGCCCGCTCGACGGCGCGCAGATAGCCGTCGTGGATCTGCGCCAGCGCGCCGAGCTGCGCGACCGACAGCCCCCTCCGCCCGCGCAGCTCCCGGACCGCCGCCCCGAAGGCCCGCCGTTCGAGTGGAGGATCGGTGTGGACGCGCACCTGCATCGAACAGATGTTCGCATGCCCGGCGGACGCGAGCCGGCACGCGCGCCGTGAGACCCGAGGGCAGAGCGTTCACCGCTTCCGGCAATCTCACGCTGACGATGAGATTCCCGCTTCCGATACCGATCACCTGCGCGATGACGGGAAGCGGTGTGATACCGCCGGCGTCGACGATCAACGACGGCACTGCCGGCTCAGTGTCGACGACGATCTCGTTCACGGCGACCTGCACTCCCACCGGCTCGACGATCCTGAGCGGCGTCTGGTCGATCAGCTGGACCAAGATCGCCAACAGGACGTTCGCGACGGTGACGCTGCCCGACAGCGCGATCACGAAGTACATAGGCGGCTGCGCGTTCATCATGCCCGTGTTCCAGCCGGTGACGCTGACCGGCTCCTGGTTGGCGAGCGCGCTCGACTTCAGAAACCAGCAGCTTGACGTGATGTTCGCCGGTTGCGGCAGCATGACGCCCGGCCCGTTCGAGGTCCTGAACGGCACGTTGACGTTCTCCAGCGGCGGCACGGCGGTCACCGTCCCCTGATCGGGAGACGTGGGGCGCTCGCTTTCCGGCGGGCGCCCTACAATCTCCTGCGTGATCAGCACGAACCAGCTCAAGAACGGCAACCACATCGAGGTCGACGGCACGATCTTCAAGGTCGTCGAGTTCCAGCACGTCAAGCCGGGCAAGGGGCCCGCCTTCGTGCGCACGAAGCTGCGTCGCTCCAGCGACGGCAACGTGATCGACAAGACGTTCCGGGCCGGTGAGAAGTTCCGCGCCGTCCGCACCGAGGTGCGCAAGATGCAGTACCTCTACTCCGACGAGAACGACGCCCACTTCATGGACGTCGAGAGCTTCGAGCAGCAGGCGATTCCCGCGGTGGCGCTGAAGGAGTCGCTGCAGTGGACGAAGGCCAGCGACATGGTCGACCTGCTGTCGATCGACGGCGTCCCGGCCGACATCCAGCTGCCGAGCGCGGTCGACCTCGAGGTCACCGAGACCGAGCCCGGCCTGCGCGGCGACACCGCCTCGGGCGGCGGCACGAAGCCGGCCGTGCTGGAGACCGGCGCGAGAATCAACGTCCCGCTGTTCGTCAACATCGGCGACAAGGTGCGGGTCGACACGCGCTCGGGCGACTACGTGTCGCGCGCGTAGCGGCCGCTCGTGGCTCGTCGTAGCGATCAACGCCGCGAGGCCGTCTTCGCGCTCTACCAGCACGATCTGACCGGTCGCCCGCTGGAGGACACGCTGCCGAAGGATGCCGCCGTCTTCACGCGTGCGCTCGCGCAGGCCGCGCTCGCGCGCCAGCCGGAGTTCGACGGTCTGATCAGCGCCCATGCCGAGGGCTGGACGCTGCAGCGGATCGCGCCGCTGGAGCGCTCGATCATGCGTGTCAGCCTGCTGGAGATGCTGCACCCGGCCGACGTCCCGGCCGAGCGCCCGATCCCGCCCGAGGGCGCGATCGACGAGGCGGTCGAGACGGCGAAGGCCTACTGCGGCGCCGAGGCGCCGAGATTCGTGAACGGCGTGCTCGCCGCCATCCTGCGCACGAGCGGCGAGAAGGAGCCTCCGGCGAGCTCTCGCAAGGGAACCGAGCCTCCGGGCGAGGTTCCCCGATGAGCGGCATCGACCCGCTCGAGCACTTCAGCCGCCAGCTCGAGGAGGCCGCGGCGCAGCTGCGCGGCGGCGAGCTCGAGCCCGAGCAGGCCGCCCGTCTGGTGGAGGAGTGCGCCCGCCTCGCCGGCGACGCCGCCGGCGAGCTCGACCGCCGCGTCCGCCTCGCCGCCGATCCACCGCCCCCGCCGCCCGGCCCGACCGACCAGTGATGACGAACGACGAGTACCCCGACGAGCTGCGCCGCGAGGTGGAGCGCTATCTCGGCGAGCTGGCCTTCGCCGACTCCGCCACGGCCGGCGCCGCCGGTCTCGAAGAGGCGATGCGCTACTCGCTGCTGGCTGGCGGCAAGCGGATACGGCCCGTGCTGGCGCTGGCGACGGCGCGCGCGATCGGCGAGCCCGAGCAGCGGATGCTGCCGATCGCCGCGGCGCTGGAGCTGATCCACACCTACTCGCTGATCCACGACGACCTGCCGGCGATGGACGACGACGACCTCCGCCGCGGCAGACCGACCTGTCACCGCGTCTTCGGCGAGAACGTCGCGATCCTCGCCGGCGACGGGCTCTACGCCGAGGCCTTCCGCCACGTGCTGGAGCAGCAGCAGGGCGACGCGGCCGCGATCCTCGCCGCCGTCCGCGAGCTGGCGTCCGCAACCGGCGTGAACGGGATGGTCGGCGGGCAGTACCTGGACGTGACCGATTCCGCTCCAGACGACGCGACCGGGCTCCGTCACCTGCACGCGCTCAAGACCGGCAGGCTGATCGGCGCATCGATCATGTGCCCGCTTCTGCTCGTTCCGGGTCAGGCACCTGCGACAATCGATGCCTTCCGCAGCTTCGCGAGCGAGCTTGGAGTGCTCTTCCAGATCGTCGACGACATTCTCGACGTCGTCGGAACCGACGACGCGCTTGGCAAGACCCAGGGCAGCGACGAGCGCCTCGGCAAGCGCACCTACGTGAGCGAGTTCGGCCTCGAACGCGCTCGCGAGCTGGCAGCCGAGTCGCACCGCAACGCCCGCGCCGCGCTGACGCAGGCCGCCCCCGGCGGCGCCGACGAGCTGGCGCAGATCACCGACTTCATCTACACGCGGACGTCATGAGCGAACCGATCCTCCCCGGTGTCGAAGGGCCTGAAGACCTCAAGGGCCTGACCGACGAGCAGCTGCAGCAGCTCGCACAGGAAGTGCGCGAGCACATCATCGACACGGTCGGGGAGGTCGGCGGCCATTTCGGCGCCAACCTCGGCACCTGTGAGCTGGCCGTCGCGCTCCACTCGCTGCTGGAGTCGCCGCGCGACAAGATCCTCTGGGACGTCGGCCACCAGGCCTACCCGCACAAGATCCTCACCGGCCGCCGCGACCAGCTGCCGACGATCCGCAAGTACGGCGGGCTGACTCCGTTCTGCTCGATCGACGAGTCCGAGCACGACATCATGGGCGCCGGCCACGCCTCGACCTCGATCGGCTACGGCGTCGGGCTGAAGGAGGCGATGCGCCAGGGCCACGGCGAGGACGGCGCGGTCGTCGCCGTCATCGGCGACGGCTCGATGACCGGCGGCGTCGCCTTCGAGGCGGTCCACCAGGCCGGCGGCCTCGGCACGCCGATGGTCGTCGTGCTGAACGACAACGGCATGTCGATCTCGCCCAACGTCGGCTCGCTGTCGCGCTACTTCAACCGCGTGCGGCTCAACCCGAAGCTGTGGAAGGCGCGCGAGGGCGGCGAGGACTTCCTCACGAAGCTGCCGGCCGGAATCGGCGAGCGCTTCGCCCACCTCGGGCCGCAGCTGAAGGAGTCGATCAAGGCCTTCTGGGCGCCCGGCCTGTTCTGGGAGGAGCTCGACTGGGCCTACATGGGCGTCGTCGACGGCCATGACGTGAGCGCCCTGCGTGAGGCGCTGAGAGAGGCGATCGCGGCCGAGCGGCCGGTCGTCGTGCACGTCTCGACGGTCAAGGGCAAGGGCTTCGAGCCGGCCGAGGAGGGCGGCCTGGAGGGCATGGAGAAGTGGCATGCCGCCAAGCCCAGATCGATCGCGAACGGCGCCCCCGCAGCGGTCGCCGCGCCGGCCAAGACGAACGCGCCGCCGGCGCCGCCGCAGTACACGAAGGTCTTCGGCGACGCGCTCGTGGAGGAGTGCAGACGCGACGACCGCGTGATCGGCATAACCGCCGCGATGAACTCCGGCACCGGCCTCAACATCCTCCAGAAGGCGATGCCGGAGCGCTACTTCGACGTCGGCATCGCCGAGCAGCAGGCGCTGCTGTTCGCCAGCGGCCTGGCGCTGCAGGGCTGCAAGCCGGTCGCGGCGATCTACTCGACCTTCCTGCAGCGCGCCTTCGACCAGGTCGTCCACGACATCTGCCTGCAGAGACTCGACGTCGTGCTGGCGATGGACCGCGCCGGCCTCGTCGGCGACGACGGCCCGACCCACCACGGCGTCTTCGACATCGCCTACCTGCGCCCGCTGCCGCACATCGTGCTGATGGCGCCGCGCGACGAGGCGATGCTCGTCCACATGCTGCACACGGCGCTGACGTACGACGGTCCGGTCGCGCTGCGCTACCCGCGCGGCGCCGCTGCCGGCGTGCCGCTGCCGAGCGAGCCGAAGCTGCTGGAGATCGGCACCGGCGAGATCTTGCGCGAAGGCGACGGCAAGGTCGCGCTGCTCGGCTACGGCTCGGGCGTTGCGAAGGCGCAGGAGGCGGCCGGTCTGCTGGCCGAGCACGGGCTCCGCGCGACGGTCGCCGACGCCCGCTTCGCGAAGCCGGTCGACGCCGGCCTCGTCGCCCAGCTGCAGGCCGAGCACGACCTGCTCGTGACCGTCGAGGAGGGCGTCCTCGCCGGCGGCTTCGGCTCGGCGGTGTGGGAGACGCTCTCCGACAGCGGGATCGCCTCGCGGATCCTGCGCGTCGGCCTGCCCGACCGCTTCGTCACGCACGGCGCGCCCGCGCTGCTGCACGAGGAGGTCGGCTTCACCGGCCGCGCGATCGCCGACCGCGTGCTGGCGGCGATCGGCGACCGTGCTCCGGTGCAGCGCTAGCGGATGCGGTAGTCCGCGTTTCTGATCAGCATCAGCGCGTAGCTGAGGAAGAACTCGCCGGTCGGCGGGGCGCCTCTGGAGGTGCCGCAGTTGCCGGCCGAGCGGCCGGGGTTGCCGATC
Source organism: Conexibacter sp. CPCC 205762 (assembly GCF_030646155.1). Lineage (GTDB taxonomy): Bacteria > Actinomycetota > Thermoleophilia > Solirubrobacterales > Solirubrobacteraceae > Conexibacter. The sequence goes on from NZ_JAUTDN010000001.1 coordinate 320,845, forward strand.
CAGAAGAGCCCGTCGAGCCGCGGGTACTGCGCCGGGACGGCCGAGGTCGGTCTCGGGCCGAGGCCGCGGCCGGGCGGGTTGCAGCGGATCGAGTTGCCGTATCTGACTCTGTCTCTCGGCCGCAGCGAGCCGCGCCCGTTGACGGCGGTGTTGATCACGTAGTGCTTGCCGCCGGTCTTGCCGGAGAGATAATTGGCGTATCTGATCTCCAGCGACGTTCTGTTGTGGTGCGTCGAGTTGGTGAAGAAGCCCTGCAGTCTGCGGACGCCGACCTTGTTCAGCAGTGACGCGATGAAATCGGGGTGGTGGGCGTCGCTGGCGCCCGCGTCGACGTATATGACCGCGTGGGGGAGCCTGGAGAGCGAGTCGATCGCCGACTGCATCTCGCTGACGCGCACCGCGAGCCCCTTGCCGGACAGGCACGGCGCGGTGATCAGCGCGTCGATCTCGTAGAACAGCACGACTCTCTGGTTGCCGATCCCCTGCGCGAAGTCTCTGTACCACTTCTTGTACGCGGCGGCCTCGCCAGGGCTGTCGGTGACGCGATGGCAGGTGGCGTGCTTGAGGCGGTAGGTCGCCAGCAGCGGGACCTGCCCCGGGTTGTCGTGGTACGCCTGCGAGAGGTACTTCGAGACGACGTAGCCAGGCTTGTCGTTCCAGCTGCCGAAGCGCTTGGACTCCGGCTGCGAGCTGATCGCCGTCAGCTCCTGCGCCGCCCGCGGCTGCTTGCGCTTGATGCGGCTGGCGTAGACGCCGGCGATCGTCTGCGACGGATTGGCGTAGAAGGTCGCGCCTCTGAGCGGGTTGCCGCCGGTCGGCGCGACCGGCAGCGCGAGCGGGTTCACGGCATCGCGCGGCCCGGTCGAGATCGAGTCGTCGTCCTCGATCGTCAGGATCGCCCGATCCGGTCTGCCGACTCTCTCGGGATAGGTGCCGAAGATGCCGACGGAGACCGTCTCCGGGCCCTCGACGAGGCTGTCGTCGACGATCGGCACCTGGAAGGAGCCGTCGAACTGGCCCGGCGCGAGGTCGATCCGGCCCTTGACCGGCTTGTAGTCCTGGTACTGCTGGGCGGTTCTGTGCCAGGCGCCGTAGCGGACCTCCCCGCGCGTGGCGGCGGTCGTGCGGTGAAACGTGATCGTCGCGACGCCGGCGTTCTCCTTCACCGTGTACGACGTCGAGGTGAGACTGACGGTTCCGGCCGCGGCGGCGGAGCCTGATCCGAGCAGCAGCAGCGCGGCGGACGTCAATGTCGACGCGCGCAGGCGTTCTCGGATGCGTGAGCGAGCAGAAGTGGGGAACATGATCGACGGCCTCCCAGGCGTCGGTTTGGATCGCCCTCAAGCTACCCCCGGGTGACGGCCGCCAAAGGCCCTCAACGAACGTACGCCCCAAAGCTTGGGAGCTTTGGGGCGCTTTCGTCAGCGATTGATGCCGGTCAGCGGATGCGGAAGTCAGCTTGGTTGATCAGGCGCAGCGCGTAGTCGAACCAGAAGGTGCCGGTTGGCGGGACGCTTCTGTAGAGCTTCAGCGCGCATCTGCCGGCCGAGCGGCCGGGGTTGCCGATCCAGGCGAGCGCGTCGAGGCCCTTGAACTTCGACGGCACGTCCGAGGTCGGCTTCGGGCCGAGGCCGTTCTCGCGCGCGTTGCAGCGGTACGAGTTGCCCTCCTTGACGCGGTCTCTCGGCACCGCCGGCCCGTTGCCGTTGCCGGAGGTGTTGACGACGTAGTGCGCCTTGCCGCCGGTCAGCTTGACGAGCTGACGCGCGTACTTGATCTCCTTCGAGGTCCAGTTCTGGTGCGTCGCGTTGGTGAAGAAGCCCTGGATCTTGTTGACGCCGACCTGGCGCAGCTTCGCGCCGATGTAGTTGGCGCCGTGGGCGAGGCCGGAGCCGGCGTCGACGTAGACGACGGCGTGCGGCAGCTTCGACAGCACGTCGATCGCGTAGGTGACCTCGTCGATGCGCGCCGCGCGGCCGGAGCCGGAGAGGCACTTCATCGTGATCAGCGCGTCGATCTCGTAGAAGAGCACGACTCTCTCGTTGCCTATGCCGGCAGCGAACTCGTCGTACCACTTCTTGTAGGAGGCGACGTCGGCAGGAGAGTCGGAGACGCCGCCGCACTGGAGGTGCTTGAGGCGGTAGGTCGCCAGCAGCGGGATCGAGCCCGGGTCGGTCGTCTGGACGCGCTGCAGGTAGGTCGCGATCTCGTGGCGCGGCGCCTTCGTCCAGGTGCCGAAGCGCTTCGTCTCGGGCTGGTCGGCGATCACCTTCAGCTTCTGCGCGCCCTTCTTGCCGCGGAACTTCTTCATCGCCACCTGGGCGAGGCCCCACTCGCGGTCGACGAAGAAGCGGGCGCCCTGAAGCGGGTTGCCGTTGGTCGGCGCCGGATCGAGGCCGAGCGGGTTGGCGGGGTCGCGCTCGCTGCCGATCGAGTCGTTGTCGATGATCGTCAGCTTGGCGCGGTTGGGCTCGCCGAGCTTCGCGTTGTAGGGCCCGTAGATGCCGACCTTGATCGTCTCCGGGCCCTCGACGATCGTGTCGTCGACGATCGGGATGCGGAACTCGGCCTGCGCCTGACCGGGGGCGAAGTCGAGTCTGCCCTGGACCGGCTTCCAGTCGGCGCCGGGCTCGGCGCTCTGGTCGTAATAGGCGTCGTAGCGGATCTCGCCGCGGACGCTGGTGTCGTCGCGGACGACCGTGATGACGGCCTCGCCGTCACCCTCGTTGACCGTGTAGCTGTCGGAGGTGAGGCGGATCGTGCCGCCGGCGGAGGCGACGGCGGGGAGCAGCAGGAGCGCCGCGGCGATCAGCGCGGCGAGGCGCAGCAGGGTCTTGAACATGACGACTCGGGTTGAGGCCGGGGACGGGAACGATGGTGCGACCCCCCGGAAATCGGCAGGTCCGCCCGCCGACTGAAGGCGTCGGTCGGCAGACGGACAGATCGTCGAGTGCGATCAGCCGCGAACGCTGTAGCGCGTCGCGGCCGTCAGCGCGAGCTGGGCGGTGCCGAGGCCGCCGATCCACAGCGCGGCGGTTCCGTCGGCCGCTATCGCGAGCGCGAACGCCATCAGGACCGCGCCGAACGCGAGCGCGTAGTCGAAGCCCTGGTGGGCGGTCACGTCGCGCGGCTCGGTCGTGTCGAGCGCGAGCCCTATCGCGAGCACGCCGACGACAAAGGCGAGCACCGTCCCGGCGGGGCTGAAGCCGAACAGGAACGGGACCGCCAGCGCCAGCACGCCGAACAGCAGCTCGAAGGCGCCGTGGAGTGAGAGTGAGAGCGGACGGAGCGTCAACATGATGCAGCCGATGGTGGTGCGAACGGCAGCGTTCGTCTGTGACGGTCCTCACATGCACGGCTGCGTGCAGTCGAGCGTCGTGAGCGCCCCGCGGAACGCTTCTCCTCCGCAACGTGCGTCCAGGCCGGTACCGTTCCGTGCGCGGTGACGACGAAGATGCGACTCGACACGCTGCTCGCGGAGCGAGGCGTCTTCGCCTCACGCTCGCGTGCTGCCGCGTCCGTACTGGCCGGCGAGGTCCGCCTCGGCAGCGATCGGCGCCGCGCCGAGAAGCCCGGTCAGCTCGTCGCCGCCGACGTGCAGATCGACGTCGACGCCGCGCCCGCGTACGTCTCCCGCGGTGGCACGAAGCTCGCCAACGCGCTCGACGAGATCGGCCTCGACGTCGGCGGACGCCGCGCGCTCGACGTCGGCGCCTCGACCGGCGGCTTCACCGACTGCCTGCTGCAGCGCGGCGCCGCGCACGTCGTCGCGCTCGACGTCGCCTACGGCGAGCTGCACTGGCAGGTCCGCACCGACGAGCGCGTGACCGTGCTGGAGCGCGCCAACGCTCGCCGCGTGACGCCCGAGCAACTGCCGTACGCGCCCGACCTCGTCGTCGCGGACGTCTCGTTCATCTCGCTGACGAAGATCCTGCCGGCCGTGCTGGCGACGACGGCCGACCGCTTCGACGCGCTGATGATGGTCAAGCCGCAGTTCGAGGTCGGCCGCGAGCGCGTCGGCAAGGGCGGGGTCGTGCGCGACGCCGCCGACCGGCGCGACGCGCTCGTCACCGTCGGCGCCGAGGCGCAGCAACTGGGCGCGGCCGTGCTCGGCTACGTCTCATCCGGCCTGCCCGGCCCGAAGGGCAACCGCGAGACGTTCGTGCGGCTCGCCGAAGGCGGGCGCGCAGGCGCCCGCGAAGACTTGGAGTCGGCGGCCTCGGAGGTCGAACATGAGTGAGCGCAAGGTCGCGACGGTCTTCACCCATCGCCGGCCGACCGAGACGAGCGCGGCGCTCGGGGAGCTGGTCGCGGCGGCACGCGCGGCCGGCTTCACGCTGCGCTTCTCGCCCGAGGAGACGATCAAGCACGGTCTCCAGGCGGAGCCGGGGATCGAGGTCGACGCGGCCCCGGTCGCCGACGCCGACCTCTGCGTCGTGCTCGGCGGCGACGGCACGATCCTGCACGGCCTGCGGACCTATGCCCGCACCGGCGTGCCGGTCTTCGGCGTCAACTACGGCGAGGTCGGCTTCCTCGCGACGGTCGATCCCGACCACGACGTCGCGCGCGGCCTGCGACAGGCGTTCGCGGGCGACTTCGAGGTGCTGTCGCTGCCGGGGATCGAGGCGCAGAGCCTCGGCGGCGAGTGGCTGGCGATGAACGACGTCTCGTTCCAGCGCCAGCAGGGGCTGCGGGTCGCGGATCTGGCGGTCGAGGTCGGCGACGAGGAGGTCGCGCGCGTCCGCTGCGACGGGCTCGTCGTCGCCACGCCGGCCGGCTCGACCGGCTACAACCTCGCCAACGGCGGCCCCGTGATGGCGTGGGGCGTGGAGGGCCTGGCGGTCTCCTACATCGCGCCGCACTCGCTGACGGCGCGCGCGCTGGTCGTCGCGCCGGCCGACCCGATCACGATCCGCAACCGCTCGCGCGAGGAGCCGGTCGACGTCTCGATCGACGGCCGGCCGGTCTGCGAGCTGCTGCCGGGCGGCGCGCTGTCGGCTCGCTTCCGCCACGACGTCGGCACGCTCGCGCAGGCGCACGACGCAAGCTTTTACCACCGCCTGCGGGAGAAGTTCGGGCGGCTGGCGAGCGGGGCCTGAAGGAGTTCGCCGCCTGGTAGCGTACATTCGTTCGTAGGAACGTCTGTTCGCTTTTCCGTCCGAACCAGGTGAGAGCCTTCAGCCCATGCTTCACGAGCTGCGTGTCGAGAACCTCCTGCTGATCGAGCGGGCCGAGCTGCGCCTCGGGCCGGGGTTGAACGTCCTCACGGGCGAGACCGGTGCCGGCAAGACGATGCTGGCGCACGCGCTCGACCTGCTGTTGGGCGGCAAGGCCAGAAGCGGGATCGTGCGGCCCGGCGCCGCGGAAGCGTACGTCGAGGGCGTCTTCGACTTCCCCGACCGCTTGCGCGCGGAGCTGGGCGACCGGCTGCCCGACGACGCCGACGAGCTGGTGCTGGCGCGGCGCGTGTGGCCGGACGGCCGTACGCGCGCCTACCTCAATGGCCGCTCGGCGACGGTCGCGGACCTGCGCGAGCTGGGCGGCGAGCTGCTCGCCTTCTACGGCCAGCACGAGCACCGCCGGCTGACGCTCGCCTCAGCTCAGCTGGAGATCGTCGACGGCTTCTGCGGGCCGGAGCAGCGCGAGCGGCGGGTGCGCGCGGCGGCCGCGCACGCGGCGCTGCGGGCGCTGACGAGACGGGCCGAGGAGCTGGGGGCGATCGGCGGCGCGCGCGAGCGCGAGCTGGACCTGCTCGAGTACGAGCTGCGCGAGATCGAGGAGGTCGATCCGGACGTCGCCGAGCAGGCGGGGCTGACGACCGAGCGCGAGCGGCTGCGCCACCTGGAGGGGCTGCGCGGCGCGGCCTTTGCGGGCGCGGAGGCGATCGCGCCCGAGAACGGCGAGGAGGGCGCGAGCGCGCGGCTGGCGAGGGCAGGGTCGCTGCTCGACGCGATCGCCGGCGTCGACCCGGAGCTGGAGCCGCTGATCGAGCGCTATCGCGCGCTGGCGCTGGAGGCCGACGACCTCGCGACCGAGCTGCGCGGCTACGAGCAGGCGGTCGAGGGCCAGCCCGGCCGGCTCGACGAGGTGGAGGAGCGGCTGACGGCGCTGGGCAAGCTGGAGCGCAAGCACGGCGGCTCGATCGAGGCGGTGCTCGCGCATGCCGACGACTGCCGCGCGCGGCGCGACGAGCTGCTCGGCGCCGAGGCGGCGCTGGAGGCGACGCGGGCCGAGCTGGACGAGGCGCGGGCGAAGCTGGACAAGGTCGCACGCGAGCTGCGCGGGGCGCGCGAGGCGGCGGCGCCCGGCCTCGCCGCCGCGGTCCGCGAGCGGCTGGCGGAGCTGGCGATGGCCGGCGCGACCTTCGAGGTCGCGCTCAACGATCGCGACGAGCCGAACGCGACCGGCGGCGACACGGTCGAGCTGCTGATCGCGGCCAACCCCGGCGTCCCGGCCGGCCCGCTGCGCGACGTCGCGTCCGGCGGCGAGACCTCGCGCGTGATGCTGGCGCTGCTGGGCGTCGCCAACGCATCGGTCGAGGACGGCGCCGGCCTGCTCGTCTTCGACGAGATCGACGCCGGCATCGGCGGTCGCACGGCCAACGCCGTCGGCTCGCAGCTGCGCGCGCTCGCGGCCGGCCGCCAGGTGCTCTGCATCACCCACCTGCCGCAGGTCGCGGCCTACGCCGAGCGTCACTTCCGGATCGAGAAGGACGGGACGACCGAGACCGCGGTGACGACGGTGACCGACCTCAGGAGAGACGCGGTCCTCGGCGAGCTGGTGCGGATGCTCGGCGCCGAGGAGACCGATAGAGCGGCGCGGCGGCATGCAAGAGAACTGCTGAAGGCGGCCTGACGCGGTCGGAATCGCGCCGCCGCGCCAGCCCCGTACCAGACCGCACCGCTTTGCAGGCGAACGCGTTGTCTTCGGCGACCCGTAGAATGTTGCCGACGTGGCCGTCTTTCCCCCCACCGCGTCGAAGAGCGACGCGGCCACCAGCGACGAGGTCTCCGGCATCGCCCGGATCGGGCGACGGACCAAGCACCTCGTCAAGAGACTGCGTCCGGGGGACATCGCGATCATCGACCATCGCGACCTCGACCGCGTCTCCGGGGAGGACCTCGTCGCCTGCGGCGTCGCCGGCGTCGTCAACTGCTCGGACTCCTCCAGCGGCCGCTACCCGAACATGGGGCCGCTGCTCGTCGTGCAGGCCGGCATCGCGCTGATCGACGCTCCGGGCGCCGACCTGATGGACAGCCTGAGCGACGGCGACCCGATCGTCCTCAGAGGCGGCCAGGTGTGGCGCCGCGACGAGCTGATGGCCGAGGGCGAGCGGCAGGAGCCCGAGCGCGTGCAGGCGCTCACCGCCAAGCGCCGCCGCGAGATCGGCGACGCGCTGGAGGCGTTCGCAGCCAACACGGTCCAGTACATGATCGAGGAGCGGGACCTGCTCTCCGGCAAGCTGGAACTGCCCGTCTTCGACACCGACTTCCGCGACCGCCCGGTCCTGATCGTCGTCCGCGGCGTCGACCACAAGCGCGACCTGAAGGCGCTGCGCGCCTACATCCGCGACGTCCGGCCCGTGCTCGTCGGCGTCGACGGCGGCGCCGACGCGATCATCGACGAGGGCTTCAAGCCCGACATGATCGTCGGCGACATGGACTCCGCCACCGAGCCCACGCTGCGCGCCGGCGCCGAGCTGGTCGTGCACGCCTATCCCGACGGGCGCGCCCCCGGCCGCAACTACCTCGAGTCGCTCGGGCTCGACTACAAGATCGTCCCCGCGCCCGGCACCAGCCAGGACATCGCGATGCTGATCGCCGCCGAGAAGGGCGCGGAGCTGATCGTCTCCGTCGGCTCGCACTTCAACCTGGTCGAGTTCCTCGACAAGAACCGCAAGGGGATGGCCTCGACCTTCCTGACGCGACTGCGCGTCGGCGAGATCCTCGTCGACGCCAAGGGCGTCAGCCGCCTCTACAGACCGCAGCCGGGGATCGCGCCGGTGCTGCTGCTGGCCGCGACCGGCCTCGTCACGCTGATCGTCGTCATCCTGCTCACGCCCGCGCTCCACGACGTCGCCGACCTCCTGTGGCTCAAGCTGCAGGTCCTGCTCGGCATCGACGCGTAGCCCGCCGACCCCGTCTCCCGCCACATGCTCAGCTTCCGCTATCACGCACTCTCGCTCGTCGCCGTCTTCCTCGCGCTCGCGATCGGCCTGCTGCTCGGCGTCGCCGTCGGCGACAGAGGCCTCGTCTCCAGCGGCGAGAGAGCGGTGCGCGAGTCGCTCCGCAAGGACGTCCGCGAGGCGCAGCAGGAGCGCGACGACGCGCGCGAGCAGCTGGAGGAGCGCAACGACTTCGAGCAGGCCGCCTACCCGGCGATGGTCGACGGCCGCCTGCAGGGGATGGACGTCGCGCTGATCGAGCTGGGCGGCTCCTCGGACAAGATGTGGGACCTGACGCGCAGCGCGCTGCAGGGCTCCGGCGCCAGACTCAGCTCGGTCTCGGTCGTGCGCGAGCCGCTCGACCTCGAGCGCCTCGCGAAGGCGTCCAAGGGCACGCGCTACGAGAGACTGGCCGACAACCCGGCGCTCGTGCATCCCTTCGCGACCCGCATCGGGATCCAGTTCACGCAGGGGGGAGACCTGCTGAGAGCGGTCAAGGGCGACCTGCTGGAGCAGGGCAGCGGCACGCTCGACGGCGCCGACGCCGTCGTGATCGTGCGCGACGACCGCAGATTCGACGACCCCGACGACGCGAAGAACGTCGAGGAGTTCGAGAACGGCCTGATCCGCGGCCTGCGCGTCGACAACGTCCCGGTCGTCGGCGTCGAGACGACCGACACCGAGCCGTCCCAGATCGGCTGGTTCAAGGACCAGGACCTCTCCAGCGTCGACGACCTCGACGACCCGCTCGGCCGCGCCGCGCTCGTCTTCGCGCTCGCCGGCGAGCGCGGCCACTTCGGCGTCAAGTCGACGGCGGACGGCGGCAGACTGCCGCCCGTCCTGTGAGCGCCTCGCGCGCCGCTGCGCCGGCCCGTTCACGCGGCGTCCGCAGCGCCCGCTAGTTTTCAAGGACGTGGAGGCCCTTCCCACCTTCGTCGCGCTGGCGGCGGCGATCATCGTGACGCCGTCGATTCTGCGTCACCTCGCGGAGGAGGGGCTGACCCGGCAGAACTACCGTGGCGAGCAGCTGCCGTTCCCCGGCGGCGTCGCGATCGTCGCCTCCGCCGTGATCGCGCTCGCGCCGCTGGCGCTGCTGGCCCAGCTCGCCGACGCCGACGTCTTCCGCCCCGAGGCCGGGATCGTCGCGATCTACGCGCTCGGCGTCACCCTGCTCGGCCTGATCGACGACCTGCTCGCCGGCAGACCGCGCGGCTGGCGCGGCCACGGCTCGGCCGTCCTGCGGGGCGGCTTCAGCACCGGCGCGCTGAAGGCGGTCGGCTCGCTCGGGCTGGCGCTGTACGCGCTCTCCGGCCTCGGCTGGGAGAACGGCAGATACCTGCTCGCGGTCGTGCTGCTGGTGCTGACGACCAACCTCTTCAACCTGCTCGACCTGCGCCCCGGCCGCTCGGCGAAGGGCTTCGCGCTGCTGGGCGCGGGGCTGACGCTGGCGACCTGGGACGCCGGCCCGCTGTGGGCGCTCGGCCTGTTCGCCGCGCCGGTGCTCGTCGCCGGCGTCTACGACCTGCGCGAGCGCGCCATGTTGGGCGACACCGGCGCCAACTTGATCGGCGGGCTGGCCGGTCTGTGGCTGGTTCTGAGCCTGGGCACGACGGGCCAGGCGGTCGCGCTCGTCGTCGTCCTCGCCCTGACCGTCTACGGTGAATTTCGTTCGCTCTCGGCGTTGATCGAGCGAACCCCCCTCTTGCGTGATCTAGACTCGATCGGAAGGAAAGCCCGCAATGCCTGATGCCCAGACAAGCGGTACGACCCGCTTCATCTTCGTGACCGGGGGCGTCGTGTCCTCGCTGGGGAAGGGCATCGCGGCGGCCTCGATCGGCCGGCTGCTGGTCGCTCGCGGCTTCTCGGTCCAGCTGCAGAAGCTCGATCCGTACATCAACGTCGATCCGGGCACGATGTCGCCGTATCAGCACGGCGAGGTGTTCGTGACCGAGGACGGCGCCGAGACCGACCTCGACCTCGGCCACTACGAGCGCTTCACCGGCTTCAACACGCGCCGCGGCTCCAACGTCACCGCCGGCGGCATCTACAACTCGGTGATCCGGCGCGAGCGCCGCGGCGACTACCTCGGCGGCACCGTCCAGGTGATCCCGCACATCACCGACGAGATCAAGCAGCGCGTCAAGCTGATGGCCGACGCGAGCGACGTCGACTTCGTCATCACCGAGATCGGCGGCACCGTCGGCGACATCGAGTCGCTGCCGTTCCTGGAGGCGATCCGCCAGTTCCCCTCCGACGTCGGCCGCCGCAACTGCATGTACATCCACCTCACGCTCGTGCCGTACATCGGCCACGCGGGTGAGCTGAAGACGAAGCCGACGCAGCACTCGGTCAACGAGCTGCGCCGCATCGGCATCGGCGCCGACATGCTGCTGTGCCGCTCCGAGCAGCTGCTGACGAAGGACATCCGCAAGAAGATCGCGCTGTTCGCCGGCCTGCCGGTCGAGGCGGTCGGCTCGGCGGTCGACGTCGACCACATCTATCGCGTGCCGCTCGTCTACCGCGAGCAGGGGATCGACGACTTCGTGCTCGACCACTTCCGCATCGACGACGCGCCGGCGCCCGACCTCGCCGGCTGGGAGGAGATGACCTCCCGCGCGGTCGGCGCCAGACAGCGCGTCAGAATCGCGCTCGTCGGCAAGTACATCAAGCTCGAGGACGCCTACCTGTCGGTGGTCGAGTCGCTCAAGCACGCCGGCATCGAGCACGGCACCCAGGTCGAGGTCGACTGGATCGACTCCGAGCAGCTCGAGACCCCCGAGGCGCGCGACCGGCTCAACCAGGCCGACGGCGTGCTCGTCCCCGGCGGCTTCGGCGGCCGCGGCATCGAGGGCAAGATCTGCGCCGCGCAGGTCGCGCGCGAGGACAGCATCCCGTACCTCGGCATCTGCCTCGGCATGCAGGTCGCCGTCGCCGAGTTCGCCCGCCACGTCGCCGGCATGCCGGGTGCCAACTCGACCGAGTTCGACCCCGAGACGCCCTACCCGGTGATCGACCTGCTGCCCGAGCAGAAGGAGATCTCGGACCTCGGCGGCACGATGCGGCTCGGCGCCGACCCGGTCAAGCTGCACGACGACACGCGCGTGCGCGAGCTGTACGACGAGGCGGTCATCTACGAGCGCCACCGTCACCGCTACGAGGTCAACAACCACCTGCGCCGCCGGCTGGAGGGCGCCGGGCTCGTCTTCGCCGGCACCTCGCCGGACGACCAGCTGGTCGAGGCGATCGAGCTGCCGGCCGACCAGCACCCGTTCTTCGTCGCCGCCCAGTACCACCCGGAGTTCAAGTCGCGCCCGCAGAAGCCGGCGCCGCTGTTCCGCGGCTTCGTCCGCGCCGCGCTCGACCGCGCGCTGGAGCGCGGGACCGCCGACGGCGAGGCGCAGCCCGCCGAGAGCACCGCGACGGCGTGACGCGCGCCGACGAGCAGGAACGCGAGCAGCTCGGCGAGCTGTTCGCGCAGCTGTGCGCGATCGAGAGCCCGTACGGCCGCGAGCGCGCCTGCGCCGACGCGGTCGCGGCGCTGCTGCGCGACCTCGGCCTGAACGTCGAGGAGGACGACGCCGGCGCCGCGATCGGCGCCGACGCCGGCAACCTGCTGGCGCGGATCCCGTCCCGCGACGAGGTCGCCGGGGCGCCCGCCGGCCCGTCGATCCTCCTCTGCGCCCACCTCGACACGGTCCCGCTGACCGCCCCGGTCGAACCGGTGCTGGTCGACGGCGGCTGGGAGAACGCCCGCGAGGCGATCCTCGGGGCCGACAACAAGGCCGCCGTCGCGGTGATCCTGCAGCTCGCGCGGCGCGCCGTCGCGCAGCCGCCGGCGGTCGGGATCGAGCTGCTCTTCACCGTCAGCGAGGAGTATGCGCTCGCCGGCGCCAAGCAGTTCGACGTCAGCAGGCTGCGCAGCGCCTTCGGCTTCGTCTTCGACCATGCGACGCCGATCGGCGAGGTGATCGTCGCCTCGCCGACCTACCACCGCATCAGCGCCGACTTCCACGGCCTCGCCGCCCATGCCGGCCTCGAGCCGGAGAAGGGCCGCAGCGCGATCGCGGCCGCGGCGAAGGCGATCGCGGTGATGCCGCTCGGCCGCATCGACGCCGAGACGACCGCGAACGTCGGCACGATCGAGGGCGGCTCGGGCGTCAACGTCGTGCCCGGCCGCTGCCAGGTCGTCGCCGAGGCGCGCTCGCTCGACGAGCAGAAGGTCGAGGCGCTCACGACCGAGCTGATCGACCACCTCAACGACGGCGCCAACGCCGCCGAGTGCGACGTCGACGTGACCGTCGAGACGCTCTTCCGCGGCTACCGGGTCAGACCGAACGCGCCGCAGCTGCGTGCCGCCGAGGCCGCCCTGCACGCCTGCGGCTACGTCCCGCGCCGGATCGTCTCCGGGGGCGGCTCGGACGGGAACGCCTTCATCGCCGCCGGCTTCCCCTGCCTCAACCTCGCCAACGGCACCGAGCGCGCCCATCAGGTCGACGAGCGCGTCTCGGTCGTCGCGCTGGAGGGGATGCTCGACGTCGCGCTGGCGCTGGTCGGCGCATGCGCGGAAGAGCTGTCGTGCTGACGCTGCGGCGGAGCGTCGTCGTCACAGCCGAGGAGCCGGTCGGCGGCTGGCAGCGGCTGACCGCCGCGCTCGACGGCGAGCAGCGGCCGGCGGTCGCCGACACGGCGCTCGTCGGCGCCTGCGCGGCGGGCGACGAGATCGTCGTCAACGCCGCCGCGATCGACCTCTCGCTCGGCTCCGGCGGCGCCGACGTCGTGCACGTGAACCTGACCCGCGGCCTCGGCGGCGCGGGCGTGCCCGGCGCGCACGTGATGAAGCTCAACTACAGCTCGCTGCAGCACGCGATCCTGCCGGTCGAGGGGGAGGAATCGGCTGGCGCCGATTCCGTCGCGAGGTCGGTTGACGCCGAACTCGCCGAGCTTGGGCTGCCGCTGACCGCGCCGGTCGCCGTCTTCCCGCTCCACGGCCACCTCGCGCCGGTCGCCTGGGCGCTCGCGCAGACGCGGCCGGGCACGCGCGTCGGCTTCGTGCAGACCGCCGGCGGCGCGCTGCCCGGCGCGATGTCGGCGACCGTGCGCGAGCTGCGCGAGCGCGGCCTGCTGCACGGTCACACGACCGCCGGCCCCGCCTACGGCGGCGAGCGCGAGGCGATCACGACTGCGGGCGCGATCCAGGACGGGATCGCCGCGCAGGGCTGGGAGGTCGCGCTCGTCGGCCCCGGCCCGGGGATACTCGGCTCCGGCTCCGCGCTCGGCCACGGCGGCATCGTCGCGATGGACAGCGCCCACGCAGCGCTCGCGCTCGGCTGCCGGACGCTGCTGGTCGCGCGGATGTCCTCCGGCGACCCGCGCCCGCGCCACCAGGGCCTGTCGCACCACACGCGGACGGTGCTGGAGCTGCTGCTCGCGCCGGTCACGCTGCCGGTCCCGCTCGGCGCCGCCGACCCCGCCTTCGCCGCCGCCCGCGCCCGCGGCCATCTCGTCCACGAGGCCCGCGCCGACCTCGCCGGCTACCGCGCCAGCGGCCTGCCGGCGCGCACGATGGGCCGCGAGCTGGAAGACGACCAGCCGTTCTTCGCCGCAGCGCTCGCCGCCGGCACGACCCTCGGGGGGATGTTGTGAGCAGCACGTTCGAGAAGCTCGGCCAGAGAACGATCTGGCAGGGTCACGTCGTCGAGGTGCGCGTCGAGCGCTTCCGTCACGAGGACGGCGCCGAGGTCGAGCGCGACAACATGCACCACCCGGGAGCGGTCGCGATCGTCGCCGTCGACGACGAGCACGTCTGGCTGGTCCGTCAGCCGCGCGAGATCTGCGGCGTCCCCGACCTGCTGGAGCTGCCCGCCGGCAAGCTCGACGTGGCCGGCGAGCCGCCGCTGGAGACCGCCAAGCGCGAGCTGGCCGAGGAGATCGGCAAGGCCGCGACCGACTGGGAGCCGCTGACCGGCTTCTTCACCTCCTGCGGCTTCAGCGACGAGCGCCTCGAGCTGTTCCACGCCAGCGGCCTCTCCGACGTCCCGCAGCCGGAGGTCGACGAGGAGGAGCGGATCGAGATCGTCCCCTGGCCGCTGGCCAGGCTCGACGACGCGATCGCAGCCTGCCAGGACGCGAAGACGCTGATCGGCCTGCTGCTGCTCCAGCGCAGGCTGCGCGGCTGAGCGACTCTCAGGGCGCCCACAGCGCCGCGATCGGCACCGCTTCGATCCGGTCGCCGAAGGGGATCGTGCGGTCTCCGGCGTAGAGCACGACGCCGCGCGAGAAGCGGTCGCCAAGCTCGTCCCGCAGCGCGGCGATGTGTCTGGCGTCCGCGGCCGTCACGGTCTCGCCGGCCTTGACCTCGACGGCGGCTACGCGCCCGTCGGGCAGCTCCAGCAGAAAGTCGATCTCGGCTCCGCCGCGGCTGGCGCGGTAGTGGTGGACGGTCGCTGCAACCGGGTCGACGGCCGCGAGTCGCACCAGCTCGATCCCGACGAACGCCTCGACCACGGGGCCGGCGTCGAGCACGCCGCTCTCGAACGCCGCTGTCGATGCACCGGTGAGCGCGCCGGCCAGTCCCGGGTCCGAGATCAGCAGCTTCGGCGCCTTCACGAGCCGGCGTGTGACGTTGCCGTGCCAGGCGGGGATCCGATGGATGACGAAGAGGGTCTCCAAGAGCGCGATGTAGCGATCGATCGTCGCGTTCGACATCCCGAGCGTCTGCGCGATCCCGCTCTTGTTGAGCGGCTGCGTCGATCGCAGCGCGATCGCCCGCAGGAGCCGCGGGAGCTCGACCGCGTGCCCGATGTTGGAGATCTCGCGCACGTCGCGCTGCGTCATCGTCGTCAGGTAGTTGCGAAACCAGGCGGTACGGCGCTCGGGGTCGTCGCGCGCGACGGCCGGCGGGAACCCGCCGCGCAGCGCCCGCTCGACGATCTCGTCGCGCGACGCGCCGGCGCCTTCGAGCCGACCGCGCTCAAACAGCCGCCCGACGAAGCCGCTGAAGGGAAGCTCGGCGATCTCGCTTTGCGTGAAAGGCCACAGCCGCAGCAGCTCCAGCCGCCCGGCAAGCGACTCGGAGACGCGCGGCAGCGTGAGCACGTCGGCGGAGCCAGTGAGGAGGAAACGGCCGGGTCGGCGGTCGCGATCGACCTCCGCCTTGATCGCCAGCAGCAGTTCCGGCGCGCGCTGGACCTCGTCGATGACGAGCATCCCCGGACGCCGCACGAACGCCTGGGGGTCCGCTGTCGCGGCGGCGAGGTCGATCGCATCGTCGAGCGTGACGTACTCAGCGTTGAAGGCACGGATCCCGTATCCCCGCACGAGTGTGCTCTTGCCCGCCTGACGCGGGCCTTCGATCATCACGACCGGGGTGTCTTCGAGCGCGCGCAGCACGTGCGGCTCGATCATGCGGAATATCTCACTCATCGCCTGATGAAAATTTCATCACGCCCTGAGGAATTTGTCCACCTCCGAGAAACCGGCCACGCCTGGGCGTTCCGTTGCGGCCAGGAGGAGGGTGCCGCGCGAGCCAGAAGCTCTCCCTCGATGACGACGACGCCGCTGATCGAACCGCTGCGCACCGGCTCCTTCGAGGACCTCGTGCTCGACTTCATCGCCTACCTGGAGCTGGAGCGCGGTCTCAGCCGCAACACGCTCGAGGCGTATCGCTCCGACCTGCTGCAGTACGGCGGCTGGCTGGCGCGTGAGGGGAGAGAGGCGCTCGCCGTCGACCACAGCGACCTCGCCGCCTTCGTCGGCGAGCTGGCCAGCGGCGGCGGGGGCAGAGCGCCCGCGGCGGCGACGACGATCCAGCGCAAGGTCGCCTGTCTGCGCTCGTTCTACCGTCATCTGCGGCGCGAGGAGATCCTCGACCGCGACCCGACCAGCGAGCTGAAGGGCCCGCCGCGCGGCAAGCGCCTGCCGAAGGTGCTGACGCGCGACGAGGTCGCGCTGCTGCTGGCTCAGCCGAGAGGCACGACGCCCGCCGCGCTGCGCGACCGCGCGCTGCTGGAGCTGATGTACGCCTGCGGCCTGCGCGCCTCCGAGGCGGTCGACATGCGGCTGGACGAGATCGACGTCGAGGACGGTGTCCTGCGCGCCAACGGCAAGGGCTCGAAGGAGCGCCTCGTCCCGATCGGCTCGAAGGCGCTGGACGCGCTGCGCTTCTACCTGCTGCGCGGCCGTCCCCAGCTCGTCGGGATCGGCGAGGAGAAGCGCGTCTTCGTCAACCAGCGCGGCCAGGGGCTGACCCGTCAGGGCCTCTACAAGATCGTCCAGCGCCATGCCAGAACGGCCGGCCTGAGCGAGAAGATGAGCCCGCACACGCTGCGCCACACCTTCGCGACCCATCTGCTCGCCGGCGGCTGCGACCTGCGCTCGCTGCAGGAGATGCTCGGCCATGCCGACATCGCCACGACGCAGATCTACACCCACCTGTCGGCCGACCGTCTGCGCGACGTGTACTTCGACGCGCACCCGCGCGCGCAGCTTCAGTAGCGTTCGCGCGCGAAATGCCGGGGCCCCGTCACCTCAGCGCTCGTCGCGCGGTCGTCGTCGTGCTGGATGCGGTCGGGGCCGGAGCGCTCCCGGACGCGGCCGACTACGGCGACGCCGGCACCAACACGCTCGGCCATCTCGCCGAGCTGGCCGGCGGCCTGGAGCTGCCGAACCTGCAGCGGCTCGGACTCGGCTCGATCCTGCCGCTGGAGGGCGTCGCGCCCGCGGCCGAACCGGTCCTGCACGGCCGTCTGCACGCGCTCGGCGCCGGCAAGGACTCGACCACCGGCCACTGGGAGCTGATGGGCGTCGTGACGAGAACGCCGCGCCCGACCTACCCGGACGGCTTCCCGCCCGAGCTGATCGCGACGATCGAGCGAGCAAGCGGCCGCTCGGTCGTCTGCAACCGCCCGACCGACGGCCTCAGCGTGATCGACGAGTACGGCGCCGCCTCGCTGCAGGACGGCGCCCTGATCGTCTACACCTCGCAGGACTCGGTCCTCCAGATCGCCGCCCACACCGACTCGCTTCCCGCCGCGGAGCTGCACAGGCTGTGCGCCCAGGTGCGGCGGATCATGGTCGGCGAGCACGCCGTCGGGCGCGTGATCGCGCGTCCGTTCGACGGCGCGCCGGGGGCGTTCGAGCGGACCGACGAGCGGCGCGACTTCGCGCTCCCGCCGACCGCGCGCAGCCATCTGGACGAGCTGCGCGAGGCCGGGATCGAGACCCACGCCGTCGGCAAGGTCGGCCAGCTGTTCGCCGGCCGCGGCTTCTCCGTCCAGCACCCGGGCGCGACCAACGCCGCCGCGATCGAGCAGACGACGCGCCTGCTGCGCGAGCTGGAGCAGGGCTTCGTCTTCACCAACCTGATCGAGACCGACCAGGTCTTCGGCCACCGCAAGGACATCGAGGGCTTCCACCGCGCGCTGAGAGAGATCGACGCGGCGGCCGCGGTCTGGGAGTCGCTGCTGCGACCGGGCGACCTGCTCGTGCTGACCGCCGACCACGGCGTCGACCCGGCCCACCCGGGCACCGACCACACGCGCGAGCACGCGCCGCTGCTGGCGCTGTTCGACGGCCACGGCGGCCGCCGCCACGACGGCCCGCTGGCGGACGTGGGTGCGAGCGTGCTGCGCTGGCTCGCCGGCCGCGACGCGCCCGCGCTGCCCGGCGCGCCGTTCCTCTAGGCGGAGCCGAGCAGCTCCGCCTCGTGCGCGGCCCGCAGCCGCGCCGGCGCCCGCGCCAGCCACGCCTCGACCAGCAGCTCCCGCAGCTCGTCCGTCCCGACCGTCGCCAGCCGCACGAGCACCATCGGGTAGCCGTCGTAGTGGGGCGTGGCGTAGAAGGAGCGCGGCTGCGAGGCGATCAGCAGCTCGCGCTCGGCGACGGACGCCGTCCGCACCGCGACGGCGGGCCATTCGAGCGCGCCGTCGAGCGAGCCGTCGCCAGGGTCGGTGTGGCCGCGGCCGTCGAGCATCCGCGCGAACAGCGCTCTGCTGACGAAGAAGGCCGGCGAGCCATAGGAGGGACGCTCGCGCGCCTCGGGCAGCGCCAGCGCGAGCGCGCGCAGATCGTCTGAGGTCGCCATCACGCCAGTTTCCCACCGTCGCACGTGCAATGCTGCCGACCGCGATGGTCTGGCGCTGGTTGCGGCATCACGTCACGGAGGGGCACGCGGGCACGGTCGTCTACGGCTCGATCGTCGTGCTCGCGCTCGTGCTGGTGCTCGATCACGAGCACGCCTCTCCCGGTACCGCGATCGTCTCGATCGTCGGCGCCGCATTCGTCGTCGCGGTCGCGGAGGCCTACGCCGAGTTCCTGCAGGAGATGATCCACCTCCACCGGCCGCTGAGAGGCAAGGAGCGACGCGAGATCCTCGCCGGCATCTGCGTCCACGGCGTCGCCGCGCTGGCGCCGATCGTCTTCTTCGTGCTGGCCGCGTTCAGAGCGATGGAGACCGAGACCGCGTTCACGGTCGCGAAGTGGTTCGGCGTCGCAGTCCTCGGCCTCTACGCCTTCGGCGCCTACCGCGCCGCCGGGATGCCGATCGGCCGCAGCCTGCTCGCCGGCGCCGCGCTGACCGCCGTCGGCCTGCTGCTGGTCGCGCTCAAGTCGATAGTCGGCCACTGAGCCGGCTACCCTCGACGCCGTGCCAGAGCTGCCCGAAGTCGAGACCGTCCGCCGCCAGCTGGAGCCGCGCCTGGTCGGCCGCGTGCTCGTCGCCTACGCCGTCCGCGACGAGCGCTGGACCGCGCCGCGCGCTCCCAACGAGGTCGTCGCGCCGCTGCTCGGCCGCGAGATCGTCGCCTTCCGCCGCCGCGGCAAGTACCTGATCTGGGAGGCGGAGGAGGAGATGTACCTGCTGATCCACCTCCGCATGACGGGCAACCTGCTCTACGACGCGCCCGAGAGAACGCCGTACACGCGCGCCCACTTCGGCTTCGACGACGGCCACGACCTGCGCTTCGTCGATCCGCGCCGCTTCGGCACCGGCTGGCTCGTCGCCGGCGAGCCGGAGCTGAACGCCTACTTCGACGCCCGCCTCGGCGTCGAGCCGTTCTCCGACGCCTTCACGCCGCAGTACCTGAGAGCGCTGGCGAGAGGCTCGCGCGCGCCGGTCAAGGCCTTCCTGCTCGATCAGAGACGGATAGCGGGCGTCGGCAACATCTACGCCGACGAGGCGCTCTTCCGCGCGAAGGTCCACCCGCTGCGCCCGGCCGGCAGAGTCACGACCGCCCAATGGGAGCTGCTGCACGCCGGGATCATCGACGCGCTGACGCTCGGGATCGACGCCAGAGGCGCCTCGATCGACGACTTCCGCGACCTCGACGGCGCCCGCGGCTCGTTCCAGGACCGCTTCCTGATCCACCGCCGCGCCGACGAGGGCTGCCTCGACTGCGGCGGCCCGGTCCGCAAGATCCTCGCCGCCGGCCGCGGCACCTATGTCTGCGAGAACTGCCAGCCCCGTCCGCGCGGCGCGAGAATCGTCCCGATGAACCGCTGAGCAGCGCAGCCGCCCGCCGTCTCGCTACGATTCAGAAATCTCGCGATGTCCGATCGGCATTCGCGCCAAGCCCCGCCAATCCCCCACCACGAGGAAGCGAAGCTCCTTTCATGCGCCCGACACGTCGTCACGCCGTCGCCCTGCTCACGGCCGCCGCTCTGCCGTTGACCCTGGCCGCGTGCGGCTCCGACGACGATTCGGAGACCAGCGCGAGCACCTCCGCGGCCGGCGCGGCCGCGACCTCGACGACGGTCGCGGGCAGCTGCGACAAGGCCAGCCTGAAGCTCGTCAACGGCGGCCAGCTGACCGTTGCGACCGACAGACCGGCCTACCCGCCGTACTTCGAGGACGACGACCCGAGCAACGGCAGAGGCTTCGAGAGCGCCGTCGCCTACGCGATCGCCGACCAGCTCGGCTTCGCCAGAGGCGACGTCAAGTGGGTCGTGGAGCCGTTCAACTCCTCCTACGCGCCGGGGCCGAAGCGGTTCGACTTCGACGTCAACCAGATCTCGATCACGCCGCAGCGCGAGAGAGCGGTCGACTTCTCCTCGCCGTACTACACGGCGCCGCAGGCGGTCGTCGCGCTGAGAAAGAGCGACGGCGCGAGAGCGACCTCGCTGGCCGACTTCAAGGACGTCCAGCTCGGCGTCCAGATCGGCACGACCAGCCTCGACGCGGTCAGCGACAGAATCGCCCCGTCGAAGCAGCCGAAGGTCTTCAACGACTCCAACGACGTCGTGCGCGCGCTCAAGCAGGGCCAGGTCGACGCGGTCGTGGTCGACCTGCCGACCGCCTTCTACCTGACCGCCGCGCAGGTGCCGGAGGCGACGATCGTCGGCCAGTTCGCCGCGCCCGGCGGCGACTCGTGGGGCGCGCTGCTGGCGAGAGGCTCGGAGCTGACCGACTGCGTCTCCAGAGCCGTCGACACGCTCAGAAGCGACGGCACGCTCGACAGAATCGAGCAGCAGTGGATGGGCGAGGCCGCCGGCGCGCCCGAGCTGCAGTAGGCGCCGGAACGCACCGCCCGCCAGTCCGTTGTCCGCCGTCGAGCAGACCGACCGCAGAGCCGTCCGCGCCGCCGCCAAGCGGCGGCGCGAGCGCCGCGGCTTCCTGATCGCACTGATCTCGTCGGTCGTCGTGATCGGCGGGCTGGCGCTGCTCGTCGTCACCAGCCCCGGCTGGGGCGACGTGAAGGCGACGTTCTTCTCCTGGAGCGCCTTCAAGACCAGCTTCCCGGACGTCCTGAGAGGCTTCTGGCTCGACGTCAAGCTGTTCCTGATCGTCGAGGTCGTCGTGCTGCTGCTCGGCCTCGCGATCGCGCTGGCGCGCACGACCCGCTCGCCGGCGCTGTTCCCGATCCGCCTGCTGCTGGCGGTCTACACGGACGTGATGCGCGGGATCCCGACGATCCTGCTCGTCTACCTCGTCGGCTTCGGCATCCCCGCGCTGGCGCTCGACGGCTGGCCGAGCGACCCGGTCGTGCTCGGCGGCGCCGCGCTCGCGCTGACCTACAGCGCCTACGTCTCCGAGGTCTACCGCGCCGGTCTCGACTCGGTCCACCCGAGCCAGGTCTCGGCGGCGCTGGCGGTCGGGCTCGACCGTGTTCAGGCGATGCGCTTCGTCGTCCTGCCACAGGCGGTCAGACGTGTGATCCCGCCGCTGCTGAACGACTTCATCTCGCTCCAGAAGGACGTCGCCCTGATCTCCGTGCTCGGGCCGCTGGAGGCCTTCCGCGTCGCCCAGATCCAGGCGTCGAGCGACTTCAACTACACGCCGCTGCTGGCCGCCGCGCTGCTCTACATCTGCGTGACGGTGCCCCTGGCGCGGTTCGTCGACCACCTGCAGAACCGCGGCCGCCGCGCGCGGCAGGCCGAGGCGGTGACGGCATGAGCGCCAGCACGCCGGTCGTGGAGGTCCGCGGCGTCACCAAGTCCTACGGCGAGCTGCAGGTGCTGCGCGGGATCGATCTCGCCGTCCACGAGCAC
Organism: Conexibacter sp. CPCC 205762; assembly: GCF_030646155.1. Taxonomy (GTDB): domain Bacteria; phylum Actinomycetota; class Thermoleophilia; order Solirubrobacterales; family Solirubrobacteraceae; genus Conexibacter. The sequence goes on from NZ_JAUTDN010000001.1 coordinate 342,491, forward strand.
AAGGCGATCGCGCTGATCGGCGCCTCGGGCTCCGGCAAGTCGACGCTGCTGCGCTGCATCGACCTGCTGGACGAGATCGACGACGGCGACGTGCTGATCGACGGCGAGATCGTCACCGACCCGGGCGTCAAGCCGCCGGCGGTCCGCCGCAGACTCGGGATGGTCTTCCAGGCGTTCAACCTCTTCCCGCACCTGACCGTGCTGGAGAACGTCACGCTCGCGCCGCGCCGCGCGCACCGGCAGGAGCGCAAGGCGGCGGAGGATCGCGCGCGCGAGCTGCTGGCGCGGTTCGGCCTCGGCGACCGCGAGGGCTCCTACCCGGACCGGCTCTCCGGCGGCCAGCAGCAGCGGGTCGCGCTGGCCCGCGCGCTGGCGCCGAACCCGCGCGCGCTGCTGCTGGACGAGGTCACCAGCGCGCTCGACCCTGAGCTGGTGGGGGAGGTGCTGGAGGCCGTCCGCGAGCTGAAGGCGGAGGGGATCACGATGCTGATCACCACCCACGAGATGGGCTTCGCACGCGAAGTCGCCGACGAGGTCTGCTTCCTGCACGAGGGGCTGATCGTCGAGCGCGGCGACCCGGAGACGATCTTCACCGCGCCCGAGCAGCCGGAGACGCAGCGCTTCCTCAGACGGCTGCTCGACGCGCACCGCGTGTAGCGGCGCGCGAGCGGCTCAGACTGCGAGCAGCTCCTTCAGCTTGCCGCTGCGATCGGCGGCGGCGAGCTGGTCGAAGCCGCCGAGCGTCTCGCCGTCGATCAGGATCTGCGGGAAGGTCATCATGCCGGTCTTCTCGACCAGCTGAGCGCGTCCGTCGGGATCACGTGCCAGATTGATCTCTGAGAACTCCAGCCCGCGCTTCTCGAGCAGCATCTTGGCCCGCACGCAGTACGGGCAGGCATCTGTGGTGTAGAGCGTGATCTCGGCCATTACTTCACGGAATATAGCGACCTCCTCCCATGGCATCCCGCTCCCTGCGCACTGAGGCGATCGTGCTGCGCTCGATCCGCTTCGGCGAGGCCGATCGGATCCTCCACCTGTACACGCCCGAGCACGGCCGTCTCGGCGCGATCGCCAAGGGCGCGCGCAGAACCCGCAGCCGCTTCGGCGCGCGGCTGGAGCCGTTCTTCCACCTCAGCGTCAACCTGCACCTGAGCCGCGGCGACCTCCACACCGTCACGACCGCCGACACGATCGACCCGCACGGCCCGCTGCGCGAGAGATCGGACTCGCTCGACGCCGCCGCGCGCGCCTGCGACGCCGTCTCGCGCCTGTTCGAGACCGACGACCCGAGCCCGGCCGTCTTCCACCTGCTGGCGAACAACCTCACGCTGCTCGACGGCGACAGACGGCACGCGGCGGCCGCCGCGCAGCTCTCCTTCCGCCTCAAGCTGCTCGTCGCCGGCGGCTTCACACCGCAGCTCGCCTCCTGCGCCTCGTGCGGGGAGAGCGACCACCTGAGCGGCTTCTCGGGCGCCGCCGGCGGGGTCGTCTGCATGGCCTGCGAGGCGTCGGCCTTCCCGCTGACCGAGGAGGCGCACGGTTTTCTCGTCGCCGCGCTGGGGAGACCTCTGGCAGAGGCGCCCGACGCGAGCGAGCGGGCGCTGCGACAGGCCGAGCGGGCGATCGCCGAGACGGCCGAGCACCACGCGCACGTGCATCTGCGGGCCGTGGCGCACCGCCGCTAGCGGCGCCGCGCGGCGCTCGGCCGCGTGTTTGACAACAATGGTCGGACCAATATAGTCCCCGGATGACCGAGAGAGCTGTGCTTGACACGACCTACGTCTACGACTTCTCGCAGGGGTCGCGCGATATGCGCGAGCTGCTCGGGGGGAAGGGGGCGAACGTCGCTGAGATGACGCGGATCCTGGGCCCGGAGCGAGTGCCGGCCGGCTTCACGATCACCACCTCCGCCTGCGTCGCTTACATGGACGCCGGCAGAAGCGAGCCCGACGGGCTCGCCGAGGAGGTCGCCGAGGCGCTCTCACGGCTCGAGCAGCAGGCCGGCAAGACGCTCGGCGACGACGCGGACCCGCTGCTCGTCTCGGTCCGCTCCGGCGCGCGCGAGTCGATGCCCGGGATGATGGACACGGTCCTCAACCTCGGCCTCAACGACCGCTCGGTCGAGGGCCTCGCCGCGAAGACCGGCAACCCGCGCTTCGCGTGGGACTCCTACCGCCGCTTCGTGCAGATGTTCGGCAACGTCGTGCGCGGCGTGCCGGGCGAGCGGATCGAAGCGACGATCAGACAGCTGAAGGCCGATCGCGGCGCGACGCTCGACACCGACCTCGACGTCGACGCGCTGCGCGAGCTGACCGGCCGCTTCAAGGCGATCTTCGAGGAGCACACCGGCGAGGCCTTCCCGCAGGAGCCGGGCGAGCAGCTGCGGCAGGCGATCCGCGCCGTCTTCGACTCGTGGATGGGCGAGCGCGCGATCCACTACCGCCGCATCAACCGCATCCCCGACAGCTGGGGCACCGCCGTCAACGTCCAGCAGATGGTCTTCGGCAACAAGGGGGAGAGCTCCGGCTCCGGCGTCGCCTTCAGCCGCGACGAGGTGACCGGGGCGCCCGAGCCCTCCGGCGACTTCCTCCAGAACGCGCAGGGCGAGGACGTCGTCTCCGGCGTCCGCAACACGCGCGACATCGCCGAGCTGGCCGAGATCATGCCGGCCGCCCACGCCGAGCTGATGGAGATCCTGCAGACGCTGGAGCGCCACTACGGCGACATGCAGGACACCGAGTTCACGGTCGAGGAGGGGCACCTCTACATGCTCCAGACGCGCAACGCGAAGCGCCCGGCGCAGGCGGCCGTGCGGTTCGCCGTCGACGCCGTCGGCGAGGGCTTGCTCGACCGCGACCAGGCGCTCCTGACGATCGACGCCTCCGCGCTCGACGCGCTGCTGCACCCGACCTTCGACCCGGCGTTCGAGCCGAGAGCGCTCGCGCGCGGCGTGGCCGCCTCGCCGGGCGCGGCCAAGGGCGAGGTCGTCTTCACCGCCGACGAGGCCGTCGCGGCAGCCGCCGAGGGCCGTGCCGTGGTGCTCGTACGCCCGTTCACCGAGGCCGACGACGTCGCCGGCTTCCACGCCGCCAGGGGGATCCTCACGAGCGAGGGCGGCAAGGCCTCGCACGCGGCGCTCGTCGCGCGCGGGATGGGACGGCCGTGCGTCTGCGGCGCCTCGACGCTGGAGATCGACGTCGCCGCCGGCGAGATACGCGCCCCGGGCGGCGTCGTCATCCGCGGCGGCGAGCTGATCGCGATCAACGGCTCGACCGGCCTGATCACGGTCGACGACGTGCCGCTCGTCGAGGCCGACTGGAGCGAGCAGTTCGAGACCGTCCTGACGTGGGCCGACGAGCTGCGCACGCTCGGCATCCGCGCCAACGCCGACACCCCGCGCGACGCCAGACGGGCGCGCGAGTTCGGCGCCGAGGGGATCGGCCTCTGCCGCACCGAGCACATGTTCATGGCCGCCGACCGCCAGCCGAAGATGCGGGCGATGATCATGGCCGAGACCGAGCAGGAGCGGCGCGAGGCGCTCTCCCACCTGCAGCCGCTGCAGCAGGAGGACTTCGAGGGCCTGTTCGAGGCGATGACGGGCCTCGCGGTCTGCATCCGCCTGCTCGACCCGCCGTTGCACGAGTTCCTGCCCCAGCGCCACGAGATCGAGCACGAGCTGGAGGAGCTGCGCTCGGCCGGCGCGACCGACGGCGGCGCGGGCGGCGGCAAGCTCGCCGAGCTGCAGAAGACGCTGCTGCGCGTGAAGACGCTGGAGGAGGTCAACCCGATGCTCGGCACGCGCGGCTGCCGCCTCGGGATCCTCTACCCGGAGATCTACGAGATGCAGGTCGAGGCGATCTTCGACGCCGCCGTCGCGGTGCGGGAGCGGTCGGGCGAGGCACCGCACCTGGAGGTGATGATTCCGCTGGTCGACTACGAGACCGAGCTGGAGATCATGCGCAAGCTCGTGCTCGACGCGGCTGCCAAGCGCGGCCTGGAGGTCGGCCGCGACTTCACCGTCGGCACGATGATCGAGCTGCCGCGGGCCTGCTTCCAGGCCGACCTGATCGCGAAGGAGGCCGACTTCTTCTCGTTCGGCACCAACGACCTGACGCAGACCGCGCTCGGCTTCTCGCGCGACGATGTCGAGTCGAAGTTCATGGGCGTCTACCTCGAGCGCAAGATCCTCGACCGCTCGCCGTTCGAGACGCTCGACACGCCCGGCGTCGGCCAGATGGTGCGGATGGCCGCCTGGCTCGGCCGCAAGACCAAGCATGACCTCAAGCTCGGCGTCTGCGGCGAGCACGGCGGCGACCCCGACTCGATCGACTTCTTCCACCACTCGGGGATCGACTACGTCTCCTGCTCCCCGTACCGCGTCCCGATCGCGCGCGTCGCAGCCGCCCGCGCGGCGGTGACGGGACGGCTCGCGCAGGAGGCCTGACGCACACGCGGGCGGCAGGCGGCTGTTGCTTCGCCGCCGCCCGCTGCCAGAATCAAGGGTGCGATGTCCGCCACCGCCCGCACTCATCCCACCGGCCCCGTCGCAACGGCCTTCGCGCGGCGGATCCAGGAGCAGGAGGAGCGGACGCTGCAGCCGCGCGCGACCCGCTCCTATCCGGCCGTGCGCGAGCGCCCGGAGGAGGACTGCGGGCTGCGCACGCCGTTCCAGCGCGACCGCGACCGGATCGTCCACAGCAAGGCCTTCCGGCGGCTCAAGCACAAGACCCAGGTCTTCGTCGCGCCCGAGGGCGACCACTACCGCACCCGCCTCACGCATACGCTGGAGGTGACGCAGGTGTCGCGCACCGTCGCCCGCGCGCTCGGCCTCAACGAGGACCTGACGGAGGCGATCGGGCTCGGCCACGACCTCGGCCACCCGCCGTTCGGCCACATCGGCGAGGACGTGATCGACAGATGCCTGCAGCGCCGCTTCGGGCGGTGCTTCCGCCATCACGAGCACTCGCTGCGGGTCGTCGAGCGGCTGGAGCGCGACGGCGCCGGCCTCAACCTGACGCAGCCGGTCCGCGACGGGATCCTCGGCCATTCCGGCCGCGCGCCGCTGCCGCGGACGCTGGAGGGCCGGATCGTGCGCCTGCTCGACCGCGTCGCCTACATCAACCACGACATCGACGACGCCGTCCGCGCCGGCGTGCTCGCCGAGCGCGACCTGCCGGCCGCGCCGATCGCGGCGCTGGGAGCGAGCGGCGCGCAGCGGATCGACCTGCTGGTCCACGACGTCGTCGAGCAGTCGGCCCGCGCCGGCGACGACATCGTCCAGAGCGCGGAGGCCGGCGCCGCGATGGCCGAGCTGCGCGGCTACATGTTCGAGCACGTCTACCTCGGGCCGGCCGCGCGCGCCGAGCACGACAAGATCAAGCGCGTGGTGAGCACGCTCTTCGACCACTACGTCGAGCATCCCGAGCAGATCCCGCCGCTGCTGCCGGTGGGCGACGCCGACCTCGCCGACCGCGTCACCGACTACCTCGCGGGCATGACGGACCGCTACTGCATCCGCCGCTTCGAGGACCTGACCGTCCCCGACTCCTTCGCGTTGTGAGCCGCTACACGCCCGACTCCAAGGAGCGCGTCCGCGACGCGGTCGACATGATCGCGCTCGTCTCCGGCAAGACCGAGCTGCGGCGGGCCGGCGTCAACTCCTACTTCGGCCGCTGCCCGTTCCACGACGAGCGCACCGGCTCGTTCCACGTGCGCCCGGAGGAGAAGCACTACCACTGCTTCGGCTGTGGCGAGTCGGGCGACCCGTTCGACTTCGTCATGCAGCTCGACGGGCTCGACTTCAGAGGCGCGCTGGAGTCGCTCGCGTCGCGCTTCGGCGTGACGCTGGAGGTGGAGGACGAGGATCCGCTGGCGAGAGCGCGGCGCGAGCGGCGCGACCGCCTGCACGCGCTGCTGGACCGCGCCGCGGACTACTACGCCCGCTACCTGTGGGCCTCGGCCGAGGCCGCGCAGGCGCGCGCCTACCTCGCCAGACGCGGCCTGGAGGAGAGAACGCTGAGAACGTTCCGCGTCGGCTACGCGCCGAGCGCCTGGGACAAGATGCTGCTCGGCTCGCGCCAGGCCGGCTTCAGCGAGGAGGAGCTGCTGGCGACCGGGCTCGCGCAGAGAAGCCGGCAGCGCCCCGGCTCGTATTACGACCGCTTCCGCGAGCGGATCATGTTCCCGCTCGCGAACGCGCGCGGCCGCGTCGTCGGCTTCGGCGCCCGCGCGATGCGCGACAACCAGCCGCCGAAGTACCTCAACAGCAGCGACGGCGAGGTCTTCCACAAGAGCCAGCAGCTGTTCGGGATCGACCTCGCGCGCAGACCGGCCGCGCGCGCCGGCACGATCGTGCTGGCCGAGGGCTACACCGACGTGCTCGCGCTGCACCAGGCGGGGATCGAGAACGCCGTCGGCGTGATGGGCACGTCGCTGACGGAGGAGCAGGCGCGCGAGCTGGAGCGGACTGCGAGAACGCTCGTGCTGGCGCTCGACGCCGACGGGGCGGGCCAGGAGGCGATGGTGCGCGCCTCGCGGATCGCCGCCGGCCGCAGACTGGAGCTGCGCGTCGCCCGCCTGGCCGACGGGATGGATCCCGCCGACCTCGTCCAGCAGCAGGGTCCGGGCGCGGTCCGCGAGCTGGTCGCCAAGTCGGTCCCGTTCGTCTCCTTCCACGTCGACAAGATCCTCGCCGGCGCCGACCTCGGCGACGCGGAGAGCAAGGACCGCACGCTGGCCGAGCTGGGGCCCGTGCTGGCCGCGCAGCCGCCGAGCGTGCTGCGCGAGGAGCTGGTCGGCCGGATCGCGACGAGACTGGGCCTCGAGCGGACGCTGACGGCGCAGCTGCTGGAACGCGCGGCGGCAGCGGCGCCGCCGGAGCAGCCGGCGGGCGCGGCGGAGCCTGAGCCGCCTGCCGCGAGCCCAGCGAGCGGCGGCTCAGCCCGTCCTACCGCCTCCCCTGCCGGCGCGGCGAACGCCGACGGCGGCGCCGAGTGGCACGACCCCGGCCCGGAGGAGCCGTGGGGCGGCCCCAGCGCCGACGACGAGGACGCCTACTGGGCCAGCCGCTCCGGCGACGACGACGCCTACGCCGCAGCGGCCGACGCCGGCCAGGTCGCCTCGACGAGCGCGCCGGCCGCAGTCCGAGTCGATCCGCGTCAGGCGAAGCTGGAGCGCGAGTTCCTCGTGCTGTGCGTCGCCTTCCCGCGCGAGGGCGGCGACGCGCTCGCGCGCGTCGATCACGAGACCCATCTGATCGACCCGGTCGTCCGCCGCGCCGCCGCCCACATGGCCGTCGCGGGCCGCCTCGACGCGCTCGCCGACCCCTCGCCGGAGGACGACGCCGCGCTGCCGCCCGCCGACGACGCCGAGCTGCGCGCACTCGTCTCCCAACTGCGCGAGCTGGCCGCGAGAACGAGCGCGGTCGGCGCCAGCCTCGACCACGCCGAGGCGCTGCTGGAGCTGGCCCGCATCGACCGCGCGATCGCGACCGCGAAGGCCGCCGGCACCGGCGGCGTCACCGACCTCAAGCGCACCCAGGGCGCCATCCGCGCTCATCTCGGCAAGCTCCAGGAGCAGATCCAGTCGGCGGGGTAGGGGTGACGCTGCGCGCGGCGCAGCTTCCCGCTACCATCATCGAGCCGCACGATCCCTGGTAGCTCAATTGGCAGAGCATTCGGCTGTTAACCGAAGGGTTGTTGGTTCGAGTCCAACCCAGGGAGCTCTCAAAAGCCCTGCATGTGCAGGGCTTTTGTCGTTCTGGACCACGTGACCGGAGCCTCCCTGCCGTGACCCTCTTCAAGAAGCGCGAGCCCGACCTCGGCGACCTCGCCGCGTACGTCGTCGAGAGCGCGCGCGGGCGCAGCGTCACCGTCAACCACGGCAGACTCGTGCTGCTGCTCTACCTCGTCGACGTCGAGCGCGTCCGCAGCCGCCGCGAGCCGGTCACCGGCGTCGCCTGGGAGCTGGGCAGAAGAGGCCCGACCGCGCAGGGACTGGACAGAACGCTGAGAGCGCACATCGCGCGCGAGAAGGAGTCGACGCAATGGGGACGCGGCACGGCGCGCGAGTCGTTCCGCGACGGCTCGCGCGGCGACGACTGGATCGTCGGCACGAAGCTGCTGGTCGACGGCGTCGTGCGCACCTACGCCGGCCTCGACCTGGACGAGCTGCGCGCGTACGTCGAGACGCAGACCGGCCCGATGGCCGAGGCCGTCGAGGGCGAGCTGCTGCGCCTCGCGCTCGCCCGCGACGACCGCAGACGCCCACCGGGGCGGAGCTAGACGGAGCGCCGCGGGTCCGCGGCGCGGACCCGCGTAGCGCGTCAGCGCGCGTCGCGCCGCGGCGGGGCGCCGGAGGCGGCGCGGGCGACGTCGAGGTGGTCGAGCAGGGCGCGCTCGGCGGCGCTGTGGTCGCCGGCGCGCAGGGCGATCACGATCCGCAGGTGCTCGCCGACGATCGCGGAGGCGCGGGTGGCGTCGGCGGCGACGGTGCCGGCGACGAGGCGGTGTTGGCGGTCGCGCAGGCCGTCGTAGAGGTCGAGCAGGATCGCGTTGCCGGCGGCGGCGACCCAGGCGCGGTGGAAGTCGCGGTCGGCGGCGACGAAGCCGGCGCGATCGTCGGCGGCGAGCAGCTCGCGCTGGCGCGTCAGAACTGCCTCCAGCTGCGGCACGGCGACCTCCGGCTCCGCCAGCCGCAGCGTGTGGCGCTCGACCAGCTCGCGCACCTCGAACAGGTCGGCGACCGCTCTCGGCGACATCGGCGTCACGAGCGCGCCGCGCTTGGGGTAGAGCGTGAGCAGGTGCTCGGCCTGCAGTTGCAGCAGCGCCTCGCGCACGGGGGTGCGGCTGACGCCCAGCTCGTCGGCGATCGCGCCCTCGCTCAGCAGCTCGCCGTCGGCGTAGTCGCCTGAGAGCAGGCGCTGCTTGACGTGGTCGTAGGCGCGGGAAGCGGCGGTCACAGCAGGAATCATGCGATAGATTCAGCATAGATGCAAGCTGTCGACGACTTGCGCGCCACCCGCCGTGCCTGGCTGATCTGGGCCGTCGGCGCGAGCCTCTACTTTGCCGCCGTCTTCCACCGCATGGCGCTCGGCGTCGCCGGCCTGCGCGCCGAGCAGCGGCTGCACTTCGACCACGAGGTGCTGGCCAGCTTCACCGCGCTGCAGTTCCTCATCTACCTCGCGATGCAGATCCCCGCCGGCCTCGCCGCCGACCGCATCGGCCCGCGCCGCACGCTCGCGTTCGGCCTCGTCGCGATCGCCGCCGGCGAGCTGGTCTTCGGCCTCGCCCACAGCGTCCCGCCCGCGATCGCCGGCCGCGCGCTGATCGGCATGGGCGACGCACTGATCCTGATCAACGTCCTGCGGCTGACGCAGAGCTGGTTCCCCGCCCGCATGGGCTCGCTGCTGGCCGCCCTCACCGGCGTCGTCGGCGCGCTCGGCCAGCTGCTCGGCACGATCCCGCTGCAGGCCGCGCTCGACGGCCCCGGCTGGACCGCGACCTTCGTCGGCAGCAGCATCGCGACGATCGCGCTGGCCGCAGTCGCCTTCACGCTGATCCGCGACCGTCCGCCCGGCGTGCCCGCGCCGCAGGCGCACGAGCACGCGCCGATCGGCCAGACGCTCAAGCAGGCGTGGAGCCGCCCCGGCACCCGCCACGGCTTCTGGGCCCACCTCGCGCTGATGGCGCCGTTCCAGGTGATCAGCGCCCTCTGGGGCGCGCCGTTCCTGATCGAGGGCCAGCACTTCAGCGAGCACAGAGCGGCGACCTACCTGCTCGTCACCTCCGCCGGCTTCGCCGTCGCCGGCCCGCTGCTGGGCGCCGTCGCCGACCGCGGCGTGCGCGCGCAGAACCGCACGCTGCTGGTGATGAACGCGCTCGTCGTCGCGCTGTGGGCGGCGATCCTGCTGTGGCCCGACGGCGACGCGGTCCCGCATCCGCTGCTGTTCGCCGGCTTCGCGATCGCCGGTGCTGCCGCGGCCGGCGGGATGGTCGCCTTCGCGCTCGGCCGGCGCGAGAACCCGCCCGAGGCCGGCGGCGCCGCGACCGCGATCGTCAACTGCGGCGGCTTCTCCGCCGCGATCGTCGCGCTCGAGGTGGCGGGCCTGGTGCTCGGCGGCGACGGCACGCCGGACGCCGGCCAGTTCAAGCTCGCGCTCGCGCCGATGGTGCTGCTGTCCGCGATCGCGTTCGTCCGCTGCGCCCAGCTGTCACGGCAACGCGAGCGAAACCTGGCCGCGCACGCGACCGCGTAGGATCCGAGGCGGGGAAGTCAACCGCCAGGGGGAGGCATGTCATACCGTCACCGTTCCCGGCGCTCAAGGCAGCGCAGCTGATGGCGCTGCTGAAACGAGAGCCGCTCGGCTACGAGATCGTGCGTCAGCGCGGCTCGCACCGCAAGCTGCGCTCACGCAACGGCTTTCCTGACATCGGCTTCTCGTTCCACAGCTCGGCGACGGTTCCGCCGGGGCTGGTGCGGAAGGTCCTTGTCGGCGAGATCGGACTCAGCGAAGATGAGGCGAGGAGCCTGCTGTGACGAGAACCGCGCAACTGATCTACCACGACGATCCCGAGGGCTGGTGGGCCTCGTCGCCCGACCTGCCCGGCTACGCCGCGTTCGGTACGAGCTTCGAGGAGGTCCGCGACCTCGCGCGCGCCGGTGCGCCCTGGTACGCAGAGGAGGCGCTCGACCTTCATCATCTCGTGCCGGGCCCGCGTTCGTGGTGGACTGCACCGAGCGTCGGCCAACGGGCGCGGCTGGAGCTGGCCGCGCCGGGACCGAATCCTGGACTCACGATCCGCGCAAGCGGGCTCACGAAGGCGGCATAGGACTATGGAAGCTGATCTGCTGCTCTGCGACCACGCGGAGGCGATCAACGGCAAGCTGTACATCATGGGCGCGGCCTGGAACCTGCTCCAGGCGCCGGGCCAGGCGATCACGGTCGCGCTCGCGATCGTCGTCAAGGTCGCCTGGGACGAGGCCGACCAGCCGCATGAGCTGATCGCCCAGCTGCTCGACGGCGACGGCAACCAGATCGTCATCAACGGCGAGCCGGTCGCGCCCAGCGGCCAGTTCGAGCTGGGCCGTCCACAGGGCCTCAAGCCCGGCTCGACGCTGAACATGCCGCTGGCGTTCAACCTGACCGGCCTCGTGCTCGGCGTCGGCCAGTTCGAGTGGCGCCTGACGATCGACGGCGAGACGGTCGCGCGCGCGCCGTTCGCGGTGGTCGAGCCGCTCGGAGTCGCGTAGGGTCCTCCCAATCCACTGGGGAGGAGTCCGATGAAGCTCTACGTGTGCTGGGGGACCTTTCAGGTCCCGGTCGTCCGCAGCCATCCCTGCCGTGACGCGCTCGACGCGCTGAGAGCGGCCGGCTACGAGCCGGAGGTCGTCAGAACGTACGGCTTCGGCGGCCTCCCCGACGTCGTCAACCCGACCCGCCGCGAGGTCAAGCGGCTGAGCGGGCAGTCGTGGGTCCCGCTGCTCGTCACCGACGACGGGCAGTCGATCAACGAGTCGAAGAAGATCATCGCCTGGGCGGCGGCCCATCCGGCCGCCGCGACCGGCCGCGTCGGCGCCGCCGACTGACGCGTCGCACAGCCGCGCGCCCACTGCGGGCGCGTCTAGCCTTCCCGCGCGAGCCGCTCGACGAGGTCGGCGGCGCGGGCGGCCGCGTCGTTGGCGGCGCTCCACGCCGCCAGCTCGGCCGCGCGCCGCCGCAGCGCAGGCTCGTCCAGCGCCCGCTGCACTGCCAGCCGCACCGTCGCGGGGCGCAGCAGCCGCCACGGCAGCCGCACGCCCGCGCCGGCCCAGTCCAGCCGCGCCGCGTTCTCGCCCATGTCGCCCGCGACCGGGCAGGCGACGACCGCCGCGCCCGAGTGCAGCGCCCGCACCATCGTGCCGTGGCCGACGTGGCAGAGGACGAGCGCGCACTGGGGCATCGTGCGCGCGTAGGAGACCCACTCGACGAGCCGCGTGTTGTCCGGCACGGTCACGGGCGCTCCCTCCAGCGGCCGCCGGTTCCAGGTCGCCAGCACGCGGATCGGCAGCTCGCCGAGGCCCTCCAGCGCCGCCCGCAGCAGTCTGTGCTCTCTGTCCTGCGCTGTCGACGGGGCGACCAGCACGAGCGGAGCGTCGCCCGGCGGCAGCTCGACCGGGTCCGACGGCGGCTCCCACAGCAGCGGCCCGACGACGTGCGTCTGCGCCGGCCAGTCGCGCGGGTACTCGAGCTGCGGATAGGTGCCGACCAGCACCAGCCGCTCGCTGAGGCCGCCGTGGACGCGCTGCACCGGCGGCAGGTCGAGCTGTGCGCGCGTCTCGTTCAGCTCCCGCTGCCCGTAGCGCAGCCCGCGCTCGACGAGCGGGTCGAGACGCTGCCACAGGCGCCGCCCGAGCGCCGTCCGCGGCCAGCGGGCGCCGAACGAGTACGGCGGCGCGCCGGGCGGCGGGGCGGGGTGGACGTGGGGGACGAGCGTCGCGGCTGGGATGCCCTCCAGCTCCGCCGCGAGCGCCGGCGCGAGCGTGAGGATGTCGGCGACGACCGCGTGCGGCCGCGCCCTCGCGACCGCCGGGCGCGTCTCCGAGACGGCCCGCACGACCGCCTCGTACATCGTCATCGGCCGCTCCATCGTCGGGAAGACCGGGTACTCCGGCGCGGCAACGAAGGTCATCCCCGCGGCCTCCACGTCGGCCTGCCAGCGCGACCAGGTCTCCATCGTGACGGCATGCCCGCGGCGGGCCAGCTCGCCGCCGAGCGCGAGCATCGGGAAGGCGTGACCGGGGTCTCCGAAGGCGCCGAGGAACAGACGCAGAGACGACGCGGACGAATTACCGTTTACCGGTGCAGAATGTCGGGAGGTTTGATGAGCTTTAATGACCTGTGGCACGGATGACCAGCGATGACGTTGGGGGCCCATGACGCGAGTGGCCACTGAGCGGCCGCGAGAATACGACGGTTCGGCGACGGACGGCGCGGATGCGGGCGTGAGCATGCCCGCAACAGCGCCGAACGAGCCTGAACGCCTCCGCGCGCACGGCGTGCGGGCGGCGCTGATCGCCGGTGCGCTCGCACTGGCGGTGCTGGTCGCCGCCGTCGTCGTCGAGCTGCCTTCGACGCCGCGGATCGTCGTCGCGGTCGTCGCGGGCCTCGTCGCCCTCTCGGCGCTGTGGGTGCTCGTGCGCGCGCTCGGCAGCCTGCGGGTCGCGCAGGCGCAGCTTGCGCGGCGAGAAGCTGACGCTTTGCGCATGGCTGACCTCGACGAGCTGACCGGTCTCGGCAACTATCGGATGTTCACGCGCCAACTTGCCGCTGAGGTCGCCCGCTCGCGGCGCCACGACGATCCCTTCTCGCTCGTGCTGCTCGACCTCGACGGCTTCAAGGCGATCAACGACGAGCTGGGCCACCTCGCCGGCGACGACGCCCTCAGGCACGTCGCCGCCGCGCTGCGCGAGACGCTGCGCGAGGAGGACGTCTGCTGCCGCCAGGGCGGCGACGAGTTCGCGGTCGTCGCGGTTCGCGCCGGCGCCGTCGAGGCGGCCGACCTCAGCCGCCGCCTGACGGAGGCGATCGAGCACATCCCGTTCGGCGTCAACGGCGAGCGGCGGCTCGGCGCCTGCGCCGGCTGGGCGACCTTCGGCGAGCCGGCCCGCAGCGCTGACGAGCTGATCCTGCGCGCGGACGCCGCGCTGCGCGAAGCCAAGCGCGCTCGCGGCAGCGACAGACCGCCGCGCCAGCGGCCGGCGACCTCCGAGTCGCGCCGCCAGGCCGGCCGCCTCGGCCGTGGCGAGACGGCGCGGCTGGCGCTGCTGTCGGGCCTCGCCCGCGCGCTCGCCGGCGCCCGCGACGAGCACACGCTGGCGGAGACGACCGTCGCCTTCCTGACCGGTGCCTTCGACTCGATCGGCTCGGCCGCGCTCGCGACCTGGCCGCATGCCGCCGGCGACGAGATCAGCGCCGCGACCGTCGAGCCGCGACTGATCGTGCTCGGCTCCGGCGGCGAGGCCGACGCAAATGGCCGCGCGCTCGCCGGCCGCTCCAGCGTCCGCCGCGCACTCGCGGCCGCCGGGCCGGCGGTCGTCGAGGAGGAGCGTGGCAGCCGCTGGATCGACGGCGCGCTCGTGCGCAGTGAGCTGGCGGTCGCGGTGCCGGACGGCACCGGCGTCTGGGGCTGCCTGCTGATCGCGTGCGACCGGCCGCGCGCCTACGGAATCGTCGAGCGCGCGCTGGCGGAGGCGATCGCCCAGCAGCTCGGCCGTGCGCTCGCCTGCCGGCGGCTGCTCGACAAGCTCAGCGTCTCCGGCTTCGGCGAGCTGTACCGGATCGCCGCCGACGCCGACGCGGAGGTCGGCGGCAGCGCCGTCGCCGGCGAGGAGAGCGACGACGCCGAGCAGTGGCGCCTCGCCGACCTCGCCTGGCAGCTCGGCCGCGCGCTCGACCTCGCCGACGACGAGCGCCGCCAGCTCTACCTCGCCGCGCTGTTCCACAACGTCGGCACCGTCGGCGTCCCGGCCGCGCTGCTGGCGCACCCGGGCGAGCTGCACGACGAGGAGCGCGCGATCCTGCGCGAGCACCCGCTGATCGGCGAGCGGATGCTGAGGGCGCTGCCGCTGCTGCGCGACGCGGCGCCGATCGTCCGCCACGAGCACGAGCGCTGGGATGGCGGCGGCTACCCGGACGGGCTCGCCGGCGTCGAGATACCGCTGGAGTCGCGGATCCTGCTCGCCTGCGACGTCTACGTCGCGATGACCTCGCCGCGGCCGTGGCGCTCGCCGCGGACGCCGGCCGCCGCACGCGGCGAGCTGCGCCGCGTCGCCGGCGCGCAGCTCGACCCGCGCGTCGTCGACGCGCTGCTGGAGCTGCTGGAGGAGCCGCTGACCGATCGCGACGACGACGACGAGCGCTCCCCGGCCCCGGCCGGCGTGTGAGCGCCCCGGCAGCAGCGTCTCCTAGACCGCGGCCAGCTCGGCGACGAGCCGCAGCTGTCTGAGCCGCTCCTCGGCCGTCCACGCCATCGGCGAGACCATCAGCGTGCCGACGCCGGCGTCGCGGAAGACCGCCAGCCGCTCGCGCACGACGTCGGCCGGGCCGGCGAGCGTGACGAGGTCGATCAGCGCGTCCGGGAGCGCCGCCATCGCTTCGTCGCGGTTGCCGTCGAGGTACAGCTCCTGGACCCGCAGGGCTTCCTGCTCGAAGCCGTAGCGCTGCACGAGCCGGTTGTAGAAGTTCTGTCTGCGCGAGCCCATGCCGCCGATGTAGAGCGCCAGGTACGGCCGCATCGCGTCGCGCGCCGCGGCGCGGTCGTCGGTGACGAAGACGTTGACGGTCGGGGCGATGTCGAAGCCGTCGAGCGAGCGACCGGCGCGCGCCGCGCCCTCCTCCAGGTGGCCGCGGAACTCGGCGACGTGCTCGGGGCTGAACAGCGTCGGGATCCAGCCGTCGGCGATCTCGCCCGCCAGCGCCGTGTTCTTCGGGCCGATCGCGGCGAGGTAGACCGGGATCCGCTCCTGCAGCGGGGCGATCGTCAGCTTCAGCGCCTTGCCGGGCCCGTCGGGCAGCGGCAGCTCCAGCGTCTCGCCGTGGAACTCGACGCGCTTGCGCTCCAGCGCCATCCGCACGACGGCGACGTACTCGCGCGTGCGCTGGAGCATTCTGCCGTAGCGCTGGCCGTGCCAGCCCTCGGCGACCTGCGGCCCGGAGGCGCCGAGACCGAGCAGCATCCGCCCGCCGGACAGCTGGTCGATCGTCGCCGCGGTCATCGCCGTCATCGCGGCGCTGCGGGCGGGGATCTGGAAGATCGCCGAGCCGAGCTTGATCGTGGAGGTGCCGGCGGCGAGCCAGGCGAGCACGGTCGCGGTGTCGGAGCCGTACGCCTCCGCCGCCCAGACCGAGTCGTAGCCGAGCCGCTCGGCCTCCTGCACGATCTCCAGCTGCTCCTGGGAGGTGAGACCGAGCCCCCAGTAGCCGATGTGGACGCCGAGCCGCATCAGAGCACGTCTCCGGGCCGTTCGAAGACGATCTCGGGGACGATGCAGGCGGGCGAGAGCTTCAGCAGCAGCCGCACCGCCTCGGAGATGTCCTCGGGGCGGATCATCGCCTCGGCGGCGACGCCGCCGGCCTTCGCGAAGTCGGTCATCGGCGTGTCGACGAAGGCGGGGCAGAGCGCGGTCGACTTGATCCCGTCGCCGTTCAGCTCCTTGTTCATCGCTTCGGTGAAGCCGATCACGGCCGCCTTCGTCGCCGAGTAGACCGACAGCCACGCCTGGCCGCGCTTGCCGGAGATCGAGGAGGTGTTGACGACGAGCGCGCTGCGGTGCTCGGCGCCGGCCGCCCGCAGCAGCGGCGCGCACGCGCGGTAGAACAGCACCATCGCGCGGACGTTGACGTCGAGCTGCATGTCGAGCTTCCTCGTCTCGATCTCGGCGACGGGAGCGCCGATCCCGACGCCGGCGTTGTTGACGAGCACGTCGAGCCGGCCGAAGCGCTGCTCGTGCGCGGCGACGACCGCCTCGACCGCCGTCTCCTCCGACAGCGGGCCGGCAACGTCCTGCACGTCGTAGCCGGCGTCACGCAGCTCCTGCGCGGCAGCCGCCAGCTTCTCCGGCCGGCGCGCCGCCAGCGTCAGGCCGTAGCCCTCCTCGCCGAGCATCCGCGCGATCGCCAAGCCGATCCCGCTCGATGCACCGGTCACGATCGCCGCTCGCTGCGCCATCTCTGCTCCTCCCGCTCTCGGTCTCCTCGCCGCATCCAATCACTACGCTGTTCCGGATGCGCCAGCGCACGCCCGAGATCGTCGCCGTGACCGTGCTGGCGCTGCTGGTCGTCCTCTTCGCCGTCTTCGGGTCGGGCGGCTCCGGCGGCGACTCGGGCGGGGGCGAGACGGTCTCGCCGGAGCGGCTGGCGCGGGTCGAGAGACGCGTCGAGCAGCTGCGCGGGCTGCGCTTCAAGCGGCCGGTGAGCGTGACCGTGATGACGCCGGCGGAGGTCGAGGCGTACGGCGTCAGAGACGAGCAGGCGAGCGAATCGCGCGAGCGCGTGGAGGCCGGTGAGGAGCTGATGAAGCTGCTCGGCCTGCTCGCGCCCGACGTCGACATGGACGCGGTCACGGCCTCGATCTACGGCGAGCAGGTCGCCGGCTTCTACGACCCCAGAACGGAGCGGCTGGCGCTCGTGGAGGGCGTCGGGATCGACGACGTGACGCTCGCCCACGAGCTGACGCACGCGCTCGAGGACCAGCACTTCGACCTGCAGCGGCTCGGCGGCACCGGCGAGTCCTCCGACAGCGGCACGAGCAGCGACGACGACCGCTCCAGCGGCGAGTCGGGCCTGGTCGAGGGATCGGCGACCGCGGTGATGCTGCGCTACCTGCAGCGCTACCCGGGCGCGCTCACGTTCGGCGACGCGCTCGACCAGCTCGGCGCCGCCAGCGGCTCGACCCCGCTGCCGCCGTACATCATGTCGTCGCTGCTGTTCCCCTACGAGCAGGGCGAGCAGTTCGTCGAGGCGCTGCTGGCGAGAGGCGGCTGGAGCACGGTGAACACCGCGCTCAGATCGCGCCCGCCGCTGACGACCGCCGACCTCTACGAGCCGTCGCGCTGGTTCGCGCGCACGCGCCCGGCGTCGCTGTCGCTGCCGGCCGGCGACGCCGCCGGGCCGGGCTGGAGACTGCTCGAGCGCTCGACGCTCGGCGAGTTCGACCTGCGCGCGGTGCTGGCGGAGGCGATCGGCGCCCGCGCGGCCGCGACGCTCTCCGGCGGCTGGCAGGGCGGCAGATACGCGCTCTGGCGCCAAGGCCCGCTGCCCGCCCCCGACTGCGCGGCCCCGTGCATGCAGCGCGACGCCTTCACGCTGCGCCTGCGCTTCGACAGCCCCGCCGCGGCCGGAGCCGTCGCGGCGGCATTCGGCAGCTGGCTGGCAGCCGAGCACGACGCCAGACGCGCCGCCGCTGCCGAGCTTGCGCCGAGACGCGCCGTCGACTCCGCGGCCAGAGGCGCGCCGGCCTCAGGCGCCGTCGCGACGGCCACCCGCTGGACGCTCGCCGGCGGCACCGCCGCCGTGACGAGTGCCGACGGCGCCGACGTCACCCTCACGCTCGCGCCGACCCCGGCGCTCGCCGCCCGCCTCTCGCGGTAGCCGGCGCAGCACCTCGGGCCGACGCAGGCGCGGGCCGCGGGTGGCGGCGCCGCCTATGGGCAGCGCGGCTGGTCGCGGTCGGCGGCGGCGCGAAAGCGGCCGAGCGCGGCGGCGTGGGCGAGGATGAACTGGTCCGGCTGGTCGCCGGCGATGCGACGGCCGGCGGCGAAGGCGAGGAACGGCGGTCCGCTGGTGGCGGCGCCGGCCGGGCAGGCGCGGATCACGGCGACGGCCGCGTCGACCTGCGCCGGCGACAGCTCGCGCTCGCCGCCTGAGGCCGCCAGCGGCCGCGTGAACAGCACCGGATCGCCCGGCCGCACCAGCAGCGACCCGACCTGCAGCACGCCGAGCGCCGCGGCGACGCCGATCGCGACGCGCATCGCGGGCAGTCGCGCAGCGCTCTGCACCGACGGCGGTTCCCCGACGCACCCGCCGGCCTCGGCTCGCGTGGGTTGCCGCAGCACGGCGGTGGCTGCGGCCGCGGCGAGGCACAGCAGCGGCGGCTCGGCGACGACGACGATCGTCAGGTAGCTGCCGGTCTTGAAGAGCGTCAGGAACAGCAGCAGCGCCCCGAGCGCGGCGGCAGCGAGCGCCCGCAGCAGGGCCGGGTCGCCGATCCGCGCCCGCAGCGGCCAGGCGAGTGCTGCACAGGCGAGCAGCGGCAGCAGGTTCCAGCCGCCCTGCGCCCACAGCCCGCCGACGTAGGAGAGCCCGGCGATGCCGCTCTCACGCTGCGCCGTCAGCGCCCCGTCGACGACGTCGCCGCCGTAGAGCGCCAGTGACGCCAGCGCCAGCACCGCGCCGGTCCCCGCGAACCCCGCCAGCGCCCGCACCCGCCCGCCGCGCGCGACCCCGAGCAGCAACAGCACGAGTGCCGGCAACGCGAACGCGAGCTTGAACGCCGCCGCCCCCGCCGCCAACCCACCCGCCAGCAGCGCATTCCACACATCCGCGCCGCCACCCGCGCCGGCCGCGCCGCGCTTTGCCGCATCCGCGCCGCCATCTGCGGCATCCGCGCCGCGTCCGGCGCTGCCCGCCGCGAGCGCGGCCGCCAGCAGCAGCGGTGCGGCGAAGGTCTCCGGCAGGAGCTGCGCGTGCTCGCGCAGCGCCCACGGCGTCACGAGCGCCAGCAGGGCGGCGGCGACGGCAGCCGGGCGGGAGGCGGTCAGGCGCCAGACGGCGACGAGCACGAGCGCCGAGGTCGCCAGCTCGACGACGGCGAGCGCGGCTCGCAGCGCCGTCAGCGTGTCGCTGACGCTCAGCACGCCGGCGGCGACGAGGTAGATCGGCGGCGGCTGCGCAGCAGCCACGTCGCTGTAGAGGCCGTGGCCGTCGGCGACGAGCCGACCGGTGAGCGCGTAGACGCCGTCGGAGAACTCCCAGTAGCCGTTGCGCTGCCACAGCGCCAGCAGCACCAGCAGGGCGACGGCGCCGAGCGCCCAGACGACGACGGCCGAGCGGCCGAGCGCGCTGCGCGATGCGGCGGGAGCGGGCACCGCGGGGGAGGTTACGTCAGCATCAGGCGACCGCGCGCTGGGCGCAGACGGCCGTGCCGCGGGCGGCCAGCAGCGTGCCCAGCTCGGCCGCCTGGCAGCGGATCTCCGGCACCGCGGTCGACTCCCACAGCTGCCCCCGCCGCAGCGCGCCGAGCGTGTAGAGGCCAGGGGAGGGGTGACCGTCGCAGTCGCGCAGCTCGCCGTCGAGGTCGGTGTCGAGCCCGAGCCCGAGCGTGCCCGCGCGCGCTCTGCCGGCGGCGATCAGCTCGCTCAGCAGCGGATCGGCGGTCGGTGAGGGATCGGGCCCGGTGCAGTTGACGACCGCGTCGACGACCACTCGCGTGACGCCCTCGTCGCCGCGATAGACCAGCTCGATCGGCCCCGCGCCTGCTCCAGAGCTCGTCTCCGAACGCGACGTCGCGGCACGCGCCATCGCATCGGACCCGACCGGCGCGACCCGCTGCAGCGCGCCCGCGCGCAGCTCCAGCCGGTCGCTCTCGCGCAGCTGCGCGACCCGCGCCGCAACGTCAGGCGCCATCCGGTGGCGGTGGATCTCCCAGCGGCGCGCGTGACGGGCGAGGAAGCGCGCCTGCTCGCTCACCGGCAGCGCCCGCCACAGCTTCTGCGTGTACGGCCGCACACCGTCGACGGCGGAGCGCCAGTCGCCGCCGGCCGCGACCTCGGCCAGCGCCGCGCTCTCGACGTGCGCCGCCAGCCGGTCGGCCGTCAGCGGCCCCAGCGGCGGGCGGAAGGTCGTCAGTCTCTGCGGCGCGCGTGAGCGGTGCGCGCGTGGCAGCACCCCGCGCCGCGACAGCGCCAGCAGCCGCGGCCCGCCGCGCCCTGCGCCGCCCGCGTCCGCCGCGGCGAGCGCGCCTCCGCCGAGGCCGCCACCGTCCGCCAGCGAGATCGCGACGTCGATCATCGTCAGCCCGCTGCCGATCACCGCGATCGTCTCGGCGCCGGTGGCCGCTGCGAGCAGCCGCGCATGGTCCCACGGGTCGCCGATCCAGCCGGGATGGCCGAGCAGCTCCGGCACCACGCCGGAGGGGACCCGCGGCCGGTTGACGCCGACCGCCAGCACGACCGCGTCGGCCGCCATACGCGCCCCGCCCTCGGTCACGACCGTCCAGGCGGCGCCGTCGGCCGCGTCACCACCCGGCTCGACCGCAACGGCCTCGTCGCCGACCCGCTCGACCACGGCGCCCTCGGGCGCATCCGCACACGTGTCGGCGAGCAGCTCGCGCAGGTAGGCGCCGTAGGCGAGCCGTGGCGCGAACGTCCCCGCGGTCGCGTCCGGATCGCGCGAGCGCAGCCAGTCGAGGAAGTGATCGGGCAGCGCGGGCAGCGCGCTCATCCCGCCCGCGACGACGTTCAGCAGATGGCGCGGGTCAGGCGTGGAGAAGGCGACGCCGGGGCCGGGCTCGGCCTCGCGCTCCAGCAGCGTCACGTGCAGCGGTCCGCCGCGCCAGGCGCGCAGCAGCTGGACCGCCGTCGCCGTCCCCGCGAAGCCCGCGCCGACGATGACGACGCGGAACGGGGCGGTGGGAGACAGCAGCACGACCCAAAGTAGATCAAATGGATCGACTTCGGGCAGTCTGACCGCGCGAAGGCGCCGTCAGGGCCTGGAACGAAGAGAGCCCCGCCGCAGGGGCGAGGCTCTCGAAACGATGGCCCAGCCAGGACTCGAACCTGGGACCAATGGATTATGAGTCCACTGCTCTAACCAACTGAGCTACTGGGCCGTGTCGTCGAACGCGACGCTACCAGAGGTGGCGCGCGACCAACAGGATCAACCGTCGGAGCCGGGGGCGGGGGCGACCGTTGCGCGCCGCTCCTCGTTCTCGCGCACCGCTCTCTCCGCCGCTCTGTGGCCGACGAACGGCACCAGCGCGCAGTAGACGAGCTGCGGCAGCATCTCGACCAGTTCGTCGGCGGCGTCGCGCAGCAGCCGCGTGTAGATGATCTCGTAGATCCCGCCGACGACTATGTCGGCCGCCAGCTCGGGCACCTCGACGCCCCTCGGGGCCTCGACTCTGCCGGGTGCGAGGAAGTCGACGAAGACGCGCATCGCGGCGTCGCGACGGCCGCGCGCCTCCGGCCCGGCGGCGACGACCTCGACGATGCACATGCGCGCGAAGGCGGGCTCGTCGACGAGGTAGTTGACGAACGCCTCCAGCCCGTCGTGGACGCGGCTCGTCCACTCCCCGCCAGCGCTCTCGTAGGCGTGCCCGACGCCGGCGAGCATCTGCTCGACGACGGTGTCGTAGGCGGCGAGGAAGCACTCCTCCTTATCGGTGAAGTGCTCGTAGAAGGTGCGTCGTGAGAGCCTCGCGCGGGCGATGATGTCCGCGACGGTCGTGTTCGCGTAGCCCTGCTCGGCAACGGCTTCGGCGACGGCGAGCAGCATCCGCTCGCGCTGGTTGTGCACGACGAAGCGCCGCGGAAGGCCGTGACGGCCGCGGGGCAGGCGCTGGGGTGCTCGATCTGAGGCTGCAGGCACCTGGCGACCATAGACACGCTCAGAAAACATCTATGTTCCGCCCGTTCTTCTTGATTCCGGATTCAAAGCGATCACGCTGCCGCCGGAGGCGTCGGCGAGGGAGAGCCGGCCGGCTGCGGCGCTGCGGACGGCGGTCGCGCGCGCGGCGCCGACGAACGGCGCCAGCCACACGTACAGCACGTCGGGCAGCAGCTCCGGCAGCGTCGCGGTCTCGCGGTTGAGGATGCGCGCGTAGATGACCTCGTAGACGCCGCCGACGATCACCTCGGTCAGCACGGGGGGGACGTCGGAGGGATCGTCGCCGCGGCCCTCTTCGAGGAAGGCGGCGAAGCGGCGCATCGCCTCGTCGCGGCGGGCGAGCGCGCGCGGACCGGCGGCGAGCACCTCGACGATGCACAGCCACGCCAGCTCGGGCTCGTCGGCGGCGTAGCCGAGGAAGGCGCCGAAGCCGGCCTCGAGCGCATCCCTGCGGGAGCGTGCGGTGGAGGTCGCGGAGCGCACGCGCGCCATCACCTGCTCGACCGCCTCGTCGTAGGCGGCGAGGAAGCACTCCTCCTTGTTGGCGAAGTGCTCATAGAAGCTGTTGCGGGAGACCCCGGCGACGGCGACGATCTTGCTGACCGAGGCGGCGCGATAGCCGTCCTGTGCGACCACGTGGGCGATCGCGGCGATCAGTCGATCACGCCGGGGACGCAACGGGAAGCGAAGCGCGACGACCTCTCCCGGGTCCGACTGGATGGGCTCGATCTGTGATCCCACGAGCCGACAGTAGCCGCTGCGCAGCCCGTTGACAACAGAAGACGGGGACGTTTATAGTTTTTCTGTGCAAGGGCTGCATCGAGCCCTCGCAAACGCGAAGGTGCAGGACTTCAGACGGCGTTCCCGCACGGCGGAGTCGTGCGGGCGGACATGCCGCTCGGCGCCTCTCGTCCGAGCCAGTGTGCGCCCGCAGGGTTCCCTCCCCCGGGAACACCCGGTATGGGGCTACGTGCCAGCCTCATGCTCGACGCGGCCGGGGCGTGCGGATGGGATCCGCCCCGGCCGCGTCATGTAATCCATCGCCGTCGTCGCGTCGGACGAGCCGTCAGACGCGCGCGATCGCGCGCACCTCGCCGACGGGCCCCTCGGAGCCGTCGAGCAGGTCGGCGCGCCGCAGCATCCCGATCAGGCGTCCCTCGTCGGTCACCGGCGCGCTGGCGATGCCGCGCTCGGCCATGCGACTGCGGACGTCGGCGATCGGCGCGTCCGCGTCGACGACCGAGACCGCATGGGCCAGCAGCCCGATCCGGACCGAGTCCGGATCGCGTCGCTCAGCGACGACGCGCACGACGTCGGCCTCCGACAGGATGCCGATGACGGTGCGATCTTCCCCGCAGATCGGGAGTGCGTCGACCCCGAATGCCGCGAGTTTGCGCGCGCCGTCGAGCACCGTTTCGTACTCGCTGACGCACTCACCGATTCCGGTGACGAACTCCCGTGCCGTCTTGCACATACTGCTCCTCCTGTATTGCGCCCCCCCATTGCACTTGCACGAACGTCGGCGGTGCTCTCTCGGCACGACCAGGTACGAAGTTCCCCAACTTCGAACGCCGGCACACCGCCAAATGGCGGAATGGTTGGTAGACGCGACCTCCTCAGGAGCGCTGCGGATGGGATTGCCCCTTCAGCTTCCCAGCCAAGACGCTCGCGTTCAAGTGACAACCGTCGCGAACTGTTCACCACTGGGCGCGGGGACGCGCCAGCTTCCGGAGCAGCGGCGGTGCGCCGGCGCTACTCGGGCTGCTTGGAGATGATCTGCAGCTCGCCGATCTCGGCCTGTCTGGCGCCGGCCGGCAGGCCGGTGACCCAGATCAGCACGTAGCGGGCGGTCGTCCCGCTCGGCAGCGTGATCGTCGTCTTGCCCGGCGTCTGCTCCTTCGTCGCCAGATGCGACCAGCCGGGCGCGGTGATCGACTTCGGCGGGCCGTTGCGGGCGCCGTAGACCTCGAAGGTCATCCCCGGCGTCGGCGTCGACAGCACCAGTCTGGTGATTCTCTCGGGGGTCACGAGGTCGACGTAGACCCCGAGCTGCGGATTGGTCGCCGGGTCGTCGAACTCGGGCGTCTTCCAGGCGGTCGTCGGCGAGCCGTCGGTGATCAGCGTCGCGTCGCCGAGATCCGCGTCGCCCTCGACGTACGGCGCGTAGGGGATGGCGGCGGCGGAGAGCGCGACGTTGGCGTCGATCAGTCTCGGTCTCGCCGCTCTTCTCTGCGCTCTCCCGCTGTCGGGATCGTCCTGGACGCTGCCGTCGTCGCTGCCCGTGTCGACCTCGCCCGCGTCGTCCGGCGGCGGATCGGGGTTGGGCGTCGAGGTGTCGACGTCGTTGGACAGGTCGGGCACGTCGCTGGGAGCGGCGGAGGAGCCGCTGCCGGAGCTTGGCGAGCCGCTGCTGCCGGCGCCGCTGCCGGAGCTGCTCCCGCCGCCCGTGCCGCCGCTGCCTCTCGTGCTCGTGTCCGGCAGTCTCAGCTCGCTGCCGCTGTCGGGCAGCGTCGCGTCGGCCGGCGGCGTGGTCACGGTCGGCTGCGTGACCGGCGGCGGCGCCTGCGCGATCGTCGCGGCCGGGGGAGGCGGCTGCTTGCCGTCCTGCAGCAGCGTGAAGCCGGCGGCCGAGGCGGCGCCGACGAGCACCGTCAGCGTCGTCGCGATGCCGACGACGGGGCGCAGCGCGTGGCGCTGCCTGCGCGGCAGCTCAGAGCCGCACTCGAGGCACCAGTGCTGGTCGGCGTCGGTGACCGGCGCGCCGCATCTCGGGCAGCTGCGGACCGCCGTCGCCTCCGCCTGCGGGGCGGACTCGGCGGCGCCGTCCTGCGGCTGCGCGGTATCGTCGGCGACGGTCGCCGACGGCGTCTCGGGCGACTGGGTCTCGGGGGCCGGCGTCTCCGGATCCATGCCCCACACGCTACCCGATCGTCTCCGCGGCCTCGCCACGCGCGAGCGCGGCGCATACGCGCGGACCGTGGGATAAGCTCCTGCTCATGCTGACGTTTGCGATGTCCACTGCCGCCAACTTCACGGTCGCCCTGCTGATCACGTTTCTCGGGATCGGCGTCGTCGCGAACGTCCTGATCGCCTACGCCGTCGCCCAGGTCGCCGGCGAGCGCGCGCAGAACGCCGAGCTGCGCAACAGCCCGATCGAGGATTGAGCAGCGGCCCGCGGCAGCGCCGCGGGCCACCACCGCTCAGAAGGGAAGCGAGCCGGCGATCTCTGACAGCCGCGGCGCCTCGGCGTCGCGCTCGGAGACGACCGGCTCGACGTCGTCGGGCCAGACGATCCCGACCTCGGGGTCGTCATAGGCGATCCCCGACTCGGTCGCCGCGTCGTAGTAGTTCGAGCACTTGTAGGCGACGTCGGCGACCTCGCTCGTGACGCAGAAGCCGTGCGCGAAGCCGACCGGCACGAACAGCTGGCGCATCGTCTCGTCGTCGAGCGTGAACGCCTCCCACTGCCCGAACGTCGGCGACGCTCTGCGCAGGTCGACGACGACGTCGACGATCGCCCCGCGAGAGCAGCGGATCAGCTTCGCCTGCCCCGGCGAGGTCTGGAAGTGCATCCCGCGCAGCGTGCCGCGCCGCGAGCGCGAGTGGTTGTCCTGCACGAACGCGACGTCGACGCCGGCCGCGGCCCAGGCGTCGGCGCGGAAGGTCTCGGCGAAGAAGCCGCGGTGGTCACCGAAGACCTGCGGCTGCAGCAGCACGAGGCCCGGGAGTCTGGTCGGAATCGTCTCCATCGGAGCGCCAGCTTAGTGACTGGGGAGCGCAACTCGTGTCGCCGGACGAGGGTTCTGGGGAGGAGTCACCCTGCCTCCCGTCGAAACCTTCGCTGCCTATGAAGCGAGCCACCGCCACGACTCCCACCGCGCCGCCGCCGCCGCACGGACACCAGGCGCTGTCCGACTACATCACCGCCCGGTTCGACGAGTTCTCGCGCTCCCAGAAGGATGTCGCGCAGTACATCGTCGACCACCTGGACGAAGCGGCCTTCCAGACGGCCGAGGAGCTGGCGCGCCGCGCCTCGACCTCGTCGAGCACGGTCGTGCGCTTCTCGCAGGCGCTCGGCTTCGAGGGCTTCCCAGAGCTCCAGCAGGCGGCCCGCGACGAATACCGCCGCCGCCCCGCGGGCGCCGGCGCCGTCGCCCCCGAGACGAGCGTCGCCCCGCTCTTCTCGCTCGACCAGACCGAGTACGAGACCGCTCTCGCGACCGACCACGTCAACGTCGAGGAGACGGCCCGCAAGCTCTCGCGCAGCGAGTTCGAAGCGGCGATCGAGGCGATCGCGAGCGCGCAGAAGGTGCTGATCGCCGGCACCGACCAGATGGCGTTCTTCGCCAGCTACCTGCGCCACCTGCTGTCGCTGCTCGACATCCGTGCCGAGGTCGTCGCAAGCCCGTCGCAGGAAGCGCTCGGGCGCCTCTCGCGGATCGACGAGACGACGCTCGTGATCGGCCTCTCGGCCGGGCGCCCGCATCCGCTGATCGCGCGCACGATGAAGCTCGCGCGCCATCGCAGAGCGCCGACGATCGCGATCACCGACGCGACCCTGTCGGAGGTCGCGCGGCTGGCCCGCGTGCGCCTCTACTACTCGTCCAACAGCCCCGCCTACGTGCGCTCGCACACCGCGCTGCTGTCGCTGATCCAGGCGCTCGCGTACGGCGTCTACTCGCGTGACGCGCAGCAGTACGACATGCGCATCAAGGCCTACCGCCTGAAGTAGTCCTCGCTGGCGTCGCGGAGCGGTGCGGGCTCGTTCACCGCTCCGCGACGTACAGCCCCTGCAGCGACCGCCCGAGCCGGCCGCGTCCGTCGAACAGGACGCTCTCCGCCAGGCCAGCGCCGCTGCGGCCGACGCGCGTGCGCGCGTCCAGCCCGACCCACTCGCCTTCCGGCAGCCGCTCGACGTAGATCGTCAGGTCGGGGTTGATGAAGAGGTGGGTCGCCCACGGCACCGCCGAGCTGATGCCGTTGCCGAAGTCGGCCGCGGCCGCCAGCCGCTGCAGCGGCGTCGGCCGCTCGCCCGCGACGAGCGGGACGCGCAGCCGGAACCAGGCGACCGCTGGGCCGACCTCGTCGAAGGCGCCGCGCGCCATCCGCACCTCCATGCCGTCGCGCGCGAACATCGTCGGGCCCGTGTCGAACAGCTCCATCCTGACCGCGGCGCTGTCGTCCGGGCCGGGCACGTCGGGGGCCGGGTCGACCTCGTCGGGCGCCGGCACGTCGGCCCGCCGCACGCGCAGCGCGAGCGCCCGGCAGACGACCGTCTCGCCGGCGTGCAGCTGCGCTTCGACCAGCTGCACGCGGCCGCCGGGGCGGACGATCCGCGTCTCGACCCGCAGCGGCGTCAGCGGCACCGGCCGTATGAACTCGCAGGTGAGGCGCAGGACGGCCATCGGCACGTCGCTGTGAAACGCCTCCAGCGCGCCCGCCAGCAACCCCGCCGGGGCGCCGCCGTGCTGCGCGGTCGGATCCCACGGGCCGCGCGCAAGCTCGGTCGGGCGGAATCGATCGGGACCGTCGGGCTGGAAGATCGCGTCGCCGTCGCTCATGCCGCAGCAGGCTAGCGGTGCTCCATCGCGGTGGGTCGCGGGCACCCGCGTTGGACGCCGCCGGAGTGCGTTCACGGCTGGGTCACAGCTATATTCCGACCAATGCGCGACGAAGCAACGTTTACCGTCAAGGCCGGCCTCGCCGAGATGCTCAAGGGCGGCGTGATCATGGACGTGGTCACCCCGGAGCAGGCGAAGATCGCCGAGGCCGCGGGTGCCTGCGCCGTGATGGCGCTCGAGCGGGTCCCGGCCGACATCCGGCGCGACGGCGGCGTCGCGCGCATGTCCGACCCGGAGATGATCAAGGGCATCCAGGAGGCCGTCACGATCCCCGTGATGGCGAAGGCGCGGATCGGCCACTTCGCCGAGGCGCAGGTGCTGGAGTCGCTCGAGATCGACTACATCGACGAGTCCGAGGTGCTGACGCCGGCCGACGAGGCGCACCACATCGACAAGTGGGGCTTCAAGGTCCCGTTCGTCTGCGGCGCCACCAACCTCGGCGAGGCGCTGCGGCGCATCGGCGAGGGCGCGGCGATGATCCGCTCCAAGGGCGAGGCCGGCACCGGCGACATCGTCGAGGCGGTCCGTCACATGCGCAAGATCAAGGGCGAGATCAAGCACCTGCAGGGGCTTGACGACGCCGAGCTGGCGACCGCCGCGAAGGACCTCCAGTCGCCGCTGGACCTCGTCCGCAAGGTCGCTGCAGACGGCAAGCTGCCCGTCGTGCTCTTCTGCGCCGGCGGCATCGCGACCCCGGCCGACGCTTCGCTGATGATGCAGCTCGGCGCCGAGGGCACGTTCGTCGGCTCCGGCATCTTCAAGTCGGAGAACCCGGAGCACCGCGCGAAGGCGATCGTCGAGGCGACGACCCACTTCGCCGACGCCGAGCGCGTCGCCGCCGCCTCGACCGGCCTCGGTCAGGCGATGTTCAGCCTCGAGACCTCCAAGCTCGAGCACGAGCAGCTGCTGTCGCAGCGCGGCTGGTAGTCGCTTGACCGCCCTGGTCGGCGTCCTGGCGCTCCAGGGCGACTTCGCCGCGCACGCTCGCATGCTGCGCGGCCTCGGCGCCGACGTCCGTGAGGTCCGCGTTCCCGCGGACCTCGACGGTCTCGACGGCCTCGTGATCCCCGGCGGCGAGTCGACGACGATGACGCTCGGGATCGAGCGCGAAGGACTCGGCGACCCGCTGCGCGCCTTCGCGGCCGGCGGCAGGCCGGTCTTCGGCACCTGCGCCGGGCTGATCATGCTTGACCGCGACCATCTCGGGATCCTCGACGCGCTCGCGACCCGCAACGCCTTCGGCCGTCAGGTCCACTCGTTCGAGGAGGACCTCGCGATCGCCGGGATCGACGGGCCGCCGGTGCGCGCGGTCTTCATCCGCGCGCCGTGGGTCGCCGAGCACGGCGACGAGGTCGAGGTGCTGGCCGCCGTCGACGGCCATCCGATCGCCGTCCAGCAGGGCAACCTGCTCGCGATCAGCTTCCACCCGGAGCTGACCGCCGAGACACGCCTGCACGAGCGCTTCCTCGCGCTGGTCGCGAGAACGAGCCGCTAGGCGAGCTCTCGCCATGCCGACGAGCGCTCAGCGCGAGCTCGGCACACGGTCGCGCGCATAGCGGCGGAAGGCCTGCTCGAAGGAATCCCAGTCCCAGTCCCAGTCGCGCGGGGGCGGCTTCGGACCGCGACCGCCGCCGCCACCGCCGCCACCGCCTTCGTCCTCGTCGGTGCCGGGGGATTCGCCGCGGCCGAGCCAGCCGGCGGTGCAGACCAGCTCACTGGCGACCAGCAGCGCGATCGCGCCGGCCAGCACGGAGCCGGCCGTCAGCGCCAGCGCGGCGATCGCGTAGCAGAGCAGGCCGATCGCGACGATGAAGCCGCGGACGCGCAGATCGATCCTTCTCGCGGGCGGCGGCGCGAGGTACGCGAGCAGCAGCGAGCCGATCAACAGCAGCGCGAGCGACAGCTTCAAGGCCGTGGCCATAAAGAAGGTTTACCCGATTGTCCTTGCACGTGCACGGACCTCACTGGCTTCAGACCGCTTCGAGACCGTCTGGTCAGAGAAAGTCGAGCGTGATCGGCGGCAGCGGCTCGCCCGTCTCCACGGCGACGCGGCACTGCTCGACGAGATCGCGCTCCAGCTCCAGGTCGCAGCTGCGGCGGTGGAAGCGCGGCAGCTCCTCCTCGGCGCGGTCGAGCAGCTGCTCGGCGCGGGCGCCGTCGCTGTTGAGCGCGCCCAGCAGGAAGGCGCGCAGCCGCAGCCACGGGTGCTCGACGAGCGCCAGGCGGCGGCGCACGTCGTCGATGCGGGCGGCGATCTCGACCGTCGCGTCGCCGCGCTCGCGGGCCAGCTCGGCAAGGCACAGCTGCGCGTGGATCCAGCCGACGACGTTGCCGTGGCGCAACGCCTCGGCGGAGGCGTCGGCGAGCGGCCGCTGGGCAGCGTCGAGCCGGCCGAGCCGCCGCAGCGACTCGCCGATCCCGAGGTTGCAGGCGATCATCCCGTCGGTGTTGCGGTGCACCGGCCGGCGCGCCATCGCGCGGAAGCGGGCGAGCGCCTGGTCGGAGCGGCCGAGCGCCAGCAGTGCGCGCGCGACGGCGCGGTCGGCGGTGACGGAGACCCACGGATGGCCGCCGGCCCTGCGCGCCGCGGCCGCGGCGGCGGAGGCGACCTCGTAGGCGCCGTCGACGTCGCCGGCGAGCCGCAGCGACTCCGACAGGATCACGCGCCCCCACAGCGGCAGCGCCGCGTCGGGGCGCTGGTCGGCGCTGCGGTTGGCCTCGTCAAGCTCCTCCAGCGCGCCGGCGTAGTCGCCGGCGCGGCGCAGCTGCTCGGCGCGCAGCCGGTGCAGGCCGCTGACCGAGAACCAGGCGCCGGCCCAGCCGTTGATGACGGCCGGCGAGAGCGGGGGAGGGACCAGCCGCTCGGGCTCGCGCTCCAGCTCGCCCAGCTCCTCCAGCAGCTGCTCGCAGAGCACGCCCGCGACCGACAGCGCGCCCATCCACGTCAGCGTCAGCGAGCGCTCGGCGCCCGCCTGCACGGCGAGGTGGAGCGCGCCGGCATCACGCGCCTCCTGCTCCAACCGCGCCCACGAGCTGCAGGCGTCGACCGCGCGACCCTGCGCGCGATCGCGCAACGCGCGCGAGAACGCGACCGCGGCCACGCTGCGGCCGCTCGCCCCTTCCGCCGTCACCGGTGCCATCGACATCAGCACTGCCCCCTGTGTCCTTCGCGCCCCGAACTGCCCCGTCTGCGCATCCTGACCGCAGACGCGACAGATGTCCAGTCGCGGCGAGGGCGGAGCCCTGCGGCGCCGGTGGCTCAGGCGCTCCTGCGGCGCCCGGAGGAGGCCGCTGAGGCGACGTTCGCCCCGGCCAGCTCGCGCGCCTGCTGCGGACCGAGGAACGGCGCCAGCGCGACGTACATCAGCTGCGGCAGCAGCTCGGGCAGGTCGGCGGTGCGCGCCTGCAGCACGCGCGCGTAGACGATCTCGTAGACGGCGCCGACGATCGCCTCCGGCATCAGCTCCGGGACGTCGCCGCCGGCCGCCTCGTAGCCGGGCGAGAGGAACTGCATGAACTCGCGCAGCGCGGCGTCGCGGCGCTGCAGCGCGCGCGGGCCGGCGGCGAGCACCTCGACGAAGCCGAGTCTCGCCTCGTGCGGGCTCGCGGCGAGCGCGCCGAGGCCGGCCTCCAGCAGCGCGCGCAGCCGCTCGGGCCAGCTCTCGCCGCCGTTCTCGTAGGCGTCACGCGCGCCGTCGACGGCGCGATCGAGCAGCTGGTCGAAGGTCGCGAGGAAGATGTCCTCGCGGTCCTGGAAGAACTCGTAGAAGGTCTTGCGCGAGACGCCGGCTCTGGCGATCACGGCGCTCACGGTCATGCCCGCGTAGCCCTCGGCGCCGGCTATGACGACGGCGGCACCGAGCAGACGCGAGCGCTGCGAGTTGACGACGAACTCGCGCGAGAGGCCGTGTCGTCCGCTCGGGAGCTGGGCCGGTGTCCAATCCATGTGCTGTTCCTTCACTGACCCAGTAACCCCGTTGGGGCTGGAACTTAACACAAGCGTGACGCATTTCAGCGCCCCGCCGCCTCATCGTTGGCGCGACTCAATCAGACCGAACGTTGGGGCATTCCAAGCAGCATGAAGGTGTAATGGAGCAGCTCGGCGGACAGCTCGGGGAGTCGCTCCGCCTCGCCCCGCACGATGCGCGAGTAGAGCAGCTCGTAGATGCCGCCGACGATCGCCTGGGCGACGACGTCAGGGTGGGGGGAGAGCTGGTCGTCGAAGCGCGCACGACCCTCCTGTATGAAGGCCGCGAAGCGCTGCATCGTGTCGTCGCGGCGCGCGAGCCCGCGCGGCCCGGCACCGAGCACCTCCACGACCGCGAGCCGCGCGAAGGCCGGTTCGGCGGCGAGCGCGGTCAGCAGCGCGTCGAGCCCGTCGGCGATCCCGTCGCTCCAGTCGGGAGCGGCGTTGAAGGCGCCGCGGACGCGCGCGTGGCAGGCCTCCGCGATCGCGTCGTACGCCGCGATGAAGCAGTCCTCCTTGTCGGCGAATCTCTCGTAGAAGGTGCGCCGGGAGATCCTCGCCACCTGCAGCACGTCGGCGACCGACGTGGCGGCGTAGCCCTGTTCGGCGACCGTGCGCGCCATCCCGTCGAGCAGCCGCTCGCGCTGGGTTGCGGGCGCGAACAGTCGCGAGCGCGCGTTGGCGCCGTCTTCCCCGGTGTCGACCGCCCCATCCATGATCCCGTGGCGCCTGCTACGAGTACAGGCGCGTTTACAATAGCCAATTCTTGCGTGCCGGCGGCTCCAGCCCGCGCTTTGATTGAAGAGGATTTGTTGAGCGATCGCGCGGCGTTGGCGCCTCGACGCCCGCCGCAGCGGGCTCAACGACCGTCCAGCGCGCCGTCCAGGAGGGTGGACACCGCAATAAGAGTCATGTAAGTTTCCAGGCGACGCTGGAGTCGTCGTTTGGCCGCGTGCTTGGGGGTGCAAGCACTGCGCAGGCCGTCGAGACGGCGCGCTCGATCCGATCGACGGCGCCGGTGTCGCTGAGAGCTGACGAGAGGGGATCAGTCGTGCAGCCATGCGATCTGTCGGGCATCAGACGGCGACGCCAGTGGTCACCGGACGCGCGAGCGCTGGGGGTGATCGGCGATCGCTGGATGTTGTTGATCGTGCGCGAGCTCGCGTTCGGGCCGAAACGACTGTCGGAGTTGCAGCGGGCCTTCCCGGGCCTGTCGACCGGCGCGTTGGAGCAGCGCCTCAACCGGATGGCCGGCGAGGGCCTGATCACGCGCGAGCGCTTCGCCGAGGTGCCGCCGCGGGTCGAGTTCGACCTGACCGACGCCGGCCGCGACCTGCTCGCGATTCTCGGCCCGGTCGTGCGCTGGGCGATGCGCTGGGCATGGTCGGCGCCCAACGCCGACGAGTGGGTCGACGTGACCGCGCTGTTCCGGCTCGCCGGCTGCGTCGTCGAGCCGCCCAGCGGCGTCGACGCCGAGGTCGAGCTGATCGTCGAGGACGACCTAGAGGTCGCGCTCGACCTCTACACCGTCGCGCTCAGCGACGGCGAGGCGGCCGTCACGCACAGACCCGCGCTCCACGCCGACGCCGTCATCAAGGCGACGCCGCTCGCGTGGGCAGCCGCATTCGGACCTGAGCAGGCGCATGCCGGCCTGCGCATAAGCGGTGACTCCGAGCTGGCGAGCCTGTTTCTCGCCAGCTTCGGAACGCCGAGCCCGGAGCTGCGCTAGCGCTCCGAGCTATCGGGGGACAGGGGGGACAAGGGGGAGAGTGACGGCGCGGAGGTCCTTGGGGGGTCCTCCGCGCCGCGCTCCGCCGCCCGCGCCCCGGCCCTCGCCCGGAACGGGCGCGGCGTGTGATTCACTGAGCCCGTGGCCGCCGAACCCAGCACTCCGCTCCTGCCCTGCCCGTACGACGTCTGCGACGGCAGCGGGATGGTGCTCGACTGGGACAGAAACGAGAGCTATCGCTGCCGCTGCTGGCCCGAGCAGGTCCAGCGCCGCCGTTCGAAGCGGCTCTCGCGCGAGATCCCCAAGCGCTTCCGCAACATCGGCTTCGAGCGCGAGCCGGTGCCGTCGATAGCGCGCAGCGCGCCCGACGTCGTGCGCAACGTCCGCAGCTACTGCGACCGCATCGACGAGATGCTCGACAGAGGCGAGGGGATGTGGTTCCTCGGCAGCCCCGGCACCGGCAAGAGCCACCTCGCGTACCTGATCTCGCAGGCGGCGCTGGCGAGAAGCCGCTCGGTCGCGATCTACACCGGCCCGCGCCTGCTCGACGAGATCCGCCGCACCTACGGCGAGGACGAGTCGGGCGCGACGCTGGACCTGATCGACCGGCTGACGACCGTCGAGCTGCTGCACGTCGAGGACCTCGCGGTCGCCCGCCCGACCGACTGGGTGCTGGAGCAGCTCTACAACATCATCAACGGCCGCTACGAGAACGAGAAGTCGATCGTCTTCACCTGCGACCTGACCGGCGACGCCGAGGAGGGCAGCGACCAGCTGCCGAGCCCGAGCTGGCTGGCGAGACACATCACCGAGCGGAACTTCTCGCGCCTGACCGAGATGTGCGGCGACCCGCAGCTGCTGATGGGTGCCGACAACCGGCACTTCTACCGGCGCCACGAGTGGGAGTCGTGAAGAGCCGCCGCAGGCAGCGCGCGCACGACTGGACGCCCGACCAGGACCTGCTCGACCAGCAGCTGGAGATCGCGACCGACCCGTCGCGGGTCGAGCGGATGCGACGAGAGCTGGAGATGGGCTTCGCCGCGCTCTCCAGCGTCCGCGACGGCGTCGCCGTCTTCGGCTCGGCGCGCACGCCCGAGGACGATCCCGAGTACGAGCTGGCGCGCGCGCTCGGCCGCGGGCTCGGCGCCGCCGGCTTCAGCGTCATCACCGGCGGCGGGCCGGGCGCGATGGAGGCCGCCAACCGCGGTGCGCAGGAGGCGGGCGCGCTGTCGGTCGGGCTGGCGATCGACCTGCCGTTCGAGACCGATCGCAACGACCACCTCGACCTGCCGCTCAACTTCCACTACTTCTTTACGCGCAAGGTGATGTTCGTGCGCTACTCGCGTGCGTTCGTCGTGATGCCGGGCGGCTTCGGCACGCTCGACGAGCTGTTCGAGGCGCTGACGCTGATCCAGACGCGCAAGATCAGCAGCTTCCCGGTCGTGCTCGTCGGCCGCTGGTTCTGGAGCCCGCTGGTCGACTGGCTGCGCGACCGCGTCCTCGGCGGCGGCAAGATCTCAGCGACGGACCTCGACCGCTTCGCCGTCGTCGACGGCGCGGAGGAAGCGGTCGCGCTGGTCGCGCGCGAATGCGCCGCCGAGGACGCGCGCCGCGCCGCCGGCTGACTCAGCGCCGCGCTTCGACCGAGACGACGCCGTCGAGCAGTGCCGCGCGCAAGCCGCCGATGCCGAGGCCGGAGGCGCCGTCGGCGTGCAGCACCTCGAGCCCGAGCGCGCGCAGCCGCTCGACCAGCGTCCGCTGCGGGATCCGCACCCGCTGCGGCGGTGCGCCCGTGCCGCCGCGCAGCCGCTCGGTCAGCGCCGGCAGGCCGGCGGCCGGCTGCGCGATCGTCAGCAGGCCGGCGGGCTTCAGCAGCGCCGCGGCGTGCTCCAGCGCCGTCCCCGGCTCGGCCGTGCGCCCCAGCGACTGCCAGAAGACGATCGCCGCGTAGCGGCCGCCGAGCGCGGTCACGTCGAGGTCGCCGCGGACGTCGAGCACCGGGCCGGGCGGCGCCATCCGCTCGATCCGCTGCGCGATCCGGCGGTGGGCGCGGCGGCGCAGCGTCTCCGCGACGGCGCAGCGGCTGCGCGCCACCGCGATCTCCTCGGGCGGCAGCGTCAGCGTCGGCGCCGCGCCGGTGCGCGTGCCGCACGACGGGCAGCGGAAGCTCGCGCCGTAGGGCAGCCCGACACCCGCCAGGGGCCGCTCGCACCAGGCGCAGGTCAGCGTCTCTCGCATCGCGTCGGGGGAGTCCGCGATCACGTTCGTGACGCTACCGCTGCCGCTCGATCGGTGCGCCGGTTTGGGAGCTTCAGGCCGGCGACGCGGGCGCGACGAGCGCCTCGAAGCGCACGACGCCGTCCTGCTCCAGCTCGCGCACGCTGCCGTCGGCGCGCAGCAGGTCGGCGTGGCCGAGCACCTCCGACAGCGTCAGGAACGCCTGCGTGACGGCGACGTTGCCCCACATCCGCTGCGCGACCTCGTAGGCGGTCAGCGGCCGCTCCTGCAGCAGGCCGAGGATCTTGCGCGCCCGCCGCGCGGTCATCCCGGCACGCTCGTCGATCAGCGCGACGTGGTCGGTGACCGGCTCGCCGTGGCCCGACAGCACGATCCGCGCCGGCAGCTCGCGCGTCGCCGCCAGCGACGCCAGATAGGTCCGCAGCGCCTCCGGGCGCTCGCCCGGCGCCGGCTCCGGCTCGCCCGGCAGCGGCAGCGGCCGCGCGACCAGCGGGTTGGAGGAGATGTGCTTGATCAGATGGTCGCCGCCGATCAGCAGCTCGCGCTCGGCGTCCCAGAAGGTCGTGTCGGAGGGGCTGTGGCCGGGGCGGTGGAGGACCTGCAGCGAGCGGTCGCGCAGGCGCAGCGTCGAGCCGTCGGCGAGCGGCCGCGTCACGTCGGCGCCGCTGCCCCAGGCGCGGAAGGCGGTCGAGACCGCGCGCAGCGCCTGCGTCACGTCGGCGGGGATCCCGTGGCGCTGCATCAGCGCGACCGCGAACTCGTCGTCGCGCTCGGTGGCGCCGTGGTAGTCGCCGAGGTAGGGGGCGAGCCGGTCGAGCGCCGCGACCTCGGCGCCGGAGCGGCGCACGAGCACGTCGACGAGGCCGATGTGGTCGATGTGCTGGTGCGTCAGGACGATCAGTCTGAGGTCCTCGACGCGATGGCCGAGCCGTGCCAGCGCCTGCTCCAGCTCGTCGAGCGCCTTGCCCGAGTTGGGGCCGACGTCGACGAGCGTCAACGGCTCGTCCTCGATCAGGTAGAGGTTGACCCTGCCGACCAGGAACGGCGTCGGGATCGAGAGCGCGTGGATGCCGGCGCGCGCCGCCTCGGCGCGCGCCTGCTCCGTGCTCAGCGGCTCGGCCACGATGCGATCAACCGCGGATCAGGCCGAGCAGCTCGTCGCGGCGCCGCTCCATGTCGGCCTCCGAGACGAGCGATTCGAGGTTGAGCCGCAGCAGCGGCTCGGTGTTGGAGGCGCGGACGTTGAAGTGCCAGTCGTCGTAGTCGACCGACAGCCCGTCGAGACGCTGGATGCGGGCGTCGGAGTAGCGCCGCTCGATCGCTCTCATGATCGCGTCGGCGTCGTCGACGGTCGAGTTGATCTCGCCCGAGATGAAGTATCTGCTCTGCAGCGGCTCCAGCAGCTCCGACAGTCTTCTGCCGCTCTTGGACAGCAGCTCCAGCACCAGCAGCGCCGGGATCGTGCCCGAGTCGGCGCAGTAGAAGTCCTGGAAGTAGTAGTGGCCCGAGACCTCGCCGCCGAAGATCGCGGCCGTCTCCCGCATGCGCGTCTTGAAGAAGGCGTGGCCGACGCGGTTCATCAGCGCGGTGCCGTAGCCGTCGCGCACGACGTCGCGGACGGCGCGGCTGGCGCGCACGTCGTAGAGGACGGTCGCGCCCGGCGATCTCTTCAGCAGCGACTCGGCCAGCAGCGCGGTGAGGAAGTCGCCGTCGACGAAGCGGCCGGTGTCGTCGATGAAGAAGCAGCGGTCCGCGTCGCCGTCCCAGGCGATGCCGACGTCGGCTCTCTCGTCGATCACGCGTCTGATGATGAACTCGCGGTTCTCCGGCAGCAGCGGGTTCGGCTCGTGGTCGGGGAAGTTGCCGTCCGGTCTCCAGTAGGAGGTGACGAGGTCGAGCCCGAGCCGCTCCAACAAGGGGCCGACCATCGGGCCGGCCATGCCGTTGCCGCCGTCGACCACGACGCGCAGCGGCTTGATCGCCGCCGGGTCGATGAATCTGAGCGCCGCCTCCTGGAACTCCTCGTAGATGTGGACCGACTCGCAGTCACCGCCGCCGACGCGGTCGGGGATGCCGCCCTGCACGAGGCGGCGGATGTCCTGGATGCCCTCGTCGCCCGACAGCGCCAGCGCGCCCTTGCGCACGAGCTTCGCGCCCGTGTACGCCTTCGGGTTGTGCGAGGCGGTGCACATCAGGCCGCCGTCGAGATCACGCGAGCCGACGAGCCAGTAGAGCATCTCGGTGCCGACCTGACCCGCGTTGTAGACCATCACGCCCTCGTGCACGAGGCCGTCGCGGTAGCGAGCCGCCAGGTCCGGCGCGCTCAGGCGCATGTCGCGGCCGAGCGCGACCGACAGGTCGGTCACCTTCTTGCCGCTGAGGTCAGAGAGGACGTGGGCGAACGCCCGGCCGATCAGCTCCGCGACGTCGCCGTCGATGTCCTGCTCGAAGAGGCCGCGGATGTCGTACGCCTTGAAGATGTTCGAAGAGACTTCGCGCATGGTTAACGCTGGATCCTAAGGGGCGCGGACGCGGAGCGGCTTTGACATGATCCGCGCCGATGGAGCCGGCCGAGCTGAGCGTGGTGATCCTCTGCGGCGGGCGGGGCACGCGGCTGCAGGAGCACACGCAGTCGATTCCCAAGCCGCTGGTGGAGATCGGCGGGCGGCCGATCGTCTGGCACGTGATCGAGCAGTACCTCGCCTACGGCTTCCGCCGCTTCCTCCTCTGCACCGGCTACAAGGGCGAGCTGATCGAGCGCTTCGCCGCCGCCCAGCCATGGCCGCGCGGCGTCGAGGTGCGCTGTCTCGACACCGGCCTCGACACGCCGACCGGCGGCCGCGTCCGACAGGCGCTGCTGCATCCCGACGGCGTTCCCGCGGGGCAGCCGTTCTGCGCCACCTACGCCGACGGCGTCGCCGACGTCGACCTGCGCGAGCTGGTCGCCGAGCACGCCGCCAACGCGGCGGAGGGCGCGATCGCGACGATGACGGTCGTGCGGCCGCAGCTGCAGTTCGGCGTCACCGAGATCGACGCCGCCGGCCGCGTCACCGGCTTCCGCGAGAAGCCGCGCGCGCAGCAGTGGGTCAACGGCGGCTTCTTCTGCTTCGAGCCGCGCCTGCTGGAGCTGCTGGAGGAGGACAGCGTGCTGGAGCGCGAGCCGCTGGAGCGGCTGGCCGCCGCCGGCACGCTGCGGGCGCGCAGACACGAGGGCTTCTGGGACTGCATGGACACGTACAAGGACGCGATCCTGTTGAACGACCTGTGGGCGTCGGGCGAGGCGCCGTGGCACGCCGCTCGCGCGGGAGCGCGCGCATGAGCGGCTCGACCGTCTTCGTCACCGGCGCCTACGGCCTGCTCGGCGCCTGGCTGGTGAGAGCGCTGGTCGCGCGCGGCGACCGCGTCGTCGTGCTGCAGCGCGACCGCACGCCGCGCAGCGCGCTGCTGCTCGACGGCCCCGCCGCCGGCGCGCTCGACGTCGTCCACGGCGACCTGACCGATCCGGGCCTCGTCGCCCGCGCGCTCGGCGAGTACGAGGTCGACAGCGTCTTCCACCTCGCCGCGCAGACGATCGTCGGGACCGCCAACCGCTCGCCGCTGGCGACCTTCGAGACGAACGTGCGCGGCACCTGGCTGCTGCTGGAGGCCTGCCGCCTGCACGGCGCGCGGCGGGTCGTCGTAGCCGCCTCCGACAAGGCCTACGGCGCCAGCGCGACACTGCCCTACCGCGAGGACCATCCGCTCGAGCCGCGCTTCCCGTACGACGTCAGCAAGGCCGCGACCGACCTGATCTCGCGCTCCTACTGGCACACCTACGGCCTGCCGGTCGCGGTCACGCGCTTCGCCAACCTCTACGGCGGCGGCGACCTCAACCGCTCGCGGCTGGTGCCGGAGGCGATCGGCGCCGCGCTCGCCGGCCGTGCGCCGGTGATCCGCTCCGACGGCACGCCCGAGCGCGACTTCCTCTACGTCGAGGACGCGGTCGCCGCCTACCTGCAGCTGGCCGACGCGCTCGACGCCGACGGCGCGCTGCCGGCCGGCGCCGCGCCGCGCGCCCGCGGCGAGGCGTTCAACGCCGGCGGCGGGGCGCCGCACGCGGTCCGCGACGTCGTCGCGCGGATCTGCCGGATCGCCGGCACCGACGTCGAGCCGGAGATCCGCGGCGCCGGCACGCCGGCCGGCGAGATCGACCGTCAGTACGTCGACCCGGCGAAGCTGCGCGCGCTGACCGGCTGGGCGCCGGCGGTCGGGCTCGACGAGGGGCTCGAACGCACGGTCGCCTGGTACCGGGCGCATCCGCAGGCGCTCGCCTGAGGACGAGCGCCGCGTGGCGCGGCTACTCGACGGTGATGTTGCCTTCCATCCCCGGGTGGATCGTGCAGACGTAGTGGATCAGGCCGCTTCTCGTCGGCGTGAAGGAGAAGCTGTCGCCCTTCGGGAACAGTCTCGACTCGATTCTCTCGCCCTCGGTCGAGACGACGTCGTGCAGCACGTCGTCCTCGTTGACCCAGGTGATTCTCGTCCCCGGTCTGACGGTGATCGTCTGCGGGCTGTAGGCGATCGCCTGCATCTTGACCTCGACGTCGCCGCCGGCGGCGGCGGCCGCGTCGGTGGAGGTCGTCGCGGGCGCGGTCGCGGCGCCCGTGCTGGCGCTGGAGCCGGAGCCTGAGTCGTCGCCGCCGCAGCCGGCCAGCGCGAGCGCACCGGCGGCGAGGACGAGCAGAAGGGGGAGAGAACGCTGCATGGGAACCACTTTCGTCGGACGGCCACATAGAATGACGGTCATGGCCGGACATTCGAAGTGGGCTGGAATCAAGCACAAGAAGGCGATCGTCGACGCGAGACGCGGCGCGGCCTTCACGAAGCTCGCGCGCGCGATCACCGTCGCGGCGCGTGAGGGCGGCGGCGATCCGGAGCTGAACGCCACGCTCGCCAACGCCGTCCAGAAGGCGAAGGACGCCTCGATGCCGAAGGACAACATCGAGCGCGCGATCGCGAAGGGCACCGGCGAGGGCGCCGACGCCGACGCGATCGAGTCGATCCTCTACGAGGGCTACGGCCCCGGCGGCGTCGCGCTGCTGATCGAGGCGCTGAGCGACAACCGCAACCGCACCGGCGCGGACGTCCGCCACATGCTCTCCAAGCACGGCGGCTCGCTCGGCGAGCCCGGCTCGGTCGCCTACCTGTTCGACAGACAGGGCGTGATCGTCGTCGACGCCGACAGATACTCCGAGGACGACCTGATGGTCGCGATCGACGCCGGCGCGCTCGACATCGTGCAGGACGAGGACGAGGTCTTCGAGATCCTGACCGAGCCGTCCGACCTCGCCGGCGTGCGCAGAGCGCTGGAGGCGGCCGAGGTCGAGATCCAGAACGCCGAGGTGACGCAGCGCCCGAAGACGCGCGTCGAGCTCGACGAGGCCGGCGCGACGAAGCTGATGAGACTGCTGGACGCGCTCGACGACAACGACGACGTCAACGAGGTCCACGCGAACTTCGACGTCGACGCAGAAGTGCTCGAGCGCATCGCGGGGTGACCGACGCCGTCATCGTCGTGCCTGGCAAGGACGCAGGGAGCGTGGTGGGCGCCAGCCCACGAGCGACCGAGGACACCGCCAGGCGCGGCGAGGACAGGTCGGCAGGCGTCCGGCCGGTCGCGCAGAATACGAACAGATGATCGTCTTGGGCATCGATCCCGGCACCGCCAACACCGGCTTCGGCGTCGTCGCGAGCCGGCGCGGGCGCACCGTCGCGCTCGACGGCGGCGTGATCGAGACCGCCGCCGGCCTGCCGCTGGAGCGGCGGCTGACCGCCATCCACG
Organism: Conexibacter sp. CPCC 205762; assembly: GCF_030646155.1. Taxonomy (GTDB): domain Bacteria; phylum Actinomycetota; class Thermoleophilia; order Solirubrobacterales; family Solirubrobacteraceae; genus Conexibacter. The sequence goes on from NZ_JAUTDN010000001.1 coordinate 384,008, forward strand.
CCCGCGTCGGCGAGCTGATCGCCGAGCACGCGCCGGTCGCGGTCGCGATCGAGGACCTCTACTTCGGCGCCAACGCGAGGTCGGCGATGCAGGTCGGCCAGGCGCGCGGGGTCGTGCTGCTGGCCGCCGGCCAGGCCGGGCTGCCGTGCAGCTCCTACACGCCGCAACAGATCAAGAACGCCGTCTGCGGCTCCGGCCGGGCCGACAAGCTGCAGGTCCAGCAGATGGTCCAGCGGCTGCTGTCGCTGACCGAGCTGCCGCGGCCCGACCACGCCGCCGACGCGCTCGCGGTCGCGATCTGCCACGCCAACCGCGCGCCGCTGGCCGCCGCGATGGTGACGGCGTGATCGCGCTCGTGCGCGGCGAGGTCGCCGGGCGCAGGCCTGCCCCGCCGGCGGGGGGCGAGGTCGTGATCGACGCCGGCGGCGTCGGCTATCGGCTGGCGGTCTCCGGCGAGACGCTCAAGCAGGTGCCGGCCGTCGGCAAGCAGGTGATGCTGCACAGCCACATGGTCGTCCGCGAGGACGCGATGCAGCTGTACGGCTTCGCGACCGAGGAGGAGCGCGACCTCTTCCTGATGCTGCTCGGCGTGCAGTCGGTCGGCCCCAGAATCGCGCTCGCGGTGCTGTCGGGCGGCTCCCCGCGCGAGCTGCTGTCGGCGCTCGCGGCCGGCGACGTCAGACGCTTCCAGGCGGTTCCCGGGATCGGCAGACGCACGGCCGAGCGGATCATCGTCGAGCTGCGCTCGAAGGCCGGCGCCTCGGTCCCCGACGACGCGCTCTCGGCGAACCCCTCCGACGACCCGCGCACGTTCGCGCGCGACGGCCTGCTCGGGCTCGGCTTCTCGCTCGAGGAGGCCGACAGGCTGCTCGCCAGAGCGCCCGGCACGACCGCTGAAGAGCTGATCGCGCACGCGCTGCGGACGGCCCGCAGATGACGAGCGGGCGGATCCAGACGCCGGGCGCGCTGCCGGAGGAGGACGACGCCGCCGAGCGCTCGCTGCGGCCGAAGCGGCTCGGCGACTTCGTCGGCCAGGAGACGGTGCGCGAGCAGCTGCACGTCTCGATCGAGGCGGCCGCCGCGCGCGGCGACGCGCTCGACCACGTGCTGCTCGCCGGCCCGCCCGGGCTCGGCAAGACGTCGCTGGCGCAGATCGTCGCCGAGGAGCTGAACGTCCCGTTCATCCAGACGGCCGGCCCGGCGCTGGAGCGCAAGGGCGACGTGGCGGCGTTCCTGACGGCGCTGGAGCCGCGCGCGGTCTTCTTCGTCGACGAGATCCACCGCCTGCCGCGAGCGCTGGAGGAGACCTTCTACCCGGCGATGGAGGACGGCCAGCTGCCGATCACCGTCGGCCAGGGGGCGGGGGCGCGCGTCGTGACGCTCGACCTGCCGCCGTTCACGCTGATCGGCGCGACGACGCGCGCCGGCCTGCTGACGACGCCGCTGCGCGACCGCTTCGGCATCCAGCACCGGCTGGAGCACTACGGGCCCGACGACCTCGGCCGGATCGTGACGCGCTCGGCGTCGCTGCTGGGAATCGAGATCGAGCAGCCCGGCGCACGCGCGATCGCCGCCCGCAGCCGCGGCACGCCGCGCGTCGCCAACCGCCTGCTCAAGCGCGTGCGCGACTACGCCGAGGTGCGCGGCGACGGCGTCGTGACCGAGGCGATCGCCGCCCACGCGCTCGACCTGCTGCAGGTCGACCACGAGGGCCTCGACCGGCTCGACCGCGAGCTGCTGCGCGCGATCTGCGAGATGTTCGGCGGCGGACCGGTCGGCCTCTCGACGCTCGCCGTCGCGGTCGGCGAGGAGCAGGACACGGTCGAGGACGTCTACGAGCCGTACCTGCTCCAACGGGGTCTGATCGAGCGCACGCCGCGCGGCCGCGTCGCGACCCGGCGAGCATGGGCGCATCTCGGCATCGAGCCGCCCGCGGAAGGCGTCAAGCTGTTCTGACACGCACGTTCGCGGAGCGCTCGCACGGCGCGATCGGCGCCAGCACGCCGAACTTCGGAAACGTGCCGGGAGCGCTTTAGGTTGGCTTGAACAGTTCCCAACCCGCGCTTCAGTGCGACACACGTATCCTAGGCACGCGATGGCCCATCTCTTCATCTGCCCGAACTGCGGCAACCGCACGTCCGAGACCGACCGCACGGCCGGTTTCTCGCGCGTGCCGAAGGGCTGCTCGAAGTGCGGTTTCGGTTTCCTCTTCGAGCTGCTCGACGACTACTACCCGGCGCCGAACGCCGCCTTCTTCGTCTGCGACCGCGAAGGTCGCGTGATCGGATGCGGGCGCGGCTCGTTCGAGCTGACCGGGCTCGACGACGAGAGGGTCATCGGCCGCTCTGTCAGAGAGGTCCTCGGCCTCGACTTCGCCAACGGCGACGACCCGGTTGGAACGGTGCTCGAATGGGGCGTGCGCGCTCTAGGGAGACCGGTGACCGTGAACGCCGAGGGCGACATCCCGGCCCAGGCCGTGGCCGACCTCTTTCCTGCATACGACGACGACGGCGGTTTGCTGCTCGTGCTCACTCCCTCCAAGTAGCATCCCGACCAAATGAACCCACGTCGCCGCACCGGCCTCATCCTTCTTCTTGTCCTCGGGCTCCTCTGCGCGTCCGGAATCGTCATCGCGACAAAGGACACCAAGCTCGGCCTCGACCTCGAGGGCGGCGTCGAGCTCGTCTACCAGGGCGAGCCGACCCCGCAGGTTCCGAGAGTCACCGCTTCCGACGTCGACCGCGCGGTCGAGATCATCCGCAAGCGCGTCGACCAGCTCGGCGTCGCGGAGCCCGAGATCCAGCGTGCCGGCTCGAACCAGATCTCCGTCGGCCTGCCGGCGGTCAACGACATCGAGCGGGCGAAGAACCAGGTCGGCACGCCGGCCCAGCTGTTCTTCTACGACTGGGAAGCGAACGTCCTCACGCCCGACGGCAGATTCGTCGCGCCGCTGCTGACGTCGCAGGATCAGACGGCGACGGCCATCAGCCAGAACGGCGGCAGCTCGTCGCGCGGCCAGCCGCTCTACGAGGCGGTCAAGCTCGCGTCGAGACAGGATCCGTCGACCGACGTGAGAGCGGGCTCGCGCAGCGGCAGCGCCTACTACCTCTTCGACAGAGACCATAGATATCTGGCTGGTCCGGAGAAGTCGGAAGCCGACCTGATCGCGGCGCTCCCGAACAGAGCGACGTCGCTGCCCGCGGGCAGCGAGGTGCTGACGGTGCCGCAGGGCTGGGTCGTGCTGCAGTCGACGACGACCCGTTCGGGCGCGGCGCCGACCGAGGCCGACGACCCGCTGGCGCGCTTCTACGTCCTGCGCGACAGCGTGGCGCTCTCCGGCAGCGACATCAAGGATCCGCAGCAGGGGTTCAACCAGTCGCAGCAGCCCGACGTCGAGTTCAGATTCACGAACAGAGGCAAGAACGCCTTCCAGAGAGTCACGCGCGAGATCTCGCAGCGCGGCCAGAGCCTCGCGCTGCCCGGCACCTCGCCGGCGCTCGTCGCCCAGCACTTCGCCGTCGCGCTCGACGGAAAGCTGATCTCGGTCGCCTCGATCGACCCGAACCGCCTGCCTGACGGCATCGACGGCGAGAACGGCGCGATCATCGAGGGCGGCTTCACGATCCAGAGCGCGCAGGACCTCGCCGACCTGCTGAAGCTCGGCGCGCTCCCGATCGGGCTCGAGCTGATCTCGCAGTCGCAGGTCTCCGCGACGCTCGGCAAGCAGGCGCTCCACGAGGGCCTGGTCGCCGGCATCGTCGGCCTGATCCTCGTCGCCGGCTTCCTGATCACCTTCTACCGCATCCTCGGCGTGATCGCGACCGTGGCCCTGCTGATCTACGGCGTGTACTTCTACGCGCTGATCAAGCTCGTCCCGATCACGATGACGCTGCCAGGCATCGCCGGCGTGATCCTCACGATCGGCGTAGCGGCAGACGCGAACATCGTCATCTTCGAACGCGTGAAAGAAGAGGTACGCGCCGGACGCTCCGTCCCGGCCGCGATCTCGACCGGCTACCGCAAGGGCCTGACCGCGATCATCGACGCCAACGTCGTGACCGTGATGGTCGCGTTCATCATCTTCATCCTCGCCACGGCAGGGGTGAAGGGCTTCGCCTTCACGCTCGGCGTCGGCACGCTCGTGTCGCTCTTCACGGCCGTGCTCGCGACGCAGGCGATACTCACGACGATGGGCAGAACGAGACTCCTCGGCCGCCCGTCGGCGCTCGGCGCCAGTGGCGAGGGCCACAGATGGAAGACCGACTTCATGGGTCTTTCGAGATGGTTCTTCTCGCTCTCCGGCGTGATCCTCCTGATCTGCGCGCTGGCGATCGGCGCGAAGGGCCTCAACTTCGGCATCGACTTCACCTCCGGCACCCGCATCACGACCGCGCTGTCGCAGCCCGCCTCCGAAGGCGACCTGCGCGCCTCGCTGGCCGCGGTCGGCGCGTCGGACGCGAAGATCCAGAGAGTCACGAACAGAGAGCTGGGCGACAACGTCGTGCAGATCTCGACCGAGGAGCTCAAGCCGCAGGACGTCGAGAGAGTCAGAGCCGAGCTGACGAGAGACTTCGGCGGAGTCCAGAACTTCACCGCCTCGTCGGTCGGGCCGACCTTCGGCAAGACCGTCGCGAACAACGCGATCGTCGCGATCATCGCCTCGCTGCTGGTGATCTCGGCCTACATCGCGCTCCGCTTCCAGTGGAGATTCGCGGTCCCGGTCCTGATCGCCGTCGCACACGACGTGCTGATCGTGTCCGGCATCTACGCGTTGACGGGCCGGGAGGTGACGGCGTCGACGGTCGCGGCGCTCTTGACCGTCTTGGGCTACTCCCTCTACGACACGATCATCGTGTTCGACCGAATCCGCGAGAACATGCCGCGCATGCCGCGAGCCGCCTTCTCGCAGATCGTCAACCGCTCGATGTCCGAGGTGCTGACGCGATCGCTGGTGACGTCCCTGTCGACGGCGATCCCGATCCTGGCGCTGATGATCTTCGGCGGCGACACGCTGCGGGACTTCGCCTTCGCACTGCTCGTCGGCGTGCTCTCCGGCGCGTACTCGTCGGTCTTCATCGCCGGTCCGGTGCTGTGGCACTGGAAGGAGCGCGAGCAGGTCTACACGACCCGTCGTCGCCGCATCAAGGCGGAGAACGGCGGGGTCGTGCCGCCGTACGCGCTCGCGACGGCGGGCGCCCCGATCGACGTCGAGCCGGAGCGGAAGACCCGCCGCCGCGGCCGCCTGACCTCGCCCGACGATCCCGAGCGTGCCGTCAGCGCCGACGAGTTCGAGCAGATGAAGCGCGACCTCGACGTCGACAACAGCGCCGCTGCGGTCACGCGCCCGCCGCGTCGCACGCGCAGCGCGACGGCGACCCCCGAGCCCCCGGCGGCGACGCCGGAGCCCGCGGAGCCGGAGGAGCCGGCGAACTATCCAGACGGGCGTGCGCCCGACGAACCTGAGAACGACGGGATGGTGAAGCAGCCCAGAAGATCGGCTGCCAGACGCCGTCATGGGAGGCCGCGCTGATGGGCATGCTCGTGTGGGTGATGATCGGACTTGCCATCTGGCACTTCACGATCTTCCTGCCCGACCACTATTGGGGCGGCATCGTCGGCGCCTTCCTGGCCGCGATGTTCGGGGCGATCATCTTCGGACTGATCGTCAACGGCTTCACGGTCCCGGGCAACGACGACACGTCGATCCTGACCTCGGCCGAGGGCGTGCCGGGCGCGCTGATCGGCCTCGGGCTCTGCTACGCGGAGGGCCTGCGGCGCGAGAGAAAGTCGGGCTTCAGCCCGGTCGACGCCGCCTGAGTCCTCTGAGACAGATCCAGCTGTGAGCGACGCGCCCCGGAGACGGGGCGCGTCGTCGTTTCGGCGGAGCCGCGGCGCGGCCTCGGGGCGCTAGAAGAACTCCGGCGTCCAGGGTGCCCGCGGGACGTGCAGCGCGAGGTCGAGCCGCGCGAGCGCGCCCGGGGTCAGCTCGGCGACGCGGCCGGCGTCGGCGAGCGTCGTCAGCGTCGTGCCGCCGAGATAGGCGGCGCCGAGCGTCGCGACGTCGAGCGCGAGGTCGGCGTCGCCGTCGGCGGGCGCGCAGCGGGCCGCGCCGTCGGCCGTCACCTGCAGGCGCCAGCGGCCGGCGTTGCGCGCCAGCCGCCGGTCGGCGACCTCCAGCGTCACGTCGAGCGGGCCGTTCCAGCTGCGCGCCTGCAGCGCCGCCGGCAGGTCGAGCAGCCGCAGCCACATCGCGTCCGGCCACTCCGCGATCGCCGGCCACGGCTGGCGCCAGTCGTCGAAGCGGAACGGCAGCGGGTCGTCGACCGGGCGGTCGGAGGCGTCGATCGAGGCGATCAGGTCGATCGAGCCGAGGTAGCGCCACAGCGCCGCCTCCGCATCGCGGTCGGGCGCGATCAGCTCCAGCAGCTCCAGTTCGTCGCCGCCGCTTCTCTTCGCGCGGTAGAGCGCGTAGCCGCGCGCGTCGCCGTCACCGTCGAAGGCGACCGCGAGCCGCTTCGGGAGCGCGCCGTGACGGTCCTCCCGCGGGTCGGCGAGGATCCGCCAGGCCCACCAGTCGGGCGTGCGCGCCGGCACACCCGGCCGCTGCCCGCGCATCCGCGCCCAGACCGGCGCGAGCAGCGGACCTGCGCCGTCGAGCGGCAACAGCTCGATCCGCAGGCCGTCGGGGCCGCTGCCGGCGCCCGCGAAGGGCGCACGCGGGGCGGCGCCGCGGCCGGGCAGTCTGAAGCGGACCCGGCGTGAGGCGACGCCGAAGCCGAAGCGCTCGTAGATGCCGCCCTCGGCGGCCCACAGCGACGCGATCGGCTCGTCGTGCGCCTGCGCCTGCTCCAGCAGCCCGCTCATCATCGCGGTCAGGATCCCGCGGCGGCGGTGGGTGGGGGCGACGGTGATGACGGTCACCCCGGCGCACGGCAGCTCGCCGCCGGGGATCGAGATCCGCTGCTCGTAGACGCCGGAGGTGCCGACGAGCCGGTCGCCGTCGAACGCGGCGAGCGTCCGCTCCAGCGGCAGCAGCACGCGCGTGCGGTCGCGGATCGCGGCCCACGCCTCCTCGTGGAAGGCGAGGTCGAGGTTCTCGCCGAAGGCGTCGAAGGTCGTCTCGTCGAGCGGTCTGTACGTGATCGTGGGGGAGGGCACGTCATCGAGGCTAACGCGCCGCCGCCGCGACCTCGGCAGCACGCGCCCGCCGCGCCCCGCCGCCCGCACCGGGATCCGTCGCATCCGGCTCGGCGCGTAACGTGGTCTCGCTGTGTCCGCGACCCTCCCGCCACCCGCCGCCGCTCTCCCGCTCACGCCGGAAGCGCAGCTGCCGGCCCGGCGGCTGGAGCTGGCGCCGTGCGATCCGGCCGCCGTCGAGGCGCTGCGGACCGCGCTGCGCTGCAGCCGCACACTCGCGCAGGTGCTGGTGCGGCGCGGCTACGGCGATCCGGAGGCCGCACGCGCCTTCCTCGCGGCCGACGAGCGCCACCACTTCTCGCAGTTCGCCGGGATCGAGACGGCGGTCGAGACGATCCTCGGCCATGTCCGCGCGGGCAGCCGCATCACGATCCACGGCGACTACGACGTCGACGGCGTCACCGCGACCGCGATCCTGCTGCGGGCGCTGCGCCAGCTCGGCGCCGACGTCGACTGGTTCCTGCCCAGCCGCGTCGACGACGGCTACGGCCTCGCGCTCGCGACCGTCGAGAAGCTCGCCGCGCGCGGCACGCGCCTGCTGATCACCGTCGACTGCGCGATCACCGCCGTCGAGGAGGTCGCCGCCGCCCGCGCAGCCGGCCTGGACGTCGTCGTCACCGACCACCACCAGCCGCGTGCCGACGGCAGGCTGCCGGATGCGCCGATCGTCCACCCGGCGCTGTGCGGCTACCCGTGCCCCGACCTCTGCGCCGGCGCCGTCGCCTACAAGCTCGCACAGGCGCTGCACAATGCCTCCGGGGGCGATCCGGCCGCAGCGGACGAGGACCTCGACCTCGTCGCGCTCGCGACTGTCGCCGACCTGGTGCCGCTGCGGGGGGAGAACCGCACGCTCGTGCGCGCCGGCCTGCGCACGCTCGCCTCGACCGGCAAGCCCGGCCTGCGGGCGCTGATGAAGATCTCCAGAGTCGACCCGAGCGGGCTCGACGCGAGCGCCGTCGGCTTCCGCCTGGCGCCGCGGATCAACGCCGCCGGCCGCCTCTACCGTGCCGACGCCGGCGTCGAGCTGCTGCTGACCGAGGACGCCGACCGCGCCGCCAGAATCGCCGACGAGCTCGACCACGCCAACGCCGAGCGGCGGCTGACCGAGCAGCGGATCCTGTGGGAGGCCGAGCAGCAGGTGCGCGAGCTGGGCGAGCGGCCGGCGTACGTGCTCGCCGGCGAGGGCTGGCACCCGGGCGTGATCGGGATCGTCGCCTCCAGAGTGGTCGAGAGAACCGGCCGCCCGGCGCTGCTGATCGCGCTCGATCCGCAGAGCGGCTCCGGCACCGGCTCGGGCCGCTCGATCCCGCGCTTCGACCTGCTCGGCGCGCTGCACGCCTGCGCGCCGCTGCTGGAGCGCTACGGCGGCCATCGCGCCGCCGCCGGCGTGACGATCGAGGCGGCCCAGGTGGAGCGGCTGCGCGAGGCGTTCGAGGCACACGCGGCCGTGACGCTGACGCCGGAGGACCTGGTCCCGGTCGAGCGGGTCGACGCCGTCGTCGGCGGCCGCCAGCTGGGGCTGCCGCTCGCCGACGAGCTGGCGCGGCTGCAGCCGTGCGGGATCGGCAACCCGGCTGTCACGCTGCTCGTCCCCGGCGCCGAGTTCGACGAGCTGCGGACGATGGGGCAGGAGGGCAGACATGCGCGCTTCTCCGTCAGCGCCGGCGGCGCCCGCTTCCGCGCCGTCGCCTTCGGCTGCGACGGCAGGCTGCCGGTGCCCGAGCACGTCCCCGCCGACGCGACCTTCCGGCTGGAGCGCAACGAGTGGAACGGCGCCGTCGAGCCGCGCCTGCTGCTGCGCCACGCGACCGTCTCGCAGCCGCGGCCGATCGAGCTGCTGGGCGAGCCGTCCACTGAACCAAGTGCTTGGTTGGCCGACTGCATGGCGGAGGCCGACGCGATCCGCGCGCGCCGCGATCCGACGGCGCTCGCCGCCGCGCCGTCGCCGGCCGCCTACGGCCTGATCGCCGACCGTCGCGGCGAAGGCGGCCTGGCGCTGTTGTACGACCTCGTCGCCGGCGGCTCCAGCGTGCTCGCGCTGTGCGCCGACGTGCCCCGCCGGATCGAGGGACTGGCCGGCCGTGCCGGCGGTTTCGCGCTCTGCTCGCACACCGCGCTGGAGCGCGATCCGGCCCTCGGCGCGGGCTTCGACCAGGTCGTCGTGCTCGATCCGCCGGCCTCGCGGATGCAGGATGCGCGCATGCGCGCCGCCGGCCGCAGCGACGGCCAGACGTGGACGCATCTGACCTGGGGTGACGCTGAGCTACGATTTGCACAGCAGATCCATGAGTCGGAGTACGGCATTCGTGCTGCGCTCGTGCCGCTCTACCGGGCCCTTCGGGACCGCGGCGGGGTGGGCGGCGAGGAGCTCGGGCGTCTTCTCCGCGGGGATGGGCACGGTCGTTCGGTCCATGTGGCCGCCCGGCTGGTGGCGATCCTCGAGGAGCTGGAGCTCGTCAGCCTCGACCGGGATCTGCCGGCCCTGACGGTCGTCAGCGGCGAGCGCACCGAGCTCGACCGCTCACCGACCTTCCGGGCCGCGAACGCGCGATACGAGGACGGCCAGCGATTTCTGCTCGAGACGGCAACGACACCAACGGACGCACCACCCGCCTGACGCGGACCAACGGTCGCGTCAACGGTGAGGTCGCGGTCGCTCACGGGGAGAGCGAGATCGGCCGCATGCCGGTCGACGGCGTCGACCACCCGCTGCAGCCCGCTCCCGTCGAGTCGGCCGGCCTGTCCGCGTCCGAGCGCGAGCTGCTCGGCGACCTCTTCGCGATCGTCGAGGAGCACGCCGCCGAGAGCCCGCTGGAGATCGATCGCGAGGAGGTCGAGCGGGCGTTCGTCTACGCCTGCGAGCACCACGCCGACCAGCGCCGCAAGTCGGGCGAGGAGTTCATCATCCACCCGGTCGGGGTGGCGAAGATCTGCGCCGGCATGCGGCTCGACACCGAGACGCTCTGCGCCGCGCTGCTGCACGACACCGTCGAGGACACGACCGCCTCGCTGGAGGACGTGACGGAGAAGTTCGGCGAGGAGATCGCCGGGCTCGTCGACGGCGTCACGAAGCTCACCGGCCTGACCTTCCAGTCGCGCGACGAGGCGCAGGCCGAGAACTACCGCAAGATGATGGTCGCGATGGCCTCGGACATCCGGGTCGTCCTGATCAAGCTCGCCGATCGCCTGCACAACATGCGCACGATCGAGGCGATGTCGAAGCAGAAGCAGATCGAGAAGGCGAAGGAGACGCTCGACATCTACGCGCCGATCGCGCATCGGCTCGGCATCCACGCGATCAAGTGGGAGCTGGAGGACCTCGCCTTCGCGACCCTCCATCCGCGCAAGTACAACGAGATCAAGGGCCTCGTCAACCAGCAGCGCGCCGAGCGCGAGCGCTACGTCAACGAGGCCGGCGCCTTCGTCGCGCGCGAGCTGGACGCGCTCGGCATCCACGCCGAGATCTCCGGCCGCGCCAAGCACTTCTACTCGATCTACTCGAAGATGACGAGAAAGGGCCGGGAGTTCAACGAGATCTACGACCTCACCGCGATGCGCGTGATCGTCGACTCGGTGAAGGACTGCTACGGCGCCGTCGGCGTCATCCACTCGCTCTGGAAGCCGCTGCCCGGCCGCTTCAAGGACTTCGTCGCGATGCCGAAGTTCAACATGTACCAGTCGCTGCACACGACCGTGATCGGGCCCGAGGGGCGGCCGCTGGAGATCCAGATCCGCACCCGCGAGATGCACGACATGGCCGAGTTCGGCATCGCCGCGCACTGGATCTACAAGCAGGACCCGACCGCCAACGAGAGCGACGGCAAGCTGAAGTGGCTGCGCCGCCTGCTCGACTGGCAGCAGGAGATGTCGGACCCCAAGGAGTTCATGGACACCTTGAAGGTCGACCTCTTCGAGGACGAGGTGTTCGTCTTCACGCCGAAGGGCGAGGTCAAGTCGCTGGCGGCCGGCGCGACGCCGCTGGACTTCGCCTACGAGGTCCACACCGACGTCGGCCACCGCTGCGTCGGCGCGAAGGTCAACGGCAAGATCGTCCCGCTCTCCTACGAGCTGCGCTCCGGCGACATCGTCGAGGTGCTCACCTCCAAGCGCGAGCGCGGCCCTTCGCGCGACTGGCTGGCGCTGGTCAAGACGACTCGTGCGCGCAACAAGATCAAGCAGTGGTTCAAGAGCGAGTCGCGCAAGGACACCGAGCACGCCGGCCGCGAGCTGCTGCAGGAGCACCTGAAGAAGCAGGGCCTGCCGGCGCAGCGGATCGTCGGCTCGCCGCTGCTGGCGGACATCATCCGCGAGATGGGCTTCCGCAAGGGCGACGAGTTCTACATCGCCCTCGGCGCCGCGAAGGTCTCGCCGAGAACCGTCGTCAACAAGGTGATGCAGCGGCTGAAGCAGGGCGAGGCCGCCGAGGGCACGCCGACCGCTGCCGACGACCTGCTGAAGACCAACCCGCAGCGCGAGCGCCGCCCGACGACCTCCTCGACCAGCTTCGGCATCTCCGTCGACGGCGTCGGCGACGTGATGCTGCGGCTGGCGAAGTGCTGCCGCCCGGTGCCGGGCGACCAGATCGTCGGCTACGTCTCGCTCGGGCGCGGCATCACGATCCACCGCGAGGACTGCCCCAACGTCGCCGTCCTGCGCAAGGATCCCGACCGCTTCACGCCCGTCTCCTGGGACGGCGAGGCGGCGACCTCGTTCAAGGTCGAGATCCACATCGACGGCTGGGACCGGCACCGCCTGCTGGAAGACCTCGCGCGCACGTTCAGCGAGGCGGGGATCAACATCGTCGACGCCCGCTGCACGTCGAACCCGCCGATGATCCGCAACCGCTTCGTGATCGAGGTCGCCGACACCAAGACGCTCGACACCACGATCACCCGCCTGCGCAACATCGAGGCGGTCTTCGACGCCTACCGCGTGACGCCCGGCGCGGGCGCCTGATCAGCGCCCGCGCCGCGCGCCCTCCTCATCCTCTGATCGAGAGCGCAGGCGACAGCGCGAAGCTGCCTCTGATCTGCGCTTGTAGCCCGACCGTCACGCCTAGCAGCGGGCAGGACGCCCCGCTCGTCGCGCTCACCACCAGGGTCCACGGCCGTAGCGAGGCCGGCAGCGCGAGCGACGGCACCGAGACGGTGACGCCGTGGCCGACCGGCCCGACCGTGCGGTCGCCTAGGATCGATCCGAGCAGCGAGAAGCTGCAGCCGAGACTGGCGACCTGCAGCGTGCTGCCGAGGTCGAGCGTGGCGACGGCGACGTTGCCCGAGGCGTCGTCTAGGTGACGGAAGCTCCCGCTCCAGGCAGCCGGCTGCGTGACGGTAACGACCACGCCGTTTAGCGCGCACGATCTGAAGGCGGTTGCCGCAGCAGCGACGGTCGCCGCGCCGGCTCTGTCGACACTGACCGGGATCGCGACGCTCGAGCAGCCGATCGATCTCGGGGCGCTGATTATGTCGATCGAGGCGGGTGCGGCCACGAGCGTGACCGAGCCAGGGTTGCCGACGGTGTCGGGGTGGGTGCCGCTCGCGGCAGCCGTCCCTGCGCTCAACCCGGCGGCGATCGCGACAGACGCGACGACGACGGTCGAGCGGAAGACTCGTACCTGCATCACTACCCCTCCTTTTTATGGTGCGAAGGAGCGAGCGTAGTCGGTCAGCGCGGCGCAACGACCTCGAAGTCGCGGCCGGTGAGGCGGTCGAGGGCGTGGAGCTGGTCGTTGTCCCAGCGGGGGCTGGGAACGCCGCTGACGTACCAGGGCGAGCCGTTGTCCGCCAGCAGCAGGCCGTAGCGCTGCATCGCGACGGCGATCACGCGTGCCTGCGGCGGCAGGCCGCGGAGGCTGACCGAGCGCTTGAGGCGGACGCGCAGGCCCATCGGCGGCAGCGCGCGGTCGCTCGAGTCGGAGGCGAAGTGCTGCGCCGGCGCGAGGAAGGCGGCGCGGGTGCGCGGCGCGGTGAAGCGCAGCGCGTGCTCGATCGCGCCGGCGGCGACCTCGTCGTAGCGGGCGAGGCCGGGCAGGATCGGCAGGCCGGCGGCGTCGGCCGAGGTCCAGCCGCGGGTGCGCTGCAGGTCGCCTCTGCGCAGGTCGAAGATCGCGCCGGAGCCGGCCTTCCAGCTCGCGCCGCCGCCGAGCGGGTGGGCGTCGAACAGCTCGTAGAGCTTGCAGGCGCGCTTGTCGACGACGAGCACGTGGCGGTCGCCGTCGGCTCCCGCGCCGCCCTCGATCGGCGCCTTCGGCGGGATCGGATAGCGGCCGCGGTCGGACTCGCCGGCGTAGTCGAACGAGACCTTCACCCGCCGCTGCCCGCCGCCGACGACCGTGTACGGGATCCCGATCGGCCCGCCGTCCCAGCGGCCGGAGCCGAAGTCGGCGTGGAAGCCGCTGGTCAGGCCGATGCTGGCGATGAGCTTTTGGCTGTCGCGCGCGACAGGGGCGCGGTCGACCCGCTGGTTCCAGGCGGAGCTGGGGTTCAGGACGGGGCAGCCGGCGATCGTCGGTCTGGCCGCATGCGCCGTCGCGGCGCCGGCGGAGACGACCGCTGCGAGGAGGGCGGGGAGAAGGCCTCGCACGAGGTCAGGCGATGATCTTGAGGGCCTTGTGGTCGGCCCAGAAGCGGGCTTCGGGGACGAAGCCGAGGTAGTCGCCGTCGACCTGCAGCGGCAGCTCGCGCTCGTCGCGCGATCTGATCGTCACCTCGTTCGCGCCGGAGAAGCCGGCGACGCGGCGGTGCTTGACGATGCGGGCGTTCTCGACCAGCGCGCGGAAGGTGACCGTCGGCATGTCGATCAGGCTGGCGCGCTGCAGCACGACGCCGGCGAGCGTGCCGTCGTCGAGCGCGACGCCCTCGGCCAGCTCGATCGGTCGTCTGCCGAAGTAGGTGTAGGGCGTCGTGTTCTGGACCATCGCGGTGACGCCCTCGATCTGCGTTCCGTCGACGTCGGCGACCAGGCGCGGGGGCCTGACGACGTAGTCGCGGTTGAAGGCCGAGACGGCCGCGACGCTGTAGAACCAGGGGCCGAAGCGGGCCTTCAGCCTCGGCCGCGCGTCGACGCGGCGGGTGACGCTGGCGTCGAGGCCGATGCCGGCGGTGAAGAGGAAGCGGCGGTCGTTGACGACGCCGAGGTCGATCGCGCGCGGCTCGAACGTGTCGGCCAGCCGCAGCAGGTGCTCGGTCGCGTCGACGACGTCGTTCGGTATCCCGAGGATCCGCGCGAAGACGTTGGTCGAACCGCCGGGGAGGCAGGTCAGCGGCGTGTCGGAGCCGGCGAGGCCGTTGGCGGCCTCGTTGACGGTGCCGTCGCCGCCGAAGGCGCAGACGACGTCGTAGCCCTCCTGCGCCGCCTCGCGGCACAGCTCGGTCGCGTGGCCGCGCGCCTCGGTCTCGACCGAGTCGACCTGATAGCGGCCCTGGAGCGCGTAGACGACGAGGTGCTTGAGCCGGTCGGACACCGTCGTCGCGTACGGGTTGACGATCACGAGCATGCGCTTGCTCGGCTTCGTCGACCCGAACGTCCCGGCAAGGCGCTCGAGCGAGTCGAAATCGGTGGCGGTCACAGTTCTCTTGTACTCCGCCATGCGGTCGGTGTTACGCGCCCGTGAAGGGAGGGCGCGGCTACAGCCAGCGCCGCTTGCGGAAGAACGCGATCATCGCGCCGCCGACCGCCAGCATCACGCCGATCACGACCCAGAACGGCTCGATCGCACCCTCGCCGGGGACGTGCACGTTCATGCCGAAGATCGACGCGATCAGCGTCAGCGGCAGGAACACGACGCTCAGCACGGTCAGCACGCGCAGGACGTCGTTGAGCTGGTGCGAGAGGACCGATTCGTTGGTCGCCTCCAGCGCCTCGACCGTCTCCTTGTACGTCTCCAGCATCTGCCAGATCCGCTCGGAGGCGTCGTTGATGTCGTCGAAGTAGACGTCCATGTCCTCGGCCAGGTAGCGCTGCTTGGTGCGCTCCATGTCGCCGAAGACGGCGCGCTGCGGCCGCACGACCTTGCGGAAGTTGATGATCTCCTGCTTGACGTTGGAGATGTCGCGCACGACCTCGGCCGAGTTGCCGGCGAAGATCTCGTCCTCGACGCGCTCGAGCTTGTTGCCCATCTTCGCGAGCATCGGGAAGCTCGCATCGACGCAGGCGTCGATGATCTTGTAGAGCAGGTAGCCGGTGCCCTTGCCGAACCAGTTCTCGCGCAGCTCGTCGTTCTGGCGCAGGCGCTCGAACAGGTACTCGACCGGCTGCAGCGGCTGGTTGGGCAGCGTGATCAGGTAGTCCGGCCCGATGAAGAGGTCCAGCTCGGCGGCGTTGAGACGGCCGACCTGCTTGTCGAAGCGGGGGAAGTAGAGGACGATGAAGAGGTAGTCGTCGTACTCGTCGATCTTGGGCCGCTGGTTGCGCGAGTTGACGTCCTCGTAGTCGAGCGGATGGAAGTCGAAGCGCTCCTCCATCCAGGCGCGGTGGCTCGACCGCGGCTCCTCGATGTTGACCCAGCGGACGCCGCGGGCCTCGACGATCTCGGGCTGGCGGGACTCAGGCTCGACGGGCGGCAGCGCGACGGCGCCGCGACCACGGCGCACGGGCGAGAAGCGCGGCTTTGGCATGCTCGGCATGACTTCGCGGCTCGTCGCTGAGCTGTTCGCTGGCGTGCGTCTCGTACGGCATGTCTTGCATTCTACCCCGCTCTGCGCAATTTTCGGAACGCCGGATTGCAGCTTCGTCACAGGCCTGCGTATACTTCGCGGCACATAGCAGTACGCATCCAGAGGGGTGGAGGGTTATGGCCCTACGAAGCCCCGGCAACCCCCCGCAAGGGGAAGGTGCCAATTCCATCAGGCAAGCAACAAGCCTGGGAGATGTGGTTCGGCGGTTCTTCAGACCTCTGCCACGGAAACCCGGCGGAGGTTTTTTCATATGCCGCCAGAGTCACTGACTTGTAAGGAATGCAAGGCCGTCTACCCGCTCGAGGCGAAGTACGTCTGCGAGCGCTGCTTCGGCCCGCTGGAGGTCGCCTACGCGCCCGCCGGCGAGATCGACACCGAGGAGCTGCGCCGGCGCATACAGGCCGGCCCGCACTCGCTGTGGCGCTACCGCGACTTCCTGCCGCTGACGCAGGCGCCGCCGCGCGACACGCTTCCCGCCGGCTGGACGCCGCTGCTGCGCGCCGACCGGCTGGCCGAGAAGCTCGGCCTGGGCGAGGTCTGGATCAAGAACGACGCCGCCAACCCGACGCACTCGTTCAAGGACCGCGTCGTCGCCGTCGCGCTCGCGCGTGCGAAGGAGCTGGGCTACCAGACGATCGCGTGCGCCTCGACCGGCAACCTCGCGAACGCCGTCGCCGCCCACGCCGCCGCGGCCGGGCTCGACTCCTACGTGCTGATCCCGTCGAACCTCGAGGAGCAGAAGATCCTCGCGACCGGCGTCTACGGCACCCACCTGGTCGCCGTCAGAGGCAACTACGACGACGTCAACCGTCTCTGCACCGAGATCGCGGGCGAGCACGAGTGGGCGTTCGTCAACATCAACATGCGGCCCTACTACTCCGAGGGCTCGAAGACGATCGCGTACGAGATCGCCGAGCAGCTCGGCTGGGCGATCCCGGACCGGATCGTCGCGCCGATCGCCTCCGGCTCGCTCTTCACGAAGGTCGCGAAGGGCTTCGAGGAGTGGATCGAGCTGGGCCTCGTCAACGGCACCGTGCCGGTGATGAACGGCGCCCAGGCACTCGGCTGCTCGCCGGTCGCGACCGCGTTCGCCGAGGGCACCGACATCTGCCGCCCGGTCAAGCCGGACACGATCGCCAAGTCGCTCGCGATCGGCAACCCGGCCGACGGCCCGTACGCCGTCGAGCTGGCGCGTCGCACCGGCGGCTCGGTCGACTCGGTCACCGACGACGAGATCCGCGCCGGCATCAAGCTGCTGGCGGAGACGACCGGCATCTTCACCGAGACGGCCGGCGGCGTCACCACGGCGGTGCTGAAGAAGCTCGCCGAGCGCGGCGACATCGACCCGTCCGAGAGAGTCGTCGCCGTCATCACCGGCGAGGGCCTGAAGACGCTTGACACCGTCCGCGGCACGTTCGAGACGTATGAGATCGACGCGACCTACGACGCCTTCGAGGCGAAGGTCCCCGGCGCGGTGGCCGCCTGATGGCCGTCACGGTGAAGATCCCGACGCAGCTGCGCGCCGCCACCGGCGGCGCGTCGACGGCGAGCGTCGACGGGACGACCGTCGGCGAGGTGCTCGACGCGCTCTACGCCGAGTTCGGTGAGCTGCGCGAGCGGATCGCCGACGACGGCGGCCTGCGCCGCTTCGTCAACGTCTACATCGGCGGCGAGGACATCCGCTTCCTCGACGGCCTCGAGACGTCCGTCTCCGACGGCGACGAGGTGACGATCCTGCCGGCGGTCGCCGGCGGCTGAGCCGGACGCCGGAGCTTCGTCGCTCCGGAAAGAGAAGTTCCGACGCGCCAGACGGCGGCCATTGGCCGCCGTTTTTCATAGCGGAAGCTCCATCATCCTGCACAAAAAGCGGTGCACCAGCGGTCCGGGGGCATACTTTCGGTCAGTCAGGAAGCCCTGACCATCAAGTAACCGTTTCTCTGGTCGATGATCGACGGGTAACGGTTCATACGATCATCCGCTGGCCTTTGAGGCTGGGGATTGGGAGGTTCCCGGATGTTACGTTTCCCACGCTCGGCCGCGGGCGTGTCCATCGCCGTGCTTGCCACGTCGGCGCTCGCCCCACCGGCGATCGCGGCAGCCCAGGCGCCGTCACCTGCGCAGTACCAGACGCGCGGGCTGCTCGACGACCTGCTCGGCAATGTCGGAGATCTGCTGGGCAACCTGCTCGGAAGCAGTCAGCAGAGCCAGCTCACGGCGCTGATCCAGCAGCTGACCGCTCTTGGCGGGACCAACCCGACCGGAGACACGCTCAGACCGCTGACCGATCTGCTGACGCAGTTGGGCGGGGCGCAGGGGCTCCCGCTCGACACGAGAGCGCTGATCACCCAGGTCACGGGCCTGCTGAACGGCGCCGGCAGCACGCCGCTCGACGGCAGCCTGCTGGCGCCGGTCGCCAATCTGCTGCGGCAGCTGGCGGCTGCGAGAGGTCTTCCGCAGCCTGCGGCAGACCTGCTCAACCAGCTCGCCAACCTGCTCTCGTCCAGCAACACGGGTCTGCCGCTCGGCAGCCTCGACCTGCTGCCGAGCGTCATCGACGGGCTCAACAGAGCGCTCGTCGGGCTCGAGAGAGCTGGCGGCACGCCGACCGCCGACCTGCTCCAGCCGCTGATCCCGCTGCTGCAGCAGGTCGCCGGCACAGCCGGGCTGCCGCAGCCGCTGAGAGACCTGATCAACCAGGTGATCGATCTGCTCAGAGGCGCCACCGGCGCGCTCGATCCGCTGCTGTCGACCCAGATCAGCACGATCCTCGACCTGATCGGCAACACGCCTGGCGTCTCGAGAGAGACGAGAACGACGATCGAGAGAACGACCCAGATCCTGAACAACGCGACCCCGGGCGCCGGCGGTCAGGGTGGACAGGGCGGTCAGGGCGGCCAGGGCGGCGGCACGGGCACCGGCGCCGGCGGCACGGGCGGCACCGGCCTCAGCATCAGACGGGCCGCGACCACCAGAGACAAGGCGGTCATCAAGCGGGTCGTCGTCAACAAGCAGAAGACGATCGCCTCGGTGCGGCTCGCCTGCCCGTCCGGCGCACCGGCGGTCTGCGCGACGACGCTGCGGGCGGCGGTCGCGGGCAAGTCGTCGAAGACGGCCTCGACGCGGATCGGCCAGGGCAAGTCGAAGGCCCTGAAGCTGAAGCTGACGAAGGCGGCGACGAAGCAGCTCAAGAGACGGGGCGGCAAGGTCACCGTCGTCGCGACGACGAAGTTCGGCACCAAGTCCTTCAGCGCGAAGGCGACGGTGTCGGTCAAGAAGGCAGCGAAGGCGAAGGCGAAGGCGAAGGCGCGCCGCTGAGGCGGCCGACCCTTCGCGGCAGGGGCGCCGAGGACCGTCGCGCGTTTGGCGCGGCGGTCCTCGTGCGATGGTGGAGGCGAGGCGGCTCGCGGGATGCGAGCCGCGCGCCTACGATCGTGCGGCAGCAGGACGCTGCCGAACCGGGGAGCAGCGGATGCGGAAGACGATGGTCGCAGCAGGTGCCGTGGTCGCGGCGGTGTCCGGTCTCGTCGCGGTCGCGCCGGCGGCCGAGCGGGACGCGGGGGCGACGGCGGAGGCGGCGCGGCTCGCGACGGAGCGGGCTGCGGCGAAGCCGGCGCCGGCGCTGACGGTCAGACCGCACGCGGCCAGACGCGGCGGCAGAGTCGTCCTCTTCGGGAGCGGCTTCAGAGCGGGCGTGCGCGTGATGCTGCTGGCCGGTCCGCCGACGAGCGAGGCGGTCAGGATCGGCAGCGCGACGACGGACGCGCAGGGCGAGTTCGTCGCGCCGATCGCGATCGAGCGGCGCGTCAGACCGGGTCGCTACGTCGCGCTCGCCTGCCGCCACGACTGCCGCGTGAAGGCCTCGGCGATGTTCCGCGTGCTGGAGTAGCGCGGGCGCGGGGCTCGGCTGGGACGCGGCGAGCGCCGTGGCGCGGCCGCGGCTCCTCAGCGCTGCTCGTCGGCGAGCGCGTGCGTCTGCGCGCTGGCGGCGGCGGCGGCGCGCGCGGCGGCCTTCGCCTCACGGGCGGCCTCGCGCAGCGCGATCCGCTCTTCGCGCGCGTGGACGATCAGCTGCTCGGCGGCCTCGCCGAGCGCGAGGTTGACACTGCTGAGGCGCTCGAGCTCCGCGGCGAGGCGGGCGAGCGGGTCGTCGGCGTGAGCATCCATGCCCGTTCAGTCTGCCACGCGCCACCCACGTCGAAAAGGCGGTCGGTCAGATCCCGCTCGCGCCAAACCGGGGCCAGTACACCTCTCAGCGGGGAATCTCCCTCTATAGCGTGAATTTTCCACGCTATAGCTGGTGGAATCCCACTAGCGATCGGTGGAGGGTTCAAGTGTGGCCGACTCGCTTCACCAGGAACGCCGGGCGCTGGCGATCGCCGTGCGCGAGCTGCGCGCCCGCAAGACGCTGAAGCAGGAGGAGGTCGCCGAGGCCGCGGACCTCGGCCGCAACTACATGACGACGCTCGAAGGCGGACGTGGCAACCCCACCTTCGTCGCACTCGTGCGCCTCTCGCGCGCCCTCGGGATCCCGCTCAGCGAGCTGATCGCGACCTACGAGCAGCGGCTCGAGGACTGAGAACGCGGAAGGCCCGCACAGGGCGGGCCTTCACGAGGAGCGCGCCCGGCTGGATTCGAACCAGCGACCTCTTGCTCCGGAGGCAAGCGCTCTATCCACTGAGCTACGGGCGCAACGCATCGAGCAGCTTATCGTGGGGCGCCGTCGCCTGCCGACTCGCGGCGCCCAAACTCTGGGCGGGGGCCCAGTATTGGTGGCGCGACGGCGCTACTAGCCTCGCCAGCTCCTTGCAGATCCGCGGAATGGTGGGCCGGATGAAGAAGCGGCAGCAGCTTGCGCTCGCGACGGGTGCGGCGGCGGCGATGGTCGCCGTCCTCGCCTCGGGGGCGACGGCGGCGAAGGTCAGCGACGAGCGCTCGGACGGGACGATCTACGACGCGAAGGCGTACGCGGCCTGCGACGTGCGCGAGCTGGAGGCCGAGACGGCCGGCGGCACGCTGCAGGTGACGGTCACGGTCCGCGGGAAGGTCAACCCGGGCGCGTCGCTGACGGTCAGCGTCGACACGCGCGGCGGCAACGGCAGCGAGCCGGAGTACGTCGCCCGCGGCGAGGCGCTCATGACCTACTCGAACACGCCGAGAACGGTCGGGCGCTCGACGACCTCGGCCACCGGCAGACAGGTCGTCGTGACGATCCCGCTGGCCGCGATCGGCCGGCCGAGAAGAGTCGGCGTGCAGGTCTCGACCTGCGGCGAGGCGGCCAACGACATCGCGCCCGGCGGCGACCACTTCGACGGCAAGGGGATCAACGACAGACCGGTCTTCAGATACCTGTTCGCGACCCCGGCCGAGCGGGTCGTCGAGGGCGAGGTCGAGCTGCTCTGCGCCGCCTCCGGCCGCTCCTGCCGCAGACTCCCGGTCGAGGGGGCGACCGTGCGCGCGGTCGGCGGCTCGCCGCGGCGCACGTATGAGACCGCGACCGACAGACGCGGGCAGTTCTCGTTCGGCGTCGACAAGGGCATCTACACGGTCACGGCCGCCGACGACCTCCTGCAGGTCAGAGGCGGCGCCAGACGGGTCGACGTGCGCCGCGCCAGAAGCGGCGCGGCCGCCTTCACCGCCTGCGGCCTGAAGCCCGCCGCCCAGACCTCGGCGGTGACCGGCGGCGTCTGGAGAGGCGGCAACGCCGACTGCCTCAACTACTTCGAGATCGCCTGGCGGCCGTCGTCGGGGGTGTCGGTCACGTGGGCGTCCGCGCCGATCTGCACGGGCGCCGGCGGCAACTGGGTCGGCCCCGGCAAGGTATTGATGAAGGGCATCTTCCTCGACCCGCAGGCGCAGGGGACCAATGTCGTCGTCGGCGCCAACGACATCCAGTTCCACAGCCCGATCCAGTCGGTCAGCAGCGGCAACAGCGTCAGCGGCACGCTGCGCGCGAACGGCAGCGGCGTCGTCACCGCCAGATACGTGGAGGGGCTCTGCACCTTCGGCATCAGCAGACTGCCGCTGAAGCGGTGACGCAGGGCGCGGCGCTCACGACAGCCGTCTGCCGCTGAACGTGTAGCTGTACTGGCTCGGCGTGCAGCCGGCTCTGCGGCCGGCCGCCGTCGGGCGGTAGTCGTTGATCAGTCTGCCCTTGATCTGCGTCGCGCGCTCGCGCACGAGCCCGCCCGATCTGCGCGTGCGCACGACGCTGAACTGCTCGAACGACTCGACCGTGTAGCCGTGCTTGGCGACGACCTTGCGCGTCGTCTTGCCGCCGCGTCTGGTCACGCGCACGCACGAGACCTGCTGCTGCGGCCGCGCGCGGTAGGTCAGCCTGGCGTCGGGGGCGAAGCGGATTCTGCTGCCGCTCGGTGAGCGCATCGTCACCGCGCAGGCACCGAGGTCGCAGACGGCGCGCGACGTCCAGACGACGTC
The DNA here is from genome assembly GCF_030646155.1 of Conexibacter sp. CPCC 205762. GTDB lineage: Bacteria > Actinomycetota > Thermoleophilia > Solirubrobacterales > Solirubrobacteraceae > Conexibacter. The sequence continues at coordinate 406,315 of NZ_JAUTDN010000001.1, forward strand.
GAAGGGAGCGCCGGGCGTGCCTCTGCCGGGCGTGAAGCGCAGCTTCCAGCGGCCGTCGACGCGCGCGGCGGGGGAGATGCCGAGCTTCTGCGATCTCGGCACCGCGTAGATCGTGCCGGTGACGCGCGCGCGGCAGAGCGACGGGCCGCCGGCCGCCTTCGCGGTCTGCTGCCAGGCGGCGGAGATCGCGAAGCGGCCGGTGCGCGCCGGGGCGCTGACGGTCAGCCTGTATCTGCCGTCGTCGCTCGCCGCGACGGAGGACTCGACGCCGTCGATCGTCAACGACAGGTCGCGGACCCGCTCACCGTCGAGCACGTCGTAGACGACGTCGAAGCTGCCGCCCGCGTGCGCGTAGGACGGCAGGTAGAAGCGCAGCATGCCGTCGCGCGGCGCGCATCTCGCCGGCTCCGCGGCCGTCGCCGGCGCAGCCGTCACCAGCGCGCCGGCCAGCGCCAGCGCCGCGATCGTCAGCTTCCGCACCGCACCATCCCAGGTCTCGTCCTCGTCATTTCGCGCGCGCACGGTACGCGCCCGCGCCGCCGACCGCAAGCGCGACCGGCGCGATTCGTAGAGTGGGCCCCGCGATGCGGCTCGCGATCGTCTCCGACACGCACATGCCGAAGGTCGAGCGGACGCTGCCGGCGGCATGCGTCGCGGAGCTGCGCGCGGCCGACCTGATCGTCCACGCCGGCGACTTCGTCCGCGCGCCGGTGCTGGAGCAGCTGCGCAGTTACGGCGAAGTCGCCGCCGTCCATGGCAACGTCGACGAGCCGGCGCTGCGAGCGGAGCTGCCGGCCGTGCTCGAGCTGGAGCTGCGCGCGGCGGGCGCGGGCGCCGGGGCGGCCCCGGTGCGGCTCGCGATCGTGCACGACGCGGGGCCGAGAGTCGGGCGGATGGCGCGGATGCGGCGGCGCTTCCCGCACGCCGACGCGGTCGTCTTCGGCCACTCCCACATCCCGCTCCACGAGGTCTCCGACGACGACGGCTTCCAGCTGTTCAACCCGGGCAGCCCGACCGAGCGGCGGCGGGCGCCGCGCCACACGATGGGCGTGGCGCGGATCGCCGCCGGGCGGATCGGCTTCGAGCTGGTGACGGTCGGCTGAGCGTCAGCCGCCGACGCGGACGCCGCTCATCACGAAGGGGTAGACGACCGTGCGGCAGCCGGCGCGGCGGCCGGCGGGCGTCGGCGTGTACGTGATCGTCGCGCGACCGGAGATCCGCGTCGCGCGCTCGCCGACGACGCCGTCGACCAGCTGGCTGCCGACGACCTCGAAGCCGTACTGCAGGACGCTGTCGGCGCCATGACGCACCGGTCCGCATCTGGCCCAGGACGCGTCCAGCCGCGACCGCGGGATGCTGTACCGCATCCGCGCGTCCGGGACGAGGCGGTAGCGGACCGAGCCGTCGAGGACGGCGCGCAGCGCGCACGCGCCGACGGCGCAGTCGGGCGTGAAGCGCCAGCGGGTTCTGGAGGCGCCGCCGGGGGTGCGGCCGGTCGGCCGGAAGACCACGTTCCAGCGGCCGTCGATGCGCGGCTCCTCGCGGCCGATCCTGGCGTTCGGGGCGACCGCGTAGACGTCGTAGACGAACTCCTGTCTGCAGAGCGGGAGGTCGCCGGCGGCGACGCCGGTCTGCTGCCAGCTGGCGGTCAGCTCGAAGCGGCCGCTGCGCGAGGGCGTGTCGAGGTAGAGCGTGCCGTCGCCGTCAGGGCCGAGCGTGACGCCGGCCGGCTGGCCGTCGACGGTCATCGTGAACTCGCGCACGTGGTCGGCGCGCGTCACGTCGACCGGCACCGCGAACTGCTTGCCGGCGTTCGCCCAGCGCGGCGGCGTCAGGTCGACCAGCTCGTCCTCGGCGTTGCAGCTCGGCACCTCGTCGGCCTGCGCCGCGGGCGCGAGCGCGAGCAGTGCGCCGCACACGGCGGCGGCGATCATCCCTCTTCGCATCGCGCGAGCGTACCGGCCGTCGCCGCCTTCGAGCGCCTGCACCATCTAGATTCACAGGCAAGAATGGACCTCTCGATCTTCTTCGCCGGTACCGCCGGATCGGTGCCGACCGCCCGTCGCGGGCTGCCCGCGATCCTCCTGCGCCGCGGCGCCGACCGGATCCTGTTCGACTGCGGCGAGGGCACGCAGCGGCAGCTGCTGCGCTCCGCCGGCCTGCCCGACATCAGCGACGTCTTCATCAGCCACTTCCACGCCGACCACTGGCTCGGCCTGCCGGGGATGCTGAAGACCTTCGACCTGCGTGCGCGCGAGAAGCCGCTGACGCTGCACGGCCCGCCGGGGCTGAAGGCGCTGATGCAGTCGATGCGGCACGTCTGGGGCGGCTGCGGCTACGAGATCCGGATCGAGGAGCTGGCACCCGACGCGATGGTCGAGCGCGACGAGTACGTGATCGAGCCGTTCCCGGTCAACCACCGCGGCCCGGCCTACGGCTACGCGATCACCGAGGACGACCGGCTCGGCAGATTCGACGCGGAGCTGGCACAGAGACTGGGCGTCACGCCCGGCCCCGACTTCGGCCGCCTGCAGCGCGGCGAGACGATCAACGGCGTCAGACCGGAGCAGGTGATCGGCGAGAGCCGCCTCGGCCGCAAGCTGGTCATCTCCGGCGACACCGGCCCGTGCGAGGAGCTGATCGCGATCGCCCACGGCGCCGACGTGCTCGTCCACGAGGCGACCTTCGCGCAGAACGAGGCCGCGCGCGCGAAGGAGACGCAGCACTCGACCGCGGCGCAGGCGGCGAAGGCGGCCGTCGAGGCCGAGGTGCGGCTGCTCGCGCTCGTCCACCTCTCGACCCGCTACGGCGGCCGCGAGATCCGCGAGGAGGCGACGGCGGTCTTCGCCGACACCGTCGTCCCGCGCGACTTCGACGCGATCGAGGTGCCGTTCCCCGAGCGCGGCGCGCCCGAGCTGGTGCGCTGGGATCCCGTGCGGGCGCAGACCGAGCAGCCCGAGGCGGTGCTGAGATGAGACGGCCGGCGAGCTGGACCGGCGTCGCGATCGGCGTCGCCGCCGGCTTCCTGATCGGCGTCCTGTTCGTCGTCGCGCTCGGCGTCGGGCAGGCGTCCGACCCGCCGAGAGCGCGCACCGTCACCGTGCTGGCGAGAGCGCCGGCACCGAGCGGCGACGAGACCGTGATCACGAAGACGGAGGTGCCCGACGTCGTCGGCGAGCGGCTCGACGACGCGCACGACCGGCTGGAGCGCGCCGGCTTCAAGGTCAAGGAGGAGGGCGGCGGGATCTTCGGCACGATCGTCGACTCCAACTGGGAGGTCGTGAAGCAGGATCCCGTCGGCGGCATCTCGCTCGAGCGCGGCTCGACCGTGCACATCGAGCTCGACCGCCGCTGACCGCACCCGGTTCGCACCGGTTTTCGGTACCGTAGCGTCTCACGGGCCGGTCGGAGACCGGGGAGGCGACGGCAGGGGAGCGGGCGTGCGAGGAGCGGCGAAGTGGCTGGCGACGGCGGCGGTCGCCTTGACGGCGGCGGCCGGAGCCGCGCCGACGGCATCAGCGGACACCGAGCCCAACGACGGCATCACGCAGGTCGAGGGGCCGCTCGGCGGCGGCGTCACATACGCGGGTGGGATCACGACCGCCAACGACTCCGACTGGTACTTCGTCTACGTCCAGCCGCAGACGCAGCTCGACATCTCGCTGACGACCCCCGGCGAGTCGCCGTGCAACTACTACGACGCCAGTCGCCTGACGCTGCGCACCAGCGACGGCGGCTCGATCGCCAGCACCGTCGCCGCCCGCAACGAGACCAGCCACATCAGATACACGACGCCGGCCGCGCTGACCCGCTACCTGCTCCAGCTCGACGCCGACTGCACCGGCGGCAGCTACCGCTTCCGGCTCGACCCCGCGACCGCGGTCGTCAGCGGACCGGGGCTGCCCGCGCCGCTGCCCGCCCCTGAGCCGAACGAGAGCGCGGGCCAGGCGTACGGGCCGCTCTCCGGGGGGACGCCGTACGCCGGCACGATCGACACGCAGAACGACGTCGACTGGTTCTGGTTCTACAGCGCCGGCCCGTACGCCTACGACCTGACGCTGACGGGCGTCGGCGGCGGCTGCTCCGACGACGTCGACGCGCGCCTCTACGCCGACGGCAGCAGCAGCTCGATCGACGGCCTCTCCGCCTATCCCAACACCGTCTCGCACCTCGTCCGCACCGCGCCCGGCTTCGCCCGCTATCTGATCGAGGTGACCGGCTGCCAGGGCGCCGCGTACCGCGTCCAGCTCGACCCCGGCACCGCGATCGCGCTCGCCCCGCCGGCGCCGCCGCCCGCGCCGCCCGCCGCCGTGCCGGCGCCCAAGCCGAAGCCGAAGCCGAAGGCCTCCAAGCGCTGCAGAACGGCGCGCGCCGGGCAGGTGCGCTGGTCGCGCGCGATCGCCAAGAGCAGACGGCAGCTGCGGCGCGTCTCGACGCGTTCCGCCAGACGCAAGCTGAAGCGCAAGCTCGCCGCCCAGCAGCGGACGCTGCGACGGGCCAGCGATCGCGTGACGATCTACTGCAGATAGCTCGCGGCTCGGCCGGGGGAGGCGGGCGCCGCCGCGTCCAGCCCCGTTGCTAGGGTGGTCGGCGTCCCTTTAACCCGGTCCCGTGAGGCCAGGAAGGCACCAAGTGAGCGAACCGAAGGTCGTCCTCGACCGCGACGACATGCGGCGTACGCTCGTGCGCATCGCGCATGAGATCGTCGAGAAGAACCCCGCGCAGCAGCTGGCGATCGTCGGCATCCACCGGCGCGGCGCGATCCTCGCCAGGCGGCTCCACGCGCTCGTCTCCGAGCTGCTCGACGCGGCCCCGCCGCTGGGCGACATCGACATCGCCTTCTACCGCGACGACGTCGCGACCCGCGCCAGCGCGCCGGTCGTGCAGGCATCGCACATCGACTTCCGGCTCGACGGCCTGACGACCGTGATCGTCGACGACGTGCTCTACACCGGCCGCACCGTGCGCGCCGCGATCGACTGCGTCTTCGACTACGGCCGCCCCGACCGCGTCCAGCTCGCCGTGCTGGCCGACCGCGGCCACCGCGAGCTGCCGATCCGCCCCGACTACGTCGGCAAGAACCTTCCGACCGCGCGCGAGGAGCGCGTCAACGTCCGCGTCGAGGAGATCGACGGCGTCGACGAGGTCACCATCACGGACACGCGAAGCGCGGAGGTCCCCGCATGAGACATCTGCTGTCGATCGACGATCTCGACCGCGAGGGGATCGAGCGCGTGCTCGACCGCGCGGCCTCCTTCGCCGAGGTCGCCGGACGCGAGATCAAGAAGGTGCCGGCGCTGCGCGGCCGCACCGTCGTCAACCTCTTCTACGAGGCGTCGACCCGCACCAGCAGCTCGTTCGAGCTGGCCGCCAAGCGGCTGTCGGCCGACCTCGTCTCGATCCGCGCCGCGACCTCCGCGGTCGCCAAGGGCGAGTCGCTGAAGGACACGATCGCGACGCTGACCGCCTACGACCCGGCCGCGATCGTGATCCGCTCGCCGCACGCCGGCGCCGCCAAGCTGGTCGCCGGCTGGAGCGACGCCGCCGTCGTCAACGCCGGCGACGGCAAGCACGAGCACCCGACGCAGGCGCTGCTCGACGTCTTCACGCTGCGCCAGCGGCTCGGCTCGCTCGACGGCGTCAAGATCTGGATCGTCGGCGACGTGCTGCACTCGCGCGTCGCCCGCTCCGACATCCTCGCCTTCACGCGGATGGGCGCGAACGTCACGCTGAGCGGCCCGCCGACGCTGATCCCGCGCGGGATCGAGGCGCTCGGCTGCGATGTCGAGCCGACGCTCGAGCGGCTGCCGGAGGCCGACGTCGTCTACGTCCTGCGGATGCAGCACGAGCGCATGAGCGAGGCGTACGTGCCGTCGCTGCGCGAGTACGCGATGCGCTACCAGATCGGGCTCGACAGACTGCGGCCCGAGCAGCTGCTGATGCATCCCGGCCCGGTCAACCGCGGCGTCGAGCTGTCGGGCGACGCGATCGACTCGCCGCAGGCGCTGATCGGCCAGCAGGTCGAGGCCGGCGTCGTCGTGCGGATGGCGGTGCTGTACGAGCTGTTGGCAGGCGCCGGCGCGGCGAGAGTCCTGCCCACCCGGATGGAGGTCGCCGCATGAGCGTCAAGGGTCTGTTCTTCGCGGGCGGCCGCCCGGCCGACCTGCTGATCCGCGGCGCGCACCTGCTCGACCCGCGCGCCGGCCTCGACGGCCCCGGCGACGTGCTCGTGCGCGACGGCGAGATCGCCGAGATCGGCGCGCCAGGGACGCTCGTCGCACCCGAGGGCGCGGAGACGGTCGAGGCCGAGGGCCTCCACCTCTTCCCGGGCTTCGTCGACCCGCACGTCCACTTCCGCACGCCCGGCCAGGAGCACAAGGAGGACCTCGCGACCGGCACGGCCGCCGCGGCCGCCGGCGGCTTCACCGCCGTCGTCGCGATGCCGAACACCGCGCCGGTCATAGACGACGCGCCGATCCTGCGCTCGCTGCGCGACGCCGCCGAGCAGCAGGCGCGGATCCCCGTCGGCTTCCTCGCCGCGATCACGCGCAGACTCGGCGGCGACGAGCTGACCGAGATGGCGGAGCTGCGCGACGCCGGCGCGCTCGGCTTCACCGACGACGGCCGGCCGGTCGTCTCGGCCGGGATGCTGCGCAAGGCGCTGCAGTACCAGCGGCTGGCGGGCGGCGTGCTCGGCCTGCACGAGGAGGACCCGTCGCTGTCCAACGGCTGCGTGATGCACGAGGGCGCCGTCTCGGCCCGCCTCGGGCTGGCCGGCTACCCCTCGGTCGGCGAGTCGACGATCGTCGCGCGCGACGCGGCGCTGGCGCTCTACGAGCAGGGCCGGATGCACTTCCAGCACATCTCGGCCGCCGAGTCGGTCGAGGCGCTCGCGTACTGGAAGGGGAGAGGCGCGCAGGTGACCGGCGAGGCCTCGCCGCACCACCTGACGCTGACCGACGAGGCCGTCCTGTCGCTCGACACGCGCTACAAGATGAACCCGCCGCTGCGCGCGGAGTCCGACCGCCAGGCGCTGATCGCCGGCCTCAAGGACGGCACGATCGACTGCATCGCGACCGACCACGCGCCGCACGCCAAGCACGAGAAGGAGGTCCCGTTCGAGGAGGCGCCCAACGGCGTCACCGGACTGGAGACCTCGTTCGCCTCGATCTACAGCGAGCTGGTCAAGCCGGGGATCATCCCCCTGAGCCTGCTGGTCGAGAAGCTGACCAGCGGCGCCGCGCTGTTCGACCTCTGCACGCCGAAGATCGAGGTCGGACTGCCGGCCAACCTCGCGCTCGTCGACCTCGGCGCCAGCTGGGTCGTCGGCGAGCACGGCTACGTCAGCCGCTCGGCCAACTCCTGCTTCTTCGGCCGCCGCTTCGACGGCGTCGTGCGACTGACCGTCGCCGCCGGCACCGTCGCCCACCGCGCCCCCGCACCGAACACGACCGCCTCTGGAGTGACCGCATGAACGACGCGACCGCCTACGTCCTGCTGGAGGACGGTGAGCGCTTCGACGGGATCGCCTGCGGCGCCGACGCGCACGCCGTCGGCGAGGTCGTCTTCACGACCGGCATGACCGGTTACCAGGAGGCGATGACCGACCCCTCGTTCGCCGGCCAGCTGATCACGTTCACGACCGCCCACGTCGGCAATTACGGCGTCTCGGGGGAGGCGATGGAGTCCTCCGGGATCCACGCGCGCGCGGCGATCATGCGCGCCGCGACGAACCGCTCCGACGCGCCCGGCGCCGACCTCGGCGGCTGGCTCGACTGGCTGCGCGAGCACGGCATCCCGGGCATCACCGACCTCGACACGCGCGCGCTCGTCCGTCACATCCGCGACGCCGGCGCGATGCGCGGCGGCGTCTTCCCGGCGCGCATCGCCGAGGACGAGGCGCGCGCGCTGATCGCCGCCGAGCCGTCGATGGACGGCCGCGACCTCGCGCGCGAGGTGACGCCCTCGGAGCTGATCCGGCTGGAGCCGCTCGGGCCCGGCGTCGCCGGCTCCGACGGCCCGACGATCGCGATGATCGACACCGGCGTGAAGACGTCGATCGTCAGAAACCTGCGGCTGCGCGGCGCGACCGTCGAGCTGCACCCGTGCACGACCAGCGCCGCCGACCTGCTCGCCGGCGACGCGGATGCCTTCTTCATGGCCAACGGCCCCGGCGACCCGGCCGCGCTCGGCTACGTCGTCGAGACGCTGAGAGCGCTCGTCGGCAAGAAGCCGGTCTACGGCATCTGCCTCGGCCACCAGCTGCTGTGCCGCGCGGTCGGGCTGGAGACGTACAAGCTGCCGTTCGGCCACCGCGGCTCCAACCACCCGGTCAAGGACCTCGAGACCGGCCGCGTCGAGATCACGTCGCAGAACCACGGCTTCGCGGTGCTCGGCCCGGGCGGCGCGAAGACGGTCGACGCCGACGAGCCGGTCCGCTGGGAGACCGACTTCGGCGCCGCCGAGCTGACGCACGTCAACCTCTACGACCGCACCGTCGAGGGGCTGACGCTGCGCGACGTGCAGGGCGCGACCGTCCAGTACCACCCCGAGGCGGGCCCCGGCCCGCACGACTCGCTCTACCTGTTCGACCGCTTCATCAAGGAAATCGTGGCTGCCTGATGCCCAAGCGCACCGACATCAAGAAGATCCTCATCATCGGCTCGGGGCCGATCGTGATCGGACAGGCGGCCGAGTTCGACTACTCCGGCACGCAGGCCTGCAAGGTCCTGATGGAGGAGGGGTACGAGGTCGTGCTCGTCAACTCCAACCCGGCGACGATCATGACCGACCCGGAGATCGCGACCGCGACCTACGTCGAGCCGCTGCTGCCCGGCCCGGTCGCGCAGGTGATCGAGCGCGAGCGCCCGGACGCGCTGCTGCCGACGCTCGGCGGGCAGACCGCGCTCAACCTCGCGAAGGCGCTGTTCGAGGACGGCACGCTCGACAGATATGGCGTCGAGCTGATCGGGGCCGACTACGACGCGATCGACCGCGCCGAGGACCGCGACCGCTTCCGCGAGACGATGGAGCAGGCGAGACTGCGCGTCCCGCGCTCGACGATCGCGCACACGCTCGACGAGGCGCGCGGCGCGCTGACGGACATCGGCCTGCCGATGATCATCCGCCCGGCCTTCACGCTCGGCGGCCGCGGCGGCGGCATCGCCCGCACCGAGGAGGAGTTCGTCGCGATCTGCCAGCGCGGCATCGACGCCTCCCCGATCGACCAGATCCTGATCGACGAGTCGGTCCTCGGCTGGGGCGAGTTCGAGCTGGAGGTGATGCGCGACCACGCCGACAACGTCGTGATCATCTGCTCGATCGAGAACCTCGACCCGATGGGCGTCCACACCGGCGACTCGGTCTGCGTCGCGCCGCAGCAGACGCTGACCGACAAGCAGTACCAGGCGCTGCGCGACCAGGCGATCGCCGTGATCCGTGCCGTCGGCGTCGAGACCGGCGGCTCCAACGTCCAGTTCGCCGTCAACCCGAAGACCGACGAGATCATCGTCATCGAGATGAACCCGCGCGTCTCGCGCTCCTCGGCGCTGGCCTCGAAGGCGACCGGCTTCCCGATCGCGAAGATCGCCGCCCGCCTCGCGGTCGGCTACACGCTGCAGGAGATCGACAACGACATCACGCGCGCGACGCCGGCCTCGTTCGAGCCGACGATCGACTACACGGTCGTCAAGTGGCCGCGCTTCGCGTTCGAGAAGTTCCCCGGCTCCGACGCCGGCCTGACGACGCACATGAAGTCGGTCGGCGAGGCGATGGCGATCGGCCGCACCTTCAAGCAGGCGTTCGCGAAGGCGCTGCGCTCGCGCGAGCTGGACTCGCCGGGCGTCCCGCCGGCGGACCTGGAGGAGCTGCTGACGGCGCTGGAGAACGGCGGCCCGGACCGCTTCGACCTCGTGCTGGAGGCGTTCCGCCGCGGCGTCGACGTCGAGACGCTGAACGCGCGCACGAGCATCGACCCGTGGTTCCTGCGCGAGCTGCAGGAGCTGGCGCTCGATCCGGAGGCCGTCGAGCAGGGGGAGCGGATCTTCAAGTCGGTCGACACCTGCGCCGCCGAGTTCGCCGCCCGCACGCCGTACTACTACTCCTCGCGCGAGCGGCCGCGCCGCAGCGGCGTGAGCGCCTCCGAGGTCGAGCGGGGGGAGAAGCCGAGCGTCGTGATCCTCGGCGCCGGCCCCAACCGGATCGGCCAGGGGATCGAGTTCGACTACTGCTGCGTCCACGCGGCGATGACCGTGCGCGAGTCCGGCAAGGACGCCGTGATGGTCAACTGCAACCCCGAGACGGTCTCGACCGACTACGACACCTCCGACCGGCTCTACTTCGAGCCGCTGACGCTGGAGGACGTGCTCGGCGTCTGCGAGATCGAGCGACCGGAGGGCGTGATCGTCCAGTTCGGCGGCCAGACGCCGCTGCGACTGGCGGCCGGCCTGGAGGCCGCGGGCGTCAAGATCCTCGGCACCTCGATCGACGCGATCGACCACGCCGAGGACCGCGGCCGCTTCGGCAGGCTGCTCGACAGACTCGGCTACAAGGCGCCGCCGTACGCGACCGCGCACTCGCCCGAGGAGGCGATCGCGAACGCGCCCGGCGTCGGCTTCCCGCTGCTGGTGCGGCCGAGCTACGTGCTCGGCGGCCGCGCGATGGAGATCGTCTACTCGATCGAGGGCCTGCAGGACTACCTCGACCGCGTCGGCGCCGCGCACGGCTCCGGCAAGGAGATCTTCCTCGACCGCTTCCTCGAGGACTCGATCGAGGTCGACGTCGACGCGCTCTGCGACGGCCAGGACGTCTGGATCGGCGGGATCATGCAGCACGTCGAGGAAGCCGGGATCCACTCCGGCGACTCCGCCTGCGTGCTGCCGCCGCACTCGCTCGGCGCCGAGGCGCTGGCGCAGATCGCCGGTCACACCGCGGGGATCGCGAAGGCGCTCGGCGTCGTCGGCCTGATCAACATCCAGTACGCCGTCGGCAAGGACGGCACGCTGTACGTGATCGAGGCCAACCCGCGCGCCTCGCGCACCGTCCCGTTCGTCTCGAAGGCGATCGGCCTGCCGCTGGCGAAGCTCGCCTGCCGCATCATGCTCGGCGAGAAGATCGCCGACCTCGACCTGCCGGAGGACCCGGTCGGCGACGTCGTCTGCGTCAAGGAGGCGGTGATGCCGTTCGACCGCTTCGCCGGCGCCGACTCGCTGCTGGGCCCGGAGATGCGCTCGACCGGCGAGGTGATGGGCATCGCCCAGGACTTCCCGACCGCGTTCGCGAAGGCGCAGGCGGCCGCCGGCTCGGTGCTGCCGGCGGAGGGGACCGTCTTCATCTCGGTCACCGACGGCGACAAGCCGGCCGCGGCCGGCGTCGCGATGGCGCTCCACGGGCTCGGCTTCCGCATCCTCGCGACCGACGGCACCGCCAACGCGATCAAGCGGATGGGCATCCCGGTGCAGGCGCTGAAGAAGATCGGCGAGGGCTCGCCGAACGTCAGAGAGCTGATCGAGCGGGGCGAGGTCCAGCTGGTCGTCAACACGCCGCTGGGGACGGGCGCGCGCGCCGACGGCTGGGAGATCCGCTCCGCCGCGGTCGCCCACGGCGTCCCCTGCATCACGACGATGACGGGCGCGATGGCGGCCGCCCAGGCGATCGCCGCAGGCAGCCGCACGGAGCCGTCGGTGATCTCGCTGCAGCAGCTTCAGCGGGTCGCGCCGGCGGCGCCGGCCTCCGCCTGAGGCTCGCGGCTAGCCGCCTATCCATCAGCACGCGTCGGCGCCGCCTCTTGGAGGAGCGCCGACGCGACTGAATGGGGGACCCTCCTCGCCGATCGCGGGGGCGTGCCCCGCACCCGGTGGGAGAGGCCTTGCAGACCCTCACGACGGCTGCGTCCGGAGCGCGCAAGCTCAGACGCACGCACGCATACATGACCTTCGACCGCTCGGGAAAACTCCTGCAAACCAATGCCATCTGATACTGACTCCTCGACAGCGCTGAACCTCAAGCTGAGGTCGAGACGAATTCGTCCCTTGCCGCTTGTGCACCCCCTCGCAAGATGTAGACTCGCCGCCATGCCGCCGGTCACCCCCACCGCCCCCAAGCACGCGACAGCCCCGGACCGGTCTCTCGACCAGCGCATGGACGCGCTTACTCGCGCCAACGAGATCCGCACGAAGCGGGCACAGCTGAAGCGGGACCTCAAAGCCGGGCGCGCGGCGATCCATGAGCTGCTGATGGAGCCGCCGACCTACATCGAGACGGCGAAGGTCTTCGACCTCCTGCTCGCCGTCCCCAAGTACGGCCGCGTGAAGGCCAACAAGGTCCTCACGCAGTGCCGCATCTCGCCGAGCAAGACGATCGGCGGCCTGTCACAGCGTCAGCGCGCCGAGCTGGTTGCGCTGCTCCGCCGCTAGTGGCTGCCCGGGTATTCGTGATCACCGGCCCCTCCGGGGTCGGCAAGGGCACGCTGATCCGCAACCTGCTCGACAGCGTGCCCGCCTTGGAGCTGTCCGTCTCCGCCACGACGCGCAAGCCGCGCCCCGGCGAGGAGGACGGCGTCCACTACCACTTCCTGACCGACGATCAGTTCGCCGAGCGCGTCGCGCACGGTGACTTCGTCGAGCACGCCGACTACTCCGGCCGCCGCTACGGCACGCTCCGCTCGGAGCTGGAGCGGCGCACCGCGGCCGGCGTCCCGGTCGTGCTCGAGATCGAGGTGCAGGGCGCGCGCCAGGTGCGCGAGACGCTGCCCGACGCGGTCCAGGTGTTCATCGTGCCGCCCTCCAAGGAGGCGCTGCGCGAGCGGCTCGTCGGCCGCGGGACCGACTCCGCGGAGGACGTCGAGCGCCGGCTCGAGGTCGCCGAGCAGGAGCTGACCGCGCGCGACGAGTTCCAGTACCAGGTCGTCAACGACCGCCTCGTCGACGCCGTCGCCGAGCTGCAGGCGATCGTCGCGCGCGAGCTGGTTTAGCTATCCCGCTAGCAGGCTATCCTGCTAGCCATGCCGTCCACGAGATCACGCAGCGCCGGACGCGAGGCGCTGTTCGTCCGCATCCCCACCAGCGAGGCGCAGCGGCTCGACCGCGCCGCCTTCGAGCTGAGGCTGTCCAAGCAGGACATCGTCAGCTCGCTCGTCTCACGCTACGTCGACCCGACCTCTCCGGCCAGCATGGAGGCGCTGCGGGCGCTCGACGGCGGCGGCGGCACGCGCCCGCAGCCGCCCGCGGGCGGGACGCTCACGCTCGGCCACCATGACTTCCGCGCGGACGTGCGCGAGGTCCTCACCGTCGCCGACGCGGCCGAGCTGCTGCAGGTCGGGGAGGAGGTCGTCGAGCGGCTCGCGAGCGACGGCGAGCTGCCCGGTCGCCGCATCGGCGAGCAGTGGCGATTCACGCGCCAGGCGATCCTCGACTGGCTTTCCGCAGGTAGCAGCTAGAATTCATGGCCAATGACCTCTCGAAAGGCCACGTCTTGATCTCTCCCCGCATCGATCGCCTGCTCCAGCACGTCGATTCCGACTACGCCAGCGTGGTGGTCGCCGCCAAGCGAGCGCGTCAGATCAACTCGTACTACCACAACCTCGGCGAGGGGACGTTCGACGAGTTCCCGCCCCCGATGGTCGAGACGCGGTCGAAGAACTACCTCACGATCGCGCTCGAGGAAGTCGCCGACGGCAAGATCAAGTACCACTACCGCTAGGCCGCGGTAGGGGAGGGAACCCGACGTGGCGCGGATCCTGCTCGGCGTCAGCGGCGGGATCGCCGCCTGGAAGGCGCTTGACACGATCCGGCTGGCGACGAAGGCCGGCCACAGCGTGCGCGTGGTGCAGACGCCGACGAGCGAACGGTTCGTCGGCGCCGCCTCGTTCGCGGCGATCACCGGCGCGCCGGTCCTGGGCAGCGAGTTCGAGCCCGACCCCGCGCGCGGCGCCTTCCCCGGCGACCCCGCGCCCGAGCACGAGCCGATCAGCCACCTCGCGCTCGTCGCGAACGCCGACCTGTACCTGATCGCGCCCGCGTCGGCGAACACGCTCGCCAAGCTCGCGCACGGCTTCGCCGACAACCTTCTCACCAGCGCCGCGCTCGCCGCGCGCTGCCCCGTCCTCGTCGCCCCGGCGATGAACGACGCGATGTGGGAGCACGCGGCGACGCAGGCCAACGTCGCGACGCTGCGCGAGCGCGGCGTGCGCGTGATCGATCCCGGCGTCGGCCCGCTCGCCTCCAAAGGCGAGCACGGCGCCGGCCGCCTCGCCGAGCCGGCTGAGCTGCTCGCCGCCTGCGAGGAGACGCTCGCCGCGCGCGACCTGCCCGCGCCGCCGCAGGACCTCGCCGGCCTGCGGCGTAGACCCGCGCAGCCAGCGAGAGGGCAGCGCGACCTCGTGGGTTTGCGCGTGCTCGTCACCGCCGGCGGCACGCGCGAGCCGATCGACAGCGTCCGCTACGTCGGCAACCGCTCCTCCGGCCGGATGGGCTTCGCGCTCGCCGAGGTCGCCGCCCGCCGCGGCGCCGAGGTGACCGTGCTGGCCGCCAACGTGACGCTGCCGCGGCTGCCCGCGATCGACTACCTCGACGTCGAGACCGCCGGCCAGCTCGCCGACGCCTGCCGCGAGCAGTTCCCGCGCTGCGACGTGCTGCTGATGGCGGCGGCGGTCGCCGACTTCAGGCCGGCCGACCCGGTCGACGCGAAGATCAAGAAGGACGCCGGCGCCCCCGACTCGATCGCGCTGGAGCGCACGCCCGACATCCTCTCCGGCCTCGCCGCCGCGCGCGTGCCGGGCCAGACGGTCGTCGGCTTCGCCGCCGAGCACGGCGAGGGCGCGCTCGACTACGCCCGCGGCAAGCTCGCGCGCAAGGGCCTCGACGCGATCGTCGTCAACGACGTCTCGCGGCCGGGCATCGGCTTCGACACACCCGACAACGAGGTGACGATCGTCGCCCCGGACGGCGAGCGGCCGCTGGCGCGCGCGCCCAAGGGCGAGATCGCCGCCGCGATCCTCGACGAGGTCGTGCGTCTGCGCACGGCCGTGAGCGCAGATGGAGCCAGTGGACCAGCTTCCCCCGATCGCCCCGCACGAGTGTGAGGCCGCGGCGGGCACCGCCCGCCGCATCGTCGAGAACATCCGCTCCGCGGTGCAGGTGCAGTCGCGCACGCTGGAGCACGTGATCGTCGCCCTGCTCGCCGAGGGCCACGTGCTGATGGAGGACTACCCGGGCGTCGGCAAGACCGCGCTCGCCCGCGCGCTGTCGCGCTCGCTCGACTGCCAGTTCGCGCGGATCCAGTGCACCGCCGACCTGCTGCCGGCCGACGTCGTCGGCGCCAACATCTACAACCAGCGCGAGGCGCGGTTCGAGTTCCGCCCCGGGCCGGTCTTCGCCAACGTCGTGCTCGTCGACGAGATCAACCGCGCCTCGCCGCACACGCAGTCGGGCCTGCTGGAGTGCATGCAGGAGCGGCGCGTCACCGTCGACGTCCACACGCACGAGCTGGCGCGGCCGTTCGTCGTGCTGGCGACGCAGAACCCGGCCGAGTACGAGGGCACCTACCCGCTGCCGGAGGCGCAGGTCGACCGCTTCATGGTGCGCGTCTCGCTCGGCTACCCGGACCTCAACCACGAGGTCACGATGCTCGGCGACCACTCCGCCGGCGACCGCGTGCAGGCGCTGCAGCCGGTCGTCAGCGCCGCCGACGTGCTCGCCGCGCAGGACACCGCCGCGCGCGTGCAGGCGTCGCAGCCGCTGCGCGAGTACCTCGTGCGCGTGCTGCAGCGGACGCGCGACGACGAGCGGATCGAGCTGGGCGCGAGCCCGCGCGCCGGGCTGATGCTGCTGCGCGCCGCGAAGGCGCGCGCGATGCTCTACGGCCGCGGCCACGTCGAGCCCGACGACGTCCAGGCGCTCGCGCAGCCGGTGCTCGCCCATCGCCTCGTGCTCGCCCCCGACGCGCTCGGGATCGGCGCCGACGCCGTCGTCGCCGACGCGATAGCTGCGGTCCCGGCGCTGTAGGACGATGGCCGCGCGGACCGCAGCGGCCGGCGTACGTCCCGCGGGCGGGCGGACGCGATGAGCCGCGCGTTCTGGCTGCTGCTGCTCGGCCTCGCGCTCACGACGATCGCCGGCACGTTCGACCTCGCGCCGCTGTACGTGCCCGGCGTCGGCTTCGGCGCGCTGGCGCTGCTGACGCCGCTGTGGGTCGAGCTGGCAGCGCGGCGTGTGCGCGTGACGCGTGAGCTGCCGGCGGTCCGCGTCGTCGAGCAGGAGCCGGTCGAGCTGCGCCTGCGCGTCAGCGCCGGGGCGCTGCCGCTGCCGCTTCCGGCGGTGACGATCGAGGACCCGCTGCTGGAGCTGCCGCTGCGGCTGCCGGCCGGCGGCCGCTCGCGCGCCTTCACCGTCGTCGCGCGCTTCCCGCGCCGCGGCCGGCACCGGATAGCGCCGCCGGCGCTGGTGCTGCGCGACCCGTTCGAGCTGGTCCGCCGCGCGGTCCGCGAGCGCGGCGAGGACGACGAGCTGCTGGTGCTCCCGCGCACGAGCGCGATCGCCTTCGCGCGGCGGCGCGAGGGCGACGGCAGAGCGGCCGGCGCCGCGACGCTGCTGGGCGCCGCCGCGACCGACGTCGACGGGATCCGCCGCTACCGCGAGGGGACGCCTGCCGGGCGGATCCACTGGCCGGCGCTGGCCGCCCGGCAGGAGCTGATGGAGCGGCGGCTGCGCGTGACCGAGAACGTCCGCCCGCTGGTCGTGCTCGACGTGCGCGGCGCGCCCAACCGCGACGCGCTCGACG
This sequence comes from Conexibacter sp. CPCC 205762, assembly GCF_030646155.1. GTDB lineage: Bacteria > Actinomycetota > Thermoleophilia > Solirubrobacterales > Solirubrobacteraceae > Conexibacter. Next base: position 423,091 of record NZ_JAUTDN010000001.1, read on the forward strand.
CGGCCGTGCGCGCGGCCGCGTCGCTGACGCTGGCGCTCGCGCGCGAGGGCGGCTGCGGGCTGCTCTTGCCGGGCGAGCGGCGGCCGAGCACGATCGGCGCCGAGCTGGGCGCTTGGCCGGCCGCGCACGTGCGGCTGGCGCTGGTCGAGGCGGGCGAGAGCACGCCGGGCCCGGCGCTCGGCGGCGTCGGCCTGCGGCGCGGGCCGCTGCTGTACGTCAGCGCCCGCCGCCTCGACCGCCTGCCGCCGGCGGCGCAGGCGATAGCGCGCGGCCCGGCGTCGCTGGTCGTGCCCGGCAGGCTGCAGGGGCGCGAGTCGCTGTTCGCCGTCGCCGGCTGCCACGGCTACGCGCAGGCCTCCGGCCGCCGCCCCGGCAGCGCCGCCGACGCGCGCGTGAAGGCGAACGGCCCGTCCGCGGGAGGCGCGCGATGAGCGCGACCGCCACGCCGCCGCCCGTGCCGCCGAGCACGCCGCCGCCCGCGCCCGCACCCGCCGCGCCGCCGCCGCTGCCGCGCTCCGGCCCGTCCTCGCGCCCGCTGCTGCCGCGCCCGACGGCGCGCGTCGTCGCCTTCGCCGCGCTCGGCCTGTGGGCGGCGATCCGCTGGTCGACGCTGGTCGAGCCGATGGCGTGGCCGCGGACGCTGATGCTGCTGATCCTCGCGCTGATCGCCGGCCTGACGGTCGGGCAGCTGTCGCGGCTGCCGCCGTTCGCGCAGGCGCCGGGGGCGTTCGCGGTCGTCGTCGCATGGGCAGCGGCGAGCGCGCTGGCGGCCGGCGTGCCGGCGGCGTTCATCTTCGAGCCGACCCACTGGGACGACCTCGCGCTCGGCCTCCAGCAGGGGATCGAGGCGCTGCCGCAGCTGCTCGTGCCCTACAGCCAGCCCGACGACTGGCCGCGGATCGCGATCCTGCTCGGCGGCGGGCTGCTGCTGGTGCTCGGCTGCGTGCTCGGGCTGACGCCCGGCCGCCACGGCACGCCGCTGCGCGACGGGGCGCCGTTCGGCGGCGGCGTCGGGCTGCGGCTGGTCGCCGCGATCCCGCTGGTCGTCGCCGCGCTCGTGCCGCCGGCGATCATGAAGCCGGACGCGCCGGCGCTGGAAGGGCTCGTGCTGCTGGTGCTGCTGTCGGCCGTGCTGTGGCTGGAGGAGCTGCCGCGCGCGCGTGCCCGCGCCGCGATGGTGCTGGTCGTGCTGACCGCCGTCACCGGTGCCGTCGCGACGCCGCTGCTGGACCGCGACAAGCCGCTGTTCGACCTGCAGGCGCTCGTCGAGGGCCTGCAGAGAACCGACCCGGCGCAGTTCGACTGGTCGCAGTCGTACGGGCCGCTCGACTGGCCCCGCACCGGCCGCGAGGTGCTGCGCGTCAAGTCGCCGGTCTCGACCTACTGGAAGACGCAGAACCTCGACGGCTTCGACGGCATCCGCTGGATGCGCCAGGCGCCGCCCGAGCAGCTGCAGGCCAACGCCGAGGTGCCGCCGCGGGCGCTCGCCAACGCTGACTGGCACGTGAACGTGCAGGTGACGATCGGCGAGCTGAGCACGTTCGACGTCATCGGCGCCGGCACGACGCTCGGCTTCAGACGCGCGCCGGCCAGCTTCGCGCCCGGGGCGAGCCCCGGCACCTGGGTCTCCGACGAGGCATTGCGGCAGGGCGACGGCTACGTCGCCGAGACGTTCGTGCCGCGCCCGAGCCAGGCGCAGCGGGCGAACGCCGGCACCGACTACCCGGCCGAGCTGCAGCGCTACACGATCGTCTCGCTGCCGCAGCAGGACGGGCCGCGGCGCTGGCAGCCCGGCCCCGGCAGCGTGCCGGTGCCGCTCTACGGCAGCGTCGGCGACGGCGCGCCGACCGCGATCGCGGCGGAGCAGGCGTTCGCCGCCAGCCCGTACGCACGTGAGTACGCGCTCGCGAGCCAGCTCGTCGGCGCCTCCAGCACGCCGTACGAGTACGTCCAGGAAGTGCTCGCGTACCTCCGCAACGGCTTCACGTACAGCGAGACGCCGCCGCGCCGCCAGCTGCCGCTCGACGCCTTCCTGTTCCGCGACAGAATCGGCTACTGCCAGCAGTTCGCCGGCGCCGCCGCGCTGCTGCTGCGGCTCGGCGGCGTGCCGACGCGCGTCGCGACCGGCTTCACGAGAGGCAAGCCGGACGGCGCCGAGGGCGAGTACGTCGTGCGCGACTACGACGCGCACGCCTGGATCGAGGTCTGGTTCCCCGGCATCGGCTGGGTCCAGGCCGACCCGACGCCGACGACCGCGCCGGCGATCTCCGGCAGAGCGCCGCCGCCGACGAGACTGCCGGCCGCCGCGACCGCACCGGCCGCGAGAGCGAGAATGCCGACGCCGCCGGCCGCCACGACGCCGAGAACGACGCCGGCCGCCCAGCCCGCCGGCGGCGCGAGCGGCGGTGACGGCGACGGCGGCGGCGGGCTGCCGCTGGGCGCGCTGGTCGCCGGTCTGCTGGCGCTCGTCGCCGGCGCCGGCTGGCTGCGCTGGTGGACGCGGCCGCGGCAGGACGGCGACGCGCTGCTGGGCGAGCTGCGGCGGGCGCTGCGCCGCACCGGCAGGCCGCCGGAGGCGCGCACGACGCTGCTGGAGCTGGAGCGGAGGCTGCACGACGCGCCCGACGCGGCCGCCTACGTGCGCGCGATCCGGCTCGCCCGCTACGCCGGCGAGCCGCCGCACGTGACCGGCGGCCAGCGGCGCGCGCTGCGGGCCGAGCTGGCCCGCAACCTCGGCCTCGGCGGCCGCCTGCGCGCGCTCCACGCGCTGCCGCCGCGGCGCGTGCGCTGAGCGCCGCGCGGACTCCGTCTGGCCTGCGCCTATCCTGGAGGGATGACGGTCGACACCTACCAGCTCTTCCAGAACGGCACCGAGCTGCTGGAGAAGGGCGACTACCACCAGGCGACCGTGCCGCTGCGTGCCGCACGCGACGCCGACCCCGACAAGAGCTCGATCCGCGAGGCGCTCGGCCGCGCGCTGTTCATGACGCAGCACTACGAGGAGGCGGCCGGCGAGTTCCGCGCCGTCGTCGAACAGGCGCCGACGAACGACTACGCGCTCTTCTGCCTCGGCCGCAGCCTGCAGCAGCTGGGTCGCCATCGCGACTCGCTGCCGCCGCTGGCGCAGGCCGCCGGCCTGCGCCCCGACCGCCGCGACTACCGCAGATACCGCGATCGCGCCCGCGCCGCCTGCGAGCGCTGAGCGCTCGCAGGCTCAGTCGAGCAGCTCGCCGAGGAAGCGCTCGGGCGCGTTCAGGAAGGCGCGCGTGAGCCGCACCGGCTCGGCGGCGTCGAAGCCGATCTGCTCGATCCCGGCCTCGTTCAGCTCGTAGATCGTCGCGCCCGGATAGGCGAGCAGCAGCGGCGAGTGGGTCGCGACGACGAACTGGCTGCCGTCGCCGACGAGCTGGTGCATCCGCCGCAGCAGCACGAGCACGTTCTGCGGCGACAGCGCCGCCTCCGGCTCGTCGAGCAGGTAGAGCCCGTGGGGGCCGAAGCGGTTGAGGATCAGCGCCAGGAACGACTCGCCGTGGGAGCGCTCGTGAAGCGATCTGCCGCCGTAGAAGTCGAGCGTGCGTCCGTCCTCTCTGGCGAGCCCGTCGAGCGCGGTGGCGGCGTTGAAGAAGCTCTCCGCGCGCAGGAAGAAGTCGCTCTGCGGGCGCGCGCCCTCGCGCACGACCCGCAGCTCGCGGCCGAGCTCCGGCTCCTCCCAGTGGGTCGAGAAGCGCAGGTGCGAGGAGCCGCCCTCGGCGTTCATCCCGAGCGCGACCGCGAGCGCCTCGATCAGCGTCGACTTGCCGCTGCCGTTCTCGCCCACGAGCAAGGTGACCGGCGCGTCGAAGGCGAGCCCGTCCGCCAGCTGCGGGACGAACGGCAGCGTCCACGGGTGACGGCCGGCGCGGCTCTGCTCCTGCGAGTGGCGGACGGCCGGCAGCTCGACCGCGCGCAGGAACGGCGCGGCCACGTCGCGCTACTCCTCGCCGGCGCGCCCGGCCGCCTCACGCGCCTGCACGACGCTCAGCACGAGCAGGCCGAGGAAGGCGTCGAGCTGCGGCTGGTCGATCGCCGACAGCGGCAGCTCGCCCTGGATCCAGACCTCGCCGTCGCGTGTGTGGGCGAAGCAGAGGAACGGGATCTGGCGGTTCCAGCGGAGCAGGTCGTGGGGGTCGACCTGGCCGGGGCCGATCACGTGCGCCTGAGCGCGGAAGAGGCCGTCGCGAATCGCGACGCCGACGTCGAGCGGCCAGCCGCCTGCCTCGACCGTGATGCCCCATTCGGCGAAGGCCAGTCTGCGGGTCTCGCCCTCCAGGCCGGCGATGAACGCCTCGACGGTGCTGCGCGGATCTCTTGTCATTGCGGCGCGAACGATAGGGATTGCAGCGGATTCGCACCTCCAAACGCGCGTCGGTGCTAACCTCATCCGACAGCTTTCCGTGCCGGGCTCGTTCCTGGCACAGCAGTTCCGAAAGTGGGCGCTCGCCCACTTTTTTTTATGAGACGAACGGAGGTGAACACCGGATGGGCAGAATCCAAGACGAGATCGAGACGCAGCTGAAGCAGGCTGAGCCCGACGTCGAGGTGGTGCTCGCCGAGGTGCTCGGCGGTACGACCGTGCGCCTGTTCATCGACCACCCGGACGGCGTCACGCTCGACCTCTGCGAGCGCGTCACCAAGCAGCTCGAGAGCGTGCGCCAGCGCTACGCGCTCGAGGTCTCCTCGCCGGGCAGCGATCGCCCGCTGACGAAGCCCGCCCACTACCGGCGCTTCATCGGCCGGCACGCCCGCGTTCGCACGCGCGGCGCGCATGGCGGCCAGGGGTCGTTCACCGGCGAGCTCGTCGGCGCCAACGACTCCGAGGTCACGATCGCCGCCGAGACCGGCGTCGTCTCGATTCCCTACACCGACATCAAACGGTCCAACCTCGTCCCAGGAGAGTAAGCAGCATGTCGAAAGAGATCCTGGATGCCGTCCGTGGACTCGCGGCCGAGAAGAACATCTCCAGCGAGAAGCTCATGGTCGCGCTCGAGGACGCCCTCCTGTCCGCGTACAAGAAGCAGCCCGGCGCCGCACCCTACGCACAGGTCGAGATGGACCGTGAGCTCGGCGACTTCACCGTCTGGGAGCTGGTCATCCCCGAGGACCTCGAGGATCAGCTGATCACCGAGCAGGAGGAGATCATCGCCGCCGAGTTCTCCGGCGTCGACCCGGAGACCGGCGAGGCGCGCCAGCTGCCCGAGCCGGAGCTCGACTTCGAGAAGCTCGCCCAGTACGAGGACCAGATCGAGCGTGTCGACGTGACGCCCGAGGACTTCGGCCGCATCGCCGCGCAGACGGCGAAGCAGGTGATCCTCCAGCGCATCCGCGAGGCGGAGCGCGACATGATGTTCGAGGAGTACCGCGATCGCGTCGGCGAGCTGATCACCGGCATCGTCCAGCAGTCGGACTCGCGCTACACGCTCGTGCAGCTGCGCGAGCGCGTCGAGGCGCTGCTGCCGAAGTCCGAGCAGGTCGACGGCGAGCGCTACGACCACTCGCAGCGGATCAAGGCCGTCATCAAGGACGTCTCGGCCTCGACCAAGGGTCCGAGCATCATCGTCTCGCGCCGCGACCCGGAGCTGATCAAGGCGCTGTTCGAGCTCGAGGTGCCGGAGATCGCCGACGGCCTCGTCGAGATCACCAACGTCGCCCGCGAGCCCGGCTACCGCTCGAAGATCGCGGTCGTCTCGCACGCCGACGGGGTCGACCCGGTCGGCGCCTGCGTCGGCCCGCGCGGCTCGCGTGTGCGCATGGTCGTCTCCGAGCTGCGCGGCGAGAAGATCGACATCATCCCGTACAACGACGAACCGGCCCGCTTCGTCGCGAAGGCGCTCTCGCCCGCGCGCGTGCGTGAGGTGCTCGTCGACGACGACGGCAAGCAGGCGACGGTGATCGTCCCCGACGACCAGCTGTCGCTCGCGATCGGCCGCGAGGGCCAGAACGCGCGCCTCGCCGCCCGCCTGACCGGCTGGCGGATCGACATCCGCTCCGAGACCGAGTTCGCCTCCGAGGAGGCCGAGGGCGGCTACGAGGAGGAAGAGGTGCAGGGCGGCCGCTGCGCGGCGCTGCTCGCGAACGGGCGCCGCTGCCCGAACGCGGCGCTGCCGGGCTCGCGCTACTGCGGCCTCGACACGCACCAGGCGCTGGCCGAGATCGACAGCGACGAGGTCGCCGCGCTGACCGGCGGGGCTGCGGTCGCGGTCGCCGAGCAGGAGGCCGAGCTGGAGGAGGAGGCCGAGCTGCTCGACGGCGGCGAGGCCGGCGAGTACGAGGAGGAGCAGGACGACTTCGACGGCGAGGACGCCGGCGAGGACGAGGCGGCGGGCGACGAGCCCGCGGAGGAGACCGCCTCATAACGGGCCACGAGCCGCTTCGGCGCTGTGTCGGCTGTGGCCGCACGGCGCCGAGACGCTCGTTGCAGCGCTGGGTGCTCGACGGCCCGGCGCTCGTCGCCGATCCCGCCGGCTCGCTGCCTGGCCGCGGGGCGTACACCTGTCGCGCACAGGACTGCTACGAGCGAGCACGCTCGCGCGGCGGCTTCAACCGCGCTTTCCGTCGGGCCGTCACGGCGCCTCCCACGGCGCCCGCACAGCTCGAATCCTCAGAGAACGTACACTTGGACACTGCATGAGCAATAAGCGAATCAGCGACATCGCCAAAGAGCACGGCATCTCGGCCAATCGCCTCATCGCGACGCTGAGATCCGCGGGCATCAACGCGCCCGCGCCGTCGGCGAGCGTCGACGAGGATTCTGCGCTCAGAGTCCTCGGTGAGAGAGGCCTGCGCCGCAGAGCCCCGCCGAGAGCGAGAGTCGGCACCTATCGGGACAGAACGCTTCCCGAGAGACCCAGAATCGTCCCCAGATACAGAACGCAGCGCGTTGCGCAGCCCGGCTCCGCCAACGGCGGCGGTCAGGGCGCGGGCGCAGGCGGCCAGGGCCAGCGTGGTCCCGGCGGCCGTGGTCCCGGTGGTCCGGGCGGTCGCGGGCCGGGCGGTCCGGGCGGTCGTGGTCCCGGTGGTCCGGGCGGCCGTGGTCCCGGTGGTCCGGGCGGTCGCGGACCCGGCGGTCCGGGCGGTCGCGGTCCCGGTGGTCCGGGCGGTCGCGGACCCGGCGGTCCCGGCGGCCGTGGCCCCGGTGGTCCCGGCGGTCGCGGTCCCGGCGGTCCCGGCGGCCAGCGCTTCGACGGCCCGCAGCAGGGTGCCGGCCAGGCCGGCAGCAGCGATCCGAGACAGCGTCCCACGCGTGACTCGCTCGGCACCGGCGCTCCCGGCGCCGGCGGCGGTCGTCGCCGCGTCGTGATCGACTCGCAGGCCTCGCGCCGGACTCCCGGTGGCGGCGGCCCGCAGAACCAGCCGCCGCGCCGTCAGCGTCGCGGCCGGCGTCGCCGTGGCACGTACGAAGAGCCGGCTCCCCTGGAGACGAGAATCTCGGCCGGGCCCGAGCACGTCAGAATCGCCTCGGGCGCGACCGTCAGAGATGTTGCCGAGTACCTCGACATCCCGGTCCCCGAGATCATCAAGAAGCTGATGCAGCTCGGCGAGATGGCGACGCTCACGCAGACGCTCTCCGACGACGCGATCGAGATGCTCGCGAGCGAGTTCGACCGCACGGCCGAGATCGTCCACGCGGCTGACGACGTCGACGCCGAGCCGGTCTACGACGACACCGACGACGAGCTCGTCGAGCGCGCCCCGGTCGTCACGATCATGGGTCACGTCGACCACGGCAAGACGTCGCTGCTCGACGCGATCCGCGACACCGAGGTGACCGCTGGCGAAGCCGGCGGCATCACGCAGCACATCGGCGCCTACCAGGTCCACCACAGCGACAGAGTCGTCACCTTCCTCGACACCCCGGGCCACGAGGCGTTCACCGCCATGCGCGCCCGCGGTGCGAAGGCGACCGACATCGCCGTGATCGTGGTCGCCGCCGACGACGGCGTGAAGCCGCAGACGCAGGAGGCGGTCGACCACGCGAAGGCCGCGAGAGTGCCGATCCTCGTCGCCGTCAACAAGGTCGACAAGGAGGGCGCTCAGCCCGAGCGCGTCCGCACCGAGATGACGCAGCTCGGCCTGCAGCCGGTCGAATGGGGCGGCGACACCGAGTTCGTCAACGTCTCGGCGAAGGCCAAGACCGGCCTCGACGACCTGCTCGACACGATCCTCGTGATGTCCGAGGTCGAGGAGCTGAGAGCGAACCCGAACGCCGAGGCGTCGGGCATCGTGATCGAGTCGAAGCTCGACCCGGGCCGCGGCGCGGTCGCGACCGTGCTGATCCAGCGCGGCACGCTGAGAGTCGGCGACGCGCTGTTCGCCGGCCCGCACTGGGGCAAGGTGCGCGCGATGAACGACTTCAAGGGCGAGAGAGTCAAGAAGGCTCTGCCCGGCGAGCCGGTCGAGATCCTCGGCTTCGACTCCGTGCCCGAGGCCGGCGAGTTCGTGCGCGTCGTCGAGAACGACCGCAAGGCGCGTCAGCTCGCGGGCGAGCGTGCCAACCGCCTCAGAACCGAGGCTCGCGCCCGCCGCGCCGGCAAGCGCGTCACGCTCGAGGACATCTTCAAGTCCGAGCTGCAGGAGCTCAACCTCGTCCTCAAGGCGGACGTGGCCGGCTCGCTGGAGGCGATCGAGGACGAGATCGCGAAGCTGCCGCAGAGCGAGATCCAGGTCAACGTCGTCCACCGCGGCGTCGGTGGCGTCAACGAGTCGGACGTGATGCTCGCGGCCGCCTCCGACGGCGTCGTGCTGGCGTTCAACGTGCGTCCGATCGGCGAGGCGGCGCGCGTCGCCGACCGCGAGGGCGTCGAGATCCGCTCCTACGCCGTCATCTACCGCGCGATCGAGGAGCTGCGCGCGGCGATGCAGGGCATGCTGGAGCCGGAGGAGGTCGAGGACCAGGTCGCCACGATCGAGGTCCGCGCGATCTTCCGCGCCTCGAGAATCGGCGTCATCGCCGGTTCCTACGTCACCGACGGCAGAGTCACGCGCGGTTCGAGAGTCCGTCTCGTGCGTGACGGCACGGTCGTCTATGACGGCGAGATCGCGTCGCTCAAGCGCTTCAACGAGGACGTCAGAGAGGTCGCGTCCGGTTTCGAGTGCGGCATCGTGCTGAGAGACTTCGCCGACGTCAAGGAAGGCGACGTGCTCGAGGCGTACACGACGCGCAAGGTCGAGCGCGAGCTCGCCTGAGATGGGCGGCGGCTACGTCGCCGTGCTGGTGATCGACGTGCACTTCCCCGACGCGGGAAGCCTCAAGTCCAAGCGCAAGGAGCTGTCGTCGCTGAAGGCGCAGCTCCACCAGCGCTTGGGCTGCGCGGTCGCCGAGACCGACCACCAGGACCTGTGGCAGCGTTCGACGCTGACCGCGGCGCTGACCGGCGGCTCGCTGCCGGTCCTCGACGCCGCCGCGGACAACGTCGAGCGCTGGCTTGATGAGCAGCTGCCGCAGGGCGTCCGCGTCGAGCGCTTCACCGCCTCGGTCGAGGACCTGCGGGGAGGGATAGGATGAGCGGAAGTCGAATTCGTCGCGTCGACGAGGCGGTGCGAGCCGTGCTCAGCGATGCGATCACGCAGGAGCTGAAGGACCCGCGCGTCGGGTTCGTCACCGTGACGTCCGTGAGAACCAGCTCAGACCTCCGACATGCCCGCGTCTACGTGAGCGTCCTCGGCGACGAGGAGACCCGCGCCGCCGGGATGGAGGGGCTGCGCTCGGCGCAGGGCTTCCTGCAGCGGAAGGTCGCGAGAGCGGTGCGGATGAAGTACACCCCCGAGATCACCTTCGCCTATGACGACTCGGTGGACAGAGGCCTGCGCATCAACGAGATCCTGAAGGACGAGCCGCTGCCGGCGAGAGTCTCGCCGGAGGAGCTTGCCGAGATCGCGCAGGCGGACGCCGCCGGGCCGGTCGAGGACGGCGTCACCGACGAGGAGCTGGGGTGAGCGCGACCAACGGCAAGCGCGCCACGCGCGCCCAGGTGCTCGACGAGATCCGCGACTCGGAGAAGTTCCTGCTCGGCACCCACGAGCATCCCGACGGGGACGCGCTCGGCTCGCTGGTCGCGATGCACCAGATCCTCGTCGCGGCCGGCAAGGACTCGATCATGTTCATGGACGCGGACGAGTTCCCGCTGCCGTACGAGTACCGCTTCTTCTCGCTCGACGGCCTCGTCTCGGTCCCGCCGGGGGACATCGAGGAGCGCACGATCGTCTTCCTCGACTGCGGCAACATCGACCGCAACCCGGCCGACGCGCTCAAGTTCGAGGGCGCCCACATCCTCAACGTCGACCACCACCACGACAACACCCACTTCGGCACGGTCAACCACGTCGTGCCGGAGGCGTCGTGCACGGCCGAGATCGTGTGGGACCTGATGCGCGGGCTGGAGGTCGAGGTGACGACGTCGATCGCGGAGGCGCTCTACGTCGGCCTCGTGACCGACACCGGCAAGTTCATGTACGAGAACACCGGCACGCGCGCGCACGTGATGGCGGCCGAGCTGATCGACGCCGGCGTCGACGTCCACGACATCTACCGCCGCATCTACGAGGGGATCCCGTACGGCAAGCTGAAGCTGCTGGCGCGGGGCCTCGAGCAGGTCGAGCGCTATGACGGCGGCCGCCTGACGGCGACGAGGCTGACGGTCGAGGACTACCGTGCCTCCGGCGCCGAGGAGAACTACTCCGAGGGCGTCATCGACCAACTCCGCTCGGTCGAGGGGACGGCTGTCGCCGCGCTCGTGCGCGACCGCCTCGGCCCCGGCCAGGAGGGGCTGCGGAAGGTCTCGCTGCGCGCCAGCGACGACCGCGTCGACGTCTCCGTGATCGCCCGCATCCAAGGCGGCGGCGGCCACCGCCAGGCGGCCGGCTTCACGACCGCGCTGACCTGGGACGAGCTCGTCGCCTTCCTGCGCGACGAGGTCGCCAGGCAGCTCCTCTAGCCGGCCGCGCCTGTGAGCGAGCGGCCTCTGACCCCGCTGGACGGGGTGATCGTCTACGACAAGCCCGCGGGGATCACCTCGCACGACGTCGTCTACCGCGTCCGCCGCGCGCTGCCGCGCAAGACGAGAGTCGGCCACGCCGGCACGCTCGACCCGTTCGCGACCGGGCTGCTGCTGGTGCTGGTCGGCCGCGGCACCCGCGCGCAGCGGTTCCTGATGGGCCAGCCGAAGCGCTACGAGACGATCGCCCGCTTCGGCGCGACCTCGACGACCGGCGACTCCGACGGCGAGATCAGCGAGACCGGCGTCGTCCCCGCAGGCGACCTGCTGCTGCCGACCGGGCTCGTCCGGCAGCGTCCGCCCGCCTACTCGGCGCTGAGAGTCGACGGCGAGCGCGCCTACGCCCGCGCCCGCCGCGGGGAGGAGGTCGAGCTGCCCGAGCGCGAGGTGCACGTCGAGGAGTTCCGCGAGCTGTGGCGCGACGGCGACCGCCGCGCCTTCGCGATCCGCTGCTCCACCGGCACCTACGTGCGCAGCCTCGTCGCCGACCTCGGCGACGCCTACTGCCAGGAGCTGCGGCGGACCGCGATCGGCCCGTTCGACGTCGCCGACGCCGATCCCGAGCGGATCGTGCCCTTGGCGGAGGCGCTGGCGTTCATGCCCGAGCTGCGGCTCGCCGCCGACGCGGCGCGCAGAGCCGCCCACGGGGTCGCGGTCGCCGACCCCGAGCCGGCGCGGCCCGACGGCCAGTTCACGCGCCTGACCGACGCCGACGGCCTGATCGCGATCGCCGAGCCGCGCCCCGGCCCCGACGGCGCGCGCCTGCTCAAGCCGGTCGTCGGACTGCGCGGGTAGGCGGGCCTGCGCGGACGCCCGCGCAGGCCCGCCGCGATGCCCATGCGGCCCGCGTGCGCGCCCTCCTCGCGCCGGCTTGACTACTCTTCCGGCGCATGCAGATCACCTGGCTGCCCGACGTCGCGCCGAGGCCCCGGCGCGTCGCCGTCGGCGAGTTCGACGGGGTCCACCTCGGTCACCGTGCCGTCGTCGACGGCAGCGACACGGTCCTCACGTTCGAGCCGCACCCGATGGCGGTCGTGCGGCCGGACGCCGCGCCGAAGCTGCTGACCAGCCTCGAGGTCAAGGCCGAGCTGATCGCCGCGCTCGGCGTCGAGGAGCTGATCGTGATCCCGTTCGACGCGGCGTTCGCGCACCAGACCGCGCAGGAGTTCGTCGACGACGTGCTCGTCGGCAAGCTCGGCGCGACGCACGTCTCGGTCGGCGAGAACTTCCGCTTCGGCCACGGCGCCAGAGGCGACACCGCGCTGCTGAGAGCCGACGGCCGCTTCGAGGCGCGCGTCGTGCCGCTGGTCGAGGTCGACGGCGAGATCGTCTCCTCCTCGCACGTGCGCGGGCTCGTCCAGGCCGGGCTGGTCGAGCGCGCCGCGACGCTGCTCGACGTGCCCTTCCGCATGCGCGGCGAGGTCCAGCACGGCGAGAAGCGCGGCCGCGAGCTGGGCTTCCCGACCGCCAACCTCGTGCCCGACCCCGCGCTCGTCTGTCCGGCCAACGGCGTCTACGCGACGCGGGTGAGCTGGGACGGGGGACAGGAGTGGCGCTGCGCCGCGACCAACGTGGGCGTGCGCCCGACCTTCGAGACGGGCCTCGGGCTGCTGGTCGAGGCGTACGTGCTCGACTACTCCGGAAACCTCTACGGGAAGCCGCTGACGGTCGAGTTCGTCGGCCGTCTGCGGGGCGAGCAGCGGTTCCCGTCGGCCGACGCGCTGATCGAGCAGATGCAGCTCGACGTGGCCGCGGCGCGGGCCGTCTGTGCGGGGGATTCTGCTACGCTGCGCGGCCGATGACGACCCTTAGCCCCGAGCGCAAAAGAGAACTGATCGCGAAGTTCGGCAGAGACGAGAAGGACACCGGCGCCGCCGAAGTCCAGATCGCCATGCTGACGGAGCGGATCAACGACCTCACCGAGCACCTGCGCACCCACAAGAAGGACCACCACTCGCGCCGCGGCCTGCTCATGCTCGTCGGCCGCCGTCGCCGCTTCCTCAACTACCTCCAGCGCAAGGACCTCAACGGGTACCGCGCGCTCGTGAGAGAGCTGGGCCTGCGCAAGTGAGCGTCCTGCAGCCGGGCACCCCCGTTCCGGAGTTCAGACTCCAGCGCGAGGATGGCGAGTCGTTCACGCAGGACGACCTCAAGGGCAGAACGACCGTCCTGGTCTTCTATCCCTTCGCGTTCAGCCCGGTCTGCACCGACCAGCTCAACCTCTACGAAGAGGTGCTGGACCAGTTCAGTGCGCAGGGGGCGACGCTCTACGGCGTCTCCTGCGACTCCTCCTGGGCGCAGAGAGCGTTCAAGGAGAAGCTCGGCGTCACGATCGAGCAGCTGTCGGACTTCGAGCCGAAGGGCGCCACCAGCGCGGCCTTCGGCGTCCTGCACGAGGGCGGCTTCCCGCAGCGCGCCCTGGTGATCGTGGACTCCGACGGCGTCGTGAAGTGGAGCTACCAGGCGCCGTCGCCGGGTGACCTGCCCGGCGCAAACCTCATCTTCGACGGCCTCGCGGCCTGACTTGCCCTCGCCGCGCCTGGCGGCGTCCTCGGTCGCTCGTGGGCCAGCGCCCACGTCGCTCCCTGCGTCCTTGCCAGCCACGACGATCGCGGCGTCAGGTGACTGACTACGGCAGCGCCCCGCTGCCGGGCCCGCAGGCCGACGACCACCTCGACGGCCCGTCCGACCGCCCGCTGGCGATCGTCTACGCCGACTACGAGTGCCCGTACTGCGCGGTGCTCGAACAGCGGCTGCGCGCTGCCGGCGCGCGGCGGATCTTCCGCCACTTCCCGGTCAGATCGAAGCATCCGCGCGCGTGGGCGGCCGCCTGCGCCGCCGAGGCGGCGGCGCTGCAGGGCCGCTTCTGGGAGATGCACGCGCTGCTGTTCGCCGACCAGGGGCGGCTGGAGGACCCGCACCTGTGGGCGCGCGCCGAGCAGCTCGGGCTCGACGTCGGCCGCTTCGACGCCGACCGCCGCGCGGAGGCGACGATCGCCCGCGTCAGACGCGACTTCGCCGCCGGCGTGCGCGCCGGCGTCGCGACGACGCCGACGCTCTTCCTCGACGGCGTCGCCCATCCCGGGCTGCCGACCGACGCGCTGATCAGCCGCCTGGGCTGAGCAGCCGCGCGACCGTCGCGGCGCGGAAGTCGAAGATGCGGTCGAGGTCGCGTCTGACGAGGATCCGGTGCGCCAGCTCGCCGAGCGGGCCGAGCGGCAATGCGTAGCGGACGGTGTCGCGCATCGCGGTCCGCGGTTCTCCGCCGGGCGCGGCGGGCGCCGGCGTGAACTCGTGCGTGTGGTGCCAGAGCGCGTAGGGGCCGCTCAGCTGCTCGTCGACGAAGCGCTCGCCCGGCTCCCATGCGGCGATCCGCGTGCGCCAGCGCAGCGGCAGCCCGTGCAGCCGCAGGCGGTAGTCGATCAGCGTTCCCGGCGCCATCGCGATCGGCTCCGGGGTGGTGACCTGGAAGCCGAGCCACGGGGGCGTGATCGCTTCGAGGTTGCGGGCTGCGGCGAAGAAGGGAAAGACGGTGTCAGGCGATCCGGGAAGCGTCTGCTCGCGCGTCAGGACGTGGACGGTCATAGCCGAGATACGCAGGCAATTTGCGGGCAGATCGCTACGATGGATGGGTTCCGTATCGAAAAGACGCAAGCTCTCCGCCTACCGAACGGCGGAGCAGAAGGGAAAACACATATATGTCTGACGCCGTTACGCGGCTTTCCGTCGAGATCGCTGGAAGAGAGATCTCGTTCGAGACCGGTCGCATGGCCAAGCAGGCCTCTGGCGCAGTCGTCGTCCGCTCGGGCGACACGATGGTTCTGTCGACGGCGACCGCGGGCAACCTCCGCGACGTCGATTTCCTTCCCCTGACGGTCGATGTCGAAGAGCGTCAGTACGCCGCGGGCAAGATCCCCGGCTCGTTCTTCAAGCGCGAGGGTCGCGCCGGTGAGAAGGCGACGCTCGTCGCCCGCATGGTCGACCGTCCGATCCGCCCGCTGTTCCCCAAGGGCTGGCGCCGGGAGACGCAGCTCGTCACGCTGACGCTCTCGGTCGACCACGAGAACCCGTACGACATCCTCGCGATGAACGGCGCCTCGGCGGCCCTGATGATCTCCGACATCCCGTTCCCGCAGCCGGTCGGCGCGGTGCGCATCGGCAAGGTCAACGGCGACTTCGTCGTGAACCCGAACGAAGAGGATCTGCTCGAGAACACCGATCTCGACCTGATCGTCGCGGGCACCGAAGAGGCCATCCTGATGGTCGAGGCGGGCGCCAACGAGATCCCCGAGGCGGAGATCCTCGACGCGCTCGACATCGCCCACTCGGCGATCAAGAAGCTCTGCAGACTGCAGTGGCAGCTGGCCAGAAAGGCCGGCAAGGCGAAGTCCGAGGTCGAGGTCCCGTCGGTCGACGCGAGACTGCTGAGACAGATCACGAGATCGCACGGCAGAAAGCTCGACAGAGCGACCGGCGTCGTCGACAAGCTGGAGCGCCAGGAGGCGACGAAGGCGGTCGAGGAAGAGGTCTTCGCGAGATACGCCGCCGACGAGGACGACGCCGAGCAGCGCGCGGCCGTCCAGCTCGCCTTCGACAAGCTCGAGAAGCAGATCATCCGCGAGCGGATCGCGATCAGAAAGAAGCGTCCGGACGGCCGCAGAGCCGACGAGATCCGGCCGATCACGATCGAGGTCGGCGTCACGCCGCGCACGCACGGCTCCGCGCTCTTCACGCGCGGCCAGACGCAGGCGCTGTCGACCGCGGCCCTGGGCACGACGCGGGAGGAGATGCGCCTCGACACGCTCGGCCTGGAGACCAGAAAGTACTACTTCCACCACTACAACTTCCCGCCGTTCTCGGTCGGCGAGGCCGGCTTCATGCGCGGCCCCAAGCGCCGTGACATCGGCCACGGCGCGCTCGCCGAGCGCGCGCTCGTGCCGATGGTGCCGAGCATCGAGGAGTTCCCCTACACGATCCGCGTCGTCTCCGACATCCTCGAGTCCAACGGCTCGTCGTCGATGGCGTCGGTCTGCGGTTCGTCGCTGTCGCTGATGGACGCGGGCGTGCCGCTCAAGCGGCCGGTCGCCGGCATCGCGATGGGCCTGATCAAGGAGGGCGACGACTACATCGTCCTCTCCGACATCGCCGGCATCGAGGATCACCTCGGCGACATGGACTTCAAGGTCGCCGGCACCAGCGAGGGCATCACCGCCCTGCAGATGGACATCAAGATCACGGGCGTGACCTTCGACATCCTGCGTGACGCGCTGTCGCAGGCGAAGGAGGGTCGCACCTTCATCCTCGGCAAGATGGCCGACGCGCTGTCGGCCCCGCGCGAGGAGCTGTCGAAGTGGGCGCCGCGGATCGCGACCGTCCAGATCGACCCCGACAAGATCGGCCTGCTGATCGGCAAGGGCGGCGAGACGATCCGCGGCCTGTCCGAGGAGTTCAGCGCCCAGATCGACGTCAACGACGAGGGCCAGGTGCTCGTCTACGCGCAGAACGGCGAGCAGGGCGACGCCCTCGCCGAGCGCATCCGGACGATGACCAAGGAGGTCGAGGTCGGCGACGAATTCAACGGCAAGGTCGTCAAGACGACGACCTTCGGCGCGTTCGTCGAGCTGGCCAAGGGCAACGACGGCCTGCTGCACATCTCGAACATCTCGCCCGGCAGACGCGTCGACACGGTCGAGGAAGTCCTCAACAAGGGCGACGAGATCAAGGTGCGCGTCTTCGAGGTCGACCGTGAGCGCGGCCGCATCGGCCTGCGCCTCGCCGAGGACCCGGACGTCGCGGGCAAGACGGTCGAGGAGCTGAAGGCGGCCTCCGCCAGCGGCGGCAACGGCGGCGGGGACCGCGGCGGCGACCGTCCGCCGCGCGACCGCGGCGCCCGTCGCGAGGGTCGCGGCGGTGGCGGCCGCGGCCGTGAGGACCGCGGCAACGGCGGCAACCGCGGGCGCGGCAGCCGCGACCGCGATCCGGACCGCGGCTGATCCAGTCAGCTTGCGAACTGCACTCCGGCGCGCCGCAGCGCGGCGCGCCGGGGGCGGTTCGCGGCATCTCTCATGAGTGATCACAGAATCACCGAGCTGGAATCCGGCGTCCGGATCGTGACGGAGGCGATGCCCTCCGTCCGGTCCGTCTCGCTCGGCTACTGGATCGGCACCGGCTCGCGGGGCGAGGACGACTCCCAGGCGGGTCTCTCGCACCTGATCGAGCATCTGCTCTTCAAGGGCACCGCCAGATACCAGTCGCTGGAGATCGACCAGATCTTCGACGGCATGGGCGCAGAGCTGAACGCCGGCACGGGCAAGGAGACGACCTCCGTCTACTCGCGCGTGATCGACGAGCACCTCGACGTCGCCTTCGACGTGATGAGCGAGATGGTCTTCAGACCGCGCATCGACGACGTCGACAGCGAGCGCGAGGTGATCCTCGAAGAGATCGCGATGTACGAGGACGACCCGCAGGACAAGGTCTACGACGTGCTCGGCGAGGCCGTCTTCGGCAGACATCCGCTCGGCCGCTCGATCATCGGCAGCGCCGACGTCGTCGCGAGAACGCCGATCGAGGCGATCAGAGCGTTCCACGCCAGCCGCTACGTGGCGTCGAACGTCGTCATCTCGGCCGCCGGCGCGGTCGACCACGACGCGCTCGTCGAGCTGGCCGCGACGCGCGTGCCCAACGGCGGCCGCAGCGCCGACGCGCCGCAGGCGCCGCCGGCGCCGAGCGGGCTGACGCCGCGCGTCGTCTTCGAGCGCAAGGACACCGAGCAGTACCACGTCTGCCTCGGCGGGCCCGGGATCGCGCGCGACGACGAGCGGCGCTACGCGCTGCGCGTCCTCGACACGCTCTTCGGCGGCACGTCGTCCTCGCGCCTCTTCCAGGAGGTGCGCGAGAGACGCGGCCTGGCGTACTCGGTCTACTCGTACACCGCGCAGTTCTCCGACACCGGCCAGGTCGGCCTCTACCTCGGCACCCGCGCCGACAACCTCGCGCCCGCGCTCGAGGTCGTCGCACAGGAGCTGGAGCGGCTGCAGCGCGACCCGTCCAGCAACGAGGAGCTGGAGCGCGCGAAGGAGAACCTGAAGGGCCGCATCGTGCTGTCGCTGGAGTCGACGGGCGCGCGCATGAACCGGCTCGGCTCGGCCGTGCTGACGGGCATGCCGCTGCTGTCGGTCGACGAGGTGGTCGAGAAGATCGACGCCGTCGACCGCGACACGATCGCGGAGCTGACGGCGGAGCTGCTGGACCCGGCGAAGCTGTCGACCGCCGGCATCGGCCCCGACGAGGACGTCTTCAGAGCGGCGCTCGGCCCGCTCGCCCCCGAACCCGCAGGAGTCTGAGTGATTCGAGTCGCTGTCGCCGGCGCCGCCGGCCGGATGGGATCGACCGTCTGCGACGCCGTCACCGGCGCCGACGACATGGAGCTGACCGGCCGCGCCGATCCGGCGCTCGGGACCTCGCTCGCCGAGGTGCTGGGCGCCGCCGACGTGGTCGTCGACTTCACGCAGCCGGACACCGCGCTGGCGAACGCGCTCGAATGCCTCGACGCGGGCGTCCACGTCGTGATCGGGACGACCGGCTTCGACATCGAGCCGCTGCGCGAGGCGAGCGCGAAGAGCACGGCGAACGTCTTCTTCGCGCCCAACTTCGCGATCGGCGCGGTGCTGATGATGAAGTTCGCCGCCGAGGCCGCCAGACACATGGCGAAGGCGGAGATCATCGAGCTGCACCACGACAGAAAGCTCGACGCGCCGAGCGGCACCGCGGCGCGCACCGCGCAGCTGATGGCCGCGGCGACCGGGGGAGAGGCGCCGCCGATCCACTCGGTGCGGCTGCCCGGCATGGTCGCCAACCAGGAGGTCATCCTCGGTGACCTCGGGCAGACGCTGACGATCCGCCACGACACGGTCGACCGCGTCTCGTTCATGCCCGGCGTGCTGCTCGCCGTGCGCAGAGTCGGCGCGATCGCCGACAGCCCGCTGGTCGGGCTGGAACACCTGCTGTAGGGCTTTTTGCCTCGCTATCCTCCGGTTCGCAGTCCGCTGACGAACCGGAGGACAGCAGCGCTTGCCGCAGCCGACCCGTCACGTGCTCGTCGTCACCGCGCCCGCGGCCACGCCGGCGGCGCTGCGTCGATCGCTGCTGGCCCGCGTCGCCCGCGGTCCGGCCGAGTTCACGCTGCTGGTCGCCGGCGACGACCTGGCCGCGCGCGGCTGGCTGCTGGAGGCGGTCGAGCTGCTGCGCGCCAGCGGCCTCGACGTCGTCGGCCAGCTCGGCCCGGCCGACCCCGACCGCGCCGTCGCGGAGACGTGGGACCCGCGCGAGCACGACGAGCTGCTGGCACCGTCCCCGCTACCGTGAGGCGGGTGCTGATCGCCGTCACCGACCACGCCGTCGAGCGCTTCCGCCAGCGCGTCGGGACGCGCACCGGCGCGCTCGACCCGAGACCGGAGATCGTCGGGCGGGTGCGGCGGGCGCTGGAAGCCGGACGGGCCAGCGAGGACGCGCCGCCGGGCGCGACGCGCTCCCGCGGCTCGCTCTACGTGCGCGATCTCGTCGACCGCGACCTCGTCTTCGTCTGCCGTCACGGTGACGGCGAGCTGGTCGTGATCTCGCTCTGGGAGGAGGGGCGGATCGGCTCTCCCCGCGTCCCGCGGCGCTTCACCGACGCGCTGAAACGCTGACTGCTGGTGCTGCCGGCGCGGCGGCGCCCGATGGGGACGGGGCGTCTCGCGGCCCACCTTGCGATAATGATCGAACGCATGTCAGGGCTGGGAGCAATTCTCACTGCGATGGTCACTCCGTTCGACGCACAGCTGCGCGTCGACGAGGAGAGAACCGTTCGCCTCGCGAATCACCTCGTCGCGCACGGTTCGGACGGCCTCGTCGTCTGCGGCACGACGGGTGAGGCCGCGACACTCGCCGACGAGGAGCATCTGCGCGTCATCGAGCTGGTCGCCGACGAGCTGAAGGGCCGCGCGACCGTCGTCGCCGGCGTCGGCTCCAACGACACCCGTCACGCGATCGAGCTGACGGAGAAGGCGACCGCGCTCGGCGCCGACGCGCTGCTGCACGTCACGCCGTACTACAACCGCCCGAACCGGCGCGGGATCGTCGCCCACTTCGCGGCGTGCGCGAGAGCGACCGACAAGCCGATCGTGCTCTACAACATCCCCACGCGAACGGGCACCGACATGCCGAACGACCTGCTCGCGGAGCTGGCCCAGATCGACGGCATCGTCGCCGTCAAGCAGGCCAACCCCGACAACCTCGCGATGGTCGACGGGCTCGAGCTGTACGCCGGCAACGACGACATGCTCGCCGACGTGCTCGACCTCGGCGGCGCCGGCGGCATCTGCGTCGCCAGCCACGTCGTCGGCGAGCAGATGCGGCGGATGGTCGACGAACCGGAGAAGCGGCGTGAGATCGACGAGCAGCTGCAGGAGGTCTACGCGGCGATGGGCGTGACGACCAACCCGATCCCGGTCAAGGCGGCGCTCAACCTGCTCGGCCACGACGTCGGCGGCCTGCGGCTGCCGCTCGTCGACGCCGACGAGCAGGAGACGGCCGTCGTCCGCAGCGCGCTCGAGCGGCTCGGCCTGTTGGCGACGGCGTCCGCGTGAGCAACGGAACGCTTCGCGTCCTGCCGCTCGGCGGCCTGGGCGAAATCGGCAAGAACATGACGGTCGTCGAGTACGACGGCCGCATCGTCGTGGTCGACACGGGCCTGCGCTTCCCGACCGCGGAGCAGCTCGGGATCGATCTCGTGCTGCCCGACTTCACGTACTTGAAGGACCGCGTCGAGGACATCGAGGCGATCGTCATCACGCACGGCCACGAGGACCATCTCGGCGCGCTGCCGTGGGTCCTGCGCGAGCTGGGCGTCGAGGACGCGCCGCCGGTCTACGGCGGCCCGCTGGCGATGGCGATGGCGCGCTCGAAGCTGGACGAGCACCGCATCAGAGACGTCGAGCTGGAGGACGTCCACGACGGCGAGACGATCGAGGCCGGTCCGTTCGACATCGAGCTGATCCACATGACGCACTCGATCCCGGACTCGAACGCGGTCGCGATCACGACCGACCTCGGGACCGTGCTGCTGACCGGCGACTACAAGTTCGACCAGACGCCGGTCGACGGCCGCCCGGCCGACATGCAGCGGCTCGCCGAGCTCGGCAGAGAGGGCCTGCTGCTGCTCTGCGGCGACTCGACCAACGCCGACCGGCCCGGCTTCTCGCCGTCGGAGGCAGGCGTCGGCCCGCACCTCGAAGAGGTCTTCAGCCGCTGCGAGGGCCGCATCGTCGTGACCTCGTTCGCGTCCAACATCCACCGCGTCCAGCAGGTCGTCGACGCCGCCTCGGCGCTCAACCGCAAGGTCGCGCTCGTCGGCCGATCGATGCGCAAGAACGTCAACATCGGCCGTTCGCTCGGGCACATCGAGGTGCCCGAGGGGATGCTGATCCAGCCGCGCGAGATCGACGACTTCCCGGACGAGCGGATCGTGATCATCTCGACCGGCTCCCAGGGCGAGCCGCTCTCCGCGCTGCGGCGGATGGCGCACAACGACCACCGCCAGGTGAAGCTGCGCGAGGGCGACACGGTCGTCTTCTCGGCGACGCCGATCCCCGGCAACGAGCGCGCGGTCAACGAGACGATCGACCGGCTTTACCACATCGGCTGCGACGTGATCACGACCGCCGACGCGCCGGTCCACGCCTCCGGCCACGGCTATCGGGAGGAGCTGAAGCTGATGCTCAACCTGACGAAGCCGAGATACGTGCTGCCGATGCACGGCGACTTCAAGCGGATCCACCTGCACGCCGAGCTGGCCGAGCAGGTCGGCATCGACCCGGAGAACATCTTCCAGGGCGAGAACGGCCTGCCGCTCGACATCAGCGAGCGCGGCGCCCGCTGGGGCGACAAGGTCCAGAGCGGCATGGTCTTCGTCGACGGCGTCGACATCGGCGACCCGGCCGACGTCGCCCTGCGCGACCGCAGAATGCTGTCGGCCGACGGCATCTTCATCGTCGTCGCGACCGTCTCCGAGCAGAACGGCCAGTCGGTCGTGCCGCCGGAGGTGATCTTCCGCGGCGTGCCGTTCGTGGCGGAGGCCGACGAGCTGATCGAGGAGATCCGCGGCGCGATCGAGGACTCGCTCGCGCAGGCCGCCAGAGACGGCGTGCGCGAGGTCGACCTGATCCAGCAGCAGCTGCACGACGACCTCGCCGGCTTCGTCTACGACAAGCTGAAGCGCCGGCCGATGGTCCTGCCGGTCGTCGTCGAGGTCTAGCCGCAGTCACGTGAGCGAAACACGCTCACGCGACTGCTAATTGGCTGGCCGCCGGCAGCCGCACGACGAAGCGGGCGCCGCCGCCGGGCGTCTCGTCGACGGTCACGTCGCCGCCGTGCGAGCGGGCGACGGCGCGCACGATCGCGAGGCCGAGGCCGGAGCCTGACGGCGCGCGGTCGCCGCCGCCGCGCACGAACCGCTCGAACAGCTTCTCGCGCAGCGGCTCGGGGATCCCCGGGCCGTCGTCCTGAACGGTCAGCACGACCTCGTCGCCGACGTGCTGCAGCGCGGCGTGGACGTGGGTGCCGGGCGGCGTGTGACGAAGCGAGTTCTCGACCAGGTTGAGCGCCATTCTGTGCAGCTCGTCGCGCGCGCCGGAGACGAGCGTGCCCTCGGCGCTGGTGTCGATCGAGAACTCGTGGTCGGCGCTCGCGGCCAGCGGCTCCAGCTCGCCCGCGACCTCGACCAGCACCTGCCCGAGGTCGAGCGGGACGTGCGGGACGACGCGGCCGGCGTCGGCGCGCGCCAGCAGCAGCAGGTCGGCGACCAGCCGCCGCATCCGCCGCGAGGAGCGCAGGGCGGAGGCGGCCGCGTCGCGCTGGTCGCCCTCCAGCGTCTCCTCCAGCAGCTCCAGGTTCGCGAGCACGCTCGTCAGCGGCGTGCGCAGCTCGTGCGAGGCGTCGGCGACGAACTCGCGCTGGCGCGCCAGCGTCGCCTCCGTCTCGCTCTGAGCGCGGTCGAGCGCCTGCAGCATCTCCTCGAGCGTCGCCGCCAGCTCGCCGACCTCGTCGTCGGAGCCCTGCTGGGGCATGTGGCGCGAGGGGTCGCGCGTGCGGCCGATCTCGCGCGCGGTCGCGGTCAGCTCGGCGATCGGCGCCATCGCGCGGCGAGCGACGAAGAGGCCGGCGGCGAGCGCCAGCGCGGCGCCGCCGAGCACACCGAAGACGATGAAGAAGCGGACCTTCGCGATCGTCGCCTTCGTCGCCGACAGCGGGCGCCCGTAGATGATCAGCGCTCGTTCGACGCCGTTGTTGAGCGTCACCCACCTGGCGGTGACGCGGTAGCCGCTCTCGTCGCGCGGATAGGTGCCCTGGGGCTTGAAGACCGCGCGCTGGCTGCTGCCGTAGAAGCACATGATCTCGCCGCCGCGGCTGTCGTTGTAGACCGTCAGCTTGCCGCTCTCGCCGGTCGCGAGCGCGCCGAGCTGGCCGCAGTTGGCCGCGCCGGTCGCCGCGTCGTAGCCGATCCGCCCGTTCGCGTACGTCGCCAGCGCGTCGGCCGTTCTGTTGACCGAGTCCTTGAACTGGATCCCGATCTGGCGCGTCGTGAGGAAGCCGACGATGACGGCGAAGCCGCAGAGGATCACGAACGTCAGCGCGGCCGATCCGCCGGCGAGCCGCCAGCGGATCGGGACCCTACGGTACGCGGAGTACGTAGCCTGCGCCGCGGATCGTATGGAGGAGTCGAGGCTCACCGTCCGCTTCCAGCTTCCGTCGCAGATTGGAGACGAACACCTCGATCGTGTTCGTCGTCGAGAAGGGGTCATAGCCCCAGACCTCGTCGAGCAGGCGCTGCCGCGAGATCACGATCCGCTCGTTGCGCATCAGGTACTCCAGCAGCTCGAACTCGCGCTGCGTCAGCTCGATCGAGCGCTCGCCGCGGTGGACCTCGTGCGTGTCCGGGTTGAGGCGCAGGTCGCCGACCGTCAGCGGCGCCGAGCCGCGCGGGGGACGGCGCCGCAGCAGCGCGCGCAGGCGCGCCAGCAGCTCCTGCCGCTCGAACGGCTTGACGAGGTAGTCGTCTGCGCCGGCGTCGAGGCCCTCGACGCGCGATTCGAGCGCGTCGCGCGCGGTCAGCATCAGGATCGGCACGTCGTCGCCTCTGCGCAGCGTCTTGGCGACGTCGATCCCGTCGAGCTTCGGCAGGCCGAGGTCGAGGATCACGAGGTCGGGCAGGAAGGAGTGCGCCTCGTCGAGCGCCGTGACGCCGTCCGCGGCGGTGCGTACGTCGTAGCCCTCCATGCGCAGCGAGCGCTGCAGGACCTGGGCGATCTCGTCATCGTCCTCGACGACGAGCACGCGGGCGGGGCGGGCGTAATCGCTCATACACGGATGCTAGTCGGGAAAGGCCAGCTCCGCGCGGGTTTTTAGCGATTCGTTACTCCCGGCAGGGGTTATGCGCCCCGCGTCGAAGCACGCACCGAAGATGGCCAGAACCAGCCGCCGTAGACCCACGAGATCGTCGAGATCCCGCTCGCGCGCTCGCGCGCGCCGTTCATCCGCTCCCGGCCTCGGGCTGCCGCAGCTCGCGCCGCACCAGATCGACCTGCTCGGACTCGGGCTCGCGGCGCTGGGGATCTTCCTCGCGTTCGTGATGTACGCCGGCTCGGCCGGCGGCCAGGTCGGCGACGGCCTGCGGGACGGGCTGATGCTGCTGTTCGGGCGCGTCGCCTACGCGGCTCCGATCGGCCTCGTGATCGGCGGCGTGCTGGTGATCGCGCGCACGCTGATCCCGAGCGTGAAGCCGCTGCGGGCCGGCGTCTGGTGCCTCTTCGGCGCGGTCGAGCTGTCGCTCGCGGCCGGCACGCTCGGCCTCGGCGGCGGCGGTCGCCCCGGCAACGACATGTGGGACGCCGACGTGATCAAGGAGCGCGGCGGCGCGATCGGCGAGGCGCTCTACTGGGTCGCCTCGACGCTCTTCTCCGACGTCGGCGCGCACATCATCGCGATCTTCCTGTTCCTCGCCGCGCTCGTGCTGCTGAGCGGCGTCACGATCGCCAGCGTGCTGCAGCAGGCGGCCGAGACGAGCCGCACGCTCGCGCCGGCACGCCGCTCCTATGAAGACGAGGAGCCGCCGCCGGCGCCGAGAAGAGCGGCCCGCAGACGCAAGACGATCGTCGCCGCCGACGACGACGCGGTGCTCGCCGCCTCCACCGATCCCGACGTGCCCGAGCTGCTGACGCCGCCCGAGCTGGAGCCGGCGAGGCTGGTCGTGCGCGCCACTCCCGGCGACGCCCCGTCGCTCGACGGCGCCGAGCGCTACCCCGACCTGTTCGGCGACGAGGACGACGCGCCGACGCTCGCGCCCGCGCCGCTGGCCCCGATCGACTACGACGAGCCCGACGACGGCGACACCGCCGATTTCGCGGCCTCAGCGGCGCTCGCCGCGACGCCCGACGACGAGGACGACGACGCAGACGAGCCGGTCGCGGCCGACGAGGCCGAGATACCCGAGCTGGAGCTGGAGGAGCCCGACGAGCCGGGCGTCACGACCGGGCCGACCGAGCCCGTCGACCCGGCCGACCTGACGCCGCAGGGCCGCTACCGCGCCTCTGTCACCGACAGCCCCGACTTCGTCTGGCAGGTCCCCAGCAGCCGCTTCCTGAAGCGCTCGACCGCCGAGCAGACGCGCCCCGACACGGCCGGCCAGGAGAAGATCGCCGCGCAGCTGGTCGAGGCGCTGGAGCACTTCAAGATCGACTCGAAGGTCGTCGGCATGGTCGCCGGCCCGCACATCACGCGCTACGAGCTGCGGCTCGCACCCGGCACCAGAGTCGGCAGAGTCGCCAACCTCAAGGACGACCTCGCCTACGCGCTCGCCGCCACCGACGTGCGCATCCTCGCGCCGATCCCCGGCAAGCAGGCGGTCGGCGTCGAGGTGCCCAACGCGAAGCGCAAGATCGTCCACCTCGGCGACGTCTTCCAGGAGCCGCCGTCGGACTGGTCGCCGCTGACCGTCTGGCTCGGCAAGGACGTCGCCGGCCGCGCGATCGGCGTCGACCTCGCGAAGATGCCGCACCTGCTCGTCGCCGGCACGACCGGCGCCGGCAAGTCCGGCTGCGTCAACGCGATGCTGTCGAGCATCCTGCTGCACGCCGACCCGCGCGAGGTCAAGCTCGTGCTGGTCGACCCCAAGCAGGTCGAGCTGAACCACTACGAGTCGATTCCGCACCTGCTGACGCCCGTCATCACGAGCCCGCGCAAGGCCGCCAACGCGCTCCAGAACCTCGTCAAGGAGATGGAGGAGCGCTACGGGATCATGTCGCTCGCGCGCACGCGCTCGCTGCCGGAGCTGAACAGACGGCGCGAGGAGCGCGGCGAGTCGCGCCTGCCGTACATCCTCTGCGTGATCGACGAGCTGGCCGACCTGATGATGGTCGCCCCGGCCGACGTCGAGGACTCGATCATCCGCCTGGCGCAGAAGGCGCGCGCCGTCGGCATCCACCTCGTGCTGGCGACGCAGTCGCCGCGCGTGGACGTGATCACCGGCATGATCAAGGCGAACGTGCCGTCGCGGATCGCCTTCGCGGTCTCGTCGCAGACCGACTCGCGCGTGATCCTCGACCAGAACGGCGCCGAGTCGCTGCTGGGCCAGGGCGACATGCTGTTCTCGCCGGTCGGCTCCTCGAAGCTGCAGCGGATCCAGGGCGCCTACGTCGACGAGGACCAGATCGCCAAGCTGACCGAATCGTGGCGCAGACAGGGCGAGCCGGAGCTGCGCGACGACCTGCTCGAGGAGGTCGAGGACGAGGACGCCGCGGCGGAGGAGCAGAGCGCCGACGACGGCTTCGACCCCGACGAGGATCCGCTGCTGGAGGAGGCGATCGGCCTCGTCGCGCAGATGGGGACCGCCTCGACCTCGATGCTGCAGCGCCGCCTGCGGCTCGGCTACACGCGCGCCGGCCGCCTGATCGACATGCTCGAGCGGCGCGGGATCATCTCCGGCTACGAGGGCAGCAAGCCGCGCCAGGTGCTGATCACCGAGTCCGACGTGCCGCGGATCCTCGTCGCGCTCGCCGAGAGAGCGGGTCCGCCGCCGGGTGAGCGTCCGGGCGACCAGATCCCGCTGCCCACACCGTCTTCCGGAGCAGCGGACGACGAGCCGACGCTCTCCTGAGCGGCTCGCGGTCTGCACGATTTTCCCCGCTGCCGAAGGCGTTCGGTCGATAGCCTTCGGCTCGAATGCCTGAGATCGGCCCAACTCTCCGCGAGGCGCGAATGCGCGCCAGGATCGACATCACCGAGGTCGAGCTGGCGACGAAGATCCGCGCGAAGTACCTGCGCGCGATCGAGAACGAGGAATGGCAGCTGCTGCCGGGCTCGACCTTCGCGAAGAGCTTCATCCGCACCTACGCCGACTATCTCGGGATCGACTCGCGCTCGCTGGTGGAGGAGTACAAGCTCCGCTACGAGCGCCCGAGCGAGCAGGAGCTGCGGACCGTCAGCCCCGGTCTCGCGCGCGACCGGCGCGGCAACCGCACCAGCCCGCGCGGCGGAGGCGGGGGTGGCGGCGGCGCGCCGCGCTGGGCGATAACCGTCGGCCTGCTGGTGATCCTCGTCGCGGCGCTCTACTTCATCGGCACGCGCGGCAGAGACGACAAGGGCTCGAACACGACGCCGACCGAGACGCAGCCGATCGCCAGAAGAGGCGGCGGCAGAAGAGCGGCGAGCGGCGGCGGCACAGGCGCGCAGACGCAGAGAAGAGCGGCGGCGCCGACGCTCGCCGGCCTGCGGCTGATACCGAGCGGCGACGTCTACGTCTGCCTCGTCGATCAGGACGACAGAGTGCTGATCCCCGGCCAGACCTTCGCCGCCGGCCAGGCGGTCCCGCTGCAGAGAGCGAGATCGATGCGGCTGACGCTCGGCAACTCCAACGTCGTGATGAGAGTCAACGGCAGAGCCGTCTCCGTGCCGGCCTCCTCGGAGGCGGTCGGCTTCGCGATCACGACCAGAGGCGCGACGCCGATCAGCGGCGACCAGCTGCCGACGTGCACATGAGCCCCCGCGCCGGCATCGTCGTCACCGGGACCGAGGTCCTGCAGGGGATCATCAGAGACAGCAACGGCCCCTGGCTGGCGGAGCGGCTGCGCGAGCTGGGCGTCGACGCGGCGCAGATCGTGATCGTCGGCGACCGGCCCGAGGACCTGCGCGGCGCGCTCAGATTCCTCGCCGACGAGGGCGTCGCGCTGATCGTCACCAGCGGCGGCCTCGGCCCGACCGCCGACGACCTCACCGGCGAGGTCGTGGCGCAGTTCCAGGGGCGGTCGCTGCAGCTCGACGAGGCGCTGTTCGGGCGCATCGCCGAGATCCTGAGACCGCTGCTGTCGCGCTGGCCCGACCTCGATCGCGAGGCCGTCCTGCGCTCCAACCGCAAGCAGGCGCTCGTGCCCGCCGGGGCGACCGTGCTGGAGCCGGTCGGGACCGCGCCGGGGCTGGTCGTGCCGCCGTCGGCCGACGGCGACGCCGGGGCGGACGGGCCGACCGTCGTCGTGCTGCCGGGCCCGCCGCGCGAGCTGCAGCCGATGTGGGGCGTGGCTGTGGCGACCGACGCCTTCCGCGCCGCCACGGCGGGCGCGGGGACGTTCTCGTGGCGGATCATGCGCCTGTTCGGGCTGCCCGAGTCCGAGATCGCCGAGACGCTGCTCGCCGCCGCGCGCGACGGGCTGACGCTCGACCCGCTGGAGATCACCACCTGCCTGCGCCGCGGCGAGATCGAGATCGCGACCCGCTACGCGGTCGAGGACGAGCTCGCCTACGGCGCCTTCGAGCAGTACGTCGCGCGCCGCCACGGGCCGCTGCTGTTCGCGACCGACGGCGCGACGATCGACGCCCAGGTCGCCGGCCTGCTGCTCGGCGACCCCGGCGCCGGCGGCGTCGGCGACGCCGCGGTCGCGCACCCGCCGCGCACGATCGCGACCGCCGAGTCGTGCACCGGCGGCCTGCTCGCCGGCCGCCTGACCGACCGCGCCGGCTCCTCCGCCTACGTGCTCGGCGGGCTGGTCGTCTACTCGAACGCGGCGAAGGTAGCGCTGGCGGGAGTCTCCGCGGGCACGCTGGAGCGTGTCGGCGCGGTCTCCTCCGAGGTCGCCGAGGAGCTGGCCGGCGGCGCGATCGCGCGGCTCGGCAGCGACGTCGGCGTCGGCGTCACCGGGATCGCCGGGCCGGGCGGCGGGACGCCGGAGAAGCCGGTCGGGCTGGTGTGGGTCTCGGTCGCGCTGAGAGACGGGCCGCGGATGACGCGCAGGCTGTCGCTGCCGGGCTCCCGCTTCGACATCCGCGACCGCACGACGACGGTCGCGCTGCACATGATCCGGCGACTGCTGCTGGAAGCCGACGCCGCGTGACGCGCGTCGAGCTGCGCTGAGCTGGCGCAGTTGCGCGCGGATGCCGTGCGCAATCGGTGCAGACACGCGTAGCGCCGTGACAGCGGATGCGCCTACGCTGGAGGCCGCACCCGATCATGTGTTCGTATTCCGTCCGGGTCGGGGCGTAGCTTGTCGAGCCATACGACGTGAACTGAGGAGCTTCCAGGAATGAGCGAGCAGGACAAGGCCGCGAAGGCCCGCGACGCCGCCCTGCAAGGGGCGCTGACACAGATTGAGCGCCAGTTCGGCAAGGGCACCGTCATGCGGATGGGTGATCCGGGCGCTCGCGTGAGAGTCAACGCGATCCCCACCGGCGCGCTCTCGCTCGACCTGGCGCTCGGGATCGGCGGCGTGCCGCGCGGCCGCATCGTCGAGGTCTTCGGGCCGGAGTCATCCGGTAAGACGACGCTCGTCTACCACATCATCGCCGAGGCCCAGAAGCTCGGCGGCGTCTGCGCCTTCATCGACGCCGAGCACGCGATGGACCCGCTCTACGCGCAGAGAATCGGCGTCAACATCGACGAGCTGCTCGTCTCGCAGCCGGACTACGGCGAGCAGGCGCTCGAGGTCGCCGACATGCTCGTCCGCTCCGGCGCGGTCGACATGGTCGCGGTCGACTCGGTCGCCGCGCTGACGCCGCGCGCCGAGCTCGAGGGCCAGATGGGCGACCAGACCGTCGGCGTGCAGGCGCGCATGATGTCGCAGGCGATGCGCAAGCTGACCGCCAACCTCAACCGCACGCAGACGATGTGCCTCTTCACGAACCAGATCCGTGAGAAGGTCGGCGTCATGTTCGGCTCGCCGGAGACGCAGCCGGGCGGTCGCGCGCTGAAGTTCTACTCGTCGCAGCGGCTCGACATCCGCCGCATCGAGACGCTCAAGGACGGCACCGAGGCGGTCGGCAACCGCGTCCGCGTCAAGGTCGTCAAGAACAAGGTCGCGCCGCCGTTCAAGCAGGCCGAGTTCGACATCGAGTTCGGCATGGGCATCTCGACCGAGGGCTGCCTGATCGACTACGGCATCGAGCACAACATCGTCACGAAGTCGGGCTCGTTCTTCTCTTACGACGGCGAGCGGCTCGGTCAGGGCCGCAACAACGCCAAGGGGTACCTGAAGGAGCACCCCGAGATCGCGCGCGAGATCGAGGAGAAGATCTACTCCGCGCTCGGCTTCAACCGTGACCTCGTCGCGCCGATCGAGCACGACGAGAAGGCCGCGAAGGCCGAGCCGGAGCCGGCTGCCGCATAGGTCGACTGTCCGGTAACGGCCCCGCAACGGGCGCATGAGCGAGACGACCGCTGAGGAACGGCTCCAGCACGCGCTGGAGCTGTCCTTCCGCTATCTCGGTCCGCGTGCGCGGACCGAGCTGGAGATGCGCCGTCATCTGGAGGCCAAGGGCGTCGAGCCGGAGGCGGCCGAGGCGGCGCTGACCAGCCTGCTCGACCAGGGATACCTGGACGACGCCCGCTTCGCGCGCGAGTTCACCGAGGACAAGCGCCTGCTGGAGGAGTGGGGGGCCGACCGGATCGAGCGCAGGCTGCTGTCGCTCGGGATCGCGCCGGCGCTCGTGCGCGAGGTCGTCGGCGAGCGCGGGCGCGGGGGCGAGAGCGAGGCCGCACAGGCGCTGCTGGCGCGGCGATTCCCCGTACTGGAGGACGATCCGCGCGAGCTGCGGCGCGCGATCGGCGTGCTCGTCCGCAAGGGATACGACAGCGAGCTGGCCTGGGATCTCGTCCGCGCCCACGCGCGCGGCGGGGGCTTCGACTGAGGCGCCGACGGCCTTCTCCCACCCGACGCCGCCGTGTCCGCGCCGCTCGGGTCCGGTCGAACGCTGTCGAAGTTTGCGCCGAATGTTGCTCGGTACTACGATCCCGCACAGCGAACGACTGGCCCGCGAGGGCATGAAACTCCAGCAAATGACCTTGATCCTGGTACCAGATCCTTCTTCCGTGACTGCACCACAGCAGAAGTGCGCAGGCCTGTTGCGAAAGCAACGCGCGCCACGAACGCCGGCCTAGCCGGCACCTGAAGGGCGGCGCTGCCAGCGCCGCGCCTGGTTGTCAGATCCGTGCCCCTCGCACGGCCCGTCCGCCGCTACCCAAACGGACTGTGAGCTGCAGCTTTCGCCGCTCGGCGGAAGCTGTGAGGAGAGGAACGGCAATGGAAATCGTGATCGCGGCAGCAGTGCT
This sequence comes from Conexibacter sp. CPCC 205762, assembly GCF_030646155.1. GTDB lineage: Bacteria > Actinomycetota > Thermoleophilia > Solirubrobacterales > Solirubrobacteraceae > Conexibacter. The sequence continues at coordinate 454,750 of NZ_JAUTDN010000001.1, forward strand.
CGCAGTGGGCCTGATGGTCGCTGCCGCGCTCTACGCGAAGCGCGGCGGATCCCATGTCGCGGAGGCGAACGCGAGAGTCGCCTCCGACATGGACGCGGCGCTGCGCGAGCGCCGCGCCGAGATCGTCCGCATCGAGGAACGGCTGCTGGGCAAGGAGGAGGCGCTCGACGCGCAGCGCGCCGACGTCGTGCGACGCGAGCGCGGGCTGGAGGACCGCGCGACGGCGCTGGAGGCGGAGACGGCGGCCGTCGCCGCACGCCGCGCCGACTACGAGCACCAGCTCGAACGGCTCGCCGGCGTGACCGCCTCGCAGGCGAAGCAGCTGCTGCTGAAGGACCTCGAGGACGACGTCCGCCACGAGTCGGCCAAGCTCGTGCGCCAGATCGAGGAGGAGACCAAGCGCGACGCCGACCGCCGCGTGCGCAACATATTGTCCGTCGTGATGCAGCGGATCGCCGCCGGTCATGCGACCGAGACGACCGTCTCCGTCGTCCAGCTCGCCTCCGACGACATGAAGGGCCGCATCATCGGCCGCGAGGGCCGCAACATCCGCGCGCTGGAGAACCTTACCGGCGTCGACTTCATCATCGACGACACGCCCAACGCGGTCGTGCTGTCGGGCTTCGACGGCGTCCGCCGCGAGGTCGCCCGGCTGACGCTGGAGAAGCTGCTGCAGGACGGCCGCATCCACCCGGCGCGGATCGAGGAGATGTACTACCAGGCCAAGGGCGAGCTGGAGGAGCACGTCCAGGAGCTGGGGGAGGAGGCGGTCTTCGAGGCGAAGGTCCAGGGCCTCGATCCGGAGCTGATCAAGCTGCTCGGCCGGCTCAAGTTCCGCACCAGCTACGGCCAGAACGTGCTCGCCCACTCGGTCGAGTGCGCCAACCTCGCCGCGATGATGGCCCACGAGCTGGGCGCCTCGCCGAAGACCGCCCGCCGCGCCGCGCTGCTGCACGACATCGGCAAGGCGGTCTCGCACGAGATCGAGGGGCCGCACGCGCTCGTCGGCGGCGAGCTGGCGCGCAAGTACGGCGAGCCCGAGGCGGTCGTGCACGCGATGGAGGCTCACCACAACGAGGTCGAGCCGCAGACGGTCGAGGCCGTGATCGTGCAGGCCGCCGACGCGCTCTCCGGCGCCCGCCCCGGCGCCCGCGGCGAGTCGCTGGAGCAGTACGTCAGACGGCTGCGCGAGCTGGAGCAGATCGCGACCCGCCACGACGGCGTCGACAAGGTCTACGCGATGCAGGCCGGCCGCGAGATCCGCGTGATGGTCTCGCCGACCGCGCTCGACGACGACGGCGCGACGCTGCTGTCGCACGCGATCGCCCGCGAGATCGAGAGAGAGCTGGAGTATCCGGGCCAGATCAAGGTGACGGTGATCCGCGAGTCGCGGGCCGTCGAGTACGCGAGATGACTACCCTCTGACAGCGATGAAGCGGTATCACGTCACGACGTTCGGCTGTCAGATGAACGAGCACGACTCCGAGCGCATGAAGGGCATGCTCGAGTCGATCGGCTACGCCGAGGCGCCCGATCCCGAGGTCGCCGACCTGATCCTCTTCAACACCTGCTCGATCCGCGAGGCGGCCGACAGCAAGTTCCTCGCCCATCTCGGCCACGCCAAGCGCCGCAAGCGTGAGCGGCCCGACGTCGTGATCGGCGTCGGCGGCTGCTGGGCGCAGTCGGTCAAGGACGAGGTCTTCCGCCAGTTCCCGTTCGTCGACGTCGCCTTCGGCCCCGGCCAGGTCCACAAGCTGGCCGAGTTCCTCACCAGCGACTCGCTCACCGCCCAGGGCTACTTCGAGTTCGAGGGCTTCGCCGGCGACCTGCCGGAGAAGCGGGCGCGCGACTTCCAGGGCTGGGTGCAGATCTCAGTCGGCTGCAACATGAAGTGCTCCTACTGCATCGTCCCCTCGACGCGTGGCCGCGACGTCGCGCGGCCGCTGGAGACGCTCGTGCGCGACGTCGAGCGGATGGCGTCGGAGGGCGTCAGCGAGGTCACGCTGCTGGGCCAGAACGTCAACGCCTACGGCCGCGACCTGCACAGACGCGGCTTCCCGCGCGCGAACTTCGCCGAGCTGCTGAGCGCGATCGACGCGATCGACGGGATCGAGCGGATCCGCTACACCAGCCCGCACCCGCAGGACATGAAGGAGGACGTGATCCGCGCGCACGCCGAGCTGCGCTCGCTGTGCGAGCACGTCCATCTGCCGCTGCAGTCGGGCTCCTCGCGGATCCTCAAGGAGATGCGCCGCACCTACTCGCGCGAGCGCTACCTCGACCGTGTCGCGCTGCTGCGCGAGCACGTGCCGGACGTCGCGCTGACGACCGACATCATCGTCGGCTTCCCGGGCGAGACCGAGGAGGACTTCGAGCAGACGCTGACGCTCGTCGAAGAGGTCAGATACGACGGCGCCTTCACCTTCGTCTACTCGCCCCGCCGCCACACCGAGGCGGCCGACTTCGCCGACCAGGTCCCGCACGAGGTCAAGGTCGAGCGGATGGACCGGCTCGTCGAGGCGATCCAGCGCAACGCGCACGAGCGCGCGCAGCGGTTCGTCGGCCGCACGATGGAGGTGCTGGTCGAAGGGCCCTCGCGCAAGGACCCGACCCGCCTGCGCGGCCGCACGCGCCACAACAAGGTCGTCAACTTCACCGGCCTCGCGCAGGCCGGCGACTTCGTGCACGTCGACATCGAGCGGGCGACCTCGCAGACGCTGACGGGCGAGGAGTCGCTCGTCGCGCGTGCGCTCGGCGCCGGGCTGCGTTGAGCGGCCGCCCAGTTCCGCCCTCGCCGATGCCTGCTCCCGGTCTCGTCATCTTCGACTGCGACGGCGTGCTCGTCGACAGCGAGTCGATCTCGGCGCGCGTGCTGTGGGAGTGCGTCAACGAGGCCGGCGTCGCGATGAGCGAGGCCGAGGTCGAGCGCGTCTACGTCGGCGCGACGCTGGCGGCGATCGAGCGCGACGTGCAGCTGCGCCGCGGCGCGCCGCTGCCCGACGGCTGGCTCGACGACTTCCTCGCCCGTCGCGCGGCGGCGTTCGAGGCCGAGCTGGAGCCGGTCGACGGCGCGCGTGAGACGGTCGAGGCGGTCCAGGCGCTCGGCTGGGAGACCTGCATCGCGTCCCAGGGCCGCGTGATCAAAATGAGGCAGACGCTCTTTTTGACTGGTCTTGCCGACCTCTTCCCGCCGGAGCGGATCTTCTCCGCGACGATGGTCTCGCGCCCGAAGCCGGCGCCCGACCTTTACGTCCACGCCGCCCGCTCCTGCGGTTGGGAGCCGGGCGACTGCATCGTCGTCGAGGACTCGCTCAGCGGCGTGCGCGGGGCGCGCGCGGCCGGCATGCGCGTGCTCGGCTACGTCGGCCGCTCCCGCCCCGAGGACGCGGCGATGACGCTCACCGCCGCCGGCGCCCAGCTCGTGCGTGACATGCGCGAGGTGCCGGGGCGTGTCGCGGCGTAGAGGCCGCAGACCGAGCAAGTGGCCGGATCCGCACGAGCGGCGGTTCGAGCCGGCGCGCAAGGGACCGGACTTCGAGCAGTGGTGGGAGGAGACGGGCTTTCGTGAGCTGCGGCAGCTGCTGCTGTGGCGCTGGGACCCGATCGGTGTCGCAGACATCGCATTTCCGTGGGCCGAGAACGAGTACGACCAATATGCGCGCGCCATCGCCGAGGAGCTGTACGACCGCACTCGCGCCGCCGAGCTGACCGCCCACCTGGAGTCGCTGGAGCTGCACGCCGTCAATCCGCGTGAGGGTGACGACGGCCGCGCGCGTCTGCGCGAGGTCGCCGAGCTGCTGGTCGCCTGGTACGACGAGTCGCGCGCCCACCACCGTGAGTTCGGCCCGCGCGATCCGCGCCCGCCCGACCTGCGCTGACACGCCCGCACCGACCGCTGCGGTTTGCAGCCGTCCGACCCGCATGCGAACATATGTTCGATGCGTTGGGACAACCTCACGATCACCGCCGACGAGGCGACTCGCCTGCCCGGCTACAGAGACGACGCCGTCGTGCGTCGCTTCGACGCACCCGAGGCGCTCGACATGCGCTTCTACGAGGTCCACTCCAGATCGGCCCTCAACCGCGTCCCGCCGCAGTCGCGGATGCCGTTCAGATGGACGATCAACCCGTACCGCGGCTGCTCGCATGCGTGCGTCTACTGCATGGATGGTGCGACGCCGATCCTGATGGCCGACGGCAGCACGCGGCCGCTGGCGGAGCTGCAGGTCGGAGACCGCATCTACGGCACCGAGCGGATCGGCCGCTACCGCCGCTACGTCGAGACCGAGGTGCGCGCCCACTGGTCGACGGTCAAGCCGGCCTATCGTGTCACGCTCGCCGACGGCACCGAGCTGGTCGCCAGCGCCGACCACCGCTTCCTCACCGGCCGCGGCTGGAAGTTCGTCAGCGACGAGCCCGGCCCCGGCCAGCGCCCGCACCTGACGACCAACGACGAGCTGCTGGGGTCGGACGGCGACGCGGCATTCGGCGCGGCGCTGAAGACGGGTGGGGCGCGGCGGGTCGTGAGCGTCGAGGCGCTGGGGCTGGAGCTGCCGCTGTACGACATCACGACCGGGACCGGCGACTTCATCGCGAACGGCGTCGTCAGCCACAACTGCTTCGCTCGGCCGACGCACAGATACCTCGACTTCGGACCCGGGCGGGACTTCGAGCGGGAGATCGTCGTGAAGGTGAACGCGCCGGAGGTGCTGCGGATCGAGCTGGCGCGGCCGGGGTGGAGGGGGGAGCACGTGGCGCTGGGGACGAACACCGACCCGTACCAGTGGGTCGAGGGGCGCTACAAGCTGATGCCGGGGATCTGGGAGGCGATGCGGGACTTCCGCAACCCCTGCTCGGTGCTGACGAAGTCGCCGCTGCTGCTGCGCGACCTGCCGCTGATGAAGGAGATCGCGGCGGTGACCGACTTCACCGCCTCGCTGTCGATCCCGACGCTCGACGAGAAGGCGTGGCGGGCGACCGAGCCGCACACGCCGCATCCGCGCGCGCGGCTGGAGGCGGTCGCGGAGCTGAATCGGCAGGGGATCCCGACCGGCGTGCTGATCGCGCCGCTGATGCCCGGGATCAACGACCAGCCGCACCAGGTCGAGCCGCTGCTGGCCGCCGCCGAGGAGGCCGGCGCGACCTCGATCGGCGGGCTCGCGCTGCACCTGCGCGGGGACGTGCGCGGCGTCTTCATGGACTGGCTGCGCGGCTCGCGGCCCGACCTGGTCGAGCGCTACGAGCGGCTCTACGCCCGCGGCGCCTACGCGCCGAGAGAGGAGCGGGCGCGGCTGGCCGGGCTCGTGCGCGGCCGCGGGCGGGCGGCGCCGACCTTCCGCCTGCGCGGGCGCTCGCCGCGCGCGCTGCCGGGCGCGGCTGAGGTCGCGCGCGAGGCCGAGCCGCAGCAGCTCGCCTTCGGCACGACCGCGAACGGCGGCCGTGACCATGGGCCGAGCGTCACGCGGCGGCCGTTGCGGCTGCGCGCGCCCGCCGTGCAGCAGTCGCTCTTCTGAGCCTGGCCGGCCGGCGCGTGGGGACGTGCCGGCCGGCGCCGGGGGCCTGAGCGATCGAACGGGAGGCCGTCGGCGGGCTGGGTATGGTGGAGCGGGATGTCGCCGAGGCAGATCAAGCGCTTCAAGAGCAGCCGCGAGAAGGCGCTCGAACGGATGCTGCAGACCCGCTCCCACGCCTGGGAGGAGGTCGGGCTCGCGCGCCAGCTGGGGCAGAGAGCGGTCAAGCGGGCGCGGCGGCAGGCGCTCGTGCTGCTGCCGCTGCTGGCCGGCGTGCTGGCGCTCTACTCCTACCGCGAGGACCTCTTCGGCAGCGGCTGGGAGACGCCGGTCAGAATCTTCACCGTCATCGCGCTGGTGATCCTCGGCTGGGCGTTCGCGCGTGACGTCGGCCGCGCGATCGCGCCCGACCTCTTCCGCCGCATGGATCCCGGCACCGCCGGCACCGTCGGCTTCCTGCTGCGGCTCACGACCGTCGCGATCTTCACCGTCGCGGCGCTGCGGATCGCCGGCATCCGGCCCGAGACGCTCGCGGTCGGCGGCGCCTTCACCGCCGTCGTCATCGGTCTCGCCGCGCAGCAGACGCTCGGCAACCTGATCGCCGGCACCGTCCTGCTCAGCGCCCGCCCGTTCCGCGTCGGTGAGAGGGTGCGCCTGCAGGCCGGCGGCATCGCCGGCACGCTCGAAGGCGTCGTCAGCTCGCTCGGCCTGCTCTACACGACGCTCGCGCACGGCGAGGACCGCATCATGGTCCCCAACAGCATCGTGCTCAGCGCCGCGATCGTGCCGCTGAAGGAGCCGGCCTCCGTCGACCTGCGCGCACGGCTGGACCTGACCGTCAAGCCGACGACCGTGCAGGAGCTGCTGGAGCAGGCGATCTCCGTCCCGCTGCGCAGCCGGCCCGACATCGGCGTCGAGGAGATCGACGGCGACGAGGTCGTGATGCGGATCCAGGCGACGCCCGAGCACTCCAGAGACGGCGCCCGGCTCGCCGACGAGATCCTGACCGCGATGGCGACGCTCACGCACGAGCACGCGCAAGCCCGCGCCGGCGCCCGCGAGAACGGGGCCGACGCGGGCTGAGGTTCGCTAGGCCAGCACGAACTGGCCGACGACCCGCTCCAGCTGCTGCGCGGAGTCGGCGAGGCCGTTGGCGGAGGCGGCCAGCTCCTGGCTCGACGCCGCCGTCTGCTGCACCGACGCCGACACCTGCTCGGTCGAGGCCGACGACTCCTCGGCGACCGCGACCACCTGCGCCATGTTCTCCTCCATCGAGGAGGCCGTCATCGAGATCTCCTCGACGGCCGACGCGATCTGGCCGATCCGCAGCGTCATGTCGTCGACGCTGGTGCCGATCCGCAGGAACGCGTCACGCGCCTGCTCGACGGTCGCGGCGCCGTCCTGCGTCTGCCGCGCGCCGGTCTCGACGACGTCGACGGCGCGACCGGTCTCACGCTGGATCTCGGAGATCAGGCCCGAGATCGAGCGGGCCGCCTGCTGCGACTCCTCCGCCAGCTTGCGGACCTCCTCGGCGACGACCGCGAAGCCGCGCCCCTGCTCGCCGGCGCGCGCCGCCTCGATCGCCGCGTTCAGCGCCAGCAGGTTGGTCTGCTCCGCGATCCCGGTGATCGTGTCGACGATGCCGCCGATCTGGTCGGACTTGGCGCCCAGCTCGCGGATCGTGTCGGTGACCGCGGCGGAGGACGACTGGACCGCCTGCATCGCGTCGGTCGCGAGCGCGATCGCGTTGGCGCCCTCGTCTGCGACCTGCCGCGCCTGCTCGGCCGCGACGGTCGTCTGCTCGGCGTTGCCGGCCGACTCGCGCGTCGCCGAGACGACGTGGTTGGTCAGCTCGCGTGCCCGCTCCAGCGCGTCGACCTGACGCTGCGCGCCGGAGGAGATCTCGCCGACCGCGCCCGCGATCTCGTCGATCGTGCCGCCGGTCGCAGCGGAGGCGGAGACGACCTGCTGGGAGGCGCCGGAGACGCTCGCCGCCTCACGGTCGATCTCGCGCACCATCCCGGCGACCTTGTCGCGCATCGCGTTGTAGCCGTCGACCGAGCTGTCGGCCTTCGCGAGCATGCGGTTGAAGATCGTCGCCAGACGACCCGGATCACCGCCGCCCGGAGCCTGCACCGGCTGCGTCGCCGTCGTCGCGTCGCGCGTGAGGTCGCCGCTGGCGACCGCGTCGAGCCCCTGCTCGAGATCGCTGAGGCCGCCGCGCTCGAGCTGCTCCATCCGCTTGACCAGCTGCTCCAGCGACGAGTGCTCGCCGAGCGCCTCGCGCAGCGTCGAGTTCATCTCCGCGAAGGCGACGCCGAGCGCGTCGCGCTCCGAGTGGGGGACGACCTCCTGCGACAGGTCGCCTCTGGCGATCCGCTGCGCGGCGCCGGCGGCCGATTCGAGGTAGGCGATCATCTCGCGGAAGGCGGCAGCCGTCTGGCCCAGCTCGTCGCTCGATCTGATCGTCAGCTGCTGCTCGACGTCGCCCTCGGCGATCCCTCTCGCCGCTCTCAGCATCTGCTTCAGGCCGCCGCCGATCCAGCGCGCGAACAGCCACGCCATCGCGATCGCGGCGACGACGCCGATGACGAGCAGGACGAAGATCAGGGTCGTGCCGGAGGAGACCGTGTCGGTCGCCGACTCGGCCCGCTGTCTGGAGTATCTGACGAGGATGTTGCTGGTGTCGCCGATCGTCAGGTGGGCGATCTCGAACGTTCTGTCGGAGGCGTCGCCGTTGACGGCCGCGTAGGCGGCGGCGATGTCGCCGCTGTCGGCGAGCTGTCTGTACGGCGCGCTCTGGTCGACGTACGCCTGCCACTGGGTCGCGAAGGTGTCGAGCGCTCTGCGCTCGGCGTCCGTCTGCGCGGCCGCTCTCGCGCCGCCCAGCATCTGCTGCATCCACTCGAGGCTGGCTCTGGCGTTTCTCGCCCACTTGGCGGCAGGCCGTCTCTCGCTGACCGCCGCGATGTAGTGGAGCTGGTTCTCGCGATACATGTGCAGCATCGCGTTCGCGTAGCCGATCGACTGCAGCGCCGGCACCGTGTTGGTGCTGAAGCGCTTCGTGTCGTCGCGCGTCTGGTTCATCTTCGAGATGCCGATCGCGCCGACCGCGGCGATCAGCACAGCGAGTACGAGGAAGCCGCCGAGCAGCTTCGTCCGCACATTGACCTTCAAGGGGGACCTCCTTGGCACGCGCACGCGGCCGTCCGTGACCGCTCGCCGGCGCGAACCCCTGTGGCACGCCGGCGTTCTAACTACCAGCAGTTTCGGCAGCTCTCGAACAAACTTGACCGCATCCGAACATTCGTCCGGTCGGCGCGCGGACGCGCCAGCAAGAGTCCGAAAAGCCCGCTATTGCTGAGGTGTGCCGCCGCGCTCGAAGCGCTCGCGGCGGACGGTCGCTCTCTTGCCCTTGACCGTGCTCGCACGCAGCGCCGCGATCACGCCGTCGGCCGCCTCCAGCGGCACCTCGACGAGCGAGAAGCGATCCTGGATCTCGATCGCGCCGATCTCGCGGCCGGTCAGCTGCGACTCGCCGGTGATCGCGCCGACGAGGTCCTGCGGGCGCATCCCGACTCTGCGGCCGAGGCCGACGTAGATGCGCGTCGTCGGGCCGCTCGGGCCGCGGTTGCCGCCGCGCGGGCCGCCGGGACCGCCGCCGCCCGGGCGCGGACCGCGGCCGTCGCCGTCGCGCCGCGGCGGGCGCTCCTTGAACGGCTTCTGCTGCGGCTCCGGGATCTCCTCCTCGTCACCGCCGCCGCCGAGCGCCTCGTGCGCGAGCTTGACGGCCGCGAGCGCGACCTCCATCACGTCGAACTCGTCGGTCAGCGTCTCGACGACGACGCGGAAGCGGTCGAGCCGGTCGTGCTCGCCGCCGGCGTCGTCGGTCAGCACCTCCGACAGGGCGGCGCGCGTCATCTCCAGCCTGCGCGCGTGCAGGTCGGCGACGGTCGGGATCTTCTGGATCTGGATCTTCGCTCTGGCGATCCGCTCGATCGACTTCAGGTAGCGGTGCTCGCGCGGCTCCGCGAGCGTGATCGCCGCACCCTCGCGCCCGGCGCGGCCGACGCGCCCGATGCGGTGGACGTACGACTCGGGGGAGGAGGGGACGTCGTAGTTGAAGACGTGCGTGAGCGTGTCGACGTCGAGGCCGCGGGCGGCGACGTCGGTCGCGACCAGCAGCTCGGCGGCGCCGGAGCGCAGGCGGTTCATGACGCGGTCGCGCTGCTCCTGCGTCATCCCTCCGTGGAGCGCCTCGGCGCGGTAGCCGCGGCCGTTGAGCGACTCGGTGAGCGTGTCGACCTCGTCACGCGTGCGGCAGAAGACGATCGCCGCCGTCGGCGACTCGACGTCGAGCACGCGGCCGAGCGCGGCCGGCTTGTGCGCCCGCGCGACGACGTAGGCGGTCTGCCGCACCAGCGGCGACTCGCCGGCCGGCGTCTCGCGCGCGATCTCGATCCGCACCGGCTCGGTCAGGTGCCGGCGCGCGATGCGGTCGATCCGCGGCGGCATCGTCGCCGAGAAGAGGACCGTCTGGGCCTCGTCGGGCGTCTGCTCGAGGATCGCCTCGATCTCGTCCGCGAAGCCCATGTCGAGCATCTCGTCGGCCTCGTCGAGCACGACCATCTCGAGCGCCCCCAGCGGCAGCGTGCCGCGCGAGATGTGGTCCTGCACGCGGCCGGGCGTGCCGACGACGACGTCGACGCCGCGCCGCAGCGCACCGAGCTGGCGGCCGATCGGCTGGCCGCCATAGATCGGCAGCACGCGTGCGCCGAGCGCCTTGCCGTAGCGGTGCAGCGCCTCCGACACCTGCACCGCCAGCTCGCGCGTCGGCACGAGCACGAGCGCGGCCGGCTCGACGGTCTGGCGGCCGGGCGACAGGCGCTCGAGGATCGGCAGCGCGAACGCCGCCGTCTTGCCGGTGCCGGTCGCCGCCTGGCCGAGCAGGTCGCGCCCCTCGACCAGCGGCGGGATCGCCTCGCGCTGGATCGGCGTCGGCTCCTCGTAGCCGAGTCTCGTGAGCGCGTCCAGCAGCTCGGCGCGAAGCTCGAGATCGGCGAATGAGGTGGGTGCGTCAGGGGCGGCGGGTGAAGTCATCACTCCCTATTGTCGCTGGGATCGCGCGTCGCTGCGGTGCGGCGGCGCGAGGGGGCTCTAGACGGCGGGTTCGGAGGCGAGCGCAGCGGCCACGATCTCGTCGAGCGGGACCCCTATCCCGGCGGCCACCTTGAGCTGCGTCAGCAGCGTCGGATTGACCTCGCCGCGCTCGATGTTGCCGAGGTAGACGCTGCTGAGTCCGGAGCGGGTGGCGACGGCGTCGCGCGTCAGCTCGTGCTGCTCGCGCAGGGTGCGGACCGCCTGCCCGAAGCGTTCGAGCATCGGGTCGCGATGGGGGCTGTCGAGGCGGCGCCGGTCGAGCGTTCGCGTGCCCATGTACGCACCGTATACCCCACCTGCAGGGATTGTCTGCAGGCTGACCGGAGTTATGGAGCTTGCGGGGTCTTTCCTCGTACCGCTTTCTGGCGCTTCGGCGTGTTCTGACAGGGTGTCAAGTCGATGGCCGGACGATCTCGACGCCGAGCTCGCGGAACGGCTCCAGCGCGGCGTCAGAGACGAACGCTCTCGCCTCCGTCGCGATGTGGGTGAGCGCGCTCGCCGGCGCGCTCTGGAACGGCGCAACGGTGTTGAGCTTGTCGGCGGAGGCGAGCGCGACGACGCGATCGGCCCGCTCGACCATCAGCCGCCGCACCTCTGCCTCCTCGTGGTACCGGCTGGAGATGCCGGTCGCGACGCTGACGCTCCAGACGCCGAGGAAGCAGACGTCGGCGGTGACGGTCTCGTAGGCGCGCAGCGTCTGCGCGCCGGTCGCGACCATCGCGCGGGCGTCGAGCGTCCCGCCGACGATCACGACCTCGATCCCGGGCCTGCTCGCGAGCGCGGCGGCGACGAGCGGGCTGTGCGTGACGACCGTGCCGCGCTGGTCGTGGGGGAGTGCCTCGACGAGCGCGAGCGCGGTCGTGCCGCCGTCGACGATCGCGATCGCGTCGTCGGCGAACAGCGGCGCGGCGGCGCGCGCGACCGCCTGCTTGCCGGCGACCTGCTGCCGCTCGCGGCCGGCGTAGCTGCCGGCGACCGGCGAGCGCGCGACCGCGCCACCGTGGACCCGCTGCAGCTCGCCCAGCTCCGACAGCTCCGCCAGGTCGCGCCGGACCGTGTGCCCGGAGACGCCGATCCGCTCGGGCAGCTCGGAGGCGACGAGGCGGCCGTCGCGGCGGAGCAGGTCGAGGATGCGGCGGTGGCGCTCCTGCTTCAGCATCGCGGCGCCTCGGGAGCGGGTGACGCAGCCTCGCGGGCGGGCGCCGAGGGCGCAGACGCGAGCGCGGCGGCCGCCCATTGCAGCAGGATGATCGTCTTGCCGTCGACGATCTGGCCGCGCTCGACGGCGGCGAGCGCAGCGGCCAGCGACAGCTCGACGACCTCGATCTGCTCGCCCTCGTCGGCGACGCCGCCGCCCGCGGAGACGCGGTCGCCGGCGCGATAGGGGGCGGCGAAGAAGGCGACCCGCTCGGTCACCGAGCCGGGGCTCATGAACAGCTCGAACAGCGGCGTGACGGCGCCGACGCGGACGCCGGTCTCCTCCTCGGCCTCGCGCCGGATCGCCTGCTCGGGCGCGTCGCCGTCGAGCAGGCCGGCCGGCGCCTCCAGCAGCATCCCGTCGGGGTGGCCGTTGACGAACGCCGGGTAGCGGAACTGGCGCACGAGCAGGACGGTCAGCGCGTCGGGCTCGTAGAGCAGGATCGTCGCGCCGTTGCCGCGGTCGTAGGTCTCGCGCGTCTGCCGCGTCCAGCGCCCGTCGGGGCCGCGCAGCTCCAGCTCGGTGCGGCGCAGCTGCGACCAGTCGTCGCACAGCAGCGTCGACTCAACGATGCGCACATACGCACTGGTCGGCATCATCTGCGCACCTGCGCATCCGGCAGCTCAGCGACGTCGCGGACGACGGCGGCGCCGTGCCCGCGCGCGATCGCGACCATCTCGTCGGCGCCCGCCGACGGACCGCCGATCCGCAGGACCGCGTCGCAGCGGGCGACGAGCCGCCGCGCGAGCGGATGGAAGATCGCGTCGAATGCGGGGGAGCCGGGGGCGTCAGACGCGACGGACGCAGCGGACGCGGGTGCGCCAGACGCGGCGATGGCGCCGGACTTGGCGGACGCGGGGCCGGCGGCGGACGCGGCGGCGACGCGGATCAGCGGGAGCGCGAGCGCTTCGCCGGTCACGGGCAGGTGGCCGCGGCGGAAGACCTCCAGCGCCGCCTCGTGCATCGCCCGCTCGTTCGCGGCCAGCTTCGCGGGGTCGTCGCCGGTGCCGGAGCGATACGGCCCGGCGATCAGGACCATCTGGGTCAACGCGGCTCCTTCTGTCGTGCGCAGATGTGCGCAGACTAGCGCAAGTGCGCATAACTGCGCGTTTGGCTAGCCGAACGCGGTCCAGCGCTGGTCGCCGAAGCTGTCCAGGTCCGCAGAGAGGATGCCGGCGTCGGAGAAGGCCAGCACGCGTCTGCCCATCACGAGCGTGCGGGTGATGGTGCCGGCGCCGTAGCCGTAGAGGTCGCCGCCGCGGCCGCTGCCGTCGTCGCCGCCGGGGCTCCGGAGGATCCCCGCTTGGCGCAGGCCGGAGGCGCGCGTGATGCGGAAGCCGACCGCGCCCGCGACCGTGCCGTCAGCCCCGAGGCCCTGTGACGGCACGACCGCCAGCCGCGTCTTCGGCCAGTAGAGGAAGGCGTGGTGGTCCCACTCGACCGTCGAGGACCAGCCCGGCAGCGGCGCGGCCGCGAGCCGGCGCGGGTGCTTCAGGTCCGAGACGTCGAACAGCGACACCTGGCCGCCGACCCGCCGGCCCTGGTCGTTCGCGTCGGCGCCGACGCCGAGCAGCAGGTCCTCGCCGACCGGGTGCAGGTAGGCCGAGTAGCCGGGGATTCTCAGCTCGCCCAGCAGCTTCGGGCTGCGCGGGTCCGAGAGGTCGATCGTGTGCAGCGGATCGACCTGTCTGAACGTCACCACGTAGCCGACGTCGCCGATGAAGCGGACGCCGTAGAGCCGCTCGCCGACGCCGAGGCCGGCGAGCCGCCCGAGCTGGACGAGCGCGCCGTCGCGCTGCGTCAACGTCGTCACCACGCTCTCGCTCGGCTTGCCGCTGCGCCAGTCGGCGGCGACGTTGCTCGCGACCCGCAGCACGCCGGCCTGCGCCGACAGCGACCACTGGCTCAGCAGCGAGCCGTCGACGCGACCGCTGGCGCGGTAGCCGGTCGCGCCCGCTCTGTCGGTCTCGAAGGCGTGCACGGCCGTCCACGACCCGCCGGAGGAGACGGAGCTGTTGGCGGGCGCGTCGGCCGGCAGCGAGCTGTCGTAGACGGCCGAGCTGGCGACGTAGAGCGTGTCGCCGGTCGCGTAGACGGTGCCGACGTTGGCCATCAGCGCGTCGGAGTCGATCGGCACGAGGCTGCGCGCCGGGTCGATCGTCAGCACGGTCATCAGGCCGAGCCCGGCGTAGGTCGCGGGGCGCGAGATCTGTCTGCAGTCGGCGACCGAGCGCGTCGCGACCCGGCCGGTGCGGCGGTTGCGAACCCGCAGCGACGGGACCCAACCGGCGACCTCGCCGCGCTCGTCGAGGTTCGAGATCGCGTCCGGGTAGGAGGAGACGACCAGCCGCAGCAGCCCGTTCGCGCCGCGCGCCGCCTCCAGCGAGCCGTCGATCCGCAGGTTCCGGACGATCCGCGGGCGGCCCGGCAGGCTCACGTCCAGCTCGGTCAGCAGCGTCTGCGCGTCGCCGCCGTAGGGCGCTGGGACGAGCGCCGCGCGGGCGCGGCCGGAGGTCGTCGGTCCCGCGGCGGCTCCGCGGGTCGACGGCGCGGGTGCGGGCGCGGTCTGCGGCAGCGGCTGCGGCGTCGTCGGCTGGGGCGTGGGCGTCGGCGTCCCGATCGGCGTGGTCGCGGTGCGCGCGATCACGAGCACGCGATCTCTGCCGCTCTGCAGCAGCTGGTGGTCCCAGCCCTCCAGCCGCAGCGTCCCGAGCACGCGCGCGCTCGCCGAGCGGCCGTCGACGTCGACGAAGCGGCTGCCGGCGATCGCGAAGACGCGGCGGCCGTCGGTCTTGACCGTGTCCGGCTCGTCGACGCCGGCCTCCTGCACGTTCGTGGTCGAGAAGTCGGGCTCCTCGGCGCCCTCGGCGCTGCCGCCGCCGGCATCGGGCGCGGCGGCCTGCGGTGCGACGGTCGGGATCGGCATCGACGGGTCGTAGACGACCGGTCTCGGCGCATGCGCCTGTGACCACGCGAGCAGCTCCTCGCACGAGCCGAAGCTGGTCAGCGTCGTCGCCGGGTCGGGCGCGGCGGCCGCCGGCCCGGCGCTCGCGAGCGCTGCACCGGTCAGTGCCAGCGCGAGCGCGGCTCCCGCGCGCGCGGTGCGTCCGTTCGTCGTCACCGTCGTCCCCTCGTCCTCGTTCGTCGTCGGATCGGTCGTTCGCGACGCTACAACGAAGGCGTCGCCGCGTTGTTGCGCGGAGGGCGGCGCGAGGAGAATCGCCCAACCGCCCACAGAAGCACGGCGGGTTGACGTGGACACGGTTGACAGCAACGCACCGGCAGGAGGAGGATCGCCCGATGCGCCTTCGCCTCGCGCCCGCCGCCGCGCCCGCCCGCGCCGCCGCGCTCGCGCCCGCCCGCGCCGCCCGCCTCGCACGCGCC
>NZ_JAUTDN010000010.1 GCF_030646155.1 Conexibacter sp. CPCC 205762
CGGCGGGCGCTGCGGCGGCGGGCGCTGCGGCGGCGGGCGCTGCGGCGGCGGGCGCTGCGGCGGCGGCGAGGACGGCTGCCGCCGCGAGCGCGACGGCGCGAGCGGGAAGGCTGGGCATGGCCCAACCTACCCGCCCGTCACCGCGTGCGTCTAGCGCGTGGTCTTCTTCGCCGCGGCGTGCTTCTTCAGCGGCTGCTTCGGCGCGCGCGTCGCGAACGACGCGAGCGTCTTGCCCTGCGCGTTCAGCAGCCGCACGACCACGCGGCCGCGCGGCGTCGACTGCTTCGCCGGCAGCGTCAGCGCGACGCCGCGCTGGGCGAACGTGCGCGCCTTGCGACCGCTGCCGACGGTGACGCGCAGGCGCGTCCCCTTCGGCGCGTTGTTGACGCGCACGACCAGCCGCTGGCCGCGCCAGGTCAGCTGCAGCTTCGGCTTCGGCGTGGCGGCGACGCCTCTCGCCGTCTTGTCCGACCACTGCTCCACGCCCGGCTGCGCCGGGGCGGGCGCCGCCGGCTGGACCGGCGGCTGCGGCTGCGGCGCCGGCTGCGGCGTCGGATCGATCGGGGTCGGATCCGGGTCCGGGGCGGGCGCCGGGCGCTCGACCTCGTAGTCGGCCGCCTGGATCTGCGTCACGCCGGCGCTGTCGTTGATGTGCCAGACGACGCTCGTGGCGCCGTAGGCGTCGGCGGCGAGGCCGATCGTCCACGGCAGCTGGGTGCTGGCGGTGCCGCCGGGAGCGGACAGGTCGAGCGGGGCGCTCCAGCTCGTCGTGCCGGCCTCGCGGCGGGCGACGCGGACGATCTTCGCTCTCTTGGCCGACGTCTCGTAGCCGGCCCAGGCGACGGTCGCGGCGCCGTTGCCGCCGACCGTGACGTTGACCTTGCGCAACGTCGCGTTCGGGGTCTCGTCGGCGATCGTCGCGGGCGTGCTCCAGCTGCGCGTGCCGGCGGCGCGGGTCGCGACCTGGACGTGGTCGACGACGGCCGTCACGCCGGCCGCGTCGTCGCCGTTGTAGTCGGTCTTGAGGAAGGCGGCGGTGACGTTGCCGTCGCTGTCGATGCCGACGTTCGGATCCTGCGCGTTGACGGTTCTGTCGTTGGCCGAGATCTCCTCGGCCGTCGCACTCCAGCCGGCCGACGCCGACCAGCTGGCCGACAGCGCCTGGTAACGCGAGTAGCGCACGTTGTTCGTGCGTGACTGGAAGACGATCGTCGTCTCGCCGGTCGGGCCGACGACGACCTGCGGGTTGCCGTACGAGTAGCGCGTGCTGTCGCTGACCTGGTGGCGCGGGTCCCACGCGCCGCCGGTCGGCGCGACCGCGCCCCAGACGGTGTAGTTGTTCGTCGTCGTGTCGTAGTCGAGCCAGGTCAGGCCGAGCGTGCCGTCAGCGCCGCGCGCCAGCTTCGGCTCGTCGGCGTCGGGGCTGGCGGTGATCGCGTCGGGCGCGCTCCAGCCGCCGGCGGTCGTGTGCGCGACCTCGACGTGGGAGAGGCTGTCGGTCCCGTCGACGCGCGACCAGGCGGCGGTGACGGTGCCGTCGGGCGCGATCGTCAGCGACGGCGAGGAGGTCTCGTCGGCGGACGTCGTCAGCGGCGTCGCGGCGCTCCAGCCGGCGCCGGGGCGCTTGAGCGCGATGCGGCCGGCCCATCTGGTCGATCTGTCGGCGGCGCGCTGCGACCAGCCGGCCGCGACGGAGCCGTCGGCGCCGACGGCGACGCGGATGTCGGCGACGCTCTGGTCGGCGCCGAGCGAGATCGTCTGCGGCGCGCTCCAGGCGCCGCCGAGCGGGCGGCTCGACGCCTGCACGACGGTCGCGCCGAGCGCGTCGTCGCCGGAGCGGACCCAGACGGCGGTCGCGCTGCCGTCGAGCGCGCGCACGACGCGCGGGTCGTTGGCGTCCTTGTCGGCGGTCGTGAGCGTCGCGGCGGCCTGCCAGCCGGGGTCGGCGGCGAGCGCGGGAACGGCGGTCGCCGGCAGCGCGATCGCGGTCGCGGCGGTGGTCGCCAGCGCGAGCGCGAGCGGCGCGCGGCGGTTCCGCCGCGCGCGGGAGGTGGTGGTGATCATCTGAGAGGAGAGGGGTCGGTCTGTGGTGGGGAGGTCAGGCGGCGGCGACGGTCGCGCGGATCGTGATCCGCCCGAACGGCTCGCCGTCTCTGTAGGCGAGGAACGGCTCCGCGCCGGCCGCGGTCAGCAGCACCGGCACGTCGGTCCAGCTGACGGTGGCGTCGTCGCGCTGCGGGACGATCCCGCTGAGGTCGAGCGTCGCGAAGTCCATCCGTCTCGGAACGCCGTCGCCGTCGACGTCGCCGGGTGCGCCGGCGCCGGCGCTGCTCTTGTTCGTCAGCAGCACGTTGACGACGGCGCGCGAGCCGAGCTCGATGCGCGGAGCGCCGAGCGCGATCTCGATGCCGTGGTTGGGATAGAGGAAGGTGACGGTGCCGCCGTGGTCGATCCCCCAGCCGGCGGTCGCGTCGTAGCTGCCGCCGCTGACGGGGTAGACGTAGGCGCCGTCGGCCGTCTTGGTGACGCCGCCGGAGATCGCGACGCTGCCGCCGCCGGCGGCGAGGTAGCGCAGCCACGAGCCGCGGAAGCTCCAGGTCGCGTCGCCCGCGGTCACCTGCGAGGAGGCGAGGCCGGGGATCAGGACCGAGCCGGGATCGGGCGTCGGGAAGACGGGCGCCGGAGGCTCCGGCGCAGGCGTCTGGGGCACCGGCGCGGGGGCGGCCGGGGTGCTCGGCGCGGGGGCCGGGGCGCTCGGCGCGGGCGCGCTCGGGGTCGGCGCCGCGGCGGTGCGGAGCTGCAGTCTCAGCGTTCCGACGGTGCCGCGCGGCAGCCGCTTCAGCCGCAGCTGCGTCCGCAGCAGGCGCGCGCCGGCCGGCGTGATGCGCAGCTGCGCGCTGCGGGTCGCGAGCGTCGTCGTGGTCGCAGATGTGAGCGCCGACGGATCCGCGGCGGAGGCGGCGACGCGGGCGCTCGTCAGCGGCGAGCGCGAGAGCGTGAACAGCGCGATGCGTCCGCGGCCGACCCTGGCGGTCAGGCGCGGGGACGGGCCGAGCGTCAGCCGCAGCGCGGTCAGCCGCAGCGTGCGGCCGCCGGCGCGCAGCGCAAGGCCGGCCGAGGTCTTCTGTGCGACGGAGCCGCGTGCGCTCAGCGCGCCGCCGGCGACCGGCAGCGAGAGCGTCGTGCCGCGCCGGGTCGCGCCGCCGACGGCGACGAGGCGCACCTGCGCGCCCGTGGCCGCGCGCAGCCCGTCGAGCGCGAGCGTGGTGGTGCCGCCGGAGATCTCAGCGGCGGAGGCGGGAACGGCCGCCGCGCCGGCCGCGAGCGCGGTCGCGCCAACGGCGGCAACCCACCGAAAACTGCTCAAGGTCGATCAAGGTCGAACATATCTCCGACCGTACCACAGCAGTTAGGGAACCCTAATTCCGGGGTCGCCCGTGGTAAGTTGCCAGACCGTGTCCGGCCTCACCCGCAGCGACTTCCCGCACCGCCTCGAGATGCCCACCCGCTGGGCCGACAACGACGTCTACGGGCACGTCAACAACGTCGAGTACTACGCCTTCTTCGACACGATCATCAACACGTATCTGATCCGCTCCGGCGGGCTCGACATCCTCACCGGCCCGGTGATCGGCGTCTGCGCCGAGTCGTCGTGCAGATACCACAGCTCGCTCACGTTCCCGGAGCCGGTCGAGGGCGGGCTGCGCGTCGCCCACCTCGGCAGATCGAGCGTCCGCTACGAGATCGCGCTGTTCAAGCAGGGGATGGAGCATCCGGCCGCGACCGGCAGCTTCGTGCACGTCTTCGTCGACCGGGCGCAGCGGCGCCCGGCCGACATCCCCGCGCAGGTGCGGACCGCGCTGCGGCCGCTGCTGGTGCTCACAGAGGAGTGACGACCGTCCACGGCTCGACGCGGTGTCTCACGACGAGACCGGCGTCGACGTAGGGGTCGTCGGCGAGGTAGGCGTCGATCGCGCCGGCGTCGCGGAAGACCAGCAGCCCGCTGTCGACCGGATCGCCGACGGCGCCGGCCATCACGATCGCGCCCGACGCGTGGTGCTTGGCGATCGCGGCGAGGTGACCCGCGCGATGCGGGCCGCGCCGCTCGACGATGTCGGGGACGTACTCGTAGATGAGGAGCTGCAGCGTCTCGGGCATGGCGCGAACGGTACCGCCGCGGCGCGCCGCGGCGCCCGCCGCCGCCCGGTCGCGCGCGGCGCCCAGGTGCGCGCCGCCGCCGTGCCCGCTAGACCGCCGCCGCCAGCGCGCGATCGAGCCGGCGCGCGGTCAGCCTGCGCTCGGCCGCGATCTCGGCGAGGACGGACGCCGCCTGCTGCTCGCGGTCGAGCGCGGCCTGGTAGGCGAAGTAGGACGGCGCGAGGTCGTCGCCGCCGGCCTGCTCCCAGGCGCGCAGGGCGCGCGTCGCGTCCCCTGCTGCGAAGACCCACGCGTCCCACAGCTCCAGCTCGAGCTCGCGGTCCACGAATGCATACGAAGAATGTGCGTCAGTTCTCGGTGCGTTGATCGACATGACTGCCTCCTGTGCAACGTCTTCGGCAGCCACCCCTGATCGGTTGAGGTCTTTTCACCGTTCATTCCCACCACTTACCCAGCACGTGGCGCGACGGCCGTCGACCTGCGCGACCCGATGGGCGCCGTACGCGAGATCCGCCGCAGCGCGACCGCGTCCTGTTCGGCTCCAACTGGCCGATGATCGCCCCCCGCCGTCGCCCGCGCGCGGCTCGACGCGCTCGGCCTCGACGAGGAGACCGAGCGCCTCTACCTGCGCGACAACACCCGCCGCGTCTTCAGGCTCTAAGCGGCCCTGGGCGGCAGCGCCGCGTCGGCTGCCGGCGGGTCGGCCGGGGCGGCGGACGCCGGCGGCTCGGCCGGGGCCGGCAGCACGGTCGCGCCGGCGCTGCGGAGCCAGACGATGTCGCCCTGGTTCAGCTCCAGCTCGTCGGCCTCGGTGCGCGTCACCTGCGCGGTGACGGCCTCGCCGCTGGTCAGCATCAGCTCGACGCGGACCTCGAAGCCGAGGTGGATCACGCGCGAGACCATCGCCTCCAGCGCGCCCTCCTCGACTTCCGCCGCAAGCGCGATGTCGTGCGGCCGCACGAGCCGGTCGCCGAGCCGGCTGACCGGGCCGAGGAAGCCCATCACGAACGCGTTCGAGGGCGCGTCGTACAGCTCGCGCGGGTCGCCGAACTGCTCGATTCTGGCGTTGTCCATGACGGCGATGTGATCGGAGATCGACATCGCCTCCTCCTGGTCGTGCGTCACCAGCAGCGTCGTCACGTGGACCTCGTCGTGCAGCCGCCGCAGCCACTCGCGCAGCTCGGCGCGGACCTTCGCGTCGAGCGCGCCGAACGGCTCGTCCAGCAGCAGCACTCTCGGCTCGACCGCGAGCGCGCGCGCCAGCGCCATCCGCTGACGCTGGCCGCCCGACAGCTGGCTTGGGTAGCGCTTCGCGTAGCCGGCCAGGCCGACGACGCTCAGCAGCTCGTCGACGCGGTCGGCGACCTGCTGCTTGGGCTGCTTGCGGATCGTCAGACCGAAGGCGACGTTGTCGCGCACCGTCATGTGCTTGAAGGCGGCGTAGTGCTGGAAGACGAAGCCGATCTCGCGCTTCTGCGGCTGGACGTTGGTCGCGTCCTGGCCGTTGATCACGACGCGGCCGCTGTCGGCCGACTCGAGCCCGCCGATGATCCGCAGCAGCGTCGACTTGCCGCTGCCGGAGGGGCCGAGCAGCGCGGTCAGCGAGCCGTCCGGCACCTCGATCGAGACGTTGTCGAGCGCGGTGTAGTCGCCGAACTGCTTGCTGACGCCTTCGACGGCGATCATCAGTGCTCCTCCTCTTCGCGACGGGGCTTGATCATGGTCATCGCGAGCAGCGTCACCAGCGCTATGACGGCCAACAGCGCCGAGGCCGCGTAGGCGCCCGCGAGATCGAAGTTCGAGAAGCGCTTCTCGACCAGCAGCGTCAGCGTCTCCGTCTCACCGGAGATCTTGCCGCTGACGACGGAGACGGCGCCGAACTCGCCGATCGAGCGGGCGACCGACAGCACGACGCCGTAGGCGACGCCCCAGCGGATCGACGGCAGCGTGATGCGCCAGAACGACTGCCAGGCGTTGGCGCCGAGCGTCGCCGCCGCCTGCTCCTGCTCGTCGCCGACCTCCTTCAGCACCGGCGTCACCTCGCGCACGACGAACGGCAGCGAGACGAAGATCGTCGCCAGCACGATGCCGGGCGTCGAGAAGATCACCTGGATGCCGGCGTCGGCGAGCGATCTGCCGAACCAGCCGTTGAGGCCGTAGACGAGCACGAGCGCGAGGCCGATCACGACCGGCGAGATCGCGAACGGCAGGTCGATCAGCGCGTTCAGCAGCGTCTTGCCGCGGAATCTGCCGCGCGCCAGCTGCATCGCCATCACGATCCCGAAGATCGTGTTGAGCGGGACGGCGATCGCCGTCACCTCCAGCGTCAGCGTGAAGGCGGAGATCGCGGCCGGGGTCGTGATCGAGTCCCAGACGGCGCCGATCCCGTGCTCGAACGTGCGGTAGAAGATCACCGCGACCGGCACCAGCAGCAGCGCCGCGAGGTAGCCGAGGCCGATGACGCGCAGCGCGATCCGCCACGGACGGCTAACGGTCATGACGAGCCCCCCAGCGGCCGAGGCCGCGGATGCCGACGAGCACCAGCAGCGAGACGAGCAGCAGCACGGTCGAGGTCGCCGCGGCGCTGATCGGCGCGTCGGACTCGATCTGCTTGAAGATGTAGACGGAGCTGACCTGCGTTCTGAACGGGATGTTGCCCGAGATCAGGACGATCGAGCCGAACTCGCCGACCGCGCGGGCGAAGGCGAGCGCGGCGCCGGAGAGGATCGCCGGCACGAGGTTCGGCAGCACGATGCGGCGGAAGACGGTGCGGTTGTTGGCGCCGAGCGACAGCGCCGCCTGCTCCATCTCTCTGTCGAGCTCGATCAGCACCGGCTGGACGGCGCGGATCACGAACGGCAGCGTCACGAACAGCAGCGCCAGCAGGACGGCGAACTGGGTGTAGGCGACGTCGATGCCGAACGGGCTTCTGGGGCCGTAGAGCGTCAGCAGCGTGAGGCCGGCGACGATCGTCGGCAGCGCGAACGGCAGGTCGATGAGCGCGTTGACGATTCTCTTGCCGCGGAATCTGTCGCGCACGAGCACCCACGCGATCAGCGTCCCGAAGGCGGCGTTGACCGCCGCGGTCAGCAGCGAGACGAGCAGGGTGAAGCGCAGCGCCGAGACGGCCTGTCTGCTGGAGACGGCGTCCCAGAACGTGCTGAAGCCACCGTCGGTCGAGCGGACGACGACGGCGGCGAGGGGCAGCAGGACGATGATCGACAGCCACAGCGTGGCGACGCCCAGGCCCAGCATTCCAGTGGAACGCCAGGCCGGGCGCCGCCGCGAGGCGACGCGATCGCTGATCGCGGTCGTGCTCACTTCGCCGTCGACACTCCGGCTTCTTCCTCGATCTTCGCGATCGAGCCCTTCTCCACGTCGAACATCTCGTCGTTGACTCTCGACCAGCCGCCGAGGTCCTCGATCGTGAACAGCCCGGACGGGATCGGGAATCTGTCTCTGTTGGCGTCGAGCACCGTCTGGTTGACCGGGCGGTAGCCCCAGTCGGCGAAGCGCTCCTGCGCCGGCTCCGACAGCACGTAGTCGAGGAACGATCTCGCCTGCGCGGGCGCGTCTCTCGTCGTCGCGATGTCGATGTTGATCTTGATCGTGTCGTCGGGCGTGACGAAGTCGACGTCCTCGCCCTTCTTCTGCGCGGTCGTCGCCTCGTACTCGTAGGAGAGGAGCACGTCGGCGTCGCCGGAGACGAACGTCTGCAGCGCCTCGCGGCCCGATCTGTCCTGCACCTGGACGTGTCTCGTGATCAGCTCTCTGACGTAGTCGAGACCGGCCTGCGGGTCGCTGCCGCCTCTGGCCGCCTGGCCGTACGCGGCGAGGATGTTCCACTTCGCGGCGCCGGAGGTGAACGGGTTCGGCGTGAGCACCTTGACGCCGTCTCTCAGCAGGTCGGCCCAGGTTCTGATGCCCTTGGGGTTGCCTCTGCGGACGATGAAGGAGACGACCGAGGTCGTCACGAGGCCTCTGTTGTCGCCGCTGTTCCAGTCGGCGTTCACGAGGCCGGCGTCGACGAGGCGGGTCATGTCCGGCTCGGTCGAGAAGGTGACGACGTCGGCCTTCTGGCCGGCCTCGACGGCACGGCTCTGGTCGCCGGAGGCGCCATAGGAGGTCTTGAAGCCGACCCCTCTGCCTTCAGCCGTCTTGGCGAAGTCGGGAATGATCTCGTCGTAGACGACCTGGGGGGTCGAGTACGCCACGAGCGAGAGCTCGGTCTTCGCGTCACCGGAGCTGCCGGCCGAGTCGCCCCCGCCCTTCTCGTCCGACGAGCCACCGCAGCCGGCCACCACGAGGGCGACGAGCGTGGCGAGCAGCGTGAGGACGATCGGCGTGCGTGATTTCACAGGTTCCTCCCAGAAACGGTTGAAATCGGATAGGGATTTGCAGTATTGCAGAATCCGCACCATTCTGGTCGGCAAAACGATATTGATGTGCAATCGATGCGGTGGGGAAAGTTGAGATTTCACATCTGCCTGCCGATGGCAGCTAGAACTGGATTTGTGGACCGAATTTGTCGAGTTGGGTGACAACGGTCCGCGAGGTGACACTCGCAATGTCACACCTGCTTCTTGAGCGCTGAGTTCAGCGGCTGGAGAGGCGCTCGCGCAGGGCGAGCACGCGCACGGCCGACTCCGCGACACGGGCGCGGATCGCCGGGTCGGCCTTCGCGGCGGCGATCACGGCTCTGCGCGCGAGCGGGAACGAGCCGGGGCCCGTCAGCAGCAGCAGGTCGGCGCCAGCGCCGAGCGAGCGGACCGCGGCGGCGCCGACGTCACCGTCGCCGGGGGTCGCGGCGTCGACCGCCTCGGCCTCCAGCGAGTCGGTCATCACGACGCCGTCGAAGCCGAGCTGGTCGCGCAGCAGGCCGGTGACGATCGCGCGCGACTGCGAGGCGATCCGCTCGCCGTCGATGCGCGGGTAGCGGGCGTGGCCGACCATCACGATCCCGGCGCCGGCCTGCAGCGCGGCGCGGTAGGGGACGAGGTCGATCGCGTCGAGCTGTCTCGTCGTGCGGCCGATCGCGGCCGAGCCGAAGTCGGTGTTCTGCGTCGCGCCGCCGACGCCGGGGAAGTGCTTCGGCGTCGGCTCGATCCCGGCCGCCTTGTAGGCCGACACTGCCGCTCTGACCGAGGCCGCGACCGCGCTCGCACCGCCCGGGTAGGCGCGGCTGGCCATGAACGAGCCGGGCGTGCCGCCGGCGACGTCGGCGACCGGCCCGAGCGTGACGTTGACGCCGACCCGCTTCAGCGCCTGCGCGGTCGTGCGCGCGCTGGCGCGGGCGGCGTTCGCTGTCGGCTGGCCCGCCTGGCCGTGCTCGGGCGGGGCGAACTTCAGCGTGCGGATGTCGCCGCCCTCCTGGTCGAGCGAGACGATCGCGTCGCCGCCGCCGGCACGCTGGATCGCGCGCGTCATCCTGCGCACCGCGTCGGCCGACGGCGCGTTGCCGCCGAACAGGATCACGCCCGACGTTCTGCCGGCCCGCAGCGCGTCGGTCACGTAGCTCGGCGCGCTCGTGCCGGAGAAGGAGATGATCAGCAGCTGCCCGACCTGCCGCTCCAGCGACATCCGCCGCACGCGCGCGCCAATCGCGTCGGCCGACGCATCCCCACCGGCCGCCGTTCTGCCTGCCGCCTTCCCGCCAGGCGACCTCGTCGCGCCGGGCGCGGTGCCGGTGCCACGCCCCGCGGCCGGCCCGGTCGCCTGCGCCCGCGGCGCCGCCTCCCCGCCCCCGCTCGACGCCCCCACCGCGACGCCGACGACGAGCGCGAGCAGCGCGGCCGCCAGCAGCGCCAGCCGGCGCCGCCGGATCGCGGTCGGCCCATGGGTGGAACGGCGGCGCGGCATTCCCCAGGACCCTATGACGTTGCACAGAGAGATGCGGTTGAGGCGGGCGCGCGTCATCACGATCGCGCGGCGGCGGAGCGGGCACAATGTGGAGGCATGAGCGTCGAATCCGTGGACGACGAGCCGCAGCGGCCCGACGAGGAGGGCGCGCCGCCGCCTGGCGTCGGGGCCGCGCCGCGGCGGGAGCTGACGGAGATCTCGTCGCGCAACGTGCTGGTCGCGGTCGACGGGACGCCGGAGGCGTGGGACGCGGTCGGGCTGGGGGTGCAGATCGTGCGCGCCTCGCGCGGGCGGCTGACGCTGCTGACGGTCGTCGTGCCGCCGCCGGCGTGGACGCAGGTCGGCCTCTTCGCGCCGCCGGCCGACGGTGACGCCGAGCGCGCGGCCGTCGAGCGGCTGCGCGAGCTGGCCGACGCGATCCCCGACGACATCCCCGTCACGACCCAGCTGCTGCACGGCGACGCCGCCCACCTGATCGCCCAGCACGCCGAGCAGGGCAATCACGATCTCGTCGTGCTCGCCGCGCACGAGCACGGGCCGATCGGCGCCGCGATCGAGTCGGTCCAGCGGCGGCTGCTGAAGTGCACGCGCGTGCCGGTGCTGGCGATCCGCAGGCCGCACCCGGCCGACGAGCCCCGGCAGCAGTAGGTCGCGGCCCCTGGGCGCCGCGACCCCCGACCCCCACCCCCTGGACGCCAAAGTTTGGGGCCTCCGCTTTGGGGTCTCCTCGATGCGCGGACGCGGGCGGTCCCCGATGCTCCTGCTCATGGACCGACCGACGCCCCTGACAGTGACGCTCCAGGGAGAGCCCGCCGACCTCCGCTCCCGCACCGAGCTGGCCGCCCTCTTCGCGCGCACGACCGGCGGAAGTGGCCAGGAAGTCTAGATATATGTGGTTGTTATATGGAGGTTTGGCACATAAGATCAACACCTCCATATGGATGCCGCGACCAACCCCTATACGCCAGGTGCCGGCACCCAGCCGCGAGCGCTCTCCGGGCGTGAGCGAGAGCTGGACGGCTTCCGGGTTCTCCGCGCGCGCCTGACCCACGGCCTGCCGGAGCGCGGGATCGTGCTCTGCGGTCTGCGCGGGATGGGCAAGACGGTGCTGTTGCGGGAGATGGCTCGCGACGCGCGCGACGAGGGATGGCGCGTGTCCTTCGTCGAGATGCGCAGGGGGACCGACCTCCGTGACGCGCTCACGGCGGCAGTGCTGGAGCAGCTCGCCGGCCTCAGCATCCGCGAGCGCGCGCTCGGCGCCTTCTCGCGCACGATGGGATTGGTCCGCGCGCTGCGGGCGACGATCGCACCGGAGATCCAGATCGACGTCGACGCGACCGACCTGCTGACGGTCGGCCGCTCGCTCGAAGCCGACCTCGGCGAGCTGCTCGCGCGGCTGGGAGCGCTCGCCCGCGATCAGGGGATCGGCGTCGCCTTCGTGATCGACGAGCTGCAGGAGCTGGACGCCGAGGGCCTGGCCGCGTTGTGCGCGGCGATGCACCGCGTCGGTCAGGAGGAGCTGCCGATCGCGCTGGCTGCCGCCGGCCTGCCGAGCCTCCCCGGTCTGCTCGCGGAGGCGAAGTCGTATGCCGAGCGGCTGTTCGCCTACCCACAGGTCGGACTGCTGCCGGACGACGCCGCCCGCCGTGCGATCGTCGAGCCGCCGCGCAAGGTGCTCGGCGACGACGCGCCGGCGATCGACGACGATGCGGTCGAGCGGATGATCGCCTTCGCGGGCGGCTATCCGATGCTGCTGCAGGCCATCGGCAAACATGCCTGGAACCGCGCGACCGGCAACGCCATCGGCTTGGCCGACGTCGTCGCGGGCGAGCAGGACGCCTTCGACGACCTCTCTCGCGAGCTGTTCCTCGCCCGCTGGCAGCGCGCGACGCCGCGCGAGCGCGACTACCTGCTGGCGGTCGCCGGCGCGGGCGGCTCATGCAGCTCGGCGGAGGCGGCGCGCACGGCGAACTTCGGCCCGACGACCGCCGCCAGCGTCCAGCGCAACACGTTGATCGCGAAAGGCCTGCTGTGGGCTCCTGAGCGCGGCCGTGTGGCGTTCACGATGCCGCTGTTCGAACGCTTCGTGCTCGCACGCCACGAGCACGAGCCTGCGCACTGAAGCCCTCTCAGCCGCCGACGACCCGGGCGCTGATGCGCTCGATCAGCTGCGGGAAGGAGAGGCCGGCGTGCTCGGCGGCGAGCGGGGTCGGGCCGGTCTCGGTCAGGCCGGGGATCGTGTTGATCTCCAGCACCCACGGGGTCTCGTCTTCGAGGCGGATGTCGACGCGGGCGAAGTCGCGGCAGCCGGCGGCGCGGTAGGCGTCGGCGGCGACCGCTCTGACGCGCGCGTCGACGGCGTCGGAGAGGCCGGCAAGACGGACCTCGGAGGAGCCGATCTCGTAGTGGGCCTGGAACGAGTAGTACTCGTCGGCCATCACGATCTCGACCGGCGGCAGCGGCTCGGGCGCGTCGGCGGGCCCGAGCACGGTCACGGCCAGCTCGCGGCCGGGCACGAACCGCTCCAGCAGGACGCGGTCGTCGTAGCTCATCGCGCCGAGCACGGCGCCGCCGAGCTGGGCCCGCTCCTGCACCACGCTGAGGCCGAACGAGGAGCCCTGTCGCGCCGGCTTGACGACCATCCGGCCGTCGAACTGCTGCCACAGCGCGTCGAGCGTCTTGCCGGCGCCGTAGTCGGCGAACGCCTGCTTCGTGAACGAGTGCCACTGCGGCGTCGCCACGCCGCGCAGCTCGCAGAGGCTCTTGAAGGTGTGCTTGTCGAGGCAGATCGCGGAGGCGAGCGCGTCGGAGCCGGTGTACGGCACCTGCAGGATCTCCAGCAGGTCCTGGACCGTGCCGTCCTCGCCGCCGACGCCGTGCAGGGCGATGAAGACGAAGTCCGGCTGCGCCCGCTGGACGACGTCGACGAAGTCGGCCCCGACGTCGACCACGTCGACCGCGTGGCCGAGCGTCCGCAGCGCCTTCGCCGCCTGCTGGCCCGAGCGGGTGCTGACCTCGCGCTCCAGCGAGCGGCCCCCGTAGGCGACGAGCGCGCGCGCCATCGCTACGCCGCCGACTTCGCGTGGCGGTCGATCAGCGCGGAGGCGAAGCTGCGGGTCGTCGAGCGCTCCTCGCGCGCCTCCGCCAGGCCGATCGCGAGCAGCTCGTCGAGCAGGTCGGGGAAGGCCAGCCCGCGCGGCTCGAACAGATAGAAGGCGAACGAGCCCGGGACCGTGTTCGGCTCGTTGACGCAGATCCGCTCCGGTCTGCCGTCCTGCGCGGGCAGCACGAAGAAGTCGTAGCGGACGACGCCCGCGACGCGCAGCGCGCGGTGGGCCTTCTCGGCCTCCGCGCGGACCCGCTCGCGCAGCCCCGGGTCGACGTCGGCGGGGATGATGCGGTCGGCCGAGGCCATCCCGGCGCCGGACTCGCCGGAGCCGCCGGCCTTGCCGCCCCCGCCCTTCGCGCCACCGCCCTTGGCTCCGCCGGAGCCGTCCTTGCCGCCGCCGGCCGACAGGTACTTGTCCTCGAACGTGAGCCCGGCCTCGCTGCCGAGCGGCCGCTCGACCTCGGAGACGCGCAGCTCGCCGCCGGGGCGGCCGAGGACGGCGCAGTTCAGCTCCGTCGCGCCGGTCGCGAACGGCTCGACGATCGCCTGGCGGTCCAGCTCGAAGGCCAGCTCCAGCGCCTCCTCGACCTCGGCCGCGCTCTCGCAGCGGGCGACGCCGATCGAGGAGCCGAGCGTCGCCGGCTTGACGACGACCGGCGGCGGGAAGTCGCTCGCGACGATCGCCAGCACGCCGGCGCGGTCCTGCTCCCAGGCGCCGCGCTCGATGCGGCGGTGCGGCAGCACCTCGAGGCCGCCGGCCTGCAGCACCGTCTTGGCGAGGTGCTTGTCCATCCCGACCGCGAACGCCGCGACGCCGCGGCCGGCGTGCGGGACGCCGGCCAGCTCGAGCGCGCCGAGCAGCGCGCCGTCCTCGCCGCCGGTGCCGTGGATCGCGTTCAGCACGACCGAGATCGGCAGCGCCTTGTCGCCCCGCAGGCGCGAGGTCGAGGGCTCGAAGAAGGGGCCGTCGGCGGCGCCGAGGCGCAGCTCCAGCGGTCGCGCGCCGCGCGGTGGCGACTGCGTGAAGGCGCTCACGTCGCGCAGCTCCTCGCCGGTCCACCAGCGGCCGTCCTTGCCGACGTAGAGCGGGATCACCGTGTGGCGCTCGGCCAGCACGGCCATCGCCTGCTGCGCGGTGATGATCGAGACGTCGTGCTCGACCGACGGGCCGCCGAAGACGACGCCGACGGTCTGTCCGGAGGGGAGAGGCATGGGGCGGAAGGGTATCGTTCGCCCCTCCGTGAACGCGACCGCCGACACCACCACGCTCACCGTCGACGGCCTCCGCGTCCGTCTCCTGCACGTCAGACCCGCCGGGATCGAGAACCCCGCGAAGGTGCTCGTGCTGCACGGCTGGGGCGCGTCGGTCGACGCCGTCGGCTCGATCGTCGCAGGCCTGCGCGACACGGTCGAGCTGGTCGCCTTCGACCTGCCGGGGATGGGCGAGTCGCAGATGGTCCCGGCCGCGTGGGGCAACCGCGACTACGCCGCCTTCACGATCAGGCTCGCCGACGCCGTCGGCTTCGACCGCTTCGCGCTCGTCGGCCACTCGCGCGGCGCCGCCGTCTCGCTCGTGCTCGCCTCCGACCCGGCCACCAGCGGCCGCGTCGAGCGGATGGTGCTGACCGGCGCCGCCGGCATCAAGCCGAGACGGCCGGCCTCCTACTACATGAAGGTCGGCTCGGCGAAGGCCGGCCGCGTGATCGGCGCCGTCGGCGGCAAGCCGGGCAAGAGCCTGCAGCAGAAGATCCGCGGCAAGGCCGCCTCGGCCGACTGGCTGGCGGCCCCCGAGGAGCTGCGCGGGACGCTGCGCAACGTGCTCGCCGACGATCTCTCGCCGCTGCTGCCGCAGGTCGACGCCCCGACGCTGCTGATCTGGGGTCCCGACGACGACTCCACCCCGCTCTGGATGGGCGAGCAGATGGAGCGCGAGATCCCCGGCGCGGCGCTGATCGTGCTGAGAAGCGGCGGCCACTTCGCGTACGCCGAGCGGGCCGGCGAGTTCAACGTGATCGCCTCCCATTTCCTGACGCAGGGAGGCAGACGATGACCGTCCTCACGAGCGTGCTGATCGCGGTCGCGGCGCTCGTCGCGCTCGGCACCGCCTCGCACATGCTGCTGCACGTCTTCCAGCAGGAGCATTACGAGGCGCGCCGGCTCTACCTGTGGGTCAGCCAGGCGTATGGGGTGCGGTTGGCGCTGCCGGAGGCGGGCCTGCTGTTCGTCGGCGCGCTCGCGTCGGCGCTCGCGGGCGGCTCTGAGCCGGCGCTCGGCGTGATCCTCGCGATCGTGCTGGTGGCGCTGACGGCCCGCTACGCGCAGCGGGTCTGGACGCGCGAGCAGATCAAGCCGCTCGTCTTCACGCCGCGCGCCAGACGGCTGTTCGGCCTCCAGCTCGCGCTCGGCGCGCTGCTGCTGGCGATCGTCGTCGCGCTCGGCGGCAGCGGCGAGTTCGCCCCCGCCGCCACCGGCGCCGTCGGCGCGCTGCTGCTGCTGCTCGCGCCGTGGCTGCTGGGCGGCGTCGTCAACCGGCTGCTGAGACCGGTGCAGCAGGCCGACAACCGCCGCTTCGTGCGCAGAGCCGAGCAGCGGCTGCGCGAGGTCAGACCGCTCGTCGTCGGCATCACCGGCTCCTACGGCAAGACGACGACGAAGGCGTGCGTGGCGGCGGTGCTCGACCTGCTCGGCCCGTCGTATCCGACGCCGGCGTCGTTCAACTCGCAGCTCGGCGTCGTGCGCGCGATCAACGAGGGACTGCAGCCGACGCACCAGTCGTTCGTCGTCGAGATGGGCGCCTATCGCCGCGGCGACGTGCAGGACCTCTGCGACCTCGTCCACCCGCGCGCCGGCGTGCTGACGGCGATCGGCCCGGCCCACCTGGAGCGGTTCGGCTCGCTCGACGTGACCGAGCAGGCGAAGGGCGAGCTGGCCGACGCGATCCCCGCCGAGGGCCTCTTCGTCACGCGCGCCGACGACGAGCGCTGCCTGCGCGTCGCGCGCACCCGCGCCGCCGGCCGCGTGCTGCTGTTCGCGCCCGCGCCGCATCCCGAGGCCGACCTGTGGGCCGAGGGGATCCGCCTGCAGGACGGCCGCTCGATCTTCACCGTCGTCGTCAGAGCCGGCGTCGCCGGGGACGACGAGCAGCGCGCCGAGGTGCGCGCGAGACTGCTCGGCGAGCACAACGTCGCCAACCTGCTGGCGGCCGCCGCCGTCGGGCTCGGCGAGGGGCTGGCGCTGGCCGACGTCGCGCGCGCGCTCGGCAAGGTCCCGCCGCCCGACCACCGGCTCGCGCCGATCGTCAACAGAGCAGCCGGCGTCGTCGTGATCGACGACTCCTACAACGCCAACCCGGAGGGCGCCGCCGCCGCGCTCGGCGTGCTGCGCGACCATCCCGCGACGCGCCGCCTGCTGGTGACGCCGGGGATGGTCGAGCTGGGCGAGCGCGAGCGCGAGGAGAACCGCCGCCTCGGCGAGCTGGCCGCCGCCGTCGCCGACGTCGCCGTGCTGATCGGCCCGCGCGGCGAGGACGTGCGCGCCGGGATGCTCGCCGCCGGCGCGCGTGAGGAGCAGCTGCACCACTTCCCCGACGGGCCGAGCGCGCACGCGAAGGTCGCCGAGCTGACGCGCGCCGGCGACGTCGTGCTGTTCGAGAACGACCTGCCCGACGTCTACGCCTAGCGAGCGCGTCGCGGCCGGCGCTGGCACGCCGGCGCTCGACCGCGTGGCCGGCGCGGGTCGACGGCCGGGCGGCCGACCTTGCTACGGTCGGTGACCCGTGCTCGTGCTCGCAGACGTCTCCCCCGAGCGTCTCAGATCGGTGTGCGGAGACGATCCGGGCCGTATCTGCCGGACGCTTCTCGACGCCACCGACAACCGGACGCTCGCAGAGGTCGGCGATTGGCTGGTCGGTCCGCCGCTGCGGATCCTGCTGATCCTCGTCCTCGCGATGATCGTGAACCGGATCGCCCGCCGGGCGGTCAAGCGGACCCTGCGCGGGATCGCCTCCGGCGGTGTGCGCGAGCGCCTCGGCGCGCTCGGCCGGCGAACCCCGATCCCGCTGCTGGAGCAGGAGACGCAGGAGCTGAGCATCCGCGCCGAGCAGCGCGCCAGCGCGCTCTCCGGCGTGCTGCGCAGCATCGTCTCGTTCGTGATCTTCGCGATCGCCGGCTTCATGATCCTCGACGAGCTGGGCGTCAACCTCGCGCCGCTGCTGGCCGGCGCCGGCGTCGTCGGTCTCGCGATCGGCTTCGGCTCCCAGGCGCTCGTCAGGGACTTCCTCTCCGGCATGTTCATCCTGATCGAGGACCAGTTCGGCGTCGGTGACGTCGTCGACCTCGACGGCGTCACGAGCGGCACGGTCGAGGCGATCTCGCTGCGCACGACGCAGCTGCGCTCGGTCGAGGGAACCGTCTGGCACGTGCCCAACGGCGAGATCCGCCGCGTCGGCAACATGTCGAAGCACTGGTCGCGCGCCGTGCTCGACATAGACGTCGCCTACGGGACCGACATCGACCACGCGCGCGGCGTGATCAAGCAGGTCGCCGACGAGGTCTGGAGAGCGTCCGACGTGGTGCTGGAAGAGCCCGAGGTGCAGGGCGTCGAGAGACTCGGCGCCTCCGGCGTGACGATCCGCCTGCTGGTCAAGACGACGCCGTCGCAGCAGTGGGAGACGAGCCGTGTCCTGCGCGAGCGGATCAAGCTCGCCTTCGACGCCGCCGGCATCGAGATCCCCTTCCCGCAGCAGACCGTCTGGTACCGCAGCGAGACCCCGGCGGCTGGCGCCGCCGACGGCAACGGCGACGCCGCCGCCG
Organism: Conexibacter sp. CPCC 205762; assembly: GCF_030646155.1. Classification (GTDB taxonomy): domain Bacteria; phylum Actinomycetota; class Thermoleophilia; order Solirubrobacterales; family Solirubrobacteraceae; genus Conexibacter. The sequence goes on from NZ_JAUTDN010000010.1 coordinate 17,938, forward strand.
GCTGAGCGCGCGCCGCGGGCGCGTCGGGCGCACGACGCGCCTGATTCGACGCGGCTGTTCGCGATAATATGGTTACAACCATAATGTTTGTACTACTATTATTGCGAACATGGCCCGGCGCTTCTTCAACCGCGACGAGGAGCTGGCCGCGCTCGACCGGCGCTGGGCGTCGGACCGCGGCGAGTTCCTGATCGTCTACGGTCGCCGGCGCGTCGGCAAGAGCCGCCTCATCACGCACTGGGGCGAGCAGCGCCGCCACCTCTACATAGAGGCGACCGCGGGCAGCGAGAGCGACCAGCTCGCCGACGTCAGCATCGAGCTGGCGCGCGTCACCGGCCGCTCGCTCCACGCCGAGCAGCCGCTGACGAGCTGGCGCGCCGTCTTCGCCGCCTTCGACGAGCTGCTCGACGACGGCCCGATCGCGATCACGCTCGACGAGTTCCAGTTCGTCGCGCGCGGCAACCAGGAGATCGGCTCGCTGATCAACCGCTTCGTCAGCAGACACCAGGACGATCCGCGGCTGCTGCTGGTCATCTCCGGCAGCGACGTCTCCTTCTTCGAGCGCGAGCTGCTCGGCTATGCCGCCGTCACCTACGGCCGCCGCACCGGCTCGCTTCACCTGCGCCCGTTCGGCTGCTTCGAGATCGCCCCGTTCGTGCCCGACTGGTCCGTCGCCGACCAGATCCGCGCCTGGGCGGTCTGGGGCGGGATGCCGTTCTACCTCGCCGAGATCGACCCGGCGCTCGACCTCGGCGAGAACATCCTCCGCACGATCCTCGCGCCGGACGCGCTGCTGCGCAACGAGCCCGCGTTCCTGTTCGCGCAGGAGTCGCGCATCCGCGAGCGCGACGGGTACATCTCCGCGCTGCGGGCGATCGCGAGCGGGCAGACGCGGCTGGTCGAGATCGCCGAGCGGGTCCAGCGCTCCCCGACCGACACCCGCGGCTTCCTCGAGACGCTGGAGCAGATGAACCTCGTCGAGCGGCAGCGACCGGTCGGAAGACGGGTCGGCAAGAAGGTCTCGTACGCGATCACCGACCCGTTCCTGCGCTTCTGGTTCCGCTTCGTCGCCCCCTTCGAGAGCCGCCTCTACAGCGAGGAGGCCGCCCGCCGGCACCTGCGCGAGACGATCCTGCCCGCGCTCGACCAGTTCGTCTCGCGCGACGCGTTCGAGGAGGTCTGCCAGCGCTGGGCGCTGGAGCACGTGCCGGGCGCGACCGAGGTCGGGCGCTGGTGGGGCTCCAAGCGCGTGCGCACGCCCGAGGGCCTGCGCAACCGCCAGTACGAGGCCGACGTCGCCGCGCTCGACCCCGACGGACGGCTCGTCGCGCTCGGCTCGTGCAAGTGGAGCGACGGCGACCACGACGCCGGCGAGCTGGACAAGCTCGAGACCGTCGCGACGCTGATGGGCGCCGACACGGCCCCGCCGCTGTACTTCTTCGACCGCAGCGGCTTCTCGCCGCGGCTGCGCGAGCTCGCGCGCGAGCGCGACGACGTGCGGCTCGTCACGACCGCCGAGCTCGCGACCGGCTCCGGCGGCTAGTTCCCGACGCGGACGCCTCTCAGCGTGTAGACGATCGTCTGGCCGCGGCAGCCGGCGAAGCGGCCGCGGCGCGTGAGCTCGAACTCGACGGTCGTCTCCCCCTGGATCCGGTTGGCGCGGGTGGCGACCGTGTCGCCGATCCACTCGTCGCCGGCGACCCAGAACATCTGCTGCAGACCGACGTGGTAGCCGCCCGGAACCTCCTGTCCGGTGCGGGTGTAACAGGCAGCAGAACCTGCGTTGACGTTGTCGACGTACATGTCGCGCCACATCGCCGTGTCGTAGCGCTCGCCGCGGCCGGTGACGATGGTGTTGCAGGCGTAGTAGTCGCACTTCGGCCGCATCCGCCAGCGCACGCGGATCTTCGGGAGGTTGACCTTGCGCGGCGTCATCTGAACTCTCCAGAGGCCGTCGACGCGCGTGCCCTCCGTGGCGCCGAACTTCGCGCTGCGCGGAACCGAGATCGCGCCCCAGGTGGCGGAGCCGTCGCAATCGGGCGTGCGCCACGCGAAGGAGATGTCGAAGACGCCGGTGGCGCGCGGTGCGCGGACCTTCACCGACTCCTCCTCGCCGGCGGTCAGCGGGTAGGTGACGCCGTCGACCGTCACGGTGAAGTCGTCGACCTGCTGGGGCCGTTTGATCCCGTAGCCGATCGTGAACGGCTGGCCGGCCTTCACCTGGCCGTTGACGACGAGGCGGTTGATCCAGTCGCCGGGGCACTCGCGCGCGCTCGCCGTCGGCGCGAGCAGCGCCAGCAGCGCCGCGGTCGCGACCGTCAAGCCGACAGACCATCTGAACATCGCCCGATCCCCTTTGTCGTCACGTCGCCGCTGTCGCGGGCGAGGTTACGGCATGCGAGCGTTCACGCGCCTGGCTCGGCTCCCCCTAGTCCGGCGTCTCGACCTTCTCCAGCCGGCTCGTGTCCATCTCGACCGGCCCGGTCGCGAGCCGGCTGACGGCGTAGAGGACGACGCCGAGCGCCATCAGGCCGCCGGCGAACGGGAACGACGAGCCCGGCTGCTGCGTCAGCAGCACCGCGCAGATGACGGCGCCGACGACGGGGATGAAGCTCGGCGCTCTGAAGTGGTCGTGCTCGACCGGGTCTCTGCGCAGCATCAGCACCGAGACGTTGACGAGGATGAAGACGCACAGCAGCAGTGTCACGGTCGTGTCGGCGAGCTTCTCGAGCGTGCCGATCGCGATCAGCAGCATGCACAGCGCGGTCGTGAAGACGATCGCCGCCAGCGGCGTGCGACGGCCCGCGTGGACGCCGCCGAAGAAGCGCGGCACGATCCCCTCACGGCTCATCCCGTAGACGAGCCGCGAGGCCATGATCATGTTGATCAGCGCGCCGTTGGCGACCGCGAACAGCGCGATCAGCGCGAACACCTTCGTGTCGATGTGGAGCGGGCCGCCCTTCGCGACCTCAAGCAGCGGGCCGGAGGAGCCGGCAAGCAGGTCGGTCGGGACCGCCATCGAGGCGAGCACGGTGACGGCCAGGTAGATCACGCCGGCGACGAGCAGGCCGCCGAACAGCGCGCGCGGGTAGTCGCGCTGCGGTCTCTCGGTCTCCTCCGCGACGTTGACCGAGTCCTCGAAGCCGATCAGCGCGTAGAAGGCGAGCGCGGCGCCGGCGAGGATCGCGATCGGGACCGACTCGCCGCTCTTGAACTCGAACGCGCGGCCGGGGTCGCCCTCGCCGTTGAAGACGGTCGCGGCGGCGATCACGGCGATCAGCACGAGGCCGCACAGCTCGATCGTCGTGAGGACGATGTTGAGCTTGACCGACTCCGAGATGCCGCGGAAGTTGATCAGCGCGACGACGACGATGAAGACGAGCGCCGCCGTCACCGTCGGCACCGAGACGAACTGCTCGAGGTAGTCGCCGCCGAACGCGGTCGACAGCGTCGCCGCCGAGGTGATGCCGGAGCACATCACCGCGAAGGCGACGAGGAAGGTCACGAACGGCGCTCTGAACGCCTTGTTGACGTAGAGCGCGGCGCCGGCCGCACGCGGGTACTTGGTGACCAGCTCGGCATAGGCGAACGCGGTCAGGAAGGCGAGCACGAGCGCGACCCCGAACGAGGCCCAGATCGCCCCGCCGACACGCCCGCCGACCTCGCCGACGAGCGCGTAGATGCCCGCGCCGAGCACGTCGCCGACGACGAAGAAGAGCAGCATGTTGCGGCCGATCGCCTTCTTCAGCGGGGTCCGCTCGGCCTGTCCGGCCTCCATCCCCGCAGTGCCGCCGGCATGCATCGGCCGGCCGCCGCCGGGCTGCAGCGTTCTCCTGATCGCTCCCATGCCGGGACGCTACCCCCGATTCCGGGGGCGCATCCGTCAGGAGCGGAAGACCGGCACGCGCTGCTCGCGCGTCGTGCCGTCGCGCATCCGCGCCCGCAGCACGACGTCGCCGGTCGTGAAGACGCCGTCCCACAGCGCCGCGACCAGGTGGTCGCGCGGCGAGGGCGTCAACGTGCGTACGTCGCGCGGGCTGAGGACCGTGACGGAGACGACGTCCGGATGCGCCTCGGCGACGAGCATCGTGCGGCCGTCGGCGAGTCGCAGGGCGCGCGTGCGCGCGGGCTCGCCGCTGCTGAGCCAGGCCGAGGCGGAGCTGCTCGCAAAGGCGCGCAAGGGCCGCTGCGGCGTCGGGTCGCCCTCCCCCAGGTTGTTCGCGCACGCGGCGCCGCCCCAGTTGAGCGCCGACAGCGTGTCGAGCCGTTCGTCGACGATGCCGGCGCGGCCGCCGACGAGCGGCGCGAACGAGTGGATGCAGCCGCGCGGCCCCTGGCCCTCGCTCGGGAAGCCCCACGGCAGGCCGCCAGCCGGGTCCGCGACGCGGTACTCCGCTCTCGCCGCCCGCTCCTGCGCGCGGCTGCCCACCTTCAGCATCGCTCTGTCGCCGGCGTACGGGCCGCTCCAGTGGATCGTCTGCAGCGCCTGCGGCTCGCCGCCGGCCGGCGGGTCGCTGATGCGCGTCGTGTAGCTGTCCGGCGCCGCCCACGGCGTCGGCGCGTTCGGCGGGCCGCACTCCTCCGGGGCGGCGTCGCTGACCGGGCTGACAGGCCGGAAGCGGTTGCGGCCGTCGATCCAGCCGAGCTGCCCGCGCCAGCGGCGCAGCAGCTGCGCGCAGACGTTGACGGGACGCAGCAGCACTCTCCCGTTCGGCTCGCGCCACGTCATCCGCAGACGCGTCACGCGCAGCACCCAGCCGGGGCCGCCGTCGGGGTCGGCGGCGCGCGCGACGACCCGCGACCGGCCGACCGCTTTCGCGCCGCGCCGTGGCTGCGCGGGCCGCAGCGCCGGAGCGGTCAGCGGACGGCTCGTCGTCCCACGCGCCGGCGCGGCGGCGGCGTGGCCGTGGGCGCCGCGTGCCTGCGGCTCCTCCAGCAGTCGCAGCGCGACCGCGCCGGCGACAGCCAGCAGCACGCCGCAGAGCCCGCCGAGCAGCAGCAGCCGTCCCGTTCTCATCTCGCCCATCTCCCCTCGATCAGACCGTAGTCGCCGCGGCCCTCACGGACGCTGCCGTCCATCAGCGTCACCCGCACCGTCAGCGACGCAGGGTCGACCGACGGCGCCAGGATCACGAGGAAGACGTGACGCGGCGTCAGCGACGCACGCCGGCGCAGGCCGCCCGGCCCGAGCACCTCGATCCGCGCGACGTCTTCGGCGAAGCCGCCCCAGACGGCCGTCCGCGGCGGATGGTCGCCCCAGTTGCCGCCGCCGCGCATCCGTTCGCGCCGGTCGACGGAGCCGGGCTCGACGCGGCGGACGGCGTAGTAGGCGCCGCTCGCCGGCATCCCGCGCCGAGTCCGCCCGCAGGCGGCCGGGCTCGTCGGCGCCGACGGCAGATAGGGGTTGTACTGCCGCGCCGGCCGGGCCTGCCGGAAGACGACGCAGCGGTCGCGATCGGCCGAGTACGCCTGAGCGGAGACGTCGACCCGCCAGGCGCCGCCGCCCGCCGGATCGGGCACGATCGCGCGGCCGACACCGAGATCGTGGCGCTCGACGGAGCCGTCGGCGAACGCCAGCTCCACGCGCAGCGCGTTGTCCTCCGGGTAGCCGCGCAGCGCCGCGACGAACGTTCCGCCGGGGCCGAGCGGCAGCGTTCTGCGGCCTCCGTCGGTCACGAGCGTGACGCTGCGCAGCTCGCTGCCGCCGACGCCGTTGACGACCGTCCGCACCTCGCCAGGAACCCGCGCCGAGAAGATCCGCGCGCCCAGCAGCGAGGCGTGGGGACCGGCGACGCGCTCGCCGCAGGAGTCGGCGATCCGCTCGTCGTAGGTGCGGAAGCGGCCGTCGAGGCCGATCAGTCCGAATCTGCCGTCGACGAGCTGGCCGGTCGTGGTGCAGAGCAGGCCGGTCGAGCTGCGTGAGAGCCGCAGCGTCCACGGCGGGCGGCCGGCGACCGGGTCGGCCGCGCGCAGCGGGCTGATCTGGCCGCTGCCGGCGGCCGGCGTCTGCTCGCGCGGCACGTCGCGCGCGGCCGGCGCCTGGATCACGGCGGCGCGCAGGACGGCGAAGGTCGCACCTGCGGTCGCGACGCCGACGAAGGCGAACAGCAGCAGCGCCAGCCCACCGCCGCGCAGGCCGAAGCGCTGGCGCAGGCGCGCGACGCGCGCGGCGCGGGTGGCGTCGCGGCGGCGGGCCGCGGCGGCGACGAGGTCGTGCTCCAGCCCGTCGATGAAGTCGAAGCCGTCGCTCATCGTCCCTCCCGCTCCTGCAGCCGTGCCCGCACCGTCGACAGCCCGCGGCTGACGCGCTGGCGCACGACCGTCTGGGAGACCTTCAGCTCGTCGGCGATCTCCGCGTAGGAGCGCTCGTCGACGATCCGCGCCAGCACCGCCTCGCGCTGCTCCGGCGGCAGGTCGGCGACGAGCCCGGCGGGGTCGCCGCTGCGTGCCTCCGCGATCTCCTCGATCCGCTCAAGGTCGCGATCGGTCAGCTCCCGCGCCGGCAGCCCGAGCCGCCGCCGCGCGCGCTGCTCGACCTGTCCGCGCCGGAAGCTGTCGACCAGCAGCCCGCCGGCGAGCATGAACAGCCAGGCGCGCGCCGGGCCGCGCTGCGGGTCGAACTGCGCGTGGCGCTCGAGCGCGCGGGCGAAGGTCTCGGCGCAGAGGTCGGCGGCCAGCTCCGCGCGGCCGGTGCGGCGGTGCAGGTAGGCGAGCAGCGCCTCGACGTGGCGGCGGTAGAAGAGGCCGAACGCCTCCGGCCGCTCGCCGCAGTCGCGCAGCAGCTCGGCGTCGCTCGCCGCCGTTGTCTCCAGTCGCCCCACACCCCCTCTACGCGCAGCGTCTCACGTTTGTGACGCGCAGCCGCTCGCAGCGCTCCGCGGCGCCCGCGATGTCCGCGCGCTGCTGGCTGCGGTTTCGCCGCGCGCGCCGTCGGCAAAGCGACGCTGTGAGATGACCTCCTCCAGCACCGAGCACCTGCCGCCCCACGCCGGCGGCCCCGGCACCTCCAGCTTCGCCCGCCCGCGTGACGCGCGCGTGCTGGAGCACACCCGCGAGGCGGCCGCCGACGCGCTCGCCGGCCGCACCGTCTGGTGCCTCTCCGCGCTCGCCTCGGGCGCGGTCGCGGCGGAGACGGTCGACGTCTGCCTCTGCGCGCCGGAAGCGGACGGGATCGCGACGCGCCGCCTCCATCTCGACGCGCCCGCGGTCGCCGCGCCCGGGTCGCTCGACCTGGCCGCGCTCGACGCGCTGCTGGGCGGCGAGATCGCGCCTGGCGACGTCGTCGTGATGCACGATCGCGTCGCTGCGCTGCTGGTCGAGTCGGTCCGCGCGCGCGGCGCGCACGCGCTCTGGCAGCTGCAGCTCGGCGAGCGGCCGGACGCGCTCCCGCGCGGGCTCGACGCCTGCGTCGCGCATGCCCCGGCGCCGGCCAGCGGCAGCGCCGACCGGCTCGCGGCCGTGCTGCCGGCGCCCGGCCACCTGGCCGTGATGGAGGTCGAGTGCGGCCGCTACGGCGCCGGCCTCGGCTGGCGCGCGCTGCTGGCCGGCGTCGTCGGCGAGGATCGCGACGAGGCGGTCGGCGGAACGCTGCGGGCGCGCCCGCACGTCCCGCCGCGCTGAGCGCGCACCGCATCCGGCCGGGCGCGGCGCGGGCGCCCTCCCGCGCGCCGGACGCCCTTACGCCGGCACGATCGCCAGCACGCGCGTCGGGCTGCCGGTGCCGTCGACCAGCTTCAGCGGTGCGACGACGAGCAGCGCGCCGGTCGGCGGCAGCTCGCCGAGGTTGGCGAGCTGGGTGAGGCCGTAGACGCCCGCGCCGAGCAGGAAGTGGTGGGCCGGGAAGGGCGGCTCGAAGCCGCCGGCCGCGCCCGCGTCGGTGCCGACCGTCTCGACGCCGAAGCCGGCGATGCTGCGCTCGCTCGCGAGCCACAGCGCCAGCGCCGCGTCGGGGCCGGGCGTGACCGGACCCTCGGGGCCGGCGTTGAGGAACGTCTCGGAGTCCTGTGCGCGCGACTCCCAGCCGGAGCGGAACAGCAGCCAGGCGCCGTCCGGCACGCGGCCGTGCTCGGCCTCCCACGCAAGCAGGTCGTCGACCGTCAGCAGGTAGCCGGGGTCGTTCGCGACCTCCGCGCTCTTGTCGATCACGACCGCCGGGCCGACCAGCTTCGACGGCGGCACCGAGGCGACGTCCTCGCCGTCTCTGCCGGAGACCCAGTGGATCGGCGCGTCGAAGTGGGTGCCGGTGTGCTCGCCGATCTCCAGCACTGACCACGCCCACATCGGGCCTCTGTCGTCGTAGTGGCTCAGCTCGCGGCGGGTGAGCTGCGGCGTGTTCTCGAACGGCGGCGGCAGCTGGATCACCGGCGTCCGCTCACTCAGCGGCTGCGTCAGGTCGACGACGGTCGCGGAGGCGTTGGCGAGCGCGGCGAGCAGCGCGGTGACGGGCGTGTCGGACATGCTCTCTCCTGGATCCTGGGTGCTGGGTCTGCGGGTGCGGGTTCAGCCGCCGCGGAAGGCGTCCTCCAGCCACGCGGCGCAGATGGTGGGATCGACCTTCGCGTCGAGCACGAGCGGGCCGGGCGCGCCGTCGGCGAGCCAGTCGGCGACGACGCTCAGGTCCTCGGTGGCGCGGACCGTCGCGGCGCGAGCGCCGGCGGCGGCGCCGAGCGCGGCCAGGTCGGCCGGCGGGAACTGGGCGCCGTCGACGGCCTCGCCGGACGGCGAGAAGTGGTGGACCTCGGCGCCGTAGGCGGCGTCGTCGTAGACGAGCGCGAGCAGCTTCAGTCTCAGGCGCGCGGCCGTCTCCAGCTCCGGCAGCGCCATGAAGCAGCCGCCGTCGCCGAGCGCCGCGACCGTGATCCTGTCCGGCCGCGCGACGGCGGCGCCGATCGCGCAGCCGAGCCCGAGCCCGACCGCCTGGAAGCCGTTGCAGAAGACCCACGCGCGCGGGTCGGTGACCGGCAGGTACATCGCCGGCCAGCCGAGGAAGTGTCCCGAGTCGACCGCGACGGTGCGATCGGCCGGCAGCAGCTCGTCGAGCGCGATCGTCAGCGCACCCGGGTGGACGGTGCCAGCCGGCGGCATCCCCGCGCGCGCGACGGCGGCCTCCAGCGGCTCGTCGTGCCAGCGGCGCGAGGCGATCGTGCGGGCGAGGTCCGGCGTGCGCCAGCCGCGCGCGGCCTCTGGGGCGGCGGGCGCGGGGGCGGCGGGCGTGGCATCGGCGGGCGCGACATCGGCGGGCGCGACATCGGCGGGCGTGGGCACGCCTTCTCGCGCGTCGATAGCGGCCAGCAGCGCCGTCGCCGCCACCGTCGCATCGGCGGCGATCGTCGCGACGCGTGGGCCGTGGACGCCGAGCGCGGCGGGGTCGACGTCGATCTGCACGACCGGCGCATCGCCGAAGAGGGTGCCGCTGCGGGTCGTCCAGTGGTTGAGCGTCGCGCCGACCGCGACCACGAGGTCGGCCTGCGGCAGCAGCTCCTGCGCCAGCGGCGTCGCCAGCCCGCCCGCGATCCCGAGCGCGAACGGCTCGCCCGCGAAGAAGCCGTGGGCCGGTGCCGAGGTGGCCAGCAGCGCGCCGACTCGCTCGCCGAGCGCTGAGAGCGCCTCGCGCGCGCCGCTCAGCACCGCGCCGCGCCCGGCGACGATCGCCGGCCGCCGCGCCGCCGCCAGCAGCTCCGCCACCCGCGCGACGGCATCCGCGTCGGGTGCCGCGCCGCCGCCCACGGCCCCGCCCGGCGCCGCGCCGTCGCCGTGGAACTCTGCGGCTCTCCCCTCGCCATGCGATGCAAGCGCCGCAGACTCCCCCGCGGCGCCCGCGGCCTGGACGTCGAGCGGCAGGTTGAGGACGACCGGGCGGCGCTCGGCGGCGGCCTGCGCCAGCGCGGCGGTCGCGTCGTCGACGGTCGCCAGCCGCACCGCCGCGGCGCCGACGGACTCGGCCAGCGCCGCCTGGTCGATGCGGAAGTTCGAGTGCAGCGCGGCCGCGGGCGTGTCGGCGGCGAGCACGAGCAGCGGCGTGCGGCTCTTGACCGCCTCGGCGATCCCCGTCATCGCGTTCGTCAGGCCAGGTCCCTGGTGGACCGAGACGACGCCGACCTCGCCGGTCACGCGCGCCCAGCCATCGGCCATGCAGGCGGCGCCCTCCTCGTGGCGGGCGGCGACGAAGCGCGCGCCGCCAGATCGCAGCGCGTTGGTGACGACGAGGTTGCCGGAGCCGAGCACGCCGAAGACGACCCGCACGCCGGCCGCGGCCAGCGCCCCGCCGACCGCCTCCGCCACCGTCCCGCTCCCCGTCGCCGCGCTCACGGGCGCATCCTAGATCGCTCAACCATCCGGTGCGCGACCCGGCCTACCGCAGCACCCACGTGTCCTTCGCGCCGCCGTCCTGCGAGGAGTTGACGACGAGCGCGCCGGCCTCCCAGGCGACCCGCGTCAGCCCGCCCGGCACCGCCGTCTCGCCGCCGCGGGTGGCGAAGACGAACGGGCGCAGGTCGATGTGCCGCGGCGCCAGCCGGCCGCCCGCGACGACCGTTGGATGGTGCGAGAGCGCGACCGTCTCCTGCGCGACCCACTGCTCCGGCTCACGCTCGAGCGCCGCCATCGCGGCGCGCACGTCGGCGGCGTCGGCGTGGGCGCAGACGACGACGCCGCGGCCGCCCTCGCCGGCGCGCGGCTTGACGACGTGCGCGCGCGGGTCGGCGAGCACGCGCGCCCGCACCGCCGGGTCGCTCGGGTCGAGCGTCGGGACCGACTGCAGCAGCGGCTCCTCGCCGAGATAGAAGCGCACCATCCCCTCGACGAAGGCGTGCGCGAGCTTGTCGTCGGCGACGCCGGTGCCGAAGGCGTTGACGACGCCGATCCGGCCCGCCAGCCACGGCTCCAGCAGCAGCTCCGCGAGCCAGGTCGGGCGGCCGCGGTCGTCGCGCAGGCGCTCCTCGTCGAGCCGCCGGTAGACGACGTCGACGCGCCGCTCGCGCCCGTCGGGCAGGAGCGCGACCACGTCCGGCCCGCGGCGCCGCAGCTGCCGCCGCGTGACCGCCGGGATCCCCAGCCAGCGCGCCGCGGTCGCGTGCTCGTACCAGGTCGAGGCCGACGCGCCCTCGCTCAGCAGCACGACGACCGGCTCGTCGCCGCCCCCGTGCGGCGCCGCGTCCCGCAGCGTCCGCGCCAGCGCCGGCGCAACGCCCGCGGCGAGGTCGTGGCGCGGCGCGCCGACGCCGGCCGGCAGCGCCTCGACGACCGCCTCGCGCGCGGCGACCGCGTAGGCGAAGCCCGACGGCATCCGCAGGTTGTCCTCCAGCACCCGCAGCGTGCCGCAGACGTCGCGCACGACGTCGAGGCCGGCGACGCCGATCGGGATCGCGCCCGCCGGCAGCCGGCCGCGCAGGTCGGGCTCGTAGCCCTCGGCCTGGTCGATCGCGTGGGCGGGGACGACGCCGGCGGCGACGATCCGCCGCTCGCCGTAGGCGTCGTGGACGAACGCGTTCAGCGCCCGCACCCGCTGCCGCAGCCCGGCCGCGAGCGTCTGCCACTCGCCGGCCGCGAGGATCCGCGGCACCGGGTCGACGCCGAACGGCTGCGTGCCGAAGGTCGCGCCGACGGCCGCCATCCGCGACCAGACGCGTCTGCGCAGCGCGCCCAGGTCGATCTCGCCGAGCGCGCCGAGCACGCTCTCGTACTCGGCCCGCGGGACGCCGTCGGAGGCGTACGCCTCGTCGTAGCCGTCCAGCGGTCCGTGCGGCTGCTCGGCGATCACGCGCGCACCTACAGCCCGTGCTCCTGCAGCCACAGCTCCAGCAGGCCGACCTGCCACAGCTTCGAGCTGCCGATCCCGGTGCGGGCGCCGACCGGGTCGGCCAGCAGCGCTGCGACGTGGTCGGGCCGGAAGAGGCCGCGGTCGCGCGCCGCCTGCGACTCCAGCGCGTCGCGCACCCGCTCCAGCGGCTCGCCCTCCAGGTGCGAGATCGCCGGCACCGGGAAGTAGCCCTTGGGACGGTCGATCACCTGCTCGGGCAGAAGCGTGCGCGCGGCCGTCTTCAGCACGCCCTTGCCGCCGTGGGCGAGCTTCAGCGCCGGCGGGCAGGCGGCCGCCAGCTCGACCAGCTCGTGGTCGAGGAAGGGCGTGCGCGCCTCCAGCCCCCACGCCATCGTCATGTTGTCGACGCGCTTGACGGGATCGTCGACGAGCATGATCTGCGTGTCGAGCCGCAGCGCGCGGTCGAGCGGCTCGGCGGCGCCGTCGCGGGCGAAGTGGTCGGCGACGAAGCGGCGGCTGACGTCGCTTCCCGGCAGGCGGTCGGCGAGCAGCAGCGCGGCCATCTCCTGCGGGTCGCGGTCGATGAACTCGGCCGCGTAGGCGTCGTCTCCGAGGCCCGGCGCGGCGGCCAGCGGCGGGTACCAGGAGTAGCCGGCGAAGACCTCGTCGGCGCCCTGGCCGGACTGCACCACCTTGCAGCCGGCGCCCGAGACCTCGCGTGAGAGCAGGTAGAAGGCGATCGCGTCGTGGGAGGTCATCGGCTCGCTCATCGCGGCGATCGCGTCGGGCAGCGCGTCGAGGATCTGGCGGCCGGAGACGCGCCACTGGCGGTGGTCGGTCGCGTAGCGCTCGGCGACGAGGTCGGAGTATCTGAACTCGTCGCCCTCGACCTCCGGCCCGTGCTCGAAGCCGATGCTGAACGTCTGCAGGTCGCGCTGGCCCTCCTCCGCCAGCAGCGCGACGATCAGCGACGAGTCGAGCCCGCCGGACAGCAGCACGCCGACGGGCACGTCGGCGACCATCCGCCGCCGCACGGCGATGCGCAGCCTGTCGAGCACCGCCTCGCTCCACTCGCGCTCGCCCATCCCGCCGTGCTCGGGCAGGCGCTCGAACGGCGGATCCCAGTAGACGCGCTGCGCACGGCTGCCGTCGCGCTCGACCGTCAGCACGGTCGCGGGCGGCAGCTTGCGCACGCCGCGCAGGATCGTGTGCGGCGCCGGCACGACCGCGTGCCAGGAGAAGTAGTGGTGCAGCGCGACCGGGTCGAGCGTCGTGTCGACCCCGCCGCCGGCCAGCAGGGCCGGCAGCGTCGAGGCGAAGCGCAGCGCGCCGTCGGCCTCGGCGAGGTAGAGCGGCTTGATCCCGAGCCGGTCGCGCGCGAGCGTGAGGCGGCCGCTGTCGCGCTCGGCGACGGCGAACGCGAACATGCCGGCGAAGCGCTCGACGCAGGCCGGGCCCCACTGCGCGAACGCCTTCGCGATCACCTCCGAGTCGGAGGTCGAGAAGAAGCGGTGACCGTCGGCCTCCAGCTCGGCGCGCAGCTCGCGGTGGTTGTAGATGCAGCCGTTGAAGACGACCGTCAGGCCGTTGTCGGGGTCGACCAGCGGCTGCGCCGCGCGCTCGGACAGGTCGATGATCTTCAGCCGCCGGTGCGCGAGCGCGATGCGGCCGTCGCTCCAGGCGCCCTGCCCGTCGGGCCCGCGGCGCGCGAGCGTCTGCGCCATCCGCTCGACCGCGCAGAGGTCGGCCGTGCGCGTGAACGCGATCTCGCCGGCGAGGCCGCACATCAGGCGCCGACCGCCTCGCCCGCGCGGGCGCCCGCCCGCCGCTCGCCGTGCGCACGGGCGGCGGCGACGAACGCCTGGAAGACCGGCACGTGCTCGGGCCAGCCGATCAGGCACTCGGCGTGCCACTGGACGCCGACGAGGAACGCCCGCTCGGGCGCCTCGACCGCCTCGATCACGCCGTCGGGCGACCACGCGGTCGCGACGAGGCCGTGGCCGAGCTGGTCGATCGCCTGGTGGTGGAAGGAGTTGACGGCGCCGTGGCGCCAGCCGAGCAGCTCGTTCAGGCGCGAGTGCTCGGCGACTCTGACCGGGTGCGTGACGTTCTCGGCGCGCTCTCTCTGGCGGTGCTCGACCTCGTGGCCGACGACGTCGGGCAGGTGCTGGATCAGCGTCCCGCCGCGCGCGACGTTGAGCAGCTGCATGCCGCGGCAGACGGCCAGCACGGGCAGCTCGCGCGCGTCGGCGGCGCGCACGAGCGCCAGCTCGAAGGCGTCCAGCTCGCGCTCGGTCGGGCCCAGCTGCGGGTTCGGCTCCTGCCCGTAGGCGGAGGGATGGATGTCGGGCCCGCCGGAGAGGCAGAGGCCGTCGACGGCGTCGAGCAGCGCCTCCCCGGCGACCAGCCCCATCGGGGGCGCCACGACCGGCACGCCGCCGGTGCTCTCGACCGCCTCCAGATAACGCAGGCCGAGCGCCATCTCGCGCCGCGGCGGGTCGGCCTGGTCCTTCGTCAGGTGGTCCGGCGGATCGCGCATCTCCGAGGTCGTGACCGCGATCAAGGGGCGCATGCAGGGAGGCCTACCCCGCAATCCGCCGGACCGATCGTCTTCGCCGCTCAGCCGCTGACGACCGCCACGTCGTCGAGCTGGAAGCGCGGCTGCCAGGCGGCGTCGCTGCCGACGGCGCGGAACGACACCTCGATCCGCGACACGGCGGAGCGTCCGGCCCAGCCGGCGAGGTCGAGCGTCAGCCGGTTCCAGCTGTCGGCGGAGACCTCCTGCGTGGCGCTTCTGCTCTCGCCGCCGGCGCCGGTCACCGTCACGGTCGCCTCGTAGCCGCTGGCGCCGGGCGCGCCGCCGTAGCTGTCGAGCGACAGCTGCAGCGCGGTCGCGTCGCCGAGGTCGAGCGGGCTGGCGGGGGTGACGAAGACCGTCTTGCCCGCCGACGCCGGCGCGCTTCTGCCGGTCGCCTCCAGCGCGCCGCCACCCTCGGCCGGCTTGCCGGGGCCGTTGGCGAAGCCGGTGACGCGCGCGACGCCGCTGACGTTGTCGCCGGCCTGCCAGCCGTCGGCGTCCTGCTCGAAGCCGTACAGCTGGCGGGTCGCGGTCAGCGACAGCACGACGCTGCCGTCGGCGGTCGCGCCGCCGCGCGTGCGCGCGCTGATCGCGATCGTCCGTCTGCCCGCGCTCGCGTCGTCGGGGACGACGACGTAGGCGGTGATCGTCTTCGAGACGCCGCGGCCGTCGCTGGCGAGGTCGAAGCGCGTCTGGCGCGGGCTGACCTCCCAGTCGGCGTCGGAGCTGCTGACGTCGAGCGTGCCTTCGAGGTCGCCGCGGGCGGCGCCGTTGAGCGCGACTCTGACCGGCACCAGATCGCCCGGCGCGACGGTCTTGCGCGCCGGCGAGACGACCAGCCGCAGCGCGTCGCCGGCGGCGCGGCCGAACGCCCGGCCGCTGACCGTGTGACGACCGCGGCCGAGGCCGGCGACGACGATCCGGTCGCCGTCGCGGCGGACGCCGGGCGCGAGCGCGCGGCGGCCGTCCCAGACGAGCCGGCCGTCGCGGCGGACCGTGACGGTGCGGCCGGAGGTCGGCACCGCGACCGCCCCCTCGGTGCCGCGCGGGACGGTCGTCGCGATCGTGACGTCGTCGCCGCGGCGCTTCCACGAGGCGTCGATCGCGCCGTGCGGCGTCGGCACGCGGCCCTCCGCCCACGTCAGCGAGGCGGTGTGCGGCGCGACCGTGAAGCGGCGGTAGCCGGCCTCGGTCGGGTCGACGCCGAGCACGTCGCGCGTCAGCACGACCGTCGGCCCGCTCGCCCAGCCGTGCGCGAGCGAGGAGAACTGGCCGAGGCTCGGGTAGCCGCTCGGCAGCAGGTGCTCGACGAAGGTCGAGCCGGGGTCGAGCTTCAGCTGGTGGCCCCAGAAGCGCTTCAGCAGCGCGACCGCGTCCTCCTGCTCGAGGCCGCGCGGGTCGTCGAGGTCGAAGCGCGCCTCGGCCTCGAAGCCGCTCGGCAGCGGCGCGTAGAACGGCGACAGCGAGCCGTTCGGCTCGTCGGGGCTGACCGTCAGCGAGCCGTAGCGCGCCCACGTGTTCGCGCGCAGGAAGGCCATCGCGCGGGTCGCTCTCGCGGCCGTCGCGACGCCGGTCATCACCGCCGCCGCGTTGCCGTCCTGCGGGTGCACGTCGGGCAGCTCGCGGCTGAGGCGGTAGGCGCCGGCCTGCTCGTCCCACAGCTGCGCGTCGATCGCGCTTCGCAGCGCGGCGCCGCGTCTCGCGTACGTCGCGGCGGCGCGGCTGTCGCCGAGCGCGGTCGCGAGCGTCGCGAGCTGCGTCAGGTTGCGCGCGTAGAGCGCGTTGACGTAGGTCTCGTGGCCGCAGTCGGAGTAGCCGTAGTGGCCGCACGAGCCGACCGCGCCGAAGCCGATCAGCCCCTGCTCGTCCTGGCCGCGGACCGACTCCAGCCAGGCGGCGGCGCGCTCGATCGCCGGCCACCAGCGTCTGAGATAGTCGCGGTCGCCGGTGTAGCGGTAGTGCTCGGCCATGTTCGAGACGAACCAGGTGACGTACTCGCCGTAGGTGCGGCGCTCGCCGGCGTTGTGCGCGCCCATCTGCGAGGAGGCCGGCACGAAGCCGTCGTCGAGCTGCTGCGCGGCGAGCTGGTCGAGCGAGTTGGCGACCGCGCCGAGGTTCCAGGTCGACAGGTAGGTGACCGGGTTCTGCACGGCGAGGTCGCCCTGCCAGATCAGCCGGTCGCGCTTGGCGCCGTCGTAGATCACCTCGTCGTCTGCTCTGAGGTGCGGGAGCTGGCCGTCGGCGTGGTCGCGCTCGCCGTCGCCGTAGGGCCACGATTTGGCCGTGTCGGCGCGGTCGGTGTTGGTCTGGACAGTGTAGACGCCGGCGTGCCAGATCTTGTTCAGCTGCTCGTCGGAGCTGTTGAACCAGCCGGCCAGCTTCGACGGGTCGCGGCGGCTCGGCTCGGGCGTGTAGTCGACCGTGACGGCGTCGACGTCGAGCGAGCCGGGGCCGTCGAGGAACAGCGTCAGGTAGCGGAAGCCGCCGCGCAGCGTTCTGTCGACCGCCTCGCCGGGGAGCGAGGCCGGGAACGTCAGCGTGTGGCTGTCGGCGTCGTACGTGTAGGCGGTGCCGGGGAAGCCGACCCAGATGTTGGCGGTGTCGCAGCCGGGCGCGAATCTCGCCTGGCCGTCGTTGCGGGAGCCGAGCGCGCGGTAGCGCTGCGACTCGCTGAAGCAGGCGTGCAGCTCGGGCGGCGTCTGACTCGCGCCGCTGAGCTTCACGCGCACGTGGCCGCCGACCTCCTGGCCGAAGTCGAGCGCCAGCAGCGGCGAGCCGCTGCGGTCGCCGGCCGAGGTCAGCCTCACCGAGCGGCCGTCGGCGCGCAGCGCCGCGGCGGGATCGCCGTCGATCGCGCCGCCGCGCGGCGTCGCCTGCAGCACGGAGGCGGGTGCCAGCGACCGCTGCGAGGGCGCCAGCACGTAGTCGCGCCAGCCGCCTCTGCGCGGTCTGTGGCCATCGGCGCGCCAGGGGCCGTTCGGGTTGTCGGCGGGGGCGAGCTGGGCCGCGCCGCTTCCGCCGCCGTGCGCCGCTGACGCGGACGTCGCCGCCGCGCCGCCGGCCGCGAGCGCGAGCGCCGCGCCGGCCGCGATGATGCGATGGGGGCTCATCGCGTCGCCTCCAGGATCGTCGTGGTCGTGCCGCTCTTCGCCGCGGCGCGCTGCTGGGAACCGGGGCTCGCGACCGTGTACCTGACCCCCGCCGGGGCGCTGACGGCGACCGTCACGCGGCCGTCGCGGGCCTGCTTCCAGGCGACGTCGATCGCTCCGCGAGGCGTCGGGACGCGGCCCTGCGCCCAGCTCAGCCCGCTCGGGATGTGCGGGGCGATCGTCACCTCGCTGAAGCCCGGCCCGCTCGGCGTCACGCCGAGGACCGTGTTGGTCAGGAACGCGGTCGGCCCGGCCGCCCAGCCGTGCGAGTAGGAGGTGTAGGAGCCGAGCTGCGGGCCGCCGGAGAGCGAGATGTTCTCCCAGAAGGTGCCGGTCTCGTCGCCCTTCAGCATGTGGCCCCAGGTCCGCTTCAGCAGCGTGATCGCGTCGTCGGTGCGGCCCTGCGCGGCGAGCGCGTCCAGCTCGAACGTCGAGACGAACGGGCTGACGTAGCGCGGCACCGCGGAGTCGGCAGCGTCGACCGTCGGCGAGCCGATCGCGGTCCAGCCGCTGCGCAGCGTGCTCAGCACGCGCGCCGCGCGGTCGCCGTCGGCGACGCCGGAGAGCACGGCGAGCGTGTTGGCGTCCTGCGGGTGCGCGCTCGAGCCGGGCTGCACGATGTAGGCGCCGGCCGCCTCGTCCCACAGCGACGCGTTGATCGCCGCCGCGGTTCTGCCGGCCTGCGCGCGCCAGTCGGCGGCGAGGTCGGCTCTGCCGGCCTGCTCGGCGGCGGTCGCGGCGACTCTGAGCACGTGCACCAGCAGCGCGTTGTTGTACGTCTCCTTCGTGCCGCCGAGGCCGTAGCCCCAGTGGCCGCCGGCGCTCGACGGCGTCACCAGCAGGTCGTCGGCCGGGTCGACGTGCGAGCGCGCCCAGCGGACGGTGTCCTGCAGCTGCGGGAACCATCTGTCGAGGAACGCTCTGTCGCCGCTGTAGCGGTAGTGCTGTTCGTAGTTGACGATCCACCAGAGCGCGTACTCGCCCCAGTTCATCCACCAGCCCGAGGAGCCGTCCTCGGTCGGGATGTAGACGCCGGCCGGCTGGCCCTCCGGGCTCGGTCTCGCCGACAGCCAGTCGAAGGCGAGCTGCGGGCTGAGCGTGTCGCCGGTCGAGAGGTACGCGACCGGGTTGGCGACGACGAGGTCGCCGCCCCAGATGAAGCGGTCGCGCTTGGGTGCGTCGACGATCACGGACGGGCCGTCGCCGATTCTCGCGTCGTTGCGCGGCGGGCCGGGCTGCGCCGGGTAGCGGCGGCCGGTCTGCGGGTCGATCGTCGAGAGCTGGACGGTGTAGGCGCCGGAGTACCAGAAGCGGTTGAGCTGGTCGTCGGAGCTGAGGAAGGCGCCGGCGTAGTCGCGCAGGTCTCTTTGCAGCGGCGCCGCCTCGAATCTCAGCTTCAGGTCCGACAGCTCGACGGCGCCGGGGCCGCTGAGCCACACCATCAGGTAGCGGAAGCCGCCGCGGCCGTCGGGCGGGGAGATCGTGCTGGTGCCGGTGGGGACCTTGACCGTCTCGGTCTCGGTCACGACGCCGACCGGGTCGGCCGAGTAGTCGGAGGCGCTCGTCATGAACTGCTTCGACTCGGAGAAGGCGAACGACAGCTTCGGCGCGCCCGACAGCTTCTTCGCGCGCACGCTCACGTCGCCGCCGACCTCACGGCCGAAGTCGACGATCGCGTACGGGCGGCTGAGCACGTCGCCGCGCAGCGTCGTCGTGCCGCGCCCGCCGGCCAGCGCGCGGGCGTTGTCGACGCTGCCGCCGTAGGGCGCGTCGGGATCGGCGGCGGCGCGCGCGGCGCGACCGCCCCGGTCGCCGATCGCCCACACCTGCGCGATCCGCGCGCCGGGGCCGGGCTCGTCGCCGTTGCGGAAGGCGAGCCGGAAGCGCTCGGCGCCGCGGCGCCGGTCGAGCGCGGTGCGCGGGATCGTCAGCTCGTAGTGGACGAGCCCGACCTGTCCGCCGTACTGGCCGCGCTCCTGCGGGTTGGGGCCGCGGTGGTGGATCTTGACGCCGTTGACGAGCACGTCGTACTGCGCCAGCTCGGCGCCGGCCTCCTCGATCCGCAGCCGCACCGGGCCGTTGCCGCGCGGCCGCAGCAGCGCGTAGGAGAACTGCGCCAGCGGCTCGTCGGCGCCGGCGGAGCGGACCCAGCTGCCGCCGACTCTGGCGCGTCTGCTGGTCGGGTCGGCGTCGAGCCTGTGGCCGTCCTCCTCGGAGGCCGGCGAGGCGGCGGTGACGAAGTCGGCGTTGAGCGGCGTCGCGTCGTCGAGCGCGACCGGCCTCAGCGTCCGCGACGCGGGCGCGAGGTTGTAGCGCTGCGCCGTCTCCAGCGACGGCAGCCCGAGCATCCGCGCGGCGGCCGACTCGCCCGCCGCGCTCCCCTTGACGCCGCCCCTGGCGCCCGCGACCGGCGCGGCCGCGAGGCCGACGACGGCAGCCGAGAGCGCCGCGACCATGGCCGCGCCTCCGGTACGTCTGGACATCTCTCCTCCTGCGTTTTCAGCCGTCGTGTGGCACCACGACGGTCACGGCTGGTCGTTACCCAGCCGTCTACGCGCAGAAACGCACAGGTGCGATCAAGAACGAGCGATCAGACCAAGCTCGGCCGGACGCAGCAGCGCGTGCAGGCGGCCCGGCTCGCAGGCGGCGAGGCCGCCCTTCTTCATCTGCACGTGCGCGCTCGTCAGCTCGAACACGGCGCGCGAGAAGTCGGGCTCGTGGCCGACCAGCAGCACCTGCTCGCCGCGGCCGGCGGCGAGCGCGAGCGGATCGAAGCGGCCGCCCTGCAGCAGCGGCTCGAGCTCGACCTCGACGCCCAGCTCGGCGCAGGCGAGCGCGGCGGTGTCGCGTGCGCGCACGCGCGAGGAGGCGAGGCAGCTGTCGATCGCGACCCCGAGCGCGCGCAGCGCCGCGCCGGCGGCCGTCGCCTGCGCGCGGCCCTTGTCGGTCAGCGCCCGCTCGGCGTCGCTCTGCCCGGCCTCCGCGTCGAAGGCGTCGCCGTGTCGCAGCAGCCAGATCATCTGCCGGACCCTACCGCCCGCGCGAGCCGGCGTGCCCGGCTCAAGCTCGCGCAGGTCGCGGCCGATCTCCCGATGTGATGCGCTTCAGACGGCTCCTCCCCGGTCTCCTCTTCGCCGGCCTCATCGGCGCGTGGATCGTCGCGCTGCTGCTCGTCTTCGGCTCGCTGGATCGCAACACGCGCCAGCAGTTCCAGCGGATCGAGGCGTCGCAGAGACTGCTGACCGCGATGCTCGACCAGGAGATCGGCGCCCGCGGCTACCTGACGACGTTCGAGACCGCGTTCCTGGAGCCCTACAACGCCGCCCGCCGCGACTTCGACCAGCTGATGGAGCAGGAGCTGAGAGGGGCGCGCACGAGAGAGGCGCGCGACAGCCTGCTGCGGATGCGCGTCGCCGCCGACAGATGGCGCGAGCTGGCGGCCGCCGACATCAGCGTGATGGCCTACAGAGACAGAGCGGTCGAGGCGGCGCTGAGAGAGCGCGAGGGCCCGATCGACGCCTTCCGCGCCGAGCACGAGCACTACCAGGACATGCTCGAGCGCCAGCGCGACGAGCGCGCCGACGCGCTGCTGATCCGCGCCGCCGTGCTGATCGTCGCGATCAGCCTCGGGCTCGGCGGGGTCGCCTACCTCGTGCTGCGCCGCGAGAGCCTGCGCGAGCGCCGCTTCGGGCGCGCCCAGGCCGAGTTCGCGACCGCGATGCAGAGCGCCGCCGACGAGCGCGAGGCCGACCGCCTGCTCAAGCGCCACCTCGAACGCGAGCTGGAGGACGTCGACGTGACCGTGCTGCGGCGCGGCGGCAGCGGCGAGCGGCTGGAGGCCGGCACGCCGCCGGCCGACGCCGGCATCGTCGACGCGCTCGCAGACGCGCGCCCGCGCGTCTGCCTCGCCGTCCGCCGCGGCGCCGACCACGAGCAGGACGCCGCCGAGCCGCTGGTCGAGTGCGAGATCTGCGGTGCCGCCGGCCCGTCGAGCTGCCGTCCGCTGGTCGTCGGCGACGGCGTCATCGGCGCCGTCCACATCAGAGATCCCGCGGGCCGCGTCGCGCGCGGCGAGCGGGTCGTCGAGGAGAGCCTCACGCAGGCGGCGCCGATCCTCGCCGGGCTGCGCACGCTGGCGCTCGCGCAGTCGCGCGCGAGCACCGACGCGCTGACCGGGCTGCCGAACCGCTGGGCGCTGGAGGACACGCTCAAGCGGATGCACGCGCAGGCGACGCGCAGCCACAGGCCGCTCGCGTTCGTGCTGCTCGACATCGACTACTTCAAGCGCCTCAACGACACCTGGGGCCACGACACCGGCGACCGCGCGCTCGCCGCCGTCGGCGACGCGCTCAGAAGCCACCTGCGCGAGAGCGACCTGGCGGCGCGCAGCGGCGGCGAGGAGTTCGCCGTGCTGCTGCCCGACACGCCGGTCGAGGGCGCGCTGAGGGTCGCGGAGGAGCTGCGCAGAGCGATCGCCGAGATCGACCTCGGGCTGGAGCGGACGACGATGACCGCCTCCTTCGGGATCGCCGTGCTCGGCCTCCACGCCGACGACGCGCACGCGCTGATGCAGGCCGCCGACCGCGCGCTCTACGCCGCCAAGCGCGGCGGCCGCGACCGCGTCGAGGTCGCGGCCGCGGCGCGGCCGATAGCCCCGGCCCCGCCGCTGGCGGAGCCGGAGCCGGAGCCGACGGCCAGCTAGCGCAGCCCGTTCTGCTTCGCGATCGCGATCAGCGTCAACGGGTCGTCGCTGATGATCCCGTCGACGCCGAGGTCGATCGCGCGCTGGATCACGGCCGGGTCGTCGAGCGTGTAGGGGACGACCTTCAGCCCCTGCGCGTGCAGCCCGGCGACGTCCGGCCCGTGGAAGTAGGCCGGGTCGGTGCGGACGTACCAGTCGTCGTCGGCTCTGAGCGGCTGGTCGGGGTCGTGCACCTGCCAGTTGGCCGAGACGGTCGCGGCGCCGGTGCGGCGCACGAGTCTGCCGAGGTCCTGGTCGCGCCACCAGTCGAAGCCGGCCGTCCACGGGCTCTTCACGTCGGCGTCGCCGTAGGCCGCCTGCAGCGAGCACTCGTCGGCGAGCGTGACGCACTCGGCCGGCCCGTACTGCCACACGAGCGCGACCGTCTCGACCGTGCGGTCGAGTCTGCGCGCGGCGACGATCGTGCGCCAGTCGAACGACTGCACGGTGGCGCGGTCCAGCAGGCCGGCGCGGCGCAGCTCGCCGACGAGCAGGCGCGCGTGCTGTCTCGGCTCGACGCCCTCGAACGGCGCCAGCGGCGAGAGCTTCGTCTCGACGTTGAGGCGGACGTCGTCGCGGTCGCTGTCGTTGACCAGCCGCAGCAGCTGTCTCAGCGTCGGGATCCGCTCGCCCGGCGACGCTCTCTGCTGCGCGAACTCGGGCAGCGTCTTGGAGCCGCAGTCGAGCGTCTGCAGCTGCGCCAGCGTCAGCTCGTGGATCGTCTTGCCGACGTAGGGGAACATGCGGTCGCCCTCGCGCGCAGGGGCAGTGTCCTCGCAGTGGGCGCCGTTGACTCTGCGGTCGTGCGAGACGACGAGCTGGCCGTCGCGCGTGACGACGGTGTCCAGCTCCAGCGTCGAGATGTCGCGGTTTCCGAGCGCCCACGCGAACGCGGCGAGCGTGTTCTCCGGGTTGTAGGCGCGGCCGCCGCGGTGGGCCTGCACGTCGAACGGCGCGGCGACCGGCTTGGGCAGCTTGTAGCGGGCCGCTCTCAGCTCCGCGCGGAGGCGGTCGGGGTAGTCGGTGATGAGGCCGTCGACGCCGTAGCCGATCAGCCGCCGCATCGTCGGCTGATCGTCGACCGTCCACGGGATCACGTCGAGCCCGCGCGCGTGCGCGCCGTCGACGAGCGCCTGCGTCACCAGTCTCACCTCGGGCGAGACGGCGTCGGGGTGGAACGACTCGTCGGCCGCCTTGACGAGGTCGCCGCCGTAGTCGGCCGGGTCGAGCCCGAGCCAGCTTCTGATCTCGGCTCTTCTCTCCCACGGCTCCATCAGCGCGACGACCGGCAGCCGCGGCTCGACCTGCCGCATCCGCCGCAGCGCGTCCCACGCGAACGACTGGATCGTGACGCGCTTGAGGAAGCCGGCCGCGCGCACCTCTCTGGCGACGACCTGGACGAACTGCTCCTGCGGCGCGGTCTGCTCCGGCGCGCTCGCCTCGACCTTCGTCTCGACGTTCAGCCTGACCGGCGCGTCGTAGCGCTTGACGAGCTCGAAGACCTCTCTCAGCGTCGGGATCCTCACGCCCGGGACGGTCTCCTGCTCGGGGTAGCCGGCGCGCTGGATCGAGCCACAGTCGAGCGTCTTCACCTGCGCGAGCGTCAGCTGCACGACGTACTTGCCGACGTACGGGAAGTCGGGGTCGCCCGCCGTCGCCGGCGCGGTGTCTCTGCAGAGCGCGGCGTTCGTCTTGCGGTCGTGCGTGACGACCGCCTGGCCGTCCTTCGTGATCTGGACGTCGAGCTCGAGCGTGCTGACGCCGAGTCTCATCGCGTTGCCGAAGCTGGCGAGCGTCGACTCCGAGCGCAGTCCGAGCCCGCCGCGGTGTGCCTGCAGGTCGAACGACGGCTTCGCCGCCAGCGCGGCCGTCGGCAGCGCAGCGGTCAGCGCCGCCGCGGCGAGCGCCGCGCGCGCGAGATGCGAGGTCATGGGACTCCTTGCTGAGGGAGGGGAGGTCGGCGCGGACGCTAGCCCGGCCTCGGAGCAAGATGTGAAGCCGCCGTGACGCGTCAGCACGCGCACGCGTGAGGTTTCGCGCGAACTTCTTCGACCGTCGTCCAAACGGCCGTGCGGCAGGTTGGTCCGTTGGCGATACCGGCCGCACCGAAGCACCTTCAATCTGCTTGGCATGCTCTCGACGCAGCCGATCGACTCTCCTCTCGCCGACGGACCGGTGCTGCTGACGGGCGCGACCGGGTTCCTCGGAATGGAACTGCTCGCGCGCTACCTCGAGCAGACCGAGCGGACGGTCTACGCGCTCGTGCGCGCTCGCGACGACGCCGAGGCGGCCGCGCGGCTGCGGGCCGCGGCGCACGAGGTCGTGCCGAACTCCGAGTGGTATGACAGCCGTCTGATCGCGGTCCGCGCCGACCTCTCCGAGCCCGGCCTCGGGCTGCACGCCGCCGCCCGCGAGGCGCTCGCCGAGCAGGTCGTCGAGATCGTCCACTCGGCCGCCTCGGTCGAGTTCACGCTGCCGCTGGAGGAGGCGCGGACGATCAACGTCGAGGGCACGCGCAACATGGTCGAGCTGGCCCTGCTGGCGCAGAGACGCGGCGGGCTGCGGCGCTTCTCGCACGTCTCGACGGCCTACGTCGCCGGCACGCACGCGGGCCTCTTCACGGAGGACGACCTCGACCTCAACCAGGATCACCGCAACACCTACGAGCGCACGAAGTGGGAGGCGGAGATGCTCGTCCGCTCCTACTCGGCCGAGCTGCCGCTGCAGGTCTTCCGCCCGAGCATCGTCGTCGGCGAGCGGCAGACCGGCTGGACGCCGGCGTTCAACGTCATCTACGCGCCGCTGAAGGCGTTCGCGAAGGGCGCCACGACGCCGGTGATGCCGGCCCGGCGCCGCTCCCCGGTCGACGTCGTGCCGGTCGACTACGTCGCCGACGCGATCTTCGCGCTCGCCGGCGGCGGGATCGAGGGCGAGCCAGGCGCGACCTACTCGCTCGCGGCCGGGCCGCAGGCGAGCAGCGTCGGCGAGCTGATCGACATCTCGGCCGCGACCTTCGAGCGCGCGCGGCCGTTCGCGCTGCCGCCGTCGATCTACCGCCGCACCGTCCACCAGGCGCTGCTGACGCGCGCGAGCGGCGCGAGACGGCGCTGGCTGGAGCGCAGCGAGGTCTTCTACCCCTACTTCGCGCTGCGGGCGCGCTACGACACGACGCGCGCGCAGGGCACGCTCGCGCAGGAAGGCATCGAGGTGACGCCGTTGCATGGGTACTTCGACAGACTGGTCGGCTATGCGCTGACGGCGCAGTGGGGCAAGCGCCCGCTGACGCGCGTCGAGGCCGCGGCGCTCGCTCGCAGGCAGCCGCGCTTCGCGCCGCCGCCGTCGCCGATCGCGCACCCGGCGGCCGTCTCCGCCGCGACCGCCGCGGCGATGTCGGCCCGCCGCGCGGGACGGGTGCGCGCCCGCGCATGAGACGGATCGCGCTCGTGCTGCCGGGCGGCGGCGCGCGAGGCGCGTACGAGGTCGGCGCGCTGTCGATCCTGCTGCCCGAGCTGGAGCGGCGCGGCGAGCAGGTGACGCTGCTGTGCGGCACCAGCGTCGGGGCGATCAACGCCGCGCTGCTGGGGTCGCTGGCGCACCTGCCGGTCGCCGCCCAGGTCGAGCTGGCGATCGAGCGCTGGCGCGGGCTGGAGCGCTCCGACGTGATCGCGCCGCTGCTGTCGCCGCGGCTGCCGTTCAACCTCGCGCGGCTGGCCGGCGACGCGCTCTCGATCCCGGGCGTGCGGCGCGGCTCGCTGCTGGACCCGCGGCCGCTGCGGCGCTACCTCGGCCGCCACATGGACTGGGACGCGCTCCACCGCAACGTCGACGGCGGCCTGCTCGACGCCGTCTGCGTCGTCGCGACGCAGCTGACGACGGGGCGGCCGGTCGGCTTCGTCGAGGCGGCGACGCCGCGCAGACTGCCGACCAGCCCGGAGCTGCCGTTCGTGCCGGTGCGGCTGGCCGACGAGCACGTGCGCGCCTCGGCCGCGATCCCGCTCGTCTTCCCGGCGGTCGAGATCACGACGCCGGAGCCGGCGCAGGGCTTCTACACCGATGGCGCGACACGCCTCAACGCGCCGATCAAGCCGGCTGTCGAGCTGGGTGCCGACCACGTGATCGTGATCGGCTTCGAGCCGCTGGCGGCGCCGCCGACGGCGCCGGTCGAGCCGCCGCCGCACCTCGTCGACGTCATCGCGAACATGCTCGACGGTCTGCTCGTGGACCAGGTCGCCGACGACATGCAGCGGCTGGTCGCGATCAACAGCTTCTTCGTCGAGGACCACCGCGTCGGCACGATCCCGTCGGCGCGCGCCTACCGCGAGGCGCGCGGGCGGCGGCCGTACCGCAAGATCGCCTACGCGATGGTGACGCCGCGCCGCCGCCGCGAGCTGGGCAAGCTGGCGATGACGATCTTCGCGCAGCGCTACGGCGGCATGAAGGCGGCCCGCCACCCGGACCTGCTGCTGCTCGGGCGGCTGCTGCGCGGCCGCACCGACGCCGGCGGCGACCTGCTCTCGTTCCTCTTCTTCGACCGCGCCTACGTCGACGCGCTGATCGCCGCCGGCCGCCGCGACGCCCGCCGCTGGCTGAAGCGACACCCGGCCTTCTGGTGCGCCGACGGCGCGCACGACTTCGACCTCGCGCCGGTCGACGTGGCGAGAGAGCGCGACGCGACCTCGCTGGACGAGTACCGCTCGCTGCGGCGCTCCTGACGCCCGCCCCGCCGCCGTTCGCGCGCGCCGGCGCGCTAACTAAGGATTTCTTAGCTACTCCGCTATCCTTAGCTGTTGATGACCGACGTCAAGGCGATCTGCCCCCGCTTCCACACCGCCGTCGAGCTGATCGGCGCGCGCTGGAACGGCGCGATCCTGCGCGCCGTGCTCGACGGGCAGCACCGCTACGCCGACGTCAAGGCCGCGATCCCCGGCGTCAGCGACACGATGCTCGCGGCGCGGCTGCGGATGCTCGAACGCGAGCAGATCCTCGAGCGGCGCGTGCTGTCGAGCGCGCCGGTGCGCGTCGAGTACCACCTGACCGCCAAGGGCGCCGCGCTGGCACCGGTCGTCGACGCGCTCGCCGCCTGGTCGCACGAGTGGATCCCCGTCCCCGCCTGACCCTCCCACCGAGAAGGACCGATGCCCGCATGCCCCGACTGATGATCGTCGTCGCCTCGACCCGCCCCGGCCGCGTCGGCCTGCCCGTCGCCGAGTGGTTCAACGACCATGCCGAGCGTCACGGCGGCTGGGAGATCGACCTCGCCGACCTGGCCGAGATCGGCCTGCCGTTCATGGACGAGCCCAACCATCCGCGCCTGCGCAAGTACGAGCACGCGCACACGATCGCCTGGAGCGAGCGGGTCGCCGCCGCCGACGCCTTCGTGTTCGTGATGCCGGAGTACAACCACACCTTCACGGCGCCGCTGAAGAACGCGCTCGACTACCTCCACGTCGAGTGGCAGCACAAGCCGGTCGCGCTCGTCTCCTACGGCGGCATCTCGGCCGGCCTGCGGGCCGCGACGGCGATCAAGCAGGCGCTCGTCGCGCTGCGGATGACAGTCATCCCCGACGCAGTCACGATCCCCTTCGTCAGCAGACTGATCGACGACGAGGGCCGGCTGCAGGCGAACGAGCTGATGGACCAGTCGGCGAACGCGATCCTCGGCGAGCTGGACCACCTGCAGGCCGCGCTCGCGCCGCTGCGCGCGCCGGCCGCCGCCTGACGGCTATCACTTTCGTCCCATTGCGCCGCGGGCGCGGACCCGCGACGATGGGACGATGATCCGAGTCGTCGTCGCAGACGACATGGCGCTCGTCCGCGGCGGCATGAAGATGATCCTCGAAGCGGACCCCGGCATCCGCGTCGTCGGCGAGGCCGCCGACGGCGCCGCGGCCGTCGAGGAGGCGATCAGAACCTCGCCCGACGTCGCCGTGATGGACATCCGCATGCCCGGCGTCGACGGGATCGAGGCGACCCGCCGGCTGCAGCAGCGGATGCCGGGCGTGCGCGTGCTCGTCGTCACCACCTTCCACCTCGACGAGTACGTCCACGAGGCGCTGCGCGCCGGCGCCGCCGGCTTCCTGCTGAAGGACACCGCGCCCGACTCGCTGATCGGCGCCGTCCGCACCGTCGCCGCCGGTGACGCGCTGCTCTCCCCCGCCGTCACCCGCCAGCTGATCGAGCACTACGTGCAGCGGCCCGCGCCCGACGCGGCGCTGACCGGCCGGCTCGCCGAGCTGACGCCGCGCGAGCTGGACGTCGCGAGGCTGGTCGCGCGCGGGATGACGAACGCCGAGATCGCCGCGACGCTGTTCCTCGGCGAGGGCACGGTCAAGACGCACGTGACCGCGATCCTCTCCAAGCTCGGCCTCCGCAACCGCACCCAGATCGTCGTCGCCGCCTACGAGAGCGGCCTCGTCGAGCTGGGCTCGGCCGCCGAGATCGTCTGAGCGAGGCCGCGCTCAGGCCGGCAGCGGCAGCTCCGCCCGCACCAGCCAGTCGCCGGCGTCGTCGGGGCCGGCGGTCAGCCAGCCGTCGTAGACGCGCACCCGCTCGCGCATGCCGGCGAGGCCGAGGCCGCTGCCGGCGGCTGTCGCGGGCGAGGCGGTGAGCGGGAGGGCCGCCGCGGGCGCGGCGTCGGCGAGTGCGACGGGCGACGCGAGCGAATTGCGGACCTCGATCGCGAGCCGGCCGCGCTCACGCGCGACGCGCGCGCCGACCGGCCCCGCGCCGCCGTGCTTGCGCGCGTTCGTGAGCGCCTCCTGGACGATCCGGTAGGCGGCGCCGGCATGGCCGGCGGGGACGCTCGCGAGGTCGCCGGCCAGCTCCAGCCGCACGTCGAGGCCGTGGGCGCCGGCCCGTCGCGCCAGCTCGCGCAGCCGCGCCAGCTCCGGCGCCGCGGGCGCGGCGCTGCCGTCGAGCGCCGCCAGCAGCTGGTGCAGCTCGCGCAGCACCTCCGCGCCGACCTCCTCGACCGCTGCGATCGCCGCCGCGGCCTGACGCGGGGCGCTCTCGAGCTGCTGCGCCGCGACCGCGCACTGGAGCGTGATCGAGGTCAGCCCGTGGCCGACGAGGTCGTGCAGCTCGCGCGCGACGCGCAGCCGCTCGGCCTCGACCGCGCGCTCGATCGCCCGCCCCTGGCGCCGCTCCTCGACGCTGCTGAGCGCGCGCAGCTCGTCGGCCTGCGCCAGCCGCCGCCGGCCGCCGACGCCGGTCGCCCACGCGGCCGTCACCATCGTCGCGAAGAACAGCAGCATGTTCGGCGGGTACAGCTCCCAGTTCCAGTCGAACGCGAGCACGACCGTGAGGAAGCCGCCCGCGACGCAGGCGGCCGCGCCCAGCGCCGCCAGCCACAGCGGCCGCACGTAGGCGCCGGCGACGAAGGCGGCGAGGTAGAGCGGCGGGTTGAGCCCGAAGGCGTCGTCGAAGACGACCGTGCGCAGCATGCAGATCGCGACGACCGCCAGCACGCTCAGCAGCGGCCAGCGCCGCCGCGGCACGAACGCGAGCGCCAGCGCGGTCGCGCCCGCGAGTCTGACCGGCAGCGGCGCGGCACCGTAGAACGCGGCCGGCCTGCCGGCCGTCAGCAGCGCCTCGGTCGCCTCCAGCGCGAAGATCAGCAGCGGGATCCCCTGCGCCCGCAGCCACGGCACGCGGCCCAGCAGCTGCTGCGGCGAGCTGCGCGGCAGCGGCCCGCCGGCGCGCGCCGGCAGCACGACCGTCAGCCGCCTGCGCCACAGCAGCCGGCCGTGCCGCAGCCGCCCGCCGGCCAGGCGCGCGCGCTCCCCGAGCGCACCGACGACGACGGGGTCGGGCACGCGCGCCAGCCGTGCGCTCGCGCGCACGAGGCCGCCGTCGCGCGCGACCGCGAGCCGCTCGCAGCCGGGCAGCTCCGCGAGCGCGACCAGCACCCGCATCGCGACGGCGGGCAGCGGCAGGTCGGCCGCCTCCGGCGCCGCGCGGCCGCCCGCCGCGCGACCGTCGACGAGCACGGTGCCGCCGCGCGCACCGAGCTCCCGCAGCGACGCCGGCACGTCGGCGGCGTCGGGCCGCCGCGCCGGCTCGCTGCCGCGCAGCAGCACGAGCATCCGCCGCATCTCCGCCATCGCCTGCTGGCTGGCGGTGCGGGCGCGCAGCAGCGCGGCCTCGGCGGCGCCGGAGGCGCGCGCCAGCGACGAGCGCGCGGTCGCGACCTCGTCGAGCACGGCGCGCACGCAGCCGGTCGCGACCGCGTGCAGCTCGCGCGCGATCCGGCGCCGCTCGTCGCCCAACGCCAGCTCGACCGCGCCGCCGTCGCGCGCCGCCGCCTCGGCCCGCCGCCGCGCCGACGCGAGCGCCTCGCCGCGGTCGCGCAGCGCGACGCCGCCGGCCGCCGCCGGGACGAAGATCCCCAGCTCGCGCAGGATCTCGTCGGCCATCCGGTCGCCGAGCGCGCCGGTCGCGTCGAGCACGGTTCGCAGCGCCATCAGCGCCAGCAAACCGCCGGCCGCCGTCAGCTGCGCCTGCCGCATCGTCGGCGCGTAGGCGCCGAGGCCGTAGAGCGCGAGCGGCATGTAGAGCGACGGCAGCGCGCCCGCGACCGGCGAGAGGTCGAAGACGATCGTCGTGGTCGCGACGGCGAGCGCCCACGCGAAGAACGCCAACGGGTGGAACCGGCGGCGGAGCGTCGCCAGCGCCGCGACCGCCCACAGCGCGTGCGCCGCCGTCGCGTCGCCGGGGACGCCGCGCAGCACGACCTCGGCCTGCCCCAGCAGGAGCAGGCCGAGCGCCAGCAGCAGGTCTGTTGGCCGGAGGCGGCCGCGCATCGCCGCGGTCAGCGCCTCCCGCGCGAGAGGTAGACGGTCACCTTCGCTCTCGCCTTCAGCCGCGCGCCGGCCTTGTGCGACAGCTTCACGACGCGGCCCTTGCGGACCTTCGCCGAGCGCACCCGCTTCGACGTCGCCGCGCAGCCCTTCTTCGCCAGCGCCTTCTTCGCCGCCGCCCAGCTGCTGCCGGCCTTCAGCTTCGGGACGACGCACGCGCGGCCCGATCTCGGTCTCGGTCTCGATCTCGGTCTCGGCGGCGTTCTGCCGTCTCTTCTGTCCGGCGGCGTCCCGCCCCCGCCCGCGCGGTCGACCGTCTCGCAGTCGGCGGCGACCGTGTCGTTGGCGTCGGCGACCACCGTGTCGTTGCCGGGCCCGCAGACGACGCTGTCGACCTCGCCGTCGCGCACGTTGACGGTGTCGTTGCCCGCGCCGATGCGGCAGACGAGGAAGTTGCACGACTGCGGGCCGGCGTCGGCGTTGATCTGGTCGCGGCCGGGGCCGCCCGTGATCACGTCGTCGCCGTAGCCGCCCTCGATCACGTCGTCGCCGCCCTTGCCGTCGATCGTGTCGGCGGCGTCGTAGGAGATCAGCGTGTCGGGCCCGGGGCCGCCGATCAGCGAGGAGGGGTCGGCGCTCGTGTTCAGCAGCTTGACGTAGGCGCCGTCGCCGCCGGCGGCGAACGCCGTCGGCTGGAACAGCTCGAACCGCTCGACGTTGACGACGTTGTCGTTCTCGCCCGGGTGGCCGTCGTTGGCGACGCCGTCGAGCGAGATCTGCAGGCGGCCGTTGCCGCGGTCGTTCTGGATCCAGTCGCTGCTGATGCGGTCGATGCCGGGGCCGCCGTCGATCGTGTCGCTGCCGCGCGTCACGCCGTCGCCGGCCAGGTCGTCGTCACCCTCCCCGCCGCGGACCGTGTCGTTGCCGCCCGAGCCGTCGAGTCTGTCGTTGCCGGGGCCGCCGTCGAGCACGTCGTTCATGTCGCCACCGCGCAGCTCGTCGTTGCCCTCGCCGCCGAGCAGCGTCACGCCGGCCCCGCGCAGCGGGCCGGTCAGTCTGTCGACGCCGGGGCCGCCGTCGATCGTGATCTGGAGGTTGGCGGGGAGGTCCTCGCTGACGATGCCCCATTCCACCCACGTCGGGCTGTTGTCGCCCAGCTCCGCGCGGACGTTGGCGAACTTGCAGCGCAGCGTCTGGCGGTCGTTGCTCTCGAAGTCGAGCTGGTAGCAGTCGTCCGGCACGGCGCCGGCGAGGTCGTAGCGGTCGCCGAAGCGCAGGTAGCCGCCGCCCGCTCTCTCCTCGTCGAGCGCGACGCGGAAGTCGTTGTCCTCGCCGGGGGCGGAGCGGAAGACCCACGTGTCGCCCTCCTTCGTGAGCTGCCCGGCCGCCGCGCTGCCGGCGCCGCCGAGCAGCGCGCCGAGCACGAGCGGCAGCGCCAGCGCAAGCCGTTTCGCAGAGTTTCGTCGCATCGAACGAACCTAAGCCGCGACCGCCGTCGCGGCCTCTGCCGGAAGTGGCGTCGCAGTCCCCCGAACGTCGCTCCCCGTCGCCCGCATGATCCGCACGCCGGCGACGATCCCGCCGACCATCGAGAGGCCGCCGCCGACGGCGAACGAGAGCAGCGACAGCGGCAGCGCGAACGTCACCACCCAGCCGCCGAGCACCAGCAGCGGCACCCACAGCGCGATCACGCGGGCGCGCCACAGTGCGAAGAACAGCAGCGTCGTGCCGAGGATGCAGCCGGCGACGGCCGGCAGCTGGAAGGCGATCAGCAGCGGGTGGTCGGTCGCCGCGTCGGAGACCTGCGCCGCGGTGCCCGCCGGCAGCTCCTGCGCCAGCGCGAGGTCGTAGAAGTCGGTCACGAGCAGACCGGGCATCGAGACGGTGCCGACGATCGCGAGCGTGCCGCCGATCGCCAGCAGCCAGCCGCCGCGCGGTCGCAGCAGCGCGACGATCCCGAAGGCGGCCGGCGCCCACGCGACCCAGCCGAAGCGCAGCAGCGTCGCGGCGATCATCGCCTGGTCGGGATGGCCGGCGAGCGCGGCGTGGTAGGAGAGCGTTGTCGCCTCGTCCTCCCACGGGGTGACGAGGTAGCCGGCCTGCAGCAGCAGCGAGGCGACGATCAGGCAGACGCCCGTCAGGCGCGGCGAGGGAAAGGGCGGGCTGGACACGGGACCTCCTCGGTCGGAACGCAGGAGGCAGCGACGCTACGGCCGGCTCGCGGCGCCGCCATCGGCCGCAGGTCGCCCGGCGGCGGGCCGAACGTCAGACGCCTTCACCCGATGGACAAACCAGTCGGCCGGTCGACAGGGCACACTTCTGCGTGGCATGAATCCGAAGCCCCACGTGATCGTCCTGTTCGGCGCCACCGGCGACTTGGCCAGACGCAAGCTGCTGCCGGGTCTCCTGCGCCTCTTCCAGGCCGGCTTGATGCCGGTCGACTTCCGCATCGTCGGCACCTCGCTCGACGACCTCGACGAGGACGGCTTCCGCAGGCTGGCGCGGTCCGCGATCGACGAGTTCTCGCGGACGCACGTCTACGAGCAGTCGTGGGAGGCGTTCGCGAGACGCCTGCGCTACGTCTCCGGCAGCGGCGGTCCGGGCGCGCTTCACGCCGCCGTCCACGCCGCGCGCGCGGAGATGGAGGACGGCGCGCTGCTGCTGCACTACCTGTCGGTGCCGCCGAGAGCGGCGATGGCGGTCGTGCAGTCGCTCGGCGACGCCGGCCTCGCGCGCGACGCGCGGATCGTGATGGAGAAGCCGTTCGGCACCGACCTCGCCAGCGCGCAGTCGCTCAACGCCGCCGTCCACGAGGTCTTCAGGGAGAAGCAGGTCTACCGCATCGACCACTTCCTCGGGAAGGAGGCGGCGCAGAACATCCTCGCGCTGCGCTTCGCCAACGGCCTGTTCGAGCCGATCTGGAATCGCCAGCACATCGACCACGTGCTGATCGAGGTGCCGGAGACGCTCTCGATCGGGATGCGCGGCTCCTTCTACGAGGCGACCGGCGCCTACCGCGACATGGTCGTCACCCACCTCTTCCAGGTGCTCGCGTTCGTCGCGATGGAGCCGCCGACGGCGCTCGAGCCGCGCGCGATCACGGAGGAGAAGAACAAGGTCTTCCGCTCGATGAAGCCGCTGGACCCGGCCGACGTCGTGCGCGGCCAGTACGCCGGCTACCGCGACGAGAGAGGCGTCGCGCACGACTCCGAGACGGAGACGTTCGTCGCGCTGCGGGCCGAGATCGACAACTGGCGCTGGTCGGGCGTGCCGTTCTACCTGCGCACCGGCAAGCGGATGGCCGAGAGCGGCCGGATCATCTCGATCGCCTACCACGAGCCGCCGCAGGCGATGTTCCCGCGCGGCTCCGGCGTCGGCCAGTACGGGCCCGACCACATGACCTTCGACCTCGACGAGGCCTCGCGCGTCTCGCTCTCCTTCTACGGCAAGCGGCCGGGGCCGGGGATGCGGCTGGAGAAGGCGAGCATGCAGTTCTCGCTCGACGAGACCAGCTACGGCCACGACGTGCTGGAGGCGTACGAGCGCCTCATCCACGACGCGATGATGGGCGACCACACGCTCTTCACGACCGCCGACGGCATCGAGCGGCTGTGGGAGGTGTCGGCGCCGCTGCTGGAGAACCCGCCGGCGCTGGAGACCTACGCGCAGGGCTCGTGGGGCCCGGAGTCGCAGAACAGGCTGATCGCGCCGCACCGCTGGCGGCTGCCGTTCGAGCGCAAGTGGCGCGGCGGCGTCTCCTGAGTCAGGCGGGCGCGGGCGCCGGCTGCGCGCAGCCGCCGAGGAACGAGCGCACCAGCAGCCGCTGACCGGCGACGACGGTCATGCGGCCGGCGGCGATCTCGGTCAGGATCGCCGTGATCGCGCCGCCGAGCACGATCAGCATCGCCGCCGGCGTCAGCTCGGCGGTCAGCTCCCCGCGCGCCTGCGCCTGTCTCAGCAGCTCGCAGATCGGCCGGTCGAAGCGGCGTCTGACCTCCTCCGCGTGCCGTTCGTCGAGCGGCTTGCCGAAGACCAGCCGCCAGCGCGCCCCGACCTCGATCAGCTGCTCGCAGAGCCGCTCGACGCGACCCTCCGGCGGCGTCGCCGCGGTCGCCGCGATCACCTCCGCGATCGCGTCGAACGCCTCCCGCCGCAGCCCTTCGATCAGCCCCTCACGGGTCGGGAAGTGGCGGTAGAGGGTCGCCCGCCCGAGCCCGGCGTCGGCCGCTATCTCGCCCATCCCGGCCGCCGGCGCGTCGGCGAGCACGCGCGCGGCGGCGTCGAGAATGCTGCGCTCGTTGCGCGTGAAATCCGCCCGATGGCTCCCCATGGCGTGTGAACGCTACCGCCGCCGCCGGTCCGCACCGCTTGATAGCGTGACGCGGTCGGATCCGTTCGTTCGTGTTCGTCAGCTTGGAGGAAGGTGCGTCATCGCTGCTGAAAGCTCATCGGGTCGTCCGCTGCTCGCAGAGGCGCGTCGCTTTGCGATCGCCGAGCTGCTGCGGTCGACGGGGGCCGTGAGCGTCACCGAGGTCGAGAACCGCTTCGGCGTCTCGCCGATGACCGCCCGTCGCGACCTGATGGCGCTGGAGAAGCAGGGCGTCGCGCGCCGCACCCACGGCGGAGCCGTGCTGCCGTCGATGTCGGCGAAGGAGGACTCGTTCGCCAAGCGCGTCAACCTCGCCGCGGAGGCGAAGGGCAGGCTTGCCGACGCCGCCGTCGCGATGGTGCAGGCGGAGGAGACGATCGTGCTCGACTCCAGCTCGACCGCGTACTTCCTCGCACAGCGGATCGTCGATCGCGGCCTCGCCGTCACGATCATCACGAACAGCCTGCCGATCATGGACCTGATCGCCGGCGTCGAGAGCCCGCCGATCCACCTCGTCGCGGTCGGCGGCACGCTGCGGCGGCTGACCGGCTCGTTCGTCGGCCCCTACGCGGTCGAGACGATCCGCGGCCACTTCGCCGACAAGATGTTCATGTCCGTCAAGGGCCTCACGCCCGGCGGCGTGATGACCGACGCCGACGAGCTGGAAGCCGAGCTGAAGCGGTCGATGATCGCCCAGTCGCAGGAGACGAT
The DNA here is from genome assembly GCF_030646155.1 of Conexibacter sp. CPCC 205762. Taxonomy (GTDB): domain Bacteria; phylum Actinomycetota; class Thermoleophilia; order Solirubrobacterales; family Solirubrobacteraceae; genus Conexibacter. The sequence goes on from NZ_JAUTDN010000010.1 coordinate 54,042, forward strand.
CCTGCTCGTCGACGGTTCGAAGCTGAGCGTTCGCGGTCAGAACGCGATCGCGCACGTGAGGGAGCTGACCTCGGTCGTGACCGAGGGCCTCGGCGGCCCGCAGCTGGAGACGCTGCGCGCGACCGGCGTCGAGGTCAGCAGCCTCGACGAGCCGAGCAAGACGCCCTCCGCCTAGCGGCCGCCGGAGCGTGCGCGGCCACGCCGCGTCGTCGCCGCCCGACCTGCGACGCTTCAGCGCCTCATGGCCGCCACCCCTCCCCCGCCCCAGCCCGTCGAGCCCGCCGCGCCGAAGCCGCCCGCGCTCGTCTTCAGAGCGCCCGCGCTGCTCGCTCCCGGCGTCGCGATCGAGCTGAGCGGGCAGGGCGCCGGCGCGCGCAGACGGATCCAGGTGCAGGTCAAGCTCGACGGCGGCTGGCGCGACCTGGCCGGGATCCGCGCCGACGCGCGCGGCCGCTACGCGCGCGCGATCGAGCCGGAGACGGTCCGCGGCGGCTACCGCCTGCGCGCGCTCGCGCCCGACGGCCGCAGATCGAGAGAGCTGGTCGTGCGCACGCGGCCGGTGACGCTCGCCGCCGTCGGCGACGTCAACCTCGGCGACGCGACCGCGGGCGTGATGGCGGCTCAAGGGTTGAACTACCCGTGGTCGAGCGTCGCTCCGTCGCTGCGCAAGGCCGACGTGGCGTTCGCGAACCTGGAGTGCGCGATCTCCACGCGCGGCGCGCCAGTCGAGAAGCAGTACCGCTTCCGCGGCAGCCCGGCGGCGCTGAAGGCGATGAGAGCGTACGCCGGGATCGACGTCGTCAACCTGGCGAACAACCACGTCGGCGACTACGGCACGACCGCGCTGCTCGACACGATCGACTGGTCGCGCAGACTGGGCCTGGTGCCGGTCGGCGCCGGCGGCTCGCTGAGCGCCGCGATGGAGCCGCGCGTGGTCGAGCGGCTGGGGCTGAAGATCGCCTTCGTCGGCTTCTCCAGCATCCTCCCGCCCGAGTTCTGGGCGACCCCGACCCATCCCGGCAACACGTTCGCCTCGGCCGCGAACGTCCGCGCCAGCGTCAGCGCCGCCCGCAGAGTCGCCGACGTCGTCGTCGCGACCTTCCACTGGGGCATCGAGCTGGACCCGGTCGAGAACCCGCAGGAGTCGGCGCTCGCCGCCACCGCCCTGGCGAGCGGCGCCGACGCCGTCATCGGCGGCCACCCCCACGTCCTCCAGCCGATCCGCACCAGCGCCGGCGGCCGCAAGGTGGTCGCGTACAGCCTCGGCAACTTCGTCTTCGCCTCCCACCGCGCCGAGACCGTCCGCACCGGCATCCTCCACCTCGACCTCTCCGCCCGCGGCGTCGAACGCACCCGCTTCCAGCGCGCCACGATCGAAGGCGTCCGCCCGGTCCTGACGGGCAGCTGGGTCGACGTGCGGTAGGCGCGGCGCTACCGCAGCGCCAGCACCAGTTCGAGCGCGTCGTCGACGGCGTTCTGCTCGGCGGCGTCGAGCCGGCCGGCAAGCGCGTCGAGGCGCTGCACGTCGACCGCGCGCAGCTGCTCGACGAGGATCCGCGTCGGCTCGCCGTCGACCTCGATCTCGGGCCGGAAGGTCGCCGCGCGGGCGCTGCGCGAGGTCGGCGCCACGAGCGCGGTCGAGAGGCCGAGCAGCTCGTCCGCCTGGACGATCACCGCATAGCGGGCGCCGTGCTGCTCGCGCCTGCCGCTCGCCGGCAGCCGGACGCGGTAGATCTCGCCGCGAACCACGTCACTCCGGCCAGTCCGCGGCGATCTCGTCCATGTCGACCGCGACGCGCGCGATCGCCGCGCGGTCGACCGGATCGGCCGCGAGCCGCGCCGCCTCGTCGCGCAGCGCCGAGCGGCGGCGACGACGATCGGCCGCCTCCTGCAGCGCGGCGCGAACGGCCTCCGACTCGTTGAGCCCCTCGCGCATCAGCAGCTCCAGGCTCAGCTCCGAAGGACCGTCGAGACGAGCGCGAACGACGCGAGAAGCCATTTTGGAAGCGTAGCACGCGGTGTGCCACAGCTATCTATGACACACCGCCAGTCTGCTGTTGCAGCGGCTACCGCCGCCGCGCGTCGGGCTCCAGGGCGGGGTTGGTCCAGCCGTCGTCGACGGGGTTGACGGTCGTGCCGGGTGGGACGATCGCGTCGATGCGGTCGAGCAGGTCGTCGGTGAGCTTCAGCTCGTCAGCGCCGAGCTGGTCTTCGAGCTGCTCCATCGTGCGCGGGCCGATGATCGCGGAGGTGACGGCGGGGTGGCGGATCGTGAAGGCGATCGCGAGCTGGATCAGGCTCAGGCCGGCCTCCTCGGCCAGTCTCGCGAGCGCGTCGGCGGCCTCGAGCTTGCGCTGGTTGGCCGGGTCGGTGAGGTCGTAGCGGCCGGGGATGCGAGCGGCGCGGCCGCTCGTCGGCGCCTCCTGGCCGAGCCGCCAGCGGCCGCTCAGCCAGCCGCCGGCGAGCGGGCTCCAGGGCAGGATCGCGATGCCGTAGTCGCGCGCGGCGGGCAGCAGGTCGCCCTCGATTCTGCGCACCAGCAGCGAGTACGGCGGCTGCTCGCTGACGAAGCGGCGGCTGCCGTCGCGGCGCGCCGCCCACTGCGCCTCGACCACCCGCTGCAGCGGCCAGGTCGACGTGCCGGCGTAGCGGATCGTGCCGGCGCGGACGAGGTCGTCGAGCGCGCCGAGCGTCTCCTCGACGTCGGTCCCGAGGTCCCAGCGATGGACCTGGTAGAGGTCGATCCAGTCGGTCTGCAGGCGTCTCAGCGACTCGTGCACCGCCTTGTAGACCCAGCGGCGGCTGTTGCCGCGGCGGTTGGGATCGTCGCCCATCGAGCCGTGGAACTTCGTCGCCAGGAAGACGTCGTCGCGGCGCCCGCCGGCGAGCGCCTTGCCGACGATGATCTCGCTCTCGCCGGCGGCGTAGACGTCGGCCGTGTCGACGATGTTGATGCCGCTGTCGAGCGCGCGGTGGATGATCCGGATCGAGTCGTCGTGGTCGCTGTTGCCCCACGCGCCGAACATCATCGTGCCGAGCGTCAGCGGGCTCACGCACACGCCGGTTCTGCCGAAGCTGCGGTATTCGGTCATGACCACCAGCGTAGGCCGGTGCGACGCGCACCTTCGTAGACTGTCGCCTCGCCCGTGACCGCCGCTGACCTCGCCGCCCTCTTCGCGCACGCGCCCGACCCGCTGCTGGTGCTCGACCGCGACGGCCGCGTCGCCGCGCTCGACGCGCGCGTCGAGGAGCTGGCCGCGGCGCCCGCGCGCGAGCTGCTCGGCCGCCGCTTCGACGAGCTGATCCCGCAGGGCGTGCTCGACCCCGACGCCAGACTGACGCTCAAGCGCGGCGACGGCAGCGAGTTCCCGGTCGAGTTCTCCGTCCGCATCGTCGACGCGATCGAAGGGGTCGCCGGGCCGGCGCTCGTGCTCGCGCTGCGCGACGTGACGCTGCGGCGCAGAAGAGCGGCCTCGCTGCGGGAGGAGAGCGAGCGGACCCGCGCCCGCGCGCGGCTGCACGCGGCCGAGGCCGAGCGGGCCCGCTGGGCGCGCGAGCTGCACGACGAGACGCTGCAGTCGCTCGCCGCCCTGCACGTGCTGCTCGCCTCCGGCGAGCGGGCGCCGTCGCCGGAGCTGATGCGCGAGCGGATCGCGCTCGCGCAGGGCCAGATCGAGGGCGCGATGGACAACCTGCGCGGGCTGATCAACGACCTGCGCCCGGCCGCGCTCGACGAGCTGGGGCTGGAGGCCTCCGTCCGCGACCTCGCCGAGCGGGTGCAGACGGTCTACGGGATCGCGATCGAGACGACGGTCGCGCTGCGCGGCAGCGGCGCCGGGCCGCGGCGGCTCGCGCCTGAGGTCGAGACGACCGCCTACCGGATCGTGCAGGAGTGCCTCTCCAACGCCGCCCGCCACGCGGGCGCGACCAGGATCGCCGTCGAGATCACGCAGCCGGCGGCGCAGCTGCGCGTGCGCGTGCGCGACGACGGCAGCGGCTTCGACACCGCCGGCGACTCGGCCGGCTACGGCCTGCGCTCGATCCGCGAGCGGGTCGACCTGCTCGACGGCGAGCTGACGCTGACCAGCGGCGCCGCGCAGGGCACCGAGGTCGTCGCCGACCTGCCGCTCAGCTGAGGTCGGCCGGCTCGACCAGCCCGCGCTCGATCGCGTAGTCGACCAGGTCGGAGCGGCGCGAGCGGCCGAGCTTGCGCTGGATCCGCGCACGGTGGGACTCGATCGTCCGCACCGACAGGAACAGCCGCTCGGCGATCTCCCTGTTCGTCAGCCCGCGCGCGATCAGTCTCAGCACCTCCAGCTCGCGCGCGGTCAGCTCCGGCGCGGCGCCGGCGGCGGCCGCGGTCGTGGCGGCGAGGCGGGCGCCCAGCTCCGGCTCGAGGTAGGTGCCGCCGCCGGCGACGGTGCGGATCGCCTCCAGCAGGCAGCGGCCGGCCGCCTCCTTCGGCACGTAGCCGGTCGCGCCCAGCCGCAGCGCCTCGCCGGCGTAGGAGGGGTCGCGCTGGGCCGTCAGCACGACGACGGCGGTGCCGGGGCAGTCGGCTCGCAGGCGCGGGATCGCCGGCAGGCTCGCCTCGCCCGGCATGTGCAGGTCGAGCACGAGCACGTCGGGCCGCTGCGAACGGACGGCGGCGTCGGCGGCGGTCATGTCGCCGGCCTCGGCGACGACGGCGATCTGCGAATCGGACTCCAGCAGCAGGCGCAGGCCGCTGCGCACGACCGCGTGGTCGTCGGCCAATACCACGGTCAAAGGGCTTTGACTTGGGAGTTCCACGTCGGCGATCGTCAGGACGATACGCCAGCGGGAACTCCCGGATGCCCGGCGGCCACCGCGGTTCCGTAGTCCGTACGGAACGCGCTTGCGTAGCCGCGACCCACCGCAGATCTGCGGCCTGCCCCGTCTTGTGAGGCGTCGCACCGAAGACCAGACTCGGGGCCCGACCATGACTTCCGGATCCCCCACTCTCGCCCCGCCGCCGCAGTCGCCGCGGAGCGCGCCGCCGCTGCCCTTCCTCGCCGGCCTCGCGACCGCCGCGCCGGCCCAGACGCTCGACCAGCGGCAGATGCTGGAGCTGCTCGGCCTCGCCGGCGACGACTTCGCCGAGGCGATCTTCGCCCGCTGCGGCGTCACCCGCCGCCACCTCGACCTGACGCCGGAGCTGGTCTCGCAGACGCTGCAGGCGCGCTCGCCGCAGACCGAGCGGCGGACGCAGGAGCTGGCCGAGCAGGCGATCGCGCAGCTCGACTTCGATCCGGCCGAGATCGGCGTCGTCGTCTCCGCCAGCCTCTGCACGCTCGGCACGCCGTCGCTCGCGCACCGGCTGGTCGACAGCCTCGGCCTCGCCAGCGACGTCGACAAGTACCACGTCGTCGGCGTCGGCTGCGCGAGCGCGGTGCCGCTGCTGCGGCTGGCGGCGCAGGCGCTGCGCGAGCGGCCCGGCCAGCGCGCGCTGGTCGTCGCGGCCGAGTGGATGTCGGGGATCCTGACGCCGGTCGGCGCGGACGATCCGAAGGTCAAGACGATCGGCTCGTCGCTGTTCGGCGACGGCGCGGCCGCGGCGCTGCTGGCGCTGGACGAGCTGCCGGGGACGGCGGGAGAGAGCGTGGGCGCGCCGGGCGTGGGGCCCGGCGCGCTCCCGCGCATCCTCGCCAGCGCCGTCCACCAGCTGCCCGGCACGCTCGCCGACGTGCGCTCGGAGATGAACGCGCTCGACAGCCAGGTGCAGATGAGCAAGGCGCTGCCGCTCTACGCGCGCGACCGGCTCGCCGGCCTGATCGACGCCTTCCTCGCCCGCCACGGGCTCGACCGCGCCGCGATCGACCACTGGCCGGTCCACCCCGGCGGGCGCGGGATCCTCGACGGCATCAAGGCCGGCGTCGGCCTGAGCGACGACGACGTCGCGGCGAGCGCCGCGGTGCTGGCCGAGCACGGCAACGTCGGCACGCCGTCGGCCTTCTTCGTGCTGAACGAGCTGACGCAGCGCAGCGCGCAGCGCCCTGGCGAATACGGGCTGATGGCGACGATCGGGCCCGGGGTGACGGTCGGCCTGGCGCTGCTCCAATGGTGAACCGAGGAGAGAACGCATGAAGGTGATCGGAGCCGGCTACGGCCGGACGGGGACGATGTCCCAGAAGGGCGCGCTGGAGCAGCTCGGCTTCGGCCCCTGCCTGCACATGATCGACGTGCTGCGCGACCCGTCGCTGGCGGCGCCGTGGAAGGCGGCCGCGGCCGGCGAACGGGTCGACTGGGTCGCCGCGCTCGACGGCTGGGGCTCGACGATCGACTGGCCCGCCTGCGCCTTCTGGGAGCAGCACATGGAGGCGTTCCCGGACGCGAAGGTGCTGCTGAGCGTGCGCGACAAGGAGGCCTGGCACCGCTCCTGCCTGACGACGATCTACGAGGCGAAGGAGATGGCGGGCCGCGGCGAGCTGGCCGGCAACACCGAGAACGCGCCGGCCGGCGTCGTGCTGGAGATGATCAACGGGATCATCTGGGACGGCACCTTCCACGGCAGATTCCTCGACAAGCAGTACGCGTTCGAGGTCTTCGACCGCCACGTCGCCGAGGTCAAGGCGAAGGTCCCGGCCGACCGCCTGGTCGTCTTCGAGGTCAGCGACGGGTGGGGACCGCTCTGCGAGGGGCTCGGCGTCGCCGTGCCGGACGAGCCGTTCCCGCACCTCAACGACACCGCCGCCTTCCGCCAGATGCTGGGGATGCAGCCGGTCTCGGTCTAGCCGCACGGGGCACACTGGGGAGCGATGCAGTCGCTCCCCATCGCCGCCGCCGCTGCTGACGGCGGCTCGCTCGACCTCGTCCTGCTGGGCGTGCTGGCGGGCGTGACGGCGCTGCTGGTGCTGGCGTACCACAGCCGGGTCCCGTACCCGATCCTGCTCGTCGTCGGCGGCGGCGCGCTCGCGTTCGTGCCGGGCCTGCCGGACGTCGACCTCGATCCCGACCTCGTGCTGGTCGTGATCCTGCCGCCGCTGCTGTACTCGGCGGCCTTCTTCTCCTCGCTGCGCGACCTGCGCGCCGAGCTGGCGCCGATCGGCCTGCTGGCGGTCGGCCTGGTCGTCGTCACGACGCTCGCCGTCGGCCTCGTCGCGCACGCCTTCGTCAACGACCTGTCGTGGGCGGCGGCGTTCACGCTCGGCGCGGTGCTGTCGCCGACCGACCCCGTCGCCGCGACCGCGATCGCCGCCCGCGCCGGCGCCCCGCGGCGCTTCGTCACGGTCGTCGAGGGCGAGTCGCTGCTGAACGACTCCTCGGCGCTGATCCTCTACAAGGCGGCGGTCGCGGCGGTCCTGACCGGCTCCTTCTCACTGCTCGGCTCCGGCGTCGACTTCGTCGTCGGCGCCGCCGCCGGGATCGCGATCGGGATCCTCGTCGGCGCGATCGTCGCACGCGTGCGCAGCGTCGTCGACGACCCGCCGACCGAGATCACGATCTCGCTGATGACGCCGTACTTCGCCTACCTGCCGGCCGAGGCGCTCGGCGTCAGCGCCGTGCTCGCGGCGGTCACCGCCGGGATCTGGCTCGGCTGGCGCTCGCCGCAGCTGATCACGCCGCAGGTGCGGATCCAGTCGTTCTCGGTCTGGGAGATCCTCACGTTCGTGCTGAACGCGGCGCTGTTCGTGCTCGTCGGCCTGCAGCTGCCGCAGATCGTCGAGACGATCGCCGACCAGTACCCGGTCAGCGACCTCGTCTGGTGGAGCGCGCTGACGGTCGCGACGGTCGTCGCCACCCGCTTCGTCTGGGTCTTCGCGACCGCCTACCTGCCGCGGCTGATCTCGCGCCACTCGCGCTGGAACCCGCCCGGCTACAGCCTGCCGCTCGTCGCGCTGACGGCGTGGACGGGGATGCGCGGGGCGGTCTCGCTGGCGGCCGCGCTCGCGATCCCGCTGACGGTCGAGGGCGGCGCGCCGTTCCCCGACCGCGACCTGATCGTCTTCCTCGTCTACACGACGATCTTCACGACGATCGTCGTCCAGGGCCTGTCGCTGGCGCCGCTGCTGCGCTGGAGCGGGGTCGAGGACGACGGCAGGCTCGACCGGCTGGAGGCGAAGGCGCGGATCAAGGCGGCCAAGAGCGCGATCGCGCGGATCGACGAGCTGGCCGGCGAGGAGTGGGTGCGCGAGGACAGCGCCGACCGCCTCCGCTCCTCCTACGAGTTCCGCATCCGCCGCTTCCGCTCGCACCTCGACGACGCGGCCGACGACGGCCCCGAGCAGCGCTCGCGCGCCTACCAGGTGCTGCGCCGGCAGGTGCTCGAGGCCGAGCGCGCGGAGGTGATCCGGCTGCGCGACGAGGGCGTCATCAACGACGAGGTGCTGCGGCGGATCCAGCGCGACCTCGACTTCGAGGACGCCCGCCTCGACGTCGAGGCCGGCAGCCCGCTGGAGCTGGTGCCGGCCGCGCCGCGCGAAGACGACGACTAGGGCGCCGCGTCCCAGGCGGCGAGCAGCCTTCTCGTGTCGATCGGCTCGCCGCCGCTGTACCAGCCGGGGGCGGTCCACAGCTCGAAGTGGAGATGGCAGCCGTCGGCGTTGCCGCTGTCGCCGACGTGGCCGATCGGCTGGCCGTCGGCGACCTTGTCGCCCGCTCTGAAGCGCGCCGGCTCGGCCATGTGCATGTAGATGTAGTCGCGCTTGTCGCGGCCGGTGATGACGAGGTAGTTGCCGCCCGCGCCCTCGCTCGCGACGTACTTGACGACGCCGCCGAGCGCGGCGACGAGCGGCGTGCCGCAGTCGGCGAACATGTCCTGCCCGCGGTGGCCGCGGCCGCCGCCGAAGTCGTTCGTCTCGTAGCGGCCGCGGTCGTGCTTGCCGCGGATCGGGAAGACGTGCGGGTCGCTCCGCTCCTGCCGCTCGCGCAGCGCCCGCAGCGATGCGACGCGCGCGACCTCGGCGCGGATCGCCGCCGGGCCGGGACCGGCGAGCGCGACCGTCGCGACCGGGCGCGCCTGCGCGTGCGCCGTCGCGGGATGCTGGTCGCGCCCGGCGACGAGCAGCGCCGCGACGCCGGCGAGGACGCCGGCGAGCGCGAGCAGCGCCGCGGCGCGACGGCCGCGGGGATGGCGGCGACGAGGGGCGGGCACCGGGCGCGGCGCCTCAGCCGTCGGCCAGCCGGCGTTCGACGGAGGCGACCTTGTCGGCCAGCGTCTGCGCGGGCTTGTCGCGCCGCTCGTCGAGCTTGAGGACCGTGTAGACGCGCGGGATGCCCTGCTCGAACGGGACCGCGTGCAGCTCGCCGACGACGGCGAGGATGTCGGCGGTCGAGCCCTCCAGCGAGGTGCCCATCGCGTGCATCGCGTATCTCACGCGGTCCTGCTCGGCGAGCTTGCGCTGGACGGCGGCGATGTACTCGCTCGCGCTCGCGTCGGCGCGGCCGAGCGCGAGGATCGTCAGGTCGGCGGTGGCCATGCGCGCAAGCCTAGCGGCGGCCGCGGCAGCGCTCGCGGGCGTGGCGCGGCGCCCGTCCGATGTGTCTCACCCGTGAAGGATGACGATCTCTGACCCCTGCCGGGGTAGGCTCGCCCCGTGGACGACCAAGAGCTCGACGGCCTCGTCGCCTGGTGGGAGACGGCGAACTACCTGACCGTCGCCCAGATCTACCTGCGCGCCAACCCACTGCTGCGCGAGCCGCTCAGAGCGGAGCACGTCAAGCCCCGCCTGCTCGGCCATTGGGGCACCTCGCCCGCGTTGAACCTGGTCTACGCCCAGCTCAACCGGCTGATCCGCCGCACCGGCGCGCCGGTGCTGAACATCACCGGCCCCGGTCACGGCGGTCCCGCGATCGTCGCCAACGCCTATCTCGAGGGCAGCTGGTCGGAGGTCTATCCCGACGTCGGCCGCGACGAGGACGGCCTGCTGCGGCTGGTGCGCCAGTTCTCGACCCCGGGCGGGATCCCCAGCCACGTCAGCGTCCCCGTCCCCGGCTCGATCCACGAAGGCGGCGAGCTGGGCTACTCGCTCGTGCACGCCTTCGGCGCCGCCTTCGACAACCCCGACCTGATCGTCGCCTGCGTCGTCGGCGACGGCGAGGCGGAGACCGGCCCGCTGGAGGGCTCGTGGAAGGGCGTGCGCTTCCTCGACCCGCGCAGCGACGGCGCCGTGCTGCCGATCCTCAACCTCAACGAGGCGAAGATCTCCGGCCCGACCGTGCTCGGCCGCGTCCCCGACGAGGACGTCCACGCGCTGCTGCACGCGCACGGCTACGAGCCGGTCGAGATCGCCGGCGACGACCCGCGCGCCGTCCACGCCCAGTTCGCGACCGAGCTGGAGCGCGCCTACGACACGATCCGCGCGATCCAGGCAGCGGCGCGCGCCGGCGCCCACAGCGGCACCAACGGCGCCGCCGGCGCCGCGGGCCCGCGCTGGCCGGCGCTGATCCTGCGCACGCCGAAGGGCTGGAGCGGGCCGAAGGAGGTCGACGGCGTCAAGGTCGAGGGGACCTTCCGCGCCCACCAGGTGCCGCTCGCCGGCGTGCGCGACAACCCCGCGCACCTGGCGCAGCTGGAGGCGTGGATGCGCAGCTACAGACCGGAGGCGCGCTTCGACGCCGACGGCACGCTGGTGCCCGAGCTGGCGGCGCTGGCGCCGAGCGGCGACGCCCGCATCGGCTCCTCCCCGCACGCCAACGGCGGCCGCCTGCTGAAGGCGCTCGACCTGCCCGACCACGGCGCCTACGCGGTCGAGGTGACCGCGCCGGCAAGCACGCACGCGGAGTCGACGCGCAAGCTCGGCGAGCTGCTGCGCGACGTCCTCACGCGCACCGAGACGAGCCGCGACTTCCGCCTCTTCTGTCCCGACGAGACCAACTCCAACCGGCTCGGCGCCGTCTTCGAGGTGACCGACCGCGAGCTGCAGGTCGCGCGGCCCGACGACGAGTCGGTCGGCGCCGGCGGGCGCGTGATGGAGGTCCTCTCCGAGCACCTCTGCCAGGGCTGGCTGGAGGGCTACCTGCTGACCGGCCGCCACGGCCTGTTCGCGACCTACGAGGCGTTCGCGATGGTGTCGGCGTCGATGGCGGTCCAGCACGTCAAGTGGCTGGAGGCGTCGCGCGGGCTCGACTGGCGCGCGCCGGTCGCCTCGCTCAACGTGCTGCTGACCTCGACCTGCTGGCGCAACGACCACAACGGCTTCAGCCACCAGGGTCCGGGCCTGATCGACACGATGATCTCGATGAGCGGCGACGTCGTGCGCGTCTACCTGCCGCCGGACGCCAACTGCCTGCTGTCGACCGCCGACCACTGCCTGCGCAGCCGCGACTACGTCAACCTGATCGTGATCGACAAGCAGCCGCAGCTGCAGTACCTGCCGCTGGCCGACGCCAACGCCCACTGCGCCGCCGGCGGCGGCATCTGGGAGTGGGCCGGCAGCGAGCGTCCCGGCGACGAGCCCGACGTGGTGCTGCTGTGCGTCGGCGACGTGCCGACGCAGGAGACGGTCGCGGCCGCCTGGCTGCTGCGCACGTACGTGCCGGAGCTGCGCGTGCGCGTCGTCAACATCGTCGACCTGATGGCGCTGAGCCCGCCGGAGGTCCACCCGCACGGCTTCGACCGCGACCGCTTCGTCGCGCTGTTCGGCGAGCAGACCGAGGTCGTGACCGCCTGGCACGGCTACGCCCGCGCGCTCCACCAGCTGCTGCACGGCCGCCCCGGCGCGGCCCGCTTCCACGTCCACGGCTTCTCCGAGCAGGGCACGACGACGACCCCGTTCGACATGGTCGTGCTGAATGAGATGAGCCGCTACCACCTCGTGCTCGACGCGCTCCGCCGCGCCCGCCGCGTGCCGGCCGGCGCGGGCGAGTTGGAGCGCTGGTGCGAGACGCAGCTGACGCGCCACCGCGCCTACGTGCGCGAGCACCTGGAGGACATGCCGGAGGTCAGCGACTGGGTCTGGAGCGAGCCGGAGCCGACGCCGGTGCCGCCCGCGCCGGCCGGCTGAGGCGGTCGCCGCCCGTGCGCGTGCTGGTCGTCAACACCGGCTCCTCCAGCCTCAAGCACACGCTCGTCGACAGCGCCGCGGCCGATCCGGACGCGGCGCTGCTGGCCAGCGGCGAGGAGCGCTGGGAGCCGGGCGACACGCCCGGCAAGCACGGCGAGGTGCTGCGCGCCGCGTTGGCCGACGGCGCCGGCGAGGCCGACGCGATCGGCCACCGCGTCGTCCACGGCGGCGCCCGCTTCGAGGCGCCCGCGCGGATCGACGACGACGTGCGCGCGGGGATCGCGGAGGCGGCCGAGCTGGCGCCGCTGCACAACCGCGCCGCGCTGGAGGGGATCGACGCCGCGCGCGAGGCGTTCCCGACACTGCCGCAGGTCGCCTGCTTCGACACCGCCTTCCACCGCACGCTCGACGCCGCCGCCGCGACCTACGCGATCCCGGGCGAGTGGGCGCGCGAGCAGGGGATCCGCCGCTTCGGCTTCCACGGCCTCAACGTCTCCTGGTGCGTCGAGCGGGCGCACGTGCTGCTCGGCTCGGCGCGGACGCGACGGCTGATCGTCTGCCATCTCGGCAGCGGCTGCTCGGTCAGCGCCGTCCGCGACGGCCGCTCGGCCGACACGACGATGGGCTTCACGCCGCTGGACGGGATCCCGATGGCGACCCGCTCCGGCGCGCTCGACCCGGGCCTCGTGCTGCGGCTGCTGCAGACCGGCGAGCGGACGCCGGAGCTGCTCGACGACGCGCTCAACCACCGCTCCGGCCTGCTCGGGATCTCAGAGCGCAGCGCCGACCTGCGGGTGCTGCTGGAGTTGGCCGCCGGCCGCGACGGCGACGTGCCAGCCAGCGACGACGACGCGGCCCGCGCCCAGCTCGCGATCGACGTCTTCGTGCGCGGCGTCGCAAGCGCGGTGGCGGCGCTGAGCACCTCGCTCGGCGGCCTCGACGCGCTCGTTTTCACGGCCGGGATCGGCGAGCACTCGGCCGCGATCCGGACGCAGGTCGCCGCCCGCCTGGCGCACCTCGGCGTCGCGCTCGACCCGCGCCGCAACGAGGCGGCCGAGCCGGATGCCGAGCTGACGCCGGAGGGGGCGAAGATCGCCGTCCTGGCCCTCCGCGCGCGCGAGGAGACTGTCATCGCGCGCGAGACGGCCGCGCTGCTGGAGGAGTGATGTCAGGCCGGCTGCAGCGGCGGGTCGCCGCGCTGCGCGCGCAGCTCGCGGATGCCGCCGCCGAGGAAGACGATCGCCTGGTCGACGAGCGCCAGCGCCGCGTCGCGGTGGGCCTCCGGGTCGGCGATCGCCTGCTCGTCCTGGAAGCGGCCGATCGCCGCCAGCGCGCCGACGGCGGCGGCCGCCGCCAGCTGCGGGGCGACGTCGTCGGCCGCGGTGCCGAGGTCGCGCGCGATCGCCTCGGCGAAGACCCGCTCGCCCTTGCCGAGCAGCTGCCGCTCGTAGGCGAGCAGCGACTCGTCGGCCTCGATCACGCGCCGGCGCGTCTGCTCGCGCTCGTGCTCGTGCTTGCCGGAGTTGGACGCGAACAGCTCGACGATCCAGCCGCGCAGGGCGTCGGTCGCGAGCTCGCCGGCGGGCCGGTCGCGCAGCCGCTCCGCGAGCAGGCCGAACATCTCGTCGGTGTGCGGGAAGAGCAGGTCCTCCTTCGCCGGGAAGTAGGCGGAGACGGTCCGCGGCGAGACGTCGGCGGCGTCGGCGATCTGCGCGATCGTGGTGGCGCGGAAGCCCTGTCTGTCGAACAGGTCGAGCGCCGCGGCGGCAATCGTCTCGTAGGTGCGGAGCTTCTTGCGCTCCCGCAGACCCGGCCGCGCGCCCGGCGCGCACAGCGGCACGCCCGGCGGCTCGACGTCCGCCAGCTCCTGCTCGCGGTCGCTCTCGGACGCGCTCATGGGATCAAGACTATCCGCGTTTCGCATCACATGCACATCTTCGGACAATGCAATTCTGCAGACACTGCAATTTTACACGCTCTGTGATACGGTCCGCCGGCCCTAGCGGCGCCCCTCTCCTCTCCGACCCTCTCAGGAGCCCGGAATGTCGTCACTCCTCGCGCGTATAGCCCGCGCCCTGACAAAACACTGGAAGCGAAGTCTCGCCGCTGCGGTGCTCGTGCTCGTCGTGCTCGGCGCCCTCTCGGCGAACGCCCAGAAGGCGGCCGACGACTTCAAGATCCCGGGCGCCGAGTCGCAGAAGGCGACCGACCTCTTCCGCGCCCACGCGCCGGCGCTCGCCGGCGCCGACGCGCAGCTCGTCTTCACCGTCAGAGACGGCGCGATCACCGACCCGGGCCCGAGAGCCGCGATCGAGAGCGCGCTCACGGCCGTCAGAAGACTGAAGGACGTCGCCGAGGTCGGCGACCCGTTCACGCAGACCTCCAGAGACGGCCGTCTCGCGACGACCGACGTGCGCTGGAGCGTCGAGGCGACCGACCTCGAGACCTCTGACGCGCAGAAGTTCGAGACGACCGTCAGAGACGCCGCCCAGAGAGACGGCGTCGAGGTGCAGATGCGCGGGCAGGTGCCCGACCTCGCCTCGCAGCAGGACGCGCCCGTCGGCGAGCTGATCGGCGTCGCGATCGCGATCGTGCTGCTGACGCTGCTGTTCCGCTCCGGCGCGGCGATGGCGGGCACGCTGATCGGCGCGCTGATCGGCGTGATGTCGGGGCAGCTGCTGCTCGCGATCCTCGCCAAGCCGCTCGGCCTGCCCGAGTTCGCGGCGACGATCGCGATCATGCTCGGCCTCGGCGCCGGCATCGACTACTCGCTCCTGATCATCGGGCGCTACCGAGAACAGGTCGCCGCGGGCGACTCGCCCGAGGACGCGGCGGCGAAGTCGGCCGCCACGTCGGGCGCCTCCGTCGTCGCCGCCGGCGTGATCGTGATCGTCGCGCTCGCCGGCCTGCTCGCGATCGGCATCCCGCTGATCGGCGCGCTCGGCATAGCGGCCGCGATCGGCGTCGCCTGCGTCGTCCTCTCCTCGCTGCTCGTGCTGCCGGCGATGATCGGCGGCCTCAAGCGCTGGCTGAAGCCGAAGAAGCCCGAGCACGTGCTGCCGTCGGCCGCGCTCAGCCGCTGGGGCGAGACGGTCACCAAGCGCCCGGTCGTCTCGATCGTGCTCGCCGGCATCCTGATGCTCGCGCTCGCGTACCCGACGCTCGACATGCGCCTCGGCCAGCCCGACGACGGCAACCAGCCGGCGAAGAACACGCAGCGCAAGGCGTACGACCAGCTCGCCGCGGCGTTCGGCGCCGGCTTCAACGGGCCGCTGTTCGTCACCGTCGAGACGCCGAGAGGCGGGGACTCCAGAGCCGGCCTGACGAGACTCGAGAACGGCATCAGAGCCGCTCCCGACGTGGAGAGCGTCTCGCCGGCGGCGCCGTCGAGAGACGGCGCGATCGCGACGATCTTCGTGACGCCGAGAACGGCGCCGCAGGATCAGCGCACGACCGACCTCGTCGACCGGCTGCGCGACGAGACGATCCCGGCCGCGGTCGCGGGAACCCAGCTGAAGGTCTACGTCGGCGGGCAGACCGCCAGCTTCCAGGACTTCTCGGCGAAGGTCTCCTCGCGGCTGCCGGTCTTCATCGCGATCGTGATCGGCCTGTCGGTGCTGCTGCTGATGGCCGCGTTCCGCTCGCTCTGGATCCCGCTGATCTCGGCCGTCTTCAACCTGCTGTCGGTCGGCGCGGCGTTCGGCGTCACGACGCTCGTCTTCCAGAAGGGCTGGGGCGCGAGCGTGATCGGCGCGGAGTCCGACGTGCCGATCATCTCGTTCTTCCCGGTGATGCTGTTCGCGATCCTGTTCGGGTTGAGCATGGACTACAACGTCTTCCTGCTCTCCCGCGTGCGCGAGGCGTACCAGGGCGGCGACGGCCCGCGTGACAGCGTCGTGCACGGCGTCGCGCGGATCGGCAAGGTGATCCTCTTCGCCGGCCTGATCATGGCGTCCGTCTTCCTCGCGTTCATCCTGACGTCGGACACGACCTCGAAGATGTTCGGCGTCGGCCTCGGCTTCGCGATCCTGCTCGACGTGCTGTTCGTGCGGCTCGTGATCGCCCCCGCGGTCGTGACGCTGCTCGGCGACAGAGCGTGGTGGATGCCCGCCTGGATGGACCGCGTGATCCCCAACATCTCGCTCGACGGCCACGAGGTCGACGTGCAGTCCGAGGAGGAGCTGGAGGCTGCGATCAAGCAGAACACCAGCGAGACGGAGAAGGTCTGAGGGACCCGGCCCGCGCGGGTCGTGCCTCCGCGCGGACGGAACGACGGGCCCTTCTGACGAGCGCCCCGCCAGGCTCCCCAGCCTGGCGGGGCGTTCTGCGTTCTAGGAGGCGGCCGTCTCCTCGGGGCTGGCCTCGCCGATCTGCGCGTAGACCTGCGGCTTGGACGCCTTCAGGTACGCGCCGACCGCGAGCCCGAGCAGGCCGCCGCCGATCAGGATCGCCGGCAGGACGATCGTCATGTCGTCGGTCGGCGCGTCGATCGCGCTGGTGATCAGCACGTTGAAGTTCGACAGGCCGAGGATGAAGATCGCCACCAGCAGCACGCCGGCGACAAGCGGCGCCACGCGCGAGCGCCAGACGCTGACGTCCAGCTCCTTGCGCTTGACGAAGAAGGCGACGACCGCGAACGAGGTCACCGCCATCAGCAGCAGCACGCCGAGCGCGCCGAGGTTCGTCAGCCAGGTGAAGAGGTGCAGGACCGGGTCCTTGCCGGCGATCGCGAACCAGCCGACGACGATCAGCGCCAGCAGCGACTGCGCGATCGAGCCGGCGTACGGGGCGCCGGTGCGCTCGCTGGTGCGGGCGAAGACCGCCGGGAAGACGCCCTCGCGGCCGAGCGCGAAGAAGTAGCGCGCGACGGCGTTGTGGAAGGCGAGCACGGCGGCGAACAGCGAGGTCGAGAACAGCAGCATCGCGCTGTCGCCCCAGAAGGCGCCGAGGCGGCTGGCGCCCTCGCCTATGAGGATCGTCGTCGGGTCGGGCGCGGCGCCGTCGGGCGTCGTGTAGCCGAGTCTGATCAGCGCGGCCGGGTCGACGATCGCTCTCGGGCCGATCGAGTCGGCCAGCAGCCACGAGGAGATCGCGTAGAAGCCGGCGATGATCGCGACGCCGATCAGCGTCGCGCGCGCGACCGTCTTCTTCGGATCCTTGCACTCCTCCGAGTAGATCGCGGCCGACTCGAAGCCGACGAACGAGGCGACGCAGAAGGTCAGCGCCGCGCCGAGCGCAGTGCCGGTCGCGGTGCTCGGGTTGAAGCCCTCGAAGGTCAGGCCCTGCGGGCCCGGGTCGGCGACGACGGCGAAGTCGAAGATCGCCACCACGATGATCTCGAGGATCAGCAGCACCGCCAGCACGCGCGCGTTGAGGTCGACTTTCAGCACACCGAGCGCGGCGACGATCGCGCCGCCGATCAGGCACCACCAGTACCACTCCATCGTGATCCCGACCTTGTCGGCCATGAAGGCGCCGAAGGCGACCCCGAAGAGGCCGTAGATGCCCATCTGCATCGCGTTGTAGGAGACGAGCGCGACGAATGCCGCGCCGACGGCCGGGATGCGGCCAAGACCACGCGCGACGTACGTGTAGAAGGCGCCGGCGTCCGCGACGTAGTGGCTCATCGCCGCGTAGCCGACGGCGAACGTGCCGAGGATCGCGGCGAGCGGGATGAACAGGAACGGGATGCCCATGTTCCCCGTCACCAGATACGTCGCCGCCTGGCCGCCGGCGACGGCGGTCAGCGGCGCGGACGCCGCGACGATGAAGAAGACCAGGTCCCACGTGCCCAGCGCGCGCCGATGCAGGCGCCCGCCCGCCGGCTGCGCCGGCACCGCTGCTGAAGACGACGTCTCAGCGATCGACATTGACTCACCTCTCCTGTGTGTGAACCGTCCCGCACCACATCGGGACGAAGGCGGCCAGCACGCGGGCGACCTCGGCAACAGACGAAAGCGAGACGCGCTCGTCGATGCCGTGGATGCGCTCCGCGCGCGGGCCGAAGCAGACGGCAGGGATGCCGTGACGGACGTAGTGCCGCGCGTCCGTCGTCGCGGTCGTCGCCTCCAGGCGCGGTGCGCTCCCGTGCACCGACGCGTAGGCGGCGGACAGTTCCTGCACCAGCGGCTCCCCGGCGTCGACGACGGAGCCCTCGCAGGCGAAGCCGTCGTAGCGGACCAGCGGCGGATGGTCGCGCAGCAGCGGGTCGGCGGCAGCGGCGCGGGCGATCGTGTCCTCCACACGTCGTCTCGCGTCGGCCGGCGATTCCCCGGGATAGAGCCCGAGGCGGCAGGAGAGCGTGCACTCCGCCGCCACCGTCGAGGCCCAGTCGCCGCCGCTGACGATCCCGGGGTTGAGGTTGATCGGATGCTCGAAGGCGTCGTAGGGCGGCGGCGGGGCGACGTTCGCCTCCGCCTCCAGCTCGCGCAGCGCTCTGAGCAGCGTGTAGGTCGCGTCGATCGCGTTGAAGCCGAGCGTCGAGGCGCGCGCCGCGTGCGCGGGGACGCCGCGCACATCGACGTGGAACCACAGCACGCCGACCTGCGCGACGGTGAGGTGGTCGGGGTGCGGCTCGGTCAGCACGCAGGCGTCGGCCGTGTGGCCGTCGAGCAGGCACTGGAGCGCGCCGTTGCCGGTGCACTCCTCCTCCACCACCGACTGCAGCTGCACGCTCCCGGCCAGCTCGACGCCGGCCCTTCGCAGCGCGCGGATCGCGCCGGTCATCGCGACGATGCCGGCCTTCATGTCGCCGCCGCCGCGGCCGTAGAGCCAGTCGCCCTCGACGCGCGGCTCAAACGGCGGGCTCGTCCACAGCGCGGCGCTCGCGGGCGGGACGACGTCGATGTGGCCGCAGAGGATCAGCGAGCGGCCGCGGCCTCCCCCGCCGCCGCTCGCCTCCGCGCCAGCGCGCCCGTCCCAGGTCGCGACCACGTTGCGCTTGCCCTCGACGCTCCACGAGAACGGCGAGCTGTGCGGGTCGGCCCGCAGCCGCGCCGCGTCGAGCGGGACCGACAGCGGCTCCAGGCCGCAGTCGGCGAAGGCGGCGGCGACCAGCGCCTGGCCGGCCTCCTCGTTGCCGAGCGTCGTCTCCGCCGCGACCAGCCGCGCGAGCAGCTGCTCCATCCACTCCCGCTCCGCCGCGACGGCGGCCGCGATGTCGAGCGCGGCGGCGCTCATCCCACGCTGCCGTCCAGGATCTGCAGCGTCTTCAGGTCGCTGTAGAAGTCGAGCGCGTAGTCGCCGCCCTCGCGGCCGATGCCGGAGATGCCGACACCGCCGAACGGCGCCGTCAGGTCGCGCACGAGGAAGGTGTTGACCCAGACGATCCCGGCGCGGACCTGGCGGCCGATGCGGTCGGCGCGGCCCATCGAGGTCGTGTAGACGATGCCGGACAGCCCGTACGCGGTCGAGTTCGCCAGCTCCACCGCCTCCGCCTCGTCGGCGAAGGTCTGGAACGTCAGCACCGGCCCGAAGACCTCCTGCTGGACGATCTCGGCGTCGTTGGAGGCCGGCTCGATCAGCGTCGGCGCGTAGTGCAGGCCGCCGGCCCGCTCGCCGCCGAGCACGATCGTGTCGCCGGCTGCCCGCGCTCGCTCGACGAACGCCTCGACCCGCGCGAGGTGCTCGGGGTGGATCAGCGGTGAGATCGTCGTGGCGCCGTCGCGCGGGTCGCCGAGCACGTGCGCGCGCACCTGCGCGTGGAACTTCTCCAGGAACGCCTCGCGCACGCTCTCCTGCACGAGCAGCCGCGTGCCGGCGAGGCAGACCTGGCCGGAGTCGTCGTACTGGCCGGCGGCCTTCTTCGCCGCGGCGTCGAGATCGGCGTCCGCGAAGACGATCAGCGGCCCCTTGCCGCCCAGCTCGCCCGTGAACGGGACGAGGTTCCTCGCCGCGCTGACGCCGATCTGGCGGGCGGCGGCGGGCGAGCCGGTGAAGGAGACGCGGCGCACCTCGGGATCGGCGACGAGCGCGGCGCCGACCTCCTCGCCGATCCCCTGCACGACGTTGAGCACGCCGGCCGGCAGGCCGGCCTCGGCCGCCAGCTCGGCCAGCAGCGCGCAGGCGAGCGGCGACCACTCGGCCGGCTTCAGCACGACCGTGCAGCCGGCCGCCAGCGCCGGCGCCGTCTTCCAGGTCGAGAGCATGAACGGCGCGTTCCAGGGCGTGATCACGACCGCCGGCCCGGCCGGCATCCGCTGGACGCGGTTCCAGGTGCCCTTCGAGTGCCAGTCGCGCTCCTCGTACTGCACCGCCAGATCGGCGTAGGAGCGGTAGTTGGCGGCGCCGCGCGCGATCACGCGCAGCCGCAGCGACTCCAGCAGCATCGCCATGTCGGCGCACTCGACCGCGGCGAGCCGCTCGACGTCGGCCTCGATCGCGTCGGCGAGCCGGTGCAGGTGGGCGGCGCGGCCGGCGGGGCCGAGCGCGGCCCACGCAGGGAAGGCCGCTCTCGCCGCCGCGACCGCCAGCGCCGCCTCCTGCGCCCCGCCGCGCGCGACCTGCGCCAGCAGCGACTGGTCGATCGGCGAGATCACGTCGAAGCGCTCGGCGGAGGCGACCCACTCGCCGCCGATGAAGTGGTCGAGCGGGACCGCGACGCCGGCGACCTCCGCGCGCGTCGGCGTCGCGCTCGGCGCCAGCGCCGTCACGACGCCACCTCCGCCCCGCTCAGGTCCTTCACGCTCTCCAGGTCGTCGATCGTGTAGGCGAAGGTGAAGCGGTAGCCCTTGCCGACTCTGACCGGCGCCAGCGCCGTGTGCTCCTCGCCGGGCGCCTCGAACAGCTCCAGCTCCGCGTCGCCCTCCCACGCCGGCGTGACCGAGCGGTCGTACGACTTCGCCTTCACCAGCTCGTGCACCGCCGGCTCGTCGTGACGGCCGGCGGCCAGCCGCGGGAAGTAGCGCACGTTGACCAGCGGCGCGTCGTTGTGCTGCGCGCCGGTCGCACTCTCCCCGGTCAGCGTGATGCGGCCCTCGGCGAGGCGGCGGCCGCGCGCCGAGCAGGTGCCTCCGAAGCGGGCGCCGGGCGCCAGTGACGGCGCCGCCGCGTTGGCGAGGTCGAACTTGCGCGTGATCCAGATGTCGCCGAGCTTCTTCGGGAAGCCCTGGATCCAGCCGCGCGCGAGCGCGAAGTCCTGGTCGACCCAGATGTAGGGGCAGATCGTCACGTCCTCGCCGTCGACCTGCGCGTTGACGACGAGGAAGAACTCCTTGTACTGCGAGCGCGACGGGTCGAGCAGCTCCTCGCCGCCGTCGCTGCACGACTGCCAGTCGACGAACAGCGCCGAGCAGCGGCCGGCGCCGTCCGGGTGCGGGTCGACGCCGTCGGGCAGCACCGCCGCGACCGCCGCCGGGTCGGCCCAGTAGTCGATCACGAGGAAGTCGCCGACATAGTGCCACGGCGGCGAGGGGACGAGGTTTGCCTGCCCGAGGGGCGAGCGGG
This sequence comes from Conexibacter sp. CPCC 205762, assembly GCF_030646155.1. Lineage (GTDB taxonomy): Bacteria > Actinomycetota > Thermoleophilia > Solirubrobacterales > Solirubrobacteraceae > Conexibacter. Next base: position 75,449 of record NZ_JAUTDN010000010.1, read on the forward strand.
GGAGCGAGTAGCCGTGCAGCGACATGCGGGACCTCAACTGGCGACGGGGTCAGGGAGTGGTGGGAGCGGCGTGCCGAGCGCTTCCAGCGACTCGCGCTCGGACTCGACCGCGGCCGCGTCGAAGCGGAAGTACGAGCGGGGCGGGAGCGGGCCCCAGGTGTTCGAGGAGTAGCGGTCGTCGGGCCACTCGCGCGCGACGTGGTCGTGGCCGAGGATCTCCATGTCGCAGTACAGCTCGACGAAGCACTCCTCCTCGACGATCCGCACGTAGGAGGCGATGTTGCCGCCGACGCCGTGGCGCGTCGGGCCCCAGCCGAGCCAGCGGCCGTGGCGGCCCAGATGATCGAGCGCCGCGCGCATCTGGCCGATGTCGACGACGTCGAAGGCGAGGTGGTGGAAGTGCGCGTAGCCCTTGTCGACCAGCGCCATCCCGTGGTGGTCGGCGTTGCAGTGCATCCAGGCACCGCCTCTGCCGAGCCAGTCGGTCATGCGGAAGCCGAGCGCGTCGCGGTAGAAGGCGACCTGGTCGTCGATCCGCGCGGTGAGGAAGTTGACGTGGCCGAGCTTGCGCGGGTGGCCGACGGGCAGCTCGCCGGCCGGGCGCGCGTACGGCGTCAGGCGGTTGGCCGGCTCGCGGTACGGCAGCAGCTCGATCCCGTTGCCTTCGAGGTCCTGCAGCCGCAGCACGTCGCCGCCGCTGCGGTCGCCGTCGCCGGGGCCGCGCTCGTACGCGATCCCGAGCCCGTCGAGGTGGGCGGCGGCGTCGGCGAGGCCGCAGCCGCGCGCCAGCTCCCAGCCGACGTGGTCGAAGCCGGGGCTCGCGGGATCGGCGCCAGCCGATCGCACCAGCTCCAGCGCGTTCGGCTCGTCGTCGCAGGAGAGCGCGACGCGCCCCGCCTCGCGCGCCCGCTCGGTCAGCCCGAACTGCAGCGCCCAGCGCCGCGCCGCCGCGTCGAGGTCGGCGACGCGCAGGCAGACGTGGTCGATCCGGTGGAGCGCGATCACGCCGGCACCACCCGCACCGGCATCCGCTTGATGCCGTTGAAGAAGTTCGAGCGCAGCCGCTCGACCGGGCCGCTGTGCTCGATGCTCGCCACCCGCGGCAGCAGCTCCTCGAAGACGATCCCGATCTCCATCTTCGCCAGGTGCGAGCCGAGGCAGTGGTGGACGCCGCCGGGGCCGAAGGCCATGTGGCGGTTGGGCGTGCGGCCGACGTCGAACGTCTCCGGATCGTCGAAGACCGCCTCGTCGCGGTTGCCGGAGACGAACCAGGTCGTGACCTTGTCGCCGGCCTTGATCGCGGTGCCGGCCAGCTCGGTGTCGACGGCGGCGGTGCGGCGGAAGTGGTGGACCGGCGTCGCCCACCGCAGCATCTCGTCGGCCATCGTTCTGAACAGCTCCGGCGAGGGCTCGCGCCGCAGCCGCTCCAGCTGCTCCGGATGCTGCAGCAGCGCGTCGAGGCCGTGCGAGATCGTGTGGCGGGTCGTCTCGTTGCCGGCCGTCGCCAGCAGCACGAAGTAGACGTCGAACTCCTGCTGCGTCAGGTTCGCCTCGACCAGCTGGGTGATGATGTCGTCGCGCGGGTCGGCGCGGCGGGCGTCGGCCAGGCGCCGGCCGAAGGCGAACATCTCCAGCGCCGCCGGCGAGGAGAACGGCAGGTGGCGGTGCGAGTCATCGTCGGGCACGCCGCTGGCGAACTCCGGGTCGGCGTTGCCGAGCAGGCGGTCGCCGATCTCGATGATCTCGCGCCGCTCCGACTGCGGCACGCCGAGGATCTCGGCGAAGACCTGCATCGGCACCTCGGACGAGATCTCTCTGACGAAGTCGAACTCCGGCCCCTGCGCGAAGGCGGCGTCGATCACCTCGTTGGTGACGCGCCGCACCTGCTCGTTCCAGACCTGCACCGCGCGCGGCGTGAAGCGGCGGTTGATGAGGCCGCGCAGCACGTCGTGGCGGGGCGGGTCCATGTCGATCATCGACTTGCGCGACTCGACGTGCTCGGGCTCCAGGTCCTCCAGCGAGGTGCCGCCGATCTCGGAGGAGAAGACCTCCGGCTGGCGGTGGACCTCGCGGATGTCCTCGTAGCGGGTGACGGCCCAGAAGCCGGTCCCCTCCGCCTCAGGGTTCCAGTGGACGGGGTCCTCGCGGCGCAGCGTCGCGAACGCCTCGTAGGGGACGCGGTCGACGAACAGGTCGTGGTCGGCGAGGTCGATCTTCTCGAGTGTCGGCATGGCTCAGATCTCCGGATCAGACGTGGTGCACGTACTCGGTCAGCTCCCAGTCGGAGACCCAGCTCCGGTGGCGCTCGACCTCGAAGCGCTTCATCGTGAGGAAGGTGGTGACGATCTCCTCGCCGAGCGCGCCGCGCAGGACGGCGTCGCCTTCGAGCGCGTCGAGCGCCTCCTCCAGCGAGCGCGGCAGCGTCCCGCCGATCAGCGACGGGTCGGCGGTGTAGGCGTCGCCGCTGACGGGCGCCGGCGGCTCGATCCGCTCGCGCAGCCCGTGCGCGCCGGCCTGCAGCAGCGCGGCGACCGCGAGGTAGGGGTTGGCGGCGCCGTCGCCGACGCGCACCTCCAGCCGCGTCGCGCGGCCGCGCTCGCGCGGGATGCGGACGAACGTCGAGCGGTTGTCGTGGCCCCAGTTCGCGTGCGTCGGCGCGAGCGAGTCGGGCACGAGCCGGCGGAACGAGTTGATCGTCGGGTTCAGCAGCGCCATCAGCGCGGGCGCGTGCTTCAGCACGCCGCCGACGAACCAGCGCAGCGAGTCGGAGACGCCGGCGGGCGCGTCGGGCGCGTCGAAGGCGTTGACGCCGGCCGCCTCCAGCGACACGTGCACGTGCGTGCCGGAGCCGCCCTGGTCGTTGAACGGCTTGCCCATGAAGGTCGCGACCAGCCCGTTGAGCGCGGCGACGTCCTTCACGAACGCCTTCAGCCGGAAGGCGTTGTCGGCGGCGGTGAGCGCGTCGGCGTGGTGCTGGTTGATCTCGTACTGCGAGTTCATGTACTCGTGGTTGACGGCGAAGGCGCCGAGCCCGATCGCCGCGAGATCCTCGGTCAGTCTCCGCACGATCCCGCCCGGGTCGACCTGCGGGCCGACCGTGTAGACCATCGAGAGGCGGTCGACGCGGCGTCTGATGCCGCCCGGCGCGGCCGGGTCCAGCTCGCAGAGGAAGAACTCCAGCTCGGGCGCGACGACCGGCGCGTAGCCCAGCTCCTCGATCGCCGCTGTCGCGTTGCGCACGGCGCCGCGCGGGTCGGCCGGCGCGGGGCCGTCGTGGACCGGGTGGAGGTCGGCGAGGCAGCAGGCGACACCCGGCTCCCACGGCAGCGACACGAGCGTCGACAGGTCGGGCTTGGCGAGCAGGTCGGGGTAGCCCTCCTCGCCGCCGACGACCGGAGTGTGCGCGAGGTCGGTGCCCATCACGGCGGCGCAGAAGCCGAGCCCGGACTCGACGATCCGGTCGAACTCCTGGACCGGCACGTCCTTGCCGCGAGCGACGCCGTGGAGGTCCGAGTAGAGCACGCGCACGGACGTGACCGGGCCCGTCGTGCCGCGCAGCTCCGGCAAGCCGTTGACGCTTCTGACCTGCGTTGCCATCTCTCTCTCCTGATTCATCTGCGCGCCCGTTCCCAGAACGCGTCGAACAGCTGGAAGGCGGCGCGCGCTGCTTGCGCGGCGTGGCCGTTGCCGGCGTCGAGCAGCGCCTCGCCGTCGCCGAGCCCGAGGCGGTCGAGCCGCTCCTGGTCCTTGACAGCCCAGTCGCGCACGATCTCGATCGTCGACTCGGGGTGGAACTGGACGCCGAGGTGGCGTCCCTGACGGAAGGCCTGCGCGCCGCTCGGCGACGCGGCGAGCTGCCGCGCGGTCGGCGGGACGGTGAAGCGGCAGTAGTGCCACTGCAGCCACGGCCCCGCGGGGATCTGGTCGAGGTCGTCGCTTGCGACCTCGTGCCAGCCGACCTCGGGCCGCGGCGCCTCTTCGACGTGGCCGCCGAGCGCGGTCGCGAGCAGCTGGCCGCCGAAGCAGAGGCCGAGCACCGGCGTCTCGCGCACGACGCAGTCGCGCAGCAGCTCCAGCTCCTGCGCGACCTCCGGCTCGCGCTCGGCGTCGAGCGGCGAGTGGGGCGAGCCGAGCGAGGCGACGAAGGCGCGCCCCTCGACGGACGGCCAGTCGCGCCCGAGCCAGGTGCGGTGGATCTCGAACGGGATCGCCCGCTGCCGCAGCCAGTCGGCCAGCAGTCCGGGCGGACCCCAGTCGCCGTGCTGCAAGATGAGCGCCGGTTCGGTCATCGCGCCGGCCCGCCTTGCGCGGCCGCGCCGGCCGCGTCCGCCTGCACTGGTGCGCCGAGCGATCTCGGGTCCTCCGCGACGGCGGCGGCGAGCTTCTCGAAGGCCGGCGGATCGGCCAGCTGTCGGCGGTACCAGGCCAGGCGCCGCACGGCGTTGAAGGCGATCGCGGCGACGACCCTGCCGTCGCGCACGCCGACGGCGACGAGCCGGTCGCCCTCCGGCGACTGCTCGACCAGCTCGATCCGCTCCGCTCTGCCGGGCAGCCCGACGGCCTGGATCTTGACGTCGTACTGGTCGCTCCAGAAGTACGGCGCGGCGCGGTACGGGGTCCGCTCCGCCGGCGGCGCGAGCGCGTTGCGCGCGGCCGCGGCGCCCTGCTCGGCGGCGTTGGTCCAGTGCTCGACGCGGATCGTCGTGTCGTCGGCGAGCGGGTGCGGCCACGAGACGACGTCGCCGGCGCCGAGCACGTCGGGGTCGTCGAGCGAGGTCAGCGTCGCGTCGCAGACGAGCCCCGGGTCGAGCGTCAGCCCGCTGCCGGCGAGCCAGTCGGTGTTGGGGATCGCGCCGAGCGCCACGACGACGACGTCGGCCGCGATCTCGGAGCCGTCCGCCAGCACGACCGCTTCGACGTGATCATCGCCACGGAACCCCTCGACTCCCATGGAGAGTTTGAGGTCGACGCCCCGCTCCCGGTGCATCCCCGCCGTGCGCCCGCCGAGCAGCGGGCCGAGCGGCAGCAGCGGGTGCGGCGCAACGTCGATCAGCGTCACGTCGAGGCCCAGTCTGCGCGCCGTCGAGGCGACCTCGGCGCCGACGAAGCCGGCGCCGACGACGGCGACGCGCGGCCTGCCGTCGGTCAGCGCGGCGCGCAGCGCCAGCGCGTCGTCGAGGTCGCGCAATGTGTGCAGCCCGTCCAGCTCCGCGCCCGGCCCCGTCCACGGCCGCGCGCGGCAGCCGGTCGCGACGATCAGACGGTCGTACGGCACGCGCGCGCCGTCTTCCAAGACGACCTCGCGAGCGTCGCGGTCGAGGCCGACGGCCGCCACCCCGAGCCGCCACTCGACGTCCAGCTCGCCGCTCGGGAAGTCGCACTGCTCGACCGTGTGGTCGCCGACCAGCAGCTCCTTCGACAGCGGCGGCCGCGTGTACGGGCGGCGCGCCTCGTCGCCGATCACGACGACCTCGTCCGCGTGCCCGGCTGCCCGCAGCGCCTGCGCGGCGCGCAACCCGGCCAGCGACGCTCCGACGACCACGATCCGCATCGCGAAGCTCCTCAGCCCTCGAGCTTGATCGCCATCATCGGGCAGACCTGGATCGCCTGCTCGACCTCGGCGCGTCTGTCCTCGCCGATCTCCTCGACCCACGTCAGCGAGTCGTCGTCGTGCAGCTCGAAGACGTCCGGCGCCGCGAAGACGCACTCCCCGTGCGCCTGGCACAGGTTCATGTCGACGTGGACCTTCATGCCTTGCTCCTCTCGACCATCCGCTCGGCCTCGTCCTCGGGGACGGCGAGCGCGACGTGCAGCGTGTTGGGGGAGGTCTCCGGCTGGTCGCCGGCCGCGGTCAGGTCGACGTCCCAGTCGACGACCGTGCTCTCGACGCGGCCGAGCCCGTCGATCTCGACGGCGACGACGTCGCCGACCGCCATCGGGCGCGAGTTGGCGGGCGTGCCGGTGAGGATCACGTCACCCGGCTCCAGCGTGATCAGCCGCGACAGGTCGGCGAGCTGGTAGGCGACGCCCCAGATCAGGTCCGCGGCGGTCGCGCGCTGCACGACCTCGCCGTTGAGCGTCGTGCGCAGCTCATACGAGGTCGGGTCGAACTCGCCCGCCGGCACCACGCTCGGCGAGATCGGCAGGAAGCCGTCCTGGCCCTTGACGCGCAGCATCGAGCCGCGGTCGGCGTGGCGGAAGTCGTGCAGGCCGACGTCGTTGGCGACCGCGTAGCCCTCGACGTACGACAGCGCGTCCTCGATCGCGACGCCGTGCATCCGTCTGCCGATCACGACCGCCAGCTCGCCCTCGTAGTTGAGGAACTCGGTCCCGGCCGGCCGTCTCAACTGACCGCGATGACCGTTCAACGTCGTCGGCGGCTTCATGAAGTACGACGGGTGGGCGGGCGTCCGCGCCTTGTACTCCTCGATCCGGCTGCGGTACGTCAGGTGGACGGCGATGATCTTCGACGGCTGCACCGGCGCCAGGTAGGCGGCGTCGGCCTCCGGCACGCGTGTGCCGTCGTCGAGCACGATCTCGTCACCGTCCAGCGTGCCCCAGCGCGCGGTCGCGCCAGCGGCGATGCGGACTCTGCCCATCGCGGGAATCACCTCTCCGTCTCTCTCCACGCCGCCGACCTCCGACAGCGTTGACGGCATGGTGCGCTGCGCCCGTCATGGTCACAACATGGTTTTCCGCTGGACCGATCGCGTCGTGCGATGATCGAGAGGTGGACTTGCGTCAGCTGCGGTATTTCGTCGCGGTCGCGGAGGAGCTTCACTTCACGCGCGCGGCGTCACGCCTTCACCTCGCCCAGTCGGCTCTCAGCGCCCAGATCGGCGCGTTGGAGAGAGACGTCGGCGCCCCGTTGTTCACCCGCGCCAACCGCCGCGTCGAGCTGACGCGCGTCGGCCAGGCGCTGCTGCCGCAGGCGCGCGACCTGCTCGAACGGGCCGACACGATGCTCGCCGAGACGCGCGCGATCGCCGCCCGCGAGGCGGAGACGCTGTCGGTCGGCTGCATGGGCGCCGTCCCCGGCGAGCTGCTGACGACCGTCGTCGAGGAGCTGAAGAGCGAGCGGCCGGGCGCGCGCTTCGAGGTCCACGCGTTCGACTTCGCGACGATCAACGAGAGCCTCGCGAAGGCGAGATCGGACGTCGCCTTCGTCTACCTCCCCTACGACGAGGAGGAGCTGGAGAACCTCGACGTCGTGCCGCTGACCGAGGAGCCGCGCAACGTCGTGATGGCCAGCTCCCACCCGCTCGCGAACAGGGCCGAGCTGACGCCCGAGGACCTCGCCGAGGAGACCTTCATCAGCCAGTCGACGGCCGTCTCGCAGACGTGGCGCGACTTCTGGCTCTGCACCGAGGAGCTGGGCCTGCGGCCGCAGGTCCACCCGCGCGCCGCCGACACGCTGGAGGAGTGGCTGCACCTGATCGCGCAGGGCGAGGGGATCGACACCGCGCCGACGCTGATAAGCCGCTACTACCCGTGGCCGGGGATCAGATTCGTGCCGCTGGTGGAGGCGCGCCTGGCGACGCTCGCGGTCGTGCGCCGGCGCGACGCGACCGGGCCGCTCGTCGACGCCTTCGTGCGGGCCGCCCAGCGGGTCAGCCAGCGCGAGCTGGAGGCGCATACCGGCGAGGGCAGCTCGCGGCTCGGTTAAGCTCGGCTGACTTCGCCGAAGGGGACGGTGCCGTGACTGGACCCACCGCAGAGGACGTCGAACCGGTCGCCAACGAGACGCGCGACCGCATCGTCACCGGTCTCGTGACGATCGTGCCGGTGCTCGCGCTCGGGCTCGTCGGCTGGCAGCTGTGGGCGGTCGCGCTCGGCTGGAGCGACCTCGCGGTGCTCGCGATCATGTACGTCATATCGGGGCTCGGGATCACCGTCGGCTTCCACCGCCTGTTCACCCACCGCTCCTTCAAGACCGGCCCGGTCGTGCGCGGCGTCTTCGCCGCCTGGGGCTCGATCGCGATCGAGGGTCCGGTGATCTCGTGGGTCGCCGACCACCGCAAGCACCACGCCTTCTCCGACCGGTACGGCGACCCGCACAGCCCGCACGTCGAGCACGGCCACGGCTGGAGAGGCGCGCTCGCCGGCCTCGCCCACGCGCACGTCGGCTGGCTGTTCGTCCACACCCACCGCGGCAACAAGAGACGCTACGCGCCCGACCTGATGAAGGACCCGGTCGTCGCGTGGTTCGACCGCACGTTCATCTTCTGGGCGATCGGCGGCTTCCTGATCGCCTTCGCGCTCGGCTTCCTGATCGGCGGGCTGTCGTGGCAGGCCGGCGTGACGGCGCTGCTGTGGGGGGGGCTCGTGCGGACGCTGCTGCTGCACCACGCGACCTACTCGATCAACTCGCTCTGCCACTACTTCGGCCGCACGCCGTTCGAGACCGGCGACGAGTCGCGCAACGTCGCCTGGCTGGCGCCGTTCACGCTCGGCGAGGCGTGGCACAACGCCCACCACGCCTTCCCCACCTCGGCCCGCCACGGCGTCGAGCGCGGGCAGCTCGACATCTCCGCCGGCGTGATCGCGCTGCTGGAGCGGACCGGCCTCGCCTGGGACGTCGTGAAGGTCGCACCGGAGCGACTGGAGGCGAAGCGACGGCTCCCGGTATCCTCGCCTACGTGAGCATCACCCGACATCTCGAGGAGCTGCGCGACCAGCGGATCGCGCGCGTCGTCCCACTCGCCACGCCCGCGTTGATGCTGCACGAGCTGCCGCTCTCCGACGCGCAGGCCGAGGTCGTCTACAACGGCCGCACCGACGCCGCGCGCGTCCTGAACCGCGAGGACGACCGCCTGCTCGTGGTCGTCGGCCCGTGCAGCGTCCACGACCCGGAGGCCGCGCTGGAGTACGCCAGGCTGCTGGCCGAGCGGGCCGTCGCGCTGAGAGGCGCCCTGCTGATCGCGATGCGGGTCTACTTCGAGAAGCCGCGCACGACGACCGGCTGGAAGGGTCTGATCAACGACCCCGGGCTGGACGGCTCCAACGACGTCAACACCGGTCTGCGTCTAGCCCGCAGGCTGCTGCTGCAGGTGCTGGAGCTGGGGCTGCCGGTCGGCTGCGAGTTCCTCGACCCGATCATCCCCCAGTACATCGCCGACACCGTCGCCTGGGGCGCGATCGGCGCGCGCACGACCGAGAGCCAGACCCACCGCCAGCTGGCGTCGGGGCTGTCGATGCCGATCGGCTTCAAGAACCGCACCGACGGCGACGTCGGCGTCGCGGTCGACGCCGTCCGCGCCGCCGCCGCACCGCACACCTTCGCGGGCGTCGCGGAGTCGGGCTCGCCGGCGATCTTCAACACGAGCGGCAACCCGGACGGCCACATCATCCTGCGCGGCGGCCGCGGCACGCCCAACTTCGACGCCGCCCACGTCCAGGGCGCGCTGTCGCAGATGGCCGAGGCCGGTCTCGCCGAGCGCGTGATCGTCGACGCCTCGCACGACAACAGCGGCAAGGACCACGAGCGCCAGCCGCTCGTCTCGAAGGCGATCGGCGACCAGGTCGCCGCCGGCGACAGAGCGATCGTCGGCGTGATGCTGGAGTCGTTCCTCGTCGCCGGCAACCAGAAGGTCACCAACGGCCGCGAGGGCCTGACCTACGGCCAGTCGATCACGGACAAGTGCATCGACTGGGAGACGACGGTCGACGTGCTCGACGGGCTCGCCGCCGCGGTGCGGACGCGCCGTGGCGCCTGAGGCGCCCGACGCCGCCACGCCCACGCCCGACGCGGCCGCGCCCGCCCGCGCCGCGTCGGCCGTCCCCGCCCCACGCGCCGACGCCCCCACCCGCCTGCTGACGGCGTCGCTGGCGCACGACCCGGTGCTCGACGTGGCGCTCGGGTCGGCGCTGCTGGAGTCGGCGGGGCTGGCGGCGGCGCCGCTGTTCCGCATCGGCATCCCCGCGCCGACGCTCTCCTTCGGCCGCCTCGACCGGATCCTGCCGGGCTTCCCGGCGGCCGTCGCGGCGGCGCGCGCGCACGGCTTCACGCCGACGCTGCGGGTCGGCGGCGGCCGTGCGGCAGCGATCCACGGCGGCGCGATCTCGTTCGGCGTCGCCGCGCCGGCCGACCCCGGCTCGACCACGACGGCCCGCTTCGCGTGGCTGGCGGCGCTCGTGCAGGGCGCGCTCGCACGCGTCGGAGTGCCAACCGAACATGGCCAGCTGCCAGACGAATATTGCCCCGGCGACTGGAGCCTGCACGCCGGCGACATCAAGTTGGCCGGTCTGTCGCAGCGCGTGCGCAGAGACGCGACCTGGACCGAGGGCCTGCTGCTGGTGACCGACGCGGCGCCGGCGCGCGCCGTGCTGGAGGCGGTCCATGCCGCGCTCGCGCTGCCGCTGGACCCGGCGACCGTCGGCGCCGTCGAGGACGTCGCGCCAGGCGTGACCGTCGCGGCGACGGCGCAGGCGCTGCGCGACGAGCTGGCCGCCCGCGGCCCGATGATCGAGCACGAGCTCGACGCCCCCACCCTCGCCACCGCCGAACGCCTGCGCGAGCGGCACACGATCCCCCAGATAGGCTGACGCGCCATGAACGCCGCCGACGCCCTTGCCGAGCTGCGCCTGCGGCGCGAGCAGATCGCCGCCGAGCACGCCCGCCCGCGCCCGCGCTGGCGGCTGCCGCTGTCGATGGCGCTCGCCTTCGGCGGCCACGCCGTCAGAGAGCTGGAGGGACGCCCGGTCCAGCGTCCGCTGTCGCTCGCGCTGACGGTCGTCAACGTCGCCGAGATGCTGCCGGCGCCCGGCGAGCGCCGCGTCGCACCCACCGTCCTCTGGCTGCAGCAGACGCAGCCGCTCGGCGCGACCGACGCGTCAGCCCCGGAGCCGCCTCCTGCCGGCGGCGACGACCGGCTGCTGCCGCCCGCCGGCGCCGACCCGCGCGGCGCCGGCACGGCGCTGGTCGCCCTGCTGCTGGCGAGCAGCGTGCTGCCGCGCTGGCTCGTCCCGCGGCTGGAGCGGCGCGGCGTGCGTCACCCGCAGCTCGTCACGGGCACCGTCGCGGCGCTCGTCGTCGTGCCGCTCGCCGAGATCGTCAAGCGACGTGTCCAGCGCGGCGTCGACCCGGCGAGCGCGCTGCCGGATGTCAGCGCCGCCGCCTCCTTCCCGGCCGGCTTCGAGCCGCGGCCGGCGCAGGCGCCGCTGCTGTTCGACCCCGCGCTGCTGTCGCTGACCGGTCTGCTCGCGCCGGCCGGCGGCGTCAGCCGCAGCCTCCTGCGCGAGCTGCTCGCGCTCGACGCGGAGACGCTCGCCGGGCAGCTGCGCGCGCTCGACACCGCCGGCTGGGTCGAGCCCTCCGGCCGCGGCTGGCGCGATCCGCAGGTCGGTCTCACCCCCGCCGGCCGCGCCGCCGTCGCCGGCCACGCCGCCTGGCTGCGCGTGCAGGCCGCGCCCGCCTGACCCCGCGCCCGCGTGACGCCGCCTCGCCGCGCCAGCCTGATGCGACCGGCGGCGCCCTGACCTACTCGTCCCGCGGCGGCGGGCGGAAGACGATCCGCTTCAGCTCGCCGATCGTCGGGCCGCTCAGCCGCAGCGCGGTGTGGAAGCCCTCCTCACCCAGGTCGCCGCCGTCGAGCCAGCGGCGCAGCTCGTTGAGCGCCAGCTTGTCGTCGTCGGAGACCTTGTCTCTGCCGACCTCGATCAGGATCAGATGGCGCGGGCGGCGATGTCTGTGCGCGAGCCGCACCCAGTGGTCGCGCTCTTCGTGGCTGAGGCCATCGGCCAGCAGCACGACCGCGTCACCGGCGGCGAAGCGCTTCGTCGCGGCGGCGTCGAGCAGCTGCGCCGCTCTCTCCTCCACCTGGTCCTCCGGCACGCGACCGGCGAGCAGCGCGCGGACCTTGTCGAGCGAGAGGATCGCCGCCTGGTCCTCCAGCAGCGTCCGTCTCGCGAAGCGATCGCGCTCGGCGTGGTCGGCCGAGACGATCAGCACGAGGCTGCCGGGCGTGTAGCGCATGCGGTCGGTCGGGCCGAGCACCTGGCAGCGGACGGAGACGTCGGCTGCGCGGGGCGCGGCGCCCTCGCGACGGGGGCGGTCTGACGACCATCCGCCCCGTTCGTCGTCGGAGAACTTGACGCTGCGCGTGGACGGAGGCGTTGTCATGCCTCCATGATGCCGCACGCGGCCTCAGAAACGACCGAGGCCCGCACAAGGCGGGCCCCGGAAAAGGCCGGGGCCCGCACATGGCGGGCCCCGGTGAAGCAGAAGATCGTGAGCGTCAGCGCTCAGATCGCCTGGACGTTGACGGCCTTCGGGCCCTTCGGGCCGGGCTCCGAGTCGTAGGAGACCTTCGCGCCCTCGGGCAGCGAGCGGTAGCCGTCGGCGATGATGCCGGTGTGGTGGACGAAGAGGTCCTTCGACTGGTCATCGGGGGTGATGAAGCCGAAGCCCTTCTCGTCGCTGAACCACTTCACGGTTCCTGTAGCCATATCCGTGTCCTCCACGGGGTGTGTTGTGTGTGCTGCGAACGCGGAGGGTGCTGGGATGCAACGACTACGAGCGCTGACACTTCTTTGCCGAATCGCTCGATTCGACTCGTACGCGCGTGACAGTAGCAGGCGATTTCAGAAGCGCAAGCCATCAAGCGGTGAAATCTGCTTTTCACAGCCGAAGTGGTATCTGTTAGGTGGACCTAATGCCCCGTGAAAGCCCGAGGAACCCGATGGCCGAGCCCCCAGCCACGCCCAGCGCGCGCCCCGCCAAGCCGGCCCGCAGACAGATCGTCACCCGCGTCGAATCCGTCGAGCGGCTGACGCCCGGGATGCTGCGCATCGTCGTCGCGGGCGACGATCTCGCCGGCTTCGGCGCCGGCGCCTTCAGCGACCACTACGTCAAGCTCGTGCTGCCGCCGGCCGGCGCGCCGTACGCGCCGCCGTTCGACCCCGAGCAGCTGAAGGCCGAGCTGCCGCGCGAGCAGTGGCCGCGGATGCGCACCTACACCGTGCGCGCGTGGGAGCCCGACGCCAACCGCCTCACGCTCGACTTCGTCGTCCACGGCGACGAGGGCCTCGCCGGCCCCTGGGCGGCGGCCGCGCAGCCGGGCGACCTGCTGCAGCTCGTCGGCCCCGGCGGCTCCTACACGCCCGACCCGTCGGCCGACTGGCACCTGTTCGTCGGCGACGCGAGCGTGATCCCGGCGATCCAGGCGTCGCTGCCGCGCGTCGCGGCGGGCGTGCCGGTGCGGATCGTGCTGCAGGTCGACGGCCCGCAGGAGCGGCAGCCGCTCGTGCGCAGCGACGACCCCGCGGTCGAGGTCGTCTGGCTGCACGACGCCGCGCACGGCGCCGAGCAGTTCGTCGACGCGCTGCGCGCGCTGGAGTTCCCGCCCGGCCGCGTGCACGCGTTCGTGCACGGCGAGGCGACGGCGGTCCGCGAGGTGCGCAGGCACCTCGTGCTCGAACGCGGCGTCGCGCGCGAGCAGCTGTCGGCCTCCGGCTACTGGAAGCTGACCCGCAGCGACGAGGACTGGCGCGCCGAGAAGGCCGAGTGGAACCGCCTCGTCGAGGCCGACGAGGCGGCGGCGTAACCTCCACGGGGTGAGCCTCCCGCGCTGCTACGTCGCCAGCCCGCTCGGCTTCAACGAGGCCGGGCGCGTCTATTACCAGCGCATCTACCTGCCGGCGCTGGCCGAGGTGGTCGAGCCGCTGGACCCGTGGGCGCAGGTCGCGCCCGAGACGATCGCCCGCGCGCAGGCCGGCGGCCGCGAGGCGCTGCGCGCCCTGTGGCTGCAGACCGGCCTCGGCAACCTCGCGCTGATCGAGCGCGCGCCGCTGCTGGCGGCGTGGCTCGACGGCCAGGAGGTCGACTCGGGCACCGCGACCGAGGTCGGCTATGCGGCCGGGCGCGGCGTGCGCTGCTTCGGCCTCCGCAGCGACGTCCGCAACGCCGGCGAGGAGGGGATGGCCGTCAACCTCCAGGTCGAGGCGACGATCGCCCACTCCGGCGGCCGCATCGTCGACTCGCTCGACGCGCTCGTCGCCGCCCTGCGCGACGCCGCCGCGCAGCGCTAACGCCGGCGCGCCCCGAACGGCGTTCGTTTCGCCTTCGCACGGGCTGAAACGCTCATCGGCGGGCCGCTCGCACACCATTTCCGCACATTCCCGACCGATTTACCCATGTTCTTGATCCGCAAACCGTCGCATTGCTAAAGTGCCCCATCCCAGTCGTCTTTAACGGGATTACCGACGGAAAAGGGGTTTCATGAAGCGGAGAACTGCGGGCCTGGTCGGGGCGCTGGCCCTTGCCACCGCCATCGCCGCACCGGCGACGGCCCAGGCCGCGACGGTCTTCGGCTCGGGATCGAGCGCGAGCGTGCCGTACCTGGAGGCGCTCTTCAAGGAGTACAAGAAGGTCAGCCCGAGCGTCAGATTCGTCTACACCGCGAACAACGGCAACGCCGGCGCGAAGGACGTCCAGACCGGCAAGAGCGCGTTCGCGATCCAGACGCGTCCGCCCGTCGCCTCCGACTCCGGGCTGAGCTACTCGAAGCTCTTCCTCGACGGCCTCTGCGTCGCCGTCAACCCCGCCAACAACGTCAGCGACCTGAAGATCGCGCAGGTCAGAGACATCTTCCTCGGGACCGTCACCGAGTGGTCGGCGTACGGCTCCAACATCACGGCGCCGATCTCGGCCTTCGGCCGCTTCTCGACCGCCGGCCTCTACACGTTCTTCCAGAGCGCCGTGCTCGAGGGCCAGACGCAGGCCTCGAACGTGACCGCGCTCGACAAGGACGGCGAGGTCTCGGTCGCCGTCTCCAGAAACCAGGCCGGCATCGGCTACGTCGGCCTCGCCAACTCGGGTCCGGGCAAGGGCGTCAAGCGCCTCAAGCTCAACGGCCAGCCGTGCGAGCAGAGCGCGATCAAGACGCTCAAGTACCCGCTCTCGCGCTACGCCTGGCTGGTGCTGCCGGCGAGAAAGCCGAACAAGCTCGCGACGCAGTTCGGCGACTGGGTGCGCACGAGCTACGCCGCCGGCAAGGTGATCGACAAGGCCGGCGCGGTGCCCGCGTTCAACGCGAAGAAGCCGCCCAGAAGAAAGAAGTAGCGTGCCGCGACGTCTGCTGCCGGATCAGCGCGCCGAGCTTGTGCTCGGCGCGCTGGTCTGCGCCGTGCTGCTGTTCGTGCTGACGATCGTCGTCTTCGTCTTCAAGGAGGCGTGGCCGTCGTTCCAGCACAACGGCTGGGCCTGGTTCAGCTCCGGCGGCAACGTCGACCGCCAGATCCAGGAGATCTTCACCGCGGCCGCCGACCTCAGAAGACCGGTCTACACCTTCCACGCCTGGCCGATCATCTGGGGCACGTTCCTGATCACGACCGGCGCGGTCGCGCTCAGCTTCGTCGCGGCGCTGTTCGTCTCCGTCTTCATCGTCGAGTTCGCGCCCGAGTGGATCCGCACGATCCTCGAACCGGTCGTGCGGCTGCTGGCGAGCGTGCCGTCGGTGATCTTCGGCCTCGTCGGCGTGCTCGTGCTGGTGCCGTTCATCGGCGAGCACGTGATCAGCGACGACAACCGCCGCTCGGTCTCCTACATCGTCTCGCTCAGCGGCTACAGCCTGCTGGCCGGCGTCCTGATCCTCACGCTGATGATCGCGCCGCTGATGATCGCCGTCTTCAGCGACGGCCTCCGCTCGGTCCCGCGCGGCTGGCTGGAGGGCTCGCTCGGGCTCGGCATCAACCGCTGGCGGACCTTCTGGAAGATCGGCGTGCGGACGGCGCGGCCGGCACTCGTCGCCGGCACCGTGCTGGCGACCGCGCGGGCGCTCGGCGAGGCGGTGATGCTGGCGATGGTGACCGGCGGCGTCGCGTTCGCGCCCAACCCGGCCGACGGCGTGATCTTCTTCGTCGAGCCGACGCGGCCGCTGGCGGCGACGATCCTGCAGGCGTCGGAGGAGCTGACGGCGCCGGCGATGCGCCACACGATCTTCGCGATCGCCGCGGTGCTGCTGTTCTCGGCGCTGATGCTGTCGCTGACCGGCTGGGTCGTGAAGCAGCCGATGAAGAAGTACGGGGTGCGGGCATGAGCGCGATGACCGCGCCGCCCGCCCAGCCGGCCTCGCCGCCGCCCGCGCCGCGCCGCTCGGCGCGCGACTCGTCGGCGTCGTGGCGGCTGACCGACCGGCTCGGGCTCGCGTTCGCGTGGCTGCTGGGGATCGGCTTCCTCGTCGTGACCGCCGCGATCGTGCTCTACATGATGGTCCAGGGGCTGCGCTACGTCCGCCCCGAGCTGTTCGTCACCTCGCCCTCGGCCGGCTTCACCGAGAGCGAGACCGGCGGCTTCCTCGACCCGCTGCTGGGGACCGTGATCGTCGCCGCGATGGCGATGGCGATCGCCTTCCCGCTCGGCCTCTGCATCGCCGTCTGGCTGAGCGAGTACGGCCGCCCGTCGCTGCTGGCGCGCGTGACCGAGTCGACGATCGAGATGCTCGCCGGCACGCCCTCGATCGTCTTCGCGCTGTTCGGCACCCTGCTGTTCGAGCAGGGCGCGCTCGCCTTCTTCAGCCGCACCAACGACGGCGGCGTCGTCTACGGCCGCTCGTTCTTCGCCGCCGCCTCGATGCTGGCGCTGATCGCGCTGCCGCTGGTCGTCGCGAACGTGCGCGAGGGGCTGCAGGCGATCCCGGCGCACGTGCGCGAGGCCTCCTACGCGGTCGGCAAGACGAAGCTGACGACGACGCGGCGCGTGCTGCTGCCGGCGGCGCGGCCGTCGGTCGTGACCGGCGCGATGCTCGGCGTCGGCCGCGTGATCGGCGACACGGCGGTGATCGTGCTGCTGCTGGGCGCGACGCTGCGCTTCAACCCGGCCGGCGACGTGCCGGGCCTGTCGCAGCTGAAGGGGACCGGCAGCACGCTGACGAGCTTCGTCTACGCCAACGCGCCGACCGGCGAGGCGAACCAGCCGACGAAGGCGTACGCCGCCGCCTTCGTGCTGCTGTCGATGGTCCTGGTCTTGAACTTCGCGGTCGACCTGGCCGTGCGACGCGGGAGACGCTGGAGATGAGGTTCGTCACGCCGCCGCCGGTGCGGCGGCTGCCACTCGCGGGCGAGCAGCCCGCGACCGTCGTCGAGCCGGGCGCGCCCGGCGGCGCGGTCGCGACCAGCGGCCGCCGCCTGCAGGCCTCGCCGATGGCGGTCGAGCGGATGACGGTCGACCGGATGTCGATCGCCTACGGCGCGAAGGTCGCCGTCGACGAGGTCTCGCTGCCGATCCGCCAGGGCGAGGTGCTGGCGCTGATCGGGCCCTCGGGCTGCGGCAAGACGACGCTGCTGCGCTCGCTCAACCGCCTCACCGAGCTGACCAAGACGGCGTCGATGAAGGGCCGCATCCTGCTCGACGGGACCGACACCGCGACGCTCGAGCCGACCGCGCTGCGGCGGCGCGTGACGATGGTCTTCCAGCAGCCGAACCCGTTCCCGATGAGCGTCTTCGACAACGTCGCCTACGTGCTGCGCGAGCAGGCGTCGCGGCGGCCGCGCAAGAGGGCGCTGCAGGGCGCGGTCCAGAGCGCGCTGGAGCGCGCCGGGCTGTGGGAGGAGGTCAAGGGCAACCTCGCCCATCCCGCGCTGCGGCTGTCCGGCGGCCAGCAGCAGCGGCTCTGCATCGCCCGCGCGCTCGCAGCCGATCCCGAGGTGCTGCTGCTCGACGAGCCCTGCTCGGCGCTCGACCCGATCTCGACGCAGGTGATCGAGGAGCTGATCGTGCAGCTGCGCGAGCAGGTCGCGGTCGTGATCGTCACGCACAACCTCCAGCAGGCCTTCCGGATCGCCGACTACGTCGCCTTCATGTACCTCGGCGAACTGGTCGAGTACGGGCCGGCGGAGCAGGTCTTCGGCGCGCCTCGCGCCGACCGCACGAAGGAGTACGTGAGCGGTGGCTTCGGGTAGGCGGAGCGGCATCCCGCGGCGCGGCGCGGCGCGGGCGGGCGCGGCGGGCGGCTGCCTGCTCGCGGCCGCGTGCGCGCTGAGCGGCTGCGTCTCGACGCAGCAGAAGAACGCGCGCGCGAAGCTGACGGCCGAGCGCGAGCTGGCCAGCCGCGAGCCGCTGCACGTCGGCGCGAGCGAGCGGCGCGTCACCGTCGAGCGGGTCGCGCTCGTCCGCGGCAGCGGCGAGACGGCGCTCGTCGTGACGCTGCGCAACCGCGCCGCGACGCCGTTGACCGACCTGCCGATCGCGATCGGCATCAGCGGCGCCGGCGGCCGCCGCACGGTCCTCAACGGCCGCCGCGGGCTCGGCTGGTTCGAGACGCACGTGCCGTCGGTCGGCGCCGGCGCGCGCGTCGAGTGGGTCTTCAGCGCGCGTGCGCGGGCGGTGCCGCCGGGGCGGCCGTGGGCGCGCGTCGGCGCACCGACGCGGCTCAGCAGCGCTGCGTCGCTGCCGCGGCTGGTCGCGACCGTGACGACGGGGGACGGCAAGGGGAGCGCGCGCGGCGGTCGTGGTGCCGTCGCGCGCGTCGTCGTCCGCAACGACAGCGACGTGCCGCAGCGCGATCTCCAGCTGGTCGCGCTGGCCGGTGCGAGCGGCCGCTGGACGGCGGCCGGCCGCGCCCGCATCGCAGAGCTGGGCGCCCGTGCGCAGGCGCGCGCGACGGTGCCGCTGACCGGCCGCTTCGGCGCGGGCGGCTCCGGCGCCGTGACGGTCCAGGCGCTTCCGACGATCTTCGAGTGAGGGAGGGCAGCACGATGACGCAGACCAACGGGGTGCCGCAGGCGACGGTCGCGCTGCCGGCGATCGACTTCGAGCGCTGTGACCACTGCCAGGCGCCGCTCGACGCGCGCCAGCGCTACTGCGTCGCGTGCGGCGCGCGACGGCCGGCGGGCGACGACCCGGTCGCGCGCTGGTACGCCGACGGGCGGCGGGCGCGCGCTGCCTCGGTGGCGCCGCCGGCCGCGGCGCCGGCGGGCGGGCGCGGCGGCGGGATCGCGACCGCGCTCGTCTTCGCGCTCCTGCCGATCGCGGCGGCGGCGGGGATCTACGTCGGCCGCGGCGGCGACGACCAGAGCGAGCTGCTGGTGAAGGCGCTCAACGCGCAGAAGGCGCCGGTCGTGAACATCGTCGGCGGCACGGGCGGCGGTGCCAGCGCGGTCGACTCCGGCAGCGGCTCCAGCGACTCCGGCTCGGCCGCGAAGAGAACGGCCAGATCCGACGCCGCCGCCCGCAGCGCGAGAGACGGCGGCAGAGTGATCGCGAGAACGAGATACGGCGACGCGCACCAGCTGACCGGGGCGAGAATAACCCCGAGAGTCAGAGCGGACAGCAAGAGAGCGCTCGACAAGATCGCCAGCTCGAAGGGCAAGGAGTACGTCGAATCGCAGCGCGGCCTGCCCGACCAGATCGTGATCCCGTGACCGCGCGATCGCTCGGCCTGCGGCCTCGGATCGCGTCGGAAGAGCTCGCCCAGGAGGCTCGCTCTTCCGTGTCGAGGGGCCGATCGTGAGCGTGCTGACGCGCATCCGCGCCCGCTGGGGGATGAGCGAGGGCAGCGCGCCCGCCGGCTTCGCGCCGGCCACGAAGCTGGCCGCACGCGCCCGCCGCTCCGCACGCGCCGCCGGCGACGGCGCCGCTGACGGCGCCGCGCTCGACGTCCGCGTGCGCGAGCTGCTGGGCGAGCGCGAGCGCCTGACCGAGCGCTTCGCGCTGCTGCAGACCGACCTCGGCGGCGTCTTCTACGAGATGGCGATCCGCGACCACGTGCGGATGGACGTGCTGACCGCCCGCGCGGCCGAGCTGCAGCGCGTCGACCAGGCGCTGGCCGAGGTCGAGCGTCAGCTGCGCGAGCCCTCCCCGTTCGCACCGGCGCCGCCGAATCCGTTCACGCCCGCCCCGCCGCGGGGAGCGGCGCCGCCGCCCGTCAACGGCGCCGCGCCGCCCGCCGGAGGGCCGCCCGTCAACGGCGCCGCCCCGCCCGCCGGAGGGCCGCCCGCCACGCCCCCGGAGGCCGCGTCATGAGCCGCTGGCGGCAGTGGCTGCTGGCGACGCTGTCGGTGCTGGCGACGGGGCTGGTGCTGATCGAGGGCGGGGGCGGCTCGTTCGCCGACGCGCTCGACGCCGTCCGCGCCTCCGCGCCGGTCGCCCGCACGGTCACCAGCCCGCTGCTGGCCGGCGGCGGCTCCTCCGACGACGCCGCCTCCGCGGACGACGGCGACGCGCTCGCAGACAGCTCCACCGCCGACGAGGAGCCGAGCGACGCCGGCGCCTCCGACGACACCGCCGGGAGCGACGGCGCCGCCACCACCGACGACAGCACCGCCGACTCCGGCGACGACGCCGTCGGCAGCGGCGGCGACGGCCCGGCCGCCCCAGCCGACGAGCCCGCGAAGCCGACGAAGGTCAAGCACGTCTTCGTCATCTCGCTCGCCGGCCACGGCTACGACGCCGCCTTCGGCGCGCAGTCGCAGGCGCCATATCTGTCTGGCAGATTGCGGCCGCAGGGTGT
Source organism: Conexibacter sp. CPCC 205762 (assembly GCF_030646155.1). Lineage (GTDB taxonomy): Bacteria > Actinomycetota > Thermoleophilia > Solirubrobacterales > Solirubrobacteraceae > Conexibacter. The sequence goes on from NZ_JAUTDN010000010.1 coordinate 95,896, forward strand.
GCTGCTGGAGCAGGCGACGGCGCTCGCCGCCGACGGCCTGCCCGACCGGCTGGCGCAGATCGGCGGCCAGCCGCCGAACGCGCAGACGCAGGCCGGCTGCCCGACCTACGCCGAGATCCCGCCGTCGGCGACCGTCAGCGACAGCGGCGAGGTGACCGCCGACGGCTGCGTCTTCCCCAACACGGTCACGACGATCGGCGACCAGCTGACGTCGAGAGGGCTGAGCTGGCGCGCCTACGTCGAGGACCTCGACCGCGGCCCGGACAGACGCACCGCCTGCCGCCACCCGGCCTCCAACGCCGCCGACGACACCGTCAGCGGCCGGCCCGGAGACAGCTACGCGACGCGCCTGAACCCGTTCGTCTACTACCACTCGCTGCTCGACCTCGGCGACTGCGACGCCAACGACGGCCCGCTGGAGCGGCTCGGCGACGACCTGAGAGGGGCGAAGACGACGGCCAACCTCAGCTGGATCGCGCCCAACCTCTGCAACAGCGGCAGCGAGTCGCCCTGCGCCGACGGCAGCGCCGGGGGCCTTGCGGCGGCCGACGCCTTCCTCGCGACCTGGGTCCCGCGGATCCTCGCCTCGCCCGCCTACAAGCAGGACGGCGTGCTGATCGTCAGCTTCGCCGGCCGCGTCGCGGCGACCGCATCGGCACCCGCTGCCGGCACGACGACGCCCGCCACCGGCTCGGCGCCCGCCCCCGGCGCGACGACGCCGACCGGCACGAGCCCGCCCGCGGGCGCGACGACGCCGACCGGCACGAGCCCGGCCGCGGGCGTGACGACCCCGGCGGCCACGACCCCGGCCGTCCCCGGCGCGACGACGCCGGCCGCCGCCCCCAGCGGCGGCGACCTCCGCAACGGCGCGCTGGTCGTGTCGCGCTTCGCGCAGGCCGGCACGACCGCGGGCGCGAGATACGACGCCTACTCGCTGCTGCGCTCGATCGAGGACCTGTTCGCGCTCAGACCGCTGGCTCGCGCCGCGGCCGCCAGCTCGTTCGCCCCGACCGCGCTCGCCTCGGCGTACACGGAGCCGCCCGGGGACGGCTGACGCCGACGCGCGACGCGGCACGCGGCGGGGGGGGCGAACTTCTCGCCCGCACCCCTCTAACAGACCTCCCGCAACCGACTCGGAGGTCCGTTTCCCGTGCTGTTCCTCGCCCCGCTGCTGCTCGCGCTCTACGGCGTCGCCGCGCTCGTCAGCCTGCACCGCAATCGCCGTCGAACCGCGCGGGCGCCAGGCGTCGTGCTCGGGTTCGACTCGCGTGACCGGCGACGCGGCCCGCTCCCGCGCTTCGGCCGCGGGGCGCGTCTGCCGGTCGTCCGCTTCCGCACCGCCGACGGGCGCGAGATCGTCACTCTCGCCGCGACCTCGGCCGTGCTGGCCGCGCTGCGCGCCGGCGATCGGGTCGCGGTCCTCTACGACCGCGCCGAGCCGACGCGCGCACGGCTCGACCATCTGCGCCTGCTCGGCGCATGCTCGTTCAGGCGAGCGAGCGCGCGACCTGCTCGAGCCGGTCCATCGACTCCTGCATGCCGCCTTCCATGCCCGAGTTGATGTGACCGTCGCGCGCCTCCTTGGAGTCGTGGTCGATCAGCATCTCCATGCGCGTGCGGTCGCCGAGGTCGACGAAGCTGTTGGTGACGAGCGATCTCGCGTCGGCCATCCCCTCGAAGATCTCGGTGTTGACGATCCGCTCGTGCTCGGCGATCTCCTGGTAGACGCCGTTGAAGGCGACCTCGAAATCGCCGTGGGCGACCATCACGTAGCGCCAGCCGCCGCCGACGCGGAAGTCGATCTCGGCGAGCGTGACCTCGCCGCGCTCGCCGGCCCACCAGCGCCGGACCAGTTCCGGCGTCGTCCACGCCTTCCACACGAGCGGAACGGGCGCGTCGAACTCGCGCACGATCAGGATCTGCGTGTCGGACGGCAGCGTGACCGTCGCGGTGCCGCTACTGCTGGGCATCTCTGTCCTCCTGCTTGAGTTCGTCGAGCACGGCGTCGAGCTGCTCGAAGCGCTGCTCCCACAGCCGCTCGAAGCTCTTGACCCAGTCGTGGACCGGCTTCAGCGCGGGAGCGTTGACGCGGTAGAGCCGCCGCCGTCCGGCGTCGCGCACGTCGACGAGGCCGACGTCGCGCAGCACGCGCAGGTGCTTGGAGACCTGCGGCTGCGCGACGCCGAGGGCGTCGACCAGCTCCTGCACCGGCCGTTCGCCGACGGCGAGCAGATCGAGGATCTCCCGCCGCCGGCTCTCCGCCACCGCGTTGAACACATCCGCCGTCGTCGCTGCTCGTGCCATGCGACGGACATTACATACCGATATGGGAATGTGTCAAGCGGACGCGATGCCGGCTCGGCGATGTCAGCGAGCCGGCGCCGCGTCGCGAGCGCGCGAGGCGGCGCCGGGCTCAACGCCGTCAGCGGACCGCCGCCGCGTCGCCAGCGCGCGGGCGCGCGCCGCCCTCACCGGCCACGCCCTCCCGCCCCGGCGCGCGCAGGGCGACGAACAGCGCGCCGGCCACGAGCACGGCCGCGCCGACGAGCAGCGCGGCGCCGAAGCCGTCGACGAAGGCCGCCGAGTCCATCCCCGGCCCGAGCCGGCCGACGTGGTCGGCGAGCACGCTGCCGAGGACGGCGATCCCAAGCGCGCCGCCGACCTCGCGGGCGGCGTCGTTGACGGCCGAGGCGACGCCCTGCTCGGAGTCGGGCAGCGAGGAGACGATCGCGGTCGTCGCCGGGGTCGTCGCGAGCGCCATCCCGAGCCCGAGCACGAGCCCGCCGGCGAGCAGGTGCCAGTAGGAGGAGCCGGCGTCCATCGTCGACATCACGACCAGGCCGGCGGCCATCAGCGCCAGCCCGACCGGGCCGACCGGCCGCACGCCGACGCGCTCGACCAGCCGCGGCACACGCGGCGCGACCGCGACCATCACCAGCGCCATCGGCGCCAGCGCCGCGCCCGCCTCCAGCGGCGAGTAGCCGAGCACGAGCTGGAGGAACTGCAGCAGCACGAAGATCAGCCCGAACGCGGCGAAGAACTGCACGAAGACCGACAGCGACCCGCTGCCGAAGCCGCGCCGGCGGAACAGGCGCGGATCGAGCAGCGGCTGCGCCTGACGCAGCTCCCAGACGACGAACGCGACGCCGAGCACGACCGTGGCGGCGAAGCCGGCGACGACGAGCCCGTCGCCCCAGCCGCGCTGCGGCCCCTCGATGAACGCCCACACGAGCGCGGTCAGCGCGAGCGCCGAGAGCGCGCCACCGAGCGGGTCCAGCGGCTTGCGCTCGTGCTCGTCGCGCGCGGGCACGACGCGCAGCGTGCCGGCGAAGGCGATCGCCGCGAGCACGACCGAGAGCAGGAAGACCGACGACCAGCCGGCGACCTCCAGCAGGGCGCCCGAGACGAGCAGGCCGAGCAGCGCGCTGCCGCCCGCGACACCGGCCCACGCGCCGACGGCGCGGTCGCGCTCGTCGGCGGGGAAGTTCGCGGTCACGATCGACAGCGTCGTCGGCATGATCAGCGCCGCGCCGAGCCCCATCACGGCGCGGACCGCGATCAGCGCGCCCGGGTCGCTGAGGGTGGTCGCGACGAGCGCGCCGCCGCCGTAGACCGCGAGGCCGGTCAGCAGCACGCGGCGACGACCGTAGCGGTCGCCGATCGCGCCGGCCGGCAGCAGCAGGCCGGCGAAGACGAGCGCGTAGGCGTCGACGACCCACTGCAGCTGGGTCGGCGTCGCGCCGGTGTCGCGCGCCAGGTCGGGCAGCGCGACGTTCAGCGACGAGACGGCGCTCACGACGGTCGCGAGCGCGAAGCACATCATCACGAGGATCGAACGGCGTCGAGCAGGCATCGGGCTTTCTCCAGACGCGTGGTCCACCGGTGCGCGCCCGCTCCAGGCGCCCGCCGGCAGAAGATTTCAACGGTTGATGAAAACCACCGTCGCAGATCGTCCGCTAGATTTCAACGTGCGATGAAAAGCTCGTCACGGAAAAGACGCGGCCCGCGCGGGGACGGGGCGCAGGCGCGGGAGGCGATCCTGGCGGCGGCGCGGGAGCAGTTCGGCGCACGTGGGTACGACGCCGCGACGCTGCGCGGGATCGCGACCGCGGCGGGAGTCGACGTGGCGCTCGTCTCGTACTACTTCGGCGCCAAGAGCGACCTGTTCGTCGCCGCGCTGCATCTGCCGATCTCGCCCGCGCAGATCCTCGACGCGCTGCTCGCCGCCGGCACAGACGGGCTCGGCGAGCGACTGTTCGAGCGGCTGCTGGCGGTCTGGGACGAGCCGGCCAGCGGCGCGCAGCTGATCAGCGTGCTGCGCTCCGCCACGAGCCAGTTCGACATGCTGCGCGACTTCCTGACGCAGCAGATCGTCCCCCGCCTCGCCGCCGCGATCGACGCCCCCGACGCCGAGCTGCGCGCGACCGCCGTCGCCTCCCAGGTGCTCGGCCTGCTGCTCGCCCGCTACGTGCTCAGAGTCGAGCCGCTCGCCTCCGCCCCGCGCGCCGAGGTCGCCGCGCTGTACGCGCCGACGATCCAGCGCTACGTCGACGGCTGAGGCGCGCCCTCAGCGCGTCGGCGGCACCAGCACGCGCAGGTATCTGGCCCAGTCGACGCCGGAGGCGACGTCGAAGGTGAAGAGGCCGTTGCGCCCCGGCAGGCCGCTGTCGGCGGCGAACGTGACGAGCGGGTCGGTGACGCCGAACGCGGTGTAGGTCGCACCGGACTCGAACATCAGCCCGAAGCCGGAGCCGCCGGTGTCGCCGAAGTAGCCGCCGTAATGGGCGAGCGCGGTGAGGATCGTCTTCTTCCACTGCGGCACGTCGAGCGCGGCGATCTCGTCGTCGCTCATCGCCAGCTGGAGCCGCGCGCCGAGCGGCGGCGCGTTGACGTCCTCGGCGGCCGGGCAGCGGCTGGCGCCGTGGGTCGCCGGCCACACGTAGGCGCTCTGGCCCGCCGGCCCGACGACCGTGCCGTGGCCGAAGGCGGTCGTCGCCGAGGAGCACTTGAGCACGATGAAGAGCGCGTGGTCGATCTCGCCGGCGGCCATCTCCGGCGCGCGGATGATGCCGGCGAGGTTGCCGAACAGCGACGCCGTCGCCTTGCCGTCGAGGCCGTCGCCGTCGATCGGAATGCGGCCGCCGATCGAGAAGCTGAGCGTGCCGCCGCCCGCCGGCTTCGAGCTCACCTGCCAGAAGTCGTACTCCCAGCCGGCCGGCGTCACGACCGTCATGTGCCCGTCGCCGCCGGCGGCAGCTCTGGCGGCGTCCGGGATCGGGATTCTCGTGCCCTGGATCGCGTTCGGGGTGCCGGTCGCGCGCAGCGTGAAGAGCGGATCGGTCGGCTGCGACCAGTAGGTCGGGTGGCCGTAGTCGCTGCTCGTCCCGGAGCCGCCGGCGACCATGTTCGCCGGCTGCCCCCAGCCGAGGACCTTGCGCACGATCGCGGCCGAGTTCGGATGCACCTCGCCCCCGGCGGCGAGCCGGTTGAAGGGCGAGCTGTCGGCGTACGGCCGCCAGTCGGCGCCCGGCCACGAGCCGGCGCCGTAGCCGTCCCAGCCCTCCATCGTGCCGGCTCTTCTGGCCGGCGGCGTCGGCGGCTTCGGGTCGGGCCGCGTCGGGACCTCCGGATCGGGCTGGACCGGGTCAGGCGTGGTCGCCGGCGGCGGGCTCGACGGCACCGGGCCGGGCACCGGCTGCGGCGACGGCCGCGGCGCGCCCGAGAGCACGTCGATCTGCTCGCGCGCAGGCGCTCTCCTCGCCTTGCGACAGGCCTTGCGCCGCGCCGCCTCGCGTCTCGCCTCGCGCCGCTTGAAGGCCGTGCGCTGCCGCGACGTCATGCGCGCCAGCTTGCGCGCCCGCGCCCGTCTCTGGGTCGCGGTCAGCCGCTTCTTCGGCGTGCACTTCACGGTCTTCGCGGCAGCCGCGCCCGCACGCGCGCTCGCGGCGCCAGCCGGCCGCGACGCGACGACGAGCCCCAGCAGCGATGCGACCAGCGCCGCGCACAGCACGACGGCGAACGAACGTACGACACGGACGGAGCCCGATGCAGGCATGCAGGTTCCCTTCGATGGCCGGGCGGTCGCGGTCAAGAGAGCGGATTCTGGAGCTTCGCGCCAGCGCGAATGCGCTTTTGCGGTGAACGAGCGGCGTGATCCTATGCGGATCCGGGAGCTTCATGCGTTATGAACGGCGACGCGCCCACGCCGCGCTCAGCGGCCTCAGCGCGCTCGCGCCAGGCCGCGCCCGCGCACCTACTCCGGCGCGCTGAACGAGCGGGTGTGGATCACCGGCTCGCCGGCGGCGTCGGAGGCGTCGAGGTCGACGGTCGCGGCGATCGCCCAGTCGTGGTCGCCGGCGGGGTCGTCGATCACCTGCCGCACGCTCCAGACGCGCCCCTGCGCCCCAGCCGGCGCGCGATCGATCTGCAGCAGCTCCGGCGCGCGCGCCGCGGGGCCGATGCCGATCGTCTCGTGCTCGTCCCAGTAGTCGCCGAGCGCCGCCTCCCACGCCTCCGCGTCGAGCGCGTCGCGGCCGGGCAGGTCGCTCAGCACGGCCGCGGCGGCGTCGAGCACCGCCAGCTCGCTGAAGCGGTCGCGCGCGGCCAGCCGCACCTTGTGGAACATCGCGTTGCGGACCATCACGGCGAAGGCGCGCGCGTTGGCGGTGATCGGCCGCGGCGGCGCGGGCGGCGCGCCGGCGGCGACCGCGGCGGCGGCGCGCGCGACCGACTCCGGATCGGTCAGCGCCTCCCACTCGTCCAGCAGCGAGGAGTCGGTCTGGCGGACAGTCTCGCCGAGCCACTCGACGATGTCGTCGAACTCGTCGGTCTTGACGCGCTCGGGCACCGTCTGGCGCAGCGCGCGGTAGGTGTCGGAGAGGTAGCGCAGCACGAGCCCTTCCGAGCGCTGCACCCCGTAGGCGGCGATGAACTCGGGGAAGGTCCGCCCCCACTCGTACATGTCGCGCACGACCGACTTCGGCGAGAGGTCGTCGGCGTGGACCCACGGATGCGTCTCGCGGTAGTCCTCCAGCGCGTTGCGCAGCGGCTCCTCGAGCGGTCTCGGGTACGAGACTCTCTCCAGCAGCTCCATCCGCTCCTCGTACTCCAGGCCCTCCGCCTTCATCTCCGCGACCGCCTCGCCGCGCGCCTCGTTGGCCTGCGCCATCAGCACCGGGAAGGGGTCGTCGAGGATCGCCTCGACGACCGACAGCACGTTGAGCGTGTACTCCTCCGACTCGGGGTCGAGCAGGTCGAACGCCTCCAGCGCGAACGACGCGAGCGGCTGGTTGAGCGCGAAGTCCTGCTGCAGGTGCGAGGCGAGCCGCAGCGTGCGGCCGTGCTCGTCGGCCTCCTCCAGCCGCTCCAGCACGCCGGACAGCAGCAGCTCCTCTCTCAGCGAGGCGGCCTGCTCGGAGAGACGGCGTCTGCCGCGCTCGTCCTCGTGGTTGTCCTCCATCAGCGCCCGCATCGTCTCGATCGGGTCGGCGGGCTGGTTGATGACGTTGAGGATCATCGCGTGGTTGACGCGCATCCGCGAGACGAGCGACTCCGGCGCGGCGTTGCGGAGCTTGTCGTAGGTCTCCTCGGTCCAGCCGACGTAGCCCTCCGGCGCTCTCTTCTTCTGCAGCTTCTTCAGCTTCTTCGGGTCGTCGCCGGCCTTCTGCGCGGCGCGCTCGTTCTCGATCGTGTGCTCGGGCGCCTGCACGACGACGTAGCCGCTGGTGTCGAAGCCGGCGCGCCCGGCGCGGCCGGCGATCTGATGGAACTCGCGCGCCTTCAGCAGCCGGTGACGGGCGCCGTCGTACTTCGCCAAGCCGGTGAAGACGACCGTGCGGATCGGCACGTTGATGCCGACGCCGAGCGTGTCGGTGCCGCAGATCGCCTTCAGCAGCCCGGTCTGCGCGAGCTGCTCGACCAGCCGCCGGTAGCGCGGCAGCATCCCGGCGTGGTGGACGCCGATCCCGTTGCGGACCAGTCTCGACAGCGTTCTGCCGAAGCCGGAGGTGAAGCGGAAGGCGCCGATCGCCTCCGCGATCGCCTCGCGCTCCTCGCGCGTGCAGAGCTTCGCCGACAGCAGCGTCTGCGCCCGCTCCAGCGCCGAGGCCTGCGTGAAGTGGACGACGTAGATCGGCGCCTGGTCGGCGCCGACCAGCTCCTCCAGCAGCTCGTGCAGCGGCTCCATCGACCACGTGAAGGTGAGCGGCACCGGCCGCTCGGCGTCGTCGACGAGGGCGGTCTCGCGACCGGTGCGGCGGGTCAGGTCCGAGCGCAGCGCGGTCACGTCGCCGAGCGTCGCCGACATCAGCAGGAACTGCGCGTTGGGGAGGCTCAGCAACGGCACCTGCCACGCCCAGCCGCGCTGCGGCTCGGCGTAGTAGTGGAACTCGTCCATCACGACCTGGCCGACGTCGGCGCCGGCGCCCTCGCGCAGCGCGAGGTTGGCGAGCACCTCGGCGGTGCAGCAGATGATCGGGGCGCCGCTGTTGACGGAGGCGTCGCCGGTCGCCATGCCGACGTTCTCGGCGCCGAAGATCTCGCACAGCGCGAAGAACTTCTCCGACACGAGCGCCTTGATCGGCGCCGTGTAATAGGTGACGCGGCCATCCGCGAGCGCGGCGAAGTGGGCGGCGATCGCGACCATCGACTTGCCCGAGCCGGTCGGCGTCGCGAGGATCACGTTCGCGCCGCTGAACAGCTCGATCGCCGCCTCCTCCTGGTGCGGGTAGAGGTTCAGCCCGCGCCCGTCGGCCCATTCGGCGAACGCCTCGTAGACCGCGTCGGCGGTCGGCTCGGCCGGCACCATCTCGGTCAGCGTCGTCGTCGGCTCGGTCCCCGTGTCGGCCATCCCGTCCAGTATGCCGTGCCCCGCCTCAAACCCGGCGCGAGAGCTGCCGATCGCGAGGGCACGGCGCGGGTCGCGCGCGCCGACGCGACAAGAAACGGAGACGGCCGGATGGGACGACGGGGACGGACACGGGCGCTGACGGCGCTGACGATGGCGGTCGCGCTGCTGGGCGCGCTGGCGGCGACGGCGAGCGCCGGCACGGTGACCGGCGTGAGCGCGAGATACCAGGGCTCGACGCGCGCCGGCGACGTCGCCGAGTACGTCACGCTCGGCTTCGGGCTCCAGTCCTCGCTCGGCACGGGCCAGACGATCACGGTCAGAGGCCCGCCCGGCAGCGATCTGACGCGGACCACCTCCGCCAGCTACCAGCTCAACCTGCCCGGCGGCTCGGGCCTCGCGCTCAACAGCTTCAGACTGAGCGACGGCAACAGCACGATCGTGTTCACGCTGCCGTCCACGGTCACCGCGCCCGGCGCCTTCGAGCTGCTGCTGCCCGGCACGACCAACCCGCGCGCGGGCGGCAGCTACAGATGGGCCGTCGCGACCTCGCTCGACACGGCCGGCGAGTCGCCGGCGGTGACGATCGACCCGCGGCCGCTCAGCGCCCTGACCGTGACCGGCGGCGACGGCCAGCGGACGCCGGTCACGCAGCCGTTCGGCGAGCCGCTGACGGTCGCCACCAGCGACGACCTCGGCAACCCGGTCGTGCCGGCGGAGCCGGTCGACGTCACCTTCACCGTCAGCGGCGGCGGCAGCGGGGGCGCGACCTTCGCCGGCGGCGCGGCGAGCGCGACCGTCAGAACCGACGCGAACGGGATCGCGACCGCGCCGACGCTGACGGCCAACAGAGCGGCCGGCAGCTTCGGCGTCGCCGTCACGAGCGCCGGCCTGACCGGCACCGACGCGACGCTGCGCAACGGCGCCGGCGCGGCGACCGCGATCACGCTCGCGATCGCGCCGTCGCTGCTTGCCGCCGGCAGCTTCGAGAGCGGCAGAGCGACGGTCGTGATCAGAGACGCGTACGGCAACCCGGTCGGGCCGGACGACCTGACCGGCGGCGACCCGCAGCTGACGATCGCCGGCGACGCGACGCACAGCAGCCTCGGCTGGGGCGAGGGCTTCTGGCGCGGCGACGTCTACCCGCCGATCGGCGCCGGTCGCTCGCTCGTCACCGCCAGCGTCGACGCGCTGAGCGCGACGCAGCCGTTCGACGCGGCGCTGAAGCCGCTGCTCGGGGATCCGGCGATCAGCGACCTGAGCGCGACCGGCGCGACCGTCGGGCTGCCGCTCGACACGCGCAACGCGCAGACGAGCTACCGCGTCGTGTACGGCACGACGACCGCCTCCGGCAGCGAGAGCGCGACGCTGGCGGCCGCGCGCGACGCCGTCCCGAACGCAGTCGTCACGATCCCGCTGAGCGGGCTCGCGCCGCAGACGACCTACCTCTACCGCGTCGTCGCGACGAACGCGATCGGCACCACGCAGGGCGACGTGCGCAGCTTCACGACGCCGGCGGCGCCGGTCGTCCCGGTCGATCCGCCGCGCGGCGGCGGGACGCCTCCGGGCGGCGGCGGCGCGCCCGCCCCGCCACCGGCCGACCCCGCTCCGAGAGCGACCGGCCCCGCGCGCCTCAGCGCCCTCCGGCTCGCGCCGCGCGGCTTCGCCGTCAGAGGCCGCAGCGCCGGCGCGACGCTGCGCTTCACGCTCGACCGCGCCGCGACCATCCGCGCGAAGGTCGAGGCGCGCCTGCCCGGCGTGCGCGTCCGCGGCCGCTGCGTCGCGCCCAGCCGCACGGCGAGAGGCGCCGGCTGCGCCCGCTGGCGCGCAGCCGGGTCGCTGCCGCTGAACGGCAGAGCCGGCGCCAACAGCGTCCGCTTCGACGGCAGGCTGCGCGGCCGCGCGCTCGCCCCCGGCCGCTACCGGCTGACGCTGACGCCGGCCGGCGGCAGCGCGACGAGCGTGGAGTTCACCGTCAAGCGGTAGCGGTGAGCGTCCAGCAGCCGGCGGTGAAGCGGACCTCGTCGCCGTCGACGAACGGCTCGAACGCGGCGCGCGCGGTCGCGATGATCTGCGGGTGCTGCGCCGGGTCGAGCTGGCGCAGCGCGTGGCCGACCGGGCCGAGCTGCGTCATGTAGCGGACGAGATCGGTCTCCGGCAGCGTGCAGACGACGTCGGTCGGCGTCAGCTCGACCTCGCGCCAGCCGCCGCTGCTGAGGATCTGCGTGACGTGCTCGCGGTCGGCGAAGGCGAACTGCCCGGGGCCGCCCGCTCTGCGCAGCTCGGTCTGCGGCAGCAGCGGCGCGACCGCCCGCTCGGCCGCGGTCATGAACGGGTTGTCCTGCGGCCCGCGCCAGACGACCATGCGCAGGCCGGCGCCGTCGGCGGCCGCCGCATGCAGGTTCGCGAAGGCGGCGACGGGATCGTCGAAGAACATCACGCCGAAGCGCGAGACGAACAGCTCGTAGCGCCGCGGCGGGAAGGCGTGGCGCTGCGCGTCGGCCTCGACGAACTCGACCGCCAGGCCTTCCCGCGCGGCCCGCTCGCGCGCGAGCGCGAGCATCGGCCGCGACAGGTCGGTGCCAGTGCAGGCGGCGCCGTCGCCGAGCCGCCGCGCGTACGCGAGCGTCGTCGCGCCCGTGCCGCAGCCGACATCGAGCAGCGTCGCCGGCGCGGCTGCCGCGACGGCGTCGGCGAGCAGCCGCTCGATCGGCGCGAACAGCCCGTCGAGCAGCTCCTGCAGCTCGACCCACGCCCGCCCCGAGGGGCCGTTCCACAGCTCCGACTGCTCGCTCATCGCCATGCCTCCCAGCCTAGGCGATGCCCTTCAGCGCCACCCAGCTGAGGCGGGCGTTGCCGCCGTAGCCGCCGGTCGGCGTCGCGACGAAGCGGACGGCGATCGAGGAGCCTGCCTTCTTCAGCTTCGCGACGCCGCGCGCGCCGAGCGTCATCGTGTACTTGGAGCTGTTGCCGGAGCGGATCGTGCGGGCGCCGGCACGGGCGATCACCTGGCCGCTGGTGGCGGTCATTCTCGGCACGGCGCAGTCGGTCGGACCGAAGCAGGCGACCTGCACGGTGACGCCGCCGGTGCGCGAGACGAGCGCGGTCGTGGTGAGGATCACGAGCCGCGCCGGGCCGCCGACGGCGGTCGACTGGACGGTCGTCGCGAGGCCGCCGACGGTCGCCGTCACGGCGCACTGGAGCGCCTGGCCGGCGTCGGCTCTGGCGAGCGTGTAGGTCGCGCTCGTCTGGCCGGCGACCGCTCTGCCGTTGCGCAGCCAGGCGTAGGCGAAGGTCGGCGTCCCGCCGGTCCAGCTGCCCGGCGCGCACGTCAGTCTTGCGCCCAGCTCGGCTCTGCCGCTGATGCTCGGAAGCGTCGCCGGAGCCGGGCCGGTGGTGATCGGGACCGTGATCGCGGGCGTTCTCGCGACCGTGCTGCCGGCGGCGTTGGCCGCCGTCACCTGGCAGGCGAGCTGCTGGCCGGCGTCGGCCTCGGCGAGCGTGTAGGTGGCGCTCGTCGCGCCCGCGATCGCCGTCCCGCCGCGCAGCCAGGCGACCGTCAGCGAGGGCGAGCCGGTCCAGGTGCCGAGCTCGCAGGTGAGCGCTCTGCCGACCTGCGCGACGCCCGACAGCGTCGGCTGCACGCGCACCTGCGGCGCCGCCAGCGGCGTGTAGCTGACGATCGCGAGGCCGTTGTTGCGCGCGCCCGAGAGCGCGGTCGAGACGTTCGTCGCGGTCGCGGTCGTGAAGCTCGTGCCGCCCGCGCCGCCGCCGCCGCCGGCCCCGCCCGCACCGTCGTCGCCGCCGACGCCGCCACCGCCGCCGCCGACCGAGCCGCCGCCTCCGCCGCCGCCGGCTCCGCCGCCGCTGCCGCCGGGTGTGACGCCGCCGGCGCCGCCGACGCCGGTCGTCGTGCTGCCGCCCGCGACGGGCAGGACCGTGCCGGTGCCGCCGGCGCCGCCGTTGCCGCCGACGAACCCGCCGCCACCGCCGGTCGCGCCTCTCGCGAGCGCGCCGGCGAGGCCGGGCAGCACGGCCGAGCCGCCGTCCCCGCCGGCGCCGCCGAGGTCGGGGCCGGCGTCGAGGCCGTCCGCGCCGCCGCCACCGCCGCCGCCCGCGACGAGCAGCGCCGCGCCGGTCGGGCTGAGGATCGTCGTCGCGCCGCCGCCGCTGCCGGCGTCTCCGGTGGCGACGCCGCCGCCGTTGAAGCCGGCCGTGCCGGCGCTCGTGCCCTGACCGCCGACGGCGATTCTGAGCGCGTCGCCGGGGGTGACCGGAAGCGTCGCGTGCAGCTCCGCGCCGAAGCCGCCGGCACCGCCGCCGTCCGCGCCGCCGCCGGCACCGCCGACGAGCGTGAAGGTCGCCTCCGTGACACCGGCCGGGACGGTCCAGGTCTGGTTCCCGCCGGTCCAGACGAACGGGATCTGGACCTCGGCGGCGCCGGCCGGGCCGGCTCCCGCGGCGCCTGCGGCTGCGGCCGCCGCGAGCGCGGCGGCGACGACGGTGTGACGGATGCGCATCGACTTCACTCCCTGCTGAGTTGACGTCTGCTCGCATCGGCCTTCGCCCCGCCACCGCCCGCTCCTACGTCTGGGCGGGTTCGTGCAGCGGTAGGGTCTGCCGGATGGCAGATCAATCTCCCTCAGAGCAGATCGACGCGAAGATCGCCGAGCTGGGCGACTGGCGCGGCGAGACGCTCGCGCGGCTGCGCGGGCTGATCAAGCAAGCCGACCCGGAAGTCGTCGAGGAGTGGAAGTGGGCGAAGGCGACCAGTCCCGGCGTCCCGGTCTGGTCGCACGACGGGATCATCTGCACCGGTGAGACGTACAAGGCTGTCGTCAAGCTGACGTTCATGAGAGGCGCCGCGCTCGACGATCCCGTCGGCCTCTTCAACTCCAGCCTCGACGGCAGAGTCCGCCGCGCGATCGACGTGCGCGAGGGCGAGCAGCTCGACGAGCAGGCGTTCCTCGCCCTGATCCGCGCCGCCGTCAGCCTCAACGCGTCGCGCTGAGCGCAGGCCGCGCGGTCTCCCAGGCGAAGCCGTCGGGGTCGGTGAACGGGCCGCTGTCGCCGCCGCCGATCGCGAGCCGGTGCGAGCTGGCCGATCTCGCGCGTCCCCCAGCGGTCGCCGCGTAGCCGCCCGCTCAGCCGTGCAGGTGGGCGCGCTCGCCGTGGTGGTCGAGGATCGAGAGGATCTCGGCGGGGCCGCCGTGACCGCCCATGCTGTGCGGCGTCATCGTGTCGAACGCTGCGGCGTTGCCGGCCGCGACGAGCAGCTCGCGGCCGCCGAGCCGCAGCCGCACGGTCCCCTCCAGCACGTAGAACCAGTCGCGGCCGGGATGGACGCGCGTCTCGGGCAGCTGTCTGCGGGCCGGCAGCCGCATCTTCACGACGACGCGGCCTGAGGGGTCGTCGGGGCGGGTCAGCAGCCAGAAGGTCGAGCCGCCCGCCTGGTCGCGGCGGGGGCGGATCACGACGTCCTCGTCCTCGTCCTCGGCGACCAGCTCCTCGACGGTCGTGTCGAGCGCGCGGGCGAGCGCGACGAGGTGGTCGATCGCGATCCGCCGCCGGCCGCTCTCCAGCCGGCTGAGCGTCGAGGGACCGATGTGCGTGCGCCGGCCGAGCTCGTCGAGCGACCAGCCGCGCGCCTTGCGGAGCGTGCGCAGGCGGCGGCGGGCGACCTCCTCCAGCGCGGCGGCGCCGCCGAGAGGCGTGCCCGCGTCGTTCGCGCTTTCTTGCGTCATTGGCAAGAGTCTATGCCATCTGCGCAGAGCGCGACTAGCGTGGACCGCATGCCACCTGCTCACCACACCGACGCCGGCACGCTGGTCGAGTCGGCCGGCCGCCGGCGCGCGATCCTGCTCGCGGTCTGCACCGCGCTGATCGCCGTCGTCGCCTCCGCCTCGGGCCTCAACGTCGCCCAGCACGACCTCGCACTCGACCTCGGCGCCTCGCAGAGCGAGGTGCTGTGGGTGATCAACTCCTACGTCGTCACGCTCGCCGCGCTGCTGCTGCCGATGGGCGCGATCGCCGACCGCCGCGGCCGCAAGCCGGTGCTGCTCGCCGGCCTCGTCGTCTTCGGCGCGGCGAACGCCGCGGCCGGCTTCGCCGGCGGCGTCGAGGCGCTGCTGGTCGCGCGCGTCGCCGCCGGCGTCGGGGCCGCGATGGTGATGCCGGTGACGCTGTCGGTGATCACCTCCTCGTTCCCGCCCGCGACGCGCTCGCAGGCGATCGGCGTCTGGTCGGCGGTCGCCGGCGGCGGCGGGCTCCTCGGCATGCTCAGCTCGGCGCTGCTGGTCGACCTGGCGAGCTGGAGATGGCTGTTCGCGCTGCCGGTCGCGCTCGTCGCCGCCGCGCTCGCGCTGACGCTCGCGACGGTGCCGAACTCGCGCGAGCGGACCGCGGCGCGCTTCGACCTCGTCGGCTCGCTGCTGTCGATCGCGGGGATCGGCGGGCTCGTGCTCGGGATCCACGAGGGGCCGACGCGCGGCTGGACGGCGGCGGCGACGCTCGTGCCGCTGGCCGGCGGCGCGGCGGCGCTTGCCGGCTTCGTCGCCTGGGAGCTGCGGCTGGCGGGGGCGCCGCTGCTGGACCTGCGCGCCTTCCGCGACCGGCGGCTGGCGTCGGGCTCGACGGCGCTGCTGGTGATGTTCGGCGTCTCGGCCGGCGTCTTCGTCGTCCTCTTCCCCTTCTTCGAGACGGTCCTCGGCTGGTCGGCGCTGCGCTCGATGCTCGGCCTGCTGCCGCTGATCGTCGTGATGATGGGCGCCTCGGGGGCGGCGGCGGGAGTCGCGAGACGGCTCGGCGCGGCGACGACGATGACGGCCGGCGTCGGGGTCGCGGCCGCCGGGCTGGCGCTGATGGCGGCGCTGGTCTCGGTCGACGGCGGCTACCTGTCGGTGCTGCCCGGGATGGTCGCGATCGGCCTCGGCATGGGCCTGACGATGCCGCCGGCGACCGAGGCGATCACCGCCGCGCTGCCGCCCGAGTCCCAGGGCGTCGCCTCAGCCCTCAACGACACGACCCGCGAGGTCGGCAGCGCGATCGGCATCGCGCTGCTCGGCGCGGTCCTGACGGCCTCCTACCGCCACGCGATCGAGCCGGCGCTCGCCGCCTTCCCGGACCGCCTCGCGAGCGCTGCGGGCGAGGGCGTCGGCCGCGCCCTCGACGCCGCCGCCCACAGCACCGATCCGGGCCGGGCCGACAGGCTCCTCGACGCCGCCCGCGCCGCCTTCGTCGAGGGCTGGGCGGCCTCGATGTGGGCCGCCTCCGCGGCGACCGCCGCGCTCTTCCTCGTGCTCGCCGTGCGCACCCGCGGCAACTGGACTCGAACAGCTCCATAGGACTGTATGTTTTTGGTTGTCAAATGCCCGCGGGAGCACTAGGCTCGCGCCATGCCGATCGCCCACGTGAACGAGAACGCCGACGCCCGCGGAATATCCGACGACGATCTCGCCCTGTGGCGCAAGAAGGAGCGGTTTTTCAGAGCGATTGCGGCCGCCTCCAGCGAGATCGGCTACGCCAACCTCGCGGTCGCCGACGTGCTGCGGTACGCGGGCATGTCGCGACGGACGTTTTATGAGCTGTTCGAGGACAAGGAAGACTGCTTCCTGCAGGCGTACGACGCCGCGCTGCTGCGTATCCGGATGCTCGTCGGCAGCACCTACCATCGCGCCGAGCAGCTGCCGTTGCGGCGGCGGATCGAGCTCTGCCTCGGCGAGCTGCTGGCGATCTGCGCAGCCGAGCCGGAGCTGGCCCACCTGTGCGTCGTCGACGTGCTCGCCGCCGGTCCGGTGGCGCGCGAGCGGCGCGACGAGGCGCTCGCCGAGTTCGCCGCGTTCATCGAGCATCCGCGCAGCGAGGCGCGCGGCACGACGGCCCCGCGGCTGGTCTGCGAGGCGATCGTCGGGGGCCTCTACGCGATCCTCTACAGGCGCGTCGCGCGCGGGCAGGCGGCGCAGCTGCCGAGCCTGCTCGGCGAGATGATGGACGCCGGTCTCGGCCAGCTGGTCGACGCCGACGGCGAGGTCTGAGAGACCGCTCCGGCCGGTCTCCGGCGACATGCGCCGCGGTCGCGAACCCGCAGGCGGAAACAGGGGGTTTCTGTAGCATGGGTGGCCGTGATGACGAGAGAGAGTCGCTGTTGACCGGTCCCTGGATGCGGCCGCACAGCGGTCAGCTGCCCGCTGGCCGGCATGGTCTTTCGCGTGACTTCGTCGCCGAGTCGCAGCGGACGCGGGTGCTCGACGCGCTCGTCGCCTGCGTCGCGGAGCAGGGCTATCCGGAGACGCGCGTGACCGACCTGATCGCGCGCTCGGGCGTCTCGCGCAAGACCTTCTACGAGCTCTTCGCCGACAAGGAGGAGTGCTTTCTCGCCGCCTACGACGCCGCCGTGACGCTGCTGATGGGCGGCGTGACGACCGCGTACGAGTCCGAGGACGAGTGGATCCCCGCGATCCGCGCCGCGCTCGCCGCCTTCCTCGACTTCCTCGCGCAGCATCCGGAGCTGACGCGCCTCTGCATCGTCGACGTGCACGCCGCCGGCGCCAGAGCGCTCGCGCGCCGCGACGCGGCCGTGCGCGGCTTCTACTACTTCCTCGACGCCGGCCGCGGCGACGCGCCGCGCGCGCTTCCGGGCCTGACCGCCGAGGCCGTCACCGGCGGCATGTACGAGGTCATCTACGGCCGCGTCCTGCGCGGCTCGACCGCCGACCTGCCGCGGCTGCTGCCCGAGCTCGTCTACTGGGCGCTGATGCCGTTCCTCGGTCACGACACGGCCGCCACCGAGATGGAGCGGCTGCGCGAGCAGCAGGCGAACGGCAGATCGCCGCCGGTCGCCGCCGCCGCGCGCGCCGCCGGGCTGCAGGAGGCGGTCGACGGCGAGCAGCTTGTGACCGTGCCGCCGCGCCGCAGCGGGCGCCGCCCCAAGCCGGGCGACAGCGGCGCATGAGCGGCCGCCTCAGCTGCCGCGCTCGTCGGCGGAGCGCCTGACGCCGGCGGCGGCCGACGTCGCCGCCGCGCGCCCGACGCAGGGCGCGACCGCCTCGGCGAGACCGGCCAGGAAGCGGCACTCCTCGCGGTCGTAGACACGCGGCTCGTCGTGCAGCGCCGCCAGCACGCCGCGCCCCTCGCCGATCCCGACCCAGCAGCCGCTGCGCGCGCCGCTGCCGGCGACCCCGAGCTGCATCGCGGCGGTGTCGCGCACGACGACCGGCTCGCCGGCCGTCAGCGCCAGCCCCGCGGGCGAGCCGAGCGTCGCGGCGCGGTGGCGCCCGACCGCCCCGGACGGCCAGCCGACGCCCGCGCGCAGCGTCAGCGCCCCGTCGCGGCCGAGCTCGAAGATGCCGGTGCGGGCGACGCCCAGCACCTCGGCCGCCGAGTGCGCCGCCCACCGCAGCACGTCGTCGGGATCGTCGCCGGCGAGCACGCTGGCGAGCACGCGCGTGACCCCTTCGGCGGCGTCGAGCCGGACCCGCAGCGCGACCTCCTGCTGCTTGCGCGCGGTCACGTCGACGACCGTCGTGACGGTGCCGATCGGGCGGCCCTGGCGGCCGACGAGCGGCGTCGTGCAGGTCTCGACCCACAGCAGCCCGCCGTCGCCGCGCCGCAGCCGGCGGTCGCCGCGCTCGGCCTGCTCGGGGATCATCGAGCCCGCGATCGACGCCGGCAGCGGATCGATCGCGGCGGCGATGTCGAGTCGCTCGGCGACGTCGATCGGCAGCTCCATCAGCTCGCTCATCGCGGGCGTCAGCTCGAGCGTGCGGCCCTCGCGGTCGACGGCCCAGATCGCCGACTCCGAGCGGTTCAGCAGCAGCCGCTGGAGCGACTCCGGGGCGTCGCCCGCGGCGCCTTCGCGATGGCCCGTCACGCGCGCGACGGTCCGCTCGCAGAGCGCCTGCTCGCGCAGCGAGTAGGGCAGCCCGCCGACGTCTCGTATCGCGGCGACGACGCCGACCGCCGCCCCGTCCAGCAGCAGCGGCACCAGCATCCGCGGGCGCTCGCCGTCGCTCACCGCCATCCGCACCGGGCGCAGGCAGCGGACGACGTGCCCGCCCCAGCCGCTCGCGGCCGACCAGTCCGGCTCCGTCTCGCCGAGCAGCGCCTGCGCGCGCTCGTCGCGGTGCGCGACGGCGGCGACCGCGAGCCGTCGCGCTCTCTCGTCGATGATGCGCACGACCGCGCCGTCGCCGATGGCGTTGGCAACGGCGCGCGCGACAGCGGCTGCGTCGGTCGGTCCCAGCGTGATCGTTCCTCCTCCAGCGGGCCACGACCGCCCGGGAGCCGCACGTTACCTGGCGCGCAGACCAATGTGTAGGAACTGTTGCCGTGAGCTGACCGCGCCGCTGCTCAGCCCGCCGCCGCGCCCCGCGGACAGGCGCGTCCGGCGACCAGCGGCCGCACGATCGCGGGCATGCCGCGCCATGACGCCTCGTGCAGCCGCTCGACCTCCAGCTCGCCGCCGGCCCTGATCAGCTCGACCGTCGCGCGGTTGCAGCGGCAGCCCTCGGCGAAGCGGCGCCACGGCTCGGCGCAGCGGTCCTGCCAGGCCGCCAGCCGCGGCGACTCGGCGCGGACGTGCTCGATGAACAGCAGCTGTCCGTCGGGGCGCAGCACGCGCGCGATCTCGCGCAGCGCGACGTCCGGCGCGTCGACCGTGCAGAGCACGAGCGTCGAGACGACGGTGTCGACCGAGTGGTCCGCCAGCGGCAGCCGCTCGGCCGGCGCGTCGAGCAGGCGCGCGGCGCGGCCGCTGCGGCGGACCGCGCGCTGCAGGCGCGCGAACATCGCCGCGTCGGGCTCGGTCAGGATCAGCTCGTCGAGGTCGGCGGGGTAGTGCGGGAGGTTGAGGCCGGTGCCGCTGCCCAGCTCCAGCGTCCGGCCGCGCGCGGCGCTCAGCAGCTCGCGCCGCTGCCTGCGCATCACGACGCGCTCGCCGACCCACAGGGCGGGGTCGTAGACGGCCGCGAAGACGCGGCTCCAGGGCCTCCGGGCCGGCGCTGCTGCGGTCAGATCGCTCATGGCGACGACGGTACGGCCGGCGACCGCTCCCGCGCATCGCCTGCCGGGGCCATCTTCGCCCGATGGCCCGTGCGGGCCCGAGAGCTAGATCAGGCCGAGGCGGGCCGCCTCGGCGACCGCGGCCGCGCGCGAGGAGCGGCCGAGCTTGTGGCGGATGTTCGCGACGTGGCGATGGACGGTGTGCTGGCTGAGCGTCAGCTGCTCGGCGATCTCGCGCTCGCTCAGCCCCTCGGCGACGAGCGCCAGCACTTCGCGCTCGCGGCGCGACAGCAGCAGCGCCGCCGGCTCGCCGCCGGCGCGCGCGACGGCGGCGGACGCGCTGCCCGGCAGCAGGAACGAGCGCAGCGCCCGCGCGACCGACTGCGCGTCGCCGACCCACGGCAGGTGCGCGCGGCCCGCGAGCGGGACGAGCGTCGCGCCGGGGATCGCGGCCGCCAGCGCGCGGCCCTGCTCGTACGGGATCGCGCGGTCCTCGCGGCGGTGGACGACCAGCGTCGGCGCGCGCACCTGCGCGAGCTGCGCGCGCACGTCGAAGCGGTAGACGAGCTGCAGCAGCGCCGCGGCGGTGTCGGCGCTCGCGGCCGCCCGCTGCAGGCGCGTGAACCGCTCGCGCTCCTCCCCGCTCGCGTCCGCCAGGAAGACGTCGGCGAGCACGCGCGCGCCGAGGCCCCAGTGGGAGCGGACCGCGGCGACGATCGCGTCGCGGACCTCGGGCGGGGCGATCGCGCCGCCGTCGGCGTAGGCGCCGTACAGCAGCAGCCGCTCGACGCGCTCGGGTGCGGCCGCGGCGAAGCCGACCGCCGCGCAGCCGCCGGACGAGCCGCCCAGCAGCGTCGCGCGCTCGATCCCCAGCTCGTCGAGCAGCGCGCCCAGCAGCGCGACCTCGGCCTCCAGCGTCAGCTCCAGCGGCGGCCCGTCGCGGTCGGACATGCCGACGCCGACGTTGTCGTAGCGGACGAGCGTGTGCCCCTCGCCGACCGTCTCCCAGAAGGCGCGGAAGGCGGCGTCGTCCCAGTCCAGCTCGAGGTGGCTGACCCACCAGGCGGGGACGACCAGCGGCGGCCCCTCGCCGCTGACCGAGAACGCGACCTGCCGCCCCTCGAAGCGCAGGAAGCGGATCGCCGGCGGGGGCGCGCTCATGCCGCGCGCAGCCTCGCGGCCGAGCGGACGAGCGACGCGACCGCCTGCGAGCGGCCGCTCGGCGGCCAGGCGATCACGGTCGTGACGTCCGGCGCGTCGGTGACCGGCACGGCGACGTGCTCGGGCCACTGCCAGGCGCGGCTGGAGGCGGGGATCACGAGCAGCGTCCTGCCGAGCGCGACCAGCTGCGCGAGCTGCGACTGCGTGTGGACCTCCGGCCCGGGTCCGTCCGGATAGCTGCCGTCGAGCCGCGGCCAGCGCGCGATCGGCAGGCCGGGCACGTCGCGCACCTCCGCGAGCGTGAGCCGCTCGCGGGCGGCGAGCGGATGCGCCGCGGGCACGATCGCGACCTGGCCCTCGACCTGCAGGTCCTCGCTGTCGAAGCCGGCGAGGTCGTCGTAGGGGCGGTGCATCAGCGCGACGTCGGCGCGCCCGTCGCGCAGCAGCGCCGCCTGCTCGCCGACCTCGCACAGCAGCACCTCGACCGGCGCCGCGGCGGGCTCGCCGGCGACCGCGTCGAGCAGCCGCTGCAGCAGCTCGTGGGAGGCGCCGGCCTTCGTCGCGAGCACCAGCGGCCGTCTCGCGTCGGCGGCGCGGCGCGTGCGGCGGGCGGCGGCCGCGACCGCGTCGAGCGCCGCGCCGGCCTCGCGCTGCAGCACCGCGCCGGCGTCGGTCAGCCGCACGTTGCGGCGGTCGCGGTCGAACAGCTGCACGCCGAGCCGCAGCTCGAGCTGGCGGATCGCGCGCGAGAGCGGCGGCTGCGAGATCCCCAGCCGGCCGGCGGCGCGGCCGAAGTGCAGCTCCTCGGCGACGGCGACGAAGTAGCGCAGCTCGCGCGTCTCGAGATCGTCCACCCGTTCAGCCTACCGCCGCCTGATACCCGGCAGGTATCAGAGCCTGCCGGATCGGTCTTGGACAACTCCCGCGGCGCGCGCGACCGTGGAGTGCGTGAACGACACGAAGACTGCGCTGGTCACCGGCGCGAACAAGGGAATCGGCTTCGCGATCGCGCAGGGCCTCGGCGCGCGCGGCTTCACGGTAGCGGTCGGCGCGCGCGACGACGCCCGCCGCGCCGCGGCCGTCGAGCGACTGCGGGCCGACGGCGCCGACGCGTTCGGCGTCGCGCTCGACGTCACCTCCGACGCGAGCGTCGCGGCAGCCGCGGAGACGATCGAGCGGACGGCGGGCCGGCTCGACGTGCTCGTCAACAACGCCGGCATCGCCGGCCGCACCGACGACGGCGCGCAGGACCCGACGACGCTCGACCTCGACGTCGTCCGCAGCGTCCTCGACACGAACGTGCTCGGCGTCGTGCGCGTGACGAACGCGCTGCTGCCGCTGCTGCGCCGCGCGAGCGCCCCGCGGATCGTCAACGTCTCCAGCACGATGGGCTCGCTGACGCTGCAGGCCGGCCCGATCCTGGCCGCCTACGCGCCCTCGAAGGCGATGCTCAACAGCATCACGACGCAGTACGCCCGCCGGCTCGCCGACACGAACGTGATCGTCAACGCCGTCTGCCCCGGCTACGTCGCGACCGACTTCACCGGCTTCAACGCCCCGCGCACGCCCGCGCAGGGCGCCGCGATCGCGCTGCGCCTCGCGACGCTGCCGGACGACGGCCCGCGCGGCGGCTTCTTCGACGACGACGGCGTCGTCCCCTGGTGAGCCCGCCACCGCGCTCGCCGGCGGCGGTCGCGAGGCCGACGGCGCCGAGGATCACGGCTTCATGTACTCGCGCAGCTTCTTCGACCTCGACGGCCACCCCTGGCAGGTCATGTGGATGGACCCGGCGGCGATGCAGCCGGCCCCGGAGCAGGTCGGGGCCTGAGCCGTCAGCGTCTCTTCGCGCCGCTCCAGCCGCCGGTGATCGTGCACTCGCCGCGCGCCAGCCCCACCGTGCCCTCGCTCAGACGCCCGCGCAGCAGGCGGCCGGAGACGTCGGCGACGCCCGCTCTGTCCGGCTGGACCTTCGCGAAGCGCCCGTCGGGGGCGACGCGGATCCGCCCGATCCTGATCACGCCGGGGCTGCGAAGCAGGATCGTGCCGCCGGTCGGGCCGGGGTTCGGACAGCCGAGCAGGACCGGCAGTCTCAGGTCTCGGATCTCGCGGCCGCCGTCGACGACGCGGAAGCTGCTCGCCTCCGGTGCCCCGTCGGCGCGGCCGGCCCAGGCGCCGTCGTCACGACGGGTGGTCAGACGGCGCGCCGTCCGGCCGTCGCGGACGACGACGGCGCGCGGCGCGCCGTAGGAGCGCTGACCGCCGAGCTCGAAGGCGACCCGCACGGTCTGCCGTGCGCGCGGCAGCCGGGCGATCGCCGCCGCCCGCTCCCCGCGCGCGGCGCCGCGGCCGATCGCTGTCCAGCCGCGGCCACGGCGGCGTTCGAGCACGACGTCGACCCCGTCCGGCACGCCCACGGCGCCGAGCTGGAAGCGATGGTCGTAGCCGCTGTAGACGGCCGACGGCCGGGCCACGGTCAGCGTCACGTCGTTGCGCAGGGTGAACGACCGCACCGGACCCGCCTCGTACCGCGGCGGGCAGCCGAGACAGCTGCTCAACGTGCGCACGACCTGCCAGTGGTAGCCGCCCGGCGTGATCTCGGCGCCGGGAACGGCCTGGTCGGACTTCATCGTGGCGCGGCAGGTGCCGACCGGCAGCTCGTTGCTCGTCTGCGCGGTGGCGAGGTCGATCCGGGCGCTCTCGCCGATCCGCCCATCGGTCCCGAGCCGCGCGGCCGTGGCGAAGTCGACGAAGTAGTCGGCGGCGCTGCCGAGGAAGGTGAAGGTGATGCCGCCGAGCGTCTGCGGCGCGTCCTGGTTGTAGGCGGGACAGGCGAACGTCACCGTGATGCCGGCCTGGTCGGTCGCCAGCGTCGCACCGTCGGCGGGCGTCAGCGGCGCGACGGGCGGATCCGACGGGATCGCCCCGGCCGGAGCCGCCAGGGCAAGTGCGGCGAGGCTCGCCGCGAGCGGGAGGACGCGACGGGCGAGGCGCATCGCCGGATCCTACGTCAACCGCACACCCGCTGAGCCGCAAAATGGCGCATCGGCGGCCCCGCGCGAGACGACGAGCCGGCGGGCTGGGAAGAGCAGGCCGTTCACGCCGGCGCCCTGGCGAAGACGGCGGCGAGCGGGCCGCGGGCGCCGTCGACGTGCGCGACGGCGAGCGCCTGGTCGAGCGTGAGCGCGCCGGCGGCGAGGCCGAGCACGACCTCCGGCTCGGCGGCG
Source organism: Conexibacter sp. CPCC 205762 (assembly GCF_030646155.1). Classification (GTDB taxonomy): domain Bacteria; phylum Actinomycetota; class Thermoleophilia; order Solirubrobacterales; family Solirubrobacteraceae; genus Conexibacter. Next base: position 120,124 of record NZ_JAUTDN010000010.1, read on the forward strand.
AGGACCGTGCCGGCGCGCTGCTCGGGCTCGATCGTCACGTGCGGGCCGGTCTCGTCGAGGCGCAGCGCGAGCGACAGGCCGGGGACCTCGATCCCGACCTCGGCCGCGGGCCGGGCGGTCCGCCCGCCCAGCAGCGCCGGCAGCGCGACTGCCAGCCAGCGCGGCCGGAAGGCGTCCTCGCCGCGGCCGGCGAGCATCAGCGGGCGGCTCCAGCGGACGAGCGACTCGACCGTCTCGCGCAGCTCCTCGCCCCACGGCGTCAGCGCGTAGACGACGCCGCCCGACGCGCCCAGCCGCCGCTCGACCACGCCGGACGCCTCGAGGCTGCGCAGCCGGTCGGCGAGCAGGTTGGTGGCGATCCCGCCGAGCGACGCCGCCAGCTCGCCGTAGCGCAGCGGGCCGAGCAGCAGCTCGCGGACGATCAGCAGGCTCCAGCGGTCGCCGACCGTGTCGAGCGATCGGGCGAGACCGCAGTACTGACCGTAGGACCGTGCAGGCACGAAGTTGACTTCCTCCAGCTCGCTTGATTTTCTCAATCAGCGTACCGGACCCGTCCCCGAGCGAAGGATCCCGATGTCAGCCACCGCCTCCGCAACCGCGCCGGTCCCGGCCACGATCGCGGCGTTCCGCGCGGCCGCCGACCGCGGCGACGCCGACGCGGTCGCGCCGCTGCTGGCGCCCGACGTCGCGCTTCACTCGCCGCTCACCGACCGCGTCCGCTTCGACGGCCGGGACGAGGTCGCGGCGCTCCATCACGACATATTCGCCGTCCTGCACGACCTCAGGACCAGCGACCCGCTCCGGCTCGGCGACCGCTGCGCGGCCCCCTTCAGCGCACGCGTGCGCGGCGTCGAGCTGCGGGCGGTCATCCTCGTGCAGCTCGACGCCCAGGGCCTGATCGCCGACCTCGAGATCTACGGCCGCCCGCTGCCCGCGCTCGCGGCGCTCTTCAGCGCGCTCCCGCCGCGCGTCTCGGCCCGCCGCCGCGGGCGCCTGACCGGCGCGCTCGTCGCCGTCCTCGCCCGCCCGCTCGCCTTCGCGCTCCACATCGCCGACCGGCTGGCGCCGCGGTTCCTGTAGGACGCGGGAGGGGCGCCGGACGCTACCCCGCCCGGCGGTAGCGGACGTGCGTCGACAGCGGCGAGTGCAGCACCTCGACCGGCTCCATCCCGAGCGACGCGACGCCGTCGAAGATCCGCTCGCCGGAGCCGAGCAGGACCGGGGCGATGTCGAGCGTCAGCTCGTCGACGACGCCGGCGATCAGCGCCTGGCGCACGGTCGAGGCGCCGCCGGCGATGTCGACGCCGCCGTCGCCGGCGGTCTCCCGCGCCTGCGCGTAGGCGGCGTCGAAGCCGCCGGTGACGAAGTGGAAGGTCGTCCCGCCCTCCATCTCGATCGGCTCGCGCGCGTGATGGGTGAGCACGAACACCGGCGCGTGGTACGGCGGCTCGGGGCCCCACCACCCGCGCCAGTCGTCCTCCCACTCGCCGCGGATCGGCCCGAACATGTTGCGGCCCATCACGTAGGCGCCGCGCGGGCGCATCAGCCAGCCGGTCGCGGTCGCGTCGGCCTCGTTGGCGCGCGCGTCGCCCATGTGCCAGCCGTGCAGCTCGCGCCCGCGTCTGCCGAGCGGGTGCTCGCGGCTCTGCTCCGGCCCGGCGACGAAGCCGTCGAGCGAGATCGACATGTGGCACGTGGTGTCCGACACCGTCTTCCTCCCAGATGAGTTGCCCTGCTCTTGAACCCACCCTAGCCACCGGCGACCTCTGCGACGGACCTCTCCCCGAGACCCTGTTTTTCAGTATTCCGACGCCGCGCAGCGATCGCCGCCACTCGCCCAGGAAAGGACTCATGCATGGTGGCCGAGGCAAAGATGCTCGGCCGCGCGACGTTCCAGTCGCTCGCGCCGCGACAGTGGCTCAGATCACCGTGGTGCCGCCGTCGACGACCAGTTCCATGCCGTTGACGTAGCTGGAGTCGTCGGAGGCGAGGAACAGCGCGGCCGCCGCGATCTCCTCGGGTCGGCCCATCGCCCGCCGCGGGATCAGCGATTCGAACTGCGCCTTCGTCTGCTCGTCCATCACCTGCTCGAGCACCGGCGTGGCGACCTGGCCGGGGGTCAGGACGTTCACGCGGATCCTGCGGTCTCGCAGCTCGGACACCCACACCCGCGCGTAGGCGGGCAGCACGGCCTTGCTCGCCGCGTACGCGCTCCAGTTGGGGTAGCCCCGCAGCGACGCGTTCGACCCGGTCATGAGGATCGAGCCTCCGTCGTTGAACAGCGGCAGCGCCTTCTGGACCGTGAACAGCGTGCCGCGCGCGTTCAGCGAGAAGGCGGCGTCGAACTGCTCCTCGGTGATCTCGCCGAGCCTGCCCTGCTCGCCCGTCCCCGCGCTCGCCCACAGCACGTCGACGACGCCCTGCTCCCGCTCGACCGTCTCGAACAGGCGATCGAGATCGCCGAGGTCGGCCGAGTCGGCCTGCACGCCGGTCACGTTGCGACCGATCAGCGCGACGGCTTCGTCCAGCGCGTCTCTGCGCCGGCCGGAGATGAAGACGTGCGCCCCCTCCTCCACGAACAGCTTGGCGCCGGCCAGCGCCATCCCGCTTGTCGCACCCGTGATCACCGCGACCTTGCCATCGAGCTTGCCCACAGTCACTCCGTTCGGTTGGTCGTCTCGATGCTAAGTACACCGATCTGAGTGCTTAAGCTACGGACGACCACGCACGCTGTCAACCTATGCACACCGATCCGTACCAGCCGACTATGCTGGGCGCATGACGGAGCTGGAGAAAGGGCCGCAGGGCCTGCGCCGCGGCCGCGGCGCGCGCGAGCGCATCCTCAGCGCGTCCCAGCAGCTGTTCCGCGACCAGGGCATCAACTGCACCGGCATGGACCAGCTCTGCGCCGTGGCCGGGGTCTCCAAGCGCACGCTCTACCAGCACTTCGGCGGCAAGGACGAGCTGATCGCCGAGCATCTGCGCCGCTTCGACCCCGACGTGCTGCCCGAGGTCTTCGACCGCGCCGGCCTGACGCCCCGCGAGCGGCTCCTCGCCGTCTTCGAGATCCACGCGCCGCTGTGCCCGTTCATCGCGGCGGCCGTCGAGATCCAGGACCCGGACCACCCGGCGCGCGTGCTCGCGCGCGACTACAAGCTGGCCTTCGCGGCGCGGCTCGCCGCAGCCGCCCGCGCGGCCGGCGCCGCCGACCCCGAGCAGCTCGGCGAGCAGCTGGCGCTGCTGCTGGACGGCGCCTCGGCCCGCAGCCGCGTGCTCGACGGCGAGACCTTCTCGACCGCCGCCGCGATCGCGGCGGTCCTCGTCGACAACGCGATCCCCGCGGCAGCCGGCGCCTCAGCGGCGCCGGGCTAGCCCCAGGATCTCAGCGACGTCGTCGTGCGCCCCGAGGCGTTCCCGCAGAGCGACCGGACCACGAAGCCGCTGCGGCACTCCGTCCGCGCGAGCCAGCGCTTCTGGAACTCCTTGCCGAACCGCTCGAGCCGCTTGCGCCCGTCCTTCCCGCCGCCTCTCTGGACGTACCGGGTGATCGCCTTCGCATACTCCTGGGTCCGCAGCTGAGCGAGGACGTCGGCCTCCGTCATGCCGGTGACTCGCAGGAATCTCTCGTAGCCCCCCTTTCTCGGGAAGGACTCTCGCTTAGCCAGATGGGCTGAATCAGCCACGCCATCGTCGTAGCCCGGAGTCGTCTCTCACGCGTTCTGCAGCGCGCTCTGAGCTGAGCCCGTGCGGACGCCTTCCGCCCTGCACGTTCCTTCAGCACCGCGATGCACCTGCGACTGCAGTAGGCGCGTCGGCGTTCGCTCCGGGACGTCGATCGATGGCGCTGCTCCAGATTTCCAAGTAGCTTGCCGCCATAGAGGACGGCCTTCGCGAGACGGATGATGGAGGCCGTCAAGGCGCAAACAGAAGGGAACCGGATGCGCATTCGGCACATGCCGTCCCCCGCAATGGGAGTCGCTCTCGTGGCGCTGTTCGTCGCGCTGGGCGGCACCGGATATGCGGCAGGCGGCGCCTTCAGCGGCGATGGCGATGGGCTGCGCGCCGAGACGGCCGCAAGAAGAGGCGCGAGAAGAGTGCAGCGCGGGCCGCGCGGCTTCACCGGCGCCCGCGGGCCCGCCGGCCCGCGAGGCACGGCAGGACCGGCCGGCAGCACAGGCGCTGCCGGAGAGCGAGGCGCGCCGGGCGCGACCGGCGCGACCGGTCCGCAAGGCCCCGCCGGAACCGCGAAGGCGTTCGCCTCGATCAGCAGCGGCGGCAGAGTCCGCGCCGGGCACGCCTTCGCGATCACGGACGCGAACGTGTCGATCCGATCGAGAGGCTATTACTGCTTCGACCTGTCGGGAGTGGGCATCACGAGCGCCAACGCGGTGCCGATCGCAGCGGTGGACTACTCCGACGACAACACCAGCTCCGGCGATGTCCTCGCAGTGATCAGCTCGGGGGACTTCAACAACTGCACGGCCGGTCAGATAGGCGTCCGTACGTATGACGACGCGGGGGGCTTCGACCCAGCCGGCTTCACGATCGCCTTCATGTAGCCGAGGTTGCCCGCGTCGGTCAGCGCAGGAGCTGCGCGAGCGTCCCGCTGAGGATCGCGGCGCGCGCGTCGGCGGAGAGCGTCCACGCGTCGTGGCGACCCCGTTCGAGGACGGGGTCGCTGAGCGGCATGTCGGTCGAGAAGATGAGCCGGCCGGCGCCGATCGGCGGCGCGGCCAGCTCCGCGAGGACGGCGCCCCAGGGCGCGTAGGCGGTGTCGGCGTAGAGGTTGCGGGCGCGTTCGAGTGCTGGGCGGGCGTCGATCCAGAAGTCGGTTGCGCCGCTCTTGCCCATGATGAACGCGGCCTGTGGGTGGCGGACGGCCAGCTCGGCGAGCTGCAGCGGGAGCGCGAAGGAGGGCGTGCCGGTGCGGACGTAGACCGGCCAGCCGCGCTCGGTCGCGGCCTCGATCAGCGGGTCGGCCTGGCCGTCGAGCAGGTCAAAGCCCTGGATCGCGGGGTCGAGCGCGAGCGCGACCGCGCCCGCCTCCGCGGCGCGGGCCAGCTCCTCCAGCGCGCGGGAGCCGCGCCACGGCGAGGCGACGGCGTAGGGCAGCAGCCGGCCGCCGGAGTCGCGCGCGGCCGCGGCGACGAAGGCGTTGCCCTCGCGGTGGTCGACCGCCAGGCAGCGCTCGACGGGCGAGATCAGCGCGCGGTCGATCCCGAGCCGGCCCATCGTCGCCAGCAGCTCGGCGGCGTCCAGTGCCGCGTCGCGGCCGTCGCCGAGGCGGACGTGGGCGTCGATCACGGTCATGAGCCGGCCTCGGTCGCGGGCGCGGCGGCGGGCGGCGACGCGGCGGACGCGGACGGCGCGGCGAGCGTCGGCCCGCCGGCCGGCGCCAGCCCCAGGGTTCATCCCGCTTGCCGCAGAGGAGCTTCCCGCAATGCAGCACGCCTTCGCCGTCGCACCGCCGTTTCGCGTCAAGATCACTCGCGAGCCCGCCGGACGCGTCGTCGTCCTTGCTTGCGGCGAGCTCGATCTCTGCACCGTCGAGCCGGTCGAGCACGCGATCGAGCAGGAGCTGCTCGACGCGACGTGCGCGAGCTGTCGATCGACCGCAGCCAGCTGACCTTCTTCGACTCCAGCGGTCTGCTCTTGCTGCTGCGCCTCGAACGCCGCCTCGCCGACATCGAGCTGCGCTTCTCTGTGACGCCCGGCACCTCCGCGGCCGCAGACGTGCTCCGCATCGCCGGGCTGGCACGTCGCTTCTCGCAGCCCACGTAGCAGCACGTCCCAATCACCAGCGTTTCACGTCGAGCGCAGCGCCGTCGAGACGAGCGGAGCGGCCTGACCTCAGCCGTCCAGACGGCGCGTGCCGATGGGCTCGCTGCGTCAGCCGGTGATGAAGCCGGTGCCTCTGACGATGCCGAGGACTCTCTTCATCGAGTAGGCGACGTCGAACGGGCCATTGGGCGTGACGCCTCTTCTGCCCATGATGTCGCCGTTGAGCGCCGCGATCGCGCCGGCGTGGCGCGCCTCGATGGTGAGGATCGAGA
>NZ_JAUTDN010000098.1 GCF_030646155.1 Conexibacter sp. CPCC 205762
GGCCGGCGGCGCGGCTTGCGACGGCGGCGCTCGCCGGGCGGCCGCGGGTCGCGGTCGACGCCGGCGGGCGCTGGCGGGCGGCGTGGAGCGAGGGCGGCGCGCTGCGGCTGGCGAGCGGCAGCAGCGCGGCAACGGCTGCGACCACTCCCGCGGCGGCGACGCTCGGCAGCGCGACCGGCGACGCGCCGCCGCTGCTCGCCGTCGCCGGAGCGGGCGGCGGCACGACCGCGTGGCCGGCGCTCGACGCCGGCGGGCGGCCGGTCGTCGCGGTGCGGCAGGAGTTCCCCGACGGCCAGCGGCAGACGGCGGCGCTGACGGCGCCGGTCAGCGGCGCGGTCGAGGACGTGACGGCGGGCGGCTCCGGGCTCGGCGACGCGCTCGTCGCCTTCCGCCAGGGATCCGCCGAGGCGGGCGCGATCGTGGCGGCACCGGTGCTCGCGCCGCCGGCCAGATTCGTCGTCAGCGCGCCGCTGGACTGGGTCCGCCCGGCGTCGGCGCGGCTCCACTGGCAGCCGGCGCCGCACGCGATCGGCCACGTCCGCTACGACGTGCTGCTCGACGGCCGCACCGTCGTGCGCAACGCCCCGAGACGGTTCCTGACGCTGCCGGCGCGCGGCCTCGGCGACGCCAGACACACCGTCCGCGTGCTCGCGACCGACGCCGCCGGCCAGCAGACGCTGAGCGCCGCGGTGACGGTCCCCGTCGACGGCGCCGCGCCGCTCGTGACCGTGCGGCGGCTGCCGGGCCGGCGCGTGCGCGTCACCGTCGGCGACCGCGCCGCCGGCCTCGCGCAGGAACGCACCCGGATCGACTTCGGCGACGGCTCGCGGGCCGTCGCGGGCGCGGCCCGCGCGACCCACCGCTACGCCCGCCCCGGCCGCCGCCTGATCCGCGTCCGCGCCGCCGACGCCGTCGGCAACCGCCGCACCGCCGCGATCTGGGTGGAGGCGCGGTGAAGGCTCCCGCCGCCGTCTGCATCGCGGTGGGAGCGCTCGTGCTCACATCAGGGGAGGCACAGGCGACCTGGTCCCCGAGCGTGCTCGTGTCGGCGACGGGCGCGGTCCAGGCGGACAGCGCGTCGCAGCCGGCGATCTCCGCCGACGGCCGCTTCGTCGCCTTCCGCGGCAGCTTCTCCGGCGTCAGCGGCGTCTACCGCAAGGACCTGCGGACGCAGGCGCTGGAGCTGGTCGCGGGCGACGACGCCGACGATCCGTCGATCTCGGCCGACGGCGCGCTCGTCGCCTTCACGACGACCGCCGCGCTCGACGCCGCCGACGACAGCGGCGGCGGCTGCTCCGACGTCTATCTGCGCGACCTGCGGCTCGCGCCCGAGGAGCCCGGCGCCTACCGCCTCGTCTCCGCGCGCGACGGCTCCGCGACCGGCCTGACCTACGCCGGCGGCGGCACGAGCGGCTGCCCCGGCGACGGCGCCGCCGCCGCGCCGCGCGTCGCGCTCAGCGCCGCCGGCGACCGCGTCGTCTTCACCATCGACGGCGCCTCCGACCTCACCGCCGCCGCGCCCGCCCCCGCGCCGCCCACCGCCGCGCCGGCCGCCGCCGCG
>NZ_JAUTDN010000099.1 GCF_030646155.1 Conexibacter sp. CPCC 205762
CAGAACCGTCTGGAGCACACGTACAACAACCTGTCCGTGTACCAGGAGAACCTCTCGGCCTCTGAGTCGCGCATCCGCGACGTGGACATGGCTTCCGAGATGGTCAACTTCACGAAGAACAACATCCTGCAGCAGGCCGGCACGTCGATGCTGGCGCAGGCCCAGCAGGCGCCGCAGGCCGTCCTCTCGCTGCTGCGCTAGGACGCTGACGCATCAGAGGCGAGCGGCGCGGCCGCTCGCCTCTCTTCTTTGTTCAGCCGCGGGACGGAGCCCTAAAGGTCCGTGGCGCGCGGCCGATGATCTGTGAGAGAAGCGGGTGACATGGAGTCGCCCCGGGACGATCAAGGAGATCGGCATGTCCCTTCGCATCAATACGAACGTCGAGGCGTTCAACGCGCATCGCAACCTCGAGGGCACCAGCAACAAGCTGGCCAAGAGCATGGAGCGCCTCTCGTCTGGCTTCCGCATCAACCGCGCCGCTGACGATGCCGCGGGTCTCGCGATCTCGGAGAAGCTGCGTGGTCAGATCGGCGGCCTGGCGCAGGCGCGTCGCAACGTGCAGGACGGCATCTCGCTCGTGCAGACGGCGGAGGGTTCGCTGACCGAGGTCCACAGCATGCTGCAGCGCTCGCGCGAGCTCGCCGTGCAGTACGGCAACGGCACGCTGGCGAGAGAGGACAGAGCGGCGATCGCCTCCGAGGTCGACCAGCTGTCGGCCGAGATCGCGCGCATCCGCGACACGGCGCAGTTCAACGGCATCAGACTGCTCGACAGAACGCAGACGATCACGTTCCAGGTCGGCGCCAACGACGCCGAGCAGATCACGGCGAGCAGCTCGGACCTCAACACCGCCGCTCCGAGAATCGACCTCACCAGAGCGACCGCGATCGCCGACATCGACAGAGCGATCGGCCTTGTCTCCGACATGCGCTCCTCGTTCGGTGCGGTGCAGAACCGTCTGGAGCACACGTACAACAACCTGTCCGTGTACCAGGAGAACCTCTCGGCCTCTGAGTCGCGGATTCGTGACGTGGACATGGCGGCTGAGATGGTCAACTTCACGAAGAACAACATCCTGCAGCAGGCCGGCACGAGCATGCTCGCGCAGGCCCAGCAGGCCCCGCAGGCCGTCCTCTCGCTGCTGCGCTAGGACACATCACCTTCGCCCTCCGGGGCGTCATAACCGGTTCATCGAGGGACCGACACAAGGGAGGCGAGCGGCCGTGTGCCGCTCGCCTCTTCTTGTCGTCCAGGGCTGACCCCTCGTCTCAAGGTTCCTGGCACGTCGCCGATCATCAGTGAGAGAAGCGGGTGACATGGAGTCGCCCCGGGACGATCAAGGAGATCGGCATGTCCCTTCGCATCAATACGAACGTCGAGGCGTTCAACGCGCA
>NZ_JAUTDN010000100.1 GCF_030646155.1 Conexibacter sp. CPCC 205762
GCGTCGGCGACCCCCTCCGGCCCGGATGCGCCCTTCAGCGCGTGCTGGAGGATCACGGCGAGGATCGCGGTCCCCAGCGCACCGCCGATCTGCTGGAAGATCCGCACGCCCGTCGTCGCCGCTGGGATCGCGGCGTGCGGCAGGCCCATGTAGGAGGCGGTCATGACGGGGACGAGCGTCAGGCCGAGCCCGGCGCCGCGCACGACCAGCGCGACGCTCAGCAGCACCTCGCTGGTGTCCGCGCCGGCGAAGGCGTAAAGGGCGGTCGCCACCGTCAGCAGCACCATGCCGAGCAGCGCCGGCAGGCGGACGCCGAGCTTGGCGACCAGCCGCCCGGCCAGCAGCGCGCCGACCATCACGCCCACGCCCTGCGGCGCGAGCAGCAAGCCGGCCTCCACGGCAGAGGCGCCGCGCGCCTGCTGGTAGTAGAGCGGCAGCAGGAACAGGGCGCCGAACAGCGAGACGCCGGAGACGAACATCAGCGCCGAGGAGCTCGCGTACCCGCGGACCCGCAGCAGCCTGATGTTGAGCGGCGGCTCAGCCGACGTGCGCAGCGCGTGCAGGCAGTAGCCGATCAGCAGCACGACGCCGCCGACCAGCGGCCCGAGCACCTTCCCGTGGCCGAAGCCGCCCGCCGCGCCGGCCGCGGAGAAGCCGTAGACGATCAGCGCGAGCGCCGGCGAGAGCAGCGCGAGACCGCGGACGTCAAGGCGGCGGTCCGGGTTGATCGTCGTCCGCGGCAGCGTGCGCCACGCGAGCACGATCGCGATCAGGCAGATCGGGACGTTGACGTAGAAGATCCAGCGCCAGCTGACGTTGCTGACGATCAGCCCGCCGACGACCGGGCCCAGCACCGGCCCGAGCTGGGCGGGGATCGCGATGAACGGCATGATCCGCGCCATCCGCTCGCGCCCCGCCGCGTCGGCGAGGATCGTCTGCGCCAGCGGGATCAGCATCCCGCCCGCGACGCCCTGCACGATCCGGAAGGCGATCAAGCTGCCGACCGACCACGCCAGGCCGCACAGCGCCGAGCCGCCGACGAAGCCGACCAGCGACAGCAGCCACACGCGCCGGCCGCCGAAGCGCTCGAACGCCCAGCCGCTGACGGGGATCGTCATCGCCGTCGCCAGCGCGTAGCCGGTGCTGACCCACTGGATCGTCGAGACGCTCGCGTCGAGTCTGCGCTGCAGCGTGTCGATCGCGACATTGACGATCGTCAGGTC
>NZ_JAUTDN010000101.1 GCF_030646155.1 Conexibacter sp. CPCC 205762
GACGACGTCTGGGTCCCGGGGCTCGCCCGCGCGCTCGGGCTGCTGGAGCTGCGGCGGGGCGAGCCGGCGGCGGCGCGCGACTGGCTGCTGCGCGAGGCGGCCTCGACCGATCGCGGACGGCCGACCTATCTCGCCGCGCTTGCCCTCGCACCGCTCGCCGCCGCCCAGCGCCGGCTCGGCGCCCGCGCCGACGCCGCCGCGACCGCCGCCCGCGCGCTCGCGCTGGCCGACGCGCTCGGCATGCCGCGCGTGCGCGCCGAGGCGCTCCACGAGCAGGCGCTGCTGCTCGCCGCCGACGACCCCGCCGCCGCGCTCCAGCGCTGCCACGAGGCGCTTGCGCTCGCCGTCGAGCAGGACCTGCGCGCGCTCTGGCCCGACGCGCTCGACACGCTCGCCGCAGTGTTGGACGGAGAGCCGTCCGCCCGCCTGCTCGCCGCCGCCGACGCAGCCCGCGCGACGCTCCAGCTCCCGCGCGACGGCGTCGCTCAGCGCGATCGCGACGCGCTCGCGCGGCGGCTCGAAGCCGCGCTCGGCGCTGCCGCTTTCGGGGAGGCCTCGGCGCAGGCCGCCGCGCTCACGCTGCCCGAGGCGGTCGCGCTCGCGCGGCGGGCGCGCGGGTCGCGCAGCCGACCGCTGGGCGGCTGGGGGAGCCTCACGCCGACCGAGCGCGAGGTCGTCCAGCTCGCCGTCGAAGGGTGCACGAACCCGCAGATCGGCGCACGGCTGTTCATGAGCCGCAGCACCGTCAAGACGCACCTGTCGCACGTCTACGCGAAGCTCGGCGTCGCCAACCGCACCGAGCTGGCGACGCTCGCCGCGGCATCGGCCGGCGGCGGCGCCTCGCCGCACTGAGCAGACGCCGCCGCGCCGCCGCGCCGCCCGCCTCGCGCCGCCCGCGCCCCGCCGCCCCGCCCGCCCGCGCCGAC
>NZ_JAUTDN010000102.1 GCF_030646155.1 Conexibacter sp. CPCC 205762
GCGCCGGCGCGCCGCGCTCCGCCTGCGCCAGCCACGGCGCGATCGCCGCGCTCGCCTGCGCCGGCTCGCCGCTCGCCAGCCGCAGCCGCGCCAGCGCGGCCGCGTGCTCTGGCCGCGGCTCGCGCATGCAGGCGGCGCGCAGCAGCGACGCCGCCGCCTCGCGTTCGCCGCGGGCAGCCCGCAGCAGCCCCTCCTGCGCGACGAAGCGGGCCCGCAGCTGCGGCGCCAGCGGCCAGCCGGCCAGCTCCGCCTGGGCCGCTCGCAGCAGCGCGACGGCCATGTCCCAGGCGCCGTCGGCGATCAGCAGCGCGATCCGCTGCTGCGCCGCGAGCGCGCGCGGCGATCGTTCGCCGAGCGGACGCAGCGTCCGTTCGGCCCGCGCCAGCAGCCGCTCCGCCTCCTCGCGCTGCTCCCAGTGCAGCAGCGTCGCGGTCAGCACCGTCTGCGCCGTCGCGGCCGCCGCGGTCCGCTCCAGCCCGCGCCGCTCGGCCGCGGTCAGCGCCGCGCGGGCGCGCTCGGCCGCCAGCACGAGCCGGCCGGCCAACAGCGCGGCGAGCGCGAGCTGCGCCTGCGCCAGCAGCGCGACCGGCGCCAGCTCGCGCTCGCGCGCCGCCGCCAGCGCCGCCTCCAGCCGCCGCTCGCCGGGGTCGAGCCGGCCGCACCAGACCTCGACCGCGCCGAGCTGCGCCAGCGCGGCGACACGCAGGTCGTCAGCGATCGCGCTGGCATCCGCGCGTGCGCCGGCTGCCAGCAGCGCGCCGGCGCGGGCGGTCCGCTCGACGTCGCCGCCGACCCGGCCGAGCAGCAGCTCCGCGACAGCGCGTCCGCGCGCGAGCCGCGGGTCGGCGGGCGCGGGCGGCGCCGCAGGGGGCGCGGGCGCGGCGGCAGGCGTGGCGGG
>NZ_JAUTDN010000103.1 GCF_030646155.1 Conexibacter sp. CPCC 205762
TGCCGGCGGCGCAGCTGCTCGGCCGGCGCTCGTCGTTCCCGGTCAAGCTGGTGCATGCGGCCGAGATCATCGCGACCGACGACGCCAACCTCGGCGCGCAGTCGATCGTCGTGATCCCGTCGTTGTCGGGCACGACGAAGGAGGCCGTCGCGGTGTTGGAGTTCGCGCAGGCCAGGGGCGCGAAGGTGATCGCGCTGACTGGGCATGAGAACACGCCGGTTGCCGAGAAGGCGGACTTCAACTTCACCAACTTCGCTGAGGACGACACGTCCTCGGAGATGTTCTACCTGTTGTCGCTGGTGGTCGTGCTGGCGATCCTCGACAAGCGCGGTGAGCTGGGCGAGCCGGGCTTCGAGCAGATCGTCGGCGAGCTGGCGCTGCTGCCGGAGCTGCTGGTGCAGGTGAAGGAGGGCTTCGAGTCGCGTGCCGAGGAATTGGCGGGGCTCTACAGGGACGAGAGCTACCACATCGTCACGGGCGCGGGCTCGGCGTGGACGGAGGCGTGGTACTACGGCACCTGCATCCTGGAAGAGATGCAGTGGATCCGCACGCGTCCGGTTCACGCCTCCGACTTCTTCCACGGCACGCTGGAGCTGGTCGAGAGAGATGTCTCCGTCCTGCTCTTCAAGTCCGAGGATGAGGCGCGCGCGCTCGGGGACCGCGTTGAGAGATTCGTGCCGACCGTCTCGGACAAGCTGCAGGTGATCGACCCGGCCGGGTTCGAGCTGCCCGGCGTCAGCGCCGCGACGCGCGCGTTGATCTCGCCGGTCCTGCTCGCGACCGTGCTGGAGCGCCTCTCGGCGCACCTCGAGGTCCTGCGCGACCACCCGCTCACCACCCGCCGCTACTACCGGCGGATCGACTACT
>NZ_JAUTDN010000011.1 GCF_030646155.1 Conexibacter sp. CPCC 205762
GGCGCGGCGGCAGCGGCGGCGGGCGCGGCGGCAGCGGCGGCGGGCGGCGGCGCGGGAAGGCCGAGCGCGGCCGCGAGCGCCTGCGCCTGGGCCGGCTCCAGCTCGCCCAGCAGCGGTGCGAGCGGGCGCAGCAGCTCGCTCAGGCCGGCGAAGGCGAGCGCGGTCTCGGCCTCGACGGCGCGCGCCCGCAGCACCGCCATCTCCCGCTCGCGGGCGGAGGCGGCGGCCGCGTCCAGCAGCGCGCTCTTGCCGATGCCGGCGTCGCCGAGCAGCAGCAGCGTCCCGCTCTCCCCCGCGGCGGCCGCGACCAGCAGCTGCTCGATCCGCCCCAGCTCGGCGGCTCTTCCGACGAGGGCGACCACCCAACGATCGTAGGCGCCGCACACGGCGCGAGGGTGCGAGCGAGGGAGATCCCTCACTCACCGCGCGCGACCGGCCAGCCGCGCCTCACCGCCTCCCGCCCATCGCCGCCCAGCCGCGCCTCACCGCCTCCCGCCCGTCGCCGCGCAGCCGCGCCTCACCGCCTCCCGCGCGAGACGTAGACCGTCACCTTCGCGTTCACGACGAGCGACCGGCCGGCCTTCGCCGACAGCTTCACGACGCGCCCTCTGCGCACCTTCGCCGAGCGCACGCCGCGCACGACGGCGCGGCAGCGGCGCTTGGCCAGCGCGCGTCTCGCGGAGGCCAGCGTCGCCCCGGCACGGACCTTCGGCACGAGGCAGCGCTTGCCGGTCGGCGGCTCCGCTCTTCTGCCGTCTCTTCTGGGATCGGGCGTGACCGTGCCGCGGTCGACGTTCTCGCAATCGGGCGCGATCGTGTCGATCGGGTCGGCGATCACGGTGTCGGTGCCGGGGCCGCAGACGACGCTGTCGGCCTCGCCGTCGCGCACGCGCACGACGTCGTTGCCGCTGCCGGTGCGGCAGACGAGGAAGTTGCAGGCGCCGCTGCCGGCGTCGGCGTTGATCGTGTCGCGCCCGGGGCCGCCGGTGATGTCGTCGTCGCCGAGGCCGGCCTCGATCGTGTCGTCGCCGCCGCGACCGTCGATCGTGTCGGCGTAGTCGTAGGAGGTCAGCGTGTCGGCCTGGTCGCTGCCGACCAGCTTCGAGGCGCCCGGACCGGTCTGGAAGACTCTGAAGGCGACCGCGTCGGCGCCCGCGACGAGCGTCGCCGGCTGGTTGACCTGGATCGCCTCGACGCCGACGACGTTGTCGCCCTCGCCCGGCAGCCCGTCGTTGGCGACCCCGTCGAGCGTCACGCCGATCGGCGTGTTCGCAGGGTCGTTGACCCAGTCGTTGACGATCGTGTCGCGGCCCGCTCCGCCGTCGATTGTGTCGGCGAACGGCTTCAGCGCGTCGCCGAGGAGGCTGTCGTCGCCGTCGCCGCCGCGCAGCGTGTCGCGGCCGAAGCCGCCGGCGAGCGTGTCGTTGCCGGCGCCGCCGTCGAGCACGTCGTCGCCGGTCCCGCCGCTCAGCTCGTCGTTGCCGTCGCCGCCGAGCAGCGTCGCGGCCGGGCCGCCCGCGTCGACGGACAGCCTGTCGTCGCCGGCGCCGCCGTCGACGACGAACGCCTGCGCCGCCGGCAGGTCGTTGAAGAGCGAGACGCGGTCGCCGCCGTCGCCGGTCTCGATCCGCACCGGACCGGCGAAGAGACAGCGGGCGACCGTCGCGTCGTCCCAGTCCGCACGCCGGCAGACGCCGGCCGGGAAGGCGATCGCGGAGGAGTCGGTGAAGCGCAGCTCGCCAGGGTCCTCGGAGCGGACGATGACGGCGTTGGCCTCACCGGGCGCCGCGCGGTAGACGAGCGTGCCGCCCTCGACCGACAGCTGGGCGGCCGGCGCGCTCGCAGCCGCGGCCAGCGTCGCGGCGCAGCCGAGCGCGAGCGCGGCGGAGATGCGGGAAGTGAGCATGGAGGCGACGGTAGGCCGCGCCCGCGGCGCTCACATCGGGGACCTCCCCGGCGGCACGTGCCGCCGCCGGGGAGGCCGGTCGGGGCGGCGCTAGCGCTTCGCGCCCGCCGCCCGCACCTTCACGAGCGCGAACGGGCTCGCCGCCGCTCTCGTCGTCGCCGTCTGCGCGGCCCGCACGCGCAGCCGGTAGGAGGCCGCCGGCTGCAGCCTCAGCGTCGCCGTCACGCGTCCGCTCGCGCCGACCTTGACGCGCGCGATCGTCACGACGCGTCTGCCGATCCGCCGCTCGATCGCGACCCGCTTGCCGGCGAGCGCCTTGGAGGCGGTGATCGTCAGCCTCACCGTGACGCGGCCGCCGCTGCGGACCGCGGTCACGCGCGAGCGCACGCTGACCGCTCTGCGAACCGTTCTGACCGGCGTTCTCGCGACCGGCGGCGCGGGCGCGGGCGGCGTGCCGCCCTGCGGAGCCGGGCCGCCGTTGGTCGGCGGGGCCGGCGTGTCCGGCACCGTCACCGGCGGATCGGGCTTCTCGATCACGATCGGCGTCGGCTCGCTGCCCGCGACGTATCTGAGCGCCGGCAGCTTCGTCGGCTCGACGTGGCCGTGGAAGCGCTGCTCGATCGCGTAGGCGTAGCCGACCAGCTTCGCGTCGTCCCAGGCGCGGCCCTGGAGCTGCATTGAGACGGGGAAGCCGTGGTCGTTGATCCCGACCGGCACGATCACCTCGGGCGCCCCGAAGCTCGACGCCGGCGCGGTCGCGAAGGCGCCGCCGAGCGCGCCCGAGTCGTTGTCGTGGAAGTCGGACGTGTTGTTCGGGTAGATGACGAAGTCGACGCCGGCCGCGTCCATCCAGTCGGCCAGTCTCTGCTTCGAGCCGCTGCGGGCGTCGCGCGCGGCCTTCACCTGCTCGGCCGTCATCGGCACGCCGGTGTACGTCGTGCTGCGGTTGTACGGCAGCTTCAGCGGCGAGGTCTGGATCTGCGCCGGGGTTCTGTACGGCGACTCCGGGTGCTCCTCGATCCAGCGGTACCAGCCCTCGGCCGAGAGCGAGCCGCCGGCTCTGCTGGAGGTCGTGCCCGGCTGGGCCGGCATCTCGACCAGCTCGGCGCCGAGCGAGGTCAGCTCCTGCAGCGCGGCGTTGGAGACCTCCAGCGTGCCGGGCGTGCCGTAGCTGGTGGCCGCGAACGTCGATCTGAGGTAGCCGATCCGCTTGCCTCTGAGCGCGTCCGCGTCGAGCATCGTCGTCCAGTCCGCGGGGCGGTATCTGTCGGCGTCGACGGTCGCCTCGTCGGCCGGGTCGGTGCCGGTCGTGACGTTGAGGATCGTCGCGAGGTCGCGCACCGAGCGCGCGAGCGGGCCGGTGTAGTCCTGCATCCAGGTCAGCGGCATCGCCCCGCTGACGCTCGACATGCCGTCGGTGCCGCGCAGCGCGACGAGGCTGGAGGCGCCGGAGGGCGCGTTCAGCGAGACGCCGGTCTGCGAGCCCATCGCGAAGCCGGCGAAGCTGGCCGCGACGGCGACGCCGGAGCCGCCGGAGGAGCCCTGCGAGGTCGAGGAGGGCTTGATCGCGTTCCAGACCTGGCCCCACGGCGACTCGCTGTGGCGACCGGAGTTGGCGAACTCGGACATGTTCGCCTTGCCGAGGATGATCGCCCCGGCGTCACGCAGGCGACCGACCTGGAAGGCGTCCTTGGCCGGGCGGAAGCCCTCGAACACGAGCGAGCCGTTCGTCGTCGGCATGTCCTTCGTGTCGTAGAGGTCCTTGACCGCGACCGGGATGCCGAGCAGCGCGCCCGTTCTGCCGTTGGCGCGCGCGACGTCGGCGGCGCGCGCCTGGTCCATCGCGTCGTCGGCGACATGGATGAACGAGTGCAGGCCGAGCTGGCCGGTGTCGTAGGCGGCGATGCGGTCGAGGTAGGCGCGCGTGATCTCCTGCGAGGTCGTCGCGCCGCTCTCCATGTCGGCTTGCATCTGCGTGATCGTCTTGCCGACGACGTCGTAGTCGGAGGAGGTGACCGGCTCCGGCGCGGCTCTGAGCGGCTCCGGCTGCGGCGCCTGGCGGGTGGCGCAGGTCGCCGGCAGCGCGGCGTCGAGCGCGGCCAGGTCCCAGTTCGCCAGCTCGCAGCGGCGCGCGACCGAGAGGCCGCTGAAGTCGGGCGTCGCGGCGAGCGTCGCCGCCCGCGCGCGCACGGCCTCGATCTCGCTGCCGGCGGCGGGCGCGCCCGTGCCGGTCTCTCTTCTGCCGATCACGACGAACTGCGCCAGCGATCTCGTCTCGCCCGGCTGGATCGTGACGCGGCGCAGGAAGCCGTAGAAGTTGGCCTCCATCCCGGTGCCGACCTCGAGCGGGTTGGCGAACGGGTTGCGGAAGAAGTTGGCGGTCCGCTGCAGCGAGCCGAGCAGGCCGGTGCCGGCGGTGCCGAGCACGGTCGCCGAGGGGCCGTTCTGCGACGGGCCGCTGGTCGGCGTCGTCGCGGCCGCCGTCGGCGTCGCGACCTCGACCCAGCTGTCGGCCGAGGTGATCGTGGTGTCGCCGCTGCTGGTGTTGACCGTCTCGCTCTGGTTCTCGTTGTTGTTCTGCCCGAGGATGCCGCCGAAGGTGACCTCGACCGTCTTGGGCATGTTGGTGCGGTTGGTGAAGCGGTCGAGGAAGCGGGCGCTGTTGCCGGCGAGGTCGAATCTGACCTCGCGCGCGACGTCGATCCCCGACAGGTTGACCGGCGTCGTCGTCTCGAACGTGTCGATGCCGTCGAAGCGCAGTCCGAAGCCGCGCAGCAGCTCGCCGTCCATCCGGTCGCGCTCGCTGCCGGAGACGCTGACGCGGATGCCGCCGTAGCCGAGCAGCGAGCTGCCGGTCGTCGAGCGGATCGAGCCGGTGTCGAGGCCCGGCATCGCGCCGTCGTTGACCTCCCATCTCTCACCGTTGGCGCTGCTGACGTAATTCACGGCTCCTGCGGACGGCGCGAAGAGGGCGCCGGCGCTGGCCGCGAGCACCGCGGCGGCTGCCAGCGCGCAGCGTCGCGGCCGCGGACTGCATGGGGATCTCATGCATGTCGATTCTGAGAACGAGATGTGAACCGTCATATCGACAGCTGTCGAAATCGTCACCGTGACAGTTGGACAGGCAATGTCCAGGAGCGACGCCGCGCCGCTTTGCGGAGGAGTCCGCGCCGACGCGCCGAATCGCGCTCCGGGATCTTCAACGACGGGAGGACGGATCCGTGGTTCTGAAACGTGCGATCGCCGAGGCGCTCGGCACCTTCGTGCTCGTCTTCGGCGGAGTCGGGGCGGCGGTGATCGCCGGCGACAGAATCGGCTTCCTCGGCGTCGCCTTCGCCTTCGGCCTGTCGCTGCTGGCGATGGCGTACGCGGTCGGCCCGGTGTCGGGCTGCCACATCAACCCGGCGGTCACGCTCGGCCTGCTGGCGCGCGGCAAGATCGAGCTGCCGGAGGCGGTCCGCTACTGGGTCGCGCAGATCGTCGGCGCGATCGTCGCGGCGGCGCTGCTGCTGGTGATCGTGAAGGGCAGAGCGGGCGGCTACGACGCCGGCGCGGCCGGCTTCGGCGCCAACGGCTACGGCGACCACTCGCCCGGCGGCTACCCGTGGGGCTCGGCCTTCGCGACCGAGGTCGTGCTGACCGGCTTCCTCGTCTTCACGGTGCTGGCGGCGACCGACAAGATCGCCTCGGTCGCCTTCGCCGGCATCCCGATCGGTCTCGTGCTGGTGCTGATCCACCTCGTCGGGATCCCGGTCGACAACACCTCGGTCAACCCGGCCCGCTCGATCGGCCCGGCGCTGTTCGTCGGCGGCTGGGCGCTGAGCCAGCTGTGGCTGTTCATCGTCGCGCCGCTGGTCGGCGCGCTGCTGGCGGCCGGCCTGCACGCCGTCCTGTTCGACCGCGAGGTCGCGATCGCGCCGGAGGAGTCGGCGGTCGCCGCCGGCTGACCGCAGCGCAGCAGACGGCGGGCGCCCTCCCTCGGGTCGCCCGCCGCCTGTCGCCTCTACCCCTGGAGCGTGTCGAAGAGGTCGGTGTGGTCGTTGGTCCCGAGCACGTCGAGCGCGCCGGGCCCCTTGCCCCAGACGGGCACGACCGCGCCGGTGTGCTGCTGGCTCAGTCTGCTCGGGTCCGGCTGCGGCGCGGCGCCGTCGCCGCCGAAGCCGGACGTGCCGTAGGTCAGCGTCAGCGTCTGGCCGTCCTTCGTCAGCAGGTTCGACGAGTAGCCGGTCGGCAGGCCGGCGCCGCTCGCGTCCTCGGCGACGATCTGCGACGTGTGCGCGTGGTCGGCGGTGACGAGCACGAGCGTGTCCGGGTGGCGCCGCTGGTAGTCGAGCGCGACGCCGATCGCGTTGTCGAACGCGACCGTCTCGCCGAGCTGGCCGCAGGCGTTGGCGCCGTGGTCCTGCTTGTCGATCGAGGCGCCCTCGACCTGCAGGAAGAAGCCGCGGCGGTTCTCCAGCAGGCCGATCGCCTTGTCGGTCATCGCCGACAGCGACGGCTCGTTGGCCGGGCGCTGGTTCTCGACGCAGGCGCTCGCCGGGTCGCCCTTGCCGAGTCTCGCCTGCGGACCTCTCCACTCCAGCGACATGTTGCCGCTGTTGAAGAGGCCGAGGACCGGCTTGGACGTGCTGTGGATCGCGTCGAGGCCGGCGGCGTCGGTGACATATCTGTAGCCCTGCGCCTGCGCCTGGTCGGCGACCGTTCTGCCGGCGTATCTGCCGCCGGTGACCGTCTGCTCGAAGCGGGCGCGGCCGCCGCCCAGCAGCACGTCGACGCGATGGTCGACCTCCTGCTCCGCGATCGAGCCGAGGCCGCCGGCCTCCTTCGTCTCCAGTCTGCAGCTTCTGGCCGTGTCGGCCGGGCCCTGGCAGCCGCGCAGCGAGATGTGCGAGGCGAGCACAGCCGGGGTCGCGTCGGTCAGCTCGGCGGTCGAGACGTCGCCGACCTTCTTGCCGTCGCGCTGCGCCAGCTCGAGCACGGTGCGGAGGTTTCTGCCGGGCACGTCGATCGCGGTGCTCGGGCCCTGCGAGATGCGCTCGTCGAGCGTCTTCTCGCCGGTCGCCCACTCGGTCCCGGTCGAGGCCGAGTCGGGGTCGTAGTCGGGCAGGTATCTCGGGCCGGTGCCGGGCTTGACCGACCAGGTCGTGTCGAAGCCGGTCAGCGGCAGGCGGTCGACGTTCAGTCTGTTCTGGACGCCCTGGTAGTAGCGCGCGGCGGTGATCTCCTGCGTGCCCATGCCGTCGCCGATGAAGAGGATGACGTTCTTCGGATGGCGGTTGCTGAGCGACTCGACGACCGCGGAGCGCGCGTCGTCACGGTCGTGGCCGTGCCAGTGGCCGGGGTAGAAGCCGGTCGCCAGCGCCGTGCTGGCGCCCGCGGCGGCGACGACGGCCGTCGTCAAGACGGCCGCCGAGAGGCGGGTGCGGTGCATTCGTAGCTCCTTGTGGATCGGGGGGCTCCGTCCGTGGATGCTGCGCCGCAAGATCTACCCTGGCCCGCCGCCGGGGCCCGTTACCACGTCGTGTAGAAGCTGTGAACGTTCGCGCTACGGGGTGACGTTGGCGCAGATCGCATAGCCGTTGAGCTGCCAGCCGCTGCCGGGGGCGCCGCCGGGGATCGTCGCTCTCGCCGCCCAGCGCGAGTTGCCGTCCGGGTTGCTCGACTGCAGCACGGCGGTGTCGTTGCCGGCCGCGGTCGCGCCGCCGCCGAGCACGACCTTGCCGGCCGGGCAGTCGATCGAGATCGTCTTCGTCTGCGCGGTGTCGTTCGCGCTGGAGTTCTGCACGACCTGGTAGCCGGTCACGCCGTTGGTGCCGTTCGCGCCTCTGGCGCCGGCCGAGCCGGTCGCGCCGCGCGGGCCGGTCGCGCCTCTGGCGCCGGTCGCCCCGCGCGGGCCGGTGGCGCCGCGGGGGCCGGTCGGGCCGACGGCGCCGTTGCTCAGGATCAGTCTCTGCGTCGGTCTCGACAGGCGGTCGAGCGTCAGCGTCCCCTTGCGCACGTCGGCGCGCGTGATCGAGCCGTTCTTGATGTCGGCGCCGGTGATCAGGCGTGCGGCGTCGGCCGGAAGGCCCGTCACGAGCAGGACGCCGAGTCCCGTCGCGGTCGCGGCTGCGATCGATGCTGTGCGCTTGCGCGTCATCCTGCCCCCAGAGAAGTCGATTGGCGTGGTCGGGATTCCAACACACTGCCCGCCAGGGGGTTGCGGCGCACGTGACCGCGCTAGGACATGCGCTCCACGACGACCGCGATCCCCTGGCCGACGCCGATGCACATCGTCGCCAGGCCGAGCGTCGCGTCGTCGCGCCGCCGCAGCTCGTGCACGAGCGTCGTCAGCAGCCGCGCGCCCGAGCAGCCGAGCGGGTGGCCGAGCGCGATCGCGCCGCCGTTGACGTTGACGCGCGCGTCGTCGAACGGCACGCCCCACGCGTCGAGCACCGCCAGCGACTGGGCCGCGAACGCCTCGTTCAGCTCGATCAGGTCGAGGTCGTTCAGCGTGATGCCGGCGCGGTCGAGCGCCTTCGCGGTCGCCGGCACGGGGCCGATCCCCATCACGCGCGGCGCGACGCCGGCGGTCGCCAGCGCGCGGATCTTCGCCAGCGGCTGGAGGCCGTGCTCGCGCGCGTACTGCGGGCTGACCATCACCAGCGCGGCGGCGCCGTCGTTGAGCGAGCTGGAGTTGCCGGCGGTGACAGTGCCGCTGCCGTCCTTCACGAACGCGGGCTTGAGCTTGGAGAGCGTTGCCAGCGAGCTGTCGGCGCGCGGCCCCTCGTCGCTGGCGACGACCCGCTCGCCCTTGCGCTCCTTGACCGTCACCGGCACCAGCTCGCGCGCGAAGCGGTCGCCGGCCTGGGCGGCGAGCGCCTTCTGGTGGCTGGCGAGCGCGAACTGGTCCTGGGCGGCGCGGGTGATCGTCTCCGGCTTCTCGGCGACGAGGTTCTCGGCCGTGACGCCGAGCGCGTCGGTGTGGCCGAGGGCATCCATCCGCGGGTTCGTGAAGCGCCAGCCGAGCGACGTGTCCTCCATCGTGTTCGGTCCAGTGGCGTAGCCCTTCGCGGGCTTGGCGACCGCCCACGGCGCGCGGCTCATCGACTCGACGCCGCCGGCGACGAAGGCGTCGCCGTCGCCGACCATCAGCGCCCGCGCGGCGTAGCTGACGGCATCGAGGCCGGAGCCGCAGAGGCGGTTGATCGTCGTGCCGCCGACCGTCTCCGGCAGACCCGCCAGCAGGCCGGCCATGCGCGCGACGTCGCGGTTGTCCTCGCCGGCCTGGTTGGCGCAGCCGAGCACGACGTCCTCGATCGTCTCGGCCGCGATCCCGGCGCGCTCGACGACGGCGGCGACGACGGTCGCCGCGAGGTCGTCGGGGCGGACGGCGGCCAGCTCGCCGCCGAGCTTGCCGATCGGCGTGCGCGCCGCGGCGACGATCCAGGCCTCGTTCAGCTCGCTCATGCCGCTGCCTCCGTGCTCAGCTCGGGCGCGACCGCGAACGGCGCGCCGGTGTTCTCGGTGACCCACTCGACGGTCGTGCCGTCGGCGAGGTCGATCAGGGTGAGGCCTTGGTCGCCGACCGCGAAGGTCGCGCGCTCGGTGACGATCAGGTCGACGGGGCGGTCGGCGGTCAGCGGGAAGCTCGCCTCGGCGACGATCTTGGCGCTGCCGTCCTTCGCCAGGTGGGTCGTCGCGACGATCACCTTGCGCGCGCCGACGAGCAGGTCCATCGCGCCGCCGACGCCGAGGATCGGCTTGCCGGGGATCGACCAGTTGGCGATCCGGCCCCTGCCGTCGAGCTGCAGCGCGCCGAGGATCGCGACGTCGACGTGGCCGCCGCGGATCATCCCGAACGAGGCCGAGCTGGCGAAGTAGGAGGCGCCGGCCAGCTCGCTGACGGGCAGCTTGCCGGCGTTGACGAGGTTCGGGTCGACGTCGTCGGGAGCGGGCGTCGGGCCGACGCCGAGCATGCCGTTCTCGGTCTGCAGGACGACGTCGACGCCGTCGGGCAGATGGTCGGCGACGAGCGTCGGGATGCCGATCCCGAGGTTGACGATCTCGCCGTCCTCGATGTGCCGCGCGACGCGCTTGGCGATCGTCGTGGAGGTCTCGCTCACGGCTGCGCTCCTGCGCGTCTGACGAGCACGTCGACGAACAGGTGCGGCGTGACGACGGCGTTGGGGTCCAGCTCGCCGACCTCCACGATCTCGTCGACCTCGGCGATCACCGTCGTGGCGGCGGTCGCCATGTCGGGGTTGAAGTTGCGCGCCGTGCGGGCGTAGACGAGGTTGCCCTGACGATCGGCCTTGGCGGCGCGGATCAGCGCCACGTCGGCTCTCAGCGGGCGCTGGAAGAGGTACAGCTCGCCGTCGATCTCGCGCTGCTCTCTGCCCTCGGCCAGCAGCGTGCCGGCGCCGGTGCGGACGTAGAAGCCGCCGATCCCGGCGCCGCCGGCCCGTATCGCCTCCGCGAGCGTCCCCTGCGGCAGCAGCTCGACCTCCAGCTCGCCTCTCAGGTGCGCCTCGACGACCTCTCTGTTGGAGGTGAAGTAGGAGCCGACGGCCTTGCTGACGCGTCTGGCCGGCAGCAGCTTGCCGAGCCCGCGGCCGGGCTCGCCGAGGTTGTTCGAGATGACGGTGAGGTCGCGCGCGCCGTCGGCCTCCAGCAGCGCCGCGATCAGCGTCAGCGGCGCGCCGACGAGACCGAAGCCGCCGACCATCACCGTGTCGCCGGGCTTGACCTTCGCGAGCGCCTCAGCGGGTGAGAGCAGTTGCACCATGGTGCTGAGCATCGCGCGAGCGATCTCATCTGTCCAATACTCGTTTTGCCGCTGTTGCATACTGACGGCGTATGGATGTCGAGCTGCGTCACCTGCGCTACTTCGTCGCGGTCGCCGAGGAGCTGAGCTTCACGCGCGCGGCCGAGCGGCTGCACATGGCGCAGCCGCCGCTGTCGACGCAGATGCGCGCGCTGGAGCGGGCGCTGGGGGTCGAGCTGTTCGACCGCTCGCGCCGCGCGATCGCGCTGACGGCAGCCGGCGAGGTGCTGCTCGGCGAGGCGCGGCGGCTGTTGGTGCAGGTCGACCAGGCGCTCGCGGCGACGACGCGGGCCGGCACCGGCGAGGTCGGCCGGCTGACGGTCGGCTTCGTCCCGTCGGCGTCGCTCGGCCCGCTGCCCGAGCTGCTGCGCGTCTTCCGCGGCCGCCATCCGGGAGTCGAGCTGTTCCTGCGCGAGCTGCCGCCCGACGACCTCGTCGCCGGCCTCCACTCCGGCGCGCTCGACCTCGCCGTCCTCTACCTCCCCGTCACCGAACCGGCCCTGTCCGAGCTGACGATCGCCCGCGAACCGCTGGTGGCGGCACTGCCGGAGGGCCACAGGCTCGCGCGGGCCCGCAGCGCGCTGCGCCTCACCTCCCTGCGCGCCGAGCCCTTCGTGCTGCCGGCACGCCACCACATGCCCGGCCTGCACGCGCGCGTGCTGGAGAGCTGCCGCCGCGCCGGCTTCGAGCCGCGCGCCGTGCAGGACGACGTCTGGCTGCTGCAGACCGTGCTCGGCCTCGTCGCCGCCGGCCTCGGCGTCGCGCTCGTGCCGGCCAGCGTCGAGAAGCTCGGCCGCGCCGGCGTCGCCTTCCGCCCCCTCCGCGACCCCGGCCCCCCGGTCGAGCTCGGCGCCCTCTGGCGCGCCGACGACTCCTCCGCCGCCCTCCGCAACCTCGTCGCGGTGCTGCGGGAGGCCAGCTGAGCGCCGCACGATCGCTGTTGGATGGTGGCGCGTCGGCGCGCGACCTCCGACACACTTCCTCCCGGCAAGACGAAACCCCGGCGATATGCCTCACCCCGAAGGGCGGGTAGGGATCGTTCCGGGGCTTTCGCCGACTGATGCTAGCGCGAGCGCTCCTCTGACACGAACGGTTCCCACTCCTCCGATGGCGCACGTCGCCGCGCTGCGAGCGCGGCTCGCGCCAGCTCGCTTCGAGCCGTACGTCACCGCCGCTGGGTCCGAACCTGCCGCCCTGCGCCTCTACGAGTGGAACATCGCGATCGCGGCGGCGTTTCACGAGAGCCTCGGCCAGCTGGAGATCGTGCTGCGCAACGGCCTCGACGAGCAACTGCGGCGCTGGCATCGCAAGACGCTCGACGGCGACGGCGCCTGGCACCTCGACGCGCGAACCCCGCTCCATCCAGACCTCAGAGCCCAGATCGCCCAGGCCCGTGGCCGGCTCCGTTCCCGCAGAGCGATCGAGACCCGCGACCGAGTCGTCGCCGAGCTGATGTTCGGCTTCTGGCGCTACCTGCTCGATGCCCGTCACCAGCCGACGTTGTGGGCGCCTGCGCTGCGCCATGCCTTTCCCCATTTGCGGCCGCGTGTCCGCACCGACGTCTACGACCGACTCGTGCCGCTGCACGCGCTGCGCAACCGGATCGCCCACCACGAGCCGATCCACCACCTGCCGCTCTCATCCCGCTTCGAGGAACTGCTGACGCTCACCGGCTTCGTTTGCCCGACGACTGCGACGTGGATCTGGTCGACGACGCGAATCCCGGCGTTGCTCGATTCGCGTCCTGCGTGAGCGCGCTACTCGCCGTGCGCGGCGAGCAGTCTGGAGAGCAGGGAGCCGAGGGTGGTCAGCTCGGCGGGGGTGAGGGCGGCGAAGAAGTCGTCGCCGCGCTCCAGCTCGAGGGCGCGGAGGAGGAGGGCGCGGCCGGCGTCGGTGATCGAGACGGCGTGGGCGCGGCGATCGGCGGGGTCGGGAGCGCGCGCGGCGAGCTGGCGGCTCTCCAGCTCGTTGAGCAGCGCGACGAGCGTCGCTCTGTCGACCCCGCTGCGCTCGGCCAGTCGCGCCTGGCGCAGCGGCGCGCCCTCGCGCACGAGCGTGACGAGCACGAGCAGCGCCGGCTTGCCGATCCCCAGCTCGCCGTAGACCTGCGGCCAGCGGGCGGCGGCGATCCGCCCGAGGCGGTCGAAGCGGAGGCCCAGCGGGAGATCGTCCGGCAACATCGTTTGCACTCCAAACGTTTGTTCAGCTAACGTTCGCTTCATGAACGATTCTGGCAGCGTATCTCCCCGCTCCGTCGTCATCACCGGCGCCACCTCCGGGATCGGCCTCGCGACCGCCCGCCTGCTCGCCGCCGCGCCGGGCGTGACGGTCGTGGTGCCCGCGCGCGATGCCGCGCGCGGGAAGCGGGTGGCGGACGAGATCGGCCGGGTCGCCCTGCCGCTCGATCTCGCCGACCTCGCCTCGGTCCGCGCCTTCCCGGCGGCGCTCGACGCGGCGCGGCTCCCACCGCTGCACGCGCTGCTCGCCAACGCCGGCATCCAGTACACCGACCGCAAGCACACCACGAGCGACGGCTTCGAGGCGACCTTCGGCACCAACCACCTCGGCCACTTCCTGCTGATCCGCCTGCTGCTCGACCGGCTCGCCGACGACGGCCGGATCGCGATCGTCTCCAGCGGCACGCACAAGCGGCAGCGGCTCAGAAACGGCGGCTACCCGCCGCCGAGCTGGGCCGACGCGCGCACGCTCGCGACCCCCGGCGAGGGCAGCGGCCAGGTCGCCTACGCGACCTCGAAGCTGGCGAATGCGATCACCGCCGTCGAGCTGGGCCGGCGGATCGACGACCTCCGCCCCGGCACGCGGATCGCCGTCCACGGCGTCGACCCCGGCCTCGTCCCCGCGACCGGCCTCGCGCGCGACTACTCGCCGACCGGCCAGCGGATCTACCGCGCGCTCGCCCCCGCGATCGCCGCGCTGATGCCCGGCGCGACCACGCCCGAGCGCGCCGCCGCCAACCTCGCCGCGACCGCGCTCGACCCCTCCTACGCGCGCGGCGCGACCAACGGCGCGCTCCCCGCCGGCCGCTGGTGGGAGATAGCGAAGGACGGCGCCCCGTCGGCCGAGGCGCAGGATCCGCAGACCGGCGCCGACCTGTGGCGCGACAGCGAGGCGCTCGTCGGCCTCGCTCCCGCGCCGCGGCCGTCCTAGAACCCGTTCTCCGCCAGCCGCTCGAACAGGCGCGCGGTGAAGCGGACGTGGTCGAGGTAGTCGGCGACGGCGCCGTGCTCGTCGGGCCCGTGCATGTTGCCGTCGGGGCGCAGCGTGCCGGCCGGGGAGACGACCGGGGCGCCGAGCGCGTCGAGCACGATCCGGCCGGGGCCGGCGCCGATCAGCACCGGGTAGACGACCGGCTCGCCCATCGTGTCGCGGGCCGCGTCGATCGTCGCGCGCGCGAACGGGGTGTCGAGCGGCGAGGCGGCCGGCAGGATCGCGCGGCCGGCCGTCACCTGGATGTCGCCGAAGCCGTGCGCGGCGAGGTGGCGCTCGATCGTCGCCAGCACGTGCGCCGGGTCCTGGTCCGGGACGAGGCTGAAGCGCAGCGTCACGCTCGCCTCCGCCGGCACCGAGCCGACGCCGTCAGCGCCGACGATGAACTGCGAGACCGACAGCGACGGCGCGAAGATCAGCCGCTGGCGCAGCTCCTGCTCGGAGGCGCCCGGCCAGAACGGCGAGACGCCCTCCCCGGCCCGCGTGACCGCGTCGACCGGCAGCGGGATCCGCGCCGCCGTCTCGACCTGCTCGGGCGTCGGCGCCAGCGCACCGTCGAGGAAGCCGTCGATCGTGACGCTGCCGCGGCCGTCGGTCAGCGACGAGACGGCCCGCATCAGCTCCAGCGGCGCACTGCGGACGACCGACGCGAAGGCGGTGTGCTGATCGCTGCGCAGCAGCCGCAGGTCGAGTCTGACCTCGAGGTTGCCGCGGCAGCCGAAGCCGATCCCCGGCCGCCCGTCGCCGTCGCGCAGGAACGACTCCCACAGGCAGGCGTCGGCGTGCAGCGAGGCGGCGTTGGCGGCGAGCGCCTCGGCCAGGCCGGGGCTGCCGATCTCCTCGGCCGGATCGGAGATGTAGATGACCGTGTACGGCGGCGGCGCGCCGTCGAGCGTCGCGACCCACGCCTCCAGCGCGTGCAGCCGCGCGACGACGTCGGCCTTGTCGTCGCAGGCGCCGCGCGCCCACATCTTCCCGTCGCGCAGCTCGGCCGCGAACGCCGGCGTCGTCCACTGCCCGGGGTCGCCGGGCGGCTGCACGTCGTAGTGGGTGTAGAGCAGCAGGCGACCGTCGCCGGAGCCGTTCAGCGTCGCCGCCAGCAACGGGCCGTGGCCGGGGATCTCGATCCGCCGCACCTCGTCGAACAGCGGCTCCAGGCGCGCCTCGATCCACTGCGCCGCCTGCTCGATCGCGTCGAGCGAGCCGGACACCGACGGGATGCGGCAGATCGCGCGCCACTCCTCGACGAAGCGATCCGCCTGCTGCGCGACGAAGGCGTCGGTCGCCGCGCTCATCAGACCGCGACGCCGCGCGTGAGGACCGCCGGGGTCAGCTCGTACGGGTAGTCGGTCAGCAGCTGGCCGCCGCTCTCGGTCACGAGCACGAGGTCCTCCAGCCGCACGCCGCCGAAGCCCTGGCGGTAGCAGCCGGGCTCGACCGCGATCACGTCGCCGGCGACGAGCACGTCGTCGTTCTGGTCGAGGTGCGGCGCCTCGTGGATCTCCAGCCCGACGCCGTGGCCGAGCGAGTGGAAGAAGCCCTCGTTCAAGACCTCGCCCGGCTTCTTCGTGAGGCGCGTCGGCTGGCCGGCGGCGGCGATCGGCTCGCACGAGATGCGGTGCAGCTCGCGCACCGGCAGGCCCGGTCTGATCGCCGCCAGGACGGCGTCGATCGACTGCTTGACGATCTTCCAGTAGAGCGCCAGCTCCTCGTTCACGGCGCCCTTCACGAACGTGCGCGTGATGTCCGTGTAGCAGCCGGTCTCGGGGTCGCGCGGGCACAGGTCGACGGTGACCGGCTCGCCCTCCATCACCTGGCCGGAGCCCGAGTGGTGGCCGACGCAGGTCTGGTAGCCGTGCGCGACGATCACGTCGTCGCCGCCGCAGCCGTTGCGGATGAAGGCGAGCGCGACGCCCTCCTTCAGCCGCTCGCAGGTCAGCGGCGCGCCGTCGAGCACGAGCCCGCCGTCGACGACCTCGGCGTCGTGCAGCGCGCGGGCGACCGACGCGACCGCCGCCTCGGCCGCCGTCTGCGCACGCTTGATGCCCTCCAGCTGCGTGGCGCTCTTGGCGCGGCGCCGTCTCGCGAACAGCTCCGCGTCGACCGTCAGCTCGATCCCGCCGGCGCGCAGGTGGTCAGCCAGCTCGAGCGGGAAGGCCGGCGGGACGATCGCGCTGTCGATCTCCAGCTGCTTGCAGGCGCGCAGCGCGATCTCCAGCGTCGCCTGCTCGCCGCTGAGCCCGGAGCCGATCAGCTCGTCGAGGCCGAACTCCTCCTGCGCGTGCGCGTGCATCCGCGGCAGCTCCGACATCCGCGCGACCTCCAGCGAGCGCAGGACCGTGTGGCGCTCCTCCCCCAGCTCGATGTAGAGGAAGGGATCGTGGACCGAGTGCGGGATCTCGTTCCGCATCGCCGCGGTGTGGGTCGTGTCGGCGAACATCAGGACGGCTTGGGGCATCGGAGGGTCCTCCACTCGGTACAGCTGGGCTTACGTCAAATACTGCACGAAACGTCCACGATAGTGAAATTCTGCGGTATGGTGGCGTTCATGGACACGGTCAGAAGCGGCAGCCCCTTCGAGAATCTTGCCTCCTACTCGCGCGCCGCTCGCGCCGGTGACTACGTCGCCGTCAGCGGGACCGCCGCGCTCGACGACAGAGGCGTCGCGCTCTTCCCGGGGGACGCCGCCGCGCAGACGCGCGAGGCGCTCGTGCGCGCGCTCGACGCCGCCGCCGCGCTCGGCGCCCGCCGCGAGGACGTGATCCGCACCCGCATCTTCCTGCTCGCCGGCACCGAGTGGCGCGGTTCGGTCGAGGTGCACGGCGAGGTCTTCCGCGGCGTCGACCCCGCCAACACGACCCTGCACGTCGCCGAGCTGATCCCGCAGGACTGCCTCGTCGAGGTCGAGATCGACGCGGTCGCGTCGGGTCCGGTTCCGCAGCGATGACCGCGGTCGGCTCCAGCTTCGACGTCGACGCGGTCCGCGCGCGCTTCAGCACGCTGCGCGGCGGCGAGGCGATCTTCTTCGACACGCCCGGCGGCAGCCAGGTGCCGGACGAGGTCCGCACCGCCGTCGCCGACGCGATGCGCGACGCCGCCGGCAACCTCGGCGGCAGCTTCCCGACCTCGCGCCGCGTGGCCGCGATCGTTGAGGACGCCCATGACGCCGCCGCCCGCTTCCTCGGCTGCGCGCCGGAGGAGACGATCTTCGGCCAGAACATGACCTCGCTCAACTTCACGTTGTCGCGCGCGTTCGCGCGCTCGCTGCGCGAGGGCGACGAGGTCGTCGTGCTGCAGTCCGATCACGACGCCTCGGTGTCGCCGTGGCTGGAGGCGTGCGCCGACACGGGCGGGTCCGTCGTGACCGCCGCGGTCGATCGCGACACCTGCCTGCCCGACTGGGACGACCTCGCCGCGAAGATCGGCCCGCGCACGCGCGTGGTGGCGTTCTCGTGGGCGGCCAACTCGGTCGGCACCGTCGTCGACGCCGCGCGCGTCGCGGAGCTCGCCCACGCCGTCGGCGCCCCGGTCTGGATCGACGCGACCCACTACGCCGCGCACCTGCCGATCGACGTGCGCGCGATCGACTGCGACGTGCTCGTCTGCTCCCCGTACAAGTTCTGCGGCCCGCATCTGGGGCTCGCCTACGGCCGCGCCGCGGTGCTGGCCGACTGGCGCCCCTACAAGGTCCGCCCGGCGCCGACCGCGCCGATCGGCCGCAGCTTCGAGACGGGCACGATGCCGTACGAGCAGCTCGCCGGCTTCACCGCCGCGGTGGCCTACTGGGAGTCGGTCGACGCCCCCGGCGCCGGCCACGCCTGGACGCGCGAGCTGGGCGATCGCTTCCTCGCCGGCCTGCCCGCGGGCGTCAGCGTGATCGGCCCGCCGACGAGCGCCGACCGCGTCGCCACCTTCCTGCTCCAGCTCGACGTGCTCGACGCCGCCGCCGTCTCCGACGAGCTGGTCGCGCGCGGCTTCAACGTGACCGCCTCCGAGCACTTCTACTGCCTCGGCCTGCGCGAGCGGATCGGCGGCAAGGCCCTGCGCGTCGGCATCTTCCACTACAACACCGCCGCCGAAGTCGACGCCCTCCTCGCGGCCCTCGCCGAGATCGCCGCCGGCGACTCCCCCGCCGTCGCCTGACCTTCCCCCATCCCCCCTCCCCGCCGCACGGAGGCGGGCGCGGCTCTCGTCCCCAGCCGCGCCCGTCTCGGGGAGGGTCCAGCTAGGCGTCCGCCCGCGCGGCCGCCAGCTCGCCCGGCCGCTTCGGCTCGGCGCCGGGCTCGTGCAGCCAGCAGGCGACCTCGCGGCCGCGGCCGATCGCGATCTGCTCGGGCTCGTCGACGCGGCATCTGTCGAAGGCGTAGGGGCAGCGGGGGTGGAAGCGGCAGCCGGAGGGCGGGGCGCTGGGGTCGGGGACCTCGCCGGCGAGCGCGACGGGGAGGGTGCGCTCGCCGTCGGCGCGGGGGATCGCGCCGATCAGGGCCTCGGTGTAGGGGTGGGCGGGCAGCTCCCACAGCTCGCCGGAGGGGACCTGCTCGACCAGCTTGCCGAGGTACATCACCGCCACCTCGTCGACGATGTGCTGGACGATCGCGAGGTCGTGGGAGATCAGCACCAGCGCCAGGTCCAGCTCGCGCGAGAGGCGCACGAGCAGGTTGGCGATCTGCGCCTGGGCAGAGGCGTCCAAAGACGACAAGGGCTCGTCGAGCACGATCACCGTCGGGTCCGCAGCCAGTGCACGCGCAATCGCGATCCGCTGGCGCTGGCCGCCGGAGAACTGGTGCGCGAAGCGATCGGCGGCGTTCGCCGGCAGGCCGACGAGCGACAGCAGCTCGGTGACGCGCTCTCTCAGCGAGCCCGTGCCGCCGGCTCTCGAGCCGGACCACGCCATCTGCAGCGCCTCCGCCAGCTGGGCCCCGATTCTGCGCCGCGGGTTGAGCGACGAGAAGGGGTTCTGGAAGACCATCTGCAGACGCGTCTCCTCGATCGGGCGGGCGCGCCGCGTCAGCGGCGACAGCTCCCGGCCCTCGAAGACGATTCTGCCCGAGCGCGGTCTCTCCAGGCCGACGATCGCCTTCGCGAGCGTCGACTTGCCGCAGCCCGACTCGCCCACCAGGCCGACGATCTGGCCGCGGCCGACCGTCAGCGAGACGCCGGCGACGGCACGCACCGGGTCGCGGTCGCGGCGCTCGTAGACGACCTCGACATCGGTGACCTCCAGCGCGGGTGCGGTTGCGACGGCGCTCATGCGACGACCTCCTCCGAAGCGACGTCTCTCATCGTCACGATGCACGCGGCCGCATGGTCGCCGCGCCGCAGCAGCGGCGGCACGCCCTCCTTGCAGGCATCGACCGCCAGCGCGCAGCGCGGGTGGAAGGCGCAGCCGCGCGGCGGGTCCAGCGGCGAGGCGGGCACGCCGGGGATCGATCTCAGCTCGGTGCCCGCGCCGAGGCCCGGCTGCGGCAGCGAGCCGAGCAGGCCGCGCGTGTACGGGTGCGACGGCTGCTTCAGCACGTCGCGCGCGTCGCCGGACTCGATCACGCGGCCGGCGTACATGACCGAGATCCGCTCCGCGATCGACGACATCACGCCGAGGTCGTGGGTGATCAGCACGACCGCCATCCCCTTCTCTCTGCGCAGGCGGTCCAGCAGCGCGAGGATGCCGGCCTGCACCGTCACGTCGAGCGCGGTCGTCGGCTCGTCGGCGATCAGGATCTGCGGCTCGCACATCAGCGCGATCGCGATCGCGATCCGCTGGCGCATGCCGCCGGAGAACTCGTGCGGGTAGGCGCGCAGCGCGGCCTCGCCGTCGGGGATCCGCACGTCCTCCAGCATCTGCGCGGCGCGCGCGGCGGCCTCGCCCTTCGACAGCCCGAGGTGCTTGCGCGCGTGCTCGGTCAGCTGCTTGCCGACCGTCAGCATCGGGTGCAGCGAGGTCATCGGGTCCTGGAAGACCATCGACAGGTCTCTGCCGCGCAGCGCCTGGCGCGCCTTCTTGTCGGCCGAGAGGATGTCGCGCCCGGCGAAGCTCGCGCGGCCGTGGACCGTGCCGCCGCGCGGCAGCAGCCCGAGCAGCGACAGCATCGTCATCGTCTTGCCGGAGCCGGACTCGCCGGCGATGCCGTAGATCTGCCCGGCCTCGACGGCGAGGTCGACCTCGTGCACGACCGCGCGCGAACCTGCCGGCGTCGGCAGTCTGATCGACAGGCCTTGGAGTTCAAGCAGCGCGCTCACGCGTCCTCCTCCACGGACTCGGACCCGCCGCGCGCGCCCGAGCCGATCTGCGACTGCGGGTCGAAGACGTCGCGCAGCCCGTCGCCGATGAAGTTGAAGGCGAGCGCGGCGCTGAAGATCGCCAGGCCGGGGAAGGTCGCCATCCACCAGTTCTGGAAGTACTGCGTGCCGACCGAGATCATCGAGCCCCACTCCGGCGTCGGCGGCTGCGTGCCGAGACCGAGGAACGAGAGGCCGGCGAGCAGCAGCAGCGCGTCGGCGAGGTAGATCGTCGCCAGCACGATGATCGGGCCCATCACGTTCGGCAGGACCTCCTTCCACATCGCGCGGCGCGCGGAGGCGCCGTGGAGGCGGAACGCCTGCACGTACTCGGCCTGCCCGATCGACAGCACGAGCGAGCGCACGACGCGCGCGTAGATCGGCCACGTGACCGTCACCAGCGCCAGCACGGCGTTGCGCGTCGAGGGGCCGAGCGAGGCGGTCACGACCATCGCCAGCACGATCGCCGGGAAGGCCGAGAAGAGGTCGGCGAGGCGCATGATCAGGCCGTCGACCCAGCCGCCGACGTAGCCGGCGACGACGCCGAGCGTGGTCCCGAGCGTGCCGGCGCAGAGCACCAGCAGGACCGCCAGCGGCAGCGAGTTGCGCGCCGCGACGAGCACGCGGCTCAAGATGTCGCGGCCCAGCTCGTCGGTCCCGAACGGGTGCGCGCCGCTCGGCGCCTGCGTGATCGCGAAGTCCTGCGCGAGCGGGTCGTGCGGCGCCAGCAGCGGCGCGAAGATCGCGACGACGATCCAGATCGCGGCGATCGTCAGCCCGATCAGCATCGTCGGCTGGCGCCACCACGAGCGCGCGGCCGAACGCGAGCGCGAGCGCTTGAAGCGGCGCAGGCGCGAGGGCGGCAGCGCAGCGTCGACGGCGCTCATGAGAGCCGCACCCGCGGGTCGATGACGGCGTAGAGGAGGTCGACGATCAGGTTCACGATCACGTAGACGAGCGCGATGAAGATCGACACGCCCATGATCGCGGGCAGGTCGAGCGAGACGGCGCTCTTGTAGGCGTACTGGCCGATGCCGGGCCAGTTGAAGATGTTCTCGACGAGCACCGCGCCGGCCAGCACGTTGGCGAAGACGAGGCCCATCACGGTCACGATCGAGGGCAGCGCGGCGCGCAGGATGTAGCGCGTCACGACGGTGAACTCCGACAGCCCCTTGGCGCGCGCGGCGCGCACGTAGTCGGCGTGGAGCACCTCCAGCACCGCCGAGCGCGTGTAGCGCGAGATCAGCGAGACGGAGTACAGGACGAGCACGCCGCCGGGCAGGATCAGGTGCTTGAAGGCGTCCCAGAAGGTGTTGAGGTTGCCGTCGAGCAGCGCGTCGACCGTGTTGAAGCCGGTGACGTCGGTCGGGGGCGTGGTCGTCGGGTCCAGCCGCCCGCCGCCGGGCAGCAGCCCCCATTTGAAGAAGAAGAGGTAGAGGCCGAGCAGGCCGAGCCAGAACATCGGCACGGAGATGCCGGCGAGCGTGAAGACGCGCAGGCCGTGGTCGACCGCTCTGTCGCGCTTGAGCGCCGCGAGCACGCCGAAGCCGACGCCGAATATCGTCGAGAAGACGATCGCGAAGACGGCCAGCTCGGCCGTCGCCGGGACCAGCTTCGAGAGGTCGTCGGTGACCGGCTGGTGGGTCTGCTGGGAGACGCCGAGGTCACCCTGGACGAGGTTGCCGAGGTAGTTGACGTACTGCACCGGCAGCGGGTCGTCGAGCCCGTACTTCTCGTGGAACGCTCTGATCGACTCGGGCGTCGGGTGCTGACCGAGGTTGGCCAGCGCCGGGTCGCCCGGGACCGCCTGCGTCAGCAGGAACGAGATCAGCGTGATCCCGATCAGCAGCAGCACCAGCGCGCCGAGACGGCGCGCCAGGAAGCGGACAAGCGGCCGGTGCGAGCGAGACGTCCGTCTCGCCCGCACCGGCGCCGCGGGGACGCGGGATGTGTCAGTTGCTGCCAACGGCCGGGATGTTGAGGGTGTACGTCGGGTCCAGCACGACGTTCGAGAGCGTTCTCGAACCGACGATCGCCTGCGCGGGCTGGAACAGCGGCATGAACGGGGAGTCCTCGTTCAGGCCTCTCTGGAACTCCTGGAACAGGGTGCCACGCTCGGCGTCGTCGAGCGTGCTGCCCGCTCTGGCGCCGAGGTCGGCCAGCTGCGGGTTCATCTCGCGGACGTATCTGTTGTCGGCCGCGCGGGAGGTGCCCGGCGCGCCCGGCGCGTAGACGAGGTAGTCGTTCGGGTCCGGGTAGTCCGGGCCCCAGTACGAGACGCTCATCTGGTTCTTGCCGGCGGCGTAGTCGGCGAGGAAGGTCACGGCCGGCGTGCCCTTCAGCTCGACGTCGATGCCGATCTTCTGCAGGTCGGACTTGACCTTCTGCGCGATCGAGGAGAACGAGACGCCGTTGGGCGTCGCGTCGGACGGGAACGCCAGCTCGACCTTGATGTTCGACTTGCCCGACTTCGCCAGCTCGGCTCTCGCCGCGTCGAGGTCGGTTCTGACGGCGTCGGCGGCGGTCAGCGCGCCGAGGAACTGCGACGGGATCACGCCCGGCGCCTGCACCGCGCCCTCGCCCGACAGTCTCGTGTAGCCCTCGTAGTCGAGCGCGAGGCGGATCGCTCTGCGGACGTTCTCGTCGCCGGTCGGCGAGATCGACTCGTTCATGTTCGCCTCGACGTCGAAGACGTTGACCGAGGCGTCCGTTCTGACCTGCAGCGCGTCGTTGCCGGCGACCGTGCCGGCCTGCTGGGCGGAGAGGTCGAGCGCGATCTCGTTGGCGCCGCGCTGCACGTTCAGCAGCTGCGTCGGCGCGGCCATGTTGCGCACGACGACCTTCGGGAAGCCGGAGAAGTCTCTCCAGTATCTGGGGTTCGACGCGAGCGTGTACTGCTGGTTCTGCTGGCCCGCCTCGAGCGTGTAGGCGCCGGAGCCGGCAGAGGTCTTCTGCAGGAACGCCTCGGCTCTGTCGCTTCTGTCGGCGTCCTTGGCGGCGCTGCCGCCGTTGGCCTCGACGACTCTCGAGTTGAGGATCGAGGTCGGCGGCGTCGCGAGGATGCGCAGCAGCGCCGGGTTCGACGTCTTGGAGGTGACGACGACCGTTCTCGCGTCAGGCGCTCTCACCGTCACGCCTTCGAGCAGGAACGAGCCAGGGCCCTTGAGGTTGACGAGCCGGTCGAGCGAGAAGACGACGTCGGCCGAGGTGACGGGCGTGCCGTCGGAGAAGACCGCGCTGTCGTCGAGCGTGAAGGTGAACTGCTTCGCGTCGTCGCTGCCTCTCCAGGAGGCGGCGAGGCCGGCGACCGGGTCGGTCTTGCCGGGCTCGAACGTCACGAGCGTGTCGTACATCGCGTGCACGAGCATGTTGTTCGTCGGCGTGAACTGACGCTGCGGGTCGACGCCTCTGTCGACGAACGACTGGTCGACGACGAGCGTGCCGGTCGCCGCGCCGCCGCTGGCGCCGGTCGAGGTGCCGGCCGAGCTGCCGCTGTCGGCAGAGCCGCTGTCACCGTTGCCGCCGCCGCATCCGGCGACCGCGAGCGCACCCGCGATGGCGGCGGCGCCGACAGCCTTTCCAATGGTGCTGCGCATAGTTGGACTCGCTCCCTTGATGCTCTGACGTACCTGCGAACTGCCGTGCTCGGACGGGTCGAGCGTGGGCAGAGTATCCAGTATGCTGGCCGACATGTCCAGTTCACTGAACGACACAACGGTAGCCACGGTCGACGTCGCGGTCGTGGGAGCGGGGATCACCGGGCTGTCTGTGGCCTGGCATCTGACGCAGCGCGGCCTCAGCGTCGCAGCGTTCGACGGGCGCGGGATCGGTTCTGGCGCGACCGCGATCCAGCCCGGCGGCGTGCGCCAGCAGTGGGGCACCGAGGTCGCGTGCAAGATGGCGCGCGAGGCCTTCTCCTTCTACGGCGAGATCGGCGAGCGGCTGCAGCCGGCCGTCGACCCCGGCATGACCGCCTGCGGCTACCTGTTCGTCGCGCAGGGCGAGGCCGAGCTGGCCGCGCAGCGCGAGCGGCTGGAGCTGCAGCACCGCCTCGGCATCCCCTCCCGCGAGGTGACCGCGGCCGAGGCCGGCGCGCTGGTCGAGGGTCTTGACGCGGGCAACATCGTCGGCGGCGTCTGGTGCGACCAGGACGGCTACTTCGACCGCCCGCTCGCCGTCGTCGGCGCCTTCCACGAGGCGGCCGTGCGGGCCGGCGCGAGCTTCCACGACCTCGGCGTCGAGAAGATCTCGCGCGACGGTGATGGCTGGCTGCTGGACCTCAGAAGAGGCGCCAAGGCGCGCGCGCAGACGGTCGTCGTCGCGACCGCCTGGGACACGCCCACGCTGCTCTCCCCGCTCGGCATAGAGCTGCCGATCGAGAAGGAGCCGAAGTACCTCTTCTACTCCGACCCGATCAGAGAGCGCCTGCTGGAGCCGCTCGTGATCGCGCCCGAGAAGCACTTCGCCGCCAAGCAGCTCGCCGACGGCTCCGTGCTCGCCTCCGACCTCGGCGCCGGCAACGCCAACCGCCCCGGTGAGAACAGAGAGATCTGGCACTCGAACGTGCGCCGCGCGATCACCGAGCTGCTGCCGATCCTCGAATACGTCTCCTTCCCGGTGCTGGTCGAGGGCTTCTACGACGTCACGCCCGACCGCCAGCCGGTGCTCGGCCCGCTGGAGGGCCACGACGGCCTCTTCGTCGCCGCCGGCCTCAACGGCCGCGGCCTGATGATGGCGCCGACGATCGGCCGCGTGATCGCCGACGGGATCGTCAACGGCAAGATGGACGACTGGATCGCCCCGCTGCACGCCGCGCGCTTCGCCGACGGCCAGCTGACGCCCGAGCTGCAGGTCGTCTGAGCCCGCGTCAGTCACGATGCCGAGTTATCGTGCAGACAACGTGTCCGTCACCCAGCAGACGATGAGCCAGCAGGAGTTCGTCGGCGCCCAGCTGCGCGCGCTGCGCGCCGCCAGACGGCTGTCGCTCGGTGACGTCGCGAGAGAGACCGGCATCTCGGCCTCGTTCCTGTCGCTGGTCGAGAACGGCCGCAGCGACATCACGATCGGCCGCCTCACCCGCCTCGTCGACTACTACGGGATCACGATCACCGACCTGCTGCCGGCGCCCGGCAACCGGGATCCGGACGTCGTCAGGGCCGACGAGACGCGCCAGCTGCACTCGCCCGAGGAGGGCACGACGATCTTCCTGCTCTCCTCCGGCACCGACCGCGCGATGCTGCCGATGCTGCTGGAGCTGGCCCCGGGCGCCTCGCTCGCCGAGTCCGGCCACCACGCCGGCGAGGAGTTCGTCCACGTGCTCGCCGGCAGGCTGCTGCTGGAGGTCGACGCCGCTCCCCCGCACGAGCTGGGCGCCGGCGACTCCGCCTACTACGCCAGCGACCGGCCGCACATGTTCCGCAACGCCTCGCCCGACGAGCCGCTGCGGCTGATCTGCATCGACACGCCGCCGCCGATCTGATCGCGCTTGCACGCCGACCTAGAATCGGCTGCATGAGTGAGTTCTTCTCGCGTGGGTTCGGCGGTCGCCGGCGACCGCCGGAAGGCAAGGCCGACCGGATCCCGCCCGGCCAGTACTACGAGGCCGGCTTCCCGGTCCTGACCGCCGGCCCGACGCCGACCGTCGAGACCGGCTCCTGGAGCTTCAGCGTCGACGGCGTCGTCGGCGCCGCCAGAAGCTGGAGCTGGGACGAGTTCCAGGCGCTGCCGGCGGAGGAGGTCCCCTGCGACATCCACTGCGTGACGAAGTGGACGAAGCTCGACACGAGCTTCCGCGGCGTCTCGGTCGACACGCTGCTGGCGGACGTCGAGCCGCTCGGCGGCTACGCGACCGCCTTCTCCTACGGCGGCTACACGACCAACCTCGCGCTGGAGGACCTGACCGACGGCAAGGCGTGGGTCGTGACCGAGTGGGAGGGCGAGCCGCTGCCGAGCGAGCACGGCGGCCCGGCGCGCCTGCTGGTCCCCCACCTCTACTTCTGGAAGTCGGCCAAGTGGGTCGCCGGCCTGCGGCTGATGGACCACGACGAGCCCGGCTTCTGGGAGTCGAACGGGTACCACATGCACGGCGACCCGTGGCGTGAGGAGCGGTATTGGAACGACTGACGCCGGAGCCGGCCGCCGCGGTCGTGCCGAAGGCGCCCGGCAGATGGCAGATCGCGACCGTCACCGCGATCGCCGTCGAGACGCCGACGGTGAAGAGCTTCACGCTCGCGCTGCCGATCTGGATGCCGCATCTGCCGGGCCAGCACTACGACGTGCGGCTGACCGCGCCCGACGGCTACCAGGCGCAGCGCTCGTACTCGATCGCCTCCTCGCCGCTGACCAGCGGCGAGATCCAGCTGACGATCGACCGCCTCGACGACGGCGAGGTCTCGCCCTGGTTCCACGACGTCGTCGAGGTCGGCGACAAGGTCGAGGTGCGCGGCCCGTTCGCCGCCTACTTCGTCTGGAGCGGCGAGCAGCCGGCGCTGCTGCTCGGCGGCGGCTCGGGCGTCGTGCCGCTGATGGCGATGCTGCGCCACAAGCGCCTCACCGCGCCGGAGCTGGAGATGCGGCTGATCTACTCGGTGCGGCTGGCGACCGACGTCATCTACGCCGCCGAGCTGGCCGCGGGCGAGGAGACGCAGCTGACCTACACGCGCGTCCCGCCGCCCGGCTGGGAGGGTCACAGCGGCCGCGTCGACGCCGCGATGATCGCCGCCTCCGGCGTCGATCCGGCGCGCGGGACCGCCTTCGCCTGCGGCTCCAACGGCTTCGTCGAGAGCGCCTCGCGGCTGCTGCTCGACGCCGGCTTCGCGCCCGAGCGGATCAAGACCGAGCGCTACGGCCCGACCGGCTGAGCGTTCGCAACCTCCGCGCGGAACGCGCTCGCGGCCATTCGTTCGCCAACTGGCGAAATCACTCCGTTTCGGCGCGAAGGGTTTGGTAAAGATCGCCCCACAGGCGTATGCGAGCGCGCTACTGTCGGCAGGCACGCGGAGGTGCTCTTTGGTTGCGAACGAGAGTCTCGTCGCCGATCAGACGAGAGATGTGAGTGGTGATGGAGAGCCGGACATCCGGCTGACGAGAGTCACGAAGCGCTTCGGCGACGTGCTCGTCATCGACGATCTCGATCTCGAGATCGAACGCGGCGCGTTCTACGCGCTGCTGGGCCCGTCGGGCTGCGGCAAGACGACGACGCTGCGAATGATCGGCGGCTTCGAGCTGCCGACGGAGGGCGTCGTCAGACTCGGCGGCACCGAGGTCACGAACGCGCCGCCGCACAAGCGCGACGTCAACACGGTCTTCCAGTCGTACGCGCTCTTCCCGCATCTGACGATCGAGAAGAACGTCGCGTTCGGGCTCGAACGCAAGAGAGTGTCCAAGAGCGAGGTCAAGGCGCGCGTCGCCGAGGCGCTGGAGACCGTCCAGCTGCCGCACCTCGCCAAGCGCAAGCCCGCGCAGCTGTCGGGCGGCCAGCAGCAGCGCGTCGCGCTCGCGCGCGCGCTCGTCAACCGGCCGCGCGCGCTGCTGCTCGACGAGCCGCTCGGCGCGCTCGACCTGCGCCTGCGCCGTCAGCTCCAGGTCGAGCTGAAGCGGATCCAGCAGGAGGTCGGCATCACGTTCATCCACGTGACGCACGACCAGGAGGAGGCGATGTCGATGGCCGACACGATCGCCGTCATGAACAGAGGCAAGATCGAGCAGGCCGGCTCGGCGACCGACCTCTACGAGCGGCCGACGACCGCCTTCGTCGCCAAGTTCCTCGGCATCTCCAACCTCGTCGACGCCGAGATCGGCGCGACCGACGGGACGATGGCGAGAGTCACGACGCACGACGGCGCGCCGCTGCTGGCGCCCGCCAACCGCTGCGCCGAGCACGCCGGCACGCCGGTCCGGATCGGCGTCCGCCCCGAGAAGGTGCGGCTGTCGAAGCAGGGCGAGCCGGTCGCCTCCGACCGCAACGTGCTGCGCGGCCGCGTCGTCCTGAGCTCGTTCCTCGGCGTCTCGCTGCAGTACGTGATCGAGACGGCCGGCGGCGAGGAGCTGACGGTCTACTGCCAGAACGAGGACGGAGTCGCCCCCGACGCCTTCGGCGCAGGTCAGGAGGTGCAGCTCTCCTGGGACCCGCGCCACACCTTCGTCGTCGCGCGGGGTGACGACGGTGACTGAGGTCGATCCGGAGCGGTTCGGACACGAGCTGGACCGCTTCGTCGCACGCCAGGGCCTCTCGCGCCGGCGCTTCCTCGGGCGCGGCGCGGCGACGGTGCTGATGGCCGGCGGGCTCGCGCAGGTGCTCGCCGCCTGCGGCATCGACGGCACCGCCGCCAGAAATCTCGCCGACCTCGAGAGACAGGCGAGAAGAGTCAACCACCCGAGAACCGAGCTGGGCGACTGGACCTTCTCGAACTGGCCGCTCTACATCGACAAGTCGGTGATCAAGGACTTCAACGCGAAGTACGGCGGCCACTGCAAGTACGTCGAGGAGATCAACGACAACAACGAGTTCTACGGCAAGGTCCGTCAGCAGCTCGCCGCCGGGGTCCCGATCGGGCGCGACATCGTCACGCTGACCGACTACATGGCCTCGCGCTGGGTCCGCTTCGGCTACGTCACGCCGATCGACAAGAGAAACGTCCCCAACGGCAGACGGCTCGTCAGAAACCTGCGCTCGATCACCTACGACCCGAGACGGCAGTTCACGCTGCCGTGGCAGTCGGGCGCGATCGGCATAGGCTATGACATCAAGCAGACCGGCGGCGAGGTCAGATCGCTCAGAGAGCTGTTCGACCCGAGATGGAAGGGCCGCGTGACGCTCTTCTCCGAGCCCTACGACTCGGCCGGCAGCGTGCTGCTGATGGAGGGGGTCGACGCCAGCAGAGCGACGCTCGACCAGATGCTCGGCGCGATCGAGAGAATCGGCAAGGCCAATGACGACGGCCAGTTCCGCCGCTTCACCGGCAACGACTACACGACCGACCTGACCAAGGGCAACATCGCGCTCGCGCTCGCCTACTCGGGCGACCTCGTGCAGCTGCAGAGCGACAACCCGAACATGCGCTTCGCCTACCCCGAAGAGGGGGCGATGCAGTTCACCGACAACATGATGATGCCGGCCAAGGTCGAGCACCCGTACGCGGCCGAGACGATGATGAACTACGTCTACGAGCCGGCGGTCGCGGCGAAGATCTGCGCCTACGTCAACTACATCTCGCCGGTCGAGGGGATCAAGGAGATCCTCGAGAGAACCGACCCGGAGATCGCCTCCAACGAGCTGATCTTCCCGCCCGACGACGTGCGCGCGAAGCTCCACTCCTACCCGTCGTTCACGACCCGCGAGGAGCAGCAGATGTACGAGGCGATGGCACAGGTCACGGGGGCTTGAGCTGATGTCACTGCAACGACGCCGCAAGCTGATCCCGTGGATGTTCGCGCTCCCGGGCCTGCTGTGGCTGCTGCTGTTCTTCGCGATCCCGCTGATCAACCAGGCGCAGGTGTCGCTGATGTCCGGCGACCCGGAGGCCGGCTACACGCTGACGTGGGCCTTCGACACCTACACGAACGCGATCAGCGACTACCACGAGCAGTTCCTGCGCTCGTTCCTCTACGCCGGCATCGCGACGGTGGTCGACCTGATCATCGCCTTCCCGCTCGCCTACTTCATGGCGTACAAGGCGGGCCGCTGGAGAAACCTGATGCTGCTGCTGGTCGTGCTGCCGTTCTTCATGAGCTACGTGCTGCGGACGGTCGCCTGGCAGCTGATCCTTGCCGACCACGGCTGGGTCGTCGAGCGGCTGCGCGACGTCGGGCTGGTGTCCGCCGACGGCCGCGTGCTCGCGACCGGGACCGCCGTCGTCGCCGGCATCTCCTACAACTTCCTGCCGTTCATGGTGCTGCCGCTGTACGTGGCGCTGGAGCGGATCGACCGCCGCTTCGTCGAGGCGGCGACCGACCTCTACGCCTCGCGCGCGACCGCCTTCCGCAAGGTGACGCTGCCGCTCGCGATCCCCGGCATCTTCGCCGGCTCGCTGCTGGTCTTCATCCCCGCCACCGGCGACTACATCAACGCCGCGCTGCTGGGGACGTCGAAGCAGTACATGATCGGCAACGTGGTGCAGTCGAAGTTCTTGACCGTGCTCGACTACCCGACGGCGGCAGCGCTGTCGTTCATCCTGATGACCGTGATCCTGGTCGGCATCGCGATCTACTCGCGGCTGCTCGGGACGAGAACGCTGACGGAGGCCGCAGTCTGATGTCCGCGCGCGATCGCACCCGCAACTGGCTGCTCGGGATCTGGTCGGCCGCGGCGCTGCTGTACCTGTTCATCCCGGTCTTCCTGATCGTCCTGTTCTCGTTCAACGACAACAAGGGCCGCTTCAACTTCACCTGGCAGGGCTTCACGCTCGACCACTGGGCGCACCCGTTCAGAGACCCGGACCTGGCGAAGGCGCTCGTCACCTCGCTGGAGATCGCGGCGCTGACGACGCTCGGCGCCGTCGCCCTGGGCACCTTCCTCGCGCTGGCGCTGACCCGCTACCGCTTCCGCGGCCGCGGCCCGGCGAACTTCGCCGTCTTCCTGCCGATGGCGACGCCGGAGGTCGTGCTCGGCGCCTCGCTGC
The DNA here is from genome assembly GCF_030646155.1 of Conexibacter sp. CPCC 205762. Classification (GTDB taxonomy): domain Bacteria; phylum Actinomycetota; class Thermoleophilia; order Solirubrobacterales; family Solirubrobacteraceae; genus Conexibacter. The sequence continues at coordinate 30,836 of NZ_JAUTDN010000011.1, forward strand.
TGGCGATGTTCCTCGTCGTCGGCATCGACACGGGCTTCTGGACGATCGTGATCGCCCACATCATGTTCACCGTCTCCTACGTCGTCGTGACCGTGAGAGCGCGGCTGGAGGGGATGGACCCGTTCATCGAGGAGGCGGCGCAGGACCTCGGCGCCGGCGTCTGGACGACCTTCTTCAAGGTCACCTTCCCGATGATCGCGCCGGGCGTCGTCGCGGCGGCGGTGCTGGCGGCGGCGATCTCGATCGACGACTACGTCGTGACGAGCTTCAACGCCGGCCAGACGCAGACCTTCCCGCTGTTCATCTTCGGCGCGACCCGCCAGGGCGTGCCGGCCGAGGTGAACGTGCTCGGAACGATGCTGCTGCTCGGCGTGCTCGTGCTGATGGGCCTCAACCTGCTCGTGCAGAAGGCGCTCAACCGCCGCGATCGCGGGATCGCGGCGGAGCCGCCGAGCGGCACGCCGACGCAGGCCGAGCTGGAGCCGGCGGCGGCCTGAGCCGCGGCAGCGCGCGGCGCCCCGGCTCGCGCCGGGGCGTCCGGCTACGCCTCCCAGCGCGGGAAGGGGTCGGCGAGCAGCGTCCAGGCGGACTCGCCGACCTCGCGCTCCGCGTCGCTCAGCAGGCACGCGTCGAGGTCAGCCTCGATCTGCTCCTGGTCGAGTCCGTCGCCGATGAAGACCAGCTCCTGCCCGCGCGCGGCCGGGCTCGCCCACAGGCCCGCCGGGCCGACGGACAGCACCTTGCCGGCCTGCGACCACTCGCCGGCCAGCTCACCGCGGCTGGCGAGCCAGAAGAAGCCCTTCGCCCGCAGCACGCCCTCCCACGGCTGGTTCAGCCGCTCCCACAGGCGCTCGGGGTGGAACGGCTCGCGCGCGCGGAAGACGAACGAGCCGATCCCGTACTCCTCCGTCTCCGGCTGCTCCTCGCCGCGCGCGACCTGCAGCCAGCCGGGCGCCTCCTCGGCCGCCTCCATGTCGAACAGGTTCGTGCCGAGGACGCGCTCCAGCGGCACGTTCGCGTTGGTCGCCTGGACGATCTGCGCGCGCGGGTTGAGCGTCCGCACGACCGCCTCGACGCGCGCGACGGTCTCCGCGTCGACGAGGTCGCACTTGTTCAGCACGGCGACGTCGCAGAACTCGACCTGCTCGACCAGCAGGTCGACGATCGCGCGCTCGTCGCCGGGGCCGAGCGCGAGCCCGCGCTGGCCGAGGTCCTCGACCGTGTCGCACTCCTCCAGGAAGGTCGAGGCGTCGACGACCGTCACCATCGTGTCCAGCCGCGCGAACTGGCCCAGCGACTCGCCCGCCTCGTCGGCGAAGGTGAAGGTCTCGGCGACCGGCAGCGGCTCGCTGATCCCGGTCGACTCGATCAGCAGGTGGTCGAAGCGATCCTCCTTCGCCAGCCGCGCGACCTCGATCAGCAGGTCCTCGCGCAGCGTGCAGCAGATGCAGCCGTTGCTCAGCTCGACCAGTCTCTCGGCGACGTGGTCGATCGCCGCGTCGCCTCTGCGCACCAGCTCGGCGTCGACGTTGACCTCGCTCATGTCGTTGACGATCACGGCGACGCGCCGCCCCTCGCGATTGCGCAGGACGTGCTCCAGCAGGGTGGTCTTGCCAGCCCCCAAGAAGCCGGAGAGGACGGTCACGGGCAGCTTTCTCATGGCGGCACCGTAGCATTAATGAGACTGAGTCTCATATTGACCTCGTTTGACCGCGGCTGCGCCCGGCGCATAGCGTGCCGCCATGGACTCCTCTGAGACGGTCCGGATCACGCACGTCGGCGGGCCGACGGCGCTGATCGAGGTCGGCGGCTGGCGGCTGCTGACCGATCCGACGTTCGACGCGCCGGGGCGCAGATACAACTTCGGCTGGGGCACGTCGTCGAGAAAGCTGGCCGGGCCGGCGCTGGGGCCGGAGGAGCTGGGCGCGATCGACGCGGTCCTGCTCAGCCACGACCATCACGAGGACAACCTCGACGCCGCCGGCCGCGCCTTCCTGCCGCGCGCGGGGACGATCGTGACGACGCAGCCGGGGGCGCGGCGGCTGGCCGGCGCGACCGGCGACGTGCGCGGGCTGGCGCCGTGGGAGACGACCCGGCTGGAGGCGGAGGGCAAGCTGCCGCTGGAGATCACCGCCACGCCCTGCCGCCACGGCCCGCCGCTCAGCAAGCCGATCGTCGGTGACGTGATCGGCTTCGCGCTGAAGTGGGAGGGGCAGCCGCACGGCGTCTTCTGGATCAGCGGCGACACCGTCCTCTACGACGGCGTCAAGCAGGTCGCCGAGCGGCTCGACGTCGGCACCGCGATCCTCCATCTCGGCGGCGTCCGCTTCCCCGTCACCGGCCCGCTGCGCTACACGCTCAACGCGAGCGAGGCGGTCGAGCTGAGCCAGCTGCTGCAGCCGCGCACGATCGTCCCGATCCACTACGAGGGCTGGTCGCACTTCCGCGAGGGGCGCGCCGTCGTCGAGGAGGCGTTCACGACGCAGCCGGCGCTGGCCGCGAAGATCCGCTGGCTGGAGATCGGCGAGCCGACCGAGCTGGCACAGTAGGCGCATGCCCGAATGGCCGCTCGTCGCGCGCGAGCAGGAGTTGGCGCTGATCGCCGCCGCGCGTGCCGACAGCCTTCCCGCGGTCGTCGTCGGCGGCGGCGCCGGGGTCGGCAAGTCGCGGCTGGCGCGGGCCGCGGTCGATGCCGCCGAGAGCGGCGGCGTGCATGTCGCGCGCGTCCACGCGACCCGCTCGGCGGCCGCCGTGCCGCTCGGCGCCTTCGCCGGCGTCGTCCCCGCCGCCGCCCGCGCCGACGACCTGCTCGGCCTGCTGCGCGGCGGCCTCGCGGCGCTGCGCGAGCAGGCCGGCACGATGCCGCTGCTCGTCGCCGTCGACGACGCGCAGCTGCTCGACCCGCCGTCAGCCGCGCTCGTGCTGCACCTGGTCGAGAGCGGCGCCGCCTTCGTCGTCGCGACCGTCCGCTCCGGCGAGCCCTGTCCCGACGCGATCGTCTCGCTGTGGAAGGACGCCGGCGCGCGGCGGCTGGAGCTGGCGCCGTTCACGCCCGCGCAGACCGCCGCCGTCGTCGAACGGTCGCTCGGCGGACCGCTCGAACAGGGCGCGCTGCACTGGCTGCACGAGCGCAGCGGCGGCAACGCGCTCTACCTGCGCGAGCTGGTCGCGGGCGCGCTCGACGCGGACGCGCTGGTGCAGCGGCGCGGGCTGTGGCGGCTGGAGTCGCGCCCTGCCGTCAGCCAGACGCTGGTCGAGCTGGTCGGCGCGCGGATGGCCGCGCTCGGCGACGACGAACGGCGGCTGCTGGAGCTGCTGGCGCTCGGCGAGCCGCTGCGCGCCGACGAGCTGGTCGAGCTGGCCGGCGAGCAGGCGCTGCTGGCGGCGGAGCGGCGAGCTTTGATCACGGTCGGAGCTGACGACGAGGTGCGGCTCGCGCATCCGCTCTACGGCGAGACGCTGCAGGCCGAGATCGGGCCGTTGCGGGCCCGCGCGACGCGCCGCGAGCTGGCCGCCGCCGTGCGCACGCGCGAGCTGCTCGACGGCGACGACGCGCTGCGCGTCGCGCGCTGGCTGCTCGACGCCGGCGAGCCGCTGCCGCCGCCGCTGCTGCTCGGCGCCGCCGACGCCGCCACCCGCTCCGGCGACCCCGCGCTCGGCGTCAAGCTCGCGACGCTCGCGCGCGACGGCGGCGCCGGCTTCGCCGCGACGCTGCTGCTGGCGAGAGCGCTGCAGGCGCAGGAGCGGTTCGCCGAGGCGGAGGCGCTGCTCGCCGCCGCCGAGGGCGAGGCGCTCGACGAGGAGGCCGCCTTCGCCTACCTGGAGCTGCGCGGCGCGCCGCTCTACTGGGCGCTGCGCGACCAGGAGACGCTGTTCGCGCTGCTGCAGCGGGCGCGCGACTGGTGGCCCGGCGACCGCTGGAGAAAGCGGCTGGCGCCGCTGCGGATCTGGTCGGCCGCGGTCGCGAGCGACATCTACGGCGGCAACCGCGCCGAGACCGAGGCGCTGCTCGCCGACCCCGAGACCGAGCCGGGGCTGCGCCGTCAGCTCGCGCCGCTGCACGTCGCGCAGCTGTTCTACGCCGGCGAGAGCGGCGCCGCGCTGGCGCTGGCGCGGGAGATCCGGCCGGCCTTCCCGCTGCCGGGCGCGAGCGAGGAGATCGCGCAGATCCTCTGGAGCACGGTCGCGATCGAGAGCGGGATCGACTGGGAGCGGCTGCGCGGCGAGCTGGCGAGCGACTTCGCGCTCGCCGTGCGCGTCGAGGATCCCGTCGCGGCGGGCTTCACCGCCGTCGGCATCGGCGCGCTCGACTGGTACGCCGGGCGGCTGCCCGACGCGCACCGCTGGCTCGCCGAGGCGGAGCTGCAACTCGAGCGGCGCGACGGCATCGGCGTGCTCGCGATCACGCGCGCCTACCAGGTCGTCGCGGCCGCCGCCGACGGCGACGAGGCGGGCGCGAGCGCGGCGCTTACGCGGATGCGCGGCGCGCTGCCGGAGAGCGGGGCGATGCCGAACCAGCAGCCGTACGTCGCGCGCGCGGAGGCGTGGGAGCTGGCCGCCCGCGGCGACCGGCCGCGCGCCGTCGAGCAGCTGCTGGAGGTCGCGGCCGAGATGACGCTGACGCCGTTCTACGCCGGCCTGCTCAGCTACGACGCGCTGCGGCTGGGCGCGCCGGCGCGGCAGGTCGCGACGCCGCTGGCGCTGATGGCCGAGCGGACCGACGCGCCGCTCGCCGCCGTCTGGGCCGCGCACGCCGCCGCCAAGGCGAGCGGCGACGGCGCCGCGCTGCTGGCCGCCGCCGACGCCTTCGAGGCGATCGGCGCGCTGCGCTGCGCCGCCGAGGCCAGCGCCGACGCGGCCTCCGCCTTCGTCCGCGCCGGCCGTGACGACAGCGCCCGCCGCGCCGCCGCACGGCGGACCGAGCTGCACGAGCGCGGCAGCGGCGGGACGCCGCCGCCGGTCGACGGCCTCGACGGCCCGGCGATCGCGCTCACCCCGCGCGAGGCGCAGCTGGTCGAGCTGGCCGCGCGCGGGCTCAGCAACGCGGAGATCGCCGACCGGCTGGTGCTGTCGGTCCGCACCGTCGAGTCGCACATCTACCGCGCGATGCAGAAGCTCGGCGTCAGCGACCGGCGCGAGCTGGGCTGAACGGCGGCCTACGGCCTTGTTCAGCTAGCGAGAACTCGCCGGAGGCTCCTTCTCGGGCTAGCGCGAGAGCCGCTCCTCCAGCCAGTCGAAGACGACCGCGTCACGCGCGGCGGAGGCGAGCGGCTCGCAGTGGCGGCCGGCGCCGTCGGCGGCGGCGAAGGCGACCAGCTCGGCGACGCCCGGCAGCCGCTCCAGCAGCGCCTGCGACTGGCCCGGCCAGAACTGCTCGCCCTCCGGGTCGGTGATCAGCAGCGGTGTCGCGATCTGCCCGACCTCGTCGCCGAGGCGGTAGGCCTCGACCGCTCTGTACAGCTCGTAGCGCGAGTCGGAGCCGATCCCGTACGGCTCGCCGCGGAAGGAGAGCACGGCGCGCGTCGAGGGCGAGATCAGCTCGCCGACGTGCATGTTGCGGTCGAACTGCTGCTGCTTGCCCTCCGCCAGCTCCTTGCGCAGCGAGCCCGGCAGCGGGTCGATCCAGGAGCTGGCGACGTCGGTCACGCCCGGGTCGACGACCGCGGCCGCGAAGCGGTGCTCGAAGGCGAGCGCGCGCGGCACCCAGAAGCCGGCCTGGCTGATGCCGACGACGACGATCCGCTCGGGGTCGACGTCGGGACGCTGCAGCAGCGTGTCGAGCACCGGCGTCAGCACCGCCTCCCAGTCGTGGCGGAACGGGATCCCCTGCTCGAACAGCGCCGACTGCTGGCCGGGGCCGTCGAAGGTCGTCCAGTGCCAGCCGCGCTCGGCCGCGGCGGCGCCGCCGTGGACCCACAGCTGCGAGGTCGCGCCGTCGCTGCCGTTGACCATCACGACCGTCGGCCGCCGCTCGCCCGGCTGCGCGTCGAGCGCGGGGAAGAACCAGCCCGGCAGCGTCGTCTGCTCGTACGCGATCGCGTAGCGCTCGCCCGGCTTCGGCGTCAGGTCGACGACCTTCTCCCAGCAGGCGCGGTGGCGGCGCCAGATCTCGTCGCGGCGCGCGGCCTCGCTGCTGCGCGCGATCGCGTGCAGCGCGGTCGCGTAGTAGGTCGCCGCGCGGCGGTAGCCGGAGAGCGCGCTGACGCGGCGGCCCTTCTGCTCCGCGCCGCCGGCGGCGGCCCAGGCGGCGCCGGCGGTCGCGCTCCACTCGCGCACCCAGGCGTCGGCGTCGCCGTTCTTGATCCGCTCGGCCGTCGCCAGCACCTCGCCGACGTCGGCGGCGCCGCGGTAGGTCGCGCCGAGCGCGATCTCGAAGCCGAACTGGAAGTCGTCGTCGCCGAACTTCGGCGCGATCGCCGGGTGGCTGCGATGGAGGAGGGAGTGGCTCATGCGATGCTCCGCGTGTCAGGGGTGGCGGCCTGCTTGCGGTCGGCCTCGTCGCCGGCGGCGGCGCTGACGGCCTCGGTCCGCTTGACGGCCCAGACGATCAGGCCGATCGGGATCACCCAGTTGAAGAAGGTGTTGGCGCGCTGCGTGTCGATCGCGCCGGCGAGGATGTGGAACGGGACCATCGCGGCGAAGACGAGCCCCCACATCAGCGTCAGCTCGCGGTTGACGCGCTTGAAGATCGGCGACTCCCAGATCTCCGGCGGCGTGGTCTCTCTCGCGTACTGCTCGGTGAACGGCGTGAACAGCAGCGACAGCAGCGCGACGGCGGCGAGCGCGGCGGTCGCGAGGCCGCGCGCGAAGTTGGTCAGCCACTCGGCGTCGTTGCCGGCCGCGAGCCCGATCGCCGCGAAGGCCGCGAACGAGACGATCGCGCCGATGTCGAGGATCTTCGGTCTGCCCTTCGCGAACGAGGGCAGTGCAATCGCTATCGCGGCGACGAGCGCGACGAGCCCGGCGACAGCGACGTCGTCGCGCTGCGAGACGACGCTGAAGAGGACCCAGGGGATGAAGGCGACGAAGATGTTCATGGCGCGCAGTCTCCGCGCGCACGTCTGCGGCGTCTTCAGTAGTGGACTACTGAACTACGCAGACGGCGGCGCGCAGTGGTGCCGCGAGGTCGCCTCTGCCGCCGACGACGACGCCGTTCTCCAGCCCCAGCCAGGCGGCCGTGACCGCCAGCTCGGCGGCCAGCTCGGGCGCGACGCGGTCGGCCTCGGCGCCCGCTTCGAGGTAGGCGCCCTGCACGCGCAGGAGGCCGGCCTGGCGGTCTGACTTGAGGTCGACGCGGCCGACGAGCGCGTCGCCGAGCAGGAACGGCAGCACGTAGTAGCCGTAGACGCGCTTGGGCTGCGGCGTGTAGATCTCGATCCGGTAGTGGAAGCCGAAGATCCGCTCGGTCCGCGGGCGGAACCATATGAGCGAGTCGAACGGGCTCAGCAGGGCGCGCGCCTCGACCCTGCGCGGCTTGCGCGCCTGCGGCCACAGGTAGGCGGGCGCGTCCCAGCCCTCGACGGTCACCGGCTCCAGCTCGCCGGCCTCGACCAGCTCCGCGACGCGCAGCTTCGACTCCCTCCGCGGCAGGCGGAAGTAGTCGCCGAGGTCGGGCTCGGTCGCGACGCCGTGCGCTCTCGCCGCGACCCGCAGCAGCTCGCGCTGCGACTCCTCGACCGGCGGCGTCGGCTGCTCCAGCAGCGCCGGCGGGAGCACCCGCTCCATCAGGTCGTAGCGGCGCTCGAAGTTGATCCGCCGCGCCGCCGTCACCTGGCCCGACCAGAACAGCCACTCCAGCGCGACCTTGCCGTCGTGCCAGTTCCACATCTCGCCCGGCTGCTTGACGGCGCGCTCGGAGTCGGTCTCGCCGGCACGGATCGGCCCGCGCTCCCGCACCAGCTGCTTCACCCGCGCGACCAGCTCCGGCTGCTCGCTCGCGATCCGCCGCACGCCACCCCAGGCGTCCTGCCCGGCACGCGCCATCCGCCAGCGCAGGTGCGGCTGCAGCGCCAGCGGCACGAGCGACGCCTCGTGCGCCCAGTACTCGAACAGCTCGCGTCTGACGCGGCCGTCGGTGTGCGCGGCCATGCGGTCGAGCGCGTCGCGCGGATACGGGCCCAGCCGCGAGAAGAGCGGCACGTAGTGGGTGCGCGAGAAGACGTTGACGGAGTCGAGCTGCAGCAGCCCGAGCTGGGCGATCGCTCTGCGCAGGTGACGCGCCGTGACCGCGCCGGCCGGCCGTCTGTCGGCGAACCCCTGCGCAGCGAGCGCGATGCGGCGCGCGGCTCTCGCGCTCAGCGTGGACGGCATGGCCGAGATCCATACCACGCGCGGGCGGACGGCATCCGTGCCGCCCCAATATCCTGCGGCGTTCCGGACTCGAACAAGGACATCAGAGCTTCCATGGCCAAGATCAAGGTGCAGAACCCCATCGTCGAGCTGGACGGCGACGAGATGACCCGGATCATCTGGCAGTTCATCAAGGACCAGCTGATCCTCCCCTACCTCGATGTCGAGCTGAAGTACTACGACCTCGGGATGGAGTCGCGCGACGCGACCAACGACCAGATCACGGTCGACGCGGCGAACGCGATCAAGCAGTACGGCGTCGGCGTCAAGTGCGCGACGATCACGCCCGACGAGGCGCGCGTCGAGGAGTTCGGCCTGAAGGAGATGTACCGCTCGCCGAACGGCACGATCCGCAACATCCTCGGCGGCGTCGTCTTCCGCGAGCCGATCGTGATCTCGAACATCCCGCGCCTGGTGCCGGGCTGGACGAAGCCGATCGTGATCGGCCGTCACGCCTTCGGCGACCAGTACCGCGCGACCGACACGCTGATCCCGGGCGAGGGCACGCTGACGCTCACGTACACGCCCAAGGACGGCGGCGAGCCGATCGAGCTGAACGTCTACGACTTCAGAGGCAGCGGCATCGCGATGGCGATGTACAACGTCGATGACTCGATCCGCGACTTCGCGCGCGCGTCGATGCGCTACGGCCTCGATCGCGGCTTCCCGGTCTACCTGTCGACCAAGAACACGATCATGAAGAAGTACGACGGGCGCTTCAAGGACCTCTTCCAGGAGGTCTTCGACGCCGAGTTCAAGGCCGACTTCGACGCCGCCGGCATCACCTACGAGCATCGTCTGATCGACGACATGGTCGCCGCCGCGATGAAGTGGGAGGGCGGCTACGTCTGGGCCTGCAAGAACTACGACGGCGACGTCCAGTCCGACACCGTCGCGCAGGGCTTCGGCTCGCTCGGCCTGATGACCTCCGTGCTGACGACGCCCGACGGCAAGACCGTCGAGGCCGAGGCCGCGCACGGCACGGTCACGCGCCACTACCGCCAGCACCAGCAGGGCAAGCCGACCTCGACCAACCCGATCGCGTCGATCTTCGCCTGGACCCGCGGCCTCGCCGCGCGCGGCCGGATGGACGACACGCCGGAGGTCAGCGAGTTCGCGCAGACGCTCGAGCGCGTCTGCATCGAGACGGTCGAGAGCGGCAAGATGACGAAGGACCTGGCGCTGCTCGTCGGTCCCGACCAGCCGTTCCTCACCACCCAGGAGTTCCTCGCCGCGATCGACGAGAACCTCCAGGCTGCGATGAAGTAGCCGATCACCTGGAAGAAGGCGCCCCGCACCGGGCGGGGCGCGTCTCTTCCTTGGAGGGAAGCGTTCGATGTTCTTCGCCTGTGTCGGGGCCGCGCTGGTCCTCTTCCTGCTCGCCTGGCTGGGCTTCCGCAGCGCCAGAAAGCAGGAGGCCGCCGCCTCCGCGCTGACGCTCACCAGCACCTCCACCTGCGGCGAGCTGGCCGATCTGGCGCGCGGCGTCGGCGACGAGGTCGGCGGCGGCAGCTTCTCCCAGCGGGCCGAGGTGATCGGCGTCGCCGAGGCCGAGGGTCAGCTGATCCACGCGCCCGAGACGAGAGCCGACGTCGTCTGGCACCGCACGCGCGTCACCCACCGCTGGTGGGAGAACGAGCGCACGCGCGACGACAGAGGCAACGTCCGCACGCGCCGCGTCGAGAAGAGCGACGTCGTCTCCGACTTCAGCTCCGAGGCGGCGTTCGCGGTCTCCGACGGCTCCGGCCGGCTGGTCGTGACCGCCGTCGGCGCCGAGATCGACCACCCCGAGAAGTCGGTCAACCGGATGGACGGGCTCGGCAGCGGCAGCGCCAGCTCGTTCGCCTCGATCCTGCTCGGCGGCAACGACAGCGGCACGATCGGCTTCGAGGTCGAGGAGTGGGTGCTGCGGCCGGGCGCGCGGCTGTACGTCCACGGCGAGGTCGGCGACGAGGCAGGCCGGCTCGTCTTCGGCCCCGGCGACGGCCGCCTGCTCGTCTCCACCCGCAGCGAAAGAGAGATCGTCGCCGGCCACAGAAGCGGCGCGAAGTGGCGCCGGATCGGCTCGCTGACCGCGATCGCGCTCGGCGTCGCCGCCCTGATCGCCGGCGTCGTCTCGCTGTTCGCCTAGCAGCCGGGGGCGTAGTCGGGCCAGGAGTAGACGGTCGCGGTGTAGGAGTGCGCGGCGGCGCCGGGGTTGCGGACGCGCGCGAATCCCCCGCCTCCGAGCGGGACCACGCACGCGGTCAGCACGCCGGGCGTGCTGTTCTGCGTGTAGCCGGTGTCGCCGCCGCCGCTGAAGAAGACCTTCGCCGCGATGTCGCCGCCCGCGGTCGCGGTCGCGTATATCGAGGTCACCGGGCTGCTCACGCTGCTGCTGTCGCAGTACGAGCCCGGATTCAGCACCTGGCTGCAGAAGTGCACGATCCCGGCGTTGGCCGGCGCCGCCGAGAGCGTCAGCGCGACGAGGCTCGCGGCGAGCGCGCCGCCGGCAGCGCGGATGGTGGTGGTGAGATGTCTGGTGTGCATCGGCCGATTAGGCCGTACCGAGTGCCTGCGCGCCATCCGCCGGACGGTCGTCGTCGCGACCAGGCGCGCGCAGCCGCCGCTGCTGGCGCTCGGCCTGCAGCGGCAGCAGCAGCGCGCCGATCAGGAAGCAGGCGGCGCCGGCCGCTGTGCCGCCGTTGGCGATCGCGTCGTTGACGGGGTCGCCGGTCGACGGCTCGACGAAGGCGGCGACCGCGGAGATGCCGAAGAAGATCGACCCGAGCAGGTTCCAGGCGGCGATCTGCCAGTCGAGGTCGCGCGGGCGGAACGACAGCCAGCGGTGCTCGGCGTTGGCGAACGCGAGCGTGGAGGCGATCAGGAAGCAGGCGCTGCCTATCATGTCCGGCCCCCACACGCGCACGTCCATCTGATGCGGGTCGAGCGCGTGGTCGAGCGCGACGAAGGTGTTGACGTTGAAGAGGATCGTGCCGGGGAACTGCACCGCCGCCGCGACCCAGTCGACCCGCTGCGGCAGCCAGCCGCGCGGCCGCAGCAGCGTCCGCTCGTGTCTGGGCCTGCCGCGGTGCGGCGCCTCGGAGGCGGCGACCAGCTGCAGCAGCGCCGCGCTCGTGAAGAAGACCGAGCCGGTCGCGAAGCCGAAGCCGATCCAGGTCGCGCTCGACCCGAGCGCCGCGATCCCGGGGATCAGGAACAGCAGCGAGCCGAGCGCGAACAGCGCTCCCGTCCACCACGCGATCCGGTCCGGCCGCCACATCCGGGCGGCAGTGTCTCAGGTGGCGCGGCGCGCCGTGAGCAGGCAGGCGAGCGCGGCGAGCGCCAGCAGCACCGCGTTCACCAGCAGCGCCGTGTGCAGCGCCGACGCTCTCGAGGCGCCGTCGGCGACGCGGCTGGTGAGGATCACGCCGAGCACCGCCGGGCCGAGCGCGCCGCCGTACTGCCGCAGCGCGGTGTTGGCGGCGGCGGCCATGCCGGCCAGCCTGTGCGGCACGGCGTCGATCGCGGCGACCGCGACGGCGCTCAGCATCAGCGCGTCGGCGACGCCGAGCACCGCCAGCCGCCAGACCGTCGGGACGAACGCGGTCTCGTCCTGCAGGCCGGTCAGCAGCAGCATCGCGACGGCCGCGAGCGCGAGCCCGGCGGCGAGCACCGCCAGCGGCTTCGTGCGCGCCAGCAGGCGGCCGACGAACGGGTTGACGAGCGCGGTGACGCCGTTGACGAACAGCAGCCGCCAGCCGATCTCCAGCGGCGAGAGGCCCTGCACGCCGCCGAAGAAGAGGCTCAGCAGGAAGAGCGTGCCGACGATCGCGAAGAGCGCGACGAGCGCCGACAGCGACGCCGCGCTGAAGGCCGGGCGGCGGAACAGCTGCAGCTCCATCAGCGGCGAGGAGGAGCGGTGCTCGGCGACGACGAAGGCGACCAGCGCGACGGCGCCGAGCGCCAGCCCGATCACCGCCTGCGGCGAGCCCCAGCCGCTCTGCCCGCCCTCGATCACGCCGAAGATCGAGGCGGCGATCGCGATCGTCGCGGTGATCTGGCCGGGCCAGTCGAGGTGGCGGCCGGCCGGCGCCTTCGACTCCGGCAGCCAGGCGGCGGCGGCCGCGCCGGCCAGCAGCGCGAGCAGCGTCGTCGGCGCGAAGATCCAGCCCCAGCCGGCGTGCTCGAGGATCAGGCCCGAGAGGATCGGCCCGATCGCCAGGCCGCCGACCAGCCCGGTCGCCCACAGCGCGACGTATCTGGCGCGGTCGCGCAGGTCCGGGACGGCGTGCGCGATCAGCGCCAGCGTCGTCGGCAGCAGCAGGCCGGCGCCCGCGCCGCAGATCGCCTGGCCGACCCACAGCAGGTGGACGGCGCTCATCCCGGTGAGCGTGTCGGCGAGCCCGGCGACGAGCGCGCCGGCGACCGTCAACGCCATCCCGATCAGGTAGACGCGGCGGCGGCCGTGGAGGTCGCCGAAGACGCCGGCCGAGAGGATCGTCGCGGCCATCGGGATGATGTAGCCGTCGGTGATCCACTGCAGGTCGGAGGTGCCGGCCCCGGTCGCCGCGCCGATGCTCGTCAGCGAGACGCTGACCGACGTGATCGGCACGTAGGTGACGAAGACGCCGAGCACCGCCAGCGCGACCGTCAGCACCACCGTCCGGCGCTTCGCCTCGTCGCTCGCCGTCGCCTGCATCGAAACCGTCCCCATCGCCTGACTCACAACCTTTGACCGCTCATTACTTGAACGTGAAGGTAACAGATTCCTTCAACGTGAAGATTCTTTACGGTCGCTAGAGTTCTCGTTCGAGATGTCTTCCGTGCGCGACACTGCCCCCGATCGCGTCGACGCGATCCTCGACTACCTGCACGACCTCTTCCCCGAGCGCGACCTGACCGCGAAGGCGGTCGCGTGGCGGCTGCGGCGGGCGGCCCACCACGTCGACACCGAGGTCAGACGCCGGCTCGCCAAGCAGGGCATCGAGCTGTGGGAGAAGGAGATCCTCTGCTCGCTGAGACGGCTCGGCGGCACGCTCACGATGGGCGACCTGCAGGACGTCGCGCAGCTGACCTCCGGCGCGATCACGAACCGCATCACGCGGCTGGAGGAGCAGGGCTGGGTCAGACGCGAGGTCGACCGCCACGACCGCCGCCAGGTGCTGGTCGTGCTGACCGACAGCGGCCGCGACCGCTCCGAGGTCGTGATGGCCGCCAACGACGCCGCCGAGCAGGAGCTGTTCGGCGCGATCGACCCCGACCTCCAGCGCCGCCTCGCCGCCGACCTGCGCGACCTCCTGCTCGCGACCGAGGGCCCGGACCCGCGGGCGACGTCCTAGCGCGCCGGCGCGGCCGCCGTCGCGTCCTGGAGGACGGCGAGGTTCGCCTGCTGGCGGGCCGCGTCGCGTCTGTCGAGCGCCATCGTCGCGACCCAGGCGGCGGAGGCGGCGAGGACGGCGGCGGGGCCGGTGTCGAGGCCGCCGGTGCCGGTCAGCAGGGTCGCCAGCACGAGCGGGGCGAACAGCAGGCGCGACTGCGCGGCCATGCCGGCCGCCGCGCCGATCGCGACCGCGACCGTCGGCGAGATGTCGAACGCGATCACGGCCAGCGTCGCGAGCGCGACGCCGAGGAATATCGCCGGGAAGATCGGGCCGCCGCGGAAGCCGGCGGAGAGCGAGACGGTGTAGGCGAGGCCCTTCGCGACGATCAGCAGCAGGACGATCCCGACCGAGCCCTCGGCGGTGAGCGTCGCGACCGACGACTGGCCCGAGAACAGCACCTGGCCCGACTCGGCGCCGAGCCAGACCGCCACTTGCGTCAGCAGGCCGATCGCGAGCGCGCCGCCGAACAGCAGCCCGGCGAGGCCGAGCCGTCTCGGGCCGCGCTCGGCGATCGCGCCGCCGAGCCGCCGCACGACCGCCATCACGAGCGCCGCCAGCAGGCCGACGACGACCGCGATCGCGAGGTCGCGCAGCTTCGTCCCGTGGTACGCCGGCAGCCCCGGGATCGACAGCTTCTGCGCGTCGATCCCGCCCCAGTCGCCGACCCCGACGAAGATCGTGTAGCCGATCGCGGCCGCGACGAGGCCCGGCACGAGCGCCGCGATCAGCGCTCTCCCCTTCGCGATGCCGGCCTCGATCAGCAGCACGCCGGCGACCAGCGGGCCGCCGAACAGCGCCGCGATCGCCGCGAACGAGCCGCCGATCGCGACGACGCCGCGCTCCTCCTCGTTCAGTCTCACCCACGCGGTCAGCGACAGCCCGACGACCGAGCCGAGCGCGATCAGCGGCGCCTCCGGGCCGAGCACGATCCCGAACGGCAGCGTGCCGAGCGCGGCGAGCGCGACGCCGAGGCCGAATCTCGGCGGCGTCGGGTTGGCGTTGAGGCCGCCGAGCGGGCTGTGGCCGCCGTCGCCGGGCAGCAGCGTGCGCGCGAGGTAGACGATCGCGGCGCCGACGAGCGGCAGCCCGATCACGAGGAACCACGGCGCGCTGTCGTAGCCGAGCGCGTCCGGCAGGTCGGTCCAGAGCCACTCTTCGAGCTGATGGACGAGCGCGAGGAAGCCGACCGCGAGCAGCGCCGCCGGGATGCCGATCAGCGCACCGAGCGCGATCAGCCGCAGATAGGCGCCGCCGCTGATCGGCGACGCGCCGGCGGGCTCGGCGGGCTCAGGCGGCTCGGATGCGCTCATGCGCCGGCATGCTGCTCGACGGCCGGCGGCGCGTCAAGCGCACCACGGAGCGGCGCGTCGGCTGCGGCCGGTCGTCGTGGACGACCAGCACCGGCACCTCGCAGCGGCGGATCATCGCGCGGCTGACCGAGCCGCTGAGCCAGCGCCGCAGGCGGCCGTGATCGCGCGTGCCGACGACGACGAGGTCGTGGCAGCCGGTCGAGACGCGCTCCAGCAGCGCGCGGCAGACCGGTCTGCGCGAGACGAGCGTCGTCACCGGCAGCTCGTCCGGGATCGCCGCGACCGCCTCGGCGAGCCGCGCCAGCGCCTCCCGGTCGAGCCCCTCCACGAGCGCCGCGACGGCGCTCGCGTCGCCCATCCCGGCGGCGAAGCCGGGCGGCTTCGGGACCGCCGTCAGCAGCGTCAGGCGCGCATGGCCGTCACGGGCCAGCTCGACGGCGCGCTCCAACGCGCGGTCGCTCGCTGGCGAGCCGTCGACGCCGACGAGGATGTTGCGGAACATGACTGCCGCCCTCTCTCCCTGACCGCCGAACTCATGCGGTCTCAGCGGCGACCGTAGCGTGCGAAGCGGTCGCCTGTCGAGTCAGTGCCCTGCGCGCGGGGATCAGCAGCGCCAGCAGGCCGGCCGCCAGACCGCCCGCGGCGCCCATCAGGAAGGCGAGCTTGAAGCCCTGGTCCTCGGGCAGCCCGGTCGCCAGCAGATGGCCCGCGACGATCGACGCCGCGACCTGCGAGCCGATCGAGGCGCCGATGTTGCGCATGATCGTGTTGACGCCGGTCGCCTCGCCGGTCTCGTGCGCGTCGACCGCCTGCACGATCAGGTTCGGCAGCGCGGCGAAGGCGGCGCCGACGCCGGCGTTGAGGATGCAGACCCAGAGGATGATCAGCGCGATCGAGGAGTGCGCGAGCGCCATCCCGACGAGCCCGGCGGCGGCGACGAGGCAGCCGACGACGAGCGGCAGCTTCGAGCCGCTTCTCTCGCCGATCCGCCCGACCAGCGGCGCGACGAGGATCATCATCAGGCCGCCCGGCGCCATCAGCAGGCCGGCGACGGTCGCGTTGAGGCCGAAGCCGTAGCCGGTCGCCTCCGGCAGCTCGGCCAGCTGCGGCACGAGCACGAACGTGCCGAAGAGGCCGAAGCCGACCAGCAGCGTCGACAGGTTGGTCGTCAGCACCGGCCGGCGCGCCATCGTTCTCATGTTGATCAGCGGCTGCTCGTGGCGGCGCTCGAACAGCACGAACAGCGCGAGCACGACGAGGCCGGCGGCGATCAGGCCGAGCGTCCTGGTCGAGCCCCAGCCCCAGTCGTTGGCGCGCGAGATCCCGATCAGCACGCCGGAGAGGCCGACGGCGAGGATGCCGGCGCCGGCGAGGTCGAGTCTGCCGGGGGTGCGGACCGGCGACTCGGGCACGAACTTGACGATCGCGATCGTCGAGACGACGCCCATCGCGGCGGAGAGCCAGAAGATCCAGTGGAAGCCGACCTGGTCGGCGAGCAGGCCGCCGAGCGGCAGGCCGATCGCGCCGCCGATGCCGGCGACGGCGCCGAGCAGGGCGATGCCGGAGGGGACGCGCTCGCGCGGGAACTCGTCGCGGACGATCCCGAAGGAGAGCGGGAAGACGCCGCCGCCCATGCCCTGCAGGCCGCGGCCGACGATCATCAGCGTGAGCGAGTCGCCGAAGGCGCAGACGACCGAGCCGACGGCGAAGAGGGCGAGCGAGACGGCGAGGTAGCGCTCCTTGCCGAACATGTCGCCGAGGCGGCCGAAGATCGGCGTCGCGATCGAGGCGACGAGGAAGTAGGCGGTGACGAGCCAGGTGACGTCGCTGGAGGAGACGCCGAGGTCGTGCTGCATGTCGCCGAGCGCGGGGATGACGGTCGTCTGCGCGAGCGCGAACGCGAGCGCGCCGATCGCGAGGATCGAGAGCGTGCGCTGGTGGGACTGGCGGGGAGGTGCGGTCATGGAGAGGAGCGGTGAGGTCGGGGCCTTTAGCGGAGGGAACCCTCCGTATCGCAGACCACAGTAGCACCAAACGGAGGGATCCCTCCGGTATATCCTGTGCGGAGCATGCCGACGCCCTCCCCCTCACGCGCCCCGCGGCGCGACGCCCAGCGCAACCGCGCGCACCTGATCGCGGTCGCGACCGACGCCTTCCGCGAGCAGGGGCTGACGATCGGCGTCGACGAGATCGCGCGCCGCGCAGGGGTCGGCATCGCGACCCTCTACCGCCACTTCCCGACCAAGGGCGACCTCGTCGTCGCCGTCTCGGCGACGCTGCTGGAGACGCTCCTCCCGGTCCGCGACGAGATCCTCGCCAGCGCGCCGGCCGAGACCGCGCTGGCGCGCTTCCTGCAGGCCGCGCTCGCCTCGCAGGAGGCCAACCGCGGCCTCGTCGAGGCGCTCGCCCACCAGCTCGACCCGGAGATCCGCGGGCGGCTGAGAGCGATGATGCTGGAGCTGCTGGAGCCGCTCGTCGCGCACGCCCACGCGAGCGGCGAGCTGCATCCCTCGCTCGACGCGGAGGACCTCGTGATCGCCAACCGCATGCTCGGCGCGGCCGCGACCCCCGACGTCCCCCGCTCCCCCGAGCGCTACCTCGCGCTGCTGCTCGCCGGCCTGCGCGCGGGCGCGCCCGACGCGAGCTGAGCACTCACCACTTCAGCTCTATCTCCAGCTCGCGCTCGTCGCTCTCGATCTCCAGCTCGACCTTCAGCTGGACCTCGTCGGGGACCTTCACCTTGAAGCGCATTCCGCCGCGCTCGAACTCGACCTCGTTGTGGCGGGCGAGCATGTCGGCGAGCGTCCGCAGGCGCTCGGCGACCTGCTCGCGTCTCAGCGTCTCCTTGATCTCGGCCTCGAAGATCTCCATCACCGCTCCTTGCCTGTTCGTGCGATCCGCACGAGCGCGCGGACGCTGTCGATGAACCCGTCCGGCAGCGCCGCGGAGGGCGAGGCGCCGGGATGGCCGCCGGCGATCCGCACCCGCAGCACGCCGGCGCGAATGCGGAAGCGCAACGGCGGCGCCAGTCTCGCAGCCTCGCCGTCGATCCCTGCTACCACCGTGTGATCGGCGTCGACGTCGAACTCCGGCGCCGTCCAGCCGCGCCACGGGCGCTGCGGCAGCAGCCCGCGGCGGCCGCCGCCGATCGAGGAGCCGAGCACGGTCACGCCGAGCCGGCCGTCGTCGATCCGCGGGCGCGTGCCGGAGCCGATCGCGCGGCCGAGACGGTAGCGGTTGTTGGAGACGAGGATCGCGGCGCCGGCGCGGTGCTCGTGGCCGCCGGGGCCGCGCCAGCGCAGGTCGGGGCCGTCGCCGTCGGGGCCGAGCGCCTCCGGCAGCGTCCCCAGCAGCGTGCGCAGCTTCGCCTCGCGGTAGCCGGGCTGCTGGACCGCCTCGGCGTAGAGGCCGAGCGAGACGTTGTTGACGAAGACGCGGCCGTTGACCTCGGCCAGGTCGACGCGCCGCTCGCCGCCGGCGACGAACGCGTCGAGCGCGCCGACGACGTCGTCGCGGTCGACGCCGAGGTCGAGCGCGAAGTGGTTGCGCGTGCCCGCCGGGATGCAGGCGTACGGCAGCTCGTGCTCGGCCGCGACCGCCGCGACGATCGCCTGCGAGCCGTCGCCGCCGGCCATCGCGAGCCCGTCGGCGCCGGCGGCGACCGCGTCGCGCACGAGCGTCTCCAGATCGGCGCCGCGTCTCAGCTCGATCGGCTCGATCCCACGGGCGCGCGCCTCCTCGGCGAGCCTGAACCGCTCCGCCTTGCCGTCGCCCGACTGCGGGTTGTAGAACAGCACCGGCCTGCGCGGCGGCGCTCTGCCCGGCAGGCGCACGTGGACGTGGAAGGCGACCCGCATCAGCGCGACGGCCGCGATCACGGCGCCGATCGAGAGCAGCTCCGCCAGCAGCCGCTCGCGCGTCAGCAGCAGCAATGCCAGCGCGACCGCGGCGACGCCGAGCCCCAGCCCCGCGACGCGCACGGCGCCGGTCCGCAGCGCGCCGTGCCAGGCGGCCGTGACCGCGACGAGCAGGCAGGCGATCAGGATCAGCCCGCGCGGGAAGGCGAGCACGGCGTTGACGAGCGCCAGCGCCAGCCCCGCGCCGCCGAGCGCGAGCGCGCCGATCGCGGCGAGCCGTCGCCTGCTCACGCGATCATCTCCGCGTGGCCAGCGAGACCGATCCCGACACACCGCGCGCAGCCGCGGCCGGCGCGCCGCACGCGCCCGGCACCGACCCGCCGGGCGCGCCCGCCGAGCGCGGCGGCTGGCTCGCCGACGCCGAGCGGCTCGACGTCGCGCTCTACGCGGCGGTCGCGCGCACGCCGACGCCGGCGCTCGACAGGGCGATGGCGAAGCTGTCTCATGCCGCCGACTATTCCCGCATCTCGCTCGCGGCTGCCGCACTGCTCGCGACGGCGGGCGGTCCGCGGGGCCGCCGCGCCGCCGTCCACGGCCTCGCCGCGATCGCCGTCACGAGCACCGTCGTGAACCAGGGGATGAAGCGGCTCGGCCGCCGCCGGCCCGATCGCGCCAGGCTGCACGTGCCCGAGGCGCGGCACGTGCCGATGCCGGACTCGACCTCCTTCCCCTCCGGCCACGCCGCCGCCGCGTTCGCCTTCGCGACCGGGGTCGGCCACGTGCTGCCCGGCGCCGCCGTGCCGCTGCGCGGGCTCGCCGCCGCCGTCGCCTGGTCGCGCATCCACACCGGCGTCCACTACCCCGGCGACGTCGCCGTCGGCGCGCTCACCGGCACCGTGCTCGCCCAGCTCACCGCCCAGCTGCTCGAGCGGCGATTCTGACCGCCTTCCAACCGGGCGCTCGCCCGGTTTGCGGTAGAACAGCGTCTGGAAGCGGTGCAACCCGCCGAAAGGGGGGCCGTCATGAGCCGACTCGCCGCAATCCACACCGCCGCGCCGGCGATCGCGGAGCCGATCTCGCTCGCGCTCGCCGACGACAGCTTCCTCGTGCGCGAGGCGGTCGCGCACGTGCTCGCCGCGAGCGACGGCGTCGAGGTCGTCGCCGTCTGCCGTGACCGCGCCGCGCTGCTGGCGGCGGTCGCGCGCGAACGGCCGGCGGTCGTCGTGACCGGCAGCCTGCCATCGTCGCGCGAGCGGCCGCAGCCGATCGCGGAGGAGCTGCGCCGGCGCCATCCCGCGATCGGCGTCGTCGAGCTGAGCGGCAGCGGCGAGCCGCGCTTCGGCGTCGAGCTGCTCGCCGACGGCTCCGGCGGCCGCGCCTTCCTGCTGAAGGAGCGGCTGCAGGACAGCCGCCAGCTGCTGGCCGCGATCGAGGTCGTCGCGCATGGCGGCGCCTACGTCGACGCCTGCGTGATCGAGCGGATGCGCGCCGCGCGGCGGCGCGCCGACAACTCCCCGCTGGCGGAGCTGTCGCCGCGCGAGCGCGAGGTGCTGGCGCAGATCGCGACCGGCAAGTCGAACGCGTGCATCGCCGCCGAGCTGGTGCTGACCAAGCGCGCCGTCGAGAAGCACATCAACGCGATCTTCCTGAAGCTCGGCCTCAGCTACGAGACCGACGTCAGCCGGCGCGTGATGGCGACGCTGATCCACCAGGCGGCGACGCGCGAGCTGCCCTGAGCGCCGGTGCGGGCGCGACGGCGTCCCCAGCCCGCCGCGCCCGCAGTCTGCCGTCACGGGCCCAGCAGCCGCGCCTTCTGGGCCGCGAACTCCTCGTCGGTGAGCACACCCTGGTCGCGCAGCTGGCCGAGCTGCTGCAGCTGCGTGATCGTGTCGTCGTTCGCAGTCTCACGCTGCTGCGTGCTGCCGCGGCTCTTGCCGGCGAGGTAGGCGCCACCGCCGACCGCAGCGGCGCACAGCAGTGGGCGACGACGGCGCATCAACGGCATCTTCACGCCTCCTCTGCGGCCTCGAGCGCGAGTCCGAGCGCGACCATCACCTCGGGCGCCGCGGCGATCACGCGCGGCCCACCGACCTGCGGCGCGACCGCGCGCAGCGTGCCGAGGATGTCTTCCGGCGTGGCGCCGTCGCGCAACGCGTTGGCGACCTGCCAGGCGTAGGAGGCCGGCGGCGCGTCGAGCGCGATCAGCGCCGCGATCTTGACGAGCGCGAAGGTGCGCGCGTCGAGCCCAGTCCGCTCCTGCTGCGCCTCGCGCAGGCCGACGGCGGTCTCGAGCACGTCGAGGTCGCCGATCGCAAGCGAGCGCAGCGTCGACTCGGTGTCTGATGCGACCGCGGACATCTCAAGCCTCCTCGTCGGCGTGGCCGCCGTGGACGGCGAGGCCGTAGATGATCATCACGTCGAGCGAGAACAGCGCGAGCGACAGGAACGGGTAGGCGGGGATCATCAGCAGCTGGGCGATCGCGTTGAGGCCGGCGAAGGCGACGCCGGCCCAGGTCGCGAGCGTGTTGCGCGCCCACACGCCGAAGGCGACGAGCATCTGCACCGCGCCGGTCAGCGTGACGATCCAGCCCCACGTGTTGAGGTCGCTGAAGATGTACTTCGCGTCCCCGACGAAGAAGGTCGAGTCGCTGATCGCGCCGATGCCGTAGATGATGTTCAGGACCGCGACGACCATCAGCATCGTGCCGCAGAAGACGACCCAGCCGCCGACGTGCGACCTCGTCGCCGTGTAGCTGGACTGGCCGGAGGCGGGGATCCCCCGCCGGAAGCATGCGCGCTCATCACCGTCTCCTCGTATCGGGGATCGCTGACACCGTCGCAACGGCGCGACGCGCCGCCAAGGATGCGGCCACCACAGGCGCTGAGGTGCGTGCACCCGTGCGCGGGCGCGCGCCGCGCACGATCATCGGGCGATGGTCCGCTCGTTCGTCGTCGCCGTCGCCAGGCCGCCGCTGAGCCTCGCTCGCAGGAGCGCCGCCGACGCGGTCCGCCCGCCGCTGGAGGCCGTTCAGCGCCGGGCCGCCGCGACCGCGCTCGAGCTGCTCGACGCACTGCTCGCCTCGCGCCTCGCCGAGGAGGCGGCGCGCCGGATCGTCACCAGCGAGGTCGCCGAGCAGGCGGTCTCCGGCGCCTTCGAAGGGCCGCTCGTCGACGCCGTCACCAGACGGCTGCTGGAGAGCGAGGAGCTGTGGCTGCTCGTGCAGGAGGTCGCGACGAGCCCGGCCGTCACCGCGGCGATCTCACGCCAGGGCGCGAGCTTCGCCGACGAGGTCGCCGACGAGGTGCGCGAGCAGAGCCAGCAGGCCGACGCCTGGCTGGAGCGGACGGCGCGGCGGATGCTGCGGCGGTCGCCGGCCGGCCCGCCGGCGCCGGCGACGCCGCTCGGCGTCGGCCCGGCGTGAGCGCTCCGCCGCCGCCCTACGCCGGCCTCGCCACGCGCGCGCTCGCGCTCGCGCTCGACGCCGCCGCGATCAACGCGATCGCGCTCGCGGTCGGCGGCGTGCTGGCGCTCTGCACCTCGCTGCTGCACCTGCCCTCCGAGGTCGAGCGGCTGACCGCGCTGGCCGGCGCCGGCGCCTGGGTGCTGCTGTCAGCCGGCTGGTTCGTCGTCTTCTGGTCCACCTCCGGGCAGACGCCCGGCGACCGTGTGCTGCGGATCCGCGTGCGCGACGCCCACGAGCCGCTGCGCCCGCTGAAGCCCCGCCGCGCGCTGCTGCGCCTCGGCGCGCTCGTGCTCGGCGCGATCCCCTGCTTCGCCGGCTACCTGCCGGTGCTGCTCGACGACCGCCGCCGCGCCTTCCACGACCGCGTCGCGCGCACGGTCGTCGTTCACTCGCGCGACCGTGACGGCGGCGGGCCCGGCAGCCCGCGCGTCCCCCACAGCGCCAGCAGCGCCGCCAGCCCGACCGCGCCGAGCGCCAGCCGCAGCGCGACCAGCTGAGCGCCGCCGTAGTGCCCGGCGGCCTCCTGCGCCTGCTGCGGCGACAGCCCCTCCGCGCGCGCCGCCTGCTCGACCTGGTAGACCGGCACGATCGGGATCCCGCTCTGCGCCCGCGCGACCAGCTGCGTACGCGCCGCCTGCGGCAGCGTCTCGCTGCGCTGGACGTTGGCGACGAAGCCGCTCGTCAGCGCAGCGATCAGGATCGAGCCGATCACCGCCGTGCCGAGCGAGGCACCGAGGTTCTGCGCCGTCCCCTGCAGGCCGCCGGCCTCGTTGACCTCCTGCTCCCCGGCAGCCGACATGATCACGTTGCCGAGCTGCGACAGCAGCAGCCCGGCGCCGACGCCGAACAGCGCCAGCCCGAACGCGAACGGCGCGTTGTCCAGCTCCACCTCGATCGTCCCCACCAGCAGCGCCGCGGCGGCGACGAGCACGAGCAGGCCGACCTGCACGACACGGCGCGGCGAGAAGCCGGCCGCCAGCCGCGGCCCGGCGAGTGCCGCGAGCACCATCGTCACCGACAGCGGGAAGAGCCGCTTGCCGGTCTCGAAGGCGTCGAGGCCGAGCACGACCTGGAGGTAGACCGGCAGCACGAAGAACGTCCCCAGCAGCAGGAACTGCTGCATCGTCAGCGTGATCAGCCCGGCTCGCAGCGGCGGGATCCGCAGCAGCGAGCGGTCCAGCAGCGGCGACTCGCCGCGCCGTTCGCGCCGCTCCTCCCAGCGGAAGAAGAGCGTCAGCAGGCCGGCGCCGATCAGCACCAGGAACGGCACCGCCGAGAAGCCGAGCGGCGTGATCTCCTGCCCGCCGATCGTCAGCGCCCCGCGCGGGACGATCCAGCCCCACTCGCTCGACTTGAGGATCCCGAAGGCGGCGATCCCGAGCCCCGCTGCCGAGAGCGCGACGCCGACGACGTCGAGCGCCGGTCTGCGCGCCAGCCGCGCCGGCACGGGCAGCGCTCTGCGCAGCAGGAGGATCGCGACCACGACGACGGTCTCGGCGGCGAAGACGTAGCGCCAGCTCAGCTCGGTCGTCACCCAGCCGCCGATCAGCGGCCCGACCGCGATCGCCGCGCCGGCGACGCCGCCGACGATCCCGAACGCGAGCGCCCGCGCTCTGCCCTCGTAGGTGGAGGCGATCAGCGCGACGATCGCCGGCAGCACGAGCGCCGCGCCGATCCCCTCGACGCCCGACCAGCCGATCAGCAGCACCGTCAGGTTCGGGCTCAGCGCCGTCGTCAGCGAGCCGCAGCCGTAGATCGCGAGGCCGAGCGCGAAGGCGCGGTCGCGGCCGAGGATGTCGCCGAGCTTGGCCCCGGCCAGCATCAGCGCCGCCATCACGAGCGTGTAGGCGGTGATCGCCAGCTGGACGCCCTGGATCGTCGTGTCGAGGTCGGCGACGATCTGCGAGATCGAGACGTTCATGACGCTGCTGTCGAGCACCATCACGAACTGCGCCGAGGCGAGGATCGCGATCGGAAGCCGGCCGGGGCGGTCCATGACGCGACGCTAGCCCCCGGCGCGGCGCCGGTCTCGGATGCAGGCACGACCCTGCGAGGGGTGTGCGCCTGCTTGCCGCCACGGCCGCCGGGGGCGAGCATCAGCGCAGACGAGGCCCGCGCCGCGCGACGGCTCCCGCCGCGCGCGGCCGGGCGGACAGGAGCCAACCGAGATGATCGTGTTCGCGGCCGACTACCCGTTTCTCGACGTCCTCTGGACGATGATCATCTTCTTCGCCTGGGTCGTCTGGATCTGGATGATGGTCGTCATCCTCACCGACCTGTTCGGGCGCCGCGACATCGGCGGCTGGAGGAAGGCGATCTGGTGCGTCTTCATGATCGTGGTGCCGTTCGTCGGCGTGCTCTGTTACCTGATCGCGCAGCACGACGGCATGACGCGCCGCCAGCTCGAGCGGACGCAGACGGTGCAGCAGCAGTTCGACGACCACGTCCGCGCCGTCGCGGGCGCGAACGGCGGCGCCAGCGGCGCGGTCGCGCAGATCGAGCGCGCCGAGGGCCTGCTCGCGAGAGGGACGATCAGCAGCGCCGAGTTCGACGCGCTCAAGCAGAAGGCGCTCGCCGCCCACTGAGCGCGGCGCGGGCGGCGGGGTGTGGCATGGGTTGCGGCGCGGCGTCGGCGTCGCGGCGGCCGGCGCGGACCTCGTCGCCGGCGGCGTGGGTCAGCGCCAGCAGCGCGGTCGCGAGCCAGTCGCGCGGGAGGTCGTCGCGCATGACGCCGGCGGCGCGGCCGCGATCGATCAGCTCGGTGAAGGCGGCCAGCACCTGGCCGTGGGCGCGATGCATCCGCTCGGGGCCGAGCTGCTCGGCGGCCGCCTGCGCGACGCCGAGACGCACAACGACATCTCGGGCAACTCCGCGTCGATGACGTCGACGGTCACGCCGAGCCTCTGACTCACCCCGCCCGTCGCAGCCCCGCGACGAGCAGCGTCACGAGGTGGCGCGCGTCGTAGTGACGCGCGCCGCCGGCGCCGGCGCAGATGCTGCCGACGCCGCGCATGAACTCGTACGCCTCCTGCCCGGGGCAGATCTCGCCGGCCTCCGCGGCGGCCTCGAGCAGCTCGCCACAGACGGGCACGAGCCGCTCGATGAAGTAGTCGTGCAGCGGGTCGAAGCAGGCGTCGCTCGACTGCAGCACGTGGGCGAGGCCGTGCTTGGTGACGAGGAATCCGACGAACTGGTCGATCCAGCTCGAGAGCGCCGTGTACGGGCTCCCGCCCGCCGCCAGCAGCGCCGGCCCGGCCTCGGCGAGCGCGTCGACCTGGTGGCGGTAGACGGCGACGATCAGGTCGGCGCGCGTCGGGAAGTGACGGTAGATCGTCGCCGTGCCGACGCCGGCCCGCGCGGCGACGTCGCGCACCGGCGCCTCGACGCCGGCCTCGACGAAGACGGCCGCCGCCGCGTCGAGCAGCGCCTTCTGGTTGCGCTGCGCATCGGCCCGCTTCGGTCTCGTGACGCCGTCTGCCATGCGGACATCTTGACAAAACGGAACAACGTCCCGTATCTTCAAAAGCGGGACAGCGTTCCGTTTTCGATCCGAAGGACCCCTCTGATGACCGCCACCGCCACCCCGATCCTCTCTGTCAAGCCCATCGTGCTCGACGCCCCCGAGCGCGGCGGCACGCCGCTGGAGGTCCGCGTCACGACGCCGGCCGACGGCGACACGCTGCCCGTGATCGTCCTCTCGCACGGCTTCGGCTGGTCGCTCGACGGCTACGCGCCGCTGGCCGACCACTGGGCCGCGCAGGGCTTCGCCGTGATCCAGCCGACCTACCTCGACTCGCGCCGGCTCGCGATCCCCGCCGAGGACCCGCGCACGCCGACGATCTGGCGCCAGCGCGTGCTCGACGCCAGACACGCGCTCGACCAGCTCGACCGGATCGAGGCCGCGCTCCCCGGCCCCAGCCGCCGCTTCGACCGCGACCGCATCGCCGTCGCCGGCCACTCGTTCGGCGCGCAGACGTCGAGCGTGCTGCTCGGCGCACGCGTGCTCGACGCCGACGGCACGCCCGGCGAGGACCTCTCCGACGCCCGCGTCAGCGCCGGCGTGATGCTCGCCGGCGCCGGCACCGGCGGCGCCGACCTGTCGCCGTTCGCGGCCGAGCACTTCCCCTTCATGAACCCGCACTTCGACACGCTGACGACGCGCACGCTCGTCGTCGCCGGCGACAGAGACGACTCGCCGCTGACCGTCCGCGGCCCCGAGTGGACGGTCGACCCGTACCGCCTCAGCCCCGGCGCCGAGGCGCTGTTGACGCTGTTCGGCGGCGAGCACACGCTCGGCGGGCTCGCCGGCTACGAGGTCGCCGAGACGACCGACGAGAGCCCCGCCCGCGTCGCGCTGATCCAGCGCGTCACGAGCGCGTACCTGCGCCACGCGCTGCGGCTCGGCAGCGACGACTGGGACGCCGCCCGCGCCGAGCTGTCAGAGCACCCGCTGGGAGCGATCGAAACGAAGTGAAGCTGCGCGGCGGCGGGGCCGGCACTGCTAGATTCGTCAGCAGGACGCTCACGATCCGGCGTTCGAGAGGTCACGACTGCCTCGGTCTCTGTCAGCCCCTGCCTTGAGGAGCCGGCCGTGCACGCGAGTGACCTCAGCTTTCCGACCTTCCCCGCATCCGCCCACCACACCAGCATCCGCTGGGCGCTGTTCACGCACCCGCAGATC
The DNA here is from genome assembly GCF_030646155.1 of Conexibacter sp. CPCC 205762. Lineage (GTDB taxonomy): Bacteria > Actinomycetota > Thermoleophilia > Solirubrobacterales > Solirubrobacteraceae > Conexibacter. The sequence goes on from NZ_JAUTDN010000011.1 coordinate 57,860, forward strand.
CGCGACGTGCTGCCGACCCTCCACGGCGACACGCTGCGAGTCCTCCACGACGGGCCGATAGACGCCGTCGGCTGGAGCGCGACGCTGACCGCCGCCGGCTACCCGGCGCCGCGCGTCGGCGACGCGCCGACGCTCGCGGCGATCGTCGCGCGCTAAGCAGCGCGCCGCAGGTCCGGCGGCCCGACGACGGCGGTGAAGGTGACCGCGCAGAAGGCGTCGACGACGGCCGGGTCGAACTGCGCGCCGGCGCAACGGCGCAGCTCCGCGATCGCCTCCGCGTGGGTCGCCGGCAGCTGGTAGGGGCGCTCGCTCGTCATCGCGCTGTAGGAGTCGCAGACGGCGACGATCCGCGCGCCGAGCGGTATCTCCTCGCCGGCCAGCCGGTCCGGGTAGCCGCCGCCGTCCCAGCGCTCGTGCGAGGCGCGCACGAGTCTCGCGACCGGCCGCATCGCCGGTGACGCCTGCAGGATCCGGTCGCCTATGACCGTGTGCTGGCGCATCAGGTCCCACTCGCAGTCGTCGAGCGGGCCCGCCTTGTGGAGGACCGACTCCGGGATCGCGATCTTGCCGATGTCGTGCAGCTCGGCCGCGCGCGCCAGCTCGTCCAGCCGCTCGCTGCCCAGCCCCAGCCGCCTGCCGACGGCGAGCGCCATCGCCGTGACGCTGTCGGAGTGGTCGCGCAGTTCCGGCTCGCGCTCGCGCAGCACCTGCATCAGCACGTCGCAGGTGCCGCGGCACGTGACCGGCCGAGCGCTCTTCTCCGCGTACATCCGCGCGTCGGCGAGGCCGAGCGCGTCACTCGGCGTCCGCGCCTCGGCCGGCAGCACGACGGCGCCGAGCGAGGCGGTCAGCTCGAAGCCCTCGCCGTGCGAGGCGAGCGCGGCGCGGCAGCGGCGCAGCAGCTCGCCGTCGGCCTCGTGCCGCCCGTCCAGCAGCAGGCAGAACTCGTCGCCGCCGAGGCGGTAGGCGGCACCGGCCCTGCCGGTCTCGGCGCCGAGCGCATGGGCGACGCGCGCGAGCACGATGTCGCCGGCGAGGTGGCCGAAGCGGTCGTTGTACGGCTTGAAGCCGTCGAGGTCGAAGAAGGCGAGCGTGCGGGTGCGGCTGAGCGCGCCGTCGGCGAGCCCGTCGGCGAGGTCGTCCATCAGCTGGCGGCGGTTGGGCAGCCCGGTGAGCGTGTCGGTGCGCGCCTCCTGCTGCGACCGCGCCAGCATCGTCATGTGCTCGCGGAAGTTGGAGCTGGCGCGGTGGAGCGCGACGATCAGCGCCGCCAGCGCCAGCAGCGAGGCCGGCAGCGGCAGGTCGCGCAGCTGGCCGTAGAAGAGGACGGCGACGGCGGCGAGCGCGAACCCGGCCGGGAAGACGAACAGCTCGTGCCGCAGCACGCGGCCGGCGCCGACCGGCGTCCACGGCTGCCATGCCGCCCACGCCCAGCAGATCATCGCGATCGGCCACAGGACCGACGTCAGCGAGCCTTCGCGGTAGCCGCCGGTCGCGAGCTCGACCAGGTAGAGCGCGTCGGCGGCCGCTATCAGCGCGGCGCCGGCGCCGAGCAGCAGCCAGCCGGGGCTCGGCCGCCAGCCCTGCGTCGCGAACGCGACCAGCACCAGCCCGACGAGCGCGAGGTCGCCGATCGGATATGCCAGCTCGATGAAGGTCTGCAGCCCGTCGGTGCCACTCGTGCGCAGCAGCGTCTCGTACAGCAGCGCGGTCGCGACGGCGGCGAGCGCGAGGCCGCCGATCGCCCCGTCCAGCCACAGCCTGCGCCCGACGCGCCTGTCGCTGCCGGCGAGCAGCAGCACGATCCCGGCGCCGCAGAGCGGATACCAGGCGAGGTAGAAGGCGTGGGCGACGGCCGGGTAGTGCGACTGCTGCTCGGTCATCGTCCAGATCGTGTCGCCGATCAGCCAGCTGACGGCGGCGATCGCGATCAGCGTCCAGGCGGCGCGGCGCTGGCGCACGAGCACGGCGCGCGCGACGCACGAGAGCGCGCCGGCCAGCTCCATCGACAGGTACAGCCCATGGTCGAAGAGGTAGTGCGCGACCTCGCTCTCGTCCGGCAGCAGCGCGTGCAGCAGCAGCGCCGCGACGCTCGCGACCGACGCGGCGAGCAGCGTTCGCCGGACGAGCTGCGAGGGAGTGGAAGGCTGTCGAACAGCAATTGCGATAGCCGAGATGATCGGCTGCGAGCGAATGCGATTGATCGGCCTTACACCGTTCCCCTGACGTCGCTGGCACGTCTGTCCTCATACGTTCGTCCAGGCGAACGTGCGATACCCGCCAATGCGTCCTATTGACGGAGCGCCAACGCGCCGCGCGAGCGCCTATTCGGCAGATCCGGTCGCGCGCTCGATCGCACCGATCAGCAGTTCGACGCCGCTGTCGAATACAGCCCGCTGCGGCGGAAAGAGATGCGGCGCGGCAGCGACCGCGTGCGGCAGCTCCGCAGGGTCGAGCGCCGCATAGACACGCCGCATCGCGGCGCGATCGGAGATGCGCGGGTCGCCCGCGTGCTCCAGTGCCGTCGCGTACAGGCCGGAGCCGACGACCCAGTTCTCGATCAGGTGGAACATGTCCGCCGCAGCGGCCGGCGAGAGGCCCGCGTCGGCGAGGATCGCCAGCAGGCGATCGTTCATCCGCACCAGCCGCGGCTCGTCATCAGGCTGACGCGCCAGCAACGTCGCCAGCTCCGGATGGACGCGATAGCGCGCCAGTTCATGGTGCAATTCCGCACGCAAACGATCACGCCAGTCGTCGGCCGGGTCGAGCGCCGGCGACTCCGCGAAGCTGCGGCCGGCCAGCTCGACGAGCAGCTCGTCCTTGCTGCGGAAGTGGCGGTAGAGGGCGGTCGGGTCGACCTCCAGCTCGGCGCCGAGGCGGCGCATCGAGAGCGCGCCGAGCCCCTCGGCGGCGACGATCCGCGTCGCGGTCGCGAGGATCCGCTCGCGGTCGAGCCGTCTGCGTCCGGTCGCGCTCATGCCGGGGACGCTAGCGCAGCAGACGGCGGCCACCGGCTTGGAGTCAACGCGTTGTCAACGCGTTGACTTCGGCTCGACACGAGCGCTAGGCTGCGCATCATGAGCACCACCTCACGCCCCGCCGGGCTGCGGATGCCGGCCGAGTGGGCGCCCCACGAGCGGACCCTGATCGCATGGCCGGCGCGCGAGGAGGCGTGGCGCGGCGGTGCGACGATCGAGGACGCGCGCGACGCGCACGCCGAGGTCGTCGCCGCGGTCGCCGCCTTCGAGCCGGTGACGCTGGTCGCCGACCCCGCCCACGCCGAGGATGCGCGCAGACGCGTCCCGCACGACAGCGTCGAGGTCGTCTCGCTGCCGATCGACGACTCGTGGCTGCGCGACTCGGGACCGATCGTCGTCACCGACGGGATCGCGCGCGCCGGGATCGACTTCAGGTTCAACGCCTGGGGCGAGGCGTTCACGCCCTACGACAAGGACGCGGCGATCGCCCAGAGAGTGCTGGAGCATCTGGAGATCGAGCGCTTCGGCTCGCCGATCGTGCTCGAGGGCGGCTCGATCGCCGTCGACGGCGAGGGCACGCTGCTGAGCACCGAGCAGTGCCTGCTCAACCCCAACCGCAACCCGCTGCTGGACCGTGCCGAGATCGAGCAGGAGCTGCGCCTCCAGCTCGGCGTCGAGCGGATCGTCTGGCTCGGCCAGGGCCTCGTCGAGGACGCCGACACCGACGGCCACGTCGACAACGTCGCCGCGTTCGTCGGCCCCGGCCGCGTGCTGCTGCAGACGGTCGCGGAGCAGGACGACCCCAACTGGGCCAACGCACGTGAGAACAGACGACGGCTGCAGGAGGCCGGCCTCGACGTCATAGACCTCACGCTGCTGCCGCGCACCAAGCACGCCGACGACGGCGACACGGTCGCGGTCCCGTACATGAACTTCTACCTCTGCAACGGCGCCGCGATCGTCCCCGTCGCGCAGCTCGACCACGACATGGACGAGGAGGCGCTGACGCGCCTGCGCGCGCTGCTGCCCGGCCGCGAGGTCGTCGGCGTCCCCGGCCGCGTGCTCGCGCTCGGCGGCGGCGGCGTCCACTGCATCACCCAACAGATCCCGAAGGCGAGCGCATGAGCGACTACCAGCTGATCGTCAACACCACCCCGCCGCCGTCGCTCGCCGCCGGCGAGGGCAGAGCCGGCCCGCGCGCGCCGTTCCGCGTCGGCGCCGTGCAGCAGGCGTGGAACCCCGACGCCGACGCGCACAAGGCCGCCCTCAGCGAGGGCATCGGGCTGGCGGCGCGCGAGGGCGCGACGCTCGTCTGCCTGCAGGAGCTGACGCTGTCGAAGTACTTCGCGATCACGCCCGACGGCCCGGCCGCCGCCGGCGCCGCGCCGGAGCCGCTCGCCGACGGGCCGACCGCGACCTTCGCGCGCACGGCCGCCGCCGCGCACGGCGTCCACGTCCACGCCTCGCTGTTCGAGGCCGCCGACGGGCCGGATGGTCCTGACGGCCTCGGCTACAACACGGCGATCGTCGTCTCGCCGCAGGGCGAGATCGTCAGCCGCACGCGCAAGCTGCACATCCCCGTCACGGCCGGCTACTACGAGGACAGATACTTCCGCGCCGGCCCGACCGCGGCCGAGGGCGGCGATCCCTACAGAGTGGTCGAGCTGCCGGGCGCGAAGTTCGGCTTCCCGACCTGCTGGGACCAGTGGTTCCCCGAGCTGGCGCGGGCCTACTCGCTCGGCGGCGCCGAGGTGCTCGTCTACCCGACCGCGATCGGCTCCGAGCCCGACCACCCCGAGTTCGACACCGAGCCGCTGTGGGAGAAGGTGATCGTCGCCAACGGGATCGCCAACGGCACCTTCATGGTCGCCGTCAACCGCATCGGCCACGAGGAGCCGCTGGACTTCTACGGCTCCTCGTTCGTCAGCGACCCGTACGGGCGCGTGCTGGCGCAGGCGCCGCGCGACGCGCCGGCCGTCCTCGTCGCCGACCTGGAGCTGACGCAGCGCGACGACTGGCTGACGCTGTTCCCGTTCCTGACGACGCGCCGGCCCGACACGTACGCGGGGCTGACGCGGATTCCCTGAATCGCAACGTGACGGGGGTCGCGATCGGGCATATGTTGATCGCGACCCCCCCGCCACCGCTTCGACCAGGAAGGCCGTGCAATGCCCTTCATCACCACCCCGGACGGCGTCGAGATCTTCTACAAGGACTGGGGCTCGGGCCCGGCCGTGATCCTCTCCCACGGCTGGCCGCTGAACTCCGACTCGTGGGAGGCGCAGCAGCTCCACCTCGCGACCCACGGCTTCCGCGCGATCGCCCACGACCGCCGCGGCCACGGCCGCTCCGAGCAGGTCTGGGACGGCAACGACATGGACCACTACGCCGACGACCTGCACGCGCTGATCGAGGCGCTCGGGCTGAGCGAGGTCGCGCTCGTCGGCTTCTCGACCGGCGGCGGCGAGGTCGTCCGCTACATCGGCCGCCACGGCACCGCCAAGGTCTCCAAGCTGGCGCTCGTCTCGGCCGTCCCGCCGTTCATGCTGCAGACCGAGGACAACCCCGGCGGCGTGCCGATCGAGGTCTTCGACGGGATCCGCGAGAACTCGCTGAAGGACCGCTCGCAGCTGTACAGAGACTTCGCCGACACGATCTTCTTCGGCCACAACAGAACGGGCGACGTCTCGCAGGGCACGCGCGACGCCTTCTGGCGCCAGGGCCTGCAGGCCGGCCACAAGAACACGTACGACTCGATCGCCGCCTTCTCGGCGACCGACATGCGCCCCGACCTCGCGAAGGTCGACGTGCCGACGCTCGTGATCCACTCCGACACCGACCAGGTCGTCCCGTTCGAGGTCGGCGGCAAGGCGTCGGCGGCGCTGATCGACGGCGCCGAGCTGAAGGTCTACGAAGGCGGCCCCCACGGTGTCACCGACACCCACAAGGACCGCCTCAACGACGACCTGCTCGCCTTCCTGCAGAGCTAGGCCGCGGCCTGCGTCAGGCGGCTGCCGCGGGTGCGGCGGCCGCCTCGCCGGCCGCCGTCTGGCGCCGGTGGATCGTCATCGGGATGCCGTGCAGCGGGCGGATCGTGACGGTCGGGTCGAGCACGATTCTCGCGCCCGGCACGAGGTCGAAGCGGAAGCGCTGGGCGATCATCGCCGCCAGCAGCGTCGCGTTCATCATCGCGAAGCCGTGGCCGACGCAGATCCGCCGCCCGCCGCCGAACGGCAGGTAGGCGAAGCGCGAGCGCTCTCTCGGCGCGTCGCCGAGCCAGCGGCGCGGGTCGAAGCCGGCCGGGTTGGGCCACACCTTCGGGTCGCGGTGGGTCGACCAGATCGAGACGAACACCAGCGTCCCCTTCGGGATCAGATGGCCGCAGACGACGTCGTCCTGCGCCGCGACCCGCTGGACGTGCCAGACCGGCGGGAAGATCCGCATCGCCTCCTGGAAGCAGGCGGTCGTCCACGGCAGCTGCTCCGCGTCCTCCGCGGTCGGCACGCGCCCCTGCAGGACCGCGTCGACCTCCTGCTCCATCTGCTCGCGCGCTTGGGGGTGCTGCGAGAGCAGGTAGTACATCCAGGCGAGGCCGTGGGCGGTCGTCTCGTGGCCGGCGGCGGTGAACGTCATCAGCTCGTCGAGCACCTGCTCGCGGCTCATCTGCTCGCCGGTCTCCTCGTCGCGCGCCTCCATCAGCAGCTTCAGCAGGTCGTCGCGCTCGCCGTGGCCGTTGCGCAGCCGGTCGTCGATGATCTCGCGCCCGATCGTGGTGAGCACGTCGGCCGCCTTGACGCCTCTGCGCCAACGCAGCGGATGGGTCGTTCTGGCTGCCTGCTGGATCCCCTTCACGCCGGGCAGGTACTGGCCTATCGCGACGCCGGTCGAGCGGCCGATCGCGCCGGCCTCGTGCAGCGCCTCGCCGAGCGCGACGCCGAACTCCTCGGCGCGGCCGCGGAAGTCGTGGCCGACGAGCGCGCGGCCGACGGTGTCGAGGCCGATGTGGAGGATCTCGCTGGCGACCTCGACGCGCTCGCCCTCGCCGCGGGTCCGCTCCCAGGTGTCGAGCGCGTCGCCGGCGGCGGCGGCCATGTGGTCGGCGAACGGGGCGAGGTGGCGCTTGGCGAACATCGGCTGCACGAGCTTGCGCTGGCGCTGCCACAGCGCGCCCTCGCTCGTGACCAGGCCCTTGCCGAGGACCGGCTCCAGCAACTCGTACTGGTTCGACTTGCGGTAGGCGTCTTGGTTGGCGACGAGCACGTGGCGGACGGCCTCCGGCCCGCGCACGATCGCGAGGCGCTGGCGCGGCAGGTCGAGCATCGCGACGTCGCCGTACTGCTCGCCGATGTCGGCGAGCACCTCCAGCGGACCCTCCTGGCGGCGGAACTTGAGCATCCAGCGCCAGGCGTCGGCGCCGGAGGGACCGGGCGGAAGCGGGGCGTCAGTTGCCTCGGAGACGGGTGCGGGGGCGACTCTCAAAGCTGACATGCCCGAATGTTACACGAACCGATGTCACATCAAACTGTGAGTGGAGTCACAGCTCGACGCTGCCGCGCACGAGCGTGCGGGTGCCGCCGCCGACCCAGATCGCGCCGTCGTCGTCCTGCGTCACGTGGACGCGGCCGGCGCGGCCGATCGCGGTTCCCTGGGCCGCCACGTACGGCGCCGTCGCGCGGCCGCTGCCCAGCAGCCACTGCGCCAGCGAGGCGTTGAGGCTGCCGGTGACCGGGTCCTCGACGAGCGCCTCGTCGACCGGGAAGAAGGCGCGCACCTCGAAGGCCGTCTCGCTGCCGGGCGGGTGCGGCCCGACGACGCCGACGTCGAGCCCTCTGCCGGGCGGCCGCAGCGCCAGCACCGCCTCCGCGTCCTTCAGCAGCAGCGCGACCCAGCCCGGCCCGTTGTCGGCCCAGGCCGCGTCGACGACGTCGTCGCGGGCGATCCCCAGCAGCGCGACGACCTGCTCCAGCAGCTCCGGCTCCAGCGGCCCGGAGCGCAGCAGCGGCGGCGCCTGGAAGGCGAGCCCGTCGGCCGTCCGCCGCACCGGCACGAGCCCGGCGCCGCACTCCTGCACGACCGTCTCGCCGGCGCGCGGGCGGCCGCCGGCCTCCAGCCAGGCGTGGCAGCTGCCGAGCGTCGGATGACCGGCGAACGGCAGCTCCAGCGACGGCGTGAAGATCCGCACGCGGTAGTCGGCGGCGGGGTCCGACGGCGGCAGCAGGAAGGTCGTCTCCGACAGATTCGTCCAGCGCGCGACGCGCTGCAGCTCCTCGCTGCTGAGGCCTTCGCCGTCGAGCACGACGGCGACCGGGTTGCCGGCGTACGGTGTGGTGGTGAAGACGTCGACCTGCGCGAACGGGCGGCTGCTGCTCATCCGCGCGACGCTAGCGCGCGCGGATGCCAGGTTCAAGCGGTTGCGCGCACAACCGATCATCTAGATCGATGGGCATTCTCCGCGCACGTTGGCGCTCGCTCCCGATAGCGATCGCGACGCTGATGGTGATGGACGTCGCAGCCGGCACCGTCGCGCTGCTCGGCGGCATCGACCCGGTCAGCGAGGACGCGCCGATCGCGGTCGACTTCGGGCTCGCGGCGCTCGCCTTCGGCTTCGCGCTGCTGTTGCTGCTGCTCGGCGCGCGGATGCCGAAATGGGCGCTGCTCGGCAACACGATCGTCGCGATCGTCGCCGCGAGCGCGATGATCGCGGGCGCGAGATCGCCCGGCGGCGAGCTGCTCGCCGGCTTCGTGCTGACGTGGGTGACCGTCTACGTGACGCTCCACCACAGCCGCCGCAACGCCCGTCTGTGGGCGACCGCGGCGACGGCGGGCGTCACGATCGGCGTGCTGATCGCCAGACACGACGGCGGCGTGACGATCTGGTTCGTGATCACCGCGACGATCTGGCTCGTCGTCTCCGTCGTCGGCGGGCTCGTCAAGCGGCTGCACGCGCAGGCCGAGACCGACGCCCTCACCGGCACGCTCAACCGCGCCGGCTTCGAGCGCGCCGCCCGCCGCGAGCAGGCGATCGCGCGCCGCACCGGCACGCCGCCGACGCTCGTGCTGATCGACCTCGACGGCTTCAAGGCCGTCAACGACCGCGACGGCCACGCGGCCGGCGACCGCGTGCTGATCGAGCTGGCCGACGCCTGGCGCAGCGCGCTGCGGCCGGGCGATCTGCTCGGCCGCCACGGCGGCGACGAGTTCGTCGTGCTGCTGCCGGCGACCGCCCCGCGCGACGCCACCGCGATCGTCGCCCGCCTCGCCGCCGCCCACGACTTCGCCTGGACCCACGGCCTCGAGCCGTGGCCGGCCGACGAGCCGCTGCAAGCCTGCATGGCGCGCGCCGACCGGCGCCTCTACGACGCCAAGGCCGCGGCGGTCTGATTCCGGCGGGGCGCGGTCAGGCCAGCAGCGCGGCGGCGTCAGCGCGGCCGGCGTGCTCGGCCCAGGCGGCCGGAGTCGCGTCGTGGCGCGCGTCGCGGGCGGTGCGATCGGCGCCGGCGTCGAGCAGCGCCGCGATCGTCGCGCGGTCGCCGGACTCGGCGGCGAGATGGAGTGCGGTCGCCTGCTCGCCGTGGCCGTCACCGCCGAAGCTGGTGCGCGCGCCGGGGTCGGCGCCGAGCGCCAGCAGCGTTCTGACCGCCTCGGCGCGGCCGCGTGCGGCCGCCCACGCGAGCGCGGTGCCGCGGTAGACGTCGGCGTCGAGCGACGCGCCGCGCGCGGCGAGCAGCTCCAGCGCCTCGACGCGGCCGTTGCGGGCCGCCCACGCGAGCGCCTCGTCGCGCACCTCGGCGGCGTCGTCGGCCGGCTCCCAGCCGGGGAAGCCGGAGTGCGGGCGGTGGAACTCGCGCGCGCTGCCGGCGGCCGGCGCGAGCGTGCCGTCGGCGGCGATCAGGCGGTCCAGCAGCGGCTGGTCGCCGAGGCCGGCGGCGACGCGCAGGTTCGCGGGTGCGACGCCGCCGCGGGCGGCGAGCAGCTCCGCCGTTCTCGCGTGGCCCCAGAAGAGCGCGACGACGAGCGCGGTGCCGCCCTCCCCGCGCGCCTCCATGTGGGTCGGGGCGCCGGCGTCGAGCAGCTGCTCGGCGAGCGCCGGCTCGCCGACGTAGGCGGCCTGATGCAGCGCGGTCCAGCCGTGGACGTTGACGTGCGCCGGGCTGGCGCCGTGGTCGAGCAGCAGCTCCGCCGCGCGCGCGTCACGCCGGGCGACGGCGAAGGCGAGCAGATCGTTCTCGTTGTCGCCGCTGGCGACGACCAGTCCCGGCCGCCGCACGAGTGCCGCTCTGAGGCCGTCGAGGTCGCCGGCCTCGATCTGTGCCCAGGCGTCGTCGAACGCGCTCATTCACGGAGCATCGCCGATCGCAGCCGGGCGTGTCCAGTGTCGCTGAGCCGCCGCGGGCGCGGTGCGTCGCGCCCGCGGCGGGAGGTCGCTCAGCCGACGGGGTGAATCAGCGGACGGTCACCTTCGCCGTCAGCAGCTTGCCGCCCTTCTGGGCGATGCGCAGCTGGTACGTGCCGCGCGTGACCTTGCGGGTCGCTCTGAGGTTGCCGACGCGGCCCTTCGCGTAGGTCTTGCCCTGCTTCACCAGACGCGCCTTGGCGGACGCCGAGGCGGCTCTCGCGCCGTTGGTGTAAGTGACCGAGCAGGACACTCTGACCGTGCTGGAGCCGGTGATCTTGCACGTCACGAGCGCGTCGCGGCCGTTGGCGCCTCTGGCACCCTGGTCGCCCTTCGCGCCCTGGTCGCCCTTGGCGCCGTTCGCGCCGACCGGGCCGGTCGCGCCGGTCGGACCCGCGACGCCGGGCGTGCCCTGATCGCCCTTGTCGCCCTTGTCGCCGGCGTCGCCCTTGTCGCCCTTCGGACCCTCGGGGCCGGGGATGCCGCCGCCCGGGGTGCCGTCGCCGACCTGGACGATGACGCCCGTCGAGCTGGAGCGCTCGAAGGCGCCGGCGTCGGCCGGCAGGAAGGCGGCCGTCAGCGCGTGCGCGCCGGCCGTCAGGACGCTCGTCTTGAACGTCGCGACGCCGCCGTCGACCTCGACCGGATCGCCGAGCTTGGCGGCGCCGTCGAGGAACTGGATCTGGCCGGCGGCTCTCTGCGCCACGCGCGCCTCGAGCACGACCTGCTCGCCGACGGCGACCGTCGACTTGGCGGCGGCCAGCGTCGTCTTCGTCGACAGCGCGTCCCCGTTGGTCGCCTTCGGCGCGTCCGGATCGTTTCTGAGGTCGATGACGGTCTTGGCGCCGTTCCATCTGTCGCCGGACTTCTCGACCTTGTAGCCGTCGAAGAACTTGCCGTTGGCCAGGCGCGCCTGGTAGGTCAGCGTGTCCTGCGCGACGTCGACCAGCTGGTAGAGCTGGATGTGGCTCGCTCTGACGCGCAGTCTGGCGCCGTTGTCGGCCCAGTTCTGGCCGGCGTTGAGCTCGTACATCTTGCCGCCGGAGACCGAGATCGAGTAGACCGCGCCGTGCGACTTGGTCGGGTCGAGCGCGTCGTCGTCCTTGATCTGGTTGCCGCGGTTGTAGACGTGGTCGTGACCCTGCAGGACGAGGTCGACGCCGTATCTGTCGATCAGCGGGTTCCAGTTGTCGCGCACGAGCTGGTTGTTGCGCGAGCTGGTGCCGGCGTAGACCGGGTGGTGGAACGTGACGACGGTCCACTTGGGACGGTTCGGGTCGCTCAGGACCTCCTCGAACCATCTCGTCTGCGCCGTCAGGACGTCGGTCTGGACCGGGCCGTTCTGGAGCGGGCTGGAGTCGAGCGCGATGTAGCGGACGCCCTGGAAGTCGACGTAGTACGCGCTGCTTCTGACCGCCTCCAGGACGCTGCCGTCAGCGTTCTTGGGGCCGTTGGCCGGGAACGGGAACTGCGGCTTCCAGAACGCCGAGATCTGCGTCGAGCTGTTGTACTCGTGGTTGCCCGGGATCGCGAGGACGTTGCGGGTCTGGTTGTTGTAGCCGCCGGCCTCGAACCACTGGCCCCACTCCTGCTCCTGGCGCTGCATGTTCGCGTCGGTGACGCCCGTCTCGTTGACGAGGTCGCCGGCGTGCAGCATCAGCTTCGACTTCGGACGGTCGAGGACCGCCTGGTGGAAGACGCGCGGGACGGCGGAGTCGATGTAGTTCTGCGCGTCGCCGAAGTAGATGAAGGAGTACGGCTTGAGGCTGTCGTCGGCGGTGGTGAAGTCCTCCCACGCCGTCCAGTTCGTGACGGGCCAGCCGTTGGGGTTGGTGCCGTCGCCGACGCGGTAGGCGTAGCGCGTGTTCGGCTTCAGGCCGGTCAGCTCAGCCGCGTGGTAGTTGTTCAGGTAACCCGTTCTCGGGTTCATCGTCGTCGTGTCGGCGCCGACGGTGACGATTCTCGAGTAGTCGGTGCCGTCGATCGGCGTGAGGCCGTCCAGCATCGTGTCGCCGAAGGCAGCCGGCGCCTCGATGAACTGGACCTGCGGCGCCTCCGAGTTAGAGCGCCAGGAGATCTTCTGGCTGTGGGCCGGATCGGCGGTCGGGATCAGCACGACGCGGTCCGGGACGACCGACGGCGCGTAGCGCTCGATCGCCGACTGGGGCGTGTCGGCAGCCTGCGCCGGAAGCGCGACGACGGCGGGCAGCGTGGCCGCCACGGCGCACGCCGAGAGCGCCCGCCGCAGCATCTTGCCGGCGGCGAGCGATGAAGCGAGACGAGTGGTCACTCGTTCTCCTTGGATCTAAATAATTGAGGGAGGACGGCGAGCGAATTCCTGCTGCGCGCCGCCGGGTACCCTCACTGACCAGGTCGGGAACCTCGTAAAGTTCCGGTAAAGGTTCCCCGACTCTTCACGGGTGAACGTCACCCGCGGCCGATATCACTCCGGAGCGCCCTCGGTGATCGGGTCGACGGTGAAGGTGCCGAGGTGCGAGTAGACGACGCACATCGCGTTGCGGTCATCGCGCTCGACCCACGTCTGCTGCGTCGGCAGCACCGGGTAGACGTCGAGCCGCGCGCGGCCCGAGCCCGGTCTGCCCCACAGCTCGCGAAAGACCTGCTCACAGAGGGCGCTGCCCTCGACGGTGACGCGTCTGGCATCCCATGCGCCGTCTCTCAGCGTGACGAAGGTGAAGACCTCGTTCTCGGAGCCGATGCAGCCGGTCGTGTTCAGCCGCGGCTCGCCCATCGCCGCGTTGATCGCGGGGTCGTGGAAGCAGTCGCCGTTCTCGAACGTGAGCACGCCCGGCGTCTCGGCGTTGATGAAGTGCGGGCCCTTGACGACGTTGGCCGCCGCCGGCGCGGCGTCACCGCCGCGCACGGCAATTGTCACGGTGACAGCAACGATGACGGCGAGCAACAGGGAGAGCAGGAGCGCGCCGCGACGGCGCGTGACGGTGAACGAGCGCATGATCGCGCGTCACCCTATGACCGAGTGGTGACCGCCGGGGGCTTTAGTTGTGAACGCCGCGCGGCGTTCCCGCGCGCACGAGCTGGTCGACGAAGGTCAGCTTGCGCTGGACCGCCGGGCCGAGCACGAACGGGTAGAGGTCCTCGACCCCCATGCTGCGGTTGACGGCGTTGAGCGCCAGCGTCAGCGGGATCCACGCCTCCAGCCGCTCGCTCAGGTCGCCGCCGCGCTCGGCGTCGGCCGGGTCCGACTGCAGCGGCTCGGCCGAGGTGACGGCGCTCGGCGGGCCGGAGACGCGCACGCCCCACGCCGCCGCCGTCTGCAGCGCGTCGTTGACGTGCAGGTAGTGGGCGAACGTCTCGGCCCAGTCCTCCCACGGATGCATCGTCGCGTAGGCGGAGACGAACTGCTCTCTCCAGCCGGCCGGCGGCCCCTCGGCGTAGTGGCGGCTCATCGCCGCCTGGTAGTCGGCGCGCTCGTCGCCGAAGAGGCGCCGGCAGGCCTCCTCTCTCTCCGAGCCGGGCGCGACGAGCACCGTCTGGTACCAGTGGCCGACCTCGTGGCGCAGATGGCCGAGCAGCGTCCGGTAGGGCTCGCCGAGCTGGACCCTCAGCCGCTCGCGGTGGACCGGGTCGGCCTCCGCCAGGTCGATCGTGACGATCCCGTCCGCGTGGCCGGTGACGACCGGCTCGTACGCGCTCGACAGCAGGTCGAAGCCGAGCCCGCCGTCGCGCTCGTCCCAGCGCGCCAGCGGCAGCTCCAGCTCGCTCAGCTCGAACAGCAGCCGCCGCTTGGCGCCCTCGACCAGCGCGAAGCCGGCGAGGCCGGCGGCATCGCCGTCGGCCGGCCGCGTGCGCGTGAAGCGGCAGCTCGCACAGAGCGCGCCGGGGGCGGGCGCGAGCCAGTTGCAGGCGGCGACCAGCGCGTTGGCGCAGGGCGCGCCGGCGCCGCCGTCGGCGCGCGCGATCGTGCGCGCGACCGGGTCGTACGCGAGCGCGGTGCCGCAGTTGACGCACGAGGTCGACTCGAACTGGACGACGTGGGCGCAGTGGGGGCAGGCGAAGACGCGCATCGCAGTGTCAGGCCGCCGCCAGCTCCGCGCTCAGCTCGGGCGAGCGGGCGAGCGTCTGCAGCACGACGCAGTAGCGCTCGGTCAGCTTCAGCAGCGTCACCAGCGCCGCCTCCGGCTCGTCCCGGTAGCGCTCCTTCAGCGGCGCCTGCAGCGGCCGCAGCTCGTCTCGGTCCATGCGGTCCAGCGTAGCCCTGTCGGAGGCCCGAGTCATCGGGTGGTCGCCCGGCCGTGCGCGCGTCATCTCGTGCTCCGCTGTGCGTGCGCCGTCAGGAAGGGGGCGATCGCGGCCGCGACGCGCTCTGGCGCGGTCGTGTGCGCGACGTGGCCGAGACCGTCCAGCGGCGCGACCGTCACGTCCGGCAGCACCGCCGCCAGCTCGTGGCAGTTGGCCTGCGCGCGCGGCGGGCTCTCGCTGCCGACGAGCAGCAGCGTCGGCAGCGCGATCGCGCCGCAGGAGGCGATGTGGCCGGGACCGAGCGTCGCGACCGCGCCGATCTCGCGCGGGACGGTCGCGGCGAGGCGGCGGAAGGCCGGCGTCGGCTTGATCTTCAGCGTCGCGAGCGGGCCGTCGGCGGTGACGAGGCCGGCGCTGTCGAGCACGCGCATCGACAGCGGCACCGCCTGCTCGGGCACGCCGTCGAGCACGCACTGGTTCAGCGCCGCGAGCTGCTCGGCGGAGATCGCGCCGTCGATCCCGACCGCCGGCTCGTACAGCAGCAGCGCGCCGGTCTCGCCCGGCGCCGCGACGCGCGCCGTCTCCAGCGCGACCGCGCCGCCGTAGGAGTGGCCCAGCAGCGCCGCGCCGGGGCCGGCCGCGCGCAGCACCGCGCGCGTGTCGGCGACCTCCTGCGCGAGCGTGTGGGCTCGTGCGCCGTCGTCGCTGTCGCCGCGCCCGCGGCGGTCGACGAGCAGGAACTCGAAGCGGTCGGCGAGCTGGCGCGCGACCGCCTCCCAGCTGCGCCACGAGCCGAGCCCGCCGTGCAGCGCGACGACCGCCGGGCCGCTGCCGAGGCGGCGGTAGGCGATCCGCGTGCCGTCGGCGGAGGTGACCTGCTCGGGCGGCGGGGCTGCGGCGCGAGAGTCCATCGTCCCGCTGACGCTAGCGCGCCTGCGGACAACTACGGAGCAGTGACCGGAGCTTGCGCGCTGCACGGCGACCGTCGCCGCGCCTATCGTCTACGCGATGTCAGACGCCGCTGCCGAGGAGATCCGCGTCGTGCTCGCCGACGACCACCGCGTCGTCCGCACCGGCCTGCGCCTGGTGCTCGACGCCGAGCCCGACATCACCGTCGTCGCCGAGGCCGGCGACATCCCCGCCGCCGGCCGCGCGCTGCTCGTCCACAGACCGGACGTGATCGTGCTCGACCTCAACATGCCGGGCGAGCAGAGCCTGAGCGCGATCCCGCGCTTCGTCGCCGACCATCCGCAGACGGCGATCGTCGTGCTGACGATGCAGCAGGACCCGGCCTTCGCGCGCGAGGCGCTGCGCGGCGGCGCGCGCGGCTACGTGCTGAAGGAGGCGGCCGACGACGAGCTGGTGCAGGCGGTCCGCCTGGCGCACGGCGGCCGCACCTACCTCAACCCCGAGCTGGGCGCGAAGATGGCCGCCGAGCCGGCTCCAAGCGGCCCGCCCGACGACCTCACCGAGCGCGAGCTGGAGGTGCTGAGGCTGATCGCGCTCGGCCACACCAACAGCGAGATCGCCGCCCAGCTCTACCTCAGCGTCCGCACGGTCGAGTCCCACCGCGCCCACATCCAGCAGAAGATCCGCCGCTCGACCCGCGCCGAGCTGGTCCGCTACGCGCTCGACCACGGCCTCGTCGACGCGGGCGGCTGAGCTGCGAGAATCCTCCCGTCGACATCAGATCGGGGGATCGGGGATGAAGGGCATCGAGGGGAAGGCCGTCGCGTTCGCACTGGCGGCGGCGCTCGCGGTCGGCGGCCTCGCCGGCTGCGGCGGCAACGACGACCAGACGGCCGGCGGCGCCGGCGGCGTGCGCACGAGCACGACTGCGAAGCCGGGCTCGCTGGCGGCCGCGGCGGCGGCCGAGGGCGTGCCGGTGAGACCGGTCTCAGGCGCCGAGGCGACCGAGCGGCGGCTGCGCGGGATCCCGCAGCAGGGGCTGGAGCTGGGCGCGCATGACGCGCCGGTGACGGTCGTCCTGTTCGCCGACGTGCAGTGCCCCTATTGCAAGGCGTTCTGGCTCAGAGTGCTGCCGCACGTCGTCGACCACTACGTGCGCGACGGCCGCGCCAAGGTCGTCCTGCGCGACGTCGCCTTCCTCGGCACCGACTCGATCCGCGGCGCGCAGTTCGCCGGCGCGGCGGGCCTGCAGGACAAGCTGTGGGACGTCGTCGACCTGCTCTACCGCCACCAGGGCGCCGAGAACAGCGGCTGGGTGACCGACGAGCTGCTGCGCCGGATCGGCGCCGGCGTGCCCGGCCTCGCGACCGAGCGCGCGCTCGCCGACCGCGGCGACAGACGCGTCAACCGGCAGCTGAAGCAGGCGAGAGCGATCGCCGCCGACTACAGAGTGACCGGAACGCCGACGCTGCTCGTCGGCGAGACCGACGGCTTCGTCTTCCCCGTCCCCGGCGGCGAGACGCTCGCCGGGCTCAGCGCCGCGATCGACGGCGCACTGAGCAATCTGTCAGGAGGATGACGGCCTGAAAGCGGTGCATCGGCAGCGCGCATGAACGTTTTGCTCAACGGTGCGCCAGGAGCCCTAAACCATCTGTTGAGCCCTGCCGATGACCTGGTTCGATGCGATCCAAGTCGAACAAGCCGAAGCGGCAATGGGGCAGTGACAGACGCAGAGCGCTGCCGGTCGTGGCGCCCGTCGCGTCCGAGAGCACGATGCTGATCGGACAGCTCGCGATCGTCGTGACGGTGATCGGCTGGGTGCTGTTCATCGTCACCACGCTGACGCGAACCTCGATCACCGGCTCCCCCGACCGCCCGTCGCTGGGGCTGGCGACGATCAGCTACATGGCGATCATGACGCTGCTGGCGTGCTCCGCGCTCGCCTACCTGACGACGCGTCTTGGCTACTACTCGCGCACCCGCAGTCACCGCCGCGCGACCCGCACCGAGCTGGGCCAGACGGCCGAGGGCGGGGCGCCGAAGCTGAACGTGCTGATCCCCTCCTACCAGGAGGACGAGCGCGTCAACCGGATGACGGTCCTGTCGGCGGCGCTGCAGGAGTACCCCGACCTCGAGGTGACGCTGCTGATCGACGACCCGCCGACGCCGAAGTACCGGCGCGCGGCCGAGATGCTGCAGTCGGCGCAGGCGCTGCCGGAGCAGATCATGGCGCTGCTGGCGGTCCCGAAGCAGCGCGTCCACGACGCGCTCGACCTGTTCGACACGACGTTCATCGAGGGGCGCGAGTCGACGCCCGAGGACGTGCTCGAGGTCGCCGTCGAGTACGACGCCGCCTCACAGTGGCTGCGCGACTACGCCGCCGCCTACGAGATCGCCGACCACACCGACCAGTTCTTCGTCGACAGGGTGCTGCTGACGCTCGCCGACGACATGAGCGGCTCCGCCGAGGCGCTGCGCGCCGCCGCCGCCGACGGCGAGGCGCTGACCGAGCGCCAGCTGCGCTTCATGCTGCGGCGGCTGATGTGGACCTTCGGCGCGCGCATCAACGGCTTCCAGCGCAAGCGCTACGTGTCGCTCTCGCACGAGCCGAACAAGGCGATGAACCTCAACAGCTACATCGGGCTGATGGGCGGCGAGTACAGAGAGATCGCCGTCCCCGGCGGCGGCATAGCGCTGCTGAAGACCGACCACGAGCCCGACATCGCGGTCCGCAACCCCGACTACATCCTCACGCTCGACGCCGACTCGCTGCTGCTGCCCGAGTACTGCCTGCGGATCGTCCACCTGCTGGAGCGCAGAGAGCACGTCAAGGTCGCCGTCGCGCAGGCGCCCTACACCTCCTTCCCGGGCGCGACGACGCGGCTCGAGCGGATGGCCGGCGCGACCACCGACCTGCAGTACATGGTCCACCAGGGGATGACGCACTACGACGCGACCTTCTGGGTCGGCGCCAACGCGATCCTGCGCAAGGCCGCGATCGACGACCTCGCCGACGTCAGCCACGACGGCGACTGGGCGATCACGCGCTACATCTCCGACCGCACCGTGATCGAGGACACCGAGTCGAGCATCGACCTCGGCGTCCACGGCTGGAGACTGCTCAACTACCCCGAGCGGCTCAGCTACTCGGCGACCCCGCCCGACTTCGGCGCGCTCGCGATCCAGCGCCAGCGCTGGGCCAACGGCGGCCTGCTGATCCTGCCCGCGCTGTGGCGCCAGCTGAAGGCCAGACGCGCGCGCGGCGAGCGCACGCGGCTGGGCGAGCTGTTCCTGCGGATCAACTACATGGCGTCGATCGCGTGGTCCTCGACGGCGCTGCTGTTCCTGCTGCTCTACCAGTTCAACGACCGCCTGATCAGCCCGCTCGTGCTGCTGATCTCGATCCCCTACTTCCTGATGATGGCGATCGACCTGAAGCACTGCGGCTACCGGCGCTCGGACGTCTTCGGGCTGTACGGCTTCAACCTCGTGCTGCTGGGGGTGAACCTCGCCGGCGTCGGCGCCTCGCTGCTGCAGCTGCTGGTCGGCGGGCGACCGGCCTTCAAGCGCACGCCGAAGGTCCGCAGCCGCACGACGCCGGGCCTCAGCTTCATCGTGCTGCCCTACGTCTTCGTCGCCTTCTCGATCTGGACGCTGACGATGGACCTCGGTCGCGACCGCTGGGTCAACGTCGCGCTGGCCGGCCTCAACGCCGCCACCGCGACGTACGCGATCGTCGCCTACATCGGCGTCGGCCACTCGATCGTCGACGTCTGGACGAACGTCCTCTCGTGGCTCTGCAAGCCGCAGAAGCAGAGCCGGCGCGCCCGCCGCGCCGCGCGCCGCGCGGCCGCCGCGCCGCAGCCCGCGCACTGGTCGCAGACGCTCGCGTACGCGCCCGCCGACGGCGTCCGCCGCGGCGAGCGCCGCTCCACCTCGCGCCGCGACGGCAGCCCCGCCGACCGCCGTGACGGACCGGACCGCCGCAGAGGCCCCGGCCGCCGCGAGACCGACGTCGCGACCTACATGGGCCGCCGCGCGACCGACCGCCCGTCCGGCACCGCCGAGGACGCGATCGCCTCCGGGCCGCACCCGCTGCGCCGCGCAGGCGACCTGCCGTCCGACGACATCGCCCCGGCCGCCGACGTGCTGCCGGCCCCGACCGATCCTGAGCTGGAGGAGCTCACGTGAGCGCGATCGACCCCGCCTCGCTCCCCGACGAGCCGAGACCGAGCATCTCGCCGCTGCGCGTGCTGGTCGCGCTGCTGATCGTCGCGCTCGTCGCCGGCGGTGCCTACGGCATCCGCGAGGTGACCAGGACCGACCCGGCGATGGCGAAGGTGAAGGGCGGCAGAGGGCCGTGGTTCGCGCCCTACGTCGACGCGACGCTGACGCCGACGATCGCCTTCCAGGACCCCTCCGCCAACCCTGCCGGCAACGCCGTGCTCGGCTTCGTCGTCGCCGGCAGAGAGGATGACCAGCGCTGCACGCCGACGTGGGGCGCCTACCACACGCTCGACGAGGCGGCCGTCGCGCTCGACCTCGACCGCCGCGTCGCGCAGCTGCGCGGCCAGGGCCGTGACGCGATCATCTCCTTCGGCGGCCAGGCCAACGACGAGCTGGCGGTCGCCTGCTCCTCCGCGGACGAGCTGAAGCAGGCGTACGCGGAGACGATCGAGCGCTACGACGCCGACACGGTCGACTTCGACGTCGAGGGCGACGCGCTCAGAGACACGGCCGCGAACACGCGCCGGGCCGAGGCGGTCAAGGCGCTGCAGGACGAGATCCGCGCCAGAGACGGCAGGCTCGCCGTCTGGCTGACGCTGCCGGTCACCCCCGACGGCCTCCAGGACGACGCGCTCGCGGTCGTGCGCGCGATGCTCGACGCGAGAGTCGACCTCGCCGGCGTGAACATCATGGCGATGGACTTCGGCGTCGAGTCGGCGGCGAAGGACATGCGCGGCGCGATCCTGTCGGCGACGAAGGCGACGCGCGAGCAGCTCGCGGCGGTCTTCGCGCAGGCCGGCCTGTCGCTCAACACGCGCAACGTCTGGCGCAAGGTCGGCGTGACGATCATGATCGGCCAGAACGACGTCGCCGGCGAGCGCGTCTCGGTCGAGGACGCCGAGACGGTCGCGCAGTACGCGCTCGACCACGGCCTCGGGCGCGCCGCGATCTGGTCGCTCAACCGCGACCAGCAGTGCGGCGCGACCTTCGCCGTGATCGGCCAGCACTCCAACACCTGCTCCGGCGTCAGACAGAAGCCGCTCGCCTTCTCCAGAGCGTTCGCGAAGCTGCGCGGCAGCGTCGGCGCGGCAGCCTCGTCGGTCACGACCAGAGACCTGCTGCCGGAGGTGAGCAGCGACTCCTCCACGGCCGACGACCCGGCCAGAAGCCCGTACCCGATCTGGCAGCCCGAGCAGGCCTACCGCGAGGGCTACAAGGTCGTCTGGCACCGCGCCGTCTACGTCGCCAAGTGGTTCTCGCAGGGCCAGACGCCGGACGCCCAGAACGTCCCCGCGGGCCAGAACCCGTGGCGGCTGATCGGCCCCGTGCTGAAGACCGACCGCGCGCCGAGAATCCCGACGCTGCCGGCCGGCACCCACCCGAAGTGGAGCGCCGGCGCCGTCTACACGGCCGGCAACAAGGTCCTCTACAGAGGCCTGCCGTACTCCGCGCAGTGGTACACGCAGGGCGACGTCCCGGGCGAGCCGGGCCCGAACGGGACCCCCTCCCCCTGGAAGCCGCTCTACCGCATCCCGGGCGAGCCGGCGCCGACCGAGTAGGTCGGCGGCGGCTCGGCGCAGGGCGGGCGCGGCGGGCGGCGTCAGCGCGGCGCGGCCTCGTCGAGGCGATCGTCGCCCCACAGCAGGCGCTCGCCGAGCGCCAGCGTGGGGACGCCGAAGACGCCGCGGGCGTGGGCGGCGCCGGTCCAGTCGCGCAGCGCCTGCTTGACGGGCGCGGTCGCGGCGGCGGCGAGCAGCTCGCCGGGATCCTGGCCGGCGTCGGCTGTCGCGGCGCGCAGGACGTGCTCCTGCGCGAGGTCCTCGCCGGCGACGAACATCCGCCGGAAGCCGGCGCGCAGCACCGCCTCGCCGGCCGCCGGCGAGCGCAGCCACGCGGCCGTGACGACGCGCATCGGGCGCAGGTAGTCGCCCGGCCACGGCTCCGGCCAGCGCAGCGGCGGCAGCCCGTAGCGCAGCGCCCGCGCCTCGATCTCGGCCATCCCGGCGTTGCGGCGGGCGGCGTCCCCGAGCGCCCACGAGCTGCGCCCGGTCAGCTTGAAGAGCCCGCCGAGCAGGACCGGCTGCAGCCGCGGCGCCGCGCCGAGCACGGCGGCGGCGCGCTCAGCGGCGAGGTAGGCGTACGGCGAGCCGACGTCGACGTACAGCACCGCCTCGCCCGCGGTCGGCGCGAGCGCCGCTTCGCGCGTGGAGTCCTCGTGTTCGGTCATCGTTCGACATACCGTACGATATGTTCGGTATGAGTGCATCCGATCGAGCGGCGACGCACGCCGCGCTGGCCGCCAACGTGCGCCGGCTGCGGATCGCGGCGCGGCTGTCGCTGTCGCAGCTGGCGGCCGCGACCGGGGTCGGCAAGGCGACGCTGTCGGGGATCGAGCGCGGCCAGGGCAACGCGACGATCGACACCGTCAGCGCGATCGCCGCGGCGCTGCGCGTCTCCCCCGCCGAGCTGCTCGCCGCGCCGGCCGTCGCCGCGCCGACGATCGTCCGCGCCAGCTCGCCGCCCACGCCGCGCGGGCCCGGCGGTCCCGCCCGCCGGCTCGACACGCTCGCGACCGAGGCGACGACGAGCGTCTGGGAGCTGACGCTCGCGGAACGCGAGCGGCGGGAGCTGGAGCCGGCGGCGGCCGGCAGCCGCGCGCTGCACGTGCTCGCCGGCAGCGTCGTCGCCGGCCCGGCGGGGCAGATCAGCCAGCTCGACGCCGGCGACTGGCTCTCCTGCCCCGCGACCGTCCCCTTCCAGCTCGAGGCCGAGCGCAGACCGGCCCGGCTGCTGCTCCTGCTCTCGCACAGCCCGCTGCACTGAGATACGTTGCGGCGCATGGAGAGTTCGACTGGCACCGTCATCCGCGGGCTGTGCGCGGCGCTCGCCGCCGCCCTGCCCGCCTTCGCCGCCGCCGACGTCGCGGCCGCCGCCAAGGCCGACCCGGCCAGCTGCAGCGTCCGCGGCCTGTCGCCGAGCAGACACGAGGACGGCGTCACCTACGCGGTCACGGTCTCGAAGCTGCGCGCCGACGGCGCAAGCTGCCGCGCCGCGCGCTCGCTCGCGCGCAGAGCGGCCGTCGCGCTGCTGGACCGCAACCGCGTCCCGCGCCGGATCGGCGACTACACGCTGCGCTCGCAGGCGCCGTGCGCCGGCTGCACGCCGCAGCGGACCGTCACCGCCACCGCGCCCGGCCGCCGCGTCACGTTCGTGCTGTTCGGCTGACGCCGCCGCGGTTGACGGCGCGCGACCGCTCGATACGGTGTCGCCATGACTGAGCACGCGGGCGCGAACGGCGACGAGCGGGTGTGGGAGTCGGCGGCGGTCGCCGACTCGTCTGGGATCGTCGGCTCGGCCGGCGTGACGAACGCGATCGGCGTCGTCGGCTCGGCCGGCGTCGCGGGCGCGGCCGGCGTCGTCGGCTCCGCGGGCGTCGCCGGCGCCTCGGGCGTCCTCAGCAGCGCCGCCGTCGGCGGCTCCTCGGTCGTCGTCGGCAGCCTCGGCGTGGCGCTCAGCATCGGCGTCGTCGGCTCGCTCGGCGTCGTCGCCGGGATCGGCAACGTCGGCTGCGTGGGCTGCGTCGGCTGCATCGGCTGCGTCAACTGCACGGGCTGCGTCGGCTGTGTCGGCTGCGTGGGCCTGACGGGCGCCGTCGGCCAGGTCGGCGCCCGCGCCTGACGCCGGCACGCAGCGCGGCGCCGCCCGCCCGCCGCGCCTGGCCCCGCCGCCCGACGCCGCTCAGCGCCGCTTCTTCGCCGGCGCTCTTCTGCCGGCTCTCTTCGCTCTGAACGTCACCTTGACGGCCTTGATGCGCTTGCCGACGCCGTCGGCGCCTCTCTGCGTCGCCGTCAAGTAGAGCGTCAGCTTGCCCGATCTCTTCAGCAGCCTTCTGCCGGCTGCGTTGAGCGTGACTCTGACCTTCGCTCTCTGCCCGCCCTTCAGCGTCACGAACTTCTGCCCGAGGATCAGCGCGCGCGTTCTTCTTCTGGCGGCTCTCTTCGTCGGCTTCTTCTTCGCGGCGGCTGAGGCGCTCGCGAGCGCGCGGGTTCCGCGGTCGCGGTCGTCGGTTCTCGTGTTCGGGAAGCCGGTCACGTACTCGTGCGCCGAGATGATGTAGACGAGCGAGCACTTGTCCTCGGGCGGGCCGACGCAGATCTGGTCGATCGTCGCCGTGTCGCCGCTGACGGTCGGTCTGCCGGGCGGCGTGGCGGTCGCGCGGACCGTTCTCGGCGGCGGGACCGGCGTCGCCGGCGTTCCGCCGGGAGGCGTCACGCCGCCGCCCGGATCTCTGTTGCCCGGGTCCGGAGTGCCGCCGCCGACGACGCCCGCAAGCCGGCCGAAGCTGCTCGCCGTCGTGCTGGAGATGGCGCTGACCGAGAACCAGATGTTGCCGCGACGGTCGTCGGTGACCGCCAGCGGCTGACGCTCGAAGCCGAGTCTCCAGACGTTGAAGCCGGCGTCCGCGTCCTCTCTCGTCTGCGGCGTGATCTTGACGATCGCGTTCGCCGCCGCGCTCGAGTAGCCGCCGTAGATCGCGGCCCAGATCGTCCCGTCGGAGGCGGTCGTGACCGCGAACGGGCGGCCCGCGGCGAGCGCCGGGTCGATGTCCGCGAGCCGGTACGCCTTGAAGCTGGAACGGTCCGGCGAGAGGCGGCCGATCTCTCTTCTCAGCTCGTTCGTGAACCAGAGCGCGTTGTCCGCACCGACCGCGACGTCGGTGACGCCGGTGCCCGTATAGGAGCCCGAGCAGGGCGCGCCGACGCCGCACGGCAGCGAGATCTCGTCGTACACGGTCGCGCTTCTCGGCGTCGCCAGCCGCCAGCCGGGGTTGCCGGGGTCGGACTCCGCGAACCACGGCTTTCCGTCCGGCCCGACCGCGATCCCGGCCGGCTGGGCGTCGTAACGGAGGCTGTCGATCGATCTCGACGTGCCCTGCACGGCGATGTTCGCGTACTCGAACGGAACCCCGGCGGCGTTGCTCATCGAACCGATCCGCGCACCCGGGAACGGGTCGACGTTGGTCGTGCTGCGCTCGGTGAACCAGACCGTGCCGCTGCCTCTCGGGTCGGCGGCGAGGTCCGCGACGTCAGGCGAGAAGGCGCTTCTGGCCACGTTGTTCAGCTGTGTCCGCAGCAGCACCGCCTCGAAGCCGGTGCTGGTGCCGGGCACGGTCGCCGCCGGGTTGGCGGTGCCGACGATGCCATCGGCCTGCGAGAACCAGATCTTTCTTCTCGACGGCTCGAAGGTGAGGCTGCGGACGAGGTTCGCGCAGCAGCCGACGTCGGGCAGCTTCGGCGTCGGGTACAGCTCGACCGCGCCCGTCGCGACGCGCAGCCGCGCCAGCTCCGGCGCGTCCGATCTGCTGCCGCTGCCGAGCCAGACGTCGCCGTCGGCGTCTGCCGCGATCCCGCCCGCCGCCGGGTGGCCGACGGGCAGGTCGAAGTACTGGGGCGCGACGTCGGCGCGCGCGGCGGCGGCGCTCAGCGCGAGCACGACCAGCAGCAGAGTGGCGGAGAGCGAGATTCGGGGCACCGCGCAGATCTACCACGCGGACACGCCCGTTTCGGCCGCCGTACCCACTATTGACCGCCCTGTCTGCGGACCGTCACGGTCTTCGTTCTGACGACCGATCTGGTCGAACCGCTGCCGGTGCCGCGACCGAGCCGCTCGGGCGCCCCGGCAGTCAGGGGGCGTGCGGCGGCACGAGCATCGCCGCCAGCTCGCGCGCGAAGGCACTCCGCTCGCGGCCGGCGAGCAGCGTCTCGTCGGCGCTGACGAGCTGGGCGAGGCCGACGTAGGCGGCGTAGACGGCGAGCGCGCGGCGGCGAGCGGCGGCGGGCGCGAGGCCGGTGTCGCGGAAAGCGCGCGCGAGGAAGTCGACGCGGCGGCCGCGCGAGCGGTTGAGGATCTCGGCGGCGAGCGGCTCGCGCGTCTGCGCCGCGAGCAGGCGGATGAACAGCGACGGCGGCTTCGAGGTGGCGGCGTCGAGCAGCAGCCGCAGCCGCTCGCGCGGATCCGCGACGGCTGCGAGCGCGTCGAGCACGGCGTCGGAGTGGTCGCGCTCCCAGCGTTCGAGCACGGCGCGGAGCAGCTCGTCGCGGCTGGCGAAGTGCCAGTAGAAGCTGCCGCGCGTGACGCCGAGCCGCTTCGCCAGCGCGGAGGCGCTGACCGCGTCGGTGCCGCCTTCTTCGAGCGCGTCGAGCCCGGCGGCGATCCAGGCCTCGCGGTCGAGCCGCTCGTCACCCGCGCGGGCCGCGTCGCCGCCGTCGCTCGCCTTCGCCGCCTTCGCCATCGCGCGCCAAACCGTACACCCCTGTTTGGAGCCGTGCTACCGTACACCCCTGTATGGAGAGAATCGCCGACGGACTTCAGCTGCTGCGCGGCACGCCGCGCCACGCCTTCAACGTCTACCTCGCGGACGGCTACGTCGTCGACGCCGCGACCCGCTGGGCGCGGCGGCGGATCATCCGCCAGCTCGCCGGGGAGCGGCTCGCCGGCCACGTGATCACCCACGCCCACGCCGACCACCAGGGCGCCAGCGCCGCGCTCGCGCGCGAGCTGGGCCTGCCGATCCTGGCCGGCCACGCCGACGCCGACGCGATCGCGTCCGGCGACCTGCGCGACCGCGCGCCGGTCAACCCGCTCACCCGCTGGCAGCTGCGCAACTGGGCCGGCCCGGCCGCGCCGGTCGCGACCCGCCTGCGCGAGGGCGACCGCGTCGGCTCCTTCACCGTGCTGGAGACGCCCGGCCACGCGCCCGGCCTGATCTCGCTCTGGCGCGAGTCCGACCGCACCCTGATCGCCGCCGACGTCCTCTTCGGCCAGCACCCCGTCACGAGCCGCCCCGGCCTCCACGAGCCGCCCGCCCGCTTCACGCTCGACCCGGCCCTCAACCGCACCCAGATCCGCCGCCTCGCCGCCCTCGAACCGGCCGTCGTCTGCTTCGGCCACGGCCCGCCCTCCCGCGACCCCACCGCCCTCACCCGCTTCGCGGCGGGGCTGCCGGACTAGGCGGCGCCGACGTACTCCGCCAGGTGCTCGCCGGTCAGCGTCGCGCGCGCCTCCACGAGCGACGCCGGCGTCCCCTCGAAGACGACGTCGCCGCCGTCGTGGCCGGCGCCGGGGCCGAGGTCGATGATCCAGTCGGCGTGCGCCATCACCGCCTGGTGGTGCTCGATCACGATCACCGACTTGCCGGCGTCGACCAGCCGGTCCAGCAGCGCGAGCAGCTGCTCGACGTCGGCGAGGTGGAGGCCGGTCGTCGGCTCGTCGAGCACGTAGACGCCGCCTCTGTCGCCCATGTGGACGGCCAGCTTCAGCCGCTGGCGCTCGCCGCCGGAGAGCGTCGTCAGCGGCTGGCCGAGCGCGATGTAGCCGAGCCCGACGTCGCGCAGCCGCTCCAGCACTCTGTGCGCGGCCGGCGTTCTCGCGTCGCCGGAGCCGAAGAAGTCGAGCGCCTCGACGACCGGCATCGCCAGCACCTCGCTGATGTTCTTGCCGCCGAACTCGTACTCCAGCACCGACGCCTGGAAGCGCTTGCCCTCGCACTCCTCGCAGACGGTCTCGACGCCGGCCATCATGCCGAGGTCGGTGTAGATCACGCCGGCGCCGTTGCAGACCGGGCAGGCGCCCTCGGAGTTCGCGCTGAAGAGCGCCGGCTTGACGCCGTTGGCTCTCGCGAACGCTCTGCGGATCGGCTCCAGCAGTCTCGTGTACGTCGCCGGGTTGGAGCGGCCCGAGCCGCGGATCGGCGCCTGGTCGACTGCGACGACGCCCTCTCCGCCGGCGACCGAGCCGTGGATCAGCGACGACTTGCCCGAGCCGGCGACGCCGGTCACGACGCACAGCACGCCGAGGGGAATGTCGACGTCGACGTCGCGCAGGTTGTGGGTCGATGCGCCGCGGATTCTGAGCGCGCCCGAGGCGCTCCGCAGCGAGTCCTTCAGCGCCGCGCGGTCGTCCAGATGCCGCCCGGTCAGCGTGTCGGCCTCGCGCAGGCCCGCGACGGTGCCCTCGAAGACGATCTCGCCGCCGGCCGAGCCGGCGCGCGGGCCGATGTCGACGACGTGGTCGGCGATCGCGATCGCCTCCGGCTTGTGCTCGACCACGAGCACGGTGTTGCCCTTGTCGCGCAGCTGCAGCAGCAGCTCGTTCATCCGCTGGATGTCGTGCGGGTGGAGGCCGATCGTCGGCTCGTCGAAGACATAGGTGACGTCGGTCAGCGATGAGCCGAGCTGGCGGATCATCTTCGTCCGCTGCGCCTCGCCGCCCGACAGCGTCCCCGACGGCCGCTCCAGCGACAGGTAGCCGAGCCCGATCTCGACGAACGAGTCGAGCGTCTCGCCGAGCGACTCCAGCAGCGGCGCGACCGACGGCTCGTCGAGCCCGCGCACCCACTCGGCCAGGTCGGTGATCTGCATCGCGCAGGCGTCGGCGATGTTGATCCCGCCGATCTTCGAGGAGCGCGCCTCCGGCGCCAGCCGCGTGCCGTCGCAGTCGGGGCAGGTGGTGAAGGTGACCGCCCGCTCCACGAACGCGCGGATGTGCGGCTGCAGCGCGTCGACGTCCTTCGACAGGAACGACTTCTGGATCGACGGGATCAGGCCCGAGTAGGTG
Organism: Conexibacter sp. CPCC 205762; assembly: GCF_030646155.1. Classification (GTDB taxonomy): domain Bacteria; phylum Actinomycetota; class Thermoleophilia; order Solirubrobacterales; family Solirubrobacteraceae; genus Conexibacter. Next base: position 86,204 of record NZ_JAUTDN010000011.1, read on the forward strand.
AGGTTGATCCCCTCGACCTTGATTCTCGTCGGCTCCTTGTGGAGCAGGTCGTACCGCTCTCTTCTGTTGAACTTCCCGATCGGCTTGTCGGCGTCGAAGAAGCCGGAGCCGCGGAAGATCCGCCCGTACCAGCCCTCCATGCTGTAGCCGGGGATCGTGATCGCGCCCTCGTTCAGCGACTTGTCGGCGTCGAACAGCGCGGTCAGGTCGAAGTCGGTGACCGCGCCGCGGCCCTCGCAGCGCGGGCACATGCCGCCGAGGCGGTTGAAGCTCGCTCTCTCGGTCTTCGTCTTGCCGCCGCGCTCGACGGTGATGCCGCCGCTCGCTCTGACCGACGGGACGTTGAAGGCGAACGCGCTCGGCGAGCCGATGTGCGGTCTGCCGAGGCGGCTGAAGAGGATCCGCAGCAGCGCGTTGGCGTCGGTCGCGGTGCCGACGGTCGAGCGCGGGTCGGCCCCGAGCCGCTGCTGGTCGACGATGATCGCCGTCGTCAGCCCCTCCAGCACGTCGACGTCGGGCCGCGCCAGCGTCGGCATGAAGCCCTGCACGAACGAGCTGTAGGTCTCGTTGATCAGCCGCTGCGACTCGGCCGCGATCGTGCTGAAGACGAGCGAGGACTTGCCCGAGCCGGAAACGCCGGTGAAGACGGTCAGCCGCCGCTTGGGCAGGTCGACGCTGACGTCCTTGAGGTTGTTGACGCGCGCGCCGAGCACGCGGATCAGGTCGTGGCTGTCAGCGGCGTGGGTGCTCGACGCCGGCGTTTCCGTCGTAGCCATCGTGGTTCAGCTCACCTGCTGGATTCGGAGGAGGTTGCCCGCGGGGTCGCGGAAGGCGCAGTCGCGCACGCCGTACGGCTGATCGGTCGGCTCCTGCACGACCTCGCCGCTGTCGCCGGCCTGCAGCTTCTCGAAGGTGCCGTCGACGTCGGTCGTGGCGAGGTTGAGGCTGGCGTAGGTGCCCTTCGCCATCATCTCGGCGATCGTTCTCTGCTCGGCCTCGGTGACGCCCGGGTCGGCCTGCGGCGGGTAGAGCACGATCGACGTGCCGGGCTGGTTCGGCGGCCCGACCGTGATCCAGTGCATGCCGTTGTACTCGACGTCGTTGCGGATCTCGAAGCCGAGCGTGTCGCGGTAGAAGGCCGTCGTCTCGGCCGCATCGTTGTGCGGGAGCATGGCCTGGAAGATCGTGATGTCCATGGCGGCCACTCTAGGCACGGGTGGCGGGGTGCGCTTCTCGATTTCTGATCGGTTTGGTGACGCGCTTGGCGACGCACGGCGCGACCCCGCTCAGCTCCCCCGCCGCCTGCTCGCGATAGACGCTCGGCGGCACTCCGACGAGCTGCGCGAAGCGGCTGCTGAAGGTGCCCAGCGAGCTGAAGCCGACCTCGAAGCAGACCTCGGTGACGCTCAGGTCGCCGCGCCGCAGCAGCGCCATCGCGCGCTCGATCCGGCGCGTCATCAGGTAGTTGTACGGCGGCTCGCCGTAGGCGGCCTTGAACTGGCGGCTGAGGTGGCCGGCCGACATGCCGACCGCGCGCCCGAGCGCCTCGACGTCGAGCGGCTGCGCGTACTCGCGATCGATCCGGTCGCGCACGCGCCGCAGCAGCGCCAGGTCGCGCAGGCGCTGCTGCTCCGCGGCCGCTCTCGCTCTGCTGCTCACGTGTCCGATCGTGTCACATCGGATCTGCGCGCGGGCGTCAGCGCACGAGCGTGAACTTGACCGTTCTCGCTCTGCCGCGGTTGCCGGCGGCGTCGGTCGCCACGAGCTGCAGCTCGTAGCTGCCGGCCGGCAGCGCGCGGCCGCCGAAGCGAGCGCTGAAGGGGATCGAGCTGGCGCCGCCGCGGACGCCGCGCGCGAACGTCTTGACGGTCGTGCGGAGCGTGCAGCGTCTGCCTCTGCGCGCGCCCGCGCGGCACTTGCCGCGCTGCTTGCGGCCGCTTCTGACGCGCACGACGGCGATCTTCACGGTCGCCGCCTCGGAGCTGCTGAGGCGGATCGTCGTGCCGCTCGGCGTGCTCGTGCGGCGGCGTCTTCTGGCCGCGGCGCGGGCGCTCGGGGGTGCGGGCGCGGCTGCGCGGGCGCTGCTCGCCCGTGCCGACAGCGCCGTGTTGCCTCTGCCGGCGCGGAAGCGGGTCGCCGACAGGCGCACGCCGGCGAGCGCCGGCGCGGTGCGGTCGCCGCCGCCTCCGCCGCCGGGCGGCGCCGCGACGACGTCGATCGTCGCGCTCGCGCCGCTGGCGTTGCCGACGGCGTCGGTCGCCGTCACGACGACGGTGCGCGCGCCCGGCGTGGCGAAGGTGTGGTCGACCTCGGCGCCCTGGGCGGTGCCGCCGTCGCCGAAGCTCCAGCCGACGGTCACCGGCCCGCTCATGTCGCTGACGTTCGCCCGCAGCTGGACCGGTCTGCCGGCGGTCGCGGTCGGCGGCACCGTCAGCGTCAGCCGCGGCGGGGCGCCGTCGAGCCGCCGCAGCACGATCGTCGCGGGGCCGCTCGCGGGCGCCTCACGTGTCGCGACGAGCGCCAACGGCTGCGCCGCCGTGCCGGCGACCGCGACGCGCGGCAGCGTCACCGCGCGCGTCTGCGCGCCGGCCTCGACCGGCGTGAGCGTGCCGCCGAGCGAGCGCTGCTGCAGCGACAGCGAGGGCGTCGCTCTCGCGCTCGTCTGCGCCGCGAGCGCGATCAGGCCGCTGCCGTCGGGCCAGGTCGCGGCGTGCGGGTCGGCGTAGGGCGCCGACGGCTGATAGCTGGGCGCCCCGACCTCCGCGAGGTCGCCGAGCGAGCCGGTCGCGAACAGCGGACGCTCGATCGCCTGCTGGCTGCCGTCGCCGAGTCTCAGCTGGGACAGCAGCAGCGCGTCGCCGCCGAGCGGGACCAGCGCGGGCGCCGCGATCCCGCCGAGGGCGTCGGCGACCGTCACCCCCATGTTCATCGCGCCGGCGTCGCTCCCGACCGCCGTCAGCAGTCTCGCGCCGACGCGCCAGACGACGATCGTCGCGCCGCCGGCGGTGACGACCGGCGCGGCGGCGTCGCTGCCGGATCCGTACGGCGTCCCGTCGATGCCGTCGACCGTCCAGGGCGCGTCCGCTCTGTTGCGGATCGCGAGGAAGCAGACGTCCGAACCGGGGAGGCAGAGCGTCGCGCTCGCGCGTCCGCCCTCTCCGGCTGCCGCGCGTGCGACGCCGACCTGTGCCGGACAGCCGCCGTTGCCGGACCAGTGCGAATCGGGCTGCTGGTCGCTGGTGAGGACCGTGCCGCCGGAGGTGACCTCGAAGACGCGCAGGACCTGGTCCGAGTACGAGCCTATGACGAGGCAGGTGGGGACAGCGACGAGGCCGCTGCCGTCCGTGCGCAGCGCGACCGACGGCGTGCCCCAGATGCCCGGGTCGAAGTCGCCCGGCCGGTCGATCGCCGTCGCCGCCGCGAAGCCGCCGCGCGGCTGACGCGTCGTGACCCGCAGTCTGCCGTCGGAGCCGGTCCAAGCGGCGAGCGCGTGGCCGTCGGGCGCCATCGCGACGTCGGGGTCGCTGCCGAGACCGCCGTCGACGACGACCGGCGCGGACGCGGACGCGCTCCAGAGCGCGAGCTTGACGGCGCCGGTCACGCTGCCGCCGCCGCGCCAGGCGGCGATCGCGTCGCCGCCGTCGGAGACGCCGACCGCGAGCGCGGTCGTGCTCGGCACGTCGAAGGAGCGGTCGATCGTGCTGTCGATCGACACCGGCGGGCTGAGGGCGGGGGCGGCGTCAGCGGCGACCGGCGCGAGCGCTGCTGAGGCGAACGCGACGACGGCGACGATCAGGGAGCGGCGGGGCCAGGACACGCGCCGCATCGTACTCCGCGCGCGCCAGGCCGGACAGGTTTCCGGCCGAGCGATGACCGCCCGGCGGGTGCGACGGGCGGGCGTGCACACCGGTTGGTCGACCGCCCGCACCCATTCTTGAGTTGAGTCGTAACGACGGTGACAGTTCATGAATTCCCAGTTACGGAGTGAGCGTCTACGTGTCATCGTCACGCGCATGTCCTCCCACTCCTTGCGCGGTCGCGCGCGTGGGGCACGTCGCGCTGCCCTGCCGCTCCTCATCGCCGCCCCGGTCGCGCTCGCGACCCTCCCCGCCGTCGCCCAGGCGGGCACCACCACGTTCAGAACCCAGGGCTGCGGCCAGACCTGGGAGGTCCCGGCCGGCGTCACCTCGGCGACCTTCGAGGTCCAGGGCGCCCAGGGCAAGAGCAGCGGCGGCCGCGGCGCGCTCGTCACCGCCGGCCTCGACGTCACGCCCGGCCAGACGCTGTACCTCTGCGTCGACAGAGGCGGCGGCGCGGGCGGCACGTCCGCCGGCGCCGCCGGCGGCGGCTACAGCTCGGTCGCCACCGGCCCCGACACGAGCGACGTGCGGATCGTCGCGGCCGGCGGCGGTGGCAGAGGCGCGAGCCTCGGCATCGGCACCGGCGGCGCGGGCGGCAACGCCGGCACGATCAGCGTCGCCGCCCAGGGCGGCGACGCCGGTGCCGCGAACGGCGGCCGGCCGGCCTCACCCAGCCCGGCCTCACCCGGCGTCGGCGGCGGCAACGCGGACAACATGGCGATGAGCGGCAGAAACGGCGACGCCTACGCCGGCGGGGCCGGCGGCAACGGCGCCGCCGGATCGGCCGGCGGCGGCGGTGGCGGCGCCGGCTACTACGGCGGCGGCGGCGGGTCCGGCGCTGCCTCCGGCGGCGCCAACAGCGCCGGCGCCGGCGGTGGCGGCGGTTCCAGCTTCTGCGCCTCGCCGACGTGCACGGCCGTGCTCGGCAGCGGCGAGGCCTACGTCACGATCAGCTGGACCGACCCGATCGCGACGACGACGGTCGCGACGGTCAGCAGCGGCCAGGTGCTCGCGGGCGATCCGGTCACGTACCGCGCGACCGTCAGCCCCGTGCCGAGCGGCGGGACCGTCCACTTCAGCGTCGGCGGCTTCACGCTCGAGAACTGCGACGCGAAGCCGGTCGACGCTGAGTCCGGCGTCGCCGAGTGCCAGTCGTGGATCACGGGCCCCCGGCGTGACGCCGAGCTGACGGCGACCTACAGCGGCGACGCCGCCCACGCGGGCTCGGAGGGCAGAGAGAGCTTCCACGTCTACGCCGGCGAGATCACCGCGACGCCGTCGCCGGACGCGCTGTTCGGCGAGGTCGAGTTGGGCGCCAGCACGACCAGAACGATCACCGTCGCCAACGTCGGCGACGCCGACGTCGCGATCAGCGAGCTGACCGGCATCCGCATCGGCGTCTACATGCCGACCGCGCCGATCGAGCTGAGCCCTCACTACAGCGCCGCCGACGACCAGTGCAGCGGCAGAACGCTGGCGCCGGGCGCGACCTGCGCCGTCGTCGTCAGATTCGCGCCGAGCGCGCTCGGCGAGCTGCTGGGCGAGTTCAGCGTCCGCTCCGACGCCTGGACCGGCAACGGTCGCGTCAAGCTGATCGGCACCGGGCTCGAGCCGAGACCGCAGGAGAGACAGCCGGAGACGAGAGATCCGGAGACCAGAGACCCGGAGACGAGACAGCCGCAGACGCCGAGCACGCCGGTCCCCACGCCGTCGAACCCGGCCCCGGCGGCCCCCGCTCCGGTGACGCCCGTCAAGCCGGCTGAGGTGCCTGCGCCGAGAAACCCGGCCGTTCCGGTTGGCGCCTCCTCGCCGATCGGCGTCGCGCAGCCGGCCGTGGTGACGCAGTCCGGCGCCGTCAGACTGCCGCTGGTCTGCCCGCCCGGCCAGCCGTGCAGCGTCTCCGGCACGCTGACGCTGGCGATCACCGGCGGTCGGGCGCGCAGCTCGGCGTCGAAGACGACGCGTGTGCTGGTCCGCTTCTCCGGGATCAAGGTCGCCGCCGGCAAGACCAAGACGCTGCCGCTGAAGCTGCCGGCCTCCTTCGTCAAGGAGCAGCAGCGCAAGGGCGTGCGCAAGCTGCGCACCACGCTGACCGTGAACACGACGCTCGGCAACGGCGCCAGAGTCACCAGACGCCAGGCCGTCACCCTGCTGATCCCGCGCGCCAGAGTCGCGCAGAGAACAGCCGCCCCGAGACAGACGGAGCGGCCCTCCTTCACCGGCTAGGTCAGTCGCGACAGGCCGAGCCGCCGCCCGCGACCGGACCGCCGTCCAGCAGCCCACCGAGCGAGGGCCGCGGGCGCGGGTCGGGCTCGGGCACGACGTAGCCGTCGCGCGCGACGTAGGTCCAGCTCGCGCCGTCGCGCGCGAGCCGCTGCACCGCGCTCAGCAGGCGATCGATGTCGTCGGCGGAGGTGCCGACGCCGATGCTGGCGCGGACGGCGTCGCGCAAGCGCCCGCCGTGGCCGTCGCCGCTGCCAGCGGCGAAGTGGTCCATCAGCGGATGGGCGCAGAAGGCGCCGTCGCGCACGCCTATGCCGTGCTCGGCGGCGAGCGCCGCCGCCAGCAGCGCCGGGTCGACGCCGTCGACGTTGAAGCTGACGACGCCGACGCGGTCGTGGCCGCGCTCCCACAGCTCGTAGGTGCGCACGCCGTCGAGCGCGTCGAGCCCGGCGAGCAGGCGCTCCAGCAGCTCCTGCTCGTGCGCGACGACGCGCTCCCAGCCGACCTCGTCCAGCGCCCGCACCGCCGCGGCGATCGCGACGGCGCCGAGCGCGGCCGGCGTGCCGGCCTCGTGGCGCGCCGCGCCGGTCGTCCACTCGACCTCCTCGACGGTGACGCGGCGGACCGCGCCGCCGCCGGCGATGTACGGCCGCCCCTGGTCGAGCCAGTCGGCCCGCCCGGCCAGCACGCCCGCGCCGTAGGGCGCGTACAGCTTGTGGCCGGAGAAGGCGACGTAGTCGACGTCCCAGGCGGCGACGTCGATCGGCCGGTGGGCGGCCAGCTGCGCGGCGTCGAGCGCGACGCGCGCGCCGTGGCGGTGCGCGAGCTGGGCGATCTGCTCGATCGGCCAGATCTCGCCCGTCACGTTCGAGGCGCCCGTGACGGAGACGAGCGCCGGGCCGCCGCCGAGTCCCGCCAGCTCCGTCTCCAGCGCTGCGAGCGCCGCGGCGGGGCTGGCCGGGATCGGCAGGTGGCGGACGTCGCCGCGCCGCCACGGCAGCAGGTTGGCGTGGTGCTCGCCGGCGAACGTCAGCGCCGTCGTGCCCGCGGGCAGCGCGCCCGCGAGCAGGTTGAACGCGTCGGTCGTGTTGCGCGTGAACAGCACGAGGTCGTCCTCGCGCGCGCCGACGAAGCCGCGCACGATCTCACGTGCGCGGATGTACGCCTCGGTGCTGACGAGCGACGCGAACCCCGCGCCGCGGTGGACGCTGCCGTAGTACGGCAGCAGCTCCGCGACGACGTCGGCGACCTGCTCCAGCGCCGGAGCGCTCGCCGCGTTGTCGAGGTTCGCGTACCGGACCCGTTCGCCGCCCACGAGCGGCACTTCGAGGTCGCTGCCGACGAGCGCGAGCAGGCGCTCGCCGGCGTGGACATGCTGCTCCGTGGCCGACACGCGTGCGACTACTTCTTGACCTTGACGGTGGCGGTCGTCTTGACGGCCAGGTAGCGCGCGTCGCCGGCCCACGCGATCGTCGCCTTCCAGGTGCCCTTCGGCAGCTTCGGCAGCTTCACCGTGACGACGCCCTTCTTCAGCGTGCCGGTGACCTTCTTGGTCGTCTTGCCCTTCTTCAGCGTGATCGTGACCTTGCCGGTCGCGGCGGCCGTGCCCTTGGGCGCGGCGACCGTCAGCTTGAGGCTGCCGCCGGCCTTGCTCGTCGGCAACTTCGTGACAGCGGCCTTGACGCTCTTGGCCTTGACCTTCTTGACCGCCGGCGCCGGCGCCGGGCTTCTCGTCTCCGGCGGGTTGCCGGTGCCGCCGGGCGGCGTGACCGGGGTTCTGTCGACCGGCGGGGGCGGGATGACCGCGTCGGCCGGCGTGACCGTCAGCGAGCCGCTCTTGCTGAACGGCGCGATCTGGTCGTCGCCAGCGTACGCGAGCGTGTAGTCGTAGCTGCCCGCGGCCAACGGCGGCAGCGCGAACGAGGCCGCGTTGCCGACGACCGTCGCCGAGCCCGTCACGACCGTCGCGCCGCCCTGCTTGACGACGAGCGAGACGTCGCCGGCCGGGACGCGCCCGTACTCGTTCGCGATCGCGATCGAGATCGAGCCGTTGGTGCCGGCCTTGAACGGGTCGGCCGTGACCGTCTGCGTCGAGACGACGCCGCCCGGGAGACCGCCGAAGAAGACCTCGGCCGCGCGCTTGGCGGCGGCGCCGCCGGCGATGCTGCTCGGGGTCGTGGCGTTGCCCCAGACTCTGTTGATGCTGTTCTTGCGGTTCTGCGCCAGGCCCCAGGCGGCGACGACCGTCGTCAGCGCCTCGCTCGGCGACGGCTGCGCCGCGACGTAGGCGGCCTTCGCGTCGTTGTAGCTGGCCGGTGCGGAGCCGCCGAGCGTCGTCAGCGCCGCGCTCAGCGCGGCCGGGCTGACCGCTCTCGGGTTGGCGCCGCCTCTGGCGACGGCGACCGTCGAGGGAGCGGTGTAGGTGACCGTCGCCGTGTCGGCGTCGGTCAGGAACTGCGCCGCGTCGGAGTCGATCGCGGTGTTCTGGTAGAGCGTCGCCGGATCGGTCTGCCAGCTGAACGCCGCCAGCTGGGCGTTGAGCGTCGTCCAGATCGGCGCGTCGAGCGGCAGCGTGCTGAGGTTGAGCTGGTTCGGCTGCGGGTTGACGTACGCCCACGACGACATGTACTCGGTGTAGGTGCCGTCGCCCTTGTCGATGATCCACTGGCGCGTGACGCCGGCGTTCGGATCGCTGCTCGTGCTGCCTCTGTAGCCGAGCAGGAACGGGACCTGCAGCTTTCTCGTCGTCTTCAGCGAGCTGCCGCTGTCGCCGCCGGAGTAGTACGTGACCGACTGCGAGGCGCTTCTCGACGGGTCGTACTGCGTTCTGATGTTCGTCAGGTGCTGGTCGACGAGGTCGCCGTAGAGGAAGCTCGCGTTGGCGTTCGTCGTGGCGCCGCTGGCGGCGAGGTTGCGCGTCTGCAGCGGGTTGACCGCGCTCGTCGTCGCGCCGCCGACCGTGCCGCCGTCGAGGACGGTGTCGAAGTTGAAGACGTGGACGTCGTTCTCCTGCGCGTATCTGTTGATCGCGGGGAGGACGGGCCGCGTGTTCGGGCACCAGGTGCCGCCGAAGAGGATGACCGCGTCTCTTCTCGCGTCGCTCTTCAGCAGGTGGACCAGCTCGGGGTAGGTGATCTGCTCGATCCGCCACTCGTCGGCGTCGTCGGCGTCGGTGATGACCGGGACGGTGCCGCCGGCCGAGACGCTGCCGGCCTGCTCGACCTGGCGCTCGTTGCTCTCCTCCTTCCACCAGTGGAACTGGTCGATCTCGGAGAGTCTCGAGGCGCCGCCCGCGGTCGCGATCGCGGTGCCGGCGTCTCTTCTGGCCGAGGCGGAGTCGGCCTGCTCGGTCAGGTTCGTCCAGGAGACGATTCTCTGCGGCTGGCCGCCGGCCGTGTTGTCCTTGTCGTAGATGAAGAAGTACGAGTCCGACGCGTCCGGGTCGAGGTCGGTCGCCGTGTAGTCGTAGAGCGCCCCGCCGGCGGTGTCGCCGACCTTCGTGCTGGTGCCGCTGCCACCCGCGTCGTTGACGACGCTCGCTCTCGTCGTGCCTCTGATGACCGTGCTCTCGGAGCCGACCGCGCCGCCCGAGAAGGCGAGGCTGACGCCGTTGCCGAGGTACTGGCCGACGAGGTTCAGCCAGGCGTTGCCGTAGATCGTCCGCGACGCGGTCGGCAGCGAGGTGATGCCGGCCGGGTTGCGGATGTCGAGGTTCGGCTCGTTGACGTTGCCGACTCTGACGCTGCCCGAGAGGTTCGGGTCGAACCAGAAGACGCGCTCGACGCCGGCGGCGTCGGCGGCGGCCTCGACGTCCTGGGCGCGCGCGGCAAAGCTCGCGTCGAGCGCCGGGTCGCCGATCAGGACGGCGAACTTGCCCTCCTGCTGCAGCAGCCACTGGAAGTGGTCATAGGTGACCGGCTCGATCGCCGGGTCGCTGTCGCTGGTCGACAGGCCGAGCGTCGACTGCAGGAATCTCGCGGTCGTGTAGTCGGTCGTGTTCGCGCTGCGCGACGGCGCGGCAGCGGCGTTCGTCACGCCGACGGCGAGGGGAGCGACCGCTGCCAGGACAGCAGCGGACCGCTTCCAGCGATGGAAGTTCGTCACGATCTCTCGTCTCTTCGTGGGTGTCAGTGTGTGGTGGTGGTGCTGCTGCGCGGGCGTGAGCGCTTGCCGAAGCCGAACAGCAGGCCGAGCCCGGTCAGCCCCGCGAGGGCGGCCAGGATCAGCTCTCCGGCGAGGCGGGTGTCGGTGCCGGCCGGCGAGCTGGCCAGCTCGTAGTCGGCGCTCGTCTCGGTGCCGTTGGCGGGAGCGGCGGCGCCGTCGGCAGCGGTCCCGTCGCCGGAGGCCGCGGCGCCTGCAGCGGCAGCGCCGTCGCCGGAGCCGTCGCCGTTGCCGGCCGCGGCGCCATCGCCGTTGTCGGCCGCGCCGCCGCCCTTGCCGCCGGCGGCCTTGCCGGCGCCGGCCTTGCCCGCGCCGGCCGCGCCCGCGCCCGCCACCGCGCCGGCGGCGTCGCCGCCGTCAGCCGAGGAGGTCGACGAGCCGCCGGCGGTCGAGGTCGACCCGCCCGTCGAGGTCGTCTTCGAGCCGGAGCTGGTCGTCTTGCCGCCCGAGCTGGTCGTCTTCGACCCGGAGTTCGTCGTCTTCGAGCCGGAGCTCGTCTTCTTGCCGCCCGAGCTGGTCGTCTTCGACCCGGAGCTGGTCGTCTTCGAACCCGAGCTGGTCTTCGTGCCCGAGCCGCTCGTCGTGGTCGTCGTGCCGCCGCCGCTGGTCGTCGGCGCGGACGTCGTCGGCGCGGAGGTCGACGGCGTCTGCGTCTGGGTCTGCGTCGGCGTCTGGGTCGCCGGCGGCGGAGTCGTCGTGGTCGGTGTCGTCGTGGTCGGCGTTCTCGTGCCGGTCCCTGATCTCTGCTGCGCCAGCCAGGTTCTGTAGGAGCTGATGCGGTCCCACTCGGTCCAGTTCGCCGTTCTCAGCAGGTTGCCGTCGTCGTCGTAGTACTGGATCTGGTTCGCGCCGAAGTCGTACTCGACGTTGGGGATCGGCGTGCAGGCCTCGTCGTCGTACCCGGGCAGCGTGTCTTCGCCATCGTGGTACGTCTGGCCGCCAATCGTGATGCTGATCGGCGCCGGATGGTCGGCCGGGTTCGTGATCGCGTGTGCAGGTGCCGCCCCGAAGAGGGCGACGCCGAGCGCGATGCCGCCGACGGGGAGCGCGCCTGCTGCGCGCGTCCAAGGCTTCACTGTCTTTTTCTCCTGGCTATCTCTGCTCGTCGGCGACGGCGAGTTCGTCCGCGCCCCAGTAGACCCTCGGGTGGTGCGGCGCCGGGTTGGCCGGCGGCTGCCACGCGGGGTCGGGGACGCCCTCGTACGGCACGACGTAGCGCGGCCAGGTGACCGGGATGCCGTGGTACGGGACTGGAACAGCTTGGTGTGCACCGACCGGCTGCTGCTGCGGCCAGGCGGGTGCGGGAAGGCCGGGGTAGGCGCCGGCGGGCGGCATGCCCGGGTACGCGCCGTTGTGCGCACCGTTGCCGACGACCTCCGACTCCGACAGCTCGTCGTCGTCGTAGAACTCGACGCGGCCGTCGAAGATGTCGTCGTCGAGCAGCCCTGTCTGGCGCGCGACGACGGTCGCGCTGACCGCCGCGGCGGTGACGTTCGTCGACGTCCGCGCCATGTCGGCGATGATGCTGATCGGGATCGTCGCGGCGACGAACTCCAGCGGCAGGTTGGCGGCCGACAGCACGGTCGCGGCCGCGACCGTCGCCGCACCCGGGACGCCGGCGGTGCCGACCGAGACGATCACGCCGAGCAGCGCCAGCAGCGCGTAGTCGCCGAGCGTGTAGTGGAGGCCGTAGGCGTTGATGCCCCAGACGGCGACCATGATCGGCCAGATGCCGGAGCAGCCGGGCATGCCGATCGTGCTCCCAAGCGGCGCCGTGAAGTGGGCGATCTCGGAGTGGACGCCGACCTGGCGGGTCAGCCGCGCGGTCGTCACCGGCAGCGTGCCGACGCTGCTCTGGGTGCTGAACGCGGTCAGCTGCGCCGGGAAGATCTTGCGGAAGAACGGCACGATCGGCACGTCCGCGAACGCCTTCAGGATCGCCGCGTTGACGAGGTACATGTGGATGAAGCAGGCGACCCAGACGAGCGCCAGCAGGCCCAGCAGCGACTTGAACGCGTCGCCGAGGTTGGAGCTGCTGCCGACCATGTGGGCGGTGAGCGCGACGACCGCGTACGGCGTGAGCCGGATGACGTAGCCGACCGCCTTGAAGATGACGAGCTTGAGCGCCTCGGCGCCGTCGCGGAAGATGCGGACCTGGGCCAGCTCCTTCTCGGCGATCGCGAGATAGGCGACGCCGAGCACGACCGCGATCAGGATGATCGGGATGATGTCGTTGGCGCCGAAGTTCTGGACGACGTTCGACGGGAAGAAGTCGACGACGACCTGGCTGAACGTCTGCACCTGACCCTGGACGGCGTCGGTCGAGAGGCCGCCGAGCTGGTTGCCGACGCCCTTGCCGGGCTGGAAGGTGAGCGCGAGGCCGAGCGCGAGCACGACCGCGAGCGCGTTGCTCAGCAGCAGCCAGAAGATCGAGCGCAGGCCGATGCTGCGCAGCTTCGCGAGGCTGTCGAGCGAGGTGATCGCGGAGATGATCGCGATCAGGATCAGCGGCGCGACGGTCGCCAGCAGGACGTTGATGTAGATCGTCCCGATCGGGGCGATCGCGTCGACGTGCTCCTTCGCGACGAGGCCGATCGGCACGCCGACCGCGAGCGCGAACAGCGCGATGAGGCTGAAGTTGAGGTTCCGCTTGCGCAGGAACCAGATGGCGACCCAGCTCACCGCCACCGCGGCGAGCGTTGCCGCCCCCGACCCGTTCGCATTCATGCCTGCTGCCCTTCGCCCTTCCGTAGACCTGACGCGCCCTGCCGACCTGCGTCCTCTGACTTCGGCTTAAACTACACCAACCTGGTCGAGTTTGTCTGGTAAAGCGAACGCGCCCAGTCGAACGTCCGATGCGACCAATCGCGCGACGTGGTGTCAGCGCATGCGCACTTGGCGCGTTCGCATCACACGAACGTAACGCGAAAGGGGCGACCGATCCGGACGATGTCGCGGTCATCGGCGCGATGCCTGCCAGAGGCCCGCGCCACTGTCCGATCACGGAGTCCAATGGTTCCCCGCCCCTCCTCGCGGCCGTCGGCCGGAGCGCTCGGTCGTTCCCGCACGGGCGCGCTCGCCGGCGCCGCCGCGGCGCTGCTGCTGACCGGCGGGCTGACGCTCGCGCCGGCCTCGATCCCGCTCGCCCCCGCCGCGGCCCGCGCCGCCGACAGCGACGTCGTCGCGATCCCCGACGCCACCCTCAAGGCGCAGATCAACAGAAAGATCAGCACGAGCCGCCCCGCCGACCAGGACGTCACCTACGGCGACGCGGCGAGAGTGACCGGCTCGCAGAGCCTGACGGGCCCGTTCACCGACCTGACCGGCATCGAGTCGCTCGTGAACCTCAGAGGCATCACGCTGCCGAACACGGCGACGCCGAGCACCTACACCACCCTCGCGCCGGTGGCGAACCTGACCGGCCTCCAGCTGCTGAGCGTCGGCAGCAGCGCCGTGCGCGACCTGAGACCGATCGCGGGGCTGACGAACCTGGTCAACCTGACGGTGTCCGGCGGCAGAGTGATCGACCCGTCGCCGCTGGCCTCGCTCACGAGACTCGCGACGCTGTCGCTGGCCAACAACTCGATCAGCGACGTCAGCGGGCTGCCGAGCCTCAAGAGCGCGACGGCGCTGAACCTGAGCGGCAACCGCATCGCGGACCCGTCACCGCTGGCCGCCAAGCTCGACAGCGCGACGATCACGACGCTGAACCTGAGCAGAAACCGGATCACCGACATCTCCTCGCTGGCCCCGTTCGGCAGCGGCAAGCTCGGTCAGTACACGACGTCCACCAGCGGCCTCAGCGTCAGCTTCAACCGCATCACCGACCTGACCCCATTGGACAGCTGGACCAGACTGCCGTCCTCCAACCAGAGCGGCAGCCAGAACCTCTACGTCGGGCCCTACCACGCCGGCGGGATCGTCCTGCCGCCGTTGAGACAGATGACGGCGTACGCCAACCCGGTCGCGGTCAATCCCGTGACAGCGGGCAGCTACGACCCCGCGACGGGCCTGCTGACGGTGACCGACGAGAGCGCCGCGAGCGTCGCGCTCGCATCGATCGCACCCGGAGCGGCGGTGCCGGACACGCGCTGGGTCGTCACCTTCTCGACCCCGCCGGCCGACCCCAACGACGGCACCCCGCCGACGGTCAGCGGGGACGCCACGGTCTGGTCGACGCTGACCGTGACCGACCCCGGCACGCTCGGCGACGCGCCGGGCGACGCCCCCGCCTGCCTGAGCGCAGACCTCAGATACCAGTGGCTGCGCGACGGTCAGGAGATCGTCGTCAACCCGCACAGCGCCAGAATCGACGCGCCCGAGAACCCGCCGTTCGGCGCCAACCCGCCGACCGCCGTCTATTACACCGTCTCGCCGCAAGACCTCGGGCACAGACTGTCGGTGCGCGTCTCCTGCTTCACCAGCGGCCGGCAGTCGACCTCCGACCTCAGCGCAACGGTCACCAACGGCGAGGTCGAGAAGCCCGTGATCGGGGTTCAGGACGGCACGCAGTACCGCGATCCGCTGATCCCGGGGACGACCACCGCGACGACGCTGCCGGAGGGCCGCTCAGGCGTCGCGCTCGAGCCCGGCGGGACGAGAATCCCGTTCTACGTCGGTGCCCTCGGCGCCGACGGCCGGCTGATCGACGCCGCGCAGCTGAGACTCAGCGTCAGCGTCGCGAACGCGACCACCGAGACCGTGCGCGACCCCGCGACCGTCCTCGGTCCCGACGACGTCGAAGTGGGCGGCAGCGGCGCCGATCGCTGGATCGTCCTGCATCCGCAGCAGCACACCGCCGGAAGCGCGTTGACGGTCACCGTCACGGTGACGGGCCCGACCGGCAAGAGCGAGCAGGTCGCCTTCCCCTACGTCGTCTCGCGCGCGACGACGCCGACCAGCCGCGTGCTGCTCGGCACCAGCGACGCCTCGACGGCGATCGCCGTCGGCGACGGTCACCTGCTCGTCGCCGACGACGAGCAGACCGCGATCCGCCTCTACGACGCGCGCGTCTCCGGCCGCGAGGTCGCGACCTTCAGCCCCGGCGGCACCAACGGCGAGATCGACTTCGAGTCCGCGGCGCGCAAGGGCGACCGCGTCTACTGGCTCGGCTCGCACGGCAACAAGAAGAGCGGCAACCCGGAGCCGAGCCGTCACCGCATCTTCCAGACGCGCCTGAGCGGCAGCGGCGCGAGCGCGCGGCTTGAGCCGGTCGGCCTCCCTTACCAGAACCTGCGCAGCGACCTGAGAGCGTGGGACCATGCGAGCTTCGGCGGCAGACTCGGCCTCGACGACACCGACATCGGCAACCTCCCGCCGACCGAGCTGAAGGGCTTCAACATCGAGGGCGCCGAGTTCTCGCCCGACGACAGCGCGCTGTACCTCGGCTTCCGCTCGCCGGTCGTCCCGGCCGCCGCCGACGGCAGAGCGCTGATCGTGCCGCTGCTGAACGTCGCGGCGCTGACCGAGGGCAGCGAGACGAGAGCGCGCTTCGGCGACCCGATCCTGCTCGACCTCGGCGGCCATAGCATCCGCGAGATCCGCAAGAACGCCGCCGGCGAGTACCTGATCCTGTCCGGCACCGCCGGCCCGGCGACGAGCGCGAGCGAACAGGCGCTGTGGGCGTGGGACGGCGACCCCGCCGTCGCCCCGGTGCGGCTGACGACGCCGGTCCCGGCCGACCTCGAGCCCGACCACAGCGACAACGCCGGCGCCTGGGAGGGGATCGGCGAGATGCCGGCACGGCTCGCGCCCGGCCAGTCGCTGCAGCTGATCATGGACCAGGGCTACGACAAGCTCCACACGGGGCTGGACAACAAGGACGAGCGCAACGACTGGCGGCGCAAGTCCCGCACCGACCGGTTCGAGCTGACCGGCCCCGTCGGCACGATCGCCGCCGCGAACGTGGCGTCGATCGCCTTCGCCGCGCAGGCGGCGCAGACGACCGGCGCGCCGAGAGTCCTCACCGTCACCAACGGCGGCTCCGGCAGACTGCGGATCGGCAGAGTGCGCAAGCTCGACAGCGACGGCGAGTCGGTCCACGACTTCCTCGTCACGCTCGACGACTGCGCCGGCGAGACGCTGCTGCCGGGTCAGTCGTGCAGCGTCGGCCTGCGCTTCTCCCCGGCGCGCGAGAACACCGCGTCGAGCGCGACGCTCGTCGTCGCGACGAACACCGCGAGCGGCGAGCTGCGCGTGCCGCTGACGGGCACCAGCACGTTGCTCCCAACCGGGCCGGCCGGCAGAGACGGTTCCGACGGCTCCAACGGCAGAGACGGCGCCGACGGCAGAGACGGTTCCGACGGCTCAAACGGGAGAGACGGCACGGACGGCGCCGACGGCAGCGATGGCGCCAACGGCAGAGACGGCGCGACCGGCGCCACGGGCAGAGACGGCGCCAACGGAGGTGCCGGCGCCAAGGGCGACACGGGCGCCAACGGCGCTGACGGCCGCGACGGCGCGGCCGGACCGTCCGGTCCCGCGGGCCCGGCCGGCCCGAAGGGCGACGCGGGCGCGAAGGGCGACGCGGGCGCCGACGGCAGAGACGGCACCTTCTCGCTGGCGGCGACGAGAGCCGGCGCGACGAGAGTCCGCCGCGGCCGCACCGCGACGGTCTCGTTCCGCCTCCGCAACGACACGAGCGCCGCGTTCGCCGGGTCGCGGCTGACGCTGACGGCGCCGAAGTCGCTGAAGGCCAGCGGCACGCGCTCCCTCAAGCTCGCGACGCTGGCCGCCGGGAGATCGCGCGTGGTGCGCGTGCGCCTGACGATCGGCCGCACGGCGGCGCTCGGCACCCACACCGTCACGGTCCGCATGAAGGTCGGCGGCGAGACGGTCACGCAGCAGGTCAAGCTGCGCGTCACGCGGTAACGACAGCCGCCGCCCGGCCCGCCGCGGCCGGGCGGCGTCGCTGAGCTGGCCCGCGGGGACGCCTCCCCGCGGGCCGGCCGCTTCAGCCGGCGGCCGCGCGGCCGATCGATGGGGCATGACCGCCCCTGTCCGTCGAGCGCTGCTCGCCGCCGCGCTGCTCCCGCTGCTCGCCGTGCTCGCCCCCGCGCCGGCCGCGAGCGCGCTCCAGCTGCAGCTCGTCAACGACAGCGGCGTGCCGGACGACGACGTCTACGTGACCGTCGCCGGCGACTCGTTCGACGTGCCGGGGATGAGCGACGACGTGCCGGTCACGCTCGCCTCGATCCCCGGCGGCACGCTGACGGTCGACACGCTGGTCTCCGGTCGCGTCTACGTCGCCTACGGCGCGCCGGTCACGACGAGCGTCCCCTTCTCCTCGCCGACGCGCTTCGACTGGGCCGAGCTGACGGTCAAGCCCAGCTCCTCCGACGTCGCCAACCTGACCGCCGTCGACCAGTTCGGGATCGGCATGCAGCTGGCGACGCTCGACGGCGCCGGCAGAACGCTGGAGACGCTCGGCGCGGCCAACTCGCAGACGATCTTCAGCGCCCTGCAGCAGATCCCCGGCGGCCCGCAGGCGACCGTGCGCGGCGCGGGCGGCGAGATCGTGCGCGTCGTCTCGCCGCTGCACAGCGACGCCTACCCCGACCTCGGCGACTACGTCCGCTCGCTCGCCGGCCAGACCGTCACGCTGCACACGGCCTTCTTCGGCAGCCCCTTCACGACGAGCGCCTACAGCGGCACCTTCGCCGCCGACGGCTCGATCGCGCTGTCCGGCACGAGCGATCCCGCGGGCGCCGCGCCGGCGAGCTTCCAGCTCGCAGGCGAGACGCTGATCGACGCGATCTACACCGGCGCGGGCACGCCGAACACGCTCCAGGGCGCGATCACGCGCGACCTCTACGCCGGCTTCAGCACCGGGCTGTGGGGCGGCGTCTACGGCAACGACGCGATCGCCTTCTGCAGCGACGCGGTCACGACCGCGCAGGGCTCCTGGTGCCCGAACGGCTTCAACCAGCCGGCCTTCGGCGATGCCCGCGCGAGACTGTCGCCGTTCGCCACCTGCGAGAAGTACGCGGCCGTCATCAACGCCTACGCCGACGTCTACGGCAACCCCTACAGCGACGCCTCCAAGCGCGTCACCGTCGGGCTCGACCAGCCGGGCAGCGGCGGCACGGTGCAGACGCTGAAGCTGACGATCCTGCCCGACAGCGGCGACGCCAGACCGGTCGCCGGCGGCAACCTCGCCTGCGGCGCCGCGGTGCCGGCGAACCCGCTGCCGGAGCCGCCCGCGCAGCCGGCCGATCCGATCACGCCGGGTCCGGCGGCCGGCGCGGCCCCCGCACCGGCACCGGCGGCGAGACGCCCCGGCCGCGCGACCGCCCCGCACCGCCGCATCGCCGCCCGCGTGGCGCTGCGCAGACGCGTGCGCGTGGAGCGCCGCGTCGTGTGGGTCGGGAGCGTCCGCTGCGGCCGCCTGCGCTGCGGCCGCGTCGCGCTCGGCGCCCGTCACGACCGCCGCCTCGTCGCGCGCGGCCGGATCGCGCACGCCGGCCCGCGCGCGGCGCTGCGCCTGCGGCTGACCCGCCACGGCCTGCGCGCGCTGCGCCGCCACCACCGCCTGCGCACGCGCGTGGTGGTCGTCGTCCGCCGGCCGCACGCGAAGCCGCTGCGCCGCTCGGCGATCGTCGTGCTCGTGCGCAGGTGAGCCGTCGCACCCGGCCGAGCGGCGCGATCGCGTCCACCGCCGCGACGCCCGCGAGCGGGCCGAGCGGCGTGGTCGCGTAGATTGGTCTGGATGGTCCGTCGTCCCCCGCGCAGCCGTTGACGCGCTCGCGCCCTCGCCCCGCTCGCCAGCGCCGCCGCCGTCGCCCGCTGCTGCTGGCGGTCGTCCCACCGGTCCTGCTCGTGCTGGCGCTGATCGCGACCCCGCTGATCGTGCGGCTGACGCATCGCGGCGAGGCGCTGCCGGGCACGACCGTCGCCGGGATCGACGTCGGCGGGCGCGACAGAGCCGCGCTGCGGGCGCAGCTGAGACCGCTCGCGAACCCGCGCAGCGCGGTCGTCGTGATCGCCGGCGGCAGACGGCTGACGGTCCAGCCGCGCCAGGCCGGCTATCGCGTCGCCGTCGACGCGACCGTGCGCGAGGCGCTCCGTGCCGGCCGCGGCGGGCTGTTCGGCGGGCTGCCCTCGACGCTCGCGGGGCTCGTCTCGACGCGCCACGTCGAGCCGGTCGCCCAGGTCGACCCGGTCGCGCTGCGGCGAGCCGTGCAGCGGATCGCCAGAGCGGTCGACGAGCCCTCCTTCAGCGGCGAGCTGCAGATATCCGACAGCCTCGACGTCAGCGCCGACCCGCCGCACGCCGGCCGCGTGATCGACGCCGACCAGCTGCAGGCGCGGCTGAGAGCGGCGCTGCTGGCGCGTTCGAGCGGGCCGCTGCGGATCGCGATGAGAGCGGCGCCGGTCGTCTCGGCCGCCGAGGTCGACGCGGCCGCGAACGAGGCGAGCGACTACCTCACCGAGCCGCTGACGGTGGCCGGTGCCGGGGCGCCGACGCAGGTCGCGCCGCGCGAGCTGGCGAGGGTGCTGGCGCTGGAGCCGATAGACGGCGGCCGCCGCGTGCGGCTCGGCGTCGACGCGGAGGCGGTCGACCAGCTCGTCGCCGGGATCGCGAAGGCGCGCGACAGAGCCCCGCGCGACGCCCACGTCGCCGACGCCGCGAGCACGGTCGTGGTCGACGGCAGAGGTGACCTGTCGTGGAGACCGCGGCGCGTGCGCGTGACGATCGCGCCGGCACGGGCCGGCAGCAGAATCGACCAGCCGGCGCTCGCGCGCGCGGTCACCGCCGCCGTGCGCGAGGACCGCCACAGCGTGCGCGCGCGGACGACCAGGATCGCGCCGGAGGTGACGACGAGCGCCGCGCGCAGATCGAGCCAGCTGATCGGCACCTTCACGACCTACTACGAGCCGGGCCAGCCGCGCGTCAGGAACATCCGCACGATGGCGAGCGCGGTCAACGGCACCGTGATCGCGCCCGGCGAGCAGTTCTCGCTCAACGGCGTCACCGGCGAGCGCACGCGCGCGAAGGGCTACGTGCCGGCGCCGTTCATCGCCGACGGCAGACTCGAGCCGTCGGTCGGCGGCGGCGTCTCGCAGTTCTCCACGACGATGTACAACGCCGCCTACTTCGCCGGCCTGCAGCTCGACAGCAGCCAGCCGCACAGCGCCTTCATCGACCGCTATCCGCCCGGCCGCGAATCGACGCTCAACTACCCCGACATCGACCTCACCTGGACCAACGACACCGGCGCCCCGATCCTCGTCCGCGCCACCAGCACCGACACCTCGGTGACGGTCAGCCTCTACGGCGACAACGGCGGCCGCAGCGTCCGCGCGATCACCGGCCCGCGCAGAGCGGACGGCGACGGCTTCTCGATCGAGGTCACGCGCGTCGTCAGGTACGGCGACGGCAGAGTCACCCGCACCCCGCGCACGACGACGTACAGACCGCTCGACGAGTAGCGGCCCGCGTCAGCCGCGGACCCACTCCTTCGCCTCCTCCAGCTGGCCGGGCTCGGCGACGAGCACGTCGCCGGGGACCATCCAGGTGAACAGGCGCATCGATCTGGCGACCCAGCCGACGTCGGTGACGAACGCGAACCGCCGCCAGGCGGCGTGGTCGCGGACCATCGCCTGCAAACCGGTCTTGACGTCCTCGGCCCAGGCGCCGGGCGCGAGGCCGTGGAAGTCGGTCAGCAGGAACACAAGCCGCAGCTCGCCGGAGGCGACGCCGTCGCGCAGCGCCGGCTCCAGCACGTCGGTGTAGTCGCTCTTGCTGAGCGTGCCCGACGCGCGCAGGCCGACGGTCCCGGGCGGCATGTCCTCGATGCGCTCGATCATGGAGCGGTCCTACCCGAACGGGCCGTCGACGACGAGCGGCGTCGCGCGGCGGGTGCAGGTGGCGGCGACGAGCAGCGTCGCGGTCGTTCTCGGGATGCCGGCGTTGACGTTGACCGGCGGATTGACGACGGTGACGCTGTACGAGTTCGTCTTCGAGGTGACGGCGGCGGCCATCGGATGCGTCAGCACCGAGTTGCCGCCGATCAGGTGGGAGCCGCCGAAGACCACGTAGCCGGCCGGGCATCTGGCGCTGACCGTGCGGACGCTGCCGGAGACGATCCCGCCGACCTGCTTCTTCACGAGCTTGACGGTGCCGCGCATTCTCGGCGTTCTTCTCGCTCTCGATCTCGCTCTCGCGGCCGTCCGCGCGCTCGCCATCGTCGGCCCGTCGTTGAAGACGACCGGCCGGCGGTTGGCCGCGCAGATCGCCAGCACGCGGATCGACGCGTTCGCTCTGAAGACGCCGAGCGACGGGTTCGACGGCGGCGTCACGAGCGTCGCCGAGTAGTCGTTGCTCTGCGACAGGACGGCCGCGTTGGCGGCGTGGCCCCAGAGCGAGTCGCCGATCGTGTAGCCGCCGCTGAAGACCGACAGCGCGCCGGAGCGGCAGCCCGTGTTGACGTTGCGCACGTCACCGTTCTGGACGCCGGTCGCCTCGTCCACGCGGAAGTCGACCGTCGAGGGCAGGTTGCCGTTGCGCAGCCCCGGGTCGGGGATCGTGCTGTCGCCGCCGCGGTGCTTCGGCGGCCCGATCGGCCCGTCGAAGACGACCGGGCGGCCGTCCTCGGCGCAGATCGCCGCCGCCGTGATCGTCGCGTCTTGCGCGCCGACGCCGGCGAACGCGTTGACGGGCGGGTTGACGACGATCGCGCGGTAGAGGTTCTTGTCCGGGACCGGAGTCGCCCCGGCCGCGTGCGCGAACAGCGAGCCGCCGCCGATGATGTAGGAGCCGCCGAGCACCGAGTAGCCGCCGGGGCATCTCGCCTCCGCGACCCCGACGTCGCCGACCGCGACTCCGTCGACCTTCGCTCTCACGAGCGCGACCGTCGGCGCCCAGCGATCCGCTCTCGGTCTCGCCGCCGCGGCGGCCGTGCCGTCCGACGCGCCGACTCCCGCCAGCACGGTCAGCGCGAGCGCCGTGCAGCGGTTCCGGGTGTGCCGTGACACCGTCATGCGGCGCGATCCTACAGATCGCGGGACCGCGCGCCCAGACCGTTCAACGCTGGTCAACACTGTCCCTCCCAGGATCGACTTTCCTCGCGGGCGATTCCCACCCCGGAAGGAAGTGACCTGTTGCCCCGTAGTCCGTTCGCCCGACCGTCCCGGCTCGTGGCGCCGCTGCTGGCCGTCTCGATCACGGCGTCGCGTCGCTGCCCGACGGCAACGGCAGATTCCCGCAGATCAGCGGCTTCACCGCCGGCCTCACGACCGGCGGCAGAGGCGGCGACGGCTACCCGTTCGAGGGCCTGACGAGCGTCGCGGCGACGCAGGGCGGCGGCTTCCTGCCGTACCAGCAGACGCTGTACCAGTACCTCACCGACCCGAGCACGAGCGTCGTCGCCGGCACGCCGGCACTCGGCGGCGCGGTCACCACGACCACCCACCCGGGCACGGGCCGCATAACCTTCGTCCCTGAACGCAGGCCGCAAACCGACCGCAGTGCGACGGCCCTCTCCGGAGGGCCGTCGCCTTTGCCGACCGGGAGGCAGGAGCCCGCCGCGCTGCTGTTCGCCCTCGACGCCGATCGCCTGGATGCTGCTCAACAACTGCCAGAATCGTGGTCATGCCCGAAACGCTGGCGATCCTCTCCGATAGAGCGACGTTGGAAAAGATCCGCGAAGGCGACGCTGCCATCGCCGCCGACGACTCGATCTCGCTCGAAGCACTGCGGGCGCAGCTCCAGCAGTCATCCAGTGCCTGCCTGACAAGTACGCCACAGCGGTAGTCGAAGTACTCGCACGCATCGCCGAGGACCTGGGACGCCTCGGCAAGCCGCTGCGCCTCGGACTCGACGACTCGGCGTGGACCGTCCGAATCGTCTCTACGCTCGATGGCGCCGAGGGCTGCGGGACTGTGTGCCCACCACATCTGTCTTGCGGTGTGGCGAATCGCTGGCGCGTGAGCGATACGGTCACACGGTGACCGCCAAGGAGCGTCTGCACCAAGCGCTGAACACCATGACCGAGGAGGAAGCTGGCGCTGCGCTGCACACACTCGCCAAGGCATCCGGCGATCCGGTCGCGTGGATGCTCAACCGCGCTCCGGTCGACGACGAGCCGGAGATGGACGAGGAGCGTCGGGCGGTCGCGGAGGCGCGTGCTGACCACGAGCGCGGCATCGGGCCGGTACCGCTCAACAACGTGAACGTCGAGTTCGGCATCCGATGAGGTCACCCAGCGCGAAGGCGATGGAGCGCGCGATCTCCGATGACCTCGCCGGACGTGAATCGCGCTATCCCGATCGGGTCGCGTTCATCGACGCCAACGAACACCACGCTGGGCGCGAGATCGCCAGGGCGCTCGACCACGGGTACGCCGTCGCGCTCACGTCCCCCGATGGTCGCGAGCGCCTCGTCGCCAACCAGACCCGGGGCGCTACCCCCTGCGGCTCTTGACCTGGATTTGGCGTGGAAGTCGTCCTCCACACTCGGACGCCCGAGGGCATCGACGTCGTGCTCTTTGCGCTCGTCTACGCGAAGATTCTTCAGGAACACGCGTCGGTGGCAGATCTCGCGCTCATCGACCGGACCATCCGCGTGCCTGACGAACGCCGCCCGGATCCGCGCCCCGGTCGTGAACGCTTCTTCCGCCGCCAGGCGGGTGTCTGGACGCTTGCGGTCGTGGAGTTCGGGCAACGTCCTGCGATCATCACTACTGTGTTCGCAGCCGATCGTCCACCGACTTGACATGGCAGTCGCGACCCTCCACGTATCGACAGACGTTCTTCTCGCCGGCACCTACGAGCCGATCGGTGACGTGCTCTATCTGTCCGCTGTCGATGACGACAAGCACGGACGAGCGCAGGAGACGCCCGAAGGGCACGCGGTTCGGCTCGACGCCAACGGCCGTATCACGCACGTGACCGTCATCAATGCCAAGTGGCTGCTGGAGCGCGACGGCGAACTCGTCGCAACTCTGCCAGACGGCCGCCGACTTCGCCTCGGCCGCGAGGACGTCAAAGGCCTCCTCCCATGAGTCGAGCAGTCGACGCACCACCTCTAGGGCGCCCCGCGGCGCCATAGTTGCCGTCGTTCGACGAGCGCGAGCACAGGGACAGAAGCCCGGGAGCGCCCTTACTCCCAGAAACGCAAAAGCCCCGCACGATGGCGGGGCTTGCAAGAAGGTCCCTGAGGCGGGAGCGACGGGACTCGAACCCGCGACCTCCGGCGTGACAGGCCGGCGCTCTAACCAACTGAGCTACGCCCCCTCGGGGACGGAGAGTATGGCACGTGTCTGGAATGGGTGCGTTCTGGCCAGGGCGTCCGACTGACAACGCACATCGTCAGTTCCTGCTCGCTTCCTGGCCAGCCGGCCAGTAGGGTGGATCGCATGGCCGTCGAGGCGCCGGAACAGCTGTCGGGCAATCCGATACGGCGGGTCTTCAGCGACATCCACCAGGAGGTCGCGGCGAAGTCGGCGTTTCCACCGGGGCCGGGGGACTTCAGCCTCGCGCGCACGTTCCGCTTCGTGCGCGACCCGCTGCCGATCCTGCTGCCGGCCTACCAGCGCTACGGGCCGATCTTCAGCATGCGGCTGCTGCACGGGCGCGTCGTCTTCATGCTCGGGCCGGAGGCAAACCACTACGTCACCGTCTCGCACGCGAGCAACTTCCACTGGCGCGAGGGCAGCTTCGGCGACCTGATCCCGCTGCTCGGCGACGGGCTGCTGACGATCGACGGCGACTATCACCGGCGCGCGCGGCGGATCATGCTGCCCGCCTTCCACCGCGAGCGGATCGCGGCCGCCGGCGAGACGATGGTGCAGGAGACGCTGAAGGCGCTCGCCGGCTGGCAGCCGGGCCAGGTGGTCGACGTCTACCACTGGGCGCGCGAGCTGGCGCTGCGCGTCGCGATGCGGGCGCTGTTCGGGCTCGACCCCGACGACCACGGCGCCGGCAGACGGGCCGCGATCGACTTCGAGCGCGCGCTCTCCTTCTACGGCACTGACTTCGCGCTGCGGCTCGTGCGCGGGCCGAAGTCGCCGTGGCGCACCATGCTGAACGCGCGCGCGACGCTCGACGAGATCATCTACGGCGAGATCGCCAAGCGCCGTCGCAACCCCGACCCGGAGCGGCAGGACGTGCTCAGCCTGCTGCTGGAGGCGCGCGACGAGGACGGCGAGATCCTCTCCCACAGAGAGGTCCGCGACCAGACGATGACGCTGCTGTTCGCCGGCCACGACACGACCACCTCGACCGTCTCGTTCCTCTTCTACGAGCTGGCCCGCCACCCGGCCGCACTGCGCAGGCTGCTGGACGAGCAGGACGAGGTCCTCCAGGGTCGCGCCCCGACGACGGCCGAGCTGACCGGCGGCCTGCCGCAGCTGGAGATGGCGCTGGACGAGACGCTGCGGCTCTACCCCGCCGCCTGGGTCGGCCCGCGCAAGGCGCTGGAGACGTTCGAGTTCGGCGGCTGCACCGTCCCCGCCGGCTCCTACGTCAACTACAGCTCGTGGGCGAGCCACCGGCTGCCGGACGTGTGGGCGGAGCCGGAGGCGTTCGTGCCCGAGCGGTTCGCGCCCGAGCAGAAGGCGAAGCTGCCGAAGGGCGCCTACATCCCCTTCGGCGGCGGCTCGCGGATCTGCATCGGGATGCGCTTCGGCCAGCTGGAGATCAAGACGATCGCGACGCTGCTGCTGCAGCGCTTCCGGCTGGAGCTGTTCCCCGGCCGCACGATGACCGTGCGGCAGATGCCGACGCTGTCACCGCGCGAGCCGCTGGAGATGATCGTGCGCGAGCGCGGCGTCCCCGCCGGGCTCGCCTGAGCGCCCGCGCCGCCCCGCCCCGCCCCGCCCCGCCTCAGCTGTCGCAGGCGACCGTCACGGACTTGCGCACGAGCACTCTGCCCGCGACGACGACCTCGGCCGTCCAGCTGCCGTCGATCCGCGCCGGCCCGAACGGCCCGCTCGCGAACAGGTAGCCCCACGCGAGCGTCTTCGATCTGCCCGCCGGCACCGGCCAGCGGAAGGCGCTTCTCATCACCTCGGGGATCGTCGGCTCGGCGTCGGGCGCCCAGCCGTTGCCGGGCGGCCCCCAGAAGGCGACGCCGACCTTCGTCCCCTTGCCGATCCCTCTGCCGCTGTAGACGACGCTGATCTCGCGCTCGCCATCGCCGCGCGTGAAGCACTCTCTGATCGTTCTGCCGGGCTTCGCCTGCACCTGCGGGATGCCGATGCGGGTGTAGGTGGTGAAGCCGAGGATCCGCACCTGCGGTCTGGTCACGGCGAGTGCGGCGGCCGGCGTCGCGGCGGAGAGCAGCGCTGCGATCAGGGCAGCGCGAAGCGGGATCGTCATCGTCCGCACGCTAGGCCTCACGCGCGCGCGTGCGCAACGGCCAGTTGTGGGTACGCCAGCGGTTTTGAGACCAATCCGAGACCCGGCCGGCACTGACGCCGCGGCAGCGCAGCCGTACCTTGACTGCGGCACGAATCGGAAGGGAAGGCATGGGTCAGTTCAAGCAGCTCGGAGCCACACCCAGCGACGATCAGCTCGCGGCGTTCAGCCGTCAGCAGGCTGACGCGCAGCGGTTGATGGCGACGGGCTTGATCGGACAGGCGACGGTCGAGTCGCTGCGCGACACGGGGATGACGATCAACGACAACCCGCAGATCGAGTTCGACCTGCTCGTCACCGTCGACGGCCGCGAGGCCTATCCGGTCACCCATCGCCAAGCCGTCTCCCGGCTCGTGCTGGCCAACTTCCAACCGGGAGCGTCGATCCCGGTGCGGGTCGATCCGGCGGATCCGACCCGGGTCTTGATCGGCTGACGCACAGCAGTCCCTCGTACCCGCGTCAGGCGTGTCGAGCGCGGCAGGATCGGCCGGTGGCGTACGGCGAATTCGCCACCGGCCGACCCGCCAAGCACTAGCTGTAGTCGTAGAAGCCGCGGCCGGCCTTGCGGCCGAGGCGGCCGGCGGCGACCATCCGCTTCATCAGCGGCGGCGGCGCGTACTCGTCGCGCTTGAACTCCTCATACAGCGAGTCGCAGACGGCGTAGAGGACGTCGAGGCCGATGAAGTCGACGAGCGTCAGCGGCCCCATCGGGTGGCCGGCGCCGAGCTTCATCGCGGCGTCGATGTCCTCCGCGGAGGCAAAGCCCTCCTCGTACATCCGCACGGCCGCCATCAGGTACGGCACGAGCAGGAAGTTGACGACGAAGCCGGAGCGGTCCTTCGTCCGCACCGCCGTCTTGCCGAGCGCCGCCGCGAACGCCTCGACGCGGCCGACGGTCTCGTCGCTCGTGTCGAGCGCGACGACGACCTCGACCAGCCTCATCACCGGTACCGGCGAGAAGAAATGCAGGCCGACGACTCGATCGGGCCGGCTCGTCGCCGCCGCCAGCTGCGCGATCGGGATCGAGGAGGTGTTGGAGGCGATGATCGCCTGCTCGCCCAGGATCCCGTCCAGCCGCTCGAAGACCGCCGCCTTCGCGTGCTCGTCCTCGACGATCGCCTCGATCGCCAGGTCGGCCTCGCTGAGGCGGTGGAAGTCTCTCGTCCACTCGATCCGGCCGATCAGCGCGTCGCCGTCCTCGCGGCTCATCTTGCCGGTGTCGACCGCGCGCGCGACCGACGTCGAGATCCGCTGGCGCGAGCGCTCCAGCGCGCCCTCGTCCATCTCGTGCAGGAGCACGTGCGAGCCGGCGCGCGCCGCCGACTCCGCGATGCCCGAACCCATGAAGCCGGCGCCCACGACGGCGACGCGCCCGATACCTGCTGCGGTCATGCAACTGTCCTCTCGGTCGTCTGGGCGCACCGTGCCGCGCACCCGCCCCGGCAGGCTATCGCGATAGATATGCGACTCTCCTCCTAATCTGCGGAGGCGTCGCTGTACAGC
Source organism: Conexibacter sp. CPCC 205762 (assembly GCF_030646155.1). GTDB lineage: Bacteria > Actinomycetota > Thermoleophilia > Solirubrobacterales > Solirubrobacteraceae > Conexibacter. Next base: position 114,310 of record NZ_JAUTDN010000011.1, read on the forward strand.
GCGTCAGCCGGCTCTGAAGATCAGCTGTCTGCCGGCCTTGGAGACGACCAGGTTGCCGCCGCCGTCGAAGCCGAGCGCGACTCTGCCGTCGAGGATCGAGGTGACCGTCCGCTCGGTCGCCATCGCCGCCTCGTCGCAGGCCTTGCGGGTCAGTGCCAGCGGGCCGATCTCGGCGAAGCCGTCGTCGCCGACGACGCCTCTGCCGCCGCCGCCGTTGCAGCCGGCGAAGACCTCGGCGCGGTCGTCGTCGGTGAATCTCAGCGTCGGCGTCGTGACGCCGGCCGGCACGCTCGAGGCGGTCCCGTCGGCGCCGCCGTCGGCGATCGTCACCAGCGTCCAGCGCGTGCCGACGATCGGCGCCTGGCGTGCCGGTCCGCTGCTGGCGGTGCCCTCTCTCAGCCACAGCTCGACGCCGTCGCGCGCGAGCACGAGCTGACCGTCGTCGTCGACGCCGATCTCGGCGCCCACACCTCTGAAGAAGCCGGCGAGCCAGTCGTCCTGTCTCATCAGGTCCGGTCTGCAGCCGATCGCGGTCGAGATCGGATCGGTCGCCCAGCGCAGGCGCGCGTCGACGATCTCGTAGCCGCCGAGCATGTTGTTGCAGCCGGCGTTGGCGGCGAGCGAGTCGTCGTCGAACTGCAGCGCGACCTGGGAGCCGTCGACGAGCGTGCGCGGGCCGGCGATGTCGGTCGAGACGAACTTCTTGCCGGCGAGGTCGGCGGCGGAGACCTCGCTGCGCTCGCTGCCGGAGGTGCCGGTCGGGCTGGTCGTGCGCGGCGTGTCGTCGTCGCTGCCGCAGCCGGCCGCGGCGAGCGCCAGCAGCGCGGCGGCGACCAGCGCGATCAACGTCCGTGTCATGCGAAGTCCCCCTCGTCGCGGCGGATCGCCGTCAGCAGTCTCGTGATCGCCTCCTGCTCCGCCTCCCCGAGCGGATCCATCGCCATGCCGGCGTCGTTGAGCGTTCTGGTCGCGCGCTCGGCCAGCGCGCGGCCGGCGTCGGTGATCGCGATCAGCGTCGAGCGGCGGTCCTGCGCGTGCGAGACGCGCGTCACGAGGCCGGCCTCCTCGAGCCGGTCGGCCATGTGCGTCATCGAGGTGCGGTGGACCTGCAGCCGCTCGCCCATCTTGCCGACGGGGAGCGAGCCGCTGGAGCTGAAGACGAGCAGCATCAACGTCTCGTAGCGGGGGAAGGTGAGGCCGTGCGGGCGCAGCAGCTCGTTCAGGCGCGCGAGCAGGATCTGCTGCACGCGCATGATCGAGGTGACGGCCGCCATCGGCCGCGCCGGCTCCTCGCCCCAGCGCTCGCGCCAGTGGCGGCGCGCCTCGGCGATCGGGTCGAACGGGAGCGGTTGCGGTTCGGCCATCGCGCGAAAGCCTTTCAGACGGGGACGCGGGAACGCCCGCTGGCCGCCGCGCTGGCGCCGCGAGGGCGGCGCCGGACCGCCGCGCGGCTGCCGCGGGGACGCCGCCGCCGGACGCCGCCCTGCCGAGCGTCCAGGCGCCAGCTCCGGGAACGTCAAGGTTCCCTCACAAGAGTTAGGCTTGCCTAATGACTGCTGCCCGAACCGTCCGCGGAGCCTGCTGGGGGCTCGTGCTCGCGGGCCTCCTCACGCTGCTGCTCGCGCCGCTGGCGCGCGCAGCCGATCCCGTCCCGATCACGACGGGCGCCGGCGCCGACTGGGGCGTCAAGACCTCCTTCCGCAACTACATCGTCGGCCCGATCGCCCACGGCGCGATCGAGCTGGGCGACGGCGCGACGAGAAACGCCGACGGCACCTTCCACTGGCCGATCGCCGGCGGCGAGTACGACCCCGACACGAGATCGGTCGTCGTCCGCTTCGGCGGCTCGGTCCACTTCAGCGGCCACGACGGCGAGCTGAACATGAGAGTGTGGAACCCGCGCGTGGAGATCACGCCCGACGGCGCCGACCTCTACGCCGAGGTGATCAGCAAGCCGAACTCGCCCGACGCGCCGACGAAGGCGTTCCCCAACACGCGCCTGGCGAGACTCGACCCGGCCGGGATCGAGCCCGACGTCGCCGGCGGCACGACGACCTGGCCGGCGCTGCCGGCGACGCTGACCCCGGACGGCGTCGAGCCGTTCGCCGGCTTCTACGGCGCCGACACCGTCCTCGACGCGGTCAGATTCAGCTACGCCGGCCCCGGCGGCACGCCGGTCGCCGAGAGCTGGACGCCGGCCGGCACCGACACGCTCGGCGCGCTCGCCAGCGGGAGAGTCCGCGCGGGCGTCGGCTTGCTCGCGCTCGGCTGGGACGGCCGCCTGTGGTCCTCCAGCTATGACGGCAGAACGCTCGCGACCTCCGACGGCAGCTCGCTGGCGCCGCTCAGAACGGTCGACGTCGGCGTCAACCCGCGCAACGTCGCGATCGACCGCACGCGCAGAGCGGCGTATGCGGTCGACACCGGCATCGTGCGCGTCACCGACCAGGGCGGCGAGCTCGTCCGCGACACGACGCCGGTCGCGAGCTTCGCCGGCGCCGGCAACGCGCTGGCGGTGCGCCAGTCCGACGGCGCGCTCTTCACGGTCTGGGGCGGCGAGCTGCACCGCTATCTTGACGGCGCCCACGACTCATGGTCGTTCCCGGACTTCTCGTTCGGCTACTTCCCCGCAATCGTCATCGGCGCGAACGACCGCCTCTACGTCGCCGGCGCGGGGATCGCCGAAGTGAGATTCGGCGCCGACGGCGGGGCGTCCGCCACCACGATCGCCGCAAGCGCCACCAACGTCGCCGTCGCACCCGACGGCACGCTCGCCTGGCTCGAGCTGACCGGTGCGGCGCCGAACGCGGTCATGACGCTGCGCGTGATGCGCGTGAGAGCCGACGGCGGCTACGTGACACCGGTCGACACGCCCGCACCGACGCTCGGCGCCGGGGCGATGGCGTTCAGCGGCGACGGCGAGCGGTTGTTCATCACCGACAACACCAACACCAGAGTCCAGGTCGTCGAGGACGGGGCCGTCGTGCGCACGGTCCAAGCCGGTGACAGCGACTTCGTCAACGCGATCGTCGCGGGTCCCGGCGGAACCGCGTACGCGAGCTGGCGCGACGGGACGGTCAAGCGGATCGGCCCGGCCAGATCGCCGGCGCCGACGACGCAGCCGCAGGACACGGCGGTCGAGCTGGCGGCCGCCGGCGACTCCGCCGAGCTGAGACTGACCGCCGCCGCGAGCGGCAGCCCGGCGCCGGCGATCAGCTGGCAGCAGCGCACGAGCGGCTCCTCCCGCTGGGTGACGATCGACGGCGCGACGAGCGAGACGCTGACGGTGACCGCGAACGAGGCGCTCTCCGGCACCCGCTACCGCGCGATCTTCGCCAACGCCGGCGGCAGCATCGCCTCCGACGTCGCGACCGTCACGGTGACGGTGAGAGCGCCGGTCGTCGATCCCGGCCCCGGCGGCGGCGGCGGCGGTGGCGGCGGTGTCGTGACGCCGCCGCCCGGCGACAGCGGGCCGGTCAAGGTCGATGCGCCGGTGCCGCCCGCGCCGGTCGCGGTCGCCCCGCGCCTGACGACGCCGAAGGGCCCGCTCGCGCTCGACCGCAGCCGCCGCGCGACGGTCGCGACGGTCGTCTGCGCCAAGGGCGGCGCCGCCTGCAGGCTGACCGCGCCCAAGCGCGTCGTCGTCAAGATCGGCGGCAAGCGCTTCACCGCGACGGTCACCGCACCGAAGTCGGTCGCCGCCGGCAAGCGCGGCGCCGTGCGCCTGCAGCTGACGAAGGCGGCCGCCGCGCGGCTCGCCGGCACGCGCGTCACCGTGAGCGTGAAGCTGACGGTCACCAGCGGCGGCAAGCAGGTGACGCGCACGCTGAAGGTGACGCTGAGAGGCGCAAAGGTGAAAAAGGCCGCCAGGTAGCGGCACACGCCGCCGCTGCGGGGAGGAGAATCCGGCGCGATGAGCTTCTCGCGCCGGTTCCCCCGCTCGGCGGTCGCCGCCGCCCTCCTCCCGCTGCTGCTGCCGGCCACCGCCGGCGCCGCCGGAATCTCCGGCACGGTCGCGTCCGGCAAGGTGCCGCTGGCCGGCTCAGCCGTGCGGCTGTTCGCCGCCGGCAGCGGCCCCGCCGCCCCGCTCGGCAGCGCCCGCAGCGCGAGCGACGGCTCCTGGTCGATCGACTACAGAGCGCCGGACGGCGCGCAGCTCTACGTGCTCGCGACCGGCGGCAGCCGCAGAGGCGTCAGACACGGGCAGCAGCTGCGGCTGCTGGCGGTCGCCGGCGCGGCGAGCGCGATCGGCGAGCAGCCGACGCTGGCGCTCGACGAGCGCAGCACGGTCGCAGGGGCGTACGCGCTCGCGCGCTTCGCCGACGGCGCCGGCAACGTCGGCGGCCCGAGCCCCGGCCTGCAGAACGCGATCGCGACCGCGGCGAACCTGTTCGAGGCGCGCGCCGGCCGCGTCAGCTTCGTGCTCGGCAACGCGCCCAACGGCCTGCTGACCGAGGCGCTGCCGACCTTCAACACGCTCGCCAACCTGCTCGCCACCTGCGGCAGCGGCACGGCGAGAGACTGCCGCGCGCTGTTCGCCGCGGCCCGCGCCCCCGGCGCCAGACGGCCGGCGAACACGCTCGCCGCCGCGCTCGCCTTCGCGCGCAGCCCGTGGCGCGTGACGAGCGCGCAGGTCAGACTCGCGATTCCCAGACGCGCCCGCCGCGCCCCCTTCGGCCCGGCGCTGAGCGCGGCGCCGAAGGCGTGGACGATCGTCATCCAGTACACCGGCAGCGGCCTCAACGCGCCCGGCCGGATGGCGTTCGCCGCCGACGGCACGATCTGGGCCGGCAACAACTTCCAGTCGCCCGGCACGACCGCCGGCCTGGAGCTGACGGCGCTGACGCCGACCGGCCAGCCGATCCCCGGCAGCCCCTTCAGCGGCGGCGGTCTCCGCGGCATGGGCTGGGGCACCGCCGTCGGGCTCGACGGCCGCATCTGGAATTCCAACTTCAGCGGCGGCAGCATCAGCGTCAACGCCGCCGACGGCAGAACGCTGTCGCCCGACGGCGGCTACACCGCCGGCGACCCGCAGAGACCGCAGGGCGTCGCGGTCGCGCCCAACGGCGACGTCTGGATCGCCAACTTCGGCGGCGACAGCGTGATCCGCTACCCGAAGGGGATCCCCGACAGAGCGACCGCGCAGGTGATCACCGGCGGCGGGATCGTGAAGCCGTTCGCGATCCAGGTCGACGATCGCGGCTACGCATGGGTCACCAACGGGGCGGAGTCGGCGAGACCCGGCTCGGTGACCGTGATCGCGCCCGACGGCAGAACGCTGCGCAACGTCAGCGGCGGCGGCCTGCGCTCGCCGCAGGGCCTCGCGCTCGACAGCGCCGGCAACGCCTGGATCGCCAACCTCCTCAGCGCGTCGGTCACGCGCATCTCGCGCGCCGGCAGAGTCTCCTCCGACTCGCCGCTGCGATCGAGCGTCCAGGGCGGCTGGGGGATCGCCGTCGACGGCGCCGACCACGTCTGGGTCGCCGGCTTCTTCGGCGGCAACGTCACCGAGCTGTGCGGGATCAGAAGAAGCTGCCCGCCCGGCGTCGCCGCCGGCCGGCCGATCTCCCCCGCCAGAGGCGGCTACGACAGCGCCGCCTTCGAGCACATCACCGCCGTCCAGGTCGACCAGTCCGGCAACGTCTGGCTCGCCAACAACTGGACCACCGCCTCGCCGCTGAGCCAGCCGGTCGGCGGTGCCGGCCTGGCCCAGATCGTCGGCGCCGCGACTCCGGTCAAGACCCCGCTGGTGGGGCTGCCGCTGCGGCCGTAGAGCGCCGCCGCGCCGGCCGTCGCGAATGCGGCGGCCGGCGGCGTGAATGGGCAATGCCGGGCTCGAACCGGCGACCTCTCGCTTGTAAGGCGAGCGCTCTACCAACTGAGCTAATCGCCCACGCCACCCGGGATGGTATCCGCGTGGGCGCAGCGACCCGGGCTCGACTACCATCCGGCCCGTGAGCAGACGGCGAGAGATCAGATCGTGGCTGATGGACATGGACGGCGTGCTCGTCCACGAGGAGGCGGCGATCCCCGGCGCCGATCGCTTCCTCGCCACACTCAGGGAGCGTGAGATCCCGTTCCTGGTGCTGACGAACAACTCGATCTACACGCGCCGGGATCTTGCCGCGCGGCTGAGAATGAGCGGCGTCGACGTGCCCGAGGAGCGGATCTGGACCTCGGCCAACGCGATGGCCCAGTTCCTCCACGACCAGCGCCCGCACGGCTCCGCGTTCGTGATCGGCGAGGCCGGCCTGACGACCGCGCTGCACCAGAACGGCTACACGCTGACCGAGCGCGAGCCGGACTACGTCGTGCTCGGCGAGACGCGCACCTACAGCTTCGAGCGGATCACCGCCGCGATCCGGCTGATCGGCGAGGGCGCCCGCTTCATCGCCACCAACCCGGACGCGACCGGCCCGTCGCTGCAGGGCCCGCTGCCGGCGACCGGCGCCGTCGCGGCGCTGATCCAGCGCGCGACCGGGGTCGAGCCGTACTTCGTCGGCAAGCCCAACCCGCTGATGATGCGCTCGGCGCTGAACGCGATCGACGCCCACTCTGAGACGACCGCGATGATCGGCGACCGGATGGACACCGACGTCGTCGCCGGGCTCGAGGCGGGCCTGGAGACGATCCTCGTGCTGACCGGCGTCGCGACCCGCGAGGCGGCCGAGCGGTTCCCCTTCCGGCCGACGCGGATCGTCAGATCGGTCGCCGAGCTGGTCGGCGAGATCGGCGGAGCCGCCCCGGCCGCCGCCAAGCCCTAGTTCCGCAGCACCGCTTCGGCGAACGCCCGCAGCGCCTCGCGCCCGTCGCCGATGACGGGCGCGCCGTGCGCCATCAGCAGCGCCGAGAACTCCAGCTCTTCGGCGAGCTTCAGGTACGCCTCAGCCAGCCCGAGCTTGACCGCGCCGGGATCGTCGCCGAGCAGATGGTCGGGGACGAAGCCGAGGGCGCCGTCGTCGCCTGCGCGGATGACGCCGTCGGCGACCGCGAGCGCGCCCGGTCCGTGGGTGATGTGGATCGCGCTCTCGTCGGGGCAGAGCACGCCGACCTGCTGCGCGACGACGCCGGGCGCCAGCTCGTCGCCCGGTCTGAAGCCGCGCACGCGCAGCGGCTGGTCCTGGATCTCGTAGAGACCTCTCTCGTTGACCGCGACGGTGCAGTTGAAGCGCTCGGCGAAGCGCGCGCTGTGGCGGCGGTGATGCCGGTTGCTGAGCACGATCCGCTCCGGCGCCGGCAGGCCGTTGGCGCTGAAGGCGCCGAGCCCCTCGGGCGGCACCATCGGGTCGATCAGCGTCCGCGCCTCGACGACGTAGGCCGAGTGGACCGGCTGCCCGATCGTCTCGCGGATGGCCGTCCAGCTGAGCAGTCCAGGGAAGATCTCGTCCATGCGCGGGATCATGCCCGACCGCGCGCGTCTCAGCCATCGGCAGCGAGCGCCTACCCTGAGGCAGATGACCTCGCCGGGCCACCGCGACGGGCTGGAGCGCCTGTTCGCCGAACAGCGCGCGCAGCGCGAGCAGTGGCTGAGACAGCTCCCCGCCGAGCTGCGGGCGCTGCTGCCGCTCGACGCGACGCCGATCGCGCAGGGGCTGCAGCAGCTCGCTGACGCGGTCGGGATCGGCGAGCGCGTGCGCGCCGCCCAGCGCGCCGGCAGCCAGGCCAACTCCGCGGTCCTGCACGGCCGCGTCTTCGGCCGCGGCGCCGCACTGCCGCAGGAGACCGCGCTCGCCGCCTTCGGCGACGGCGCGCGCGTGCGGGAGCCGTTGCTGCTGGAGCTGGCGGCGGCGGTCGACGGCGGGGAGCTGCGGCAGGAGGTCGCCGCGCTGCTGGCCGCCGCGCCGCTGCCGGAGCCCGGCGCGCCGCTGGACCAGGCGCAGCTGACCGCCGCGCTCGACGCCGTCTTCAGCGCCCAGCGCGCCGCGCTGCTGCACTGCGCGGCGCGGTTGGATGCCGTACTGGAGGAGTAGACGCCGCGCCGCGTGAAGTTCCTGTCGTATATCGACCGTAACTTCACGGACGTGAAAGAGGTGCATCGGGGAGGGCGGGGGCCGGCGGGGCCTCGCGCGGGCTGCGCGCGGCGAGCGCGGCTCACGCGGGCGGCGCGCGCGGGGGCGCGCCTCACGCGGCCGGCGCGGGCTCGCGGCGGTCGACGAGATGGGTTGCGAGCGTCAGCGCCGTCGCGAGCGCGAGCGGGAGCCACAGCGCCGCCTGCAGCAGCAGCGCGCCGACGACCGCGCCGGCCAGCAGCACCGCCAGCGCGGCGGCGCGCTGGGCGGCGTCGTCGCCGCTGAGGAGGCCGCCGGCCGCGCCGCCGATCGCGGTCAGGTTCAGCACCGTCGAGGCGAGGTTGGGCGCGCCGCGGCGACGGACGATCGTCGTCCGCAGGCCCATCGCGGCGGCGAGCGGGGCGATCGTCAGCAGCGCGGCGTCGTCGCCCGCGTGCGGCTCCAGCGCCGCCGCGAAGGCGGTCGCGAGCGCCAGCAGCGCGATCTCCGCCGTGACGGCGGCGCCGACGCCCGGCACCCCGCCCCCGCCACCCGCCGCCGCACCGACGCCCGGCGCTCCGCCCGCGGCACTCCCGACCACCGGCGCGCCGCCCGGCGCTCCGCCCCCGACACCCGCCGCGGCACCGACGCCCGGCGCTCCGCCCGCGGCACTCCCGACCACCGGCGCGCCGCACAGCAGCAGCGCCGCCGCCAGCCCGCCGGCGACGAAGGCGCACAGCGCCGTCAGCGGCGCGGCGATCGGCGCGCCCTCGGCGCCGGACAGGCCGAGGCCGAGGAAGACGACGTTGCCGGTCTGCATCGCGCAGAACAGCTGGCCGAGGCCGAGGAAGGCGACCGCGTCGACGAGACCGGTCACGCCCGTCAGCGTCAGCAGCCGCAGCGCCCGCCCGTCGAAGCCCCTCACGCGGCGGATCGTCGCGCAGCCGCCGGACGGCGCCTACGCGCCAGCGGCCGCCACGCCGGCACCCGCGCCGGGCGGCGCCACATCCGGATGCCGCTCGCGCGGCAGCAGCAGCGGCGTCGCCAGCATCAGCAGGCCGCCGATCGCGATCGCCGCGCGCGGGCTGGTCAGGCTCGCCAGCACACCCCACAGCGCGGTCAGCGCCGCGATCGTCAGGCTGGCGCTGATCGACCACGCCGACAGCACGCGGGCGGCGCGGTCGGGCGGGGTCCGCTGCAGCCGGTAGGTCGCCATCACCGGGTTGAAGAGGCTGATCGAGACGATCAGGCCCAGCTCGACCGCCATCACCAGCAGCAGCCCGCCGACGCCCGGCCCGACGAACGCCAGCCCGACCAGCCAGCAGGCGCGCACCGTCCCCGCGACCCGCATCACGGTCCGCTGCCCGTGTCGCGCGACGACCCGCCGCGCCAGCCGCGAGCCGATCAGCCCGCCGACGCAGGGGACCGCGAAGGCGAGCCCGTACTGCCACGGCTCGAAGCCGAGCTGCCCGAGCATCAGCACCGCCAGCGACGGCTCGGTCGCCATGATCAGGCCGTTGACGAGCAGCGCGTTGAGGAACAGCGGCCGCAGGCCGGCGTCGGCGAGGATCAGCCGCCAGCCCGCGAACAGCTCGCCCGCCCGCAGCCCCGCCGCGCCGGCCGGCCGCGCCGCCGCCGCAGCCCCGCCAGCCCGCGCCGACCGCCGCGCG
>NZ_JAUTDN010000104.1 GCF_030646155.1 Conexibacter sp. CPCC 205762
TTTGAAAAATTAGCGCTCTCGCGTTGCATTTTTGTTCTACAAAATGAAGCACAGATGCTTCGTTAACAAAGATATGCTATTGAAGTGCAAGATGGAAACGCAGAAAATGAACCGGGGATGCGACGTGCAAGATTACCTATGCAATAGATGCAATAGTTTCTCCAGGAACCGAAATACATACATTGTCTTCCGTAAAGCGCTAGACTATATATTATTATACAGGTTCAAATATACTATCTGTTTCAGGGAAAACTCCCAGGTTCGGATGTTCAAAATTCAATGATGGGTAACAAGTACGATCGTAAATCTGTAAAACAGTTTGTCGGATATTAGGCTGTATCTCCTCAAAGCGTATTCGAATATCATTGAGAAGCTGCAGCGTCACATCGGATAATAATGATGGCAGCCATTGTAGAAGTGCCTTTTGCATTTCTAGTCTCTTTCTCGGTCTAGCTAGTTTTACTACATCGCGAAGATAGAATCTTAGATCACACTGCCTTTGCTGAGCTGGATCAATAGAGTAACAAAAGAGTGGTAAGGCCTCGTTAAAGGACAAGGACCTGAGCGGAAGTGTATCGTACAGTAGACGGAGTATACTAGTATAGTCTATAGTCCGTGGAATTCTAAGTGCCAGCTTTATAATGTCATTCTCCTTACTACAGACCCGCCTGAAAGTAGACACATCATCATCAGTAAGCTTTGACAAAAAGCATTGAGTAGCTAACTCTTTTATGCAATCTATAGCTGTTTTATA
>NZ_JAUTDN010000105.1 GCF_030646155.1 Conexibacter sp. CPCC 205762
CGCGCCGGCGGCGGCGTGGCGGGCGGCGTCGCGGCGCGCGGCGGCGTCGCGCGCGCAGACGAGGCCGAACGCGCGCCGCAGCGCGGCGGCGCGGTCGCGGCCGAGCGTGTCGAAGCGGAGCGGGTAGGCGCCGGCCATCACCAGCTTCGCGACGCGCTCGGGGTGGCGACGGGCGTAGACGCTGAAGAGGTAGGTGCCGTAGGACTCGCCGAAGAGCGTCAGCCGCTCGATCCCGAGCTGCGCGCGGACCGCGTCGAGGTCGTCGGCGACGGCGGCCGAGCCGTACGCGCCGGCGCGCGCGCCGAGGCTGCGCCCGCAGGCGCCGACGGCCGCGTCGAGGCGGTCGAGGTGCTGCGCGAGGTCGCGCGGGAAGGGGCACTGCAACGGCGTCGAGCGACCGACGCCGCGCGGATCGAACAGCAGCACGTCGTGGTCGTCGCGCAGCCTGCCGAACAGCCGCTCGACCTGCTTCGGCGACTGGCTCGCCGCGCCGGGGCCGCCGGGGTTGGGCACGATCGTCCCCGCCGCCGGCCGGCTGCGGTCGCGCCGCGGCAGCAGCGCGTAGCCGACCGCGGTCGTGCCGAGCGCCGGCGTCGCGCGGTCCAGCGGCACGGTGACCGTGCCGCAGCTCGCGCCGGCCGGGCAGGCGGCGGGGGCGGCCGATGCACCGGCGAGCGGGTCGGCGACGAGCGGCGCGGCGGCGGCGACCGCGGCGGCGGCGGGCGGCG
>NZ_JAUTDN010000106.1 GCF_030646155.1 Conexibacter sp. CPCC 205762
CTACGAGCCGACTGGACGGGAGTCGGCGCGGCGGCCGGGCCCGAGGAGGCGGCCGGCGCCGGCGGCGCGGTGGGATCGGTGGCCGGCGGCGGCGTCGGCGCGACCTGCGCCGGCTGGCCGGAGGCGAGATGGGCGGCCGGCGGGCCGGCCTGCTGCGGCGAGGGCTGGGCGGCGACCGGCGGCGGGGCGGGCGCGGCGACCTGCGCCGGGCCCTGCGCGAGTCCGCCGAGGGCGGCGCCGCAGTGGGCGCAGAAGCGGTCGCTGCTGCCGTAGATCGAGAAGCAGCGCGGGCAGGTGCCGCCGATGCCGGGCAGCCGCAGGTCGCGCACGTCGCGGCGCTCGGCGAGCGCGGTCTCGAGCGCGTGCAGCTCGTCGTCGCAGGCGCGGATCTGGTCGACCTTCTGCGCGACGAGGTCGTCGCGCTTGCGCTCGAAGCGGCGCAGGTCGAAGGCGAGGCCGCCGAGGTCGCGGACCTGCAGCTCCCGCAGTCTGCGCAGGTAGCGCAGCCGCCGCCGCATCCGCCCGCGCTCGCGGAAGCCGGGCTTGCGCTCGACCGCCGGCACGGGCTGACCGGCGGCGTCGGTCGCGGGCGCGGCGGCGGCGTCGGCCGCGCCGGCGGTCGCGGTGCCGTCGCCCGTGCCCACGGCCGGGGCGCCGACGGCGGCAGCGGCGTC
>NZ_JAUTDN010000107.1 GCF_030646155.1 Conexibacter sp. CPCC 205762
CGCCCGCCGACGCCGCGCCCGCCGACGCCGCGCCCGCTGACGCCGCGCCCGCCGACGCGGCGCCCGCGCCGCCCGACGCCGCTCCCGCCCCCGTGGACGCCGACGCCGCCCCCACCCCCGCCGAGGAGGCGATGCGGGCGCGGCTGCTCGCCCGGCTCTCGGTCGATCGCTCGTGGGCCGATCCGGCGGAGGCGGAGCGGCTGGCGCTGGCGGCGGGGGAGAGCGCGGAGGCGTCCGCCGGCGAGCTGCCGCTGCGGATGCGGGCGCAGGTCGAGCTGGCGCTGATCGGCTCGCGCCGCGACCCGGCTCGCGCCCGCGGCCGCCTCGACGCCGCCGACGGGCTCGCCGCGCGTGCCCGCGCGGAGGGCGATCGCGCCGTCGAGCTGGCGGCGCTGCTGCAGAGCCTGTCGCTGCTGGGCGAGCTGGGCCGCGCCGCCGCTGTGCGCGACACGGTCGCGCGGATCGAGCAGCTCGCGAGCGCGCTCGGCGACCACCACGCACTGCGCCTCGCCGCCGACACGCGCCTCGTCGCCGCCGAGCTGGCCGGCGCCGGCTCGGCTCCCGGCTTCGCCCCGCTCGCCGCGCCCAGCCCCGCGATAGCCGACGCCCACGCCGCCGCCGCCCGCGCGACCCGCGGCGCCGCCGCGCCCGCCC
>NZ_JAUTDN010000108.1 GCF_030646155.1 Conexibacter sp. CPCC 205762
GCCTCGGGAGATGCGAAGTCGTGGCCTGCGAGCTCCACGATCACATGGCCCAGCATGAAGGTGTCGACGGCGCGGACGAGCGCGTTTCTCGTCGCGTAGTCGGTGTCGAGCGAACGGACGGCGGCGGCCGACTGGTCGAGGTGGCGGACGGTCGCGGGGCCGAACCGAGAGTCGCGGCCGAGTGCGGAGACGAGCCACGGGTGGCGCAGCGCGGTGGCCCGGCTGTGGCGTGCGAGCAGGCGCAGCGCTTCACGCCAGTCGAGCGGGATCTCGTCGTCCGCGACCAGCGCTTCCTGGACGACGGCGTCGTACATCAGGCCATGCAGGTCGTCCTTGGTTTCGAAGTGGTCGTAGAGGCTCATCGGACGGGTCGCGAGCGCCGCGGCGAGGCGTCGGATCGAGACCGCGTCGAGACCTTCGCGGTCAGCGATCTCGATCGCCGCGGCGACGACTCTCTCGCGCGTGAGCCCGCGGGATCTGGGCTCACGCCGCGCATCGCGAACCCAGATCGGATCGCGTCGGCGCGAGGCGTCGGAAGGCTGGTCTGGCGGCACGGAGACAGCTTAGCGAGACGCCGTATCGTGATTTGCGAGACGCTGTATCGTAGTTTCGATACAGTGTCTCA
>NZ_JAUTDN010000012.1 GCF_030646155.1 Conexibacter sp. CPCC 205762
CTTTGCCCCGCCGGCGCCTGCCCCGCCGGCAGCTGCCCCGCCGGCGCCCGCCCCGCCGGCAGCTGCCCCGCCGGCACCTGCCCCGCCGGCAGCTGCCCCGCCGGCACCTGCCCCGCCGGCACCTGCCCCGCCGGGATCCGCGCCGGAGGCGGCCGGCGCCACGCCGGAAGCGCGTGCCGGCAGCGGGGACGCCGACGCCGCCTATCGCGCCGCCGCAGCGCTGCTGGACGACGCCGGCATGCCGGGGCTCACGCGCGGGCTGCCGGCGCTGGCGCGACTCTGTCTCGCCGTTGCGAACCGCGCGCCGGCGCCGGCCGATCCGGCGCTCGACTGGGGGCCGTACGCGCCGTGGGCGCGGCCGCTCGTCATGCTCGCGCGCGGGGACCGGGAGGCGGCGCGCGCGGCGCTGGACGCCGCACCCGACCCGCCGCACGACCTGCTGCTGGAGGCGAACTGGTGCCTGCTCGCGCAGGCGGCGCTGCAGCTCGGCGACACGCGCCGCATCCGGCAGGCGCGCGAGGCGCTCGCGCCCGCCGCGAAGGAGCTGGCGGGGGCCGGCAGCGGTCTGCTCACCGCCGGCCCCGTCTCAGCCCATCTGCAGCAGCTCGACGCCGCACTGGGCGGCGATGCATCCGGCTGATCGCGCCGCCGCACCGCACCCGGCGGCGCGGCGTCGCGCTGACTCGCGCCGCGCGGCGCCGCGCCCGGCGGCGACGTGTCCGGTCGATCGGGACGCCGCGCCGCACTCAGCAGCGCGGCGCCAGTGCGATCAGCGACTCAGCGCGCGGTGCGCTTGGCGGCCGCTCTCGCGACCCGCACCGTCGTGCTGCGTCTGTGCGTGCCGCCCTGCGAGCGGGCGGTCACCTCGACGCGGTATCTGCCGGCGCGCAGGGAGCGCGGCAGTCTCACCGTCACCACACCAGCGCGCTTGGCGGTCACGGTGACCGTTCGCACGACGCGTCTGCAGCCGCCGTTCGTGCAGCTCTTCAGCGCGACGCGCAGTCTCGACGCGCCGTTGACGCGCACGCGCAGCGCGTTGCCTCGCAGCGCGATCGAGCTGACGCGGGCCGCCTGCGGGCGGGCCGGCGTTCTCGGCGCCGGGGGCTGGACGACCGGCGGGGTGAGGACCGGCGGCGTCACGACCGGCGGGTTCACGACCGGCGGCGTCGTGCCCGGCTGCTCCGGCTGTCTCTCTTCCGGCTGTCTCTCCTCGGGCTGTCTCTCCTCGGGCTGTCTCTCCTCCGGCGGCGCGACGTACGTGCGCGCCGTCAGCCACTGGTCACGCGGCAGCGGGCGGTCGACGATGCGGGTCTCACCGATGCAGCCGAACCAGCCGTTGCCGGTCTTGCCGCCGCCCAGGCTGGAGCCGATCCGCCACGGCAGTCTGGTGCTGGCGAGGCCGAGCGTGTTGATCGAGTTGCGCAGCACCGGCGCGCCGTCGATGTTGAGCGTGGTGGTCGCCGTCAGCGGGTCGTTGACGACCGCGATGTGCATCCATCTGCCGGCCATGATCTCGCCGGACCAGGCGGCGCGGTCCTCGGCGGGCGAGGCGCTCGACTGGTTCCACTGGACCTCGCGCAGGTTCGAGATCGCCATCGTGAAGACCGGCTCGTCCCAGCTCCAGCCGGGGTTCGTCATGCCGGGCACGTCTCTGCGGTTGCCCTCGCGGGAGAGGCCGCCCATCCAGGCGTTGGCGGTCGCGCTCCAGTCGGCGTCGACCTTCACGAACGTCTCGATCGTGTAGCCGGTCGTGACGAAGTTGACGTCGTTGACCGCCGCGCCGAGCGGGGTGTTCATGTAGCTGACTCTTCTGCCGCCGTTGAGGAAGCAGGCGCTCGCCGGGCTCGACGAGAGCGCCGAGTGGTCGCTGGAGATCGACAGGTCGCCGGGCTGGACGTCGGCGACGTTGGCGTCGGTCGCCGGGTCGGCGCGTCGCATGTCGGCGCCGGCGGCGGAGAGGTCTCTCGCAGCGACCGCGCCGTAGGCGACGGGGCCGGCGGCGGTGCCGTCGAAGCGCCAGTGCGCGAGCGTGCCGTCGACTCTCGGGTAGTCGCTCGTGTCGTGCGGCGTTCTCGGCTCGGTCGCGCCGGGATCGGTGTAGCCGTCGAGGACCGCTCTCTTGGCGGCGGCGATCAGCGAGCTGTGGTCAGCCGCGGCGGGCGCCTGCGAGTCGGCGAAACGGGCGAAGCGCGCGTTCCAGTCGATCGGCATTCTGAGGTTCTCGTTCGGCCCGGTCTTCACGGCCTGGTCGAAGTCGGGGACGATCGTGTCAGCCGGCTTGAGGCGGACCCACGGCGAGACGACGGCCGTGTCGATCGTGTTGTTGGTGAAGTCGAACTCCATCAGGCCGAGGTAGGCGTTGCCGCCCTGGTAGGCCATCTGGTAGTCCCACACGATCTGGTCGACGCTGTGACCGAAGTCGTTCGTCTTGCGCAGGTGCGCGGAGCCGTGGTTGTGGCCGTTGAGCGTCAGGAAGATCTGATCGTTGTCTCTGATCAGGTTGTCCCACAGCCGTCTGCCGGCGCCGGTCTCGACCGCGGTGACGCCGTCGGAGGCGATGTTGAGGATGTCGTGGACGGTCAGGATCGCCGGCAGTCTCGGATGCTCGGCGAGCACCTGGCGGGCCCACGCCATGCCTCTGTCGGACGGGTTCCAGCCGAGCGAGATGACGAGGAACTCACGCCCCTCGGCTCTGAACGTGTGCCACTCGTGCCAGCCGCTGGGATCACGCCCGCCGTCGCCCGGCTGGGCCTCCGCGCGCGAGGTCGGGAAGTATCTGAGGTAGTGCTCGGTCGAGGGGTCGCGCGACTCCTCGTCGTTGTTGCGGACGTCGTGGTTGCCGCTCATCATCGAGTACGGCAGCGCGGCGTCGTCGAGCGTTCTCATCGCCTCGTCGGCGACTTCCCACTCCTGCGTCTGGTCGGCGCGGTCGACGACGTCGCCGAGGTGCGCGACGAACGGGATCTCCAGCTCGGCCTGTCTGTCGGCGAGCCACTCGGTCTGGACCGCGAACGGCTCGTTGCCGTAGCGTCTCATGAAGAGGTCGCCCTGGTTGGCGGAGGCGTAGCGCGAGTAGAACTGCGTGTCCGGCAGGACGCCGAAGAGGAAGCTCGAGCGGTCGCCTTCGGCCGCGGAGGCGGTCTCCGTCAGGAAGGCCGCCGAGGTGGGGGTGAGCGCGCACACAGCGGTGGCGGCGGCAAGGGCCAGCCGACCGCGTGAGCGGCGAGTCAATCGGTTCACCAGCCGAACCTATGTCTCGTCACTCACCGATCTCGTGACCGGGAAGTGAATAGAGAGTGACTTAACTGTTGAACATGTACATCCGTTTAGGATGCGTCGCGTTGTGTGCGCGGTGTCACTTTACTGTCGGGTGAGTCAGGGAATTGAAGCCCGACGACCGCCAGCAGGCGCAGCTTGTCGGCGTCCTCGCTGCCGGGCACGGCGGTGAAGACGAGCAGCCGCTGGGCGTCGTTCTCGGCGACGAGCACCTGGCAGTCGACGGCGACCATCCCGATCGCCGGGTGGATCACGCGCTTGCTGCGCGGCTCGAGCGTGGCGCGCACCTCGTGCGCCTCCCAGATCGCCGTGAACTCGTCGCTGCGCGCGAGCAGCTCGTCGACGATCGCGCGCGCCTCGGCGTCACCAGGGTCGCGCGCGAGCGCGTTGCGCAGGTGGCCGACGAGCGCGCGGCCGTGCGTGTCGTGGTAGTCGGGCGGGTAGAAGGAGCGCGCCGCCGGGTCGCCGAACCAGCGCTGCACGAACGTGCGGCGGTCGCCGTCGAAGTCGCTGAGGTCGCCGAACAGCGCGACCCCCAGCTCGTTCTGCGCGAGCGTGTGGCCGATGTCGGAGATCACGAGCGCCGGCGCGTCGACCGTGTCGAGCACGCGCATCAGCGCCGGGCTGACGTGATGGGTGCGGAAGGCGCGCGACGGCGGCGTGTGGCCGGCCAGCAGGAAGAGGTGGTCGCGCTCGTCGACGGTCAGCCGCAGGCCGCGCGCGAGCGCGCTCAGCAGCTGCTCGGAGGGCTGCGGCCCGCGCTGCTGCTCCAGCCGCGCGAGGTAGTCGGTCGACATGCCGGTCAGCGCCGCGACCTCCTCGCGCCGCAGGCCCGGCGTGCGGCGGCGCGGCCCGGCCATGAGGCCGACGTCCTCGGGGCGCAGCGCCTCACGGCGGCGGCGCAGGAAGTCGGCGAGCTGAGCACGGTCCATCGCTCCAGTATGCCCACGTTGCAACGGTCAGCCAGGGATCGCCGGTCCCTGGATGCACGCGCCCCTCCGCAACGGCGCGCAGGCGTCCCATCCTCAGCTCCATGACCTCCACCACGCAGCTCGCACTGATCACCGGCGGCAGCCGCGGCCTCGGCCGCAACACCGCGATCCACCTCGCCAGAGCCGGCGTCGACTCGGTCGTCACCTACCGCGCCGAGCGCGCGGACGCCGATGCCGTCGTCGCCGAGATCGAGGCGCTCGGCCGCAAGGCGGTCGCGCTCCAGCTCGACACCGGCGCCCACGCCAGCTTCCCCGCCTTCGCCGAGCAGCTCGCGCGCACGCTGCAGGAGACGTGGAGCCGCGACTCCTTCGACGTGCTCGTCAACAACGCCGGCGGCGCGCTCCACGCGCCGATCGCGGAGACGACCGAGGAGCAGTTCGACGGCGTCTTCGACGTCCACGTCAAGGGCGTCTTCTTCCTCACGCAGCGGCTGCTGCCGCTGCTGGCCGACGGCGGCACGATCGTCAACGTCTCCAGCGGGCTGGCGCGCTTCAGCTTCCCCGGCAGCGGCGCCTACGCGGCCGCGAAGGGCGCCGTCGAGGTGCTGACGCGCTACCTGGCGCTGGAGCTGGGCGGGCGCGGGATCACCGTCAACACGATCGCCCCGGGCGCGATCGCGACCGACTTCAGCGGCGGGATGGTGCGCGACAACCCGGAGATGCAGGCGGGGATCGCGGCGCAGACGGCGCTCGGGCGGGTCGGGCAGCCGGACGACGTCGGCGGCGCGATCGCGGCGCTCGTGACGAGCACGAGCCGCTGGATCACGGGCGAGCGGATCGAGGTCTCCGGCGGGATGCGGCTGTAGACGACGGCGGGGGCCTCGCCGTCGTCGAGCGCACTCAGGTCAGGTCAGCTTGACCGTCGCCGCAATCGCGCGGCGGTTGCCGGCGGCGTCGACCGCGACGACCGACAGCTGCGCTCTCGTGTCTCTGCCGCGCAGCGCGCGCACGCGCAGCTTGCCGGTCGAGGTCAGTCTCAGCGTCAGCTCGGTGCGACCCGCTCTGAGCTGGCGCGTCGCGCGCCCGATCGTGACGAGCTTTCTGCGCGATCTGCGCTTTCTGCCTCTGCCGGAGACGGTCGTCACCGTCAGCTCCAGCGCGATCGTCGCTCTGACCGGCTCGCTGACCTGGAGCGTCAGCGGCAGGCCGCCTCTGAGCAGCTGCGCCTGACGGCGCGTTCTCGGCACGGCGGCCAGTCTGAGGCTCGGCTTCGTTCTGTCGGCCGCTCTGCTCGGCGGCTGCTCGCCGCCCGGGGTCGGCGGCAGCGGCGGGATGACGTTCGGCGGTCTCTCCTCCGACGGCGGCGTGACCGGGTCGTCGACGTGCGTCGGCAGCTTCGTCACCGCGACCAGCGACGGGACCGGCGTCGAGGGGTTGAAGTTGATCGTCTTGTTGCCCTCGGGCCACCACGACGTGTACGTCGCGACGTTGCCGTAGACGCCGCCCGCGGCCGGCGTCTCCTCGCCCGGGTGCTGGACGTTGACGAACAGCGTCTCCTCGTCGGGCGTGAAGTACGGACCCGTGCCCTCGGACTCGATCGGCATGTTGGCGAAGCGGAAGGCGACGCCGGCGTTGGGGCCCGTGCGCGGGATCATGAAGACCGCGTTGTTGCGGTGGTACTCGTAGTAGTCCTTTCTGCTCGTCGAGCCCGACAGCGAGCTGGACGAGATGTCCGTGACCACCCACAGGTTGCCGTGGTTGTCGAAGCAGAGGTTGTCGCAGCTGGAGAAGCCGCGCTCGCCGGCCGGGACGCCCGTGCCTCTGTCGCCGCCGCCGGCGTAGTCGGCCCACGTGAACTGCTTGTCGGAGCCGACCGCGGTCGGGTCGTTGCCGTTCTCGACCAGCTTGCGGATCGCGCCGTGGGCGTCGTTGACGTTGCTGTTGTTCGTGAACGAGATGAAGACCGCGCCGTCGCTGTTGACCTCGAGGTCCTCGGGCCGGTTGGTCGCGTGGTGGGCGAGGAACTCCGCGCTGCCGACGTTGGCGAGGATCCGCTCCTGGCAGTCCTCCAGCTCGGCCTCGGTCACCTCGCGCCAGAAGCCGACGCCGGAGGCGGGGCTGGTCGGGACGGTGTCGCCGTTTCTGGCGAAGGTGCGGCGGCCGTGGTCGAACCAGGCGATGTAGAGCTTGCCCTCCTCGAGGATTCTGAGGTTGTTGGCGCGGTCGCCCGCGACGAACTGGCGCGTCGAGACGAACTTGTAGACGCCGGCGTCGACCTTGTCGTCGCCCATGTAGAGCACGAACGGCTTGCCGGCGGCAGCCCGGAAGGCCGTGTTCTCGTGGCGGAAGCGGCCGAGCGCGGTGTGCTTGCGCGGCGTCCAGCTGGGGTCGTACGGGTCGGTCTCGACGACCCAGCCGTACTTCGACAGCGTCGTGTGGTCGTACTCGGCGTTGGTCGGGTCGGCGGTCGTCGCGGTGCTGAGCGCCCAGCCGTACGTTCTCGCGTAGTCCTGGAAGTTCTCCTCGCAGGAGAGCGCGGTGCCCCACGGCGTGATGCCGCCGGAGCAGTTCGCGAGCGAGCCTCTGGAGGTCGTCCCGACTCTGGCGCTGCCCTTGAGCGGGCCGGTGAAGTCGCAGACCGGGTCGGCGCCCGTGATGCGGCGGTTGTATCTCGACGGCGAGACGACCTGCCACAGGCCCTCGGCGTCCTTCTTGACGTGCAGGACCGAGTTGCCGACCGACTCCTGCTCCAGCTCGATCTGGGCGATCGTCTTGTTGGCCGCGGTTGTGACGCCGTGCTGGAAGAACGGCGCCGGGTACTCGTGGTTGACGAACAGCAGCCCCTCGTCTCGCTTGCCCTCGAGCGCGAAGAAGGCGAGGAAGTCGTTGTTGTAGCCGAACCTCAGCTGGGTGCCGTCGGTGTTGGCGAATCTGTCGCCGTAGCCGATCACGACGTGGGCGCGGTAGCCCGCCGGCACCTCGAAGGCGTCGGCGCTGGAGGCGGCGATCGCGCTGAAGTCGGCGAACGGGTTGACGACCTCGGCGGCGTGCGCGACGCCGGCGTCGCCGAGCAGGTCGGCGATCCCCGGGGCGGAGAGGATCGCGTTGGCGGCGACGGTGCTGGCACCCGCGGCCGCCACGCCGCGGATGAAGTGACGCCGGGTCGAGCCCCCGGCGTCAGTGGGGGTGATGGGATCTGACATGCGCCGCACCGTAGGCAGGCGTTCATGCCGAGTTGTTGCCGAAGAGTGACTAAATCGTCTCCATTAATTACTACATGCTGTAGTTGTCTGATCGTCTCATCCGCTGGCCGGCGAAATCGACCCGCGGCAGCGTGACGCGCGTGACCGCCGTCGCGCGGGTGCTGTTGCCGGCGGCGTCGTCGGCCCAGACGGTCAGCCGCACGCGGATCGTCTGGCCGTAGCCGAACGGGCCGCCGTCGCCGTACCAGAGCGCGTCGACCTTGTGCAGCCAGAGGACGCGCCGCTGGCCGGCGGCGAGCCGGAAGAGACCGGGGAAGAAGCCGTCGCCGTCGGTCCCGCGCGTGCGCACCTCCGCGCGCACGTAGAGGTCGCATGCCTCGTCGCAGCGGGCGTCGAAGCGGATGCTCTGGTCCGCGCGGGTTCTGCGGTTGAACGGCGGCAGCGGCTGGCGTCTCGGGAGCCGCAGCGTCAGGCGCGGGGCGGTGCGGTCGGCCGCCGGCTGCGGGCCGAACGCGACGGTGCGCAGGCGCGGGCGGATCGGCGCGCTGTAGTCGCCGCCGTCGGCGAAGGCGGTCTGCAGCAGCGAGACGCGCGGGCTGCCGTCGGCGCCGAAGGCCGGCAGTGCGTAGTAGGTCCAGCGGCTGCCGCCGGAGAGCGGGCGCGGCCGCTGCCAGCCGCCGCCGGCGCTGCCGAGCGCTGCGTAGGGGGCCTGGAACTGCCCCGCGGGCACCTCGCGCCCGCCGCGCCAGGCGAGCAGCGCGCGGCCGTCGGGCGCGAGCGCGAGCCGCGGCTGGTCGACGCCGATCAGCAGACGGGCCGCCGGCGCCGTGGCGACGGTGACGGGCGCGCCGAAGGGAGCGGAGCCGTGCGGCCGCCCGACGACGTCGATGCGCGCGAAGCCGCTGTCGCGACGCTCCGCCGCAAGCGCGACGAGCGCCGCGCCGCCGGGCGCGATCACGACGTCGGCGACCTCGGCGTCGTCGCTGACGACCTGCGCGGTGGAGCCGGCGAGCGCGCTGCTGCTGGCTGTCGGCGGGGCCGAGCCGGCGAGCGCGCTGCTGCTGGCTGTCGGCGCGGCCGACCTGGCGCCGGCGCTGCTGCCGGTGATCGGCGAGAGCGGCCCGAAGCCGTCGCGCGCGCTGCCGCCGGCGACCTCGACGCCCGTTCTCGTGCGCAGCACGACGAGCGCCTCGCCACTTGGCGCGACCGCCAGCCGCGGCGGCTGCAGCACCTCGGCGGCGAGCCGCTGCGGTGCGCTCCAGGCGCCGCCGGCCGGACGGCGGGCGGTCCATGCCTCGTCGGGCGCGTCGCGCTCGCTGTTCGCCGGGCGGTGCCAGACGGCGACCGCGTCGCCCGCGTCGTCGATCCCGATCGCAGGCCCGTAGCCCTCGCCCGAGGAGGCGATTCCCGGCGCGCCGAGCGCGACCGGCGCGCCGAAGGCGCCGTCGGCATCGCGCACGGCGACCAGCGGCTGGACGCGCGTCTCGCTCAGGTACGGCTCCGCGTCGAGGCGCGTCTCTTCCAGCCAGCCGACGACGGCGGCGCCGCTCGCCGCGCGCGCGACCGCCGGCTCCCGGCCGTGCGCGCCGGGCAGGCGCGTCGCGGCACCGAGCTGGCCGCCGGGGCGCCGCTCTGCGACGACGATCGGCGCCGCGCGGTCGACATCCTCGGCCCAGGCGAGCGTGGCGCTGCCGTCCGCGCTGGCAGCGCCGACCGGGCAGCCGCCGAGGCCGGCCGCCACCTCCGGGCCGGGCGGGAGCGCCGCGGCGGCGGGACCGGCGACCGGCGCCGCCTGCACCCGCGGCTGACCGCCGTGGACGGCGCCGTACCAGGCGACCGCGTCGGCGGCGCCGAGCTCGACGGCGCAGGTGCCGAACGAGGTCATCCGCACGGGCGAACGGTCGACCCACGGCTGCGGAAACAGCTCCGCGGCGGCAGCCGGCGCGGCGGGCGCCGCGAGCGCGGCCACGGCTGCGGCGATGGCGATCGCTCCGAAAACGTGCATGTGCCCCGGAGCGCTACCCGGAGCGCGGATGTGCCAAGCGGAAGGCGGGCGAGGCGCCGGCTCAGAGGTGCTCGGCCAGCTCGGTGCGGGCTGAGATGCCGAGCTTGGCGAAGACGCGCGAGAGGTGGACCTCGACAGTCTTGGCGCTCACCATCAGCTCGGCGGCGATCGCGCGGTTGGTGAGGCCGGCGGCGGCGAGCTGGGCGACGGCGCGCTCGCGCGCGGTGAGGGCGGAGCGGTCGGCGTCGCCGCGCCTGGCCGGCTGCAGGCCGCTCGCGGCCAGCTCGCGCTCGCACTGCTCCAGCAGCGGCGCGGCGCCGAGCGCGGCGAAGCGGTCGCGTGCGAGCTGCAGCAGCGCGGCGCCCTCCTTGCGCTGACCCTGGCGCCGCAGCGAGCGGCCGCGGTCGAGCTGCGCGAGCGCCAGCTCGTACGGCAGCGGCAGCCGCTCGGCGGCGGCGAGCGCGGTGGCGAAGAGCGCGTCGGCGGCGGCATGGTCGCCGCGCGCGGCCTCCAGCCGGCCGCGCAGCCGCAGCAGCGTGACCTGGCGCGAGCAGGGCGTCGTCTCGGCGGCGTCGGCAGCGGTGCGGGCGCGCTCGCGCGTGAGCACCGCGTCGGCCTCGTCGAGCCGGCCGAGCCGGATCAGCGCGTCCGCGCGCAGCTGGGGGAGGAGCGGGTCGGCGGGGGCGGCGGCGCTGAACGGCTCCAGCTCCGCCAGCACCTGCTCGGGGCGGCCGTGGGCGGCGGCGAGGGTCGCTGCCGCGATGGCGACGGTCAGGTCGCCGCGCGGGTTGCTGGCCGGTTCGCGCAGCTGGCGCAGCTGCTCCTCCGCCTCCGCCAGGTCACCACGTGCGACCGCCATCGCGCCCGCGGCGCGATTGACCTCCATCCGCGTGACGACGTTGTCGGCGACGAACAGCAGCGCCAGCGCCTGCTCGATCTCCAGCGCCGCCGCCTCCCACGCGCCCGACGCCTGCAGCGCCTCCGCCAGCCAGGCGTGGACGGCGGCCTTGAAGCTCTCGGACCCCAGCCGCGACTCGGCCGCGGCGGCGGTGCGGAGGTCGTCCAGCGCGCCGGCGACGTCGTCGGCGCCGAGCCGGAAGCGGCCGCGCATCGCGCGGATGCCGAAGTCGCTGACGAGCGTCTCGCCGACCGACAGCGCCTGGTCGAGGATCTCCAGCGCGGCGCGATGGTCTCCGGCCGCCCCATGCGCGATCGCCTCGGTCCAGCGCGACAGCTCGCGCTCCGGCCCGGCCGGCACCAGCGGCGCGACGCGGCGCGCCCACGTCAGCGCCTCGTGCGGGCGCAGGCGGGCGAGCGCGAGCACCGTCCGCCGCTCGGCGATCTTGCGGCGCACGCCGTCGTCGGCGTCGTCGCACTCCCACGCGAGCGCGAGCAGCCGCTCGGCCTCGTCGAGCCGCTGCTCCTGCAGCGCGACATAGGCGAGCACGGTCAGCAGGCGGGCGTCGGCGCGCGCCTCCGCGCCGGGCTCCGCGCGGGCGCCGAGCAGGCCGCGCGCGGCCGGCGTCAGCGCCGCGCCGAGCAGCGCGTCGGCCGCCTCCAGCTCGCGCCGCTCGCGCGCGTGCCGGTCGCTCGTCAGCCGCGCCGCGGCCGCGAACTGCTCCGACGCCGACTCCCACGCGTTGCGCAGCACCTCGCCCGCGGCGAACGCCTCCAGCTCGTCGGCGAGCGCCGGATCGGGACCGGTCGCGGCGGCGGCGCGGTGGCGCAGCGCGACGCCGGGACGGTCGGTCTGCGCGGCCGCCGCCGCGTGCAGCCGCGCGTGCCGCGCCGGCCCGAGCGCGTGGTAGACCGCGGCGCGCGTGAGCGGGTGGTCGAAGGCGATCGTCCGCGCCGGCCGCCCGCTCGTCAGCAGCCCGAGCCGCTGCGCCTCCTCCAGCGCGACGAGCGCGGCGTCGGGGCGGGCGGGCGTCGCCGCGGGGGAGCCGGGCGCCGGGCCGCCGTCGGCGGGCGCCGCGGCGCTGGACGCGGGCTCGCGCAGCCCCGCGACAGCCGCCGCGGCATGCAGCTCCGTGCGGGCGCCGAGGACGGCTGCGGCCTCGACGAGCGCGCGCGTCTCGGGGGCGGCGGCGTCGAGGCGGCGCAGCACGCCGCGGGCGAACAGCTCGGGCGCCGGCTGCAGGCCGCCGCCGGCCTCCCACGCCATCGCGGGCAGCTCGGCCAGCAGCGCGCGCAGGTAGAGCGGGTTGCCGCCGGCGTGGTCGCGCAGGCGCCGCGCGGCGAGCGGCGAGAGCGGCTTGCCGGCGGCTGCCGCGAGCGCGCCGGCCTCCGTCTCCGAGAGGCCGCCGAGCGCGATCCGGCGGACGTCGTCGAGCTTGTCGAAGCCGCCCGGGATCCGCTCGCGCATCCCCTCGCGCAGCGCCAGCACGAGCAGCAGCGGCGCCTCCGCCAGCCGCCGCAGCGCGAACAGCAGCGCCCGCAGCGAGGCGGCATCGGCCCACTGCGCGTCGTCGATCGCGATCACCACGGCCGCGCCCGTCACGCCCACGCTCGCCGCGTCACCGGCCCTCGCGCCAACCCCCGCGAACGCCTCCAGCAGCCGCAGCCCCACCGCCGCCATGTCGGCGGCGGCGCCGATCACCTGCGGGCGCTCGACGCCGGCCGCGCGCAGCAGCTGATCGGCGAGCGCGTAGTCGACCAGCGCCTCCTCCGCCTCGGCCGTCGCCAGCAGCGCGTCGCCCGGCGCGACCGCGGCACGAAACCGCCGCAGCAGCGCCGTCTTGCCGATACCCGGCGCGCCCTCGACGACGACGCAGCGCGCCCCGCCGCCCGCGGCGTCGGCGAGCGCGGCCGCGAGCAGCGCGAGCTCCTCGTCACGGCCGACGAGCGCGGCGCCGCCGCGCGCATCTGCGACCAGATCCTCTCCCATCCGCTTTCAAGCAAAGCACGCGGGCAGCGAACGCGCGAGGCGGTCGCACCCCCTTACGCGACGGCCCGGCGCCCCTGATGCGAAGCATGCACAGGCCGCGTAGAACCGTGTTCGTATTCGGTTGAACGTGCGCGTTGATGCGCGCTTCGCTTCGCAGGAGGAGAGAACAGATGAGCAGATGGATCCCGCCGCGGCGGCCGGTCCTGGCCGTCGTGCTGGCGACCGCGACCGCGCTCGGTGCGGCGACGGCGGCAAGCGCCCCCGCGCTCGCAGCCGGCCCGCAGGCGCCGCTTGACCCGCTCGCGCAGCCGCAGCAGTTCCAGTCGCCCGGCAACGCGGTTCGCCCGCAGATGCGCTGGTGGTGGGGCTCGCTCTTCTTCGGCGGCGGCGGCGCGCTCACCACGGCCGAGACGCGCAGAGAGATCGCGGCGATGGACGAGGCCGGCTTCGGCTCGTTCGAGATCGCCTTCGGCCCCGGCAAGTGGGCCAACGCCGAGCAGCGCGACAACCTCGAGGCGGCGCTCGAAGAGGCGCGCGACCGCGGCATGCACGTCGACATGACGATCGGCGCCGCCTGGCCGGTCAGAACGCCGAACACCGCGCCCGGCTCCGGCCTCTCCCTGCAGGAGCTGCAGTACGGCCGCGCCGCGCTCGACGGCGGCGACAGCTTCGAGGGCCCGGTCCCGGCCCCCTACGACGACGCCGCCAACAGCCGCGGCGCGAGACTGTTCGCCGTCACCGCCGCGAAGGTGCTCGACGCCGGCCCGGCGGTCACGAGAGTCGACGAGGCGCCGTCGAGAAGCACCGTGCTCGACCCGACCTCGCTGATCGACCTGACCGCCGACGTCGACCCGTCCGGCGACCTCAGCTGGACGGCGCCCGACGACGGCAGCTGGATCGTCTTCGGCTTCTGGCAGCGCGACGCCAGACAGGGCGTGATCGACCACTTCAACGACGCGGCCGTCGACGCCGCCGGCCGCTACGTCGACGACAACCAGTTCACGACCGCCGCCTCGAGGCTGCTGCGCGACCACGGCGGCTCGTTCTTCGAGGACTCGCTGGAGATCAACGCCGAGGGCCTCTACTGGAACGACGAGATGGCCGACCAGTTCGAAAGACGGCGCGGCTACGCGCTGAGACGGCTGCTGCCGCTCTTCTTCCAACAGGGGATGAACAAGTACTGGGTCCCGCAGGACGCGCCGGTCGCCGACTTCGACCTGCCCGGCGGCGACGGCGAGCGGATCCGCCACGACTACTACGAGACGCTCACCGACCTCTACGTCGAGGAGCACCTGCAGCCGTTCCAGGACTGGGCGAGCGCCCACGGCGTCAAGTTCCGCACTCAGGCGGCCTTCGGCCAGGACCTCGACGTGACGCGCTCGGCGCGCGAGCTGGCGCAGATGGGCGGCCTGCCCGACGACGAGTCGCTCAACGCCGGCGACAACGTCCCCTACGACCAGACCGGCAACAGAAGCGCCTGGCGGTTCGCGCTCGACCACCATCGCTCGGTCACGGGCGGCGCCCACCAGGGCGGGCTGAACGAGGTCTCCTCCGAGCTGGGCGCGGTCTTCGGCTACGCGTACCAGATGAACCTCGGCGACTACAAGGGGATCCTCGACAAGGAGTGGGCCGCCGGCACGACGCGCGCGACCGTCCACGGCTACACGTACCAGTCGGCGACCGCGAGCTGGCCCGGCGACAACACTTTCGCCGACTACGTCTCCGACTCGTGGAACAGCACGACCTTCCCGCAGTGGGGCGACTGGAGACCGCTGACCGACTACTGGGCGCGCGGCACCAGCGTGCTGGAGGCCGGCACCGCCCGCGCCGACGTCGCCCTCTACCGCGACGGCTTCGTCACGACGGCGGCCCAGGGCCTCGGCAACCAGCCCGTGATGAGACCGCTGTTCGACTCCGAGAACCTGGAGAGAGCCGGCTACGCGGTCGAGTTCCTCGATCCCAACGGCGTGCTCGACCCCGACGGGGCACCGTCGGCGAGCGCTAGCGAGGCGAGGGCCGGCACCGCCGTGCTCTACCCGCGCGGCCCGCGCTACAAGGCGATCGTCGTCGACGAGCGGTCGCTGCCGGCCGCGGTCGCGGAGCGGCTCGCGGTCGAGGCCGAGCAGGGCCTCGCGGTCGTGCTCGTCGGCGACCTGCCGAACGCCGACACGAGCTACAAGAACGCGACCCGCGGCGACACGCGCGTGCGGGCCGCGATCACGCGCCTGCTCGACGCGCCGAAGGTCGCGCGCGTCGGCACGCAGGCGGAGGCGGCCGGCGCGCTGGAGCGGCTCGGCGTGACGCCGGACGCGAAGTGGGCGGCGCCGGCGCAGCTGCTGACGCAGCACCGCGAGACGAAGACGACCGACTACTACTACCTCTACAACGCGACCGACGAGGCGATCGCGGTCGACGGCTCGTTCGCCAGCGGCGGGCGGCCGTACGCGCTCGACCTGTGGACGGGCGCGATCGACCCGGTCGCCGCGTTCGCGCAGGCCGGCGGCCGCACGACGATCCCGCTGAAGGTGCCCGCGCTCGGCACGACCGTGATCGCCTTCCGCAAGGGCGAGGCGGCGCCCGCGCTGCACGCGGTCTCCGCCAGCGGCGGCGAGCTGGTCGCCGGCAACGACGCGAACACGGTCGAGCTGCGCGACACGAGCGCCGGCGCCCGCAGCGTGACCGTCGCCGACGGCTCCACCCGCGCGGCGACGATCCCGGCGCTGCCGGGCGCGATCTCGCCGACGAGCTGGAGACTGCACGTCGCCCCGGAGGCCGCCATGCCGGCGGCGCCGGTCGACCTCCAGCTCGACGCGCTGAAGGACTGGCGCGAGCTGCCGGGCCTGGCCAGAACGGTCGGCGTCGGCACCTACACGACGACGCTGGAGCTGCCGGCCGACTGGACCGCCGCCGACCGCGGCGCCTACCTCGACCTCGGCGCCGTCTCCGGCTCGGTGCGGATCGCGCTCAACGGCAGAGCGGTCGCGCCCGACTCGGTCCCCGGTCGCCGCTGGGACGTCTCGCCGCTGCTGAAGCCGGGCGCCAACGAGCTGACGGTGCGCGTCGCGACGACCCTGCGCAACGCCGTGCCGGGCATCGCGATGCCGTACACGTCGATGCGCGTCGGCCTGCTCGGGCCGGTCTCGCTGGTGCCGTTCGGCCGTGCGAGCGTCGACCTGCGCACGCCGGTCGTGACGCCCCCGCCGGTCGATCCGAGACCGCCGGTCGTCACCCCGCCGGCGAGAAGACCGTCGACGAAGGTGACGGTCGAGGCGGCGAAGTCGGTGCGGCTGAAGGGCCTCAGCGGCACGGGCCTGCTCGTGAAGGTGACCGTCCCGCAGCGGGCGAAGCTGGCGCTGACGCTGTCGGCGAAGCTGCCGCGAGCGAAGCGGGCGACGGCGCTCGCGCGCGCCTCGCGCAGCACCACCAAGGCGGCGACGGTGAGCCTGCGGCTGAAGGCCGGCAGAGCGGCCGTGCGCAAGCTGAAGCTGGCGCTGAAGAGCAAGCGGCAGGTGACGGCGACGGTCGCCGTCAAGACGACGCTGTCCGGCGGCAAGCCGGCGACGAAGACGCTGCGGATCACGATCCGCCGCTAGCGCACGACGAGCGCCGCGCCGTCGTTCACGACGCCGCGGCGCTCGCTGCGTAGCGCTGCAGGAAGAGCGCCTCCGCCAGCGCCGTGTGCTCGATCTCGCGCGGGTCGACGCTCTCGTTCGGCGCGTGGATCAGGCACTTCGGCTCCTCGACCCCGAGCAGCATGATCTCGGCGTCGGGGAAGGTCTCGGCGAAGACGTTGCAGAGCGGGATCGAGCCGCCCTGGCCCTCGGTCGTCATCGCGTGGCCGAACGCCTCCTCCATCGCGACCTTCATCGCCTCGAACGCCGGGCCGTCGAGCGAGCCGACGAACGGGTCGCCGACGGCGACGCGCGCGATCTCGCACTTCAGCCCCCACGGGGTCTTCGCCCGCAGGTGCGCGACGAGCGCGTCCTGCGCGCTCTGGCCGTTCACGCCCGGCGGGATCCGCAGGCTGACGCGCGCGGCGGCGCTCGCCTGTATCGCCGCCGAGGAGCCGATCACCGGCGGCACGTCGATCCCGAGCACGGTCGCCGACGGGCGCGCCCACAGCATGTCGGCGACCGACCCGTCGCCCATCAGCTCGACGCCGTCGAGCACGTTCGCGTCGGCGCGGAACTGGGCCGGCGGGTAGTCGACGCCGCTCCAGCTGCCGCTCGCGTCGAGGCCCTCGATCGTCGTGTTGCCGTCGCCGTCGTGGAGCGTCGCGAGCAGCTGGATCAGGCCGAGCACCGGGTCGGGCGCGGGGCCGCCGAACATGCCCGAGTGCATCGCGCTGGAGAGCGCGGTCAGCGTCACGTCGACGCTCGTCATGCCGCGCAGCGTCGTCGTCAGCGTCGGCACGCCGACGGCGAAGTTGCCGGTGTCCACGACGAGGATCGTGTCGGCCTTCAGCAGCGCGGCGTTGGGCGGCACGAACGCCTCCAGGCCGCCGGTCCCCTGCTCCTCCGAGCCCTCGCAGATCAGCTTCACGTTGCACGGCAGGCCGCCGTGCTGCTGCAGCGCGCGCAGGGCCGTCAGGTGCATCACGATGTTGCCCTTGCAGTCGGCGGCGCCGCGGCCGTACCAGCGCCCGTCGCGCTCGGTCAGCTCCCAGATCGGCGATCTCCAGGCCGCCTCGCCGAGCGGCGGCTGCACGTCGTAGTGGCAGTAGAGCAGCACCGTCGGGCTGCCGGGCGGGCCCGGCGCGTGACCGTGGACGGCCTTGCTGCCGTCCGGCGTCGCGGACGCGGTGACGTCCTGCAGGCCGGCCTCGGCGAAGGCGTCGATCACCCACTGGGCGGCCTTCTCGCACTCCTCCGGCGGCTCGATCTTCGCGTCGGCGACGGAGCGGAACGAGACCAGCTCGGCGAGGTCGCTGCGGGCGCGGCCCATCAGCGAGCTGACGGTCGCGCGGAGGGCGGTGGCGTCGGTGGCGGCCATCGGTCTACTCCTTGTCGGTGGCGTCGGACGTGTAGTCGCCGATCTTGTCCGCGACGTCGTCGAGCCTGTCGGGGCAGTAGACGCTCAGCACGATCAGCCCGCCGCGGATCAGGTTCGTCGAGGCGCGGATCGGCCGCTGGCCGACGAAGCTGGCGCCGTTGACGAGCTGCGCGTCGAGCTGCGCCTTCTTCAGCGCCGCGCCCGGGTCGTCGCAGACGGCGCCGCCGTCGTCGCCCAGCACGCGCGTGATCGTCTTCTTCGAGGCCGGCGCCGGCAGGCCGGCCGTCTCCAGCTTCGTGATCAGCTCCTCGGCCTTCTTGTCCGCGCGCGCGTCGGAGTGCTCGTAGCCGTAGCTGATCAGCCCGATCACGAGCAGCACGCCGAGGACGCCGACGATGACGATCCGGTGGGCTCTCATGCCGGCGCCTCCTCGGTCTTCCAGTGCGGTCTTCGCAGCCGGTAGAGCAGCAGCGGCGGCAGCAGCCCGATCAGGCCGATGCCGAGCACGATCAGCAGGATGTACGCCACCGTGCTGCCGTCGGCGAACTGCGACGGCGGCACGAAGCCGATCGCGAAGGCGGCGATCGAGGAGAGGAAGCCGACGACGCACAGCAGCGGCAGCATCGGCGCGCGGTAGCCGCGCGGGTGGTCGGGCTGGTCGCGTCGCAGCCGTATCGCCGCGACGAACATCAGCAGGTAGACGATCAGGTAGACCTGCGTCGTCATCACCGACAGGATCCAGTAGGCGCTGGAGACGTTCGGGATGAACGCGTACAGCAGCGCGATCACGGTCGTGACGGCGCCCTGCGTCACGAGGATGTTGACCTGGATGCCCTGTCTGTTGAGTCTCTGGAAGAACGGCGGCAGGTAGCCGTTCTGCTTGCCGATCAGCAGCAGCCCCTTCGACGGGCCGGCGAGCCAGCCGAGCATGCCGCCGGTCGCCGCGCAGACGAGCGCGATCGCGATCACCGGGACGAGGAACGAGACGCCGAAGTGGCCGAAGAACTCGCTGAACGCCTGCATGATCCCGGCCGTCAGCGAGACGCTGTCGGAGGGGACGACCCAGGAGACGGCGAGCGCCGGCAGGATGAAGATCAGCAGCACGAGCCCGATCGCGAGGAACATCGCACGCGGGAACTCGCTGCCCGGCTCTCTCAGGTCGGAGACGTGGACGGCGTTCATCTCCATCCCCGAGTAGGAGAGGAAGTTGTTGACGATCAGCACGAGGCTGGCGATGCCGGTCCACGCCGGCAGCAGGTGGCCGGCGTCCATCGGCGCCGAGGAGGCGTTGCCCTGGAACAGGTAGACGACGCCCATCGCGACGAGCAGCACGCCCGGGATCAGCGTGCCGATGACGAGGCCGCTGGAGGCGAGCTTGGCGATCTCGTCCATGCCGCGGGCGGAGACGAAGACGCCCGACCAGAAGACGATCACGATGATCGCGCCGGTCCAGACGCCGGAGGAGGCGAGGCTCGGGTCGATCACGTACGCGAGCGTGCTGGCGACGTAGGCGAGCAGCGTCGGGTAGTAGAAGATCGTCATCGCGAACTGGCACCAGACCGCGAGCAGGCCCATCGGACCGGACAGGCCCTCGCTGACCCAGCGGTAGACGCCGCCGGACCAGCCGGAGGCCAGCTCGGCCGCGACGAGCGCCTGCGGCAGCAGGAAGAGGATCGCGGGGACGACGTAGAGGAAGACGCAGGCGAGGCCGTAGACCGCCATCGTCGGCGCGCTGCGCAGGCTCGCGACCGAGCCGGTCGTCATGAACGCCAGCGCCAGCCACGAGATCCACTGCCGTCTCGGAATCGAGACCGCGCCGACCGGCGCCGTCACCGCGCGCGGCAGCGGCGCGTCTGCGGGGACGTCGCTCATTCCTGCACCTCCCGATCGCTCGTCATCGGGCGCGATGCTCCTCACCCGCCGGGTGAGCGCGCCTCATCCGCGGCGGGTGAGCGGATGCGCGGCATGAACCCCGTGAAGTAACTGGTCCCACAGACCCGAAACTTCACGGGGATCGGCTCAGGCGGCGACGCGGACCGGCAGCCGCGCGCGTCTGACGGCGGCGCGGATCATGCCCGCCAGCCGCTCCCACTCCTGCGCGCGAGCGGTTCCGCCGGCGCGGAAGACGAGGCCGATCCGGCGGCCGGGCGGCGGCTCGCCGGCGAAGCGGGCGGTCGCGACGCGCGTGCGGCGCGTCTCGACCCGCTGCGCGCTCGCCGGCAGCACGGTGATGCCGAGTCCGCCGGCGACGAGCTGGACGATCGTCGGCAGCGAGACGGCGCGCTCCTCCTCGGGCGTTCCCGCGCCGCAGAGCGCGAGCGTCTGGTCGCGCAGGCAGTGGCCGGGCTCCAGCAGCAGCAGGCCGGCGCTGCCGACCGCCTCCGGCGCGAGGTCGGCTCTGCCGGCCCACGGGTGGCCGGCCGGCACGACCACGACGAACTCCTCGTCGTACAGCGCCAGCTCGCCGAGCCCCTCCTCGGCGAGCGGCAGCGCCAGCACCGCCGCGTCGAGGTCGCCGCCGCGCAGCGCGCCGAGCAGCGTCTCGGTCTGGTCCTCGCGCACGTGCAGCTCCAGCTCCGGCGCCTCGTCGCCGAGGCGCGCGAGCAGGGCCGGCAGCAGGTAGGGGGCGACGGTCGGTATGAGGCCGAGCCGCAGCGGGCCGGCGAGCAGCCCGCCGAGGCCGCTGGCGGCGATCTCGAAGGCGTCGGCGGCGGTGACGGCGGCCTGCGCGTGCGCGAGCAGGCGGCGCCCCTCGGGCGTCACGACGATCCGCCGCGGGCCGCGCTCGACCAGCCGCGCGCCGACGCTCGCCTCCAGCGCCGCGAACGCCTCCGAGAGGGTCGACTGGCCGATCCCGAGCCGTCTCGCGGCGGCACCGAAGTGACGCATCTCACAGAGCGCGACGAAGGCGCGAAGCTGCGCCAGCGTCGGGGTCGATCGCCCGCTACGACGGGCAGGAGGGGCGACCTGATCGGACATCCCGATCACCCTACGACGGCGGAGGCGATTTCGTCTTCCGCAGTTCCCCACATACCGTTCCCGCCCTTCGTCGGTGAGGCTTTCCCGACGGATGCGTTCCCTTGTTTCACGAGACCAGTTGGAGACTCACATGCTGACGATCGGTGACCAGTTCCCCGCGTACGAGCTGACCGCTGTCATCCCCGGCGACCTCGGCGGCGTCGACGCGAAGCAGCCGGAGGACTACTTCACGACCGTCAGCAGCAGCGCGACCGGCGAGGACCGCTGGCGCGTCGTCTTCTTCTGGCCGAAGGACTTCACCTTCGTCTGCCCGACCGAGATCGCCGCCTTCGGCCGCCTCGCGGAGGAGTTCGACGACCGCGACACCGACGTGCTCGGCGTCTCGACCGACTCCGAGTTCGTCCACTACGCGTGGCGCCGCGACCACGAGGACCTGCTCGACCTGCCGATCCCGATGGCGTCGGACCTCAAGCGCGAGCTGGTCGCGCAGCTGGGGATCCTCAACGGCGAGGGCGTCGCCGACCGCGCGACCTTCCTGATCGACCCGAACAACGAGATCCAGTTCGCGATGGTCACGGCCGGCTCGGTCGGCCGCAACGTCGACGAGGTGCTGCGCGTGCTCGACGCGCTCCAGAGCGACGAGCTGTGCGCCTGCAACTGGAAGAAGGGCGAGGCGACGATCGACGCCGGCGCGCTGATGGCCGGCGCCGCCTGAGCATGGCGCTCGAGACGCTGCGCGGCGCGCTGCCGCCGTACGCCAAGGACCTCAAGCTCAACCTCGGCTCCGTCACCTCCAGCAGCTCGATGAGCGAGCAGCAGCTGTGGGGCACGGTGCTCGCCTGCGCCGCCGCGACGCGCTCGCAGCGGACGCTGCGCGAGCTGGCCGAGGAGGCGCAGGAGCACCTCACCGACGAGGCCTACGAGGCGGCGCTGGGCGCCGCCTCGATCATGGGCATGAACAACGTCTTCTACCGCGCCAAGCACCTGCTGCACGGCGCCTACGACGACCTGCGCGCCTCGCTGCGGATGCAGATCATCGGCAAGCCGGGCGTCGACAGAGCCGACTTCGAGCTGTGGTCGCTGGCGGTCTCCTCGATCAACGGCTGCGGCGCCTGCCTCGAGTCGCACGAGGCGGTGCTGCGCGAGGCCGGCGTCGCGCGCGAGCAGATCTTCGACGCGCTGCGCGTCGCGGCGGTCATCGCCGGCGTCGCGCAGGCGGTCGAGATCGACGTCGCGCTCGGCGCCGAGGCGACGCTCTCCTGAGCGGCCGCGCGCGCCTCAGCGCACCTTGACGGTGGTACGCGCGCTGGCCTTGCCGGCGCGCACCGTCAGCGTCAGCCTTCTGCCGCGCAGCCTGCCGGCGGCACGGGCGCCGAGCTTGCCGAGCCTGACCGTCACGACGCCGGCTCTGCGCGCTCTCGCGCTGCCGTGGGCGACGGTCCTCCTGCCGAGCGTCAGCGTCACGGCGACGCTGCCGGCGGTCGAGCTGCGGACCTTGATCGCGAGGCCTCTGCGCAGCGCGGCGACGGTCGGGCGCGGGGTCGCGGCGAGGCGGATCGTCGCTCTCGTGCTCCCGCCTCTGCCGTCGTCTCTCGCTCTCGGCGTGACTCTCGGCGTCTCTCTGGGCGTCTCTCTCGGGACCTCTCTCGGCGGTGCGACCCAGCGCGCTGCCGCCGGATCGGCCGGGCCCCAGTCGGGCTCGCTGCCGCCGGCAGCGAAGACGACCGATTCGCCGGTCGTCTGGCACAGGTCGGGCCCGAAGGCGGCGAAGCGCAGCAGCTCGATGCCGTTGCTCGTCTCGGCCGCGAGGCCGCTGCCGTCGGGCGACCAGCTCGGGTCGCCGTAGCGCTCGTCGGCCGGCGTGATCTCGCAGGCGAGCGACGGCTGCGGCGGCGGCAGCTGGGTGCGCACGTCGCCGTTGACGGCGAACAGCGCGATCGTCTTGTTCGTGCCGTAGGAGAAGGTCGCCGCGAGCCGCTTACCGTCGCGCGAGACCTCGCCGTCGCCCATGTCCTCGTTCGGCGTCACCCACGGCACCTGCGAGTAGTCGCCGGGGCCGAGGTCGTCGATCGAGATCTGGCTGCCGAAGCCGCCGAAGACGAGCGTCCGCTCGTTCGTGACCCACTCGGGGTCGGAGACGCTGAACTGGTTGCCCCAGTCGTCGATCGGCGTCGCCTCGGTGACGTCCGCGCGCGTGTAGAAGGTCGACCGCTGCAGCGAGCAGCTGACGCCGGGCGGGCAGGAGTCGGCGACGTAGGCGTAGGCGATCTTGCTGCCGTCGGGCGAGAACGACAGCTGCACCGGGCGCGCCGCGAAGGTGCCGCCGTTGGCGGTCTTCGCGGACGGGGTCGCGATCGTCCGCAGCGGCTGGCCGTCGCGCGCCATCACGACGATCGGGCCGGTCCCCTGGACGGCGGCGATCGTGCCGTCGTCGGCCTGCGTCGGCGAGTGCCAGCTGCCGCCGTCGGTCAGCTGCACGCGGCCGCTGCCGTCGGGCCGGCCCGACCAGACGTTGCCCTGGTCGACGTAGACGATCGAGTCGGCGACGGCCGTCGCCGACAGCGCGAGCACGGCGGCGCCGGCCAGCAGCGCGGTGGTCCGCGCAAGGCGGCGCGGTCTGTGGTTTGGCGTCATGGATCGATCGTCCCGGCGCGAGCAGCCGCGGGCATCGGGGAGGTCCCTGACCGATCCCGCAGTCCACCCGAACGGCGTTGATCAGCGAGAGAGTGCATTCACCAAGTGATCTCACTTTGAACACAGTTGTGACTGAACGATTCCGATTCGGTAACGCCTCCTTCACAGACACAGTCACTGCCGTGTCGATACTCCGCATCCTTCACCCGTCGGGGGTCGAATGAATTAAGGAGCAACACCAAATGGCAGAGGCCCGGCCTCACCGCCCGTTCGCATTCGCACGGGCGCCTCGTCGTGCCCGTGGACTGGTCATCGGGACCGTCTCGTTCGGACTCGTCGCGCTGACGGCGGCGCCGTCCGCGCTCGCGACCCCGCTGAGCGCGTCCGAGACGACCGAGCAGCTCGCGCCGGGCATCGTCCTGCGCACGCTCAGACCGCTGACCTCGGCCGGCTTCGTCTCCGCCGACGTGCTCGAGGTGAGAATGGGCAGCGGCGGCGCGCGGCTCGGCTTCCTGACGCAGCCGACGACGACCTTCTCGGTCTCCGGCATCAGCACCGCGCCGAGCGCGCTCGCCAGAAGCGCCGGCGCGATCGGCGCCGTCAACGGCGACGCGTACGACAACGGCAACACCTTCGCGCCCAACCACGCGCAGATCCTCGGCGGCGCGCTGACGACCTCCGGCCCGCCCAGCGAGACGCGCGCCTGGCCGACGATCGGCGTCAGCAGAGCCGGCCTCGGCCTGCTCGACCTGCTCACCTTCGGCGGCACGGTCACGCGCACCGACGCGACCAGCGCGAGAACGTCGCTCAGACTCGACGCCGTCAATCAGCACAACGGCTACACCTCCGACGACGTCGCCGTCTTCACCGACCACTGGGGCGCCGCCACGCGCAACCGCCTCGGCGGCTCCAACCCGGTCGAGGTGCGCGTCGGCAGCGACGGCAGGGTGATCAGCGTCACCAGCGGCACGCCCGGCACGGGCGCCGTCGCCGCGGGCGAGTTCTACCTCGTCGGCCGCGAGGCCGGCGGCACCGCGCTGCAGCAGTTCCAGGTCGGCGACAGCGTCGAGCTGACCTACGCGCTCAGAAACGCCGACGGCCTCACGCCCGACTTCGACTTCGCGCTCGGCGCCCACAACTCGAACGCGCCGCTCGTCCGCAACGGCGTCGTGACCGCCGCCGACGACGGCGCCGGCGCCGCCAACCGCACCTCGGTCGGCTTCTCCGCCGACGGCAGAACGGCCTACCTCGCCGCCGTCCGCACCGCGAACCTGCCCGACCTCGGCGTCTTCATGCAGTCGCTCGGAGCGGCCAGCGCCGTCAACCTCGGCGGCGGCGGCTCGACGACCCTCTCGGCCCGCACCGCCGGCGCCGCCAACGTCACCGTCCGCACCGGCAGCGAGCGCAACGAGAACGGCGCGGTCGGCGTCTTCACCGCGAGCGGCGACGGCACCGCCAGAAACCTCCTGATCAGACCGGCCGGCAGCGCGCGGCCGCGCGTCTTCGCCGGCGGCCGCCTGCCGCTGACGGCGACCCCGCTCGACGCCGGCTGGGGCCCGGCGACGCTGAGCACGCAGGTCAGCTGGTCGGCCTCGGCCGGCAGCGTCGACGCCAGCGGCGTCTTCACCGCGCCCGCCGACGGCGGCGACGTGACGCTGAGCGCGAGCGCCGGCAGCGGCGTCAGCGGCAGCGCGACGATCAAGGTGCTGCCGAAGCTGCAGCGGATCACCGCCTCGCAGGCGAGCTACTCCTTCATCGGCACCTCCTCGGACCCGACCTTCGTGTCGCTGACCGGCCGCGACGCCGAGGGCTACGGCGCCCCGGTCGACGCCGCCACGACGGCGCTCGACTACGACAGAGCGATCGTCGACGTCGCGGTCCAGTCCGACGGCCGCCTGAAGATCACGCCGAAGGCGACCGGCTCGACCGTCCTGTGGGCGAAGCTCGGCGACGCCGCCGTCAGCGTCGCGCTGCTGGTCGGCTCGGGCGAGCTGCCGACGGTGATCCCGCCGGCCGAGCTGCCCGACCGGATGGTCGCGACCGACGGCAACGCGACGCTGCAGCAGTGGAGCTTCGCCGCGCTCGCCAACAGCGGCATCGCCGCCGGCGGCGACGCGGGCGCGCAGGCCGCGACGCGCGCCGTCAAGGCCGCCCGCGCCGCGGGCGCCGACCTCGTGCTGCTGTCCGGCGTGACCGCGGGCGCCAGCGGCCAGGCCGCCGCCGCGCGCAGCGCGCTGGAGGCCGCCGGCTGCGACGTGATCGGCGACGGCGAGTCGGTCCCGGCCGGCGCGCCGAGCGGCGGCACCGTCCCGTGCGTCGCGACGGCCGGCATCGCCGACCGCGTCGGCGGCTCGCTGAGCGAGTGGGGCGCCGGCTTCGGGGCGGCCTGGCGCGGCTTCGACCACCGCGGCGTCCGCTTCGTCCTGCTCGACTCCTCCGCGACCCAGCTGCGCGCCACGAGCGCCCAGCTGCGCGCGCTCGCGACCGCGCTCGACGGGGCCGAGACCGACAGCTCGATCCACGCCGTCGTCGTGCTGACGACGCGCCCGACGACCGACCCGCTCGGCGACACCAGCCGCGCGCTCACCGACGCCAACGAGGTCGCGCTGCTGCGCACCCTGCTGCGCGGCTTCCACGACCGCTCGCACAAGGGCGTGACGCTGATCGACGGCGAGTCGCGGATCGCGAGCGTCCGTCGTGACGAGGGCGTCGCCGAGTTCGGCCTGCCGACCGTCGCCGGCGAGCCGCGCGGCGACGTCGCGGCCGGCGGCTTCAGCGGCTGGACCCGCTTCACCGTCGACACCGAGGCCTCCGACGCCGGCCTCGACACGATCGGCGCCGACGTCCGCCCGTTCGCCTCGCAGGTCGCGGTCGACGCCGCCGACGAGGTGCTGGTCGACGAGGCCGTCGACGTCATCGCCGACGTCGAGCAGGGCTCGCGCACGGTGCCGCTGCGCTACCCGGCCTCGCCCCGCTGGTCGGGCTCGGCCAACCTCGCGATCGGCTCCGGCGCGGCCGCGCTCCGCGACGCGAAGGCGGCCGGCAAGGTCGCGCTGCTGGACCCCGCCAGCGGCGAGCTGACCGGTCTCGCCGAGGGCGAGGTGACGGTCACCGCGACCGCCGACGGCGACCTCTCCGAGCAGCCGGTCGCCGGCAGCGCGACGGTCAGCGTCGTCGCGCCCGAGCAGCCGCAGGAGCCGGGCGGCGAGGAGCCGAACAGAGAGCAGCCCGGCGGCGAGCAGCCCGGCGGTCAGCAGCCGCTGCCCGGCGGCCAGACCCCGGTCACGAGAACGCCCGACGTGCTGCAGCCGACGAGCCCGCTGCCGAGCGGCCCGGTCCGCACCGGCAAGGTCGCCGTCAAGGCGAGCGCGGCGAAGGCCGGCGCCGTCAGAGTGACGCTGTCGGTCGCGAAGGGCTCGACGGCCACCGCGACGGTCCAGCTGAGAGCGAAGCTGCGCGTGGGCAGGAAGACGGCGATGGTGCTCGTCGGCCGCGGCAGCGCGACGCTCGGCGACGGCGGCAGCAAGACGCTGACGCTGAAGCTCAACGCAGCCGGCAGAAAGGCGCTGAAGAAGGCCCGCAAGCTGAAGCTGCAGGTCGTCGTCTCCGCCAGAGACGCCGCCGGCAAGCTCGTCAGAACGACGAAGTCGCTCACGGTCAAGCGATGAGCGCACGCCGCACCCGCACCGCCGTCGTCGCCGTCACGCTGCTCGCCGCCTTCCCGGCGGCGGCGGTGACGGCGGCGCCGGCCGCGGCCGGGATCCTGCCGTCGCTGGACAGCAGCGAGCAGATCGGTCCCGGCATGACCTACCGCCACGTGCAGTACCCGCAGGCGAGCGGCTGGGTCGACGCCTATCTGCTGACCGCCGACCTCGCGCAGAGCGGCGTCAGAATCGACCTCGGCCACCCGCCGGTCGTCGCGCAGGGGATGGCGCTCAGCAGACAGCTCGCCAACGTCGGCGCGATCGCCGGCGTCAACGCCGACTTCTTCGACATCAACAACTCGTACGCCTCGATCGGCTTCGAGGTCGCCGCCGGCGCGCTGCGCAAGACGGCCGCGCCGGAGGCGCTCAACCGCGACGCGTCGATCGTCACGAGCGCCGGCAGAGCGCTGATCTCGCAGCTCAGATTCAGCGGCACGGTCAGAGCGGGCGGCTCGACGCTCGCGCAGTTGAGCGGTGTCAACAGCCACAGCGCGGCGAGCGGCGGGATCGTCGCCTTCACGCCGCTGTGGGGCACCTACTCGCGTGCGCGCGCCACCAACGGCGCCGGCGACACCGCCGAGGTGCTCGTGCAGAACGGCGTCGTCACCGCCGTCAGCAGCGGCACGCCCGGCTCCGGCGCGATCCCCTCCGACGGCTTCTACCTCGTCGGCCGCGAGGGCGGCGCGACGACGCTCGACACGCTCCAGGTCGGCGACCCCGTCACGCTCGACTACGCGGTCGCAAGCGCGGCCGGCGACGACGTCCGGTTCGCCGTCTCCGGCGGCGCGCGGCTGGTCCGCGACGGCGTCCTGCAGTCGCCCGCCGGCAGCGAGGCCGGCGATCCGCTCAACCCCAACCCGCGCACCGGGATCGGCTTCGACAGAGACGGGCGCCGCGTCTACCTGGCAGTCGTCGACGGCCGCCGCAGCGGCTTCCCCGGCGTGCTCCAGAGCGAGCTCGGCAGACTGCTGCTCGACGCCGGCGCCTGGAACGCGCAGAACCTCGACGGCGGCGGCTCCAGCGAGCTGATCGCGCGTCCCGCCGGCTCCTCGTCGCTGGCGATCCGCAACGTCCCCTCCGACGGCCAGGAGCGCACCGACGCGAACTCCGTCGGCCTCTTCATCGCGCCCGGCGACGGCACCGCGAGAACGCTGCTGCTCGACCCCGACGGCGACGCGGCCCGCTCCTCCGGCGCGCCCGCGCGCGTCTTCGCGGGCCTCCAGCGGCGCTTCAGAGTCGCGACCGCGGTCGATGCCGGCTGGGGTCCGGCGACGTTGCCGGCGACGCCTGCCTGGAGCGCCAGCGGCGGCAGGATCGCGACCGACGGCAGACTGCGCGCGCCGGCCGGCTCCGGCAGGCTGACGGTCACCGCGACCGCCAGCGCCGCCAGCGGCAGCACGGCCGTGACGGTGCTCGACGCGCCGCGCACACTCGAGCCCTCCTCGCGCTCGGTCGCCTTCGGCACCGCTTCCAGCTCGCCCGCGAACGTGACGCTGAGCGGCCGCGACGCCGACGGCTTCACCGCCCCGCTCGACGCCGCCGACACGACCTTCACGTACGACAGAGCGGTCGTGACCGTGACGGCGGCCAGCGACGGCCGTCTGCGGATCACGCCGAGAGCGG
The DNA here is from genome assembly GCF_030646155.1 of Conexibacter sp. CPCC 205762. GTDB lineage: Bacteria > Actinomycetota > Thermoleophilia > Solirubrobacterales > Solirubrobacteraceae > Conexibacter. The sequence goes on from NZ_JAUTDN010000012.1 coordinate 28,236, forward strand.
CCGGCGCGACCGTCGTCGCCGTCAGCGTCGGCGACGCGAAGGCCGAGCTGGCGGTCACCGTCGGCTCGGCGAGAGCGCCGGCGATCGACGCCGCGCCGGTCGCCGACCGCCTCGTCGCCGCCGCCGGCGGCGCGCCGGCGGCGTGGAGCTTCGCCGCGCTGGCCGCGCCCGACATCGCCGCCGACTCCGGCGAGCGGGCTGACGCGACCGTCGCCGCGCTCGCGCGGATCCGCGCGACCGCGCCCGACTTCGTGCTCGTCAGCGGCGTGACTGAAAGCGGCGGTGACGGCCAGGCGCTGGCCGCGCGCGACGTGCTCAGACGCGGCGGCTGCCAGCTCGTGACAGCGGCGATCGATCCGCCGACGGCCTCCGCGGGCAGCGTCTCCTGCGTCGTGCTGCCGGGCGACGGCGATCGTCAGGGCGGCACGCTGTCGAGCACCTTCAACGCCTCCTTCGGGCCGGCGTGGCGGGTCTTCGACCACAAGCGCACGCGCTTCGTGCTGCTCGACTCCTCCGCCGGCACGCTGCTCGGCGACGCGGTCGCCCAGCTCGACGCGCTCGACGCGGCGCTCGACGGCGCGGTCTCCGCCAGCGGCGTCGACAACGTCGTCGTCGCGACCCACCGCCCGGCGGCCGATCCGCTCGGCGACGGCTCGCGCCAGCTGGCCGACCCGCGCGAGACGGCGCTGCTGGAGAAGGCGCTGGCCGGCTTCGCGCAGCGCAGCGACAAGCCGGTCGTGCTGCTGTCCGGCGGCGGCCGCAACGCCGCCGTGCGCCACGCCGACGGCGTCGCCGAGCTGGGTCTGCCCGCGCTCGGCAGCCCACGCGGCAGCGCCGCGACGGGCGGCTTCACCGGCTGGACGCGGCTCGCGGTCGACGCCGGCGCACCCGACGGCGTCGTCGCCGACGTGCGCCCGTCCGGCAGCGCGGTCGTGCTCGACGCGGCCGCCGAGGTCGCCGTCGACGCGACGATCCCGCTCGCCGCGTCGCTGACGCAGGGCGATCGCACGGTGCCGCTCGCCTACCCGGTCTCGCCGCGCTGGGACGGCTCGGCCGAGCTGGCGATCGGCAGCGGCGGGACCGCCCTGGCGGCGGCTCGCGCGGCCGGCAAGGTCGCGCTGCTCGATCCCGTCACGCGGCAGCTGACGGGCCTGCGCGCCGGCACCGTCACGATCGCCGTCGAGACCGACGCGGCGAGCGGCACGCAGCCGCTGAAGGCCGCGCGGAGCGTGACGGTGACGGCCGCGACGACGCCGCCGGACGGCCCGCCGCTGGTCGGCGATCCCGGTCCGCAGCCGGGCCTCCCGACGCCGCCCGCGCCGCTGCCCGGCGGCGGCGCCGGCACGAAGCCGCCGGTGAGAACGGCGGCGCCGGCCGCGAGCATCCTCTCGCTGAAGGCGACCAGAGCCGGGTTCGCGATCGTGCTGCGCGCCCCCGCCGCCGGCCGCCTGACGGTCTCGGCGACGGCGACCCCGCGCGGCGGCACGCGCGCGCTGAAGCTCAGCACGAGCAGCGCCCGCGTCCGCAAGGCCGGCAGGGTGACGGTGACGCTGAGAGCGAGCAGACGGACGCGCGCGCTGCTCGCCGCCGGCAGAGGCGGCAGAGCGACGGTCAAGGCGCAGATCCGCTTCGTCACGGCCGACGGCCGTTCGCGCACGACGACGAAGAGCGTCGTCGTGCGCGTGAAGCGCTGAGCGGCGACCAGCCGCACCCGCCACGCCCGCGCGCCGGCAGCCGCGGCATGGGAGCGCGCGGGCGATGGGCGGCGCCGCAGGTCGCGGCGGCGGTCGCTCAGTCGGCGCGGAGCCTGTCGAGCGCCGGGCCGAGCTGGTCGCGGCCGGCGACGCCGAGCTTGCGGTAGACGTTGGTGAGGTGGAACTGGACGGTCTTCGGCACCACGACCGCCTCCGCCGCGATCTCCGCGTTCGTCAGCCCGAGCGCCGCCAGCCGCGCGATCCGCCGCTCGCTCGGCGTCAGCGCCGCCGGGCCCGAGGTCGCCGTGCGGCGCGGCCGCGCGCCGGTCGCCACGAGCGCCGCGCCGGCCCGCTCGGCCAGCACCGTCGCGCCCAGCTCGGCGGCCAGCGCCGCCGCCTCGCGCAGCGTCGCGCGCGCCGCGTCCGCGGCGCCGTCGTCGGCCAGCGCCGCGCCCAGCTCGACGAGCGTGTGCGCCCGGTCGAGCTGCGCCGGCGAGCCGGCGAGCACGGCGGCCGACTCGCGCAGGAGCGCGACGGGTGTCGTATCGGCGTCGGCGGCGTCGGCGGCGTCCGCGGGCGCCGCGCCGGCGTCCTCGCGGCCGAAGCCGTCCGTGTCCGCCCCCGCGACGAGCGCCTGCGTCCGCAGCGCCGCGCCGAGCGGTCGCGTCAGCTGCAGCGCGCGAGCGCTCGCGACCTCCTCGGCGACCAGCGCCCGCGCCCGCTCGCCCTCGCCGAGGCGCGCGAGCGCGAGCGCGGCCAGCGAGCGCCAGGGGCAGAACGGGTGGGTCGTCTCCATCGCGCGGATCAGCTCGCCGCAACGCTCGAACGAGGCCAGCGCCGCGGCCGCGTCGCCGCGCGCGAGCGCGACGCGCCCCTCGGCCTCCAGCAGCATCGCGTACGGGATCGAGCCGGCCCAGCGCTCGGCGGCGTCGGGCACGTCGAGCGCCGCCGCGACGGTCGCGAGGTCGCCGCGCTCCAGCGCCACGAGCGCGACGACGGCGCGCGCGGCCGGCTCGTACATCTGCCAGCCGGGCGTCGCCAGCGCCGCTCTCGCATCGGCGTCGGCGGCGGCGAGCGCGCCGCGGTAGTAGCGCGGCCAGGCGCGCAGGTAGGCGGCGGTCGCGCGCTGGTGGGCGGCGCCGTGGCGGTCGGCATGCTCGACGGCGGCGTCGAGCACGCGCTCGGAGTCCGCGAGCGCGTCCGACCAGGTCAGCGTCGCGGCGATCTGCGACAGCACGATCCCGTGCGTGTCCAGCTCGTCGAGGATGCGGCCGTCGGCCCAGGCGCGCAGCGCGGTCGCGATCGCGGTCGGCGGCGGCGCGCTGCGGATGCCCTGCTCCAATGCGACCTCTGCCAGCAGCGCCCGCTCGCCGCGCGTCTGCCCGTCGGCCGGCGTCTCCAGCAGCGGCGTGAGCCGCCGGTACGCCTCCGGCCGCAGGCTGGTCTCGAAGCGGGCGGCGCCGATGAAGCCGGCGCGCAGCTCGGCGGTCAGCTCGCGCGGCCCCTCCCCGTCCAACGTCACGAGCCCCGCGTCGAACGCCTCCGCCGCCTCCAGCAGGGCGCCGCGCGCGAAGCGGGTGCGGCCGAGCCACAGGAACGCCTCGGCGCGCTCCTCGCCGCGCAGGCGCCCGGCGGCATCGGCCAGCGTCGCCTCTGCCTCGCCGGCGCCGACCGCGGCCTGCGCACGGCCGAGGTCGAGCAGCACCGCCGCCAGCTGCCAGTCGCTCGGTGGTTCCTCCAACGCCCGTCGCAGGTACGCGATCGCCGACTCCGGCGCGGCGCGGGCGCGGGCCTGCGCGGCCGCCTCGCGCAGCCGTTCGACGACCTCCGTGTCGCGCGCCGGCAGCGCCCGCAGCAGGTGCGCGGCGACGCGCTCGCGGTCGGCGCGGTCAGCCGCGAGCTGGCGTGCGGCGGCGGCGTGGAGGCGGCCGCGGCGGGCCGCCGGCAGGTGGTCGTGGAGCGAGGAGCGGACGATCGGGTGAGCGAAGGCGAGCGGCTCGACGCCGGCGAGGATCCCCGCCGCCAGCAGCCGGTCGGCGGCGGAGGCGGCGCTGTCGAGGTCGGCGCCGGCGAGCCGCGCCGCCTGCCGCAGCGTCGCCCCGTCGCCGAGCACCGCCGCCATCCGCGCCAGCTCGCCGGCGAGCGGCGGCAGCCGCGTCAGCTGCGCCTCGACGTAGCGCGCGATCGTCTCGACGCCGGCGAGGTCGCCCGCTCCCGCGCCGCCCGCTCCCGCGCCGGCCGCAGTCGCGCCTCTCCCGTCCTCCCCGGCGGCCGCCACATCTCGCAGCAGCGCCGTCATCAGCAGCGGGTTGCCGCCGCTGGCGGCGGCGCAGGCGTCGAGGAACGAGCGCGGGGCGCCGGCGCGGCCCAGCTCGGCGGCGAGCGCGGTCAGCGCGGTGGCGTCGAGCGGGCCCAGCTCGAGCACGATCGCCGGCGGCGCGACGCGGAACCGTTCGAGCGCGTCGGGGTCGGTCGGCTGCTCGCCGGCGCGCAGCGCCGCGACGACGACGAGCGGATGGCGCGCGGCACGCGCGGAGAGGTGGGCGAGCGCGGCGAGCGTGCCGCGATCGGCCCACTGCACGTCGTCGACGACGACCAGCAGCGGCTGCGCGGCGGCCGCGTTCGCGAGCAGCCGGTAGGCGCCGTGGGCGTAGCGCTGAGCGGCGTCGGCCGGCAGCGGCCCCGGCGCCGGCCGCAGCAGCGGCAGCACCAGCGCGGCACCGCCGGCGAACAGCCCGGCCCCCGCGCCGCCGCCTGCACCCGCCCCGCCCACCGCCTCCTCCGCGAGCGGCGCGATCAGCTCCAGCAGCGTCCCGAAGGCGGCATCGGTCGTCAGCGGGTCGCCGGTCGCGGTCAGCGTGCGGGCGCCGGTGCGGCGGGCGATCTCCTCCAGCTCGCGCAGCAGGCGCGACTTGCCGATCCCGGCGGCGCCGACGACGAGCGCGTGGCTGCCGCCGCCGCGCGACGCCTCGTCGAGCAGCTCGACGAGCAGGTCGAGCTCGCGGTCACGGCCGAGCAGCGGCACGTTGTCGGGACGGCCGAGGACGCTCATGCGCCGACATTCTGGCGCGTTTGCGCAAAAGACTGGGAGGGGGTCCAGTGTGAGGTCAGTGCACCGGCCTTTAGCGTCGCCGCTCGATGACTGCCGCCGCCCGCCTCCGCGCGCTCGTCTGCGCTCTGATCGCCGCCGCCGCGCTCGCGCTGGCCGCATCTCCCGCCTACGCCGGCGACTGGACCGTCGCCGAGATCACCGGCCCGCCCGGCACGAGATGGATCCAGCCGACCGCGGTCAACATCAACGGCGTCGTCGTCGGCCGCGCGTACTTCCCCGGGCGCGGCGACATGACCCCGTTCCGCTGGGAGAACGGCACGATGGTCGAGCTGGCGACGACCGAGGGGATCGCCTACGACGTCAACGACAGCGGCGTGATCGTCGGCCGCCTCGGCGACAACGGCGCCGTCTGGACCGGTTCGCCGCCGGCGCTCGGCCTGACCGCGAGAAACATCGCCGGCAGATACGGCTCGGCCGCCCACGGCATCAACGCCAGAGGCACGATCGCCGGCTCCGCGGGCGACGCCGGCAACATCCCGCCGCCGTGGAACAACGGCAGAAGCACCTACGACAACCGCTTCCCGGCGTTGACGACCGGCGGCGGCTGGTCGCGCCTGCCGATGCCCGACGTCATAACCGACAGAGGCGCGACGATCATCGGCGGCGACGCGATGAAGGTCAACGACAACGGCCTGATCCTGATCGGCGGGATGAACATGAGCGGCCGCCCGCGCCTCTCCAGCGGTGGCGTCGCCGGCCCGATCTTCGACATGGTCGCCGGCAACCAGGGCTTCAACAACAGCGGCCAGATCGCCGGCCGCACGCTCTTCAGCAGCCCCACCACCGATCCGTTCTCGGCGCGCGTCTGGGACGGCACGCAGTACGTCGACGTCGGCGCGGGGCAGCCGAGATCGCGTGCGAACGCGATCAACGACAACGGCTGGATCGTCGGCCGCGCCGGCACCGAGGACTACCAGGCCGAGTACAGACAGCTCGGCAACGCCTGGCTGTGGCGGCTCGACGAGGCGCCGGTGCCGCTCGCGCAGCTGGGCCCGGCCGGCTGGTCGTACGCGAACGCGACCGACGTCAACAACGACGGCGTGATCGTCGGCGTCGGCCAGCACGGCGGCGTCGAGATGGGCTTCATGATGACCCCGGCGGCGATCGCGCACAGACTCAGCGGGACCGTCTGGGACGCGAACGGCGGCCCGGTCGCGGGCGCGCAGCTGCGGATCGTCGGCGCCGCCGGCCAGGAGATCACGCCGGCCGTCACGACCGGCGCCGACGGCAGATACAGCACGACGCTGCTGCGCGGCGACTACCTCGTCACGGTCCTGCCCGCGGGCAGATACGTGCCCGACGCTGGCGCCGGCTGCGCGCTGCTGGGCGCGACCTGCGGGCTCGGCCTGAGCAGAAACCGCGTCGTCGACTTCTACGCGATCCCCTCGATCCCGCCACCGCCGCTCCCGCCGGGCAGAGACAGCGGCAGAAGCGGCAGCGCCGACAGAACCGGTCCGGCGATCAGAGGCCCGAAGGCCGGCACGACCGTCGCGCTGTCCAGAAGAGGCGCCGTCGGGATCGGGCTCGGGCCGTTCGCCGAGCCGGTCAGCGGCACGGTCGTGCTGCGCGAGGCGGCGGCCAGAAGAGGGAGAGCGAGAAGACGCGCGCTCGCGGCGGCGAAGCAGCCGGCCCCGCTCGGCCGCGCATCGTTCAAGGCGAGAGCGAGCAGAAGGGTCGTCGTGACGATCAGACTGAGCCGCGCCGCGAAGAGACGCGTCAAGCAGCGCAGACGCCTCGCGGCTGTCGTCGTCGTGACCGCGCGTGACGCCGCCGGCAACGCCACGACGAAGAGCTTCAGCGTCACGCTCAAGGGCTGACAGCCGGCGCGCGCTGGCCGCGCGCGCTGCGATGATCGCGCCCATGGACGCCCTGCCCGACCCTGAGCTGGAGGCCGAGGAGACGACCGTCTTCCGCGCGACCGTCGACGGCGAGGAGGTCGGCGGCGGCACGCTGACGCTGCGGCCGGAGGGCGAGCGCGAGCTGGTGCAGGCGATCGCGGGCGAGGCGTTCGGCCGCGTCAGCGGGACCGTCGAGACGCGCTTCCGCCGCCGCGGCGGCGAGCTGCTGGCGGCGTCGCAGACGATCGAGCTGCGCGACCGCGAGCGCGAGCTGTACCGCATGAACGCGACCTTCCGCGACGTGCAGGCGCCGCAGATGGGCGGCGAGCTGACGCCCTACCCGCGCGAGATGGTGCCGGCGCCGGCGCTCGCGCTCGCGCTGCGCGCGCTGCCGCTGGGCGAGAGGGCGCGCTTCGTCCCGCGCGTGTGGCTGGCCGCGGTCGTCCACTGGCCGCTCGACATGCGCGTCGAGAAGCGCGAGCGCGTGACCGTGCCGGCCGGCAAGCTCGACTGCTGGCGGATCCGGATGCGCCCGTCGCTGCTCGACGTCGCGCAGGCGCTCGACGAGCTGTCGGCGAACGTCGTCCCGCCGCTCGTCGCGCACGTCGCCGTCGACGGCCAGCGGCTCGTCCGCCTCGCCTTCCCGACCGGCCCCGGCCGCAGCGACCCGCCGGGGCTGCTGGAGGCGACGGAGCTGCGCTAGCCGCGCTCGGCCTCGGACGCGCTCGCGCCGAGCGTCTGCGCCGCGTAGGCGGCCATCATCGTGCGGCCCTCGCGCAGCAGCGTCGGGTCGCCGTCGGGGTCGATCCGGAAGGCCTCGCGCAGGACGCCGTCGCCGACGAGCACGATCATCCGCGCGGCGACGTCGAGCCGCTCGGCGGGCGCGCCGGGCCAGTGGACGGCGAGCACGCGCCGCAGCGCGCCGGCGACCTGCTCGCGCATCGGCCGCGTCGCCGTGCGGACCTGCTCGGTGCGCAGGCCGCCGTACCAGAGCGCGCGGAACGACGGCTCGCCGCGGAAGCCGGCGGCGAGCGTCTCGATCACGGCCCCGAGCGGGTCGGCGGCGGGGTTCGTCTCCTCCGCCTCGGCGGTCGCGGCGACGAGGTCGGCGAAGCGCTGCCAGTGGCGCAGCGCGAGCGCTTCCGCGATCGACTCCTTGTCGGCGAAGTAGGCGTAGACGGAGCCGACCGCGACACCCGCCGTGGCGGCGATTCTCGTGGTCGTGAGCGTCTCGGCGCCGTCTCTCGCGAGCAGCGCGTCGGCGGCGTCGAGAATGCGGTCGTGCTTCTCGCGGGCACGCTGTTGCTGGGGCACGCGCCGCGTCGTCTCGCCGCCCGCTCTGCGGGCTCCTGACGCGGCTGCTCTCTCGGACGACGACTTGAACATGAAGTCGCATTCAGGTTACGCTCCGCCGCGGATCGATGCAAGCCGCTCCCGACATCGTCAGCGCACGCGCCCAGGTCGCCGCCGCCGCCCATCGGCTCGCCGCCGCGGGGCTCGTCGCGGGCACGGCCGGGAACGTCAGCGCGCGCGTCGGCGAGGCGGTCGCGATCACGCCGACCGGCGCGGTGCTGGCGACCGTCGAGCCGGACGAGGTGACGGTCGTCGCGCTCGACGGCACGGTGCTCGACGGCGCGCTGGCGCCGACCTCGGAGCTGGACCTGCACCTCGGCGTCTACGACGCCTACGGCGCCGGCGCGGTCGTCCACACGCACGCGCCGGTCGCGACCGCGCTCGCCTGCGTGCTCGACGAGCTGCCGTGCGTCCACTACGAGATGCTGCTGCTCGGCGGCCCGGTGCGGGTCGCCCCGTACGCGACCTTCGGCACGCCGCAGCTGGCCGCGTCAGCCGTCGCGGCGCTGGAGGGGCGCACCGCCGCGCTGCTGGCCAACCACGGCACGATCGCCTACGGCGCCGACGTCGAGTGGGCGCTGCGCGCGACCGAGCTGCTGGAGTGGGCGGCGACGGTCTGGTGGCGCGCGTCGCAGCTCGGCACGCCGCGCGTGCTCGACGCGGCGGCGCGGCAGGCGGTCGTCGACGCGGCGATCGCGCGCGGCTACGGCGCCACCCGCCGGATCACGGAGGAGAGAGCATGAGCGAGCAGGTCGTCGTCGCGCTGGGCGTGCACGTGCTGGACGTGCTCGTGCGGCCGGTCACCGAGATCCCGCAGGGGCAGGGTGGCGCGCTGGTCGAGCAGATCAAGCTGACCGCGGCCGGCTCGGCCGGCGGGACGGCGCTGGTGCTGAGCCGGCTCGGCGCCGAGGTCCGCAGCGCCGGCGCGATCGGCACCGACGCGCTCGGCGACGCGCTGCTGGCCCTGCTGAAGCGCGACGGCGTCGACACGCGCGCGCTGCTGCGGCGCGACGAGGCGCAGACCTCGGCAAGCGTGCTGCCGATCCGCCCCGACGGCTCACGGCCGGCCTTCCACGTCGTCGGCGCGAACGCGACCTACACGCCCGCGGACGTGACCGACGCCCTGCTCGACGGCGCGACGCACCTCCACCTCGGCGGCCCGGAGTTCCTCGGCGGCGAGCAGGCGGCGGAGATCCTGCGGCGGGCCCGCGCGCGCGGCATCACGACCTCCGCCGACGTGCTCGCGCCGGGCGACATGGGCGTGCTGGAGTGGATCGCCAGCGCGCTGCCGGAGCTGGACTACTTCCTCCCCAACGACGAGCAGGTGCTCGGCTTCACCGGCGCCGCCGACCTCGAAGCGGGCTGCCGCCAGCTGGTCGAGCGCGGCGTCGGCTGCGTCGCGGCGACGCGCGGCGCGGAGGGCGTGCTGCTGGTCGACGGCGCCGGCCCGGCGCTCGCCGTGCCCGCGACGGCCGCCGAGGTGGTCGACACGACCGGCTGCGGCGACGCCTTCTCGGCCGGCTTCCTGCGCGGCCTCGCGCTCGGCCGCAGCCGCGAGCAGGCCGCCCGCCTCGGCTGCGCGGTGGCGGGGATCGTCGCCGGCGGCCTCGGCTCCGACCACGGCGACTACGACCTCGCGCGCGTCGAGGCGCTGCTCGCGGGTTGAGACAGCGTCAGCGCCGGCTCGCGCATAGGATCTCCCGATGGCGCGTATCGAAGAGATCTATCTGAAGGCCGACGAGCCGGTCTTCTCGTTCGAGTTCTTCCCTCCGAGATCGGAGAGAGGCGAGGTCAACCTGGCGAACGCGCTGAGAGACCTCCAGCCGATGGCGCCCGACTACGTCTCGGTCACCTACGGCGCCGGCGGCTCGACGCGCGAGCGGACGCTCGGCGTGGTGCTGCAGATCAAGCAGGAGCTGGGCCTGGAGGCGATGGCGCACCTGACCTGCGTCAACGCGACGACCGAGGAGCTGCGCGGCGTGCTCGACCGCATGCGCGACGGCGGCGTCGAGAACATCCTCGCCCTGCGCGGCGACCCGCCCCACGGCCAGGAGCGCTGGACGAAGACCGACGGCGGCCTCGAGTTCAGCCACGAGCTGGTCGGCCTGCTGCGCGACGACTACGACTTCTCCGTCGGCGGCGCCGCCTTCCCGGAGACGCACATCCACGCCACCTCGGCGGAGGACGACCTGCGTCACCTGAAGGCGAAGGTCGACGCCGGCACCGGCTTCCTGATCACGCAGATGTTCTTCGACAACCGCTTCTACTTCGACTTCGTCGAGCGGGCGCGCGCGATCGGCATCACCGTCCCGATCGTCCCCGGCGTGATGCCGATCCTCTCGCTCGACGGCATCAAGCGGATGACCGAGCTGTCCGCCGCCCACCTCCCCCCGGCGCTGGAAGCCGAGCTGGAGGCCCGCCGCGGCGACGAGGAGGCGGTCGCCGAGCTGGGCGTCTCCTACGCCACCCTCCAGTGCGCCGAGCTGCTCGCCGGCGGCGCCCCCGGCATCCACTTCGTCACCCTCAACCGCTCCCCCGCCACCCGCGCCATCCTCAGCGCCCTGCGCCTGTCGCGGCCGTGGGAGCGGGGCTGACGGACATAGTGGGTTAGGACGGCACGACGAGCGCGTCCTGCCAACCGCTTCTGCACTCGTCCCAGGAACAAGCAGTCGCAGGCGCTCGAGAGCGTGAGCCGATGTGTCGATTTCCCGCCCGCTGCCATCAGGTCCTGCGCAGCGCGAGACGCGGCGTCCTCGCCATCGATGACGATCAACGGGAGACGCGGGCGAGGCGCACGCGGCCGTTCCACCAGCAGCGCGTAAGCCATCCAGAACCAGAGTCGATAGACGGCGATGGGATGTCTCGTTCGCAACCCGACCGCGAGTATCCGAACTTCCCGCGTACGCGCAATGTGTTCCAACGCCTCCGATAGAACTGAGCTCCGGCGCCCCGGGCGCTCAGCGGCGCCCCACCGCTCGCGAGAATGCGGTTCTGCGCGTGAAACGCGGCTCCGTCCCTTTGAGCAGCTCACGTCCTTTGACTTCCGTGCGCCCTGACCGGCTCCCGAGGTGATCTCCGATGAAGTCGTGCCAGCGACGCTCCGCCGAGCGGAGCCAACGTGCCGGAATCAAAACCCCTGCAACCACCTGCACGTCAGGACTCATCTCGCCGGACTCATCCAAGAACGCGACGTAGTCCTCGTTACGCAAGCCGCCCACGAGAGCGGCAGTGTCGCAGACGATGAACCAGAAATGCGCTAAGCCCGCGGTTGCGGGCCTAGCGGCGCCTGGTCCGCGATCCCTCTACCGGGGGCCGACCAAGCAATGAAATAACTGTAGCCGGTCATTCGTCCCTGAAACAACCTGGATGGAACATCCCAGGAAATGATGATCGCGGAAGTGACGTTTGCCTAGCGCTCAGTAGCCCGAAACGCCTGCTGCTGCGGCAACGGCGACCGCTGTCAGGTACGGTCGCGTTCATTGCCACTGGGGCGGAAACTGGGGGTCGGGAGAGCGGTGTCTGTGCAGAACGTGGTGCTCGGGGAGCTGGTGCGGCGTCGCGGCTACGGCTACCAGCTGCACGACCGGCTTCGCGAGCTGCTGACGGACGTCTTCGGCTTCTCCGAGACCGCCGTCTACCCGGCGTTGCAGGCGCTGGAGAAGAGAGGCCTGATCGTCGAGGTCGACCGCGCGCCGTCGCGGCGTGAGGAGCGCTGGTCGAACCCGCGGATCGTCTACGAGGCGACCCCGGCCGGCGAGCGCTTCTACCGCGACTGGATCGCCCAGCCGACGAGAAAGACGCCGCTGCGCGAAGAGCTGCATCTGAAGCTGATAGGCGCCGGTCCGGCCGACGTCCCCGCGCTGCTCGACGCGCTCGACGGCGTCGAGGACGACTGCTGCCGCCGGCTCGCAGAGATCGCCGCGCGCCCGCTCGTCAAACGCCAGCCCGGCGGGACCGGCAGCGGCGCGTTCGGTGCGCTGCTCGTGCAGGACGCGCTCGTCACGCACCTGCAGGCGACGTTGGAGTGGGTCGAGCGCTCCCGTTCCGCACTCGCGAACGTCCACGATCACGAACAGCGATGACCGTGGCGAGGAGCGTGCTCGAGTTCGAGAACGTCGCGAAGACACATCGCGGTGCCTCCTACGACAAGCCGCTGCTGCGCGACATCTCGCTCTCGCTCAGCGCCGGCGACGTGGTCGCCGTCTGGGGCTCGCCGCGCTCGGGCAAGACGACGCTGCTGCGGCTGGCGGCGGGGTTGGCGACGCCGGACAAAGGCACGATCCGCTTCGGCGGCGTCGACCTGTCGACCCGCTCGCAGAGCGCCGTCAGCGCGCTCCGGCTCGGTGACATCGGGCTGGCGCGCATGGACGGACCGAGAACTACAGAGCTGCCGGTCCTTCACTACGTCGCGCTTGCGGTGATGAAGTCACAGGGGCGCGGTGGCGCGCTGAGACGCGCTCGCTCCGTGCTCAGGTGGGTTGGTGCCGCCGACTGCGCCAACGCCCGCTGGGAGCACCTGTCCGACAGCGAGAAGGCGCTCATCAGCCTCGCTCATGGACTCGTACGCGAACCGCAGTTGCTGCTGGTGGACGATGTGACCGCACGGCTCGACGCGCTCCAACAGGCCGATGTCATCGACGCACTCCATCGCGCGGCGAGCGATCGGCGGGTCGCGGTGCTCGTCACCTGTTCCGCGCTGTCGGCTGCCGTCGGCGCGCACGAGTCGTTCACGCTCTCGCAGGGCCGGCTCAAGCAGATCAACGACCCCGCGAGACTCGGCCAGGTCGTCAGATTCCCGCAGCGAACGAGTGGTGGCGATGCTTGAGCTCGACGGCCTCACGAAGCACTTCCAGTCCCCGGACGGCGAGGTGGTGCGCGCGGTCGACGAGGTCTCGCTGTCCGTCAGCGCAGGAGAGATTGTCGCTCTGTACGGGCCCAGCGGCTCGGGCAAGACGACGCTGCTGAAGCTGGTCGCCGCGCTGCTGCCTCCGGACGCTGGAAAGGTCGTCGTCAACGGCTGCGAAGTCTCTGGCCTGAGCGGCCGGGAAGCGGCGGCCTTTCGGCTCACCGAGGTCGGGCTGATCCGGCAGACGGCCGACTTCGTTCCCGGCGCCAGCGCGATCGACAACGCCGCCTTCAAGCTGCTCGGCAGATACCGGATCAAGGAGGCGCGTCATCGCGTCGAACAGCTGATGGGAGAACTGGGGCTCGGCGAACGGCTCACCCATCGTGGCAGTCAGCTGTCCGGTGGCGAACGTCAGCGCGTGATGATCGCGCGAGCACTCGCGATCGACCCGGCACTGGTGCTGGCGGACGAGCCGACCGGCAACCTCGACAGTCGCCGCAGCGAGGAGGTGCTGAGACTGCTTCGCCGGCTCAGTCACGAACGCAGAACGGCGACGATCCTCGTCACCCACGACCCGCTCGCCGCAAGATATGCCGACCGGGTCCTCGAACTGCACGACGGTCGCCTTCGACCCCACATTTCGAGCGTCGCGTCGGCGTGAAGCTCTCCAACATCGCGTCGCTGTGGTGGATCCGCCTGTGCGCACGGCTCGGTCAGGAGCTGTTGGCACTGGTCGGCATCGCCGTCGGGGTGGCGCTGCTGTTCGCGGCCCTGGTCGCCAACGCAAGCCTCGTCGGCTCGTTCCAGCGGACGATGGACGCCGTGATCGGGCAAGCGCGCATGCAAGTCACGGCGCGCGGCGGCGGCACGATCAACGAGCAGACCGCCGTGAAGGTGCGTCAGCTCGACGGCGTCGCGGCGGCCGCGCCCGTGCTCGAGATGCGGGCCCAGGTGGTCGGCCCTGACGGCGCGCGCTCGGTCGTGATGATCGGCGTGACAAGCGACTACACCCAGATCAACGGGACGATCACGCGAAAGTTCGCGATCAGCTACCTCGTCCAGCAGAGCGGGATCGCGTTGCCGGCGCCGGTGACCAAGGCGCTCGGTCTCGCACTGGGGCAGGAGGCGTCGCTGAACATCAACGGCGTCGACCGGCGGGCGCGCATCGCGGCGCAGCTCTCCAGCGATCAGATCGGCGCCCTCGTCGACAGCCCGATCAGCGTCGCGCCGCTCAGATACGCCCAAGAGCTGAGCCGTCAGCCAGGGCGGATCAGCCGGATCTTCGTCCTGCCGGAGGAGGGCCGCGATGCGCAGGTCGCGGATGCCCTGAGACGGCTCGCCGGAGCCGAGCTCGACGTCCGTCCTGCTGACTTCGAGGCCCAGCTGTTCCGCCAGGCCTCCGAGCCGTCGAATCAGTCGATGGCGATGTTCTCGGCCTTCAGCGCGATGGTCGGATTCCTGTTCGCGTTCAGCGCGGTGCTGCTGACGGTTCCCGCACGTCGTCTCGTCGTCTCGGATCTGCTGCTCGAAGGCTACGGCGGCGCGACGGCGATGAAGGTGATGCTGTTCGACGCATTGATGCTCGGGGCTGCCGCGTCGGTCGTCGGCGTGGGGCTCGGAGAGCAGGTCTCGCGACACGTCTTCGCCAACCCGCCGTCGTTCCTCGGTCTCGCCTTCCCCTACGGGACCGAGCGGATCGTGACGGTCTCCAGCGTCGCCTTGGCGGTGCTCGGCGGGGTCGTGGCGAGTTGCGTCGCGGTGCTCGCGCCGACGGCGCTCGCCGTGCGCGCGGAACGGCGAGGTGAGGTCGGCCTGCCGGTGAGGCGGAGACGTGCGCTGTCGACCAAACTGCTGCCGGTCTGCGGCGGGATCGCGTTGGCGACAGGCGCGGCGATTGCGTTCTCGGCTCCCGATTCGGTGTCGTTCGCGCTCGCCGGCCTCGTGCTGCTGACCGTCGCGATGCTCGTGCTCTTGCCCGTGTCGGTGCAGCTGCTCGTGGCCTCAGTCGATCAGTTGACCGCGTCGCTGCGCAGCGTCGTCCCGTACATCGCCACGACGGACCTGCGCAGCTCCACTGCCCGCGTTCGCGCGTTGGCGGTCACCGCGACCGGAGCGGTCGCTGTGTTCGGCAGCGTCGCGTTGCAGGGAGCGCACGCCGACCTGCAGCGAGGACTGGACCGCACCTCGGTCGATCTCTCGTCGATCGGGGAGGTGTGGGCCGTCCCACCGGGTGACGCCAACCTGCTGGCCACCGTTCCGTTCGACGCTCCGCAGGTCGACGCGCTCTCCGGGATCGACCGGATCGACAGCTATCGCGGCAGCTTCCTCGACATCGGCGACCGGCGCGTGTGGGTGATCGGCTCGCCGACGACAGCACGCCATCCTGTGCCGCGCGGGCAGGTGCGCGAAGGAGACACGGCGTTGGTGGCACCTCGCATCAGAGCTGGCGGGTGGGTGGTCTTGTCGACCAGAGTCGCGTCTGAACTTGACGTCGGTGTCGGCGACCGCGTCGTGCTGCCGACTCCGGTCCCCACCTCACTCCGGGTCGCGGCCTTGACGACGAATCTCGGATGGCCTCCGGGGACGATCGTTCTGAACGCCGACGACTACGCGCGCCTGTGGGGCAGCGAGCAGGTCAGCGCGCTGCAGGCGACCTTGTCTCCAGGAACCTCCCCAGAGGAGGGAGCACGGGCTCTGCGCGCGGCACTTGGCCCCGGATCGGGCCTCGACGTCCAGACTTCGCAGACGCGTGAACGCGATCAGCGCGCGGCGAGTCGCGAGGGGCTCGTCCGGCTCAGTCAGATCGCGCTGCTCGTGCTCGCCTCGGCGGCGATCGCGATGGCTGCAGCGATGGCGGGCTTGATCTGGCAGCGTCGCGAGTTCCTCGCGTTCGTGAAGCTCGAGGGTTACAGCACGGGTGAGGTGTGGCGCGCGCTTGTCGTGCAGGCGGCCCTGCTCGTCGGCGCTGGCTGCGTGCTCGGCGCCTGCTTCGGTCTGCTCGGTCAGCAGCTGCTCGCTCGCGCCCTGATGGAGGTGACCGGGTTCCCGGTCGACTACGCGCTCGCATGGCCGAACGCGCTGATCACCTGCGTGATCGTCACAGCGGTCGTCGTCCTCGTCGTCGCGTTGTTCGGCCGGCGAGCCGCTGGCGTCGAGCCTGAGCGGGGTCTCGGCTAGATCGGCGGGTTCGCGGCTGTCTGCTGGCGATACTCGCCTGCGGCATGTCCGATCCGCTTCCGCTCACCCGTGCGCAACTGCTCGCGCTCTTCGCAGCCGTGGCACGCGAGTTCGGTGGCGGTTTGCTCGCCGTCTCACACGAGGTACGTCGTTGGCGCCGCATCGCGGCGCGGATTCCGGACGATGCGTTGCGGGCTGACGCGCTCACGGCGATCGATCACAAGCGCGGGCACATCGACGGCGCCGCGTTGTTCTGGACTCTCCCTCACCGCCGCGACAAGCGCCTTCTGCGCGCCCTCGTGACGTATGAGCTGCTGCAGGACTTCCTCGACTGCGCGAGCGAGCGCGGCGCGGAGATCGACGCCGGCAGCGGCCCTCAGCTCTACCGCGCCATCACCGACGCCGTCGACCCGAGCCTGCCGCTCTCCGACTACTACCGCGACCATCCATGGCGCGACGACGGCGGCTTCCTGCCAGCGCTCGTGCGGGCTTTCCGTGATGACAGCGCGCGTTTGCCGTCCTTCGACGTGATCCGGCCGCACCTGGCGCGCGAGGCGTCACGCACGTGGGTCCTCGACGCGAACCACGGGATCGACCCGGTCCGGCGCGACGATGCGCTGCGCGCATGGGCCGCGAGCGAGTTTCCTGCCGAACACGACCTGCGCTGGTACGAGCTGACCGCGGCTGCGAGCGGTTGGATCACGGCGCATGCGCTGTTGGCCGTCGGCGCCGAACCGAACGTCACGAGCGAAGACATCGACGCCGTCTACTCCGCCTACTTCCCCTGGTACGCGATGTCGCTGACGATGCTCGACAGCTACGTCGACCAGGCCGAGGACCTGAGCGATGGCGCGCACAGCTACTTCGGGCACTACCAAGACGGTGAGGAGGGGGTCGACCGTCTCTGTGCGAGCCTCGAACGCTCGGCCAACCACGTCCTCACCCTTCCGCACGGCGAACGGCATGCTGTGCTGTTCGGTTGCATGGTCGCGCTCTATCTGAGCAAGGACAGCGCCCGCACGAGCGGGATGCGGGCGTCGACTCGCCGGATCGCTCAGGCAGGCGGGACGCTGCCACGGGCGCTGTTGCCGGTGCTGCGGATCTGGCGGCTCGCGAACGCGCAGAGCGCATCCACCTGAGCGCTCAGCGATCAGCGCTAGGGCCTGGCCAGCCGATCGGATGCGGCATAGCGTGGCGGTGGCGCACGCTCGTCTCCCCTCGATGCGCTGCGCGCCGCCGCGATCCGCGGGCGCTCGCGAGCACTCCCCTTGCCGCGAGCGCCCGCGCCCTCTCGCTGATGATGCAGACCACGCATTCTGAAAGTGCCGAGCGCTCGTTGCGCGAACAGTGGCGTACGTTCTCCGCGCTGGAGCCGGGAAGGACGGTGACGGTGCCGCGGTGGTGTCGCGGCTGCGTGGCCCGGCGGGGAACGCGCGCCGCGCTGCGAGGCGCGGCGGTGGTCGAGGCGGTTGTCGCAGACCTCCGGCGGCTCACCGGTGACGACGACCTACGAGCCCGTCCACGGCGCGTCGTGGCCGGTCGGATCTGGGAGTTGGTCGTCTACCGCCGAGAGATGCCGCCACGACAGCGGGTGATTGCAGCGATGCGCAGGTCGACGCGACCGCCCTGGCGGCTGGATCGCATCGCGTACTTCGTCGTCGCTGAGCCCGATGCTCATCAGCACCGGCGCCCCGCACAGGAAGGAAGACTGCCTCGTGAGTGACGTGGATCCCGTCGATCTCGATCGTCTCGGCCACGCGATTCGTGTCCGCCGGCGGGCGTTGAACCTGTCTCAGAACGGGGTGGCGCGATCGAGCGGCATCCATCGCAACTACATCGGCGCGCTGGAACGGGGTGAGGTGAACCCGACGTACGGGACGCTGCTGCGGCTGGCGCGTGGGCTGCGGATGCCGCTTGACCAGCTGATCGCGAACGCGCAGGGACGCGGCGAGCCGTTCGCCGGGCGCGATTGACTGGAATTTGCATCACACGGCGAGGTGGTCGAGACTACGGCGGCAGATGAGCCGGCGACGCTCCAGCTATTGCGCCCATCCCGCCTTCGTCCTGAGACCGGTCGCCGACCCCTCGGGGCGGGTCTCGGACGAGGCACTCGGATACGCGTGGCTGAAGCTCAGCCGCGAAGAACGGGAGCGCCGGGAGCGGGTGTTCTTCTCGGAGCTGCTGGCGCGATTGAGCGTGGAGCCCGACGCGACGGTCGAGGCGTCGTTCGAGGACCTTCACGCCGCAGAGGCCTTCGCCGCGCGCTGGCAGCTGGTCCGGGACGGGTACGACGTGAGCGGAACGTGCAGCTCCGACCTCGCCCAGGCGCTTGTCGGCGAAGCGCTCGACCGCGCACGGATCGAGAACCCCGACGACGGGCCGCTGTTCGCGTTCGAGAGCGGTCGGAACAGCGTCGAAACCTGGGTCTCGGACCGCGACTGGTGGCAGTGGTATCTCGAGCTGCAGGCGGCGATCCAGCCTGACCCGCATGCGCCGGCGGCGACGGAGCACCCGGTCAGAGCGTCGCTGTTCATCGTGCTCAGCTATGCGACGTACCTCGTCGGCTCGCTGATCGCGGTCGGGGCGATGCGTCTGCTCCACCACTGGGGCCTGCCGCTGCCGGCGGCGATCGCGATCGGGTTCGTGCTGCTCGTCCCGCTCACGCTGGGGCCGGTCAGTCGCGTGAAGAGACGGATCGACCGCCTCGTCTGACGCGGCGGTGGAAGCGGTCGCCTATACTCATGTACGTACATTGAGTCGTACACGGTTTGGGGTCTTTCGTGAGCACCATCGGAGTCCGTGAGCTGGCCCGGAACGCCAGCGCCATCATCAACGAGCTCGACGCCACCAAGCAGCCGGCGCTGATCACGCGCCGGGGGCGTCCTGTCGCGTACATACTCCCGGTCGACTCGGAGCAGTTCGAGGACTTCGTGCTCGCCAACGCACCCGAGTTCGTCGAGGGCATGGCCGCTGCCGATCGCGAGCTGCTCGCCGGCGAAACCACCTCGCTCGCGGCCGCGCGGCGCTTGCTCGAAGACGACGCCGATCTCGGCGACGACTGACCGCACGTTGCATCACGTCGAGCTGTCCCGGCGCGCACTCAGAGACCTGCGCCGCATCGACCGATGTGATCGGCGAAGGCTCCTCGACGTGCTCGAGCGCGAACTGGCCGCCGAGCCACAGCCACCCAACCTCGACGTGAAGCAGCTCGCCGGTCGTGCGCCGTGGCTGCGCCTGCGGCGAGGCGGCTACCGCATCCCCTACCGGCCGCTGGCCGACGCAGAGCTTGCGACACTCGGCGCGGCCCAGCCGTCCGGATTCCTCGTCGAGCGGGTCGTCGATCGCGGCGACCTCGACCGAGCGGTGACCACGCTCCCGACATAGGCCGCGCCGCCTCGTCTAAACCTCCGGCAGCCGCCCCGAGACGATCTCGAAGAACGTCCGTCGCGTGATCACGCCGGTGACGCGGTGTTCGGGGTCGAGGACGGGGATGATCAGGACGCGGTGATGGAGGAAGGTCTCGGCCAGCTCGGCGTCGGAGAAGCCTTCGGTGACGGCGATCGGCTCGCGGTTGGCGAAGTCGAGCAGCGGCTGGGCGAGGCAGCCGGAGCGGCGCTCGATCGCGACGTCGAGGGAGCGGGGGAGGAAGCCGGCGAATCTCAGCTCTCCCAGGTAGCCGGGGAAGATCGCGGCGATGAACTCGCGCTCGCCGAAGATGCCGCGGAAGCGGCCGTGCTCGTCGGCGACGGGGAGGGCGGGGACGTCGACCTGGCGCAGCGCCTCGACGGCCTCCCGCAGCGGGCGGTCGGCGCGCAGCACCGGGACGTGCGTGAGGATCCCCATCAGGTGTACCGCAGCAGCAGGTAGACGGTCGCGCAGGCGGTCGAGAAGAGCGTCACCGGGATGCCGACGCGCAGAAACTGCACGAAGCCGATCGGGCTGCCGGCGCGCGAGGCCATGCCGGCGGCGGCGACGTTCGCGGCGGCGGAGATGATCGTCAGGTTGCCGCCGAAGCAGGCGCCGAGCGACAGCGCCCACCAGTAGGCCTTGTCGCCGCTGCCGGCCTCCAGCGTGTCGACGACGGGGATCATCGTCGCCGTCAGCGGGATGTTGTCGACGATCCCGCCGACGATCGACGCCGACCAGGTGATCGCGAGCAGCTCGGCGGTCCGCTCGCCGTCGGTTATCGAGACGATCGCGTGGGTCAGCTCGTCGATCGCGCCGGAGTGCTCCAGCGCCCCGACCATCACGAACAGGCCGACGAAGAAGAACAGCGTCGGCCACTCGATCCCGCCGAGCGTCGACTGCAGCGACTGGCGCGTCACCGCCAGCATCGCCGTCGCGCCGCAGAGCGCGACCGTCGCCGGCTCCAGCCCCAGCGGCTTGTGGACGAAGAACGCGAGCACCGTCAGCCCCAGCAGCGGCAGCAGCCGCTTCAGCTCCGCCGGGTCCTCGATCGAGCGCGCCGCGTTCAGCTCCATCACCTTCTCGCGCGCCTCGGGCGCGATCCGCAGCCGGCGTCTGAACGCCAGGTACAGCATCCCCACCACCGCGAACATCGTCAGGTAGGCGATCGGCGCGACGTTGAGCACGAAGTCCATGAACGACAGCCCGGTCGCGCTCGCGATCATGATGTTCGGCGGGTCGCCGATCAGCGTCGCGGTGCCGCCGATGTTGCAGGCCATCACCTCGATCAGGATCAGCGGGATCGGGTCGATGTCGAACGCGTCCGCGAGCAGGAACGTGATCGGCACCATCAGCAGGATCGTCGTCAGGTTGTCGAGGAAGGCCGACAGCACCGCGGTCGGGATCGCGAGCGCGATCACGAGCAGGAACGGCCGCCCGCGCGACAGCTGCCCGGCGCGGATCGCGATGTAGGTGTAGACCCCGGTCGCCTCCGTCAGCCGGACGACGATCATCATCCCGGCGAGCAGCCCGAGCGTGTCGAAGTGGATCGCCTCGAGCGCCTGCTCCTGGTCGATCGTCTGCGTCAGCAGCAGCGCACCGGCTCCCACCAGCGCGATCTTCGTGCGGTCGAACTTCTCCGCGACGATCAACGCCAGCGCACTGAGGAAGATGCCGACGGGGACGATCATCGCCCCACGAGACGGTATGGGCGCCACGCCCGCGCGCACATGGGTGCGCGCATGCAGATCGCATGGGGGCGAGCGTGCAGATCGCTCGCCGCCGCCGCGATCTGGGGCACACTGGTGAGGTGTCGCTGCTGCAGCGGATCTTCACCCTCAACGTCGCCGTCATCGTGCTCGCCGGGCTGCTGCTGGCGCTCACGCCCGCGACCGTCAGCTCCGAGATCGCCCGCCTGGAGGCGGTCGTGCTGCTCGCGCTGCTGGCCGCCGTCTCCGCCGTCGACTACGTGCTGCTGCGGCGCGCGCTGGCGCCGCTGCGCCGCCTCACCGGGCTGATGGAGACGGTCGAGCCGCTCCACCCCGGGCGGCGGCTGCCGTCGCAGGACGCGCCGCCCGAGCTGCGCCGCCTCACCGAGGCGTTCAACCGCATGCTCGACCGGCTGGAGGACGAGCGCCGCGGCAGCGTCGCGCGCTCGCTGACCGCGCAGGAGGCGGAGCGGCTGCGGGTCGCGCGCGAGCTGCACGACGGGATCGGCCAGTCGCTGACCGCGCTGATGCTGCAGATCGACCGCGTCGCCAAGCATGCGCCCCCGCCGCTCGACGACGAGCTGACGGAGGCACGCGAGGCGACGCGCGCGCTGATGGGCGAGGTGCGCGACGTCGCGCTGCGGCTGCGGCCCGAGGCGCTCGACGACCTCGGCCTGGAGGAGGCGCTCGCGGCGCTCTGCGACCGCGTCGGCGCGCAGGGCGGGATCGCCGTGCGGCTGACGGTCGCGCCAGCGCTGCCGCCGCTCTCCGAGCAGGCCGAGCTGGTGATCTACCGCGTCGCGCAGGAGGCGCTGACGAACACGCTGCGGCATGCGGGGGCGCGCAGCGCCGAGCTGACGCTGGGGCCGGCGCGCACCGGCGACACGGGCGCGGGCGCGCTCGCCCTGACCGCCCGCGACGACGGCCGCGGCCTCGGCGCCAGCGCGCCGGGCGCGGGGATCCAGGGGATGCACGAGCGCGCGCTGCTGCTCGGCGGCTCCTGCTCGCTCACCGCCGTTGCGGCCGACGGCGGCGGGACCGAGGTGCGGCTGCTGCTGCCGCGCGCGGCGGTCGCGGCGGTGGCGGCGTGAACCCGACGAGGATCCTGCTCGCCGACGACCACGCCGTCGTCCGCCACGGGCTCAAGCTGGTGCTGGAGGCCGAGCCCGACCTGACCGTCGTCGCCGAGGCCGGCGACGGCCTGGAGGCGGTCGACCTCGGCACGCGCGCCGACGTCGACCTCGCCGTGCTCGACGTGACGATGCCGCGGCTGACCGGCATCCAGGTCGCGCGCGAGCTGTCGAGGCGCCGGCCCGAGCTGCGGATCCTGATCCTCTCGATGCACGACAGCGAGCGCTACCTGTTCGAGGCGCTGCGCGCCGGCGCCTCCGGCTACGTGCTGAAGTCGGTCGTCGACAGAGACCTCGTCGAGGCCTGCCGCGCGGTGGTGCGCGGCGAGCCGTTCCTCTACCCGGCCGCGATCAGCGCGTTGATGCGCGACTGGGTCCGCCGCGCCGGCGACGGCGAGGAGCTGCCGGAGAACCCGCTCACGCCGCGCGAGACCGAGATCGTCAAGCTCGTCGCCGAGGGCAACACCAGCCGCGAGATCGCGGAGCTGCTCGTGATCAGCGAGAAGACCGTCGACCGCCACCGCGCGAACGTGCTCGAGAAGCTCGGCATGCGCGACCGCGTCGACCTCACTCGTTACGCGATCCGCTCCGGCCTCGTCGAGCCGTGACGGCGCCGGCGACGATCGCCAGCGACCACACGATCAGCATCCAGCCGACGCCGGGCAGCCGGTCGGCGGGAGACAGTCTCAACCCGGCCGCGAGCAGCAGCGCGGCGGCCGCGGCGAGCAGGAGAAGGGCATGTCGTCTGATCCACTTCATGCGCTCGACCATGGCACCCGTCGCGCCGCTCCGCAATCGGGCCGCGAGTGCATCCTCGGCCCGGCGAGGATGTAGTAGGCCTAGGCGTGCGTCGCCGCGATCCGCTCGATCGTCGCCACCAGCGCGCGCGCGGCGGCGCCGACGCGGCGGTCGGCGGGGACGATCACCGAGGTCTCGAAGCGCGGCACCCGGCCGCGCAGCGGGACGAAGGCGATCTCGCCCGCCGGCACGGTCGAGTACGACCGCGGCATCAGCGTGATCGCGAGGCCGTGGGCGACGAAGTCGAGCACGGCGGCGGTGTCGTTGACCTCGTAGGCGATCGTGCGCTCGATGCCGGCGGCGGCGAAGGCGCGGTCGACCAGCATGCGCGTGCCCCAGCCGGGCGGCAGCTCGACGAACGCCTCCTCCCGCAGCGCGGCGAGCGCGACGCTGCGGCGCGCGGCGAGGCGGTGGCCGGGCGCGACCGCGAGCATGATCGGCTCGCGCGCCAGCGGCGTCAGCGCGAGCCCAGGCGGGTCCGGCTCCGGCAGCGCGACGACGGCGACGTCGAGGTGGCCGTCGCGGACGGCGTCGGCCATCGCGGCCGAGCCGCCGCCGTGGCGCACGCGGACCGCGACGCCCGGGTGCGTGCGGCGGAAGTCCGCGAGCACCTCGGCGACGCCGATCGCGCGCATCGCCTGGCCCTGCATCGTCCCGAGCGTGATCGTGCCGCGCAGGCCGCCGCGGTGCTGCTCGATCGCCTCGCGCGCGGAGGCGGCGGCGGCGAGCGTCGCGCGCGCCTCGGGCAGCAGCACGCGGCCGGCGTCGCTGAGCGCGACGTGGTGGGTCGAGCGATCGAACAGCGTCACGCCCAGCTCCGCCTCCAGCTTGCGGACGCTCGCCGAGACGGCCGACTGGACGACGTGCAGGCGGTCGGCGGCGCGCGTGAAGCTGCCCTCGTCGGCGATCGCGACGAACGTGTTGAGCTGGTGCAGCTCCATCGCCGTGCCATTATCGCGTTTGGTGATGACCGATGTCGTAGATGTGCGTTGAATGAGATGAGACGGAGGCGCAGACTGCGCTTCATGTCAGTGATCGCGGTTCCTCGTCAACGCATCCGGGTCGGCGGCTTCTGGGCGGTCGCCTTCGCCTTCGCCGTCGTGATGGGCTTCACGACGATCCCGACGCCCTTGTGGCCGATCTACCAGCAGCGCGACGGCTTCTCGTCGCTGACGGTGACGGTCGTCTTCGCCGCCTACGCGGTCGGCGTCGCCGTCAGCCTGTTCGCCGCCGGTCACCTCTCCGACTGGCACGGGCGGCGGCGCGTGCTGCTGACCGCGCTCGCCTTCAACGTCGCCGCGGCGGCGATCTTCCTGGTCTCCTCGGCGCTCCCGGCGCTGCTGCTGGCGCGCGTGCTGAGCGGGCTCGGCGTCGGCGTCGCGACGGCGACCGCGACCGCCTGGCTGGCCGAGCTGGAGGCGCGCGACGCGCCGCAGTCGACGCTGCGCCGCGCCCAGCTCGTCGCGACCGCCGCCAACCTCGGCGGCTTCGCGGCCGGCGCGCTGCTCGGCGGCGCGCTCGCGCAGTGGGTCGCGCAGCCGCTGGTCGTCCCCTTCGCCGTCTCGCTGGCGCTGCTGCTGGCCGGGATCGTGCTGGTCGCGCTGACGCCGGAGACGCGCCCGCCGCTGGTGCCGCGCCCGGCCTACCGGCCGCAGCGGGTGGTCGTGCCGTCGGCGGCGCGCGGCCGCTACCTCGCCGCCGCGGCGGCGACGCTGCTCGCCTTCGCCGCGCTCGGGCTGTTCTCGTCGCTGACCGGGACCTTCCTCGCGCAGACGCTCCACCAGCGCTCCCACCTGCTGGCGGGTGCGGTCGCGGCGGCGGTCTTCGGCAGCGCGGTCGCGGCCCAGCTGGCGACGATCGCGCTGCCGCCCCGGCGGCTGGTCGTGACCGGCCTGACGGCGCTGCCGCTGGGCCTCGCGCTCGCCGTCGCCGGCGTCTGGCTGCCGTCGCCGAGCCTCGCGCTGTTCCTCGCCGGCGGCGTCGCGATCGGCGCGGGCGCCGGCCTGCTGTTCAAGGGCGCGCTCGCGACCGGCGCCGCGCTCGCCCCCGACGAGAGCCGCGCCGAGGCGCTCGCCGGCCTCTTCCTCGCCGGCTACGTCGGCCTCGCCGGCCCGGTCGTCGGCCTCGGCCTGCTGACCCAGCTCGTCAGCATGCGCCTCAGCCTGCTCCTCTTCGCTGCCGCCCTCGCCGCCGCCGTCGCGCTCGTCGCGCGGCCGCTGCTGAGCGAGCGGTGAGCGGCTAGAGCGCCACGCAGATATGGCGTTGCACCAGAAGCAACAGTAAAACCCTGCATAGCGGCACAATCTGTCGGCGGAGCGGCTACGCTTGGCGCGATGGCGACGCGTGCGCTCACCACCCCGAATGTGCTCAGATGGGCCCGTGAGGCTGCGGGCTACGCGCCGTCGTCCGCGGCCAGAAAGGTCGGCGTCAGAGAGGACATCCTGCTTGCGGCTGAGCGCGGCGATCACTTCTTGACGCTGCGCCAGGCGGAACTGGCAGCGGCGGCGTACGGCCGGTCATTGGCGCTCCTGATGAGTCCAGAGCCTCCCGCGGAACTGTCTGTCGACGCGAAGTACCGACGCCTGCGCGGGGCGCCGAGACCGCCGTGGAGTCCGGAGCTGATCAAGCTCGAGCGAGAGATCCGCGACCAGCAGGACACGACGGTGGACCTCTGGGCCGCGCTTGGCGAGTCACCGCCGTGGCATGAGGCGATGCGACGGCTCCAACTGCCTCGGCTGCCGGAAGCGACGTATCTCGCACACATTCTCGGTCTGGAGCCCTATGCGCTGCGGTCATCGGACCCGCGCAACATCTGGCATTCCCGCCGGGCGGTGGTGCGGGCAGCCGAGTGGGCGGGCGTGCTCGTCATCCGCTGCCCGGTCCCGGACAGCGGCGTTCGGGGTTTCGTGCTGCCGCATGCAGACGTCCCTGCCATCTACGTGAACAGCGCCGAGGATCCTCGTGCGCAGGCTTTCACCGTCATGCACGAGTTCGCGCATCTGCTGCTCGACGTCGCAGACGAGCGCCGAGACGATGAAGAGCGCTGGTGTGATGAGTACGCCGGCACCGTTCTGATGCCGGAGCCGGAGTTCGCTGAGTCGTTCGGCGTGGGACAAGGGCGTTCGATCGAGTCGATCGCCCAGGACTTTGGCGTCACTCCAGGCGCCGCGGCCACACGCGCCGCCCAACTCGGTTTGCTGGGCTGGTCGCAGGCTCGCGACATCCTGGGCCGGTCGTTCTCCGGCCCGACGGCAAAGGGTGGAAACGGCAATCAGCGCAAGGTCGCTCGCTTGAGCCCGACGTTCACGGACCTCGTGCTCGCCGCTGCTGACTCCTCTGCGGTGACGCTCGCGACCGCGTCACGCTTGCTGAGAACGAAGGTCGAGGACTTTGCAAAGCTGCGGGCTTTCGCAGACCGAGAGCTGCTGGATCGATAGCCGAGACCGAGCGTGATCGTCCTCGACACGTCAGCTCTGATCGGCGCTTTCAATGCGCACTACCTTCCCGATTCGATCAAGGGATTCTGGGCGTTCCTCGACACGGAGTGGCGTGCTGGCAACGTCGTGGTGCCACGTTCCGTCTACGAAGAGTTGAGAGACGGCAGCGGCGGCGCGTTTGCATGGGTTCGCGAGCGCAGGCCTTTCGTGGCGGAGCCTTCGCACGACGTTCAGCGGCTGGCGGGCGGTCTGCTGACGAGATTCCGGTTCAAGCAAGGCCGCGACAGAGCTGATCCGTTCGTCATCGCCGAAGCGAGCGTGCGCGGGTTCGGCGTCGCGACGTACGAAGGCATGAGCCCGACCGGCACCGTCGCGCGCGCCAAGGCGAGCGTCGACAACATGCCGGACATCTGCAGGGTGCTGAGAATCGAGTGCTTCCAGCCTGCGAGAGCGTGGCGGCATGTCGGGCTGGCCTTGTAGACCGTAGCGGCTACAGCGTCTGCGCCGTCGGGCGGACCAGGATCTCGTTGAGGGTCATGCGGTGGGGGCGGGTGACGGCGAAGGCGATCACGTCGGCGACGTCCTCGACCGGGATCGCGGTGCTGGCGTAGAAGCCCTCGCTGCCCTTCTTGGCGGCGGGGTCGGTGATGTGGTCGGTCAGCTCGGTCGCGATCGCGCCGGGCTCGATCAGCGTCACGCGGACGGCCGGCTGCAGCTCTCTGCGCAGCGCCTCCGACCAGCCGTTGAGGCCCCACTTGGTCGCGTTGTAGACCGACGAGCCGGGGCCGGCGGTGCGGCCGGCGACCGAGGAGATGTTGATCAGGTCGCCCTCGCCGTCGCGCAGCTGGTCGAGGAAGACCTCGGTCGCGGTCATCGCGCCGAGCAGGTTGACCTCGACCATCTGCCGGTGCTCGGCGCGCTGCGCGGAGCTGAACGGCGCCAGCAGCATCACGCCGGCGTTGTTGACGAGCACGTCGGCGCCGCCCAGCTCCGCCTGCACGCGCGCGGCGGCGGCGACGAGCGAGTCGCGGTCGGTCACGTCGGCGGGGATCGCGACGGCGCCCGCGCCCAGCTCCTGCGCCAGCGCCTCGATCCGCTCGGCGCGGCGCGCCAGCAGCGCGACGCGCAGCCCGTCGCGCACGAACGCGCGCGCGGTCGCCTCGCCGATGCCCGACGAGGCGCCGGTGATGACCGCGACGCGGCCGGTGGTGTCGTTGCTCATGAGGTGGTCCTCCAAGGGGTTCAGTCGATGCCGATGCGGATCTGGAAGCGGTCGCGCGCCTGGTGGTGCTCGCGCCACAGCAGCTCCGCGACGTCGGCGGGCTCGTGGGCGCCGCCTGGGGCGATGATGCCCCCGATCGCGGTGTGGCCGACATGGATGCCGCGCGGCGCCAGCTCCTCGTGCAGCATCCGCGCGTAGGCGACCTCGCCCGCGAACGAGATGCCGACGCCGGCCCGCAGCGGGTACGGCGCGATCGCGGCGCCGCCGGTCGTGTAGAGGATCGTGCCCGCGCCGCGCTCCAGCATCCCCGGCACGACCGCGCGCGCCGCCGCCACGGCGCCCAGCACGCTGAACTCCAGCGGCCCGCGCACGTCCTCGACGGTCGTCTCGAGGATCGGCTTCATGAACGCTCTCGCCGGCAGCGGCGAGTACTCCAGCACCTCGACCGGGCCGAGCCGCTCGGCGAGCGTCGCGATCGCGCGCGTGAGCGCGTCGGTGTCCCGGATGTCGGCGGTCGCGACCTCGGCGGTGAGGCCGTCCTCGCGCAGCTGGCCGGCGAGCGTGTCGAGCTTGGCCGCGTCGCGCGCGATCAGCCCGACGCCCATCCCCTCGCGCCCGAACCGCCGCGCGACCGCCGCGCCGAGGTTCGGTCCTGCTCCGATGATGACGATTGACATGCCTCTCACGTAAGCAGGCCGACGCCCTCCGCTACTATCCGAACAACCTTCCAAGAAGTTCGTTCGGATAGTTGGAGTGCGTGGGATGGGGTACCTGTTCCTGGCCGGCGCGATCTGCGCCGAGATCGTGGCGACGTTGAGCCTGCGGGCGTCTGAGGGCTTCAGCAAGCTGCCGTTCGCAGCGGTCATGGCCGTCGGCTACGTCGTCACGTTCACGCTGCTGTCGATGGCGCTGGAGCGCGGCGTGCCGCTCGGCGTCGCGTACGGGATCTGGTCGGCGATCGGCGTCGCGGCCGTCGCGGCGCTGTCGGTCCCGCTGTTCGGCGAGTCGCTCTCGGCGCTGCAGCTCGGCGGTATCGTGCTGGTGATCGGCGGCGTCGTCGCGCTCGAGGCGGGGGCGTCGCATTGAGCGGTCCGGTCCCCGAGGACGGCCGCCGCGCGCGCGGCGCCGCGCGCCGCGAGCAGCTCGTGCGCGCGGCGATCGAGGTGATCGAGCAGGGTGGCGTCGCCGCGCTCACGCACCGCGCGATCGCCGAGCAGGCCGGCGTCTCGCTCGCCTCCGTCAGCTACCACTTCGCCGGCATCGACGGCCTCGTCGCGACCGCGCTGCAACAGGCGACCGACGACCTCCTCGCGACCCTGCACGAGCAGCGCGACCACTCGCTCGCCGCGCTCGCGCGGCTGCTCGTCGAGGACCTCGGCGGCACCGGCGACCGGCTCGTGATCAGCTACGAGCTGTACCTGCTCGCGCTGCGCAGACCGCACCTGCGGCCCGCCGCGCTGAGCTGGCTGGAGGCCGTCGCCGACAGCTTCGCGCCGGCGCTGAGAGGCGCCGAGCGGCAGGCGTTCCAGGCGGCGGTCGAGGGTGTCTGCCTGCACATGCTGCTGCGCGACGAGCCGTGGCCGCCGGAGCAGATCGAGACGCTGCTCAGGCTCACCTGGCCGGGCGCGCGCCCGCGCTAGGATCGCCCGCCGCGGTCGCTCACGGCTCGGCGCGCGCCACTTCCCAGGCGCGTCATTTTTTACGCGTCCGAGTTATTCGAACCCCGTCAGCACCGGTTCGGAAGATCCGAACAGGGACCTATTTATTCGCTTGATTGTCTCTGTGACGTGCCGCTAGAGTGCGCGCCGTACGGTTGTGACGGACGGCGTTCGAGAGGTTCGAACGGGCCGCGTCACCAAGCTCGGCTGCCGTGGTACGCATCAAGGCGCGCCGAGCGGACGGAGGAGAGACGTGTGCTGCTGCCTGCACGCCGGGACGCCCCCGCGCCCGGTGACAATTCACCCTGCCCGCCGGCGGGAGGACACGCGATGATCGCCGAGGGCTCCGGCACCTCGACCAGCGTCGTGCGCGCCTTCGACGTGCTCGAGCGGATCGCGCTCGCCGGCGAGGACGGGATCACGCTCGGACAGCTCGCCGCGATGATCCCGACCGCCAAGTCGACGACGCATCGCTACGTCGCGACGCTGCTGCGCCTCGGCGTGCTGCGGCGCGACGAGCGCGGCCACCTGAGACTCGGCTACAAGCTCGTCGAGCTGGCTGGCACGCTGCTCGACGGCGACGACGTCCGCAGCGCCGCCGCGCCGATCCTCAACACGCTCGCGGCGCGCACCGGCGAGACCGTCCACCTCGGCGTCGTCGCCGACGACGAGGTCGTCTACATCGCCAAGATCGAGAGCCCGCACTCGGTCCGGCTCGTCTCCCGGATCGGCGCGCGCGTCCCCTTCTACTGCTCCGCGATGGGCAAGGCGATCCTCGCCAACCTCGACGGCGAGCCGCTGGAGCGGGCGCTCGCGATCCCGCGCGCGGCCCGCACCGAGCGCACGATCGTCGAGCGCGCGGCGCTGCTGGCCGAGGTCGACAGGGTGCGCGCCGTCGGCGTCGCGCTCGACGACGAGGAGAACGAGATCGGCGTCCGCTGCATCGGCGCCGCGGTCGTCGTCGGCCACGAGCCGGTCGCCGCGATCAGCGTCTCCGCGCCCGAGGTGCGGATGAGCCACGAGCGCTGCACCGAGCTGACGCCGCACATGATCGCCGCCGCCGCCGAGATCTCCAGACGGCTCGGCCGCGCCCGCATGCACGCCCCCGCTTCGACCCACACGAGGTAGACGACGATGACCGCCACCGCAGCGCACGAGCTGGAGATCCGCAACCCCGCCGACGGCTCGCTCGTCGGCACGATGGAGATCGCCGACGCAGCCGCCGTCGCGCGCGCGATCGCGCAGGCGCAGGAGGGCCGCAGAGCGATGGCCGCGCTGCCCGCGCACGCGCGCGCCGACCTGCTCGCGCGCATCGCCGACGGGATCGCGGCGCGCGACGAGGAGCTGGCGACCCTGCTCGCGCGCGAGAACGGCAAGCCGATCGCGCAGACGCGCGGCGAGGTCGCCGCCGCGATCCGCATCTTCCGCGGCTACGGCGAGGAGGCCAAGCGCCTCTTCGGCCGCCAGATCCCGCTCGACGCCGTCCCCGGCCTCGAGCGCCACCTCGCCTTCACGCGCCACGAGCCGCTCGGCGTCGTCGCCGCGATCGTGCCGTTCAACTACCCGGTCGAGCTGTACGCGCACAAGGCCGCCGCGGCGCTCGCCGCCGGCAACGCGGTGATCGTCAAGCCGCCGGAGAAGTGCCCGCTGGCGGTGATCGAGGTCGCGCAGATCGTCGAGCAGGCCGGCGCGCCACCCCACGCGCACCAGCTGCTCGGCGGCGGGCCGGAGGTCGCCAGCGCGCTCGCCGCCGACCCCGGCGTGCAGCTGATCAGCCTCACCGGCTCGACCGCCGCCGGCCGCGCGCTGTCGGCGCTCGCCGCGCCGACGCTCAAGCGCGTCCACCTCGAGCTCGGCTCCAACGACCCGATGATCGTCTGCGCCGACGCCGACCTCGACAAGGCCGCCGAGGCGATCGTGCTCGGCCGCCTCGCGCGCGGCAACGGTCAGATCTGCTGCGCCGTCAAGCGCATCTTCGTCGAGGACGCCGTCCACGACGCGCTCGCTGAGAAGCTCGTGGAGCAGGCGCGCGGGCTGAAGCTCGGCGACCCGCTGCAGGAGGAGACGGAGGTCGGCCCGCTGATCACCGAGGCGGCCGCGAAGGCGGTCGAGGCGTCGATCGCGCAGGCGGTCGCCGACGGCGCGACGCTCGCGCTCGGCGGCACGCGCGACGGCGCCTTCGTCGCCCCGACGGTGCTGACCGGCGTGAGACCCGACGAGCCGGCGATCCGCGACGAGATCTTCGGCCCGGTCGCGCCGCTGGTGCGCGTCGACAGCGCCGAGCAGGCGGTCGCCTACGCCAACGACTCCGACTACGGCCTCCACGCCGCCGTCTTCACGCGCGACGTGCAGCGCGCCTTCGCGCTCGCCGCGCGGCTGGAGGCCGGCGGCGTGATCGTCAACGGCTCGACCGCGCTGCGCTCGGAGAACCTGCCGTTCGGCGGCGTCAAGCAGACCGGCGGGGCGCGCGAGGGGATCCACGACACGCTCAAGGACATGACCGAGGAGAAGACGGTCGTGGTCATGGACGCCTTCAGCTGATGCTCTCGCTGAGAGGAGTCCGCAAGGCCTACTCGGGCGTCGAGGTCCTGCACGGGATCGACTTCGAGGCGCACGGCGGCGAGGTCGTCGCGATCGCGGGCGCCAACGGCGCCGGCAAGTCGACGCTCATCAAGATCCTCTGCGGCGCGGTCGCGCGCGACGCCGGCACGATCGCGGTCGACGGCCGCGAGGTCGCGCTCGGCTCGCCGGCCGCGGCCGCCGCGCTCGGGATCCGCACCGTCCACCAGGAGCTGACGCTGGTGCCGCAGCTGAGCGTGACCGAGAACGTGCTGCTCGGCGACCTGCCGAAGAGAGGCGGGCTGGTCGACTGGCCCGCCGCGCACGAGCGCACGCGCGCGCTGCTGAGCCGGACCGGCTTCACCGGGGTCGACCCGAGAACGCCCGCGAAGCGGCTGAGCGTCGCGCGCCAGCAGATGGTCGAGATCGCGAAGGCGATGGCGAGCGAGCCGCGGATGCTGATCCTCGACGAGCCCTCCGCGGTGCTCGCCGGCGACGACCTCGACCAGCTGTTCGCGCTGATCCGCTCGCTGCGGGCTGACGGCGTGCTGGTGCTGTACGTCTCGCACCGGCTCGACGAGGTGATGGAGATCGCCGACCGCATCACCGTCATCAAGGACGGGCTGATCGCGGCCACGAGCACACCGAGAGAGACCAACGAGGAGGAGATCGTGCGGCAGATGGCCGGCCGCCGGCTGGAGCAGATCTACCCGGACCGGCGCGAGAAGCCCGGACGGGAGCTGCTGGGGACCACCGGACTGACGCGCGAGGGCGCGTTCGAGGAGGTCTCGCTGAGCGTCTGCGCCGGCGAGGTCGTGGGCGTCTTCGGGCTCGTCGGGAGCGGGCGCACCGAGCTGGCCGAGTGCCTGTTCGCGGCCGCCCCGCACGACGCCGGCGAGATCCGCCTCGCCGGCAGAGCGGTGAGGCTGCGCTCGCCGAAGGAGGCGATCGCGCAGGGGCTCGCGTTCGTGACCGAGGACCGCAAGGGCAGCGGGCTCGTGCTCGACCTGTCGGTGCGCGACAACGCGGCGCTGGCGACGCTGCCGCGCTGGCGCAGACACGGCCTGCTCGACCGCAAGCGCCAGCAGGCGGCGATCGAGGACATGAACGAGCGGCTCGACGTGCGCCCGCGCACGACCAGCAAGCCGGTCAAGCAGCTCTCCGGCGGCAACCAGCAGAAGGTGGTGCTGGCGAAGTGGCTGCTGTCGAGACCGAAGGTGCTGATCCTCGACGAGCCGACGCGCGGCGTCGACGTCGCCGCGCGCGTCGACCTCTACCGCGAGATCGACCAGCTCACGCGCGCCGGGCTCGGCGTGCTGATGATCTCCTCCGACCTGACCGAGGTGATCGGCGCGACCGACCGCGTGCTGGTGATGCACGAGGGCCGGCTCGTCGCCGACGTGCCCAGCGCCGAGGCCGACGAGGAGCTGCTGCTGGCCCATTCGATCGGGGTGGCGGCGTGATCGTGCAGCGTCTGCGCGACGACCGCAGCCTGCTGATCAACGGCAGCTTCGTCGTCGCCTTCGTCGTCCTGCTGATCGTCGCCGCGACGACGACCGACTCGTTCATGACCGACGACAACATCACCAACCTGATGAAGCAGTCGGTCACGACCGGCCTGCTCGCGCTCGGGATGCTGATGGTGATCCTGACCGGCGGCATCGACCTGTCGGTCGGCTCGGTCGTCGCGCTCGCGGGCATCATGGCGGCCGGCCTCTCGGCCGACCTGCCGATCCCGCTCGCGATGGCGATCGGCGTCGCCGCCGGCGTCGCCTGCGGCTTCGTCAACGGCATGCTGGTGGCGCGCTTCCGGCTGGCGCCGTTCGTCGTCACGCTCGCCGCGCTGACGACGATCCGCGGCCTCGCCTACGTCTACAGCGAGACGCCGGTGACGCCGACCGACATCGGCTTCCTCTGGATCGGGACCGAGTCGATCGGCCCGTTCCCGGTCGCGACGCTGATCGTCGTCGCCGTCTTCGCGCTCGCGTGGGTCTTCCTCACGCGCACCGGCGCGGGCCGCGCGATCATCGCGATCGGCGGCAATCGCGAGGCCGTCCGCCTGGCCGGCGTCAACGTGCCGCGCCACATCCTCGTCACCTACATGATCAGCGGCTTCCTCGCCGGCCTGGCGGGCGTGATCCTCGCCTCGCGCGTCGGCATCGCGCAGCCGTCCGTCGGCGTCGCCTTCGAGCTGAACGCGATCGCCGCCTGCGTGATCGGCGGCGCCAGCCTGGCCGGCGGGCGCGGCTCGGTGCTCGGCACGCTCGGCGGCGTCGTGCTGCTCGCGCTGATCGACAACCTGCTCACGCTCTACGACGTCCAGAGCTACTGGCAGCAGGTCCTCAAGGGCCTGATCATCGTCGCCGTCGTCCTGGCCCGGCGAACGGAAGACGAACGATGAGGGACCGGCTGCTGGTTGGCGCCGTGAGCCGGTCCCCCCATCGCCCATTCGTACCAACAAGGAGGAGTATCCCAATGCGACGACTGCTCGCTTTGGCAGTTGCCGTGCTGTGCGTCTTCGGGGTCGCGGCCTGCGGCTCCAGCGACGACAAGGACAGCGGCTCGTCCGGCTCGTCCGGCACCGCGTCCACGACCGCCTCGGAGGGCTCGGGCGGCAGAAGATTCAAGATCGGCATGGCGAACTTCACGCTCGGCGCGCCGTACTTCATCGGCATCTCCAAGACCGTCGAGCGCGACGGCCAGAGAGCCGGCAACGAGGTGCTCGTGACCGACGCGAAGGGCGACGCGGCCGCGCTGACCTCCAACGTCGAGGACCTGCTCGCGCAGGGCGTCGACGGGATCGTCATCTCCGGCGGCCCGCTGGAGGCGGCGCCGGCGGCGCTGAACGCGATCAAGCAGAAGGGCATCCCGGTGGTGCTCGTCGACCGCAAGTTCCAGTCCGGCGACTACACCAGCTGGGTCGGCCCCGACAACGAGGCGATCGGCAGACAGGACGGCGAGTACATCTCCGAGAGACTCGGCGGCAGCGGCAAGGTCGCGATCATCCGCGGCGGCCCGGCCGACAACTCGATCGGCCTCGCCCGCACCGAGGGCGTCAGATCGGTGCTCGAAGGCGCCGGCATCGAGCTGGTCGTCGCGCCGGACTTCGGCGAGTGGTCCTCCGACGGCGGCCTCAGAGTGATGGAGAACCTGCTGGCGAAGAACAAGGACCTCGACGCCGTCTTCTGCGAGAACGACTCGATGTGCCTCGGCGCGCAGAAGGCGATCAGAGACGCCGGCAAGAGCGAGCAGATCTTCATCGCGGGCGTCGACGGGCAGAAGGAGGCGCTGGCGGAGATCAGAAGAGGCGGCAACTACGAGGTCACCGGCCTCAACGACGCCGTCACGATGGGCGACGCCGCCTTCGAGCGCCTGATCGAGCTGCTCGACGGCGGACAGGCCGAGAAGGACACGGTCGTTCCCTCGCCGCAGATCACGAGAGCCAACGTCGACGACTACTACGACCCGAACAGCGAGTTCTGATGTCGTGGTCACGGATCGCACGGGAGCGGATCCGATGACGGATGTCCGCGACGGAGGGCGCCAGCACGGCGCCCTCCGGGCCGGGCCGGCGTGCATCGCGACGCTCGGCGAAGGACTGCTGGAGGTCGGTGTCCACCCGCGCCTCGGCGAGGACGTGCTGGCCCGCGGCTACGGCGGCGACGCCGCCAACGTCGCCGTGATGGCGGCGCGGCTGGGGGCGCGGGCGCGGCTGCTGAGCCGCGTCGGCGACGACGCCGCCGGGCGGCTGCTGCTCGGCTTCTGGCGCGGCGCAGGGGTCGCGCTGGACGAGGTCGCGGTCGACGGCGACGCGCCGACCGGCCTCTACGTCAACGAGGTCGACGAGGCCGGCCGTCATCAGTTCAGCTTCCACCGCAGCGGCTCGGCCGCCTCGCTGCTGGCGCCCGCCGACGTGCGCGCGAGCTGGTTCGCCGGGCTCGACGTGCTGCACGTCAGCGGCATCGGCCTGTCGATCTCCGACTCCGCCGCGGCCACCGTCGAGCAGGCGGTCGCGCAGGCGCGCGCCGCCGGCGCGGCGATCTCCTTCACCGTCAACTTCCGGCCCCAGCTGCGGCCCGACCGCGAGCGGCTGCTCGCGCTCGCGCGCCGGGCCGACGTCGTCTTCGTCTCGGCCGAGGACGGCCGCGCGCTCGTCGGCGAGAGCGACCCCGAGCCGCTCGTCGCCGCGCTCGGCGCGCCGGCCGCGGAGATCGTCGTCACGCAGGGCGAGCAGCCGGCGTGGCTGTTCGCCGACGGCGACGCGCTCTCGCTCGCGCCGCCGCCGGTGCTGCTGGTCGACGCCGCAGGCGCGGGCGACGCGCTCGCCGGCGCGTACCTGGCGCGGCGCTTCGCCGGCGCCGCTCCGGCGGCCGCGCTCGCGGCCGGCGTGGCGGCCAGCGCGCTGTCGTGCCAGGCGAGCGGCTGCGCGCTCGGCTACCCGCAGGCCGACGAGGTCGCGGCTGCGACCGCGCGGCTCGGCGTGCCGGTGCCGGTGCCGGCGCCGGCCGCCACCGCGCGCGCGAGGGGCGCCCCCGCGCGCGGCGCCGCCCGCTCGCGTGACACGGGAGCCGTCCGGTGAGCGCGCCGGCACCCGCCGGCGACGCGGCCGGGCTGGCACAGGCCGGCATCGTCGCGGTCCTGCGCGGTCCCTCGCCGGAGGCGGTCGTCGCCGCCGGCGGGGCGCTGCTGCGCGGCGGCGTGCGGGCGCTGGAGGTGACCTTCACGACGCCCGGCGCGGCGCTCGCGCTGCGCGAGCTGCGCGCCCGCCACGGCGATGAGCTGCTGCTCGGCGCCGGCACGCTGCGCAGACCGGCGCAGGTCGAGGAGGCGGTCGCCGCCGGCGCGCGCTTCCTCGTCTCGCCGGGCCTCGACGGGACCGTGCTGGCGACGATGGGCGCCAGCGGCCTGCCGACCTGGGCCGGCGTCTGCACGCCGACGGAGGTGATGCGAGCGACGGCGCAGGGGCTGACGACGCTGAAGCTGTTCCCGGCCGGCGTTGGCGGGGTCGCGCTGCTGCGGGCGCTGCGGGAGCCGTTCCCGGAGGTCAGCTTCATGCCGACCGGCGGCGTCACGGTCGCCAACCTCGGCGAGTGGCTCGCGGCCGGCGCGGTCGCGGTCGGCGCCGGCGGCTCGCTCTGCCCCGCGGCGGAGCTGGCCGAGGGCGCCTGGGAGGCGATCGAGCGGCGCGCGCGGGAGTTCGGCGCCGCGCTTTCGGACGCCCGATCGAATTATTGAGACGGTCGAATAATTCAAACGGCGAAGTTTGACGGTGCAGTACCGCTGGGCTAGGTTAATTGTCCCACCCATGAGGAGGATCGACCGTGAGTCGACGAGGCAAGGGCGTGGTCGCCACGGCGCTCGCCGCGATCGCGGCTGCCGCCGTGCTGCCGGCCGCTGCGCAGGCTGACCCACCGGCCGCGAGCAACTGGAGACTGAAGTACCACGAGACGTTCGACAGACCGATCGGTCTCGACAACACGCCGTGGGTGCGTGAGGACTACGTGCAGTCGTTCGACAACATCATGGACGACGCCAGCCCCTGGTGGGCCAACGACTACGGCGCCCCCTGGCTCAACCAGTTGCACAGCTTCACGACGTACAGAAAGAAGGTCAAGATCGGCCAGGACGGCTGGCTGACCGCGTCGATGACCGCGCGCGACTGGAACAACGACGGCGACATCGAGGCGCCGCCGACGATCCGCACCGAGACGGTCGAGGGCCAGGGCGGCGTCGCGAAGATCGACGTGCCCGACCACACCGGCGGCGCGATCTTCGTCCCCTCCGACGCGCTGCCGTCGCAGTACCGCGTCGAGTACAGACTGAAGACGCTCGACTTCGGCGGCAGACGCAACGGCTCGATCTTCTACGACGGCAAGGAGAACGGCTACAAGCTCGACGGCAGATGCCGCACGCAGCACCCGTGGCCCGAGGGCGTCAACACGCCCGGCTGGAACTCCGACCCGTCGGCTCCCTACTGCGAGTGGCAGGAGGTCGGCAGAGGCAGATACGGCTACAACGGCTTCCACTACATGGCGATCGTCGACTTCGACCATCCCGAGCCGCGCAACAACCACTTCTGGCACTACCGCCGCAAGGTCCTGATGGACGGCTTCGCGCAGCACCCGGACCGCGTCGGCACGGGCACCGGCGGCCTCGTCTGCAACGCCGCCACCGGCCAGACCTACACCTACGCCGAGTCGACCTACAACACGGTCAACATGTGGGTCAACGGCCTGCCGACATTCAGACCGGGCAGAGGCGGCATCACCGGCAACCAGCAGCGCTTCATCACCGACTGCCAGGGCGGCGTCGACAGAACCGGCCTCGCCTCCGCGGCCGAGCTGCAGCCGGAGCTGATGCCGAGAGAGGACTACACGTTCGCGATCGAGCGCGACGCGACCGGCTACGTGCTCGAGGTGACGGGCGACTTCGCCCGCGCCGGCAGACGGACGATCCGCTTCCACCGCAACTTCGTCGAGAACAACGTGCCGATCTGGCACTACAACAGCTCGCCCGGCGAGTACGACGGCAGATACAACAGCTCGATCTTCCAGAACGGCTGGCTCGGCACCAGACAGGAGATCCCGAACCAGTGGCCGAGAGGCTCCGCCTACCCCGACTACTTCGTGATCGGCGACCTCTACACGAACGTCTACGAGGGCAACGCGCGCGTCGACGACATCAAGCTCTACATCCCGCGCGACGCCGGCGACCGTCCCGGCCCGGTCGCGACCGCGCCGCCGCAGATCGAGGGCGCCGCGACCGAGGGCGAGACGCTGACCGCGACCGACGGCACCTGGACCGGCCTCGCGCCGACGTTCAGACACCAGTGGCTGCGCGACGGCCAGCCGATCGCCAGCGCGACGGCCACGACCCACGTCGTCGCCAGCGGCGACGTCGGCCACGCGCTGCGCGTCCGCGTCACCGCCTCCAACGCCGAGGGCGTCACCGAGTCGACCTCCGAGGCGGTCACGCCGCAGCCGCGCGGCGCGACCGGCGAGAGAGGCGAGCAGGGCGACAAGGGCGATCCCGGCCCGGCCGGCCCGAAGGGCGAGAAGGGCGATCGCGGCCCCGCCGGCCGTGACGCGAAGGTCACCTGCACGATCGGCGGCCGCCCGAACGCGCCCAGCATCAGCTGCAAGATCACCTACGCCAGAGGCGCCGCCGCGAGAGCGAGAGCGTCGAGCGCGCGCGTGAAGGGCAGCGCTCGCCTGGTGCGCGCCGGCCGCACCTACGCCGTCGGCACCAAGCGCGGGTTGAAGGCGACCCGCGCGATCAAGCGCGGCAGCTACCAGCTGCGGATCCGCAGCGGCACGCACGTGACCGTGCTGCCCGTCCGCATCCGCTGAGCACTCAAGTCCCCCCCAGCAGGAGAGAACCCAGATGGCTCATCCCTCCGCACGCCGGCACGGCGTGCGCGTCCTGCCGGCGGTCGCCGTCACCGTCGTCGCCTGCCTCGGCAGCGGCGTCGTGACGAGCGCCGCCGGCGCGGCCGGCCTCTCGATCGAAGAGGTCGTCGCGCGCGACGCCAAGACGATCGACGTCGCCTTCAACAAGCCGCTCGGCCCCGACCTGCTCGGCATGGTCGCGGCGAACAACAGCAACACCAGCTACCTGCACCAGTTCGTGCGCGTCGCGGGCGGCCAGCCGAGCGAGTCCGACGCGGCGCTGACCGGCGCCGCGGCGCTCTCCAGCGAGGCGTCCGGCACGCGCAACTACGTCGTCGAGACGCCGCGCCGTGACACGCTGCGGCTCGTGCTGCCGGCCAGCGGCCCGGCGCTCGTCGCGGGCCGCACCTACCAGCTGCAGCTCGACGCGAGCGGCGACTCGCTCGCCGGCCTCTTCTTCAGAGGCGACGACGGCTCGTCGGTCAGCGGCACGAGAACGGCGCCGGTCGCCTTCACGGGCCCCGCCGACGCCGCGACGACGGCGGCGATCTCCTCCGCC
Organism: Conexibacter sp. CPCC 205762; assembly: GCF_030646155.1. Lineage (GTDB taxonomy): Bacteria > Actinomycetota > Thermoleophilia > Solirubrobacterales > Solirubrobacteraceae > Conexibacter. The sequence continues at coordinate 68,121 of NZ_JAUTDN010000012.1, forward strand.
AAGGCGCTCGACCGCCGCACCGTCCGCGTCGCCTTCAAGACGCCGGTCCTGAGCGGCTTCCCGGTCGGCACGTACACGAACACGTCGAACATCCAGCTGAGAGAGAGCGGCAGCGGGACGGTCTTCACGCCCGCCTACATCGAGCCGGGCGTCAACAGCGACCGCAAGGTCTGGGACCTCCAGTTCACGAGAGACCTCGACCCCAACGCGACCTACGACCTGACGCTCGCGACCGGCCTCGGCCTGACGACCTCCGGCGGCAGAGCGCCCAGCGCGCTCGTCGCCCCCGGCGTCGCCTCCAGCGCGAAGCCGTGGAACCAGCCGGAGATCACCGGCGTGACGGTCGACCAGAACCGCAACGAGCTGCGGATCTCCTTCAACCACCGGATCGCGAAGGTGAGAGTGCCGTCGGCGCCGGCTGTACCGGCGAGAGTCGACGGCGAGTCGGCGAGAGGCTACGTGATGGTGCGTGAGACGGCGAACCAGCGGATCGCCGCCGCCACGCTCACCGCCGAGGACGTGCGCGCGCTGCTCGACGTCGACGCGACCGTCGAGGACGACCAGGGCGGCCCCGGGCCGTTCAACGAGATCTTCGGCGACGCCTCCGACGGCGCCAGCCGCCTGCACGACGTCGCCGGCTACTTCCCCGATCGCAGAACGCTCGCGATCCGCTTCGAGAACGGCGTGCGCCTGCAGCCGTTCGCGCGCGGCAGCGTGCAGCTGCGCGGCGGCGGCCGGCTGGTCGACGTCGCCGGCGCCGACAACGCCGCGGCGGGCAAGGCGCATGCCTTCGCGGCGCCGGTCGGCAGCGTCACGGGCGCGGGCACCGCGCCGGGCTACGACCCCAACAGCGCCGACTTCCTCTCGATCGACAAGCAGGAGTCGACGACCTTCCGTCACTTCGCCTACGACATGAGAGACCCGGAGGGCTTCTTCGTCAGAGGCGCCGACGTGAAGGACCGCCTCACCGACGAGAGACTCAACGCGATCGTCGTCGAGAACAAGTACATCAAGGCGCTCTTCACGCCCGAGTACGGCGGCCGCATGGTCTCGCTGATCTACAAGCCGACCGGCAACGACCTGCTGTACACCAACCCGGTCGGCACGCCCTACGGCAACGGCACGGACCCGAGAACGTCGCCCTTCTACGCCGGCTGGCTGATGGTCTACGGCGGCGTCTTCCCGACCTGGGTCGAGGCCGAGCACGGCAAGTTCTGGTTCAGACCGTGGGATTACAGAATCGTCCAGAGCGACGACAGAATCGACATCGTCATGACCAAGGACGACGATCTCGACTTCTCCGGCAGACCGACCCGCTTCCGCTACGGCCGCACCGACCTGAGAGCGACCGTCACGTACTCGATCTCGAAGACGAGCCCGGTCGTCGACATGAACGTCTCGCTGCACAACCCGACCAGCGCCGACAAGGAGTACGAGTACTGGACCTGCACGACGCTCGCGCCCGGTGAGGAGACCTACAACGGCTCCTCGACGATGGAGATCATGTCCAACGTCAGAACGCTGAGACAGGGCTCCGGCTACAACTGGATGCGCGACGTCGAAGAGGTCAGAGAGATCAGAGACGGCTTCGCCTACCTGAGACTCGACAAGCTCAACAAGATGTCGGAGTGGACGAGAGACGGCATCGCCTACGGCCAGGAGCTGGCGACGCTGCCGCAGGCCAACTGGTGGGGCGTCGTCAACCACGAGAACGGCGAGGGCGTCGTCCGCACGGGCGACAACACCAAGACGCCCGGCATGAAGTTCTGGGAGTGGGGCTACAACGGCTCGTTCAACACCTCGCCGTACACGAAGGGCTCCTCCGCCCGTCCGTACATCGAGCTGTGGGCCGGCGTCTCGCCGGAGTTCTTCACGCCCGACGTGCTGAGAGCCGGCGCGACGAAGACCTGGACCGAGTCCTACGCGCCGTCGATGGACATGAAGAACGTCACCAACGCGACCAGAGCCGGCCAGGCGCTGATCGAGTTCGGCGACCACCGCGCCAGCGCGCGCGCCTGGTCGACGCTCGTCGGCCAGCAGCTGACGGCCGAGCTGAGCGACGCCGCGACCGGCAGAGTGATCGACACCGTCGCCTTCAGCGGCGACCCGATGCGCTCGGTCGAGCTGTCCGGCTACGTCAAGTCGGGCACGACCGTGAAGCTCGTGATCAAGGACGCCAGCGGCACCGTCGTCGTCAGCGCCGAGAAGTCCGACGGCCTCGCGCCCAACCCGGACGACCCCGACGCGCCGACCGTCGCCCCGGCGCTCGTGAGCGCGCCGCAGGTCGTCGGCGACGCCGTCGAGGGCGCGACCGTGACGGCCGCGCCCGGCAGCTGGGACGGCACCGACCCGGCGTTCGCGTACCAGTGGCTGCGCGACGGCCAGCCGATCGCCGGCGCGACCGGCGCGACGCACACGGTCGCCGCGGCCGACGTCGGTCACGCGCTCAGCGTGCGCGTGACGGCGAGCAACAGAGCCGGCAGCGCCGAGGCCGACTCCGCCGAGGTGCGCCCGGTCGGGCGCGCGCAGGACGGCGCGCAGGGGCCGGCCGGCCCGAGCGGCCCGGCGGGTCCCGCCGGTGAGCGCGGCGCCGACGGCGCGAGAGGCGCGGACGGCGCGAGAGGCGCGGACGGCGCGCGCGGTGCCGACGGCGCCGCCGGCCCCCGCGGCGAGCAGGGCCCCAGAGGCGCGACCGGCGCCGCCGGCCGCGACGCGAAGGTCACCTGCAAGCTCGTCAGCAGAGGCCGCCGCCAGTCGATCTCGTGCAAGGTCACCTACACGAGAGGCAGCGCGACGAGAGTGCGCGGCAGAGCGCGCCTCGTCCGCAACGGCCGCACCTACGCGGTCGGCACGAAGGCGGGCCTGCGCACGACGCGCAAGCTCACCCGCGGCGCGTACACCCTGCGCCTCGCCGGCGCCCGCACCGTCACGAAGCTGCCGGTGACGGTCCGCTAGCGAGCGCGGGCTTGCAGACGCCGGTCAGAAAGGCGTCCAGCAGCTCACGCCCCGAGGAGGCGGGCAGGCGCGCCAGCGCGTCCTGCCCGCGCTTCTCGGCCGCATCGGTCGCCGCGCGCGCCGTCGCCTTCAACGCGGCGACGCGCGCGGCATCGGACTGCTCCCGTGCGATCTCGTCGCTCGCCAGCCGGTTGCTCGTCATGAAGTCGAGCGTCGTGTCGAGCCGGGTGCGGCGGCCGTCGAGCGCGAGCAGCTCGTCGACGTGGAGGAAGGCGCGCCCGCATTCGGAGCCGACGTCGCGCAGCGTCTCGACGGTCGCGTCGTCGGCGCGGGCCAGCTCGGCGCCGAGGCGAGCGGGGAACTCGTACATCGCCGCGCTCGTCGCGTCGGCCGAGACGTTCGGGTCACCGGCGAGTCGCTGGGCGCGCAGCGTCGAGAGGTCGGCGAGCCACTGCGCGAAGCTCCACGACACCTCGGGGCCCGACATCGCGATCAGGCGCGCCGCCTGGCCGAGCAGGAAGTCGCCGCCGACGACGACGCTGACCTGCGCCCAGTCGAGCCCGCGCCGCGCGTGCGCGTCGGGCGCGGCGCCGAGGAAGGCGAGCGCGCCCATCATCGCCAGCTCCAGCCCGCCGCCGAGTGTCGCGTGACGCACGTCCAGCTCGCGCCCGGCGGCGAGCGTCGCGGCGAACAGCAGCAGCGCCGGCCGCAGCCGCTCCTCGGTTCCGACACCGGTCACCGCCATCCGCGCCAGGAACGGCCAGTCCTCGCGGATCGTCGACACCATCACCTCGTCGCAGGCGATCAGGAACGGGCCCGCGAGCGCTTGCAGCTCCGGCTCCAGCGTCGCGATCAGCGTGTCGGTGATCCCTTTCAGCCCCTCCGGCAGCAGGATCGCCCGTCGCCCCTTCGCGAGGAACGGGTGATCGCTCTCGGCGGCGTCGGACAGGTAGCGCCAGGCGAGGTGGTCGCGCCGCACCGCGCGGCGCGAGGTCTCGACGTTGCCGGCGAAGGCGAAGTCGACGCGGCGGACGTAGCCGCGCTGCGCCTCGGCCGGGTCGTCGGGATGGGCGAGGATCGCCTCGGCGGCCATCGCGCCGCTCTCCAGCGCGTAGCTGAGCCCTTCGCCGGTGAACGGGTTGACGAGCCCGGCGGCGTCGCCGACGAGGATCCCCTCGGCGCCCGCGACCCGCTCGCGCGAATAGCCGGTGTCGAGCACACCTGCGACGAGGCCGCCGAGCGGCGTCAGCGGGCCCAGCTGCGGCACCTGCGCGCGCAGCGCGTCGAGCCCTCTCGCCAGCAGCGACGCGTGGTCCTCGTCGTCGGGATTGGTCGCGGCGACGCGGATCGTCAGCTCCGCGTCGGTCACGCCGGGGACGGCCCAGACGCTGAGCGCGGTCGCGCTGAGCGTCGTCGCGTCGGGCGGGACGAACAGCATCTCCATGCCGCTGTCCTCCTGCGGGGAGGCGCCGGCGCAGCGCGCCGCGACCGCCACCGCCCGGCGCTCGTCCGCACTGTGCCCCGCGGCCGGGACGCCGATCCCCGCGCCGCCGCTGGCGACGATCAGGTGGCGGGCGCGCAGCGGTGTGGCGCGCTCCGCCGTCATCAGCTCGAAGCAGCCCTCGCCGCGCTCGATCGCGATCGCCTCGTCGGCGCGCAGCCGCACGCCGGCGGAGGTGGCGGCGAAGAAGAGCGCGTCGTGCAGCGCCCCTCGCCGGATCGCGTAGGCGCCGACGTCGGTCAGCGTCCGCAGCGGGCGGCCCGGCAGGCGCAGGCGGATCGACTCGATCGCGTGGTGGGCCGCGAGCTCGAGCGAGGGCGTGTCACGCAGCGTCTGCACGGCGACCGACGTCAGCAGCAGGTCGATCGCCGGCTGCGGGCCGACGGCGTCCTGGACGATCGCGACGTCCATCCCCGCGCTCGCGAGCTGGATCGCCGCCGAGCAGCCGGCGGCGCCGGCACCGACGACGACGACGTCCAGCAGCGGTGGCACGCTCATGCGGGGGCTCCCTTCAGCTGACGTGCGAGCGCCGCGAGCTGCTCGCGGCCCGGCCCGGCGGGAACCGCGTCGAGCACGCTCAGCGCGCGGTCGATCCGTTCGGCCGCGAGCGCACGCGCCGTCGCGACGCCGCGGTGCCGCTCGACCAGCGCGCAGACGCGCCGCATGTCGCTGCCGTCGAAGTCCGGGTCGAGCAGCAGCCCGGCCAGCTCGCGGTCGTCGCCGGCGGCCTGCAGCGCGCAGAGGATCGGTGCGCCGAAGATCCCGAGCGCGAGATCGCGACCGCCGGGCTTGCCGGTGCCGGCGTCCTCGATGTCGAGGCAGTCGTCGAGCAGCTGGAAGGCGACGCCAAGATCGGCGCCGAAGGCCGCGACGGCGTCGGCGACCTGCTGGTCGCAGCCGCCCTGTACCGTCCCGAGCTGGCAGCCGAGCCGGAACAGCGGCGCCGTCTTGCCCTCGACGACCGCGAGATAGTCGGGCTCGTTCAGCTTGACGTCGAAGGCGCGCTCGACGTCGAGCATCTCGCCGCGCGCGAGATCGGCGACCGCGCGCGCCGTGACGGCGTTCGTCGCATGGCCCAGCTCGGCCGCCTCCAGTCCCGCCAGCGCGAAGCAGGCGACGCCGCCGAGCAGCGCGGACTCGACGCCGTGCGAGACATGCGCCGCGGGCGCGAAGCGGCGCGTGTCGGCCTGGTCGACGACATCGTCGTGCAGCAGCGAGGCGACCTGCAGCAGCTCGACCACCGCCCCCGCACGCACGACGGCCTGCGCATCGGCCGGCGTGCCGAGCGACGCGCAGATCGCGACCAGTCGCGAGCGCAGCCGCTTGCCGGGGCGCTCGACGAGGCCGCAGACGACCTGCTCCAGCTCCGGCCCGAGGCCGCGCGTGAGCGTGCGCAGCCGCGCGCTCACCTGCTCGGCGAAGGCGGCGGGGTCGAACGCTGCCGATCCCGCCGCCGACGCGGCCGTGTCACTCAACGGCGTCGAACGTTCTCGCGGTGCCCCACAGTCTCAGGGAGGTCATCCCCTGAGCCGCCGTGCGAATCGAGTTGAGGCAGACCGCGGTGTTCATGTAGTCGATCACCGCGGCGCGGTTCATGCCCAGCATCACCTGGTGCGTCTGCGCGAGGTCGTAGGCGATTCTGCTCTCGGTCGCCGTCAGCACGCCGGTCTGGCCGAGCTGGGTGCAGAGTGCCTGGTACGTCTGGCCGTCCTGCTGGGTGATCGCCCGCGTCGAGCTGGGATTGGTCATCACGTCGGTGATGACCGGCTGGTACGTGTTGTAGAGGGACTGCATGTACGCTCTCGACTGCGGCGTCTGCGTCGGCGCCAGCCGCGTTCTCACGAGCGTCGTGTTGAGGTACGTGAGCGTGATCAGGAAGCGGCCGGTCTCGCTCTGCGTCATGAATCTGTCGCGCACGTTGTCCGACAGCGCCTGGTCTCTCGTTATCGGGACGTCGTAGGCGAGCTGCATCGCGGTCAGCACCTCGCACGGATCGAACTTGCCTCTGATCAGCGACGAGATGTAGTCGCGCGAGTCGAGCTCGTCGCCGTCGAGCGCGTCGTCCTGGCCGGCGGAGTCACGCTTGATCACCATCGCGCCGGAGTCGCCGTTCCAGCCGAGCCACTGCGTCCATATGAGGTCGGTGTATCTGACCAGCCCCTGGCCCGGGACGTTGACCTGCATCGTCTGCCCGGTGCCGAGCACGCGGCCGACCGTCTTGCCGGTCGTGCGGCCGACCTTCTCGACCTTCGTGCCGATCGGCGGCACGGTCGTCATCAGGTTGGTGCCGCCGGTGTCCGGCAGGAGCGAGACGTTGAGCGCGGTCAGCGTCGTCGACAGCCGCGTCAGCCAGACGTTGCCGAAGCCGTCGCCCGCGACGACCATGCCGACCGCCGGGCGATTCGCCGACGGCGCGCTCAGCTCGGCGCCGCTGTAGTTGCTGTTGACTCTGACTCTGCTGTCGATCGACGCTATCGCCGCGTCGACCGCGGTTGCGCCGCCGACTATCGAGACATACCGCTTCAATGTCCCGACTCTGTAGTTGCTCGAGTCGTCGAGCGACGCCGGCTGGTAGATCGGGTCGCCGATCGGCGCGCCGTTGTTGTCGGCGATCACGTGGTTCGCCGTCAGCATGTTGACGGTGCCGTCGGTGTTGTCTCTGACGAAGGCGCCGAGCGTTCCGGCATCCGGCGCTGCATCCGAGAAGTTCGAGATGCCGACGCCGAACTGCAGCGGCCGGTACATGTCGGGGACGCGCGGGGGCGTGCCGTCCGCGCTCATCAGCACCGCTTGGGCCTGGACCACGTCGGTCGGGCAGCTGACGCCGTCGACGTCGACGGCGGTTGGGATCAGCCGCAGGCGCGAAACGAGCGACGGGCGCCGTTTCTTCTTGACCATCACCGTGACGACCGGCTCGTCGGTCAGCTTGCCGCCGCAGCGGCGGAAGCCGACGCCGACGCCGGTGACGTTGTCGTCGTGGCCGAAGCGCTCGAGCAGGCGCTCGCCGGCGCGTGCCAGCCGCTCGCGGACGGTCGGATCGATCGTGCTCATGGCGCCGCCTCCACGACCGGTCTGTCGCCGTTCTCGTGCATGATCGCGAGCGTGCCGAGCCAGATGCCGGGGCCGATCTCGCCGTCGGGGTCGATCGCGTCGGCGAGCGTCGCGGCGGCGACGCCGACGAGCGCGTTGAGATCGTCGAGCTGGCCGGCGTCGGCCTCCCCGACGATCGTGCTCAGCCGCACCAGCAGCGATTGGGTGCCGAGGCCGCCGAGCCCCGCGTCGGTCAGCCGCTGCGCGGCGCGCTCGGCCTGAGCGGTGCGCACCGACGAGCAGCGCGCCCACGCCGCGACGACGTGCGGCGCCGTCAGCCGGGCCTCGATCGGCCCGCCCTCGCCTGTCTCGGCCTCGAACGGCCACACTGCGGCCGCGGCCGCCAGCTGCAGCACGATCGCATCGACGTCGTTCGTCGGCGCCGCCGCCGCCGCAGCAGCGCCGACGCCGCCGAGAGCGACGGTGGCGGCGCCGGCGCGCGCACCGGCCGTCAGGAACGCGCGGCGCGACATCCACCAGCGCGATTGGTGCTCGGCTCTTGCCTGAGGCACGACGAATTCCCCCTGTGAATCGAAAGCAGTTGTCATACGTGAACAACCAAAACCGAATAGCAGTGTTATGCCGCCACGTCTGTGATGTCAAGCGTTGACTGGGTCTGGTCCGCATATCGCTGTTGCGCCTTGATTCTGAACGTTGGGTCTGCGAAGGTGCCAAATTGTGGGAGGGCGGATTCAGCGGTTTTGCGGCTTGACGATCGTTGCGTTGATCGCGTCGTCGGCAGCAGTCGCAGACGCGTCCGCGGCCGGATGGCTGCCGCCCGCGAGCACCGCGCCGAGCGTCCGCAACGTCGACGGGCAGGACGTCGCGGTCGACGCCGCCGGCAACGCCGTCGCGGCATGGACGGTCGAGGGGAACAGCCCGTTCACGCAGGTCGCGTCGCGGTCGGCCGGCGGTGGCTGGGGCGCGCCGGTCACGCTCGTCCCGCCCGGCGAGGACAACGGCTGGGATCCGGCGATCGCGGTCGGCCCTGACGGCGACGCGGTCGTCGTCTGGTCGAGCGTCCGCCGCCCGACGGGCTCTGCCGCGTGGACGAGACAGATCGTGTTCGCGTCGAGCCGTCCCGCAGGCGGGACGTGGAGCACGCCGGTCGCGCTCTCCGACGAGGACGGGATCGCGCTGACCTACCAGCCCGACGTGGTCGTCGACGCTGACGGCACCGCGACCGCGATCTGGAGCGAGGAGACCGGCGACGCCTGTGTCGTCCGGACGCGCGAGCGGCCGAGAAGCGGGACGTGGGGGCCGGCGGTCGACCTGACCGACACTGCCGTCGCGACCGAGCCGCAGCTCGCCGTCGACCTGGCCGGCGACGTGACCGCCGTGTGGAACTTCCGCGCCGTGCCCGAGAGCGGCGGCGGGGTGATTCAGTCGAACGTCCGCCCAGTCGGCGGGACGTGGGCCGCCGAGCCGGACGACCTCTCCGCCGCCGGCGCCTTCTCGTTCGATCCGCAGGTGGCGGTCAACCTGAGCGGCGACGCGGTCGCGGCCTGGACCGAGTACACGAGCGGCGGTGCGTTGAGCGCGAGCGCGGCACGGCGGACCGGCGGCGTCTGGGGCGCGGCGGCCGACCTCTCGCAGGGCGTCCCGAGATCGTCCAACCCGCGCGTCGCGATCGATCCGCAGGGCACCGCCACCGCCGTCTGGGAGTCGTACGACGCCGCCGGTGCGATCGCGCACGCCAGCACGAGCGCGTCCGGTGGCGCGTGGAGCGGCCCGGTCGACATCTCCTCCCGCGACGACGACCCGTCGCCCGGGATCTTCCCGCAGGTCGTCGTCGACGCGGACGGCAACGTGACCGCGGCGTGGCGGGCGTGGCGCAGACCGGGCCGCAACGCCGTCGAGGCGGCGCGGCGCGAGGCCGGCGGCGGGTGGGGCGCGCCGGTCGAGCTGGGGCCGAGCAACGGCGTCATAGAGGCGCGTCCGCTCGCCGTCGACCCGCAGGGCTACGTGACGGCGGTGTGGGGGCGCGGCAACTCGCTCGTGTCGTCGGTCTACGACGCGGTCGCGCCGACGCTGCGCGGCGCGACGGTGCCGGCGAACGGAGTCGTCGGGAAGCCGCTCACGCTGTCGGCGGACCTCGTCGACCTGTGGTCGCCGGTGACGACGAGCTGGTCGTTCGGCGACGGCAGCAGCGGCACGGGCGCGACCGTCGTGCACTGCTTCAGCACACCCGGCGAGCGCACGCTGACGCTGACCGGAACCGACGCCGCGGCGAACGCGACGAGCACGACGCGGCCGATCTCGATCGCGGCCGATCCGTCGCTGGAGCCGGGTGTCGATCCCTGCACCACGCCGGAGCCGAGGCCGGAACCCAGACCTGAGCCGAGACCGGAACCCAGACCTGCGCCCGATCCCCCCGGCGGTGGCTTCGGGCCACCGCAGGGTCCTGCGGCGACCGCGCCCGTGCTCACCGGCCTGCGGCAGACGAGCGCGCGCTGGCGCACCCGCGCGGCCGCTCGCGGCCCGCGGCTGCCGGTCGGCACGAGCTTCCGCTTCCGGCTCGACCGCGCGGCGCAGGTGCGCCTCGCCTTCTCGCAGCTCTCCGACGGGCGCCGCGTCGCGGCGCGCTGCGTCACCCCGGCGCGTGCCAACCGCGGCCGGCCGGCGTGCGTCCGCGAGCAGCTCCGCGGGACGGTGACGCTGGCGGCCAGAGCGGGCGCGAACGCGTACGCCTTCCGCGGCCGGATCGGCGGGCGCACGCTCCAGGCGGGTCACTACCGGGTGCGCGTCACCGCGCACGCCGGCGCCCACGTCTCACCGGCGACCACGCTGCGCTTCACGATCGTCCGCTGACTCCACCCGACGCTGACCGCAGCGTCGCGTCAACCGCTGCTCAGGCGCCGCGCGCGCGGCTGCTGCGGCCCCAGCGACCGAGCACGATCAGCGACTTCGTGCCGGTCACGCTGGGGCTGCGGCGCAGCTCGTTGACGATCCGCTTGAGGTGGGCGACGTTCTCGACGCGGATCCGCACGAGCGCGTCGGGGTCGCCGGCGGTCGTGAAGACCTCGCGCACCTCCGGCCGCTGCGCCATCGCCGCGACGACGTCGTCGACGTCGGCGTTGCTGTCGAAGGTGACCTCGGTGAACGCCTCGATCTCGGCGCCGAGCTTGGTGTGGTCGAGCGTGACCGTGTAGCCGGTGATCACGCCGAGCTGCTCGAGCCGGTCGACGCGCCGCTTGACCGGCGCGGGGGAGAGGCTCACGCGCGCGGCGATGTCGGCGATCGTGCGCCGCGCGTCCTCCTGCAGCAGGCCGATGATCTGGTGGTCGACGTCGTCGAGCTGGATGCGGTCGCTCATCGGCGTGACAGTAGAGCGCGCAAGAAAGAAGCGCAAGCGTCCCCTGTCCATCTCGAAAGTTGCGTGCGCGGCTCGATTCGATCGTGAGAGTTGCGCGGCCGCCGTCGGTGCGGTCTGCTCGTTCTCACTGTTCCGCGTGGTGATCGGAGAGAGTCGTGGAGACGACGTTGACGCATGACGGCGAGGTCTGGGCGAGCGAGCAGCTGGTGCTCTGCCGTGACGAGGAGCGCGGCCTGCGGGCCGTGATCGCGATCGACGACACGACCCTCGGGCCCGGCCTCGGCGGGATCCGCTACCGGCCGTACCCGAACGCCGCCGCGGCGATCTTCGAGTGCCGCCGGCTGGCGGCCGCGATGACGCTCAAGAACGCGCTCGCCGAGGTCCCGTTCGGCGGCGCGAAGTCGGTGATCCTCGACGACGGGCCGGTCGCCGACCGCGCCGCGCTGATGCACCGCTTCGGCGACTTCGTGCTGCGCACGGGCGGCGCCTACCTGCCCGGCGTCGACATGGGCACCCGCGTCGGCGACCTCGCGACGATCCGCGCTGCCGGCGCCGACGTCTCCTGCGCCGACGACGACCCGTCGCCATGGACCGCGCTCGGCGTCGCCGCCGCGATCGTCGCCGCCGTCGAGCAGGTCGACCGGCGCAGCGGCGTCGAGGGCGTCAGCGTGCTCGTGCAGGGCGCCGGTCACGTCGGCGACAGCCTCGCCCGTCACCTCGCCGCCAGGGGCGCCCACGTGCTCGTCGCCGACGTCGACGGCGCGCGCGCCGCGGCGCTGGCGGAGGCCGTCGGCGGCGCCGTCGTCGCGCCCGAGGAGGCGCTCAGCACGCCCTGCGACGTGCTCGCGCCGTGCGCGGTCGCGCGCGTCGTCAACGCGCACACGGTCCCCCGCTTCGCCTGCCGGATCGTCGCCGGCGCCGCCAACGACACGCTCGCCGAGCGCGACGACGCCGAGCGGCTGGCGGCACGCGGGATCGTCTACGTGCCCGACTACGTCGCCAACGCCGGCGGCGTCGTCCACATCGACGCCGTCCGCACGCCGGGCGGCACGGCGCGGCTGGGCGAGCAGGTGCTGGCGATCGGCGATCGCGTCCACGAGCTGCTGGTCGAGGCGGCCGACGAGGGCGTCACCGCGACGACCGTCGCCGAGCGACGCGCGGCGCGGATCCTGCAGGCCGCGCGCGCCTCCAAGCGGGAGGCGGTGGCGGCATGACCGCGCTGGCGCGGCAGCCGGCGCTCGCGCGGCCCGGCGTCCGGCTCGACGACAAGTACGACGCCGTCGCCGGCCCGGTGCTGCTGAACGGGATCCAGGCGCTCGTGCGGATCGCGCTCGACCAGCGCCGGCTCGACGCGCGCGCCGGCCGCCGCACCGGCATCTTCCTCAGCGGCTACCCCGGCTCGCCGCTCGGCGGCGTCGACCGCGAGCTGCTGCGCGAGCGCAGACGGCTCGACGCCGCCGGCGTCGTCTTCCGCGCCGGCCTCAACGAGGAGCTGGCGGCGACGGCGGTCGCCGGCACGCAGCTGCTCGGCGAGCTGGAGCGGCGCCGCGTCGACGGCGTCACCGGCTTCTGGTTCGGCAAGAGCCCCGGCCTCGACCGCGCCGCCGACGCGATCCGCCACGGCACGCTCAGCGGCACCGCCCCGCTCGGCGGCGCCGTCGCCTGGATCGGCGACGACCCGGCCAGCAAGTCCTCGACCGTCCCCTCCTCCTCCGAGCCGCTCTGCCGCAGCCTGCTGCTGCCGCTGCTGGCGCCGGGCACGGTTCGCGAGCAGCTCGAGCTGGGGCTGCACGCGGTCGCGCTGTCGCGCCACGCCGGGCTCTGGAGCGGCCTGAAGATCGTCGCCGACATCGCCGACGCGACCGCCGTGGTCGAGCTGGACGGGCTGCTCGACGCGATCCCCACGTTCGAGCCGCGCGCCGCGTTCAGACCGCCCGTGCTGCTGCCGCCCTCCAACCTCGCCGCTGAGCACGACCTGATGACCGAGCGGCTGGAGCGGGCGCAGGAGTACGCGCGCGCGGCCGAGCTGAACCGGATCGTCTTCGAGCCGCGGCGGCCGCGGCTGGCGCTGATCGGCGCCGGCAGCTCCTACCAGGCGATCGTGCGCGCGCTCGACGACCTCGGACTCGACTCCGACGGCGCGCGCGAGCGGGCCGGGCTGCGGCTGGTGCGGCTGTCGATGCCGTGGCCGCTCGGCAGAGCGGAGCTGCGGCGGCTGGCCGGCGGTGTCGAGACCGTGCTCGTGGTTGAGGACAAGCTCCCGTTCGTCGAGCAGCTCGTGCGCGACGCGCTCTACCGCGAGCCGGACGCGCCGCTCGTGCTCGGCAAGCAGGACGGCGACGGCGCGCCGCTGCTGTCGTCCCACAGCACGCTCGGCGCCGACGACGTCGCGCGCGCCCTCGGGCGGCTGCTCGACGCCGACGCGCTCGGCGCCGCCGGGCGGGCGCGGCTGCAGCTGATCGAGCAGCGCTCCGTCGAGACCGGCCGGCTGCTGCCGCTGCCCAAGCGCACGCCGTACTTCTGCTCCGGCTGCCCGCACAACGTCTCGACGCGCGCCGACGCCGAGCAGCTCGTCGGCGTCGGGATCGGCTGCCACGTGATGGTCGCGCTCGACGCCGACGGCCGCCGCGGCAAGCTGCTCGGCATGCCGCAGATGGGCGGCGAGGGGATCCAGTGGCTGGGGCTGGAGCCGTTCACCGACGACGAGCACTTCGTCCAGAACCTCGGCGACGGCACCTTCCACCACTCCGGCTCGCTGGCCGTGCGTGCGGCGACCGCGGCCGGCGCCCACATCACCTACAAGCTGCTCTACAACGACGCCGTCGCGATGACCGGCGGGCAGGACCCGACCGGCCGCATGGCGGTGCCGCAGCTGACCCGCTGGCTTGCGCTGGAGGGCGTGCGGCAGGTCGTGATCACGACGCCCGAGCCGCGTTCCTATCGCGGCGTCGCGCTCGACCCGATCGCGCAGGTTCGCCACCGCGACGAGCTGGCAGAGGTGGAGCGCGAGCTGGCGCGGGTGGACGGCGTCACCGTGCTGATCCACGACGACCGCTGCGCGACCGAGAAGCGGCGGCTGCGCAAGCGCGGCACGCTGCCGGCGCCGGCCAGACGCGTGTGGATCAACGAGCGCGTCTGCGAGGGCTGCGGCGACTGCGGCGAGCAGTCGAGCTGCCTCTCGGTGCTGCCGGTCGAGACCGAGTTCGGCCGCAAGACGCGGATCGACCAGTCGTCGTGCAACCAGGACTTCAGCTGCCTGAAGGGCGACTGCCCGTCGTTCCTGACGGTCGTGCCGGCCTCAGCGCGGGGCGGCACGGCACGCGCGGCGGGCAGCGGCGGCGCGGCATCCGGCGGTGCGGCGCGGGTGCCGCAGCCGCCGCGCGCGCTGCCCGAGCCGCTGCCGCGCGTCGGGCGCGACGTGCTGCTGCGGATGCCGGGCGTCGGCGGCACGGGCGTCGTGACCGTCTCGGCGATCGTGCAGATGGCGGCCCATCTCGACGGCCGCTTCGCCGCCGGCCTGGAGCAGACCGGGCTGGCGCAGAAGGGCGGCCCGGTGATCTCCGACCTGCGCATCGGCGACGGGCCGATCGCCGGCCTGGTGCGCGCCAGCACCGGCTCGGCCGACGTGCTGCTCGGCTTCGACCTGCTCGGCGCGGCGGCGGCCGAGACGCTCGCCGTCGCCGACCCGGAGCGGACGGTCGCGGTCGTCAACGTCGCCGCGACGCCGACCGCGCAGATGGTCACCGATCCCGACGCGGCCTTCCCGGCGCTGCACGGGCCGCGCCGCCGGATCGAGCGCGCGACGCGGGCGCAGGATGCGCTCTTCCTCGACAGCGCCCACCTCGCCGAGCGGCTGCTCGGCGACCACCTGCCGGCGAACATGCTGCTCGTCGGCGCCGCCTACCAGCACGGCTGCCTGCCGCTCTCGGCGGAGGCGATCGAGGCGGCGATCGAGCTGAACGGCACTGCCGTCGCCGCCAATCTGGCCGCCTTCCGCTGGGGCCGCGCGGCGGTCGCCGACCCGGAGGCGGTCGAGCGGGCGCTGGCGCCGTCCGAGCGCAAGCCCGGCGCCCCCGCGACGGACGCCTCCGCGACCGACGCCTCCGCGCTGACGCGGCTGCTCGACCTGCGCGTGCGCGAGCTGACGGCCTACCAGGACGCCGCCTACGCGCGGCGCTACCGGGAGGCGGTCGAGGCGGTTGCGGCGATCGAGCGGGAGCGGACCGGCGGCGACGCCGGCGTGGTCGCGCAGGCGTACGCGCGCGGCCTCTTCAAGCTGCTCGCGTACAAGGACGAGTACGAGGTCGCGCGGCTCCACCTCGACCCGGCCGAGCGCGCCCGCCGCGAGCAGGAGCTGGGCGCGGGGGCGACGGTGAAGGTGATGCTTCACCCGCCCGCGCTGCGCGCGCTGGGGATGCGCAGAAAGCTCGCGATCGGCGTCGGCGCGGGGCCGCTGCTGCACGGCCTGGCGGGCGCGAAGCGGCTGCGCGGCACGCGCCTCGATCCGTTCGGCTACGCGCACATGCGCAGAGTCGAGCGGGCGCTGCCGGCCGAGTACGAGGCGCTCGTCCGTCGTGCGCTCGCGCGCCTGGACGCCGGCAATGTCGCGCTCGTCGCCGAGGTCGCCGCCCTGCCCGAGCTGGTGCGCGGCTACGAGCAGGTGAAGCTGCGCAACGTCGAGCGCTTCCGCACCCGCGCCGCGGAGCTGCTCGCGCGGTTGGAGGCGCCGGACGTGGCCACGCTGGATGTGATCAGGGTTAGCTGACGCGGCACGGGGCGGCGCGACGGCGTCAGGCGCTGACGCGGCGATGCGGCGGCGTCGCCGACGGCGCGCGGCGACGTCAAGCGTCGACGGCGGCGCGCGGCGGCGTCAGGCGGCGACGGCCGCGCGCTGCGGCGTCAGGCGTCGACGGCGGCGCGCTGAGGCGTCAGGCGTCGACGGCGGCGCGTGCGGCGGCCTCCAGCTCTGACGCGGCGGCGGCGAGCGCCTCGGCCAGCGGGCGGCCGGCGGGGCCGAGGGGGCGGACGTCGCGGGCGCCGCGGCGGCGCAGCTCGGCGGCCGCCGCCTCCTCGACGCGCCCGCCGAGCACGACGACCGGCACGCCAGCGCGGGCGCAGCGTCCGACGACCGCGGCGACCGCCTTGCCCTGCAGCGTCGAGGCGTCGACCGAGCCCTCGGCGGTGAGCACGAGGTCGGCGTCGGCGAGCAGCGCGTCGAAGCGCTTCAGGTCGAGGATCGCCTCGGCGCCCGCGACGGTGCGCGCGCCGAGCGCCTGCAGCGCCGCGCCGAGACCGCCGGCGGCGCCCGCGCCGGGCGTCGCGGGGTCGATCCCGAGCGCCGCCGCCCAGCGTCCGTGGGCCGCGTCGAGCGCCTCGACCTGCGCCGCCGTCGCACCCTTCTGCGGCCCGAAGCGGCGGGCGGCGCCGTCGGGGCCGGTCAGCGGCGCCGCGACGTCGACGAGCAGCTCCACCTCGACCTCGCGCAGGCGCGGGTCGAGGCCGGCCAGCCTCACAGATTGGTCTGTCAGAAGCCCAGCCCCATTGTGCGCACACGACGCCCCGAGCGCGGCCAGCATGCCGGCGCCGCCGTCCATCGTCGCGGTCCCGCCGACGGCGACCAGCAGCCGCGCCGCGCCGCGGTCGAGGGCCGCGACGATCAGCTGGCCGACGCCCCACGACGACGCCCGCAGCACGTCACGTTCGTCCGCGGCGAGCCCGTGCAGCGGGACCGCCTCGGCGGCCTCGACGAGCCACGTCCCGGCCGTCGCGCGCGCGCCGGAGCCGTCGCCGTCGCGCCCGGCGAGGGCCGCCTCGCGCGTGTTGGAGCCGTCGCGCCCGGCGAGGGCTTCCTCGCGCGGGCCGCCGCCGTCGATGCGCGCCAGCCGCGCCTCCCGCGGTCGGCCGAGCGCGTCGCGGACGGGGACCGACACGACGGACGCGCCGGCCAGGAACGCGTCGAGCGTGCCCTCGCCGCCGTCGGCGATCGGCAGCTCGACCGCCGTCGCGCCCGCGGCGCGCGCGCCGGCCGCCAGCGCGGCTGCCGCGGCTGCTGCGTCGAGCGCGCCGCGGAGCTTGTCGGGGGCGCAGAGGACACGGGTCGTCATCAGCGGAAATACATCAGAGCGATCGGCACAAGGGGATTGTCGCATGTATAGTCAACGTCATTGACAATGTCCGTGGCACGGACGGCGGGAGGAGACGCGGTGGAGACGAGGGTGGTGAGGCATCGCTGCGGCGACGGTGTGGAGATCGAGGCCGAGGTGCGCGGTGACGGGCCCGCGGTCCTGCTGCTGCACGGCTATCCCGAGTCGCGCGCGATGTGGGACGAGGTCGCGCCCGTGCTCGCCGCCGCCGGCCGCACCGTCGTCGCCGCCGACCTGCGCGGCTACGGCGCCTCGTCGAAGCCCGCGCCGCGAACCGCCGCCGACGCGACCGGCGCCGCGCGCGAGCCAGGCCCCGCGCGCGAGCCCGACGCCGACGCGCCCCGCCCCGACGCGACCTACTCCAAGCGCGCGATGGCGGCCGACCAGCACGGGCTGATGGCCTCGCTCGGCTTCGACCGCTTCGACGTGATCGGCCACGACCGCGGCGCCCGCGTCGGCCACCGGCTCGCGCTCGACCACCCGCAGGCGGTCCGCTCGCTGGCCGTGATGGACGTCGTCCCGACGCTGCACATGTTCGAGCACGTCGACCGCGCGATGGCCGCCACGTACTTCCACTGGTTCTTCCTCGCGCTGGAGAGCGAGATGCCGGCGAAGCTGATCGAGGCGGCGCCGGAGGTCTGGCTGCGCAGCCGCTTCGAGGGCCGCAACGTCGGCGGCGGGATGCCGATCGCGGAGGAGCGCTACGCCGCCTACGAGCGCTGGTTCGCGACGCCGGAGGCGATCGCGGCGACCTGCGCCGACTACCGCGCCGCCGCGACCGTCGACCTCGACGCCGACCGCGCCGACCGCGATGCCGGCACCAAGATCGAGGCGCCGCTGCTGACCGTCTGGGGCAGCGAGAGCTACGTCGGCCGCAGCTTCGACGTCGTCGCGACCTGGCAGCCGTACGCCGCCGGCACCGTCGCCGGCGCCGCGATCCGCTCCGACCACTACATGGCCGAGGAGCGCCCGGCCGAGACCGCGGCCGTGCTCGCGCGCTTCCTCGACCAGCTCGGAGCGACCCCGTGAGCGACCTCGGCGAGACGCATGGGACGCAGCCCGCCGCGCGCGCGGCGGACTCGACCCGCAGACAGGACGCCGCGCGCGCGGCGGCCGCGACCCGCAGACAGCCCGCCGCGGGCGACGCGGCCGCGACCCGCGCGCTGACCGCCGACCGCCTGCGCGCGCTGGTCGAGCACGAGACGCCGACCGGCGACCGCGCGCGCATCGCCGCCGCCTTCCAGACGCTGCGCGAATGGGTCGAGCCGGCGCTCGGCCGGCCTGGCGAGCTGGTCACCGTCGACGGCGTCGACCACCTGCTGTTCGCGCCCGCGGCCGAGCCGTACGTGCTGCTGCTCGGCCACGTCGACACCGTCTGGCCGCTCGGCACGCTCGCCGACTGGCCGTTCACGCTCGACGCCGACGGCATCGCCCGCGGCCCCGGCATCTTCGACATGAAGGCCGGGCTCGTCGCCGCCGCCGGCGCGCTCGCGACGGCGAGCGACCCGAGCCGCGTCGCGCTGCTGGTGAGCGGCGACGAGGAGATCGGCTCGCTGACTTCGCGCGCGCTGATCGAGCAGCTCGCCGCGCGCGCGGAGGCGGTGCTGGTGCTGGAGCCGAGCGAGCGGGGCGCGCTCAAGCTCGCCCGTTGCGGCGCGAGCATCTACCGCGTCCGCTTCGAGGGCCGCGCCGCCCACGCCGGGCTGGAGCCCGAGCGCGGCGCCAACGCGCTGACGGAGCTGTCGCGCCAGGTGCTCGCGAGCGGCGAGATCGCCGACGCCGCCGCCGGCACGACCGTCACGCCGACGGTCGCCTCCGCCGGCACCGTCACCAACACGGTCCCCGCGCAGGCCGAGCTGATGGTCGACGTGCGCGCCCGCACGCTCGCCGAGCTGGAGCGGGTCGACCGCTGGTTCGCGGCGCTGGCCGCGACCGACCCGCAGGTGACGATCGCCGTCGAGGGCGGGATCAACCGCCCGCCGCTGGAGCAGGAGTCCTCGCGCGAGCTGTTCGCGCTCGCGCAGGAGGCGGCGCGCGACGCCGGCCTTGCCGCGCTCGACGGGGTCGCCGTCGGCGGCGCCTCCGACGGCAACTTCACCGCGGCGCTCGGGGTGCCGACGCTCGACGGCCTCGGGCCGCTCGGCGGAGGCGCGCACGCGCGCTCGGAGTGGGTCTCGCTCGACGCGGTCGTCGAGCGCTCCCGGCTGATCGCCGGGATCATCGATGCGATCGCCGCGCGGCGGCGAGGAGAGGAACGATGACTGTGCCGGCACCCGATCCGTCCGCCTGGGAGCGGCGCTTCACCGCGCCGCAGCTGCTGACCGCGCGCCCGACCGCCGACCGCACGGCCGCGGTCGTCGTGACCGCGGAGGCCGACGGCGCGACCGCCCGGATCCTCGACACCGCCACGGGCGAGCTGTCGGAGCAGCTTCCGTTCGGCGCCGGCTACGACGCGCTGCTGACGTGCGACCGCGCTCATGTCGTCCAGCTCGCCGACGACGGCGGCACCGAGGTCGGCCACCTGCTGGCCCACCCGGTCGCGGGCGGCGAGCCGGTCGACCTGACGCCCGGCCGCGACCCCTACGTCGTGCGCGGGCTGGAGCAGAGCGCCGGCGGCTCGCTGCTGGTCGGCGCGCTCGTCGACGAGGACGGCCACCACCTGGTCGCGATCGAGGCGCAGCCATGGGGCGCGGCGCGCACGCTCGCCACGACCCAGAACGAGCTGTGGTACCCGAGAGCCTCGGCCGACGGCACGCTCGTCAGCGCCGACACGACCGAGACCCAGCCGGGCGTCCGCCGCGCCGCCGTGACCGTCTACGACCGCGACGGCGCGGTCGTCGGCGTCTGCGACGACCTGCCGGCCGGCCCCGTCCGCGCGATCCGCTTCAGCCGCGTCGCCGGCGACCAGCGGCTGCTCGTCAACACCGAGCGCAGCGGCTGGGCGCGCCCGGCGATCTGGGATCCGCGCAGCGGCGACCGCGTCGACTTCGAGCTGCCGCAGCTGCGCGGCGACGCGATCCCGCTCGACTGGGACGCCGCCCGCCAGACGCTGCTCCTGCTGCACGTCGAGGACGGCGTCCAGCGCCTGCTGACGCTCGACGAGGGCAGCTGCGAGGTGACCGTGGCGCGCGCCGGCAGCGGCAGCTACGGCGAGCCCGACGTCGCCTCGCAGAACGACTGGTACTCGTCCTCGTGGCTCGCCGCCGACGGCACGCCGCACGTCTTCGAGCAGGACTGGACGGCGCCGCCGCGGCTGCTCGCGCTGGCACAAGACGGCAGCGCGAGCACGCTCGCCGAGTCAGCGCCCGCCCCGGCCGGCCGCGCACTCGCATCGACCATGATCAGCGGCTCGGAGGAGACGCCGGTGCAATTGTGGTGGGCGCTCCCGGAAGGCCCGCCGGCCGGCACCGTGCTGTCGGTCCACGGCGGTCCGAACCTCGTCACGGTCGACCACTGGGACCCGTCGTTGCAGGCGTGGCTGGACGCGGGCTTCGCCGTCGCGGCGCTCAATTACCACGGCTCGGTCACCTTCGGGCGCGATCTGCGCGAGGGCTTCTGGGGCCGTGCCGGCGACGCCGAGGTCGCCGACGTCGCCGCCGCGCTGTCGTTCCTGCGCGAGCAGGGTGCGGCCGACCCGGCCTCGACCTTCATCACCGGCGCCTCCTACGGCGGCCACCTCTCGCTGCTGTCGCTCGGGCGCCTGCCGCAGCAGTTCGCCGGCGCCTTCGGCGAGGTCGCGATGGCCGACTGGAGAGCGGCGATCGGCGAGATGAACCCGGCGATCCGCGTCTCCTGGATCAACTTCCTCACGAGCCCCTCGCGCGTGACCGGCGAGCCGTTGGAGCTGGAGGCGGCGATCGCCAGATTCAGCCCGATCTCGTGGGTCGGCGACGTGCAGGGGCGCGTCTGGCTGTCGCAGGGCAAGCGCGACACGCGCACGCCGCCGACGCAGGCGCAGAGCTACGTCGACGCGCTGCGGGCGCGTGGCGGCGACGCGCTGATCGAGTGGTTCGACGCCGGCCACGAGCCGGTCGGCTTCGACGGCCCGCTGCAGGCCCAGCGGCGGATGCTGGAGCTGGCGCGCGCGGCGATCGCCGGCGAGCGCTGGTCCTAGCTCAGGACTCCGAGGCGGCGTCGCGCTCGATCTGCAGCGCGATGCCGTCGAGCAGCAGCTCGAGCCCGGTCCAGAAGACCGACGGGTCGCCGATCGGCGTGAGGTGGCCGTCGAGCGTGTTGATCGCGGGGAAGCGCTCCGCGTCGAGCTGGCGGTACTCGACCTCCCACGCGAGGTTGTCGGCGCGGCGGCTCTCCTCGTCGAGCGTCTGCAGCGACGCCTCGATCGCCGCGGCCGAGCGGATGTAGTTGCCGAGCGCGCGGATGCAGGCGGCCGCCGACGCCGGTCTGAGGCCGGCGTCGAGCAGCACACGCGCCGTGAACTCGACGTTCGCGAACTCGGTCGGGCGGCGGGTCGTGCGGGCGGCCATCTGCTGCGCGAAGGTCGGGTAGCGCAGGTAGTGGTCGTGGATGTGCCGCGCCTGCTCGCGCAGGTCCTCGCGCCAGTCGCCGGACGGTCTCAGCAGGCCGCCGTAGGAGCGCGCGCGGAGGTCGTCGATCAGGTCGAGCAGCAGCTCGTCCTTGTCGCGGTAGTGGCGGTAGACGGAGGTCGGGTGGGCCTCCAGCTCGCGGCCGATCGCCTGGAAGGTGAGGCCGTCGAGGCCGTCGCGCACGGCGATCGCGCGCGCCGCCTCGAGGATCACCTCGCGGCTGAGCGTGTCACGCCCGCGGCGCGCTCTGCTGGCTCTTCTCGACTTCGACTCGTCTCTCACGGGTGGCACGCGCTCACAATACAACGGCGCACGGCTGTTCACAGCGCTTGCCCACAACTAAGTCAACGCCATTGCCTATGCCATTGACAGTCACTCTGAGGCGGCGTAAGATCGTCACCGTCAAGTGGTGGTGCGGCCTCCCCCGGGGTCAGCACGTACGTCGTCGTATCCCTGGTGGAAGGTGGCAAATGCCGGACTTTCTCTTGGCCCGCCGTCGCGGGCACACCGCCCTCATCGCTGTTCTGCTCGCAGCCGGCGTGACCGCCTGCGGCAGCTCCGGCGGGGGCGGAGGCACCGTCAACGGCGCAGGCGGAGGCAGCAGCACGACAAGCAGCGCCAGCGGCGCGAGCGGCGGGACGCTCGTCGTCGGCGCCGAGCAGGAACCCGACTGCGCCGACTGGATCGCGGTCTGCGCCGGCAACATCTGGGGCAGCTACACGATGCAGGTGACGACCCTGCCGACCGCGTTCGACACGCGCGAGCAGGACGGCAGATGGGCGCTCGTCCCCTCCGACGTGCTGGCCGGCGAGCCGCAGGTCGAGGTCAGAGGCGACACGCAGACGATCACGTACAGAATCGCCCCCGAGGCGGTCTGGTCCGACGGCACGCCGATCAGCTCCAGAGACTTCGAGTACACGGCGCTGCAGATCCGCGACGGCGAGGGCATCTTCGACAAGACCGGCTACGACCTGATCGAGAGCGTCGAGACGCCCGACGAGAAGACCGCGGTCGTCAAGCTGAGATCGACCTTCGGCCCCTGGCGCTCGCTCTTCGGCGGCAGCTACAGCATCCTGCCCGAGCACCTGCTGAGAGGCAGAGATCGCGACAAGATCATGAAGGACGGCTACTCCTTCTCCGGCGGACCGTGGAAGATCGAGAAGTGGCAGAAGGGCACCTCGGTGACGCTCGTCCCGAATGACAGGTACTGGGGCGACAAGCCGAAGCTCGACAAGGTCGTCTTCCAGTTCATCCCCGACACCTCCGCCGCCTTCCAGGCGCTCAAGAGCGGCCAGGTGCAGTCGCTCTACCCGACGCCGCAGGTCGACGCGATCTCGCAGATCAAGGCGGGCATCCCCAACACCAGAGTCGAGGTCGACGCCGAGACCGGCAACCTCGAGGCGCTGTGGATGAACAACGGCAGATTCCCGCTCGACGACGAGGCCGTCCGCAAGGCGCTCGCGTACGCCGTCGACCGCAAGGCGATCACCGAGCGGCTGTACGGCCCGCTCGGCGTCAGCGAGCCGGCGCAGAGCTTCATCTCGCCGCTCGTCGGCGCCTTCGCCGGCAGCGACTTCGACGTCTACACGCCCGACCCGGCGAGAGTCGAGGAGCTGATGACGGGCGCCGGCTGGAGCAGAGGCGGTGACGGCATCTGGGCCAAGGACGGCAAGAAGGCCGAGATGACGATCACCTCGCTCGCCGGCAACAAGCGGCGCGAGCTGACCGAGCAGATCCTCCAGCAGCAGCTGAAGGAGGCCGGCTTCACGCTCAAGATCACGAACACGACGCCGGCCGAGATCTTCAGCAAGCTGGCGCCGGCCGGCGACTTCCAGCTCGGCCTCTGGACGCTGATCGACCAGTACCCCGAGCCGTCGCTGAGCGCCTCCTTCAGCTCGACCTCGATCCCGACGAAGGCCAACGGCAACTCCGGCATCAACTTCTACCGGGCCAACATCCCCGGCCTCGACCAGGAGCTGAGAACGGTCGACATATCGGTCGACCAGGCGCAGCGCAGAGCTGCCTCGCTGAGAGCCGACGCGCTGATCGCCGCGGCGGTCCCGTCGCTGCCGATCGCGACCGTGCCGAACGTGCTGATGACCAACGACGCGATCGGCGGGCCGATCAGCATCAACCCCTCCGAGGGGCCGTGGTGGAACCTCGAGGAATGGACCCGAGGGCAGTAGCTTGCTGCGCTTCGCGCTGCGGCGCTTTGCCTGGTCGGTCCCGGTCGTCCTGATCGCGTCGTTCCTGCTCTTCTGGGCGGTGCGCGCGACCTTCGACCCTGTCGCGAAGCTGCGGCAGGGTCATGACGCCGGGGCCGTGCAGCGGGAGATCGAGCGGCTCGGCCTCGACCGCTCGATCCCCGAGCAGTACGTGCTGTGGATGAAGGGCTTCCTGACGGGCGACTGGGGCACGAGCACCCGCACCGGCGGGAGCGTCTCGTCGCTCGTCGGCAGCGCGCTGTGGCCGACGCTGCAGCTGATGTTCTGGGGCGTGCTGCTGGCCGCCTTCGTCGCGCTCGCGATCGGCGTCTACACCGCCGTGCGGCAGTACTCGGCCGGCGACTACGTGCTCAGCGGCCTCGCCTACGTCGGCATCTCGCTGCCGGCCTTCTGGTTCGGCCTCGTGCTGATCCAGCTGGTCGCGGTCTGGCCGGTGCAGTCGCTCGGCTGGAGCGAGCCGCCGTTCTACTTCGTCGGGCTCCACTCGCCCGGCACGAGCGGCTTCAACCTCGACTACCTGCGCCACCTCGTGCTGCCGCTGGCGACGCTGACGGTGACGCTGACCGCGAGCTGGAGCCGTTTCGCCCGCACCTCGATGCTCGACGTGCTCTCCAGCGACTACGTGCGGACGGCGAGAGCGAAGGGCGTGCCGCCGCGCGCGATCGTCCTGCGGCACGCGCTGCGCAACGCGCTGGCGCCGTTCGTGACGATCGTCGCGCTCGACACCGGCGTGCTGTTCGGCGGCCTGATCGTGACCGAGCAGATCTACTCGATCCCCGGCATGGGCCGGCTGTTCCTGCAGTCGCTGCAGGCCGGCGACGTGTTCGTGCTGGTGCCGTGGATGTTCGTCGTCGCGATCGCCGTCGTCTTCTTCAACCTGATGGCCGACCTCAGCTACGCGCTGCTCGATCCGAAGGTGAAGCTGCGATGAGCGCCTCCGTGGAGAGCCCCGCCGCGGCGCGGCCGGAGAAGGCGCGCTCGCAGTGGCGCGTGATCGGGCGCCGCTTCCGCCGCCACCGGCTCGCGATGGCCGGCGCGATCGTCCTGCTGCTGCTGGCGATCTGCTGCTTCGGCGCGAACCTGATCGCGCCCTATGCGCAGAACCAGCAGGACCTGCTGCTGGGCCCCGTCGGCCCCGGCAGCGACGGCCACCTGCTCGGGACCGACGCGCTCGGCCGCGACTTCCTCAGCGAGCTGCTCTACGCCGGTCGCATCTCGCTCTCGATCGGGCTCGCGGTCGCGGTCCTGTCGACGATCATCGGCACGCTGCTGGGCGCGCTGGCCGGCTACCTCGGCGGCTGGGTCGACGAGCTGATCATGCGCACCGTCGACCTCTTCCTGATCGTGCCGGCGGTCGCCGTGCTGGCGCTCGCGCTGCAGGGCCTCGGCAGCTCGCCGTTCACGATCATCCTCGTGCTGAGCGCGATCGGCTGGACCTCGATCGCGCGCGTCGCGCGCTCGCAGGTGATGTCGCTGCGCGAGAAGGAGTTCATCGAGGCGTCGAAGCTGCTGGGCGCGAGCACGACGCGGATCATCGTCCGCCACATGCTGCCCAACCTCGCGGGCGTGATCGCGGTCAACGTCTCGCTCGCGGTCGCGGCGGCGATCATCGTCGAGTCGACGCTCAGCTTCCTCGGCTTCGGCGTGCAGCCGCCGCAGAGCAGCTGGGGGCAGCTGCTGAGCGACGCGGCCGGCCTGCTCGGCACCGACCAGACCTATCTGCTGATCTTCCCGGGCGTCTTCATCCTCGTGACGGTCCTGTGCGTCAACTTCATCGGCGACGGGCTGCGCGACGCCTTCGACCAGCGCGCGAGGAGACGGTGATGGAACCGATCCTGAGGATCGACGAGCTGCGCGTGACGTTCGCGACCGACGACGGCCCGGCCGTCGCGGTCGACGGGCTCAGCCTCGACGTCTTCCCCGGCGAGACCGTCGGGATCGTCGGCGAGTCGGGCTCGGGCAAGAGCGCGACCGCGATGGCGGTGCTCGGCCTGCTGCCCGACACGGCGACGCTCGGCGGCTCGATCCGCTTCCGCGAGCGGGAGCTGATCGGCGCGCCCGAGAAGGAGCTGCGCGGCGTGCGCGGCAAGGGCATCGCGATGGTCTTCCAGGACGCGCTGGCGGCGCTCAACCCGGCCCACACGGTCGGCCGCCAGCTGATGGAGGCGGTCCGCGTGCACGACCGCTCGGTGCCGAAGGAGGCCCTGCGGGCGCGCGCGATCGAGCTGCTGGAGACGGTCGGGATCCCCTCCGCGCAGCAGCGTGCCGACCAGTACCCGCACGAGTTCTCGGGCGGCATGCGCCAGCGCGTGATGATCGCGATGTCGATCGCCAACGACCCCGACGTGATCATCGCCGACGAGCCGACGACCGCGCTCGACGTGACCGTCCAGGCGCAGGTGCTGGAGGTGCTGAAGGAGGTGCAGGAGCGGACGCAGGCGGCGGTGCTGCTGATCACGCACGACCTCGGCGTCGTCGCCGGCCTCGCCGATCGCGTCGTCGTCATGTACGCCGGCGGCAAGGTCGAGGAGGCGCCGGTCGAGCCGCTGTTCGCGCTGCCGTCGCACCCTTACACGCAGGGGCTGCTGCAGTCGCTGCCTCGGCTCGACGACGACGCCGACGACGGCCGCCTGCGGTACATCCCCGGGCGCCCGCCGAACCCGACCGAGCTGCCGGCCGGCTGCCGCTTCCTGCCGCGCTGCCCGCACGCGCTCGCCGGCCTCTGCGACAGCGACCCGCTGCCGGTCGCGGAGATCGCCGCCGGGCACGTCGCCGTCTGCGCCCGCATCGACGTCGCGAGAGAGGGATGGACGTGACCGCAGTGCTCGAAGTCGACCAGCTCGTGAAGGCGTACGAGAGCGGCGGCAACGGCTTCCGCCGCAAGGGCGCGCCGGTGCAGGCGGTCTCCGGCGTGTCGTTCGAGGTCGGCCGCGGCGAGACGTTCGGGATCGTCGGCGAGTCGGGCTGCGGCAAGAGCACGCTGGCGCGCTCGATCGTCCAGCTGCATCCGCCCGACACGGGCTCGGTGCGGCTCGCGGGTGAGGAGATCTCGGGCCGCGCGCGCGGGCGCCGGCTCGCCGTGCGGCGCAAGATCCAGATGGTCTTCCAGGACCCGTACGCGTCGCTGGACCCGCGCATGTCGATCAACGCGATCCTCGCCGAGCCGCTGCAGATCCACGGCCTCCACCGCGGCGGCCAGGACGCGCGCGTGCGTGAGCTGCTCGACCTCGTCGGCCTCAACCCGGCGCACGCCAACCGCTACCCGCACGAGTTCTCCGGCGGCCAGCGGCAGCGGATCGGGATCGCGCGGGCGCTCGCCGTCGAGCCGCAGGTGATCGTGCTCGACGAGCCGGTCTCGGCGCTCGACGTCAGCGTCCAGGCGGGCGTCGTCAACACGCTCGCCGACCTCCAGCGCGACCTCGGCCTGACGTACGTCTTCATCGCCCACGACCTCTCCGTCGTGCGCCACGTCAGCGACCGCGTCGCGGTCATGTACCTCGGCAGATTCGTCGAGACGGGGACGGTCGCGCAGCTGTTCAAGGCGCCGCGGCATCCGTACACGCACGCGCTGCTGTCCGCCGTCCCGGTCGCCGACCCGGTGGTCGAGCGCAGACGCAGACGGATCGTGCTCAGCGGCGCCGTGCCGAGCCCGGCCGACCCGCCGAGCGGCTGCCGCTTCCGCACCCGCTGCTGGAAGGCGACCGAGCTGTGCGCACAGGTCGCGCCACCGCTGGAGGGCGCCGACGGGCACGCTGTCGCGTGCCATTTCCCCGAATCAGGAAGAGAACAGAGTGTCTGACGTGCAGGCGAACACGATCGCCGTCATCCCCGGCGACGGCATCGGCACCGAGGTCGTGCCCGAGGGCGTGCGCGTGCTCGACGCGGCCGCCGCCGCCTTCGGCATCTCGCTGTCCTACCGCGAGTTCGACTTCGCCAGCGCGCCGTACTGGCAGCGCACCGGGAAGATGCTGCCGGACGACTGGTTCGAGACGCTGCGCCCGTTCGACGCGATCTTCTTCGGCGCCGTCGGCTGGCCCGAGGTCGTGCCTGACCACGTCTCGCTGTGGGGCAGCCTGCTGCAGTTCCGCCGCGGCTTCGACCAGTACGTCAGCCTGCGGCCGACGCGGCTGATGCCGGGCGTCGCCTCGCCGCTGACGGGGCGTGAGCCGGGCGACGTCGACTTCTGGGTCGTGCGCGAGAACACCGAGGGCGAGTACTCCTCGATCGGCGGGCGCATCTTCGAGGGGACCGAGCGCGAGACGGTGATGCAGGAGACGGTGATGACGCGCACCGGCGTCGACCGCGTGCTCAAGTACGCCTTCGAGCTGGCGATGAGACGGCCGCGCCGCAAGCTCACCTCGGCGACGAAGAGCAACGGCATCTCGGTGACGATGCCGTACTGGGACGAGCGTGTCGCGGCGATGGCGGCCTCCTACCCCGAGGTCGCCGTCGACAAGTTCCACATCGACATCCTGACGGCGAACTTCGTCCTGCACCCGGACTGGTTCGACGTCGTCGTCGGCTCCAACCTGTTCGGCGACATCCTCTCCGACCTCGGTCCCGCCTGCGCGGGCACGATCGGGATCGCCCCGAGCGCCAACATCAACCCCGAGCGGCTCTTCCCGAGCCTGTTCGAGCCGGTCCACGGCTCCGCGCCGGACATCGCCGGCAAGGGGATCGCGAACCCGATCGGCCAGATCTGGTGCGCCTCGATGATGCTCGACCACCTCGGCCATGACGCGGCCGGCGCGGCTGTCCTGCGCGCGATCGAGCAGGTGCTCGCGCGCGGCCCGCAGGAGGCGCCGCTGACGCCCGACCTCGGCGGCAGCGGCACGACCGTCGAGCTGGGCAGCGAGATCGCGGCCGAGGTCACGCGCATCGCCGCCGCGGCCGCCTCGCCGAGCGCATGAGCCGCCGCGCCGTGCGCCGCGCCCCGTCCGGCCCCGCCGCGCGCCGGCGCCCGGCCACCCCCTGACGCGATGCCGGGCGCCGTCCACGTCGACGACGTCGACCGCGCGCTGCTGGCGCTGCTGCGGGCCGACGGGCGGCTGCCGGTGGCGGAGCTGGCGCGGCGGGTCGGGCTGTCGCCGGCGCCGGTCGGTCGCCGCGTCGAGCGGCTCGAGCGGGCCGGCGTGATCAGCGGCTACACGGCCGTGATCGACGAGACGCTGCTCGGCGGCTCGCTGGAGGCGCTGGTCGAGCTGCGCGTCGCCGGCCGCGCCGGCGTCGGCGAGGTGCTCGCGCGCCTGCGCCGGCTCGACGCGGTCGTCGAGGTGCTGACGCTCGCCGGCGACCCCGACGCCGTCGCCCGCCTGCGCGTCAGCGGCCCCGACCAGCTCCGCACCACGATCGCCGCCCTCCGCCGCGAAGCGGACGTCGCCTCGACGCGCACGCTGCTGGTGATCGACTCGTGGCGGCGGGAGCAGGTCCCGCCGCCGAGCCGTCTCGCCGCTCAGTCGCCGGCGACCCCGTAGCCGCCGAGCCCGGCGGCGAGCTGGTCGTAGGCGCGGGCGGCCTCGGGCCGCATGCGCTGCGCGACCGCGGCGGGGTCCTCGCCGGCCAGCAGCGCGGCGAACGTCTGGCGGAAGATCGCGATCAGCGTCCAGGCGAGCGTGCGCGCGACGACGTCGGGGACGAGGTCGCCGGGGTAGGCGCCGGTCGCCTCCGCCATCGCGGCGGCGAGCGCGTCGACCTCTCTCGCCCAGCCGGCCGTCAGCCGCTCCTGCAGGTGCGGGCTGCCGCGCACGATCCGCGGGACGAGCAGGCTGTTCTCGGTCTCGCCTCTGGCGACGACGGCGAGCATCGCCTCCGAGTTCGCGCGGAAGACGTCGAGCACGGAGGTGCCCGCGGGGCGTTCTCTGACGGCGCTGACGAGCGCCAGCATCCCCGTGTCCCCGCCGGCGAAGACGAGGTCCTCCTTCGTCGCGAAGTGGTTGAAGACCGTCTTCTCGGAGACGTCGGCGGCGACGGCGATCTCGGCGACGGTGACGGTGTCGAAGCCGCGCTCGGCGAACAGGCGGCGGGCGGTGGCGGCGATCGCGTCGCGCGTGGCGCGCTTCTTGCGCTCGCGCAAGCCCTCAGGTCTGTGGCCTGTCATAAGCATACACGATACAGACGCCCTATTCTTACAGTGACTGTACTGTTACAGTGCCCGTCATGACTTCCACATCCCCACCCGCGATCGAGGTCGACGGCCTCGGCAAGTCCTTCGGTGAGGTCGAGGCCGTGAGAGGGGTCTCCTTCACCGTTCCGCCGGGCGAGGTGTTCGGCTTCCTCGGCCCCAACGGCGCCGGCAAGAGCACGACGATCAACATGCTCTGCACGCTCGCGAAGCCGACCGCGGGCGCCGCGCGCGTGAGCGGCTTCGACGTCGTCGCCGCGCGCGACAGCGTCCGCCGCCACATCGGCCTCGTCTTCCAGGACTCGACGCTCGACAACCAGCTGACCGCCGACCAGAACCTGCGCCTGCACGCGGAGCTGTACGGGATCGACCCGGCCGTGATCCCCGCGCGGATGCAGCAGATGCTGGAGATGGTCGACCTCGCCGACCGCCGCGACCAGCCCGTGATCACCTTCTCCGGCGGCATGCGCCGGCGGCTGGAGATCGCGCGCGGGCTGATGCACTCGCCGCGCGTGCTGTTCCTCGACGAGCCGACGATCGGCCTCGACCCGCAGACGCGCAGCTCGATCTGGCGCTACATCCGCGCGCTGCAAGAAAGAGAGGGCACGACGATCTTCATGACGACCCACTATATGGACGAGGCCGAGTTCTGCGACCGGATCGCGATCATGGATCGCGGCGAGATCGTCGTGCTCGACACGCCTGAGGCGCTGAAGGCGAGCGTCGGGACCGACCGCGTCGTGATCGGCACCGCCGACGACGAGGCCGCCCTGGCCGAGCTGCGGGAGCGGTTCGGGATCGAGGCGACCGTCGCCGAGGGGGCGGTCACCTTCCACGTCGAGTCGGGCGAGGCGTTCGTGCCGCGGCTGTTCGCCGAGCTGGACGTCGCGATCACCTCGGTCGCCGTATCGCGGCCGACGCTCGACGACGTCTTCATGCGCTGGACCGGCTCGACGATCCGCGACGCCGAGGGCGACGCCGGCTCCAACCGCAACCGTGCCCACCTGCAGATGATGAAGGCGATGCGCAGATGACAGCACTCACCACGATCCCCGAACCCGTCGCGATCCGCGTGCCGGAGCGCTCGTGGCGCTCCGAGCTGCGCGCGGTCAAGATCGTCTGGCGGCGCGAGCTGACGCGCTTCGTCAGCGACAAGGCCGGCATGGTCGCCTGGCTGGTGCAGCCGCTGCTGTTCCTGTTCGTGATCGGCAGCGGCCTGCAGCAGCTGTCGGCCGCCTCGACCGACGGCGTCGACCTGAAGACGTTCATCTTCCCCGGGATGCTGTCGTTCGCGGTCGTCTTCACCGCGATGTTCAGCGCGATCACGCTCGTGATGGACCGCGAGCTGGGCGTGATGCGGGAGATGCTGGTGGCGCCCGTCAGCCGCAGCTCGATCCTGCTCGGCAAGGCGCTCGGCGGCACGACCGTCGCCGCCTCCCAGGGCGTCGTGATGCTGGCGCTCGCCGGCCTCGTCGACGTGCCGTACGACCCGCTGATGCTGCTCGGCCTGCTCGCGCTGCTGCTGATCGCGGCCTTCACCGTGACCGCCTTCGGCCTGATGGTGGCGACGCGGATCAAGAACATCCGCACCTTCACGAGCATCATGCAGCTGTTCGTCTTCCCGCTCGTCTTCCTGTCGGGCTCGCTGTTCCCGGTCTCCGGCCTGCCGACCTGGCTGGAAGTGCTCAACCGCATCAACCCGCTGACGTACGTCGTCGACCCGATGCGGCGGCTCGTCTTCGACCACCTCGACGTCTCCGACGCCGCGCGCGCGACGCTCGACCCGGGCGTCTCGTGGTTCGGCTGGACGCTGCCGGTCTGGTTCGAGGTCGCGCTCGTGCTGCTGCTCGGGCTGGTGCTGATGACGATCGCGGTGCGGCAGTTCCTGCGCGCCGAGTAGCCCCGGCCCCGCGCGCCGCCCCTCGCCGGGCGGCGCGCGGTCGTTCCAGGACGGGTGGTTGACCAGCTCTGATATATTAGTTGCGTGGTGAGAGGAGAGGCCAGCACGAGCGCGCCCGACGGCGGCGGCGCGGGCAGCGGCGGCAGCGGCGGCGGGGGCGGCGATGCGCTCGGCGTCGGCATGCTCGGCCGCGGCTTCATGGGCCGCGCGCACTCGATCGCGCTGCGCAAGCTCGCGTGGGTCGCTCCCGAGCTGCCGCTGCGGCTGGTCGCGCTCTGCGCGCGCGACCGCGAGGCGACCACGCGGATGGCGCGCGAGTTCGGCTACGAGCGCGCCGTCTTCGACTGGCAGGAGCTGATCGAGGACCCGGCGATCGGGCTCGTCTCCAACGGCGGACCCAACGCGCTTCATGCCGCGCCCACGATCGCCGCCGCGCGCGCCGGCAAGCACGTCCTCTGCGAGAAGCCGCTCGGGCGTGACGCGCAGGAGGCGTTCGCGATCTGGGCGGCGGTCGAGCGCGCGGGCGTCGTCCACATGACCGGCTTCAACTACCGCTTCTTCCCCGCCGTCGCGCTCGCGCGGCAGCTGATCGCCGACGGCGCGCTCGGCGAGATCCGCCACTTCCGCGCCCGCTACCTGCAGTCGTGGCTGGTCGATCCAGACGCGCCCGCCACGTGGCGGCTCGACGCGCAGCAGGCCGGCGCCGGCGCGCTCGGCGACCTCGGCTCGCACGTCGTCGACCTCGCGCGCCACCTCGTCGGCGAGCCGGCCGCCGTCGCCGCGCGCCTCGCGACCTTCGTCGGCGAGCGTCCCGGCGGCGCGGTCGACGTCGACGACGCCTTCGCCGCGACGGTCGCCTTCGACAACGGCGCGATCGGCACGCTCGAGGGGAGCCGCGTCGCGCCCGGCCGCAAGAACCAGCTCGCGATCGAGGTCAACGGCACCCGCGGCTCGCTCCTGTTCGACCAGGAGCGCAAGGACGAGCTGCAGCTGATGACGGTCGGCGACGCGGTCAGCGACGGCTTCCGCCGGATCGCGGTGACCGAGCCGGCGCATCCGTTCCTGCGGACGAGCTGGCCGGCCGGGCACGCGATCGGCTGGGAGGACAGCTTCGTCTTCGAGCTCGCCCACCTGGTCGGCGCGATCGCCGGTCGTCACGCGGTCGCGCCGCTCGGCGCGAGCGCGGAAGACGGCTACCGCTGCGCCGAGGTCTGCGACGCGATCGCGCGCGCGGCGCGCAGCGGGACCGAGCAGCAGATCGCCTATCGCACGTTGGACGAGGAGACCGCAGGATGATGCAGACAGCGTCGGGCAGTGCCGGCCGCTTCGCCGGCCGGGTCGTCGTCGTGACCGGCGCCGGCTCCGGCATCGGCCGCGAGATGGCGCGCCGCTTCCTCGGCGAGGGCGCGCGCGTCGTCGCCGCCGACCTCGACCCCGCGGGCGTCCCCAAGGGCGCCGACGCGCAGGCGCTCGACGTCACCGACGGCGCGGCGTTCGCACAGGCGATCGACGCCGCCGTCGACCGTCACGGCCGCCTCGACGTGCTCTGCAACAACGCCGGGATCGGCTCGACCAGAGACGTGATCGAGACGACCGCGCAGGAGTGGGAGCGCGTCTTCGCCGTCAACGTCACCGGCACCTTCAACGGCATCAGGCACGCGCTGCCGCACATGCTCGCGGCCCGCCGCGGGGCGATCGTCAACACCGCCTCGATCGCCGGCATGGTCGGCCTGCGCGACCGCGCCGCCTACTGCGCCAGCAAGGGCGCGGTGATCGCGCTGACCAAGCAGGTCGCGGTCCAGTACGCCGCCAGCGGCGTGCGCTGCAACTGCCTCTGCCCGGGGACGGTCGACTCGCCCTGGGTGGGTGCGCTGCTGGACGCCGCCGCCGATCCGCAGGCGGCGCGCGCGGCGCTCGTCGCGCGTCAGCCGGCCGGCCGGCTCGGCCGGCCCGAGGAGGTCGCCGAGGCGGCGCTCTACCTCGCCTCCGACGCGGCCGCGTTCGTGACCGGGTCGGAGTTCGTCATCGACGGCGGGCTGACGGCCGCCTGACTCACACGCAAGAGGGCTGGAGAGAGATGCAGGTCATCCTGGGGCAGATCAGCACGCTCGACGAGGGGCTCGCGGCCTACGCGCGCCAGCTCGGCATCACGGGCGTGCAGTTCAACACGCCGGAGCTGCCGGCGGCCGACGGCCGCTGGCGGTACGAGGACGTCGCCGCGCTGCGCGACCGCTGCGCCGCGCTCGGGCTGCGGCTGGAGGTGATCGAGAACCTCCCGTACGGCTTCTACGACGACGTGATGCTCGGCGGCCCGCGCCGCGACGAGCAGCTCGCCGCGATCGCCGACACGATCCGCGCGCTCGGCCGCGCCGGCGTGCCGATCCTCGGCTACAACTTCATGCCGACGTTCGTCTGGCGCACCGATCTCGCCGCGCCCAGCCGCGGCGGCGCCGCGGTGACCGCCTTCGACCTCGCGCAGGTCGAGGCCGGCAACCGGATCGAGATGCCGCACGCCTCGCCGTCGCAGCAGCTGTCGGCGGAGGCGCTGTGGGCCAACCACGACCGCTTCCTGGCGGAGCTGCTGCCGGTCGCCGAGGAGGCGGGCGTGCGGCTGGCGCTGCACCCCGACGATCCGCCGGTCGCGGCGATCGGCGGCAACGCGCGCATCTTCACCTCGCCGGAGGCGCTCGCGAGAGCCGACGCGGCCAGCGGCGGCTCGCCGGCATGGGGCGTCGACCTCTGCCTCGGGACCGTCTCGGCGATGCCGGGCGGCGCGGCCGCGGTCGAGCGCGCGATCGACCTGCTCGGCCCGTCCGGGCGGATCGCCTACGTCCACTTCCGCGACGTGCGCGGCACCGTCCCGCGCTTCGAGGAGGCGTTCATCGGCGACGGCAACTTCGACCCGGCCGCCGTCATGCGGCAGCTGCGGCGCGTCGGCTTCGACGGCCCGCTGCTGGACGACCACGTCCCGAGGATGATCGGCGACAGCGGCTACCTGCAGGCGAGAGCGCACGCGATCGGCTACCTGCAGGGCCTGATCAAGGCGGCCGCATGAACGTGCTGGTGACCGGCGCCGGCGGCGGCATCGGCCGCGTCGTCGTCGCGGAGCTGGCAGCAGGCGGCCACGCCGTCGTCGCACTCGACCGCGCCGGGGCCGGCATCCCGGCGGGCGACGGCGGCGCGGCCGCGATCCACGTCGGCGACTGCCGCGACGGCGCGCTCGTGCGCACCGCGCTGGCAGGGGCCGACGCGGTCGTCCACCTCGCCGGCGTGCCGGCGCCGGGGATCGTCCCCGACCCGGAGCTGTTCGCCGGCAACACGCAGGCGACGTTCACCGTGCTCGACGAGGCGGTCCGCGCCGGCGTGCGGCGGGTCGTGACGGCGTCGAGCGTCTCGATCCTCGGCGCGGCGTGGGCCGAGGATCACGTCTCGCCGCTGTACCTGCCGCTGGACGAGGCGCATCCGCTGCGCCCGAGAGAGGCGTACGCGCTCGCGAAGCAGTGCGACGAGGCGACGGAGGCGATGTTCTGCCGCCGCGACGGGATCGCGGTCGTCGCGCTGCGCTTCCCCTTCACCGACACGTCCGCGGCGATCGCGGCGCGGGCCGCGCGCGTGGCGGAGGATCCGGCGGAGGGGTCGAGAGAGCTGTGGGCCTATCTCGACGTGCGCGACGCCGCGCGCGCCTGCCGGCTGGCGGTCGAGGCGACCGTCGCGCCCGGCTTCCATCCCGTCTACGTCGTCGCCGACGACACGCTCGCGCCGCTGCCGACCGAGCAGCTGGTGCGCGCGTTCCATCCGGAGACCGAGCTGCGCGCGCCGCTGCCGGGCCGCCGGACCGCCTACGCGACCGCCCGCGCGGTCGCGCTGCTGGGCTTCAGGGCCGCGCACCCGCGCGGCTGACGCACGTTGTCGTGACCGCGGCCTTGACAGAGCGGCGGTGCAGTGGTGATGATCTCATATATCAGTTGGGTGGCCGGTCGCGGGCGCCCGAGGAGGAGAGCATGGTAGGCACGAAGCACGGGCACGGACGTCTGCGCGCGAGGATGCGCGCGGCCGCACTGCTGAGCGCCGGCGCGCTGATCGCGTTCGGCGCCGGCTGCGGCAGCAGCGGCGACGATGGCGGCAGCGGCTCCGGCGACGCCGGCAGCGGCAAGAACCTGACGATGTGGACGTTCAAGCAGTCGAACGTCCCCGGTCTGGAGGCGGCCGCGGAGGCGTGGGGCAGAAGCACCGGCAACACGCTCAGAATCCAGGTCTACACGCCGGACGACGCCTACGCGACGAAGGTCCGCGCGGCCGCCAACACGCGCGACCTGCCCGACATCGTCTCCGCGCACAGCGCGAGCGAGGAGTGGCAGTTCGCCGCCGCCGGCGTGCTCGACGACATCAGCGGCGAGTTCGACAGAGCGTGGCAGGACGAGCTGTACCCGAGCGCCGTCGCCGCCACCAGCCTGACGGAGGAGAGAATCAAGGCCTCGGCGGCCAACTCCAGCACGAGCCTGGAAGGCCTCGAGCCCGGCCACTTCTACGCCGTCCCGTACCTGTCGGGCTCGGCCGGCTTCGTCTTCGCGCGCAAGTCGGCGCTCAGAAGAGCCGGCGTCGACGTCTCGAAGCCGCCCGCGACCTACCAGGAGATGATCGCCGCGATCGAGAGAACGCGCGCGAGACTGGGCGACAGCGGCGGCATCGCGACCGGCCTGAAGATCCCGCCGACCGGCTACTACTGGTTCTTCCGCCCGCTCTCGTTCGACTACCTCGGCAGAGCCGACTTCCTCAACCGCCAGGGCAAGAACCCGAGCGTCGCCTGGAACTCGCCCAAGAGCATCGAGACGCTGGAGCTGTACGACAGGCTGACGCCGCTGTGGGTGCCGGGCGTGCTCGCGCTCGGGATCGACGAGGCCGACCAGAAGTTCGCCGACGGCAGCGCCACCTGGGACGTCGGCGGCACGTACACGTTGTCGTTCCTGCTCGATCAGGGGATGGACCTCGACGACGTGATGGTCTTCCCGGTCCCGCCGCCCGAGGGCGGCGCCTACGACAAGACGAAGCTCGCCCCCGCGCCGCTCGTGTCGGCCGGCGTCGCGAGCACGAGCAAGAACCGCGCCGAGGCGATCGACTTCCTCAGATTCCTCAGCAGCAGAGAGGGCGCGAGACTGTTCGGCGAGGGCGCCAACGACATCCCCGCGACCGACCTCGGCGACGAGACCGCGAGCTGGAACCCGGCGCTGCGCGAGATGTTCGCCGCGCTCAGCCCGCCCGGCGACGACGTCCTCGACGTCAACGACTTCTCGGCCGACCCGGGCGCCGGCGCCGGCCCCGTCACGCCCGGCACGGCCGACACGCTGAACAAGCTGGTGGCGGGCAAGGCGACGCCTCAGCAGGTCGGCGACGAGCTGACCGAGACGTACGCGAAGGCATGGGCAGCGCAGAAGTAGACGCGAGCGCGGAGGCGGGGGCGCGGCGGCCGCAGGGCCGCCGCGCGCTCGCGCGCCCGCGCCGCCGCCGGGCCGCGCGCCGCTACGGCCTGAAGCAGTCGCTGACGGCGTACGGCTTCCTCGCGCCCGCGGTCGTGCTGTTCGCGATCTTCGGCGTCTACACGGTCGCGTACGGCTTCATGCTCAGCTTCAACCGCTGGAACGGCCTCTCGCCCGAGTGGACGTGGGTCGGCCTGCAGAACTTCAAGGACCTCTTCTCGGCCGATCCGGTGCTGGCGCCGCGCGTGCGCGGCGCGGTCGGCAAGACGGCGATCGTGATGGTCGCGCTGCCCGTGCTGGTCGTCGGCATCAGCCTGCCGATCGCGGTGATGCTGAACTCGATCGCGCGGCTGCGCGCGACGCTGCGGACGCTCTACTTCCTCCCGTACGTGACCGCCGGCGTCGGCGTCTACTACGCCTGGCGCTTCATGTACGAGCCGGCCGGCGCCGTCAACTCGCTGCTGAGAAGCGTCGGGCTCGACTCGCTCGCGCAGGCCGACGGCTTCCTCGGCTCGACCTCGACAGCGCTGCCGGCGACGATCGCGGTGCTCGTTTGGATGACGGTCCCGCTCGGGATCCTGCTGTTCCTGACCGGCCTGCAGACGATCGACGAGTCGCTGTTCGAGGCGGCCCGCGTCGAGGGCGCGAGCCAGTGGACGATCGTGCGGCGCGTCGTATGGCCGCTG
This sequence comes from Conexibacter sp. CPCC 205762, assembly GCF_030646155.1. GTDB lineage: Bacteria > Actinomycetota > Thermoleophilia > Solirubrobacterales > Solirubrobacteraceae > Conexibacter. Next base: position 106,076 of record NZ_JAUTDN010000012.1, read on the forward strand.
CTGGCGCCGATCACCGCGCTGCTGATCGTGATCTGCCTGCGCGAGGCGCTGCAGAACTTCCAGCTGTTCCTGCTGATGACCAACGGCGGGCCGGTCGACTCGACCAACGTGCTCGGCCTGCAGGTCTACAGACTCGCGTTCGACCGCGGCAACAACAACCTCGGCCTCGCCAGCGCGCTCGGCTGGACGTTGTTCGCGCTCGCGCTCGCGCTGTCGCTGCTGAACCTCCGCATCATGCGAGATCGGACCCGCTCATGAGCAGGCTGCGCGAGATCCGCCCGCTGCGCGCGCTCGTCGGCGCGCTGCTGGCGCTCTACCTGATCGTCAGCGTCTATCCGTTCCTGTGGATGCTGGGCGGCGGCTTCAAGTCCCAGCAGGACGTGCTCGGGACCGCCTCGCCGCTGCCGTCGGAGCCGACGCTCGACGGCGTGCGCGCGGTCTGGGAGCAGCTCGACTTCGTCACGCTGCTGCTCAACAGCACGCTGATCACGGTCGCCGCGATCGTGCTGATTCTGATCGTCTTCCCGCTCGCCGCCTACGCCTTCGCGGTGCTCGACTTCCCGTTCAGAAACGCGCTCTTCCTGCTGTTCGTCGGCGCGCTGCTGGTGCCGGCGGTGACGGTGCTGCTGCCGATCGTGATCCTCGACCGCGAGCTCGGCCTGATCGACACCAAGTGGGGCGTGATCCTGCCGGTCGTCAACGGCGCGGGCCCGCTGGCGATCCTGATCCTGCGCGGCTACTTCGCGTCGATCCCGGGCGAGCTGCGCGACGCCGCGCGGATGGAGGGCTACGGCGAGCTTGCCGTCTTCGCGCGCGTCTACTTCCCGCTCGCGCGGCCGGCGCTGATCACCGTCGCGGTGCTCAACTGCGTCAGCGTCTGGAACGAGTACGTGCTGCCGAGCGTGACGTTGAACGAGAGAGACTCGTTCACGCTCCCGCTCGGCCTGCAGAACCTGCTGAGCCAGAACGTCGTGCACTGGAACGAGGTGCTCGCGGCGGCGACGATCATCGTCGTCCCGATCATCGTCCTGTACGCCGTCCTGCAGCGCTACGTGAACGCCGGCCTGACCGGCGCGGTGAAGGGTTGAGAGATGGCTGAGGTTGCATTCGAGCAGGTCACCAAGACCTTCCCCGACGGCTCGACCGCGGTCGACCGGCTGAGCCTGACTACGCGCGACGGCGAGCTGGTCGTGCTGGTCGGCCCGTCGGGCTGCGGCAAGTCGACCACGCTGCGGATGCTGGCCGGGCTGGAGACGGTCAGCAGCGGCGAGATCCGGCTCGGCGAGCGGCGGCTCAACGACGTCGAGCCGCAGCAGCGCGACATCGCGATGGTCTTCCAGAGCTACGCGCTGTTCCCGCATCTGTCGGTCGCCGACAACATAGCCTTCGGCATGCGCGCCCGCAGGGTCGCCAAGCAGGAGCGAGCGAGACGGGTCGAGGAGGTCGCCGCGACGCTCGGGCTGACGCCGCTGCTGAAGCGCAAGCCGCGCGCGCTCTCCGGCGGCCAGCGCCAGCGCGTCGCGATGGCGCGCGCGATGGTCCGCGACGCCGCGCTGCTGCTGATGGACGAGCCGCTCTCCAACCTCGACGCGAAGCTGCGCGTGCAGATGCGGATGGAGGTCAGCCGGCTGCAGCGCCAGCTCGCGGTGACGACGCTCTACGTCACGCACGACCAGGTCGAGGCGATGACGCTCGCCGACCGGATCGCGATCATGCGCGACGGCGTGCTGCAGCAGTTCGCGACGCCCGAGGAGCTGTTCGAGCGGCCGGCCAACCTGTTCGTCGCGAGCTTCATCGGCTCGCCCGCGATGAACCTGTTCGAGGTCGAGCTGGTCGCGCGCGCGAACGGCGGCGTCGCCGCGCGCGTCGGCGCCGAGGAGGTCGTGCTCGGGGCGGAGCAGGCGCGGGCGGTCGCCGACCGGGTCGGCGGCCGCGTCGCGCTGGGGGTGCGGCCGGAGGACGTCGCCGAGGCCGGCGCGCGTCCGGGCGCGCCGCTGCTGTCGGGGGTCGTCGCCGGCACCGAGGTGCTCGGCTCGGAGGTGCTCGTGCACGTCGAGACCGGCGCGCGGCCGGTCGCGACCGCCGAGGTCGAGGCGGCGCGCGAGGCCGACGACGGCACGCCGGCGCCGCTGGCCGGCAGCGGCGCGACGCTGATCGCGCGGCTGGCGACGCGCGCGGCGATCGGCGTCGGCGAGCGGGCGCAGCTCGCGCTCGATCCCGAGCGGCTCTACCTGTTCGACCTCGACGGCGGCGGCGCGCTGGCGACGCCGGTGGCCGAGCGCTCGCGCTTCGGGGTGGCGGCGTGAGCGCGCTGGCGGCGGTCGGGCGGTCGCCGCTCGGGAGCGCGGCGTGAGCGCCTTCGCGGCAGCCGAGGCGCTCGTCCCGCTGGCGCGGGCGCGCTCCTTCCACGACGGCCAGGCCGAGCGCCCCGCGCTGCGTCATCCGGAGGGGATCGCGGTCGCCGCCGACGGCACCGTCTGGTGCGGCAGCGAGACCGGCGAGCTGCACCGGATCGCGGCCGGCGGCGGCGCGCGCGAGGTCGTCGGCTCGACCGGCGGCTTCCTGCTCGGGATCGCCGTCGACGAGGCCGGCGACCGCGTGCTCGCCTGCGACGCGCAGGCCGCGCAGCTCGTCGCCTACGAGCGCTCCAGCGGCCGGCTGGCGCCGCTGGAGGCGACGCGCGGGCTGCTGGTCCAGCCGAACTTCGTCGTCGTCGACGCCGCCCGCGGCTGCCTCTTCGTCTCCGACAGCGCGACCCGCGATGGCGCGCCGCGGCCGTCGATCTGGCGCTTTCCGCTCGACGGCGGACCGGGGCGGATCTGCGTCGAGCAGCCGCTCCACTTCGCAAACGGGCTGGCGCTGTCGGCCGACGGCGCGACGCTGTGGGTCGCCGAGACCTTCCGGCGGCAGGTCGTCGCGATCCCGCTCGACGCGGCCGGCGACGCCGCCGGGCCGGCTGAGGTCGTCGCCGACGGGCTCGACGGGCTGCCGGACGGGCTCGTCGCGACCGCCGCCGGGACGCTGCTGGTCTGCTGCTACGAGCCGTCGGCGGTGCTCGCGATCGCGCCCGGCGGCGCGGTCCGGACGCTCGTCGCCGATCCCGAGGCGCACCTGCTGTGCCGGCCGACCAACGGCGCGCTCGACGCGAGCGGCGACCTGCTGCTGGCGAACTTCGGCGGCTGGCACGTGACGCACGTGCCGCTGCCGGCGGCGCTGGGAGGCAGCGGTGCCTAGCGCCTCAGGCGAACAGGTCCGGCCGCACGCGCTCCAGCCGTTCGAGCACGTCGAGCACGCGCCGCACGTGCAGGCGCATCGTCACGGTCGCGCCGTCGGCGTCGCCGGCCTCCATCCGCTTGACGATCCGCCCGTGGTCCCTGATCAGCTGCGGGAACGCCTCCGGCCGCTCGTTGAGCTTGCGGACGCGGTCGAGGTGGGCGCGGCTGGGGGCGGCGACTCTCGCGACGGCGGGGAAGCCGCTGGCGGTGAAGATCGCCTGGTGCAGCGCCGTGTCGAGCGCGGCGAAGGCGGGGATGTCGTCGGCCGCGATCGCCGCTCTCTGGGCCGCGACGTTGGCGTGCAGCGAGGCGAAGTCGAGCCGCTGCGGATGCTCCAGCGCGGCGTTCAGCGCGGCCAGCTCCAGCGCCTCGCGGATGAACTGCGCCTCGCGCACGGCCTGCGGGTCGATCGGCGTGACGAACGTGCCCGAGCGCGGGCGGACCGCGACCAGGCCCTCCTCGGCCAGCCGCAGGATCGCCTCGCGCGCGGGCGTGCGGCTGACGCCCAGCTCGGCCGCGACGGCGACGTCGGAGAGACGCGCGCCGGGCGGGTATCTGAGCTGGACGATGCCCTCCAGCAGGGTCGCGTACAGCACGTCGCGGGCCTGGCGAGGCTGCTCCGAGATGCTGGCCATGACTGATATATTACCCGAGGAGACGTGATGGCGCCGCAGTTGGCGGAGATCCTGCTCGACCCCCAGCCTACGCCCGCGTGGCGACAGCTGCGACAGGTCGGGATCGAACGCGCCGTCGGCGTCCTGCCGCGGCGGCTGAAGGACTGGCGCGGCGACGACGGCGAGGTCCCGTGGGGGCTGGCGCCGCTGTCGATCCTCGCCGGGATGGTCGAGGCGGACGGCTTCGCGCTCGACGTGATCGAGGACAACCCGCCGATGGACCGGATCCGCCTCGGCCGCCCCGGCCGCGAGGAGGAGCTGGAGCAGTTCGCGCTGCTCGTGCGCAGCATGGGCCGGCTCGGGATTCCGGTGCTCTGTTACAACTGGAGCGCGCTGCTCGGCTGGGTCCGCAGCGAGCTGGCGGTGCGCGGCCGCGGCGGCGCGATCGTCGCCGGCTTCGACGCCGCCCGCTTCGCCGGCGCCGAGGTGCCGCTGCGCGACGGCGAGGACGAGGCGGCGCTGTGGGAGAACCTGCGCTGGTTCCTGCAGCGGATCGTCCCCGTCGCCGAGGAGGCCGGCGTGCGGCTGGCGCTGCACCCCGACGACCCGCCGCTGTCGCCCGTCCGCGGCGTGCCGCGGATCATCCGCTCGGTCGAGGCGTTCGAGCGGCTGCTGTCACTGCACGACAGCCCAGTCAACGGGATCACCTTCTGCCAGGGCAACGTCGCGCTGATGACGGCCGACGTGCCCGCCGCGATCGATCGCCTGTGCGCGACCGGCCGCGTCCACTTCGTCCACTTCCGCGACGTGCGCGGCACGCCGGAGCGGTTCCTCGAGACGTTCCACGACGAGGGCCCGACCGACATGCTCGCGTGCATGCGCGCCTACGTGGCCGGCGGCTACGACGGCGTCCTGCGGACCGATCACAACCCACTCCTGGAAGGAGACGTGGCCGGCGTCCCCGGCTATTCGAACCTCGGCCGGCTGCACGCGATCGGCTACGTGCAGGGCCTGCTGGAAGCAGCGAAGTGAATTGATCCCACGGCGCCGCCCCGGCGCCAGCATCAGAGGAGAGAGATGACCGTTCCCCTGCGCCGCGCGCTCGCGCCGGCGCTGGCCGCGCTCGCCTGCGCGGCCGGCTCAGCCGTACCCGCATACGCCCACGGCGGCCCGTCCGGCCCGCCCGCGAGAGCCGCGTGGGCGGGCGGGGCTGGTTCCCCGCAGCTCGTGCGCGACCCCGACGGCGTGCCCGTCGTCGCCCGCTACGACGTCGCCGCCTACGGCGCCGACGCCTCCGGCAGAAGCGACTCCCACGCCGCGATCCAGAGAGCGCTCGACGCGGCCGGCGCCGACGGCGGCGGCGTCGTCTGGATCGGCGCCGGCAGCTACCGCGTCGCGACGCCGCTGTGGGTGCCCAGAGGCGTCACACTGCTGGGCGACTGGCGCGACCCGCAGCAGGGCGGCCGCCGCAGCGACCGCCAGACGGTCCTGCTCGCCGATCCCGATCCCGCCTCGCAGACGCCGTTCCTGACGCTCGTCGGCGGCGGTGGCGTGCAGGGCCTCAACGTCTACTACCCGAGACAGCGCGCCGACCAGCCGCTCGCCTACGCCCCGACCGTCCGCCTCGGCGGCGGCGGGTCGCAGTTCGCCTCCGTCAAGCAGGTGACGCTCGTCAACCCGTACGAGGCGATCCGCGCCGGCACCGACAACAACGAGCTGGGGATCCTCGACGAGGTCCGCATCTCGCCGCTGCGCAGAGGCATCACGATCGACTTCGCGACCGACGTCGGCCGGATCGAGGACGTGTCGGTCTCGCCGCGCTTCTGGGCGGCCTGGGACGGCACCTCGGAGCGGGCGATCGCGGCGCAGTCGCGCGCGAACGTGATCGGCCTCGACATCGGCCGCTCCGACACGCAGTACGTGAAGGGCCTCGAGGTCACCGACGCCGCCGTCGGCGTGCGGCTGCGCAGAGACAACGGCGTCGTCAACGACGTCACGACTTCCTCCTCGGGCCAGTACTCCGACCTCGACCTGCGCCGCGTCGGCACCGGCGTGCGGCTGGACGACGTCAACACGATCGCCGCCCAGCTGACGCACGCGCGCATCGACGCCGAGCAGGCCGGCATCGCGACCGGAGAGGGCTTCAGCGGCACGACATTCAACTGCCAGGACTGCGCCGTGACCGCCTCGCAGGGGCCGGCGGTCGACCTCGGCGCCGGCTCCGACGGCGTCGTCGGCCTCTACGCCTCGTCGCTGCGCGGCGCCGCGAACGGGCCGGCCGCGATCGTCTCCGGCGGCGCGCTGCAGCTCCAGCGCTCGCTCGTGCAGCGGCCGCGCAGAGGTGCGGCGGTGCAGCTGCGCAGCGGCGCCGGCGCGCTCGACCTGGTCGACACGAACCTGCTCAGACGCGACGTCAGCAGCGCCGAGCCGAGCGCGGCGGTCACGGTCGACCACGGCCTCGCGCCGCTGCTGCGGCCGGCGCCGAAGGCGCCGCGCCTGCCCGCGCTGCCGCGCCCGCGCGGCAGCGCGCTGATCGACGCGACCGCCGCGCCCTACAGCGCCGACAGGAGCGCCGGCAGCGACGCGACCGCCGCGATCCAGCGCGCGCTCGACGCGACCGCGCGCAGCGGCGGCGGCATCACCTACCTGCCGGCCGGCCGCTACAGGCTCGCCGGCTCGCTGAACGTGCCCAGCGGCGTCGAGCTGCGCGGCGCGCAGATCACGCCCTTCCACACCAACGCCGCCGCGACCGTCCTCTACGTGACCGGCGGAGCGGGCAGATCGACCGGTCCGGCGGCGGTCACCGTGCAGGCGCGCGCCGGCCTCAGCGGCCTGCTGACCTGGTACCCGCAGCAGTCGGCCGACGCGCCGGCGCAGTACCCCTACGCGGTCCGCGTCGCCGGCCGCGACGCGTGGGTGCGGATGGTCGACGTCGGCAACGCCTGGCAGGGCGTCGACGCCGCCTCGGCCGACACGACCGGCCACCAGCTCGACTGGGTCGTCGGCGCGCCGCTGAAGACCGGCATCGCGCTCGGCCGCTCCGATGGCGGCGTCGTGCGGCGGACCCACTTCAACCCGCACTTCTGGTTCCGCACGACCGACACGACGCTGCCCGGCGCGCCCGCCGACTGGGACGCGATGATGGCGCTCTTCTTCAAGATCATGAAGATCCAGGACACGAACCTGGACGCCTTCCTGCTCGGCTCCGCGCGCAACGAGGTGATCGACCAGGCGTTCGCGTACCGGCAGAAGGTCGGCGCCCACTTCGTGCGCCAGGACGGGCGCGGCTTCGAGGGCCTGCTGTACGGCTTCTGGCTCGACGCCGCCGTCGACTCGTACGTGATCGAGGGCACCGGCCCGCGCGGCTTCGACTGCGTCAACTGCGACGCGGGCGCGGTCCCGTGGGGCTTCGACGCGACCAGAGGTGAGATCCCGACGCCCGCCCCGGGCAGCTTCAGCGAGTCGTTCCTGCGGCTGGAGCCGGGCGCCGGCGCCGCGACACAGGCGCGCTTCTTCAACTTCGGCGCCAACGCCTTCAACTGGAACGCGTTCAGAGGCGTCGTCGTGCGCGACGGCTCGCTGCAGCTCGCGCAGGCGGCCTTCTCGGGCAACCCGCGTGACGACGCGGGCGCGCTGCAGCTGCTCGGCGGCGCGACCGACGCGGTTGCGCTCAGCTTCAACCGCACCGGCCGGATAGCGGCCGACAACGTCTCGTTCCTGCGCCAGCCGGTCTGGACCGACGTCTTCGTCGGCGCGGGCGTGCGGCACGCGCAGATCGCCGGAGCGGTCGCCCGCGACGGCGTCAAGAACGTGCTGCAGCCGAGAGCGCCGGGCGTGCGCGTGCGCGGGGAGGTGGTCCTCAGATGAGCCGCCTCCGTCGTGCGGCGGTCGCGTGCGCGGCCGCCGTCGCCGGGGCGGGCGGGTTCGCCGTCGCGTTCGCCGCCGCCGCCTCCGCCGCGCAGCCGACGCAGTTCGTCGCCAAGCTCTACAGCGAGGCGCTCGGAAGGGCGCCCGACCAGCCCGGCTGGGCCGACGCCGTCTCCTTCTTCGACAGAAACGGCTGCTCGGCCGCGACGCTGAAGACGAAGGGCGAGCAGGTCTTCCAGTCGCCCGAGTACGCCGCGCTCGGCTACGGCAGCGCGGCGAAGGTGCTGACCGCCTACCGCGCGATCCTCAGCAGCGAGCCCGACCAGGCCGGCTTCGACACGCGCGTCGCCGCGCTCGACAGCGGCTATGCGTTCACGTCGTTCGTCAGCGACCTGTTCGACAGCGCCGCGTTCAGATCGATGGCGTCCACGATCTGCAGCGCCGACCAGGGCTACGGCTGGGGCGTCAACGACGCGCCGACCGCGCCGCTGGGCGGCAGCGGCTTCTCCGGCACGCAGGCCGCGCTGCAGGCGGCGATCGACGCGACCCCTGCCGGCGGCACGCTGGCGCTGGCGCCGCGCGCGGTCGTGCGGCTGACGGGGACGCTGTACGTGAAGGCGGGCGTGACGCTGACGACGACCGGCGCGCCGGACGTCAACCACTACGCGAACATGGGCCGGCTCGTGCGACAGCCCGGCTGGAGAGGCGTCTCGGTCGTGCTCAACCCGGGCGCGCGGCTGCAGAACGTCTGGGTCTCGGGCGCGCGGCCGCGCGAGTCGAGCTACGACCGCGAGCGCTACAGCGTCCAGGTCCACGGCGGCACCAACGCCGGCGTGGTCTCCAGCCGCGTCGACAACCCCTCGGGCGCGTCGAGCATCCGCGCGCTCGGCGCGGCCGACGGCTTCCCCTGCACGAGCATGCAGGTGACCGGCAACCTCGTCGAGAGCTACACCGCGGACTACTTCTCGGTGCGGCAGACCGACGGCATCAGCGTCGGCTGCGAGGACACGACGATCACGGGCAACAGCGTGATCGACGCGACCGACGTCGCGCTGATCGTCTTCGCCGTCTCGCCGACGGTGCCGCAGGCGTCGCAGGTCAGCGGCAACACGATCGTCGCCGCCGGCCACAACGCCAACGCCGCGCTCGGCGCCGACCCGTGGATCTGCGCCGCCGGGCCGGACGGGCCGGGCGTCGCGAGCCGTTCGCTGGCGGGGCTGACCATGACGAGAAACACCTTCTGGACGGGGTCGCGGACCTACTTCCAGATCGGCATCTCGGTCGGCACGCGCGAGTGGTTCCCGACCAACGGCTGCAACGCCGCCGGCGGCTCGTTCACGGCGAACGGGACCGGCAGCGGCAGTGCCCGCGTCGGCACCGGCATCGCCGTCTCCGGCGTGCTCAGAACGACGGTCACGGGCAACAGCCCGACGCTGACGCTCGTGCCCGGCGTCAACACCTGCCCGAGCCTCGCCGTCGGCGCCTCGGTCAGAGACGGCTATGCCTCCGGCACGCTCCAGACGTACACCGACGCGCTCTACTTCGGCTGCATCTACTGGCCGACCTGACGCACGTCCGCTCCGGGCCCGCCGCGCGACCGCGCGGCGGGCTGGGATCGCGCGATGCCCGCCGACCCGAGCGCGCGAATCGCCCTGATGCGGGCGTTCGCGGACATGTACCGCGCCACGCAGTTCGAGCGCGACGGCTTCGACTACGCCGGCGAGACGCTGCGGGCGATGCAGCACGTCCACTTCGGCGCGGACCGCATCAACCGCATCCGCACCTACGCCTCGAACACGTTCTTCCTCGGCGCCAGCCCGCTCGTGCGGCTGGACCGCTACGGCAACGCCGCCTGGCTGGAGACCGGCTACGACCTGCGCGCCTCGCTGCACGCCGCGCTCGCCTTCCTCGACACCCCGCGCGGCCGCGCCTTCGCCGCGACCGAGCCGACCGCCGCCCCGATCGCCCGCATCCGCGCGAACCTCGCGGCGCTGGGCGAGCGGATCGGCTGACCGAGACCGCCGAACACAGATCTCTGGCCTCGCCGGGGGCGTGACGTTCGCGCATCGGCGACGTGCTCGATCCTGGCGCATCGACGTGCTACGTTCGCGCGAATGCGCCTGGTCGCACGCGATCGGGCCTCATCAATCGGGGGGACGTTCATGCACGGCTGGGGGCAGTGCCGAGGGACGCGGTCGTGGATCGCCGCCGGCATCGCGGCGATCTCGTTGTTGAGCGTGACGGCGCCGGCCGCGAGCGCTGACCGGGCGGGTGCAGGTGGACCGCAGCGTGCAAGCGCCGGGCCGGAGGTTCCCGGCATGCGTACTGAATACACCGAGACGCGCAGGCTTGCGAACGGCCTCTTCGAGACGCGCATGTCAAGCGTTCCGCTGCATTTCAGAGACGGTAGCGGCGCCTGGCGCCGGATCGACAACCGCCTCGTCGAGCAGCCCGACGGGACGCTCGAGAACGGCGCCGGAACCGTGGATGTCGAGGTACCGGCGACAGCGGCCGGCGCGGTCGCGTTCGCCGCGGACGACAGAGTGCTGTCGTTCAGACTGGTCGACGGCGACAGCGGGTCGCAGGTCGAGGCCGAGGCAGAGCGCGCGACCTTCGAGGACGCGGTCGAGCAGGTCGACCTCAGCTATGACGTGGTCGGCTCGCAGCTGAAGGAGACGCTGACGCTCGACAGTGCGGGCGCCGCCTCCACCTATCTCTTCGAGGTCTCCTCACCCGGTCTGAGACCGCGGGTCAAGCCCTCCGGCGCGGTCGCTTTCGAGGACGGGCAGGGGCGCCAGCAGCTCGGCTTCACCGCGCCGTGGATGAAGGACGCGCGCGGCGTCGTCTCGCGCGCCGCGCACTACGAGATCGTGCGCGAGGGCGAGCGCAGCCAGATCGCGCTGCGGCTCGACGCGGATTGGCTGCGGTCGCCCCAGCGGGCGTACCCGGTGATCGTCGACCCGAGCGTCTACGTAGAGCCCGACCACTACTGCGAGATCCAGAGCGGGTCGAGATCGAACACGACCTACTGCGACGACGACGTCGAGGAGCTGTGGATCGGCCGCGACGCCGGCAACATCGTCCACCGCAACCTGCTCGCGCTCGACGACCTCGCCGCGGCGGTCCCCGACTACGTGCAGGTGGTCGACAGCTCGCTGGCGCTCTACCTGGACGGTCAGACGCCGGTCGGGCCCTCCGACGTCGACGTCCACCATCTGACGAGAGGCTTCGGCCCCGGCGCGACCTGGAACCGCCTCGACGGCAGAACGCTGTGGGGCAGAGCAGGCGGCGACTACGCACCCGAACGTGAGGCGCGCAAGTCCACCAGCACCGCAGATCCAGACGGCCGGATCGGCTTCGACATGACCGAACTGGCCGAGCGCATCGTCAGCGGCGACGAGCCGAGCCCCAACCTGCTCGTCAAGGCGGCCGACGAGACGAGAAGACACGTCGACGTGTTCGACTGGGCCGAGGTGCGCGTCCAATGGGACGACTGGACCGGCATGTCCGATCGCTTCACCTTCCGGGACTATCCGCTCAGCGATGGTTCGACGTTGCGCTTCAACGTCGGCAACTGGAACATCGCGCTGCTCGCGAACGACGTCGACCTCGAAGCCGACGACGGACGTTTCACCGTCGGCCGTTACTTCAACTCGCTCAACGGCGACGAGTCGGTGGGCACGTTCGGCAGAGGCACGCGCGGCGACTTCGGCTCGATCTCGCTGCAGCGCAACGAGCGCGACGGCTCCTACCTGTTCCGCGGGCCCGGCGCCGACGACGGCGTCTTCCACAAGCGCAACGACGGCAGCTTCGCGCCCCCGCGGCATGTCGAGGCGGCGCTCGTCGAGAACCTCGACGGCACGAAGACGGTCACCTTCTACGACTCGACCGAGATATGGACCTTCGATGCCTCCGGCCGGCTCGTGCAGACGAGACAGGACTACGGCTACACGATCGACGGCACCTACGGCGCGAACGGAATCGCGACGCTGAGAGACTCGCTCGGCAGCAGCGCCACGTTCAGCTACGACAGAGCTGGCGACATGCGCCAGATCACCGACGAGCTGAGCGCGGTGCGCAGATACGACTACGACGGTCAGCACCGGCTCGTCACGTACACGTCGGCGACCGGTGCGACGACCAGATACGCGTACGACTCCAACGGACGGTTGCAGAGAATCTCGCTGCCCGACAGAACGGCGCTGCGCATCGCCTACTACGGCGGCGGCTTGTCGCCGTACTCGCTGACGCCGATCGACGCCTCGGGCGTCGACCAGCCCGCGACGGGCTTCAGCGGCGGCCTCGACTGGTCGACTGTGCAGCCGCCCGGTCAGCCGCGCACGACCTACTGGTCCGACCTCTACGACGTCACCGTCGACCTGATCCAGACGGGCAGCGCCGCGGCGCTCAACCCGGTCGGCGAGATCCCGGCGCTCGACGGCCGCTTCACGAGAGGTGATGCACCGTTGTCGGTCGACGTCTCGGCGGCGCAGGAGCCGGATGGGATCCAACTGCTCGAGCTGGAGGTCGACGACGTCGAAGTCGACTCGACGGGCGCGGGCGGATGCGACGAGACCACGTGCCCCAGACGTGCGTCGGCGACGCTCGTCTATGACCCGACGTTCGATCCCGAGGGCAGCTACGAGTTTGCTGTCAACTCGGTCGACGGCGACGACGAGCGGACCGACTCGCCGACCTGGGCAGTCGGGATCGACCGGACCGCGCCGACCGTCTCCGCGGACAGATTCGAGTCGCTCTACAGCGCCGACAGCGAGCGACTCGACGTCTACTGGGAGGGCGCGGTCGACCCGCAGCTGGCCGACGGCTCGCCGAGTGGCGGGATAGTCAGCTACCGCACGCGCTACCAGCGCGACGGCGGCGCCTGGAGCGAATGGACGATCGGCAACGAGTCGGGACTCCACCTCGACACGTCGTACGGCGGGGAGGTCGTGACCGTCGAGATCGAGGCGATCGACGCGGCCGGCAACGTCGGGCCGACGGCGACGACGACGGCGACGGCCGCCGAGCGCGATGACAAGCTGCTGCTGATCCTGTGGGACGAGGACGACCCCGAGACGTACAGATTCACCCCGGCGCTGCCCGCCGGCCAGGCACTGAGAGTGGTCGACGGCGGCAGACGCGTGCTCGTCGTCGACGGCGCTGACAGACAGGTTCGCGAGCTGGCGACGGTCCATGCGAGTGACGACGACGAGCAGCCGGTCGGCATGAGCTACAGCCTCGACGGGGCGACCGTCGTCGTCGAGGTCGACCACCGTGTCGCGGGCGTCCGCTACCCGGTCGTCGTCAACACCCGCTTCGACGACGACCTGCGCACCGACCTCAACCGGATGCGCGAGCTGTTCACGCAGCATCGCGCGGCCGGCGGCGGCGCGGGCCGGTCGATAATAAGCGACGCGATCGACTGGCTCACCGATCCCCAGCTGCTGTGGTGCGTCCGTCACGGCAAGGCGATCTGCGAGCTGTTCGAGAAGGATGCCGACCGCGCGACCGACATGGCGATGCACCTGTTCCGCGGCAGAAGAGTCGACAACACCCGCTCGAACGCTTTCAAACACTCGTATTGGACCGCGTTGATGACGCAGACCTCGGGCCACTACGGCGGCATACCGCTGCGCGGCTACGAGTTCAGCGCCAAGCACGAGGAGATCCCGATCAAGTCCAGAGGTGACTACTGGCGCGGCCAGATGGACCTTCACAACAACAGATTCGGGTACAACTGGGTCATAAACTACGAGGAGAACTCGCCGGTGCCGCGCTATCCGACCGACCGCGAGATCTGCCGCGCGATCTTCGCGGCGGCCAAGACGGCGCAGTTCTCGCTCTTCGGTCCGTTCCTGAGCGGGCGGCTCGTCTTCCGCGACGCGACCAGAGCGAACAGCTGGATCAACGTCGCCGAGCCCTGCAAGAACGCGCTGAGCACGAGCGCGTGAGCAGGGTGCGCCGAACGTGGACGGCGGTGGCCGCAGCGACGCTGCTGCTCGTGGTGGTCGTTGTCGTCCTCGTCGTGCGTGCCGACGACGGCGTCGACTGCTCCGGCTTCGCGTTCGACGCCGGAGCCTGGCAGCGGGCGCGCGCCGACCGCGGGGGCGATCCCGAACGCGCGCGCGAGATAGCGACCGGCATCGCCGAGTGCGGCCTGGTCGACGGCAGAACGGCCGCCGAGGTCAGCGCCCTGCTCGGCCCGCCCAACGTCCCCGGCGATCCATGGGAGTACTGGATCGCTGAGGGCGAGGGGTCGATCCCGGACGACGACTTCCTGGAGGTCACGTTCGGGACCGACGCGCCGGTCCCGGTCGACGCGCGCGTCCGCGCGACCGGGGCCGCGGTCCGCCTCGGCTGACCGCGGCGGCCGTCGGAATGGCTACCGCGTCAGCGTCGCGCTGGTGCGGGTGCCGGCGCCCTGGATCGTCAGCGCGACCTTCGGGAGGCGTCTCAGGCGCTTGACCGCGGCCTTGGTGAAGCGCAGGCGGACGGTCGCGCTGCCGGCTCTCGCGGTCGCGCTGCCGCTGGCGACCTTGACGGTCCTTCTGCCGAGGCCGGCCTTGCGCGCGGTCGCGGCGGAGACGGTCGCGGTCAGCGTGACGCGGCCGCTGCCGTTGCGGACCTTGACGGCGAGGCCCTGCTTCAGCACGCTCGCCAGCCGCGCCTTCGTGACGGTCAGCTGCGGCTTCGGCGCGGCTCTTCTCGGCTCGTCTCTGGGCGTCGTTCTCGGCGTCGTTCTGGGCTGGTCTCTGGGCGTCTCTCTCGGCTGCTCTCTCGGCGTGTCGACGACGCGCGCCGGCGGCACGGCGGCGCCCGACCAGTCCGGGTAGCGGCCGCCGGGGATCAGCAGCCTGTCGGCGCCGGCCGGAGGGTTCTGGCAGCCCTGCGACTGGTCGCCGACGGGGCCGACCCAGATGCCGTCGGCCTCGCCCCACGCCAGCGACGCGCCGTCGGGGGAGTAGGCCGGGCCCTCGAATCTGCCGGAGGGGCCGGAGCGGTGGTAGCAGTACTCGGGCGCGTTCTCGCCGGGCGCGCCGCTGAAGCGGTAGACCGGCAGGTATTCGCCGTCCTTGCCGCCGACGAAGGCCATCGTCGTGCCGCGGATGTCGCCGTCGCGCAGTTCCAGCTCGTCGTGGCGGAACCACTGGTCGCCCTGGTTGTTGGGCTGGTCGAGTCTGCGGATGATCACGTCCATCGAGAGGAAGTTCGGCGGGTCGCTGTGCATCAGCCACTCGTTGTCGATCCAGGCCGGGTAGCCCCAGCCGGTGTGCAGCTCGTGCGTCTGCCCCGAGCCGTCGGTGTCGGCGTAGGCGGTGCCGGTCTGCAGCTCGCCGGTCGTGGTCGTGTAGTACTGGTAGGCGACGTGGCTGCCGTCGGGCGAGACCTGCGGCTCGAACGGGCCCTGCCACCAGATGCTGCCGATCACCGTCGGCAGCTCGCGCACGACGTCGCCGTTGCGGTTGAGCACGAACAGCCGGCGCTCTCTCGACGCGACGATCACGGAGCCGTCGTCGGACTGCGAGCCGTACTCCCAGCCGCCGGTCGCGGTCAGCTGGAAGCTGCTGGCGGCGTCGGAGCTGACGAGCCAGAGGTCGCCGCCTCTGAGGTAGAGGATCGAGTCGGCGGAGGCGACGGCCGGGGCCGTGGCGGCGAGCGCGAGCGCGGCGACGCCGGCGGTCGCGAGCCGCCGCAGAAGCGAAGCGGGCATGGAGGTCCTTTCGGTTCAGGTGGGGAGGGCGGGCGGCCGGCGCCGATCTTCGGCGGGCGCCGCCTGGATCGCATCGGGGAGGTCCCCGGGGGCGGGGTCAGCCGAGGTAGCGGCGCTCCAGCCGCCGCTCGACGCCGCACAGGCGGGCGAGCTGCGCGAGCGCGCGCAGCGGCCGGTCGAGCACGGCCTGCTTGCCCGGCAGGCCCATCTCCGACCAGCGCAGCAGGACGGCGCCCTGGAGCGGGTTGCGCGGCCGCGACAGTCTGTCGACGCGCCCCTCGGCGGCGAGCGCGTAGGTCACGCGCAGGGCGCGCTCGAAGCCCTCGTGGCCGGGCCGCAGCTCGCAGTCGAAGCTGGCCCGCGCGACGCTGTGGTTGACGAAGCGGTGGACCGAGCCGGCCGGCGCGCAGGCCGACTCGCCGGGGCCGAGCACGTGCTCGATCCCGTCGACCTCGACGACGAGCGTCCCATCGTTGACGTGGAAGCGCTCCTCGTAGGTGTGGTGACGGTGCGGCGGGGTGCCGCCGCCCGGCGCCAGCTCGACCTCCAGCAGCGTGCGCGCGCCGGCGGTCTCGCGGCTGGTCTCGAGCAGCGTGACGATGTCGCCGACGACCGGGTTCTCGAAGCGGCGGGCGGCCATCTCGGTGCGGGCAGGTGTGAGCATGCAGACGATCGTGCGCCGACGGTCGCGCCGCGGCTTGAGAGGAACTTCCTAGGGAGTTCCCTGATCGGAGCCGCTGCGCGGATGGGTACCGTGCGCGGGGTGTCAGCCGATCGCTCGGAGAGGGACGCACCGCCGCTGGTCGGCCGGGAGCCGCAGCTCGCGGCCGGCGTCGAGCTGCTCGACACGATCCGTCGTGGCAGGCCGGCGCTGCTGGAGCTGGTCGGCGAGGGCGGGATCGGCAAGACGGCGCTCGCCGCAGCGGTCGCGGCGCGGGCGGCCGAGCGCGGCGCGCGCGTGCTGCGGGCACGCGCGGCGGCGTTCGAGCGCGACGTGCCCTATGCGCTCTGGATCGCGCTGCTCGACGAGCCGGCCGAGGCGCTCCCGCCGCAGGCGCTCGACGCGCTCGGCCCCGAGCGGCTGCGCGCGCTGGCGCGGCTGCTGCCGGGAGTGGCGGGGGCGGCGGGTGCGGGCGCGGCGGGCGAGGGCGGCGTGAGCGCGGCGGGCGGGGCTGGCGCGGGCGTG
>NZ_JAUTDN010000109.1 GCF_030646155.1 Conexibacter sp. CPCC 205762
CGCCGGCGGGGCAGCTGCCGGCGGGGCAGGCGCCGGCGGGGCAGGCGCCGGCGGGGCAGGCGCCGGCGGGGCAGGCGCCGGCGGGGCGGGCGCCGGCGGGGTGGAGCCGGTCGCGGCGAGGCGGAGCGCGCGGTACCAGCTCGTGAAGACGCCGGCGAGCGGACGTTCGTGGCGGGCGGCGAGCTGGTCGATCGCGGCGGCGTGCGCGTCGGCGGCGGCGAAGTTGGCGAGCGCCGAGCGCGCCTGCAGCCGGATCAGGTGGCCGAGCACGGCGTGCGAGACGAGCCCGTGGCGGTCGGCGAGCGCGATCAGCTCCGCGCCGATCGCGTCCCGCTCCGGCGCCAGCCCCGCGCGCGAGAAGCTCTGCATCCAGCGCCCGTTGAGCGCGAACGCCAGCAGCGCGGGATCGTCGAGCCGCCGCGCCAGCGCTTCCGCCTCCCGCGCCGCCCAGCCCGCCCGCGCGCTCCCCGTCCCGCGCGACTCGACCGCGCTCGTCGCGAGCAGGCGGGCGCGTACGGCGTCACGCGCGGCCGGGCTGGGCGCGGGCGCAGCGGGCGCGGGCGCAGCGGGCGCGGGCGCAGCGGGCGCGGGCGCAGCGGGCGCGGGCGCAAA
>NZ_JAUTDN010000110.1 GCF_030646155.1 Conexibacter sp. CPCC 205762
CTGCTTGGGAATTTACAATTATTCCTTACTATGGACAAAAACATCAATCTGATATCACTGATATTGTAAGTAGTTTGCAATTACAGTTCGAATCATCGGAAGAAGCAGATAAGGGAAATAGCCACAGTAAAAAAATGCTTAAAGCACTTCTAAGTGAGGGTGAAAGCATCTGGGAGATCACTGAGAAAATACTAAATTCGTTTGAGTATACTTCGAGATTTACAAAAACAAAAACTTTATACCAATTCCTCTTCCTAGCTACTTTCATCAATTGTGGAAGATTCAGCGATATTAAGAACGTTGATCCGAAATCATTTAAATTAGTCCAAAATAAGTATCTGGGAGTAATAATCCAGTGTTTAGTGACAGAGACAAAGACAAGCGTTAGTAGGCACATATACTTCTTTAGCGCAAGGGGTAGGATCGATCCACTTGTATATTTGGATGAATTTTTGAGGAATTCTGAACCAGTCCTAAAACGAGTAAATAGGACCGGCAATTCTTCAAGCAATAAACAGGAATACCAATTATTAAAAGACAACTTAGTCAGATCGAACAATAAAACTTTGAAGAAAAATGCGGCTGA
>NZ_JAUTDN010000111.1 GCF_030646155.1 Conexibacter sp. CPCC 205762
ATGAAAGGTATCTCTGAACACTCAACAGCCAAAAATGGAAAGGGACGACTCAAAAGTTCCAGACCACATCACAAATGCTTGGGAATACAAACGCAGAAAGAACACGAAACAGCAACTTCTGGCAATTAGTTTATAATTTAGTTATGAAGAAGGAAGACCTAAGAACCTACAAAAACTCACAGGACGAATGAGTTAGAACGCAAAGGGCAATACACGCCAAGAACGAAAAGCAATTGGCACAACTCAAAGCAAAGAGAGCTGAATACAGGGCAAAGCAAACCGAAATCATTGAGAAAAGACTTGAGGCAAGGGCAAACAGGAGAAACCTTAATGTCCTGACCGAAAAGCAAATGAGACAAAAGGAAATGCAGACCAAAAAGGCACAAGAGGCATACAAGAGGTTGAAATACAAGAAGGGAAACCAAGACATCGCCTTTAAGAATGTGCTTGATGAAGGCAATAAATGGCAAACAAACTTCGTATCTTCAAATGTGTGGAAGTTCAAGACAAGGGGAAACAACTTACTGGAAGGATTCCTCAATGGCAATGTCTATCTCTACTTTGGGGTTGCCAAA
>NZ_JAUTDN010000112.1 GCF_030646155.1 Conexibacter sp. CPCC 205762
TTGTGAAGTCAATTGTTATGTTGTCTATTGGTTATTTAAAAGGAATTTACCAATATACACAAAATCTTTCACTTGATCTACCGAAATACTACACAAAAGACGAAGGAAATGGAATTACATCGATATGGGTTGAAGTTGATGACAAGCTTCCAAAGGACAAAGCGACATTCCTAATCTCCAACATCTATGCGGATGATGCGGGTGAATATGGTATGCTTGGTTCAGTCACAAATGATTCTGGACTTGTTGAGATTCCAAAATTCAACATTCTTGAAAAGGCAGACCTTAACCAACTTACACAGCAGATATCTCACCTTGAAGGTTCATTGAACACTTTGGAGACAAACCTGCAAAGCATCCTAAACACGATAAATGGAATTTCAGCAAACACAAATGACATTCCGCAAATCAAGGTGGATGTCAACAAGCTTAAGATTGATGTTGCCAAAAACATAGGTGACATACTTGCGGTAAGCAATAACCTTGATTTCCTTAGAGATGTGGTCACAGCCGGTTTTGAGAAAACATTGAGCAATGATGCCGAAAGGGCATTCGACCCAA
>NZ_JAUTDN010000113.1 GCF_030646155.1 Conexibacter sp. CPCC 205762
GTCTGAAGCGGAAGATCAAACTGAGGCGGAGATAATAGCCGACAGGATAATTGGAAATAGCCAGAGGATGGCGAACCTCAAAATTCGTCGTACAAAGTTCAAAAGTGTCTTGTATCATATACTAAAGGAACTAATTCAATCTCAGGGAACCGTAAAGGTTTATCGCGGTAGTAGTTTTTCACACGATTCGATAAAGATAAGCTTACATTATGAAGAGCAGCATATTACAGCCGTATGGGTCTACTTGACAGTAAAATTTGAAGAGCATTGGAAGCCTGTTGATGTAGAGGTCGAGTTTAGATGGAAGTTCAAGGAGCGAAAGGTGGATGGGTAGGTTATATAGGGATATAGCACAGAGATATATAGCAAAGAGATACTTTTGAGCAATGTTTGTGGAAGCGGTATTCGCAATATTTTAGTAGCTCGTTACAGTCCGGTGCGTTTTTGGTTTTTTGAAAGTGCGTCTTCAGAGCGCTTTTGGTTTTCAAAAGCGCTCTGAAGTTCCTATACTTTCTAGAGAATAGGAACTTCGGAATAGGAACTTC
>NZ_JAUTDN010000114.1 GCF_030646155.1 Conexibacter sp. CPCC 205762
TGATGTCGCCGTTGAGCGCCGCGATCGCGCCGGCGTGGCGCGCCTCGATGGTGAGGATCGAGACGGCCGCTCTGATCACCGGCACCTGCTTGATGTTGGTCGCCTGGCCGGAGTAGGCGGCAACGCCAGTCGTCTCCAGCGCAAACGCGGTCGCGCGGAACTTCGCCTCATCTCTGGTCGTGTCACCGAAGTCGAACTTCGGCGACTTGACCGCAGAGCGGCCGAGCACTCTCTTGAGCGCCTTCACGTGCGCCGCCTCGTCAGCGGCGACGAGGTTGGTGAACTGGCCCAGCGCACCCGAGAAGCCGGCCTTCTTGGCCTCGGCGTAGAAGGCCGCCTCGAGGTACTCGAGCGTCAACGCATAGTTGAGGATCGCGACATCCTGCTTCTTGGACGGCTTCGCGGCCGCCGCAAGCGACGGCAGACCGCCAAACAACACGCCCGAGGCGATCAACGAGCCGCCGGCAATGCCGGCCTTGCGGAACAAGTCGGCGCGCGTGTCGCCGGCGACCGCAGCCTCCTGCTCGCGCAACGCGCCGTC
>NZ_JAUTDN010000115.1 GCF_030646155.1 Conexibacter sp. CPCC 205762
AAAGGCCACCATCGGAGAGGGTTTAGATATTAATGTAAAAGGCACGCTAAACCGCAGGGGAAAGGGTATCAGTAGGCCTAAAGGCGTATTTTTTAGATACATGGAATCTCCATTTGTCAATACAAAGGTCACTGCATTCTTCTCTTATCTTCGAGATTATAATAAAATTGCCTCAGAATATCACAATAATACTAAATTCATTCTCACGTTTTCATGTCAAGCATATTGGGCATCTGGCCCAAACTTCTCCGCCTTGAAGAATGTTATTAGGTGCTCCATAATTCATGAATACATTTCTAAGTTTGTGGAAAGAGAACAGGATAAAGGTCATATAGGAGATCAGGAGCTACCGCCTGAAGAGGACCCTTCTCGTGAACTAAACAATGTACAACATGAAGTCAATAGTTTAACGGAACAAGATGCGGAGGCGGATGAAGGATTGTGGGGTGAAATAGATTCATTATGTGAAAAATGGCAGTCTGAAGCGGAAGATCAAAGTGAGGCGGAGATAATAGCCGACAGGATAATTGGAAA
>NZ_JAUTDN010000013.1 GCF_030646155.1 Conexibacter sp. CPCC 205762
CCCCGCGCCCGCCGCCGCCCCCGCGCCCGCCGCCGCCCCCGCGCCCGCCGCCGCCCCCGCCGCCACCCCCGCGGATGCCGCCACCCCCGTGGAGGCCGCCCGATGAGCGCGCGCGAGCGAGCGGCGCGGGCCGCCGTCCACGCGCTGCTGCGCCGGGTGCACGGTGGCGTGATCGAGCTGCGCGAGCCGGACGGGACGCTGCTCGCGTTCGGCACGCAGGCGCCGCCGCCGGCGACCCCGCTGCGGGTCCGCGTCGACGTCCACTCGCCGGCCCTGTGGGTCGAGCTGGCGCTGCATCACGGCGTCGGCTTCGGCCGGGCGTACATGGACGGGCTGTGGTCGTGCGAGGACCTCGTCACGCTCGTGCGGATCGCGGCGCGCGCGATGGAGGCCGGCGACCGCGCGCGCGAGCGCTTCCTGCCGCTCGTCGGGCCGCTGCAGCGCGCGTCGTGGCGGCTGAAGGCGAACACGCGCGCTCGTTCGCGCGAGCGGATCGCCGCCCACTACGACCTCGGCGACGAGCTGTTCTCGCGCTTCCTCGACGAGACGATGATGTACTCGTCGGGGATCTTCGAGCGCCCCGACGCGACGCTGCACGAGGCGTCGGTCGCGAAGCTGGAGCGGATCTGCCGCACGCTCGACCTCGGACCCGGCGACCACGTGCTGGAGATCGGCACCGGCTGGGGCGGCTTCGCGCTCCATGCCGCGGGCCGCTACGGCTGCCGTGTCACGACGACGACGATCTCACGCGCGCAGCATGCGCATGCGGTCGCGGCGGTGCGCGCGGCGGGGCTGAGCGATCGCGTCGAGGTCCTGCTGGAGGACTACCGCGACCTGCGCGGGCAGTACGACAAGCTTGTATCGATCGAGATGATCGAGGCGGTCGGCTGGGAGCACCTCGACACCTACTTCCGCGTCTGCGCCGAGCGGCTGAAGCCCGACGGCGCGATGCTGCTGCAGGCGATCGTCGCCTCCGACCGCGCCTATCGCGTCGAGCGCGCGTCGGTCGGCTTCATCAACGCGTTCATCTTCCCCGGCGGAACGCTGCCGTCGATGGCGGCGATCGAGCACTCCGTCGGCCGCACCGACCTGCGCAGCGTGCGGCTGGAGGACATCACCGCCCACTACGCCCCGACGCTGCGGCTGTGGCGCGAGAACTTCCTCGCGGCCTGGCCGGAGCTGGTCGACCACGGCTACGACGAGCGCTTCCGCCGCATCTGGGAGCTGTACCTCGCCTACTGTGAGGCCGGCTTCGAGGAGCGCCGCATCCAGGACGTGCAGGTGACGCTCGCCAAGCCCCGCTTCCGCGCCGAGCCGCTCCCGCCGCTGCCGGCCGCCGCGCCGTCGGCCACCGCCGCCCGCCCGACGGCGCGCCCTGCCGACGCCGACGACGACCGCCTCACCGCCGCGGCGTGGGACTGAGGCCGCGCCCGCGTCGCGACAGCCGCCCGCCTCGCGGCAACCGCCCGCGCCCGCGTCGCGACAGCCGCCCGCGCCCGCGCCGCGTCGGCGGCGCGGCGTGCGGCTGAAGCGTGCGAATCAGCTGCGCGGCGTGCGGCTGAAGCCGCGGCCGGCGATCGCGTCGAGCAGCTGCGCGGGGCCGCGCGAGGCGAGCTTTGCGAGCGCGGTCTTGCCGCCGGGGCCGAGCACGCGCTTGTCCTGCTCGATCGCCTCGACCGCGCGCCGCGCCCACTCGGCCGCGGGGATCGTCTCCCAGCCCGACGTGTCGAGATGCCGCGCGTACAGCTCGGCGGTCGCATCGTACATCTCCGACTCGACACCCGGCGTCACGAGCTGCAGCGTGCGCACGCCGGTGCCGCGCAGCTCGCGCTGGAGCGACTCCGTGAAGGCGACGATCCCGGCCTTCGAGGCGGCGTAGGTGGAGGCGGCGGGGAAGTAGGCGTAGCCGCTGATCGAGGCGTTGTTGACGATCATCCCGCGACCGCGCGCGACCATCCCCGGCAGCACCCGCTGCGTCAGCTGGATCGCGGCGAGCAGGTTGACCTGCACCATCGCCTCGATCTCCTCCATCCGCTGCTCCTCCAACAGCCCGCCCGTCATCAGGCCGGCGTTGTTGACGAGCACGTCGACCTCGTCGAGGTCGTCGGCGGCGGCAGCGATGCAGTTGTCAAGCGTCTCGCGGCCGGAGAGGTCGAGCTGCAGCGGCACGACCTCGCGCACGCGGCTGCCCTCCACCTCCAGCGGCTCCCAGCGATCGAGCGAACGGACGCCGGCCAGCAGCCGCACCGGCCGTCTCGCCAGCTCCGCCGCCAGCGCACGCCCGATCCCCCGGTTCGCGCCGGTGACGAGACAGGTTGCACCGTCAAGTCGCATCACCTTCCCTACGGCCGACGCGCGCGGACGGATCTCCGCTAGGCGGCTGCCTCGTCGGTCATCCACGCCGGGAGCCCTGGATTTCTTCCTTGTATCCAGCTCTCGCTGCGGTCGCCGTCTATCACCACGACCATCGGCGAGCTCTCCGCCGCTCGCGCGATCGCTCTGGGTGTCGCGAGGTCAGCGGCGATGAAGTGCACGCCGTTCGGGAAGCGCGACTCACCGCCGGCGAACACGTTCGCCATGTCCTCTTCGATGACCGCGTCGGTCGCGATTCGCGCGGCTGAGGGTCTCGTCTCTACGTTCTCCATCGTTCGATCATCCTTCTGAAGTCGCGCTTGATCAACCGCAAAGATGTGTCACAAGCTTCGTTGGGTGTCCCGTGGTGGAAGACGACGGCCGGTTGTTTCGCGCCGTCGAGGCCATAGCGGTGATGGTCGTTGCGGTCACCGTGGGTGCAATCGAACAGATCGGTCGTGAACTTGCGTCCGTCCACCTCGATGACGAGCGTGTTCGCGTACGAGACGACCTTGTGCTCGATCTCGTAGCGGCAATGCAGTTCGACGCCATCTGCGAGATCGCTGGTGAACCCTTTTTCGCGTCTCGCGACCATGGCGAATGACGCTATGGAAGAAGGTGTGACGGCGAAACCGCGCGACTGTGACGTCTCTGCGCAAGCGCTGCGGAAGCAGGCGCGCGCTTGCGCAGAGTGGGGGAGCGGTGCGCCTCGCGAGCCGGCGCGAGGGCGGGCGGGAACGTCTAGGCGGACGGCTCGGGCAGGTGGCCGAGGTCGTTCCAGAGCTTCAGCGCGGGGGTGCCGCGCTCGTTGCCGACGACGGAGATGCTGGTCGGGTCGACGAGCAGGTGGCGGCCGGTGTCGGGGTGGAGGTCGAGCGCGACCGGCGCGAGCGTGCGCAGCATGTGGGCATGGGCGACGAGCAGGACCGGGCCGTCGGCGGCGCGGGCGCGGGCGATGACGCGCGCCGCGCGGGCGGCGGCCTCGGCGACCGTCTCGCCGCCGGGGCAGCCGTCGCGCCAGAGGTCCCAGTCGGGCCGCGTCTCGCGGATCTCGGCGGTCGTGATGCCCTCGTACTGGCCGTAGTCGAGCTCCATCAGGTCGGGCTCGCTCTCGATCCGGCCCGCGAAGCCGGCCAGCTCGGCGGTGCGGTGGGCGCGCTGGAGCGGGCTGGCGAGCACGAGCGCGAAGTCGATCTCGGCCAGCCGCGGCTGCAGCGTCGCCGCCTGCTGCTCGCCATGCGCCGTCAGCGGGATGTCGGTGCGCCCGGTGTGCCGGCGCGTCAGCGACCACTCGGTCTCGCCGTGGCGGACGAGCCAGAGGTCGTTCGGAGTCGTGGCCATGGGCTGAACCGTACTGACGCAGCCGACCGTCGCAGGGGCCGAGTGGCGGGGTGCCAGGCCGCGCCGGCCGGGCCCCGGCGGCCCGCCTACGAGTGGCGCCCGAAGTCGGTCGTGTAGGTCGCGCCGGCCTGGCCGTCGAGGCTCGGGTCCGCGAGCGGGACGCCGACCGCGATGCCGATGCCGATCTCGCGGAATCTCGGGTTGAGGATGTTCGCGCGATGGGCCGGGCTCTTCATCCACGCCCGCACGAGCGCGGCCGGCTGCGCCAGCGACAGCGTGCCCCAGCCGATGTTCTCGCCCAGCGTCCAGCTCGCGCCCTTCGGCACGTAGCTGGTCGCGAGCATCCGCTGGAAGGGGCTGCGGCCGTCGGGCGAGTCGTGCTCGAAGTAGCCCCTGCGGACCATGTCGCGCGAGTGCGCGACGGCGGAGCCGCTGAGGCGGCGGTCGAGCTTGAGCGGGCTCAGGTCGCGCGCCGCGCGCTCGCGGTTGAGCAGGCAGAGCGTCGCCGAGTTGGCCTTCGCGATCGTCGCCGCGACGACCTCGGTCTGGGCGGACGCGCACGCGGCGGTGGACGACTTGGCAGGGCCCGCGCCGTGGGCTGCGGCAGGCAGCGCGACGTAGCTGGCGAGGACGAGCGTGACGATGCGGGTGAAGAGACGGTGACGCATGGTGCCCTCCGCATCGGCCCGGGGCGGCACCGTTCAACAGCGTCCGCTGGCGCGTTGGACGCATGTCCGAATTCGAAAAATATGCCGAATTGGACGCATGTTCGGGTCGCCTCCACTGGGTACGCTCGCGCCATGCCACGTAGAGGCAGAGGCAGAGGCGATGCGCTCGACGACTACCGCGCCAAGCGGGACTTCGCCGCGACGAGCGAGCCGGCGGGGGAGGACGCGCAGAGCGAGGCGACGACGTCGCCCCGCTTCGTCATCCAGCAGCACGACGCGACCCGCCTGCACTGGGACCTGCGGCTGGAGCGAGACGGGACGCTCGCCTCGTGGGCGCTGCCGCGCGGGCTGCCGCTCGACCCCGGCGACGACCGCGTCGCGGTCCGCACCGAGGACCACCCGCTGCAGTACCTCGACTTCCACGGCGAGATACCGAGCGGCAGCTACGGCGCCGGCACGATGACGATCTTCGACCGCGGCACCTGCGCGGTGCACGAGTTCACCACCAGAAAGGTCGAGTTCACGCTCAGCGGCGAGCGCAACGAGGGCCGCTACGGGATGTTCCCGATCGGCAGAAGCGGCGACGAGTGGCTGATCCACCGGATGCAGCCGCCGCAGGACCCCGACCGCGAACGGCTGCCCGAGCAGCTGCTGCCGATGCTGGCGAAGGCCGGCGAGCTGCCGCCGCGGGCGCAGCAGGAGCGCTGGGGCCACGAGGTCAAGTGGGACGGCATCCGCGCGCTGCTGTGGTGCGACCACGGCCAGGTGCGGATCGAGAGCCGCACCCAGCGCGAGATCACCGAGCGCTATCCGGAGGTCAAGCCGATCGGCCGCGCGCTCGCCGCCGCGGGCCTGCTGGAGGTGCTGCTCGACGGCGAGCTGGTCGCGCTCGACGAGCAGGGCAAGCCGAGCTTCGAGCGGCTCCAGGGCCGCATGAACGCGGGCAGCGAGGCGGCGATCAGACGGGCCGCGCGCGGCGCGCCGGTCACCTACGTGATCTTCGACCTGCTCCACCGCGACGGCCGCTCGCTGCTCGCGACCGCCTACGAGGAGCGGCGCGCCCAGCTCGACCAGCTCGGCATCGGCGGCCCCGCCTGGCGCGTTCCCGCGTACCACCGCGGCAACGGCAGCGCGCTGCTGGCGGCGACGCGCGAGCAGGGGCTGGAGGGGATCGTCGCCAAGCGGCTCGACGCGCACTACGAGCCCGGCCGCCGCGGCGGCGCCTGGCTGAAGCTGCGCAACCGCCTGCGCCAGGAGCTGGTGATCGGCGGCTGGCTGCCCGGCGAGGGCAACCGCGAGGGCCGCATCGGCGCGCTGCTGGTCGGCGACCGCGACCAGCCCGGCGGCCCGCTCAGATACGCCGGCCGCGTCGGCTCCGGTCTCAGCGAGGCGCAGCTCGACGACCTCCACGAGCAGCTCACCCGGATCGCCCGCAGAACGCGCCCGTTCGCGCCCGCGCCGAGAGGCGCCAGAAGCGCCAGCGTCGCGATCCCGCGCACCGCCCGCTGGGTCGAGCCGCTGCTGGTCGCCGAGGTCGAGTACACCGAGCGCACGCGCGAGGGCGTCCTGCGCCAGCCGGTCTTCAAGGGCCTGCGCGACGACAAGCCGCCGCAGCAGGTCGTGCGCGAGCGGGCCGACCTGCGCGGCCAGAGACTCAGCAACTGGGACAAGGTCCTCTACCCGTCGACCGGGTTCACGAAGGGCGACCTGATCGACTACTACGTCGCGATCGCGCCGACGCTGCTGCCGCACGTGCAGGAGCGGCCGGTGACGCTGCGGCGCTGGCCCGACGGCGTCGCGGGCAGAACCTTCTACGAGAAGAACTCGCCGTCGCATCGGCCGCAATGGGTCGAGACCGCCTCGATCTACAGCCGCAGCGAGAACAGACGGATCGCCTACACGCTCGTGCAGGACACCGCGACGCTGGCGTGGACCGCCAACCTCGCCGCGATCGAGCTGCACCCGTCGCTGTCGCTCGCGCGCGACATGGACCATCCGACCGCGGTCGTCTTCGACCTCGACCCGGGCCCCGGCACCGGGCTGCAGGAGTGCGCCGAGATCGCGCTGCTGCTGGAGGGCCTGTTCGCCCAGCTCGGCCTCCGCACGGCGGTCAAGACGTCGGGCTCGAAGGGGCTGCAGGTCTACCTCCCGCTCGGCGAGGGCGCGGCCACCTACGCGCAGACGAAGCCGTTTGCGAAGCAGATCGCCGAGCTGCTGGAGCGGCGCCTGCCGGAGCTGGTCGTCGCGCGCATGACGAGAAGACTGCGAGCGGGGAAGGTGCTGGTCGACTGGAGCCAGAACGACGAGCACAAGACGACCGTCTGCGTCTACTCGGTGCGCGCGAAGGAGCGGCCGCAGGTGTCGGCGCCGCTGAGCTGGGAGGAGCTGCGCGCCGCGCACGCCGACGGCGCCGCCGCCGAGCTGGTCTTCGATCCGCAGGACGTGCTGCGGCGCGTCGCCGAGCAGGGCGATCTGTTCGCGCCGATGCTCGGCTCCGCGCAGCAGCTCCCGCGGCTCTGACGCAGTCGTTGTCGCGACGGCAGGAACGGCGGCGCGCCGCCTCGCGCGCAAGTCGCCTAGGATGCGGTCTCTCGCCGCACGGAGACCTCTTTCACCATGGATCCAGTCACGCTTCGCAACCGTCTGCTCGTCGCCACCGGAATGTGGCGCGAAGTCACGGGCAGCCCGCTGCCGAGACTGCCCGCGGGCAGACCCGAGAAGCAGGTCGAGGCGTTCGAGCTGCTGCTCGTCGACAAGCTGTGGGAAGGCGCGACCCCCGAGAACGCGCGCGAGATCGCCGACCGCACCTGGGACCTGGTGCACGATCGCAGAGACAGCGATCCGGTCCGCAAGCGCGTCGTCGAGTGCCACGAGGCGCTCGCGCGGATGTCGCGCCTCGGCGACTGACGCGTCGCCCGTTGTAACCAGCTGACCTCGCTGCCGATGACTGGGGCAGCGTGCTGACGCTCGCCGCACGGCGGGCGCCGGCTCGGGAACAGCAATGGTCAGCTTCACATCACTTTGTTGAACGTTCGTCCAGGTCGTCTGCGTCTCCGCGCAGTCGCGGACGAGGATGTCCACTAGATGTCTCCACTTGCCGACGACGCCGATGCCGTGGTCTACGAGCGCCTCGCTCGCGTCGCCGCGCGCACGCTCGGCGCGCCGGTCGCGCTGATCGCGCTACGCGGCGCCGACGGGATCGCCGCGAGCGCGGCCGAGGCGGCGCTGGGCCTGGCGGGCACGCACGTGCTGGCGGCCGGCAGCGGCCTGCCGGAGACATGGCGCCGCGGCGACCGCTTCGAGGACGCGCTGCCGGGCGCCGCCGCCGCCTCGCTCGACGGTCCGCTCGCGGTCGCTGACATGCGCGCGACGCCGCGCCTGCGCGGCGGGGTCGCGGTCGCCGAGTTCGACGCCGTCGCCTGCATCGCCGCCGCCCTGCGCGGTCGCGACGGCGCCGTCTTCGGCGCGATCTGCGTCTACGACACGCGCCCGCGCGCCTGGAGCGACGAGGAGCGCGCGACGCTGCACGACCTCGCCGCCGTCGCCGCGCACGAGCGCGAGCGCGCGCTCGACGTGCGCGAGCGCAGAGCGCTGCGCCACGTCGCGACGGCGGTCGCGCAGGGCGCCGATCCCGAGGTCGTGCACGCGCTCGTCGCGGCCGAGGCCGCGCGCGCCTTCGGCGCCGACGCCGGCGCGGTCGTCCGCTACGAGGACGAGCATCACGCGCGCATCGTCGGCAGCTGGGGGCGCGAGGGGATCGAGCCGCTGCCGCTCGACGGCCTGCTGGCGCTCGACGCCGGCGGGATCGCGGCGGCGCTGCGCCAGGGGCAGCCGGCGCGCGCCGACGGCGACGCGCGCCACCGGCCCTTCCGCCACCGCGTCGGCGCGCCGATCGGCGGCGGCCAGCACGTCTGGGGCTTTGTCGCCGCGCTGGCCGACACGCCTTTCGCGCCCGGCGTCGAGAACCGCGTCGCCGACTTCGCCGAGCTGGTCGCGGCGGCGCTCGCGAACGCCGAGGCGCGCGGCGCGCTGGCGGCGCAGGCGACGACCGATCCGCTGACCGGGCTCGCCAACCAGCGCGCCTTCCAGGAGCGGCTGCGCAGCGAGGCCGAGCGCGCCCGCCGCCACGGTCGCAACCTCGGCCTGGCGCTGATAGACCTCGACGGCTTCAAGTTCGTCAACGACACCTGGGGCCACCAGGCCGGCGACGACGTGCTCGTGACGATCGCCCGCCGCGCCGAGTCGACGATCCGCGTCGGCGAGCTGCTGGCGCGGCTCGGCGGCGACGAGCTGGCGCTGCTGCTGCCGGAGACCGACGCCGACGGCACCGCCGCCGCGGGCGAGCGGATCCGCCAGCTCGTCGCGCACGACCCGATCGGCGTCGTCGGCCACGTCACGATCTCGGTCGGCGTCAGCGACATCGCACTCGGCGGCGACGCCGACGGGATGTTCCGCAGCGCCGACGACGCGCTCTACTTCGCCAAGTCACAGGGCCGCGACATCGTCGCCCGCTACCAGCCGGAGCTGGTCGAGCAGCTCGGCCAGGCGCAGCGCGCCGAGCGCGTCGCGCGCAGGCAGGCGCTGCTGGGGATCGGCGCGCTCGCGCGCGCCGTCGACGCGAAGGACCCCGTCAGCGAGCGCCACTCCGAGCGCGTCGCCGAGCTGGCGGTGCGGCTGGCGCGCGTCTCCGGCTGGCCGCCGCAGCGGCTGGCGCTGCTGCGCGAGGCCGCGCTGCTGCACGACGTCGGCAAGATCGGCGTGGCGGAGCAGATCCTCCTCAGAGCGGCGCCGACGGCGGCCGAGCTGGCGCAGCTGCGCGAGCACGCGCGGCTGGGGGCGGAGATCGCGACCGAGGTGCTGACGCCCGAGCAGGTCGGCTGGATCCGCTCCCACCACGAGCGGCCTGACGGCGGCGGCTACCCCGACGGGCTGACCGGCGAGGCGATCGCGCCGGGGGCGAGGCTGCTGGCCGTCGCCGACGCCTGGGACGCGATGACCGGCCCGAGCAGCCACCGCGAGCCGCTGGCGCCTGAGGCGGCGCTGGCGGAGTGTCGCGCGGGGGCGGGGACGCAGTTCGCGGCGGAGGCGGTGGCGGCGCTCGAGCGGGTGCTCGCGACGGGCGAGCTGGCGCCGGCCTGGGACCAGGCGTCGGCGATCTCGCTGGGAGCCTGAACGCTGACGCGCGGGCAGTTCTCCCTAACGGCGTGAAGTTGCAGCAAACACGGTCGATCGCGACCGTTTGTGGGTGGCATGTAGCAGTTGTGCGGCAAGGGGTGGCAGACAGGTGTTTAGCCTGCTACGTTCTGCGCCGTAAGGCCGGCCGAATGCGCCGGCGTAAGCAGTGCGACGCACGCGGGTTCGTTGGGGACAACACAACTTCCTCCGCGGAGGCAGCACGAATCGCAGTGGAGGGCATACGTGCCGACCGGAACCGTGAAGTGGTTCAGCGACGAGAAGGGCTTCGGCTTCATCACTCCCGATGAGGGCAGCAGGGACCTCTTCGTCCATCACACCGGCATCAACTCGGACGGGTACCGCTCCCTCGCCGAGGGCGCCAAGGTGACCTACGACGAGGAGCAGGGCGACAAGGGCCCCAAGGCCGTCAACGTCTCTGCCATCTGAGTCGCGACTCGCGACGTCGCACGCGAGGCTCCCGGGCTCCGGGGGCCTTTCGTGTTTAAGCAGGTCCGATCGGGAGGGGTCGCGGGTGCCGGCCGCTACCCTGGGACGCTGGTCCAAGGCGCGATGCGTACAATGGCATAAATCCTGATCGAACTTTGGGGTATCTGGCGCGGTGAACAAGACGGTTGAAGAGCGCGAACGAGTCGTCGTGCGGTTCGCGGGCGACTCCGGCGACGGCATGCAGCTGGCCGGTGGTCGCTTCACGGACGCGACGGCTGTGCTCGGCAACGATCTCGCGACGCTGCCCGACTTCCCGGCCGAGATCCGCGCGCCCGCGGGCACGATCCCGGGCGTCTCCGCCTTCCAGATCCACTTCGCCTCGCGGGACATCCTCACGCCGGGCGACGCGCCCAACGTGCTGGTCGCGATGAACCCGGCGGCGCTGAAGGCCAACCTCGCGGCGCTCCCGCGCGGCGCGACGATCATCGTCAACGAGGACGCGTTCACGAGACGCAACCTCGAGAAGGCCGGCTACGCCGAGAGCCCGCTCGACGACGACACGCTGAGCGAGTTCACCGTCCACCGCGTGCCGATGACGTCGCTCACGACGCGCGCGTCGGAGGGCCTGGAGGGCGTCGGCACGCGTGACGCCGGCCGCGCCAAGAACCTCTTCGCGCTCGGCCTGCTGTCGTGGCTCTACGACCGCCCGACCGACGTCACCGAGCGCTGGATCGAGGGCAAGTTCGCCTCCAAGCCGGCGGCCAAGGCGGCCAACCTCGCCGCCTTCCAGGCCGGCTGGTCGTTCGGCGAGACGACCGAGCTGCTCGACGTCCAGTACAAGATCCTGCCAGCGACCGACGTCGAGTCGGGCACCTACCGCCAGGTCAACGGCACGACCGCGACCGCGCTCGGGCTGCTCGCCGGCTCGGTCCGCGCGAGACTGCCGCTGCTGCTCGCCTCGTACCCGATCACGCCCGCCTCGGAGCTGCTGCACGAGCTCTCCAAGCACGAGAGACTGGGCGTCCGCACGGTCCAGGCGGAGGACGAGATCGCCGCCGCCGGCGTCGCGCTCGGCGCGGCCTTCGGCGGCCACCTCGGCATCACCTCGACCTCCGGTCCCGGCATGGACCTGAAGTCGGAGACGATCGGCCTGGCGCTGATGCTCGAGCTGCCGATGGTGATCGTCGACGTGCAGCGCGCCGGCCCGTCGACCGGGCTCCCGACCAAGACAGAGCAGTCGGACCTGCTGATGGCGATGTACGGCCGTCACGGTGACGCGCCGCTGCCGATCCTCGCCGCGCAGACGGCCGGCGACTGCTTCCGCAGCGCCTTCGAGGCGGTCCAGATCGCGATCGAGCGGCGCACGCCGGTGATCCTGCTGACCGACGGCTTCCTCGCGAACTCGTCGGAGCCGTGGCGGATCCCGTCGCTGGAGGAGCTGCCTGAGATCGACCCCGGCTTCGCCTCCGCGCCGCCGGAGGGCGAGAGCTTCCTCCCGTACGCGCGTGACGAGCGCGGCGTGCGGCCGTGGGCGCCGCCCGGCACGCCCGGCCTCGAGCACCGCATCGGCGGCATCGAGAAGCAGGACGGCACCGGCAACATCTCCTACGACCCGGCCAACCACGCGCACATGACGAGAGTGCGCGCCGCGAAGGTCTCCAACATCGCCGCCGACCTGCCGCCGCTGGCGGTCGACGACCCCGGCGGCGACGCCGACGTGCTCGTGCTCGGCTGGGGCTCGACCTACGGCTCGATCCGCGCCGGCGTCCGCCGCGTGCGCGACCGCGGGCTGAAGGTCGCGCAGGCGCACGTCCGCCACATCAACCCGCTGCCCTCGAACATCGGCGAGGTGCTGCGCGGCTACGACAAGGTGCTCGTGCCGGAGATGAACACCGGCCAGCTCGTCAAGCTGCTGCGGGCGGAGTTCCTCGTCGACTGCAAGCCGTACAACAAGATCACCGGCCAGCCGCTCTACGCGGCCGAGCTGGAGGAAGCGATCGTGGAGCTGATCGAGGCTCCCGCGGAGGTCCCGGCATGAGTGCCACGCTCCACGTCAACGGCAACGGCAACGGCGCCGAACACAGACTGACGAAGGCGGACTTCCAGTCCGACCAGGAGACGCGCTGGTGCCCCGGCTGCGGCGACTACGCGATCCTCAACGCCGTCCAGACGCTGATGCCCGACCTCGGCGTGCCGACGGAGAAGACCGTCTTCGTCACCGGGATCGGCTGCGCCGGCCGCTTCGCGTACTACATGGACACGTACGGGATGCACAGCATCCACGGCCGTGCCACGACGATCGCGACCGGCCTCGCGACGACGCGCGAGGACCTCTCGATCTGGGTCGTCTCCGGCGACGGCGACGCGCTGTCGATCGGCGGCAACCACCTGATCCACGCGCTGCGCCGCAACGTGCCGGTCAAGATCCTGCTGTTCAACAACCAGATCTACGGCCTCACGAAGGGCCAGGCGTCGCCGACCTCCGAGCGCGGCAAGATCACCAAGTCGACCCCGTTCGGCTCGCAGGACCGGCCCTTCAACCCGATCGCGCTGGCGCTCGGCGCCGAGGCGTCGTTCGTGGCCCGCACGCTCGACCGCGACAGAAAGCACATGACCGAGGTGCTGCGGCAGGCGGCCGAGCACAAGGGTGCATCACTGGTCGAGATCTACCAGAACTGCCCGATCTTCAACGACGGCGCCTTCTTCAACCTGACCGAGAAGGACACGAAGGTCGCGGCGCAGATCCGCCTCGAGCACGGCCAGCCGATCACGTTCGGTCCGGAGGAGGCGCTGCGCGGCGTCGCGCGCGCCGACGACGGCGGGCTGGAGATCGTCGCGGCGGCCGGCAACGAGCAGCGGCTGATCGTCCACGACCAGCATCGCGAGGACCCGTCGCTGGCGTTCGCGCTCGCGCGCCTCGCCGACGGCCCGACCGAGCCGACCCCGATCGGCATCTTCCGCCAGGTGCAGCGCCCCGTCCACGGTGCGGCGGCGAGCGAGAACCCCGGCCGCGCCGTCGGCGACGTCGGCGCGCTCGACCAGCTGCTGCACGCGGGCGACACCTGGACGATCGCCTGATCCCCGTCCCGCGCGGCCGGCCGCGCGGGACTAGGATTCGATCATGCGCATCCTGGTGATCGAGGACGAGACCGCGATCGCCGACTTCGTCCAGCGCGGCCTGCAGGCCGAGGGCTACGCCGTCACGGTCGCCGGCGACGGCATCGAGGGCGAGCAGCGGGCGCTGCACGACGACGTCGACCTGGTCGTGCTCGACGTGATGCTGCCGGGCCGTGACGGGCTCGCGGTGCTCGGCTCGATCCGGCGCGTCAAGCCGGAGCTGCCGGTCGTGATGCTGAGCGCGCGCGCGACCGTCGACGACCGCGTCGCCGGCCTCGACGGCGGCGCGACCGACTACGTCACCAAGCCGTTCTCGTTCGACGAGCTGGCGGCGCGCGTGCGGGCCCACCTGCGGCGGCCGCGCCAGCGCGACGCGACGACCCTGTCGGCGGCCGGGATCGAGCTCGACCTGCTCGGCCGCACCGTCCGCCGCGACGGCGTCGAGCTGCGGCTGTCGGCGCGCGAGTTCGACCTGCTCGCCTACTTCCTGCGCCACCCCGACCAGGCGCTGTCGCGGCAGCAGATCCTCAGCGCCGTCTGGGGCTACGACTTCGACCCCGGCACGAACGTCGTCGAGGTCTACATCCGCTACCTGCGACGGAAGCTGGAGCTGCCGGGCAGGCCGGCGCCGATCGACACGCTCCGCTCCGTCGGATACCGGTTGACGACACGGCCATGAGCGTGCGGGGGAGCAGCGACAGAGGCTCCCACAGGCGGTGGCGCTGGGTCCGCGGCCTGCGCGCGCGGCTGGCGCTGGCGATCTCGCTGATCCTGTTCGTCTCGCTCGGGACCGCCTTCATCGCGACCTATCGCGGCACCGGGACGCAGGTCCGCAACCAGATCGACCAGGACCTCAAGACCGACGCGAGAGCGGTCGACGACCGGCTCGGCTACGACACGAGACCGAGAGCGCTCGTCACCGCCGCCGAGATCTACATCCAGGACCGCCGCTCCTACGGCGCCACCGCGCGCCTCTACCTGATCCGCGTCAGAGGCGGCACGATCGTCTCCAACCTGCCGGAGCTGAGCCCGGAGGAGGAGGGCGACCAGCGCGTCGGCCGTGACGTGCTCGGCCCGCGCAGGGAGAGCGGCGAGGCGCGCGCGCTGCGCACCGCCGACCTCGGCCTCTCGACCGTGCGCGTCAACGACGAGCCGCTGCGGCTCTACTTCGTCTCCGTCATCCGCGGCGGCAGAAAGGTCGCCGAGGTCGGCGTCGGCGAGTCGGCGGCGTCGGTCGGACGGGCGCAGAGCGGCGTCGCGCGGACCTTCCTCGTCGCCGGCTCGCTGACGCTGCTGGTCGCGATCGGGCTCGGCTTCGCGTTCGCGACGCGGCTGTCGAAGCCGCTGCGCAGAATGGCGACGACCGCCGCCGAGGTGACCGCCGGCGACCTCTCGCAGCGGATCGGCTCGAGAGGCCCGCGTGACGAGGTGCGCGTCCTCTCCGACGCCTTCGACTCGATGCTCGACCGGCTCGAGGACGCCTTCGCGCGCCAGCGCGGCTTCGTCGCCGACGCCTCGCACGAGCTGCGCACGCCGCTGACGGTGATCCGCGGCCAGCTGGAGGTGCTGGCGCGGCAGAGAGACGTCAGACAGGAGGACGTCCGCCACGTCGACGAGGTCGTCCGCACCGAGGTGCTGCGGATGGAGCGGCTGGTCGAGGACCTGCTGCTGCTGGCGCGCGCCGACGAGGGCGAGCTGGTGCGGCCGGGCACGGTCGACCTGGCGCCGTTCGTCGAGGAGCTGTTCGACTCGCTGACGCTGACCGCCGACCGCCGCTTCGAGCTCGGCGAGCTGCCGCAGGGGAGGCTGATCGCCGACGAGGACCGGATCGCCCAGGTCGTCCGCAACCTCGCCCGCAACGCCGTCGAGCACACCGGCCCGCAGGGGCTGGTGCGGCTGACGGTGACGCCGCTGGGCCGCAGCCGGATCGAGTTCGCGCTGGAGGACGACGGCCCCGGCATCCCGCCCGAGCAGCGCGACCGCGTCTTCGACCGCTTCCACCGCACCGACACCGCCCGCGCCCGCCGCACCGGCGGCGCCGGCCTCGGCCTGGCGATCGCGCGCGCGATCGTCGAGGCCCACGGCGGCCGCATCTACGCCTCCAGCTCGCCCGAGGGCGGCGCCCGCGTGGCGTTCGTCCTGCCCGGCTTCCGCGCCGCCGGCCGCCGCGCCGGCCGCGAGCAGCCGGCGCGCTCCTGAGCTCGTTCGCGGCGCCGAACCGACTGGCGCGTCAGCGTTCTTACATCCGATCGGAGGGGGTCCGATCGGAGGGTTTTTGGGCTGGGTGCCGGCGGTCCCGTAACCGGGGCGACTGATTGAGAGACACGGGTTCACGACCGGATTCCTCGTTACCGCCTTGATTTTCGGCGAAGAAACGCGTCGTGCGCGTACGGTCGCGGTTCGATTGTGACTTGAACGAACGCCGTTCGGGTCAAGATTTGAACTACCGCGAGCTGGCTCAACGAGTTGCAGGCTTATGGAGCGTCATGGTACGGTCGTTGTGTCAGGGGACGCACGCAAGCGGCGCAACGTCGAATTGCGTTGCAGATGAGTTTGGATGGGCTGTCCGGACGTGCTCTCGATCTCCGATCGGGGCGCGCAGTCCTCCGCTTGCCGTCGTTGAGTGCGTCGCCAGGCAGCAGGCACCGCGGTGGTCGCAGTACACGTCCAACAGAGGAGACAATCCATGAAGTTCATCAAGCGCGGCGCCGCATTGGTCGCCGCCGCGGCCGTCTCGGCCGTCGTCTTCGCCGCGCCCGCGGCGGCGACGATCACCCCGAATCCCTACAGCACAAGAGCGGGAACGGGCACCTTCACCACCATATCGTCGCTCGGCAACGGCTCCTGCAACCTCAGCGGGATCAACGCCTCGGCGACCGGCGCCAGCGGTTCTGTGACCGCGTTCACCGCCAGCGGTTGTAGAGGCACGATCACCGCCGCGAGAAAGAGCAGCGACATAACGATAAGCTCAAGCCTAACGACCGGGGTCGCGACGGCTGCGGTCTCGCTCCTAGTCACGAACATCCTCGGCGGCACCTGCCTATACGCCGGCACGATGACCGGCAGACTAACGAGAACGTCGACGATCACGCTGACGGGCACCATCCCGCTGACCTTGACGCTAGGCGGTATCTGCACGGCGAGTGCCGACTCCAGCCTCAGCGTCACCCTCCCGGGCGCGACGTTCGGCTGAATCGAACATTCGGTAGCGTTGAATTCGTAACGCGTTAGATGTGTCAAGTGGGGGCCGCGCCGTGAGGTGCGGCCCCCGTTCGTCATGGAGTGGAGTCACCGTCGGTGTCGCGTGCTAGAGAAACGTTCGCATTTGTCTTCGTCGAGGGGCTCTATTACTCTCGAACGAAGCAGTTCGCAAATGACGGCTGGGTCGCGGCGGTCGTGCGGCGGCGCCCAGGGCTGGGAGGAGAGGACGAGAATGAGGACACGAACGGGCCGCCGGCACTTTGCCGCGGCTGTCGTCGGTGCGGGCTTCTGCGCGCTTGCGGCGGGATCGGCGGCGCAGGCGGCCGATCGCGCATACGAGCTGGTGACGCCGCCCGGCAGCTCGGGCAAGGTGCTGCCCGGAAGCGGCATGGCGACTCCGAGCGGCGACGTCGTCTGCTTCGACGCCGAGAACGCGCTCGCGGACGCGCCGGTCAACGGCGAGATCGCGCCGGACGGCTTCTGCTCGCGGCGGACGCCGACAGGCTGGGAGACCCAGTGGGTCACGGGCCCGGCGGTCGCCGAGCCCAGAGGCGGCTACGGCGCGGCGGTCTTCTTCGTCTCTCCAGACGGCAGCCGCGCGGCGTTCGGAACCGACAAGGGGATCTCCCCCGATTGGGGCGGCGATCCGCCCGGCCAGGTCGCGCCCGGCACGCAGAGCGCCTACCTGTGGGAGGGCGGTGGCGCCCCGCGGTGGCTCGCCCCCACGCCTGACCCGATCAAGGACCCGAACGTCGATCGCAACCCGATCGCGGCCTCCGACGACGTCAGATACGGCCTCTTCCAGAGCGGCCTGAGACTCGTGCCGCAGGACACGAACTCCGACGTCGACGTCTACGAGTGGACGCCGAACGGCATCCGGCTCGTGTCGAGGGACGCCAACGGAGCGGCGGCCGGAGGCGAGGTGCCACGCGGCTCCAGCTTGGGGCAGGCAGGCGTGATCTCTCGTGACGGCTCGCGCGTCTTCTTCCAGCACGTCGGTCCGCTGCTCGGCTCCGAGCCGCTCGCCCAGAACGTCTTCATGCTGGACGGCGACGAGCTCCGCGACGTCTCGCCGCGGCGCGGCGGCGACGTGCCGGGCGACGTCATCTTCGTCGGCGCCACCGGCGACGGCGAGACCGTCTTCCTGCAGACGAGCGAGAGACTGACGCCGGAGGCGAAGGAGGCCGGCAACGCCGTCTACCGCTACGACGTCGCGAGCGACAGACTGACGCTCGCCGCGACCGATCCGATGGGCGCGAACTTCCTCGGCTTCTCGGCTGACGGGTCGACGCTCGTCACCTACACCGACGCCTGGGACCTGCAGGTCGTGCGCGACGCCCAGACGTTCACGCTCGGGGCGCTCGACGCGCTCGACATCTTCGACTACTACACCGTCGGCAGCCCCGCGGTCGACTCGCGCGGGCTGAGAATCGCCCCGGACGGCAGCTCGATCGCGTTCAGCTCGCTCGGCTCGTTCGACGGCGAGGCTGCGACCGGCTACAGACAGGTCTACCGCTGGACACCCGCCGCAGGAGTGCAGCGGATCTCGGCGACGCCGGGCGGAGCACCCGCCGCCGGCGACGCGAACATCGGCAACTGGTCGGTCGCGTCGGGCGTCAACCCGCGCAACGTCGGGCTCGCCAACACGCTGCGCAAGAACCCGCAGCTCGGCCGCGTGATCGCTGACGACGGCAGCGTCTTCTTCGAATCGGCCGAGCAGCTCGTCCCCGCCGACGTCAACGCCTACGTCGACGTCTACGAGTGGCGCGACGGCGTCGTGCGGCTGATCTCGCCCGGCACCCAGCGCGCGAACGCGCTCTACATGGACAACTCGGACGACGGCAGCACGGTCTTCTTCGTCACGAGCGCGCGGCTGATCCCGGAGCTCGACCGCAACGACGTGGCCGATCTCTACGCCGCCCGCGTCGGCGGCGGCTTCCCGCTGCCGGCGACCCCGCCCGCGTGCGAGGGGGATCGCTGCCAGGGCCCGCTCGCGACGCCGTCTGCGCCGCAGACGCCCGGGACGAGCGTCTTCGAAGGGCCCGGCGACGAGCTCGACCCGGCCCCGAAGGTCGCGCGGCTCACGGTCACCGGCTTCACCGCCAAGCAGCGCAGAGCGTTCGCCCGCAGCGGCCGGATCGTGCTGCGCGTGCGCGCGAACGAGCGCGGTGTCGTCACCGCGACCGGCAGAGCGAGAATCGGGCGGCGCACGGTCCGCGTCGCGCGCTCGGTCGCGGCCGTCAGAAGCGGCGGGACCGCGCGGCTCTCGCTGAGCCTCTCCCGCCAGGCGCGTGCCGTGCTGAGATCGAGAAGGAGACTGCGCGTGACGATCACCGTGGCGTACTCGGAGTCGGCGACGACCGTCCGCCGGGAGGTGACGCTGCGTGGCTGATCCGCGTCTCACCTCACGCTGGGGCGTCGCGCTCGCGCGCGCTGCGGCCGTCGTCGGCGTCGGCGCGGCGCTGATCGCCGCCGGCAGCGCGCCGGCGCTCGCCGACGGCAACCTCTGGCTCGATCCGGAGCAGTTCGCGCTGGAGTCGTTCGACACCGGCACGAGCAGTCTCCAGGTCGGCGGCCACCCGGATGTCAGCACGACGTTCGGCTTCCGCAACGAGCTGATCAGAGGCCCCTTCTATCCGATAGTCCCGCCCGAGCCGGTGTCGTACGGCCGCGTCAGACGCGTCGAGATCGACATGCCGGTCGGCCTCGTGGGCAACCCGACCGCGTTCGACGCCTGCTCGGTCGACCGGTTCCTGTCCGAGGAGCCGTGCCCGGCGCGCAGCCAGGTCGGCGTGACGGACATCATGGCGGCCGGCTTCTTCGGCCAGAGATTCACCGACTCGGGGATCTTCAACCTCGAGCACGGCCCCGACGAGCCGGCGCTGCTCGGCATCAAGCCGAACCCGGCCCTCTACGCCTTCATCAGAATCAAGGTGAAGCCGGACGGCGGCCTGACCGCGATCGTCGACGAGCTGCCGCTCGCGCATCCGCTGATCGCCAACTCGGTCACGCTGTGGGGGGTGCCGGCGGACAGCAACCCCGCCAACGCCGCGAGAGACTGGCCGCGCGTGCCGTTCATGACGGCTCCGACCGAATGCGGCACCTACGCCACGACGACGCTGCGCGCGTACTCGTACGAGGGCAAGGAGGTCACCGCGACCGACACCCTCGACGATCCGGGCGAGAACTGCGATCGCGTGCCGTTCGCGCCGACGATGTCGGCGAAGCCGACGGCGCGCGAGGCGGCCGCGCCGACCGGGCTCGACGTGCGCATCGCCGTGCCGCAGAACGACCTCCCCGACGGCGTCGCGACCGCGCACGTCAGAGGCGTGAAGATCGTGCTGCCCGAGGGGATGACGCTGTCGCCGTCGTCGGCGAACGGGCTCGTCGGCTGCGCGCCCGCTCAGTTCGGCTACAGAACCGACAGCGCGGTGACCTGTCCCGACGCCTCGAAGATCGGCGGCGTCTCGATCAAGTCGCCGCTGCTGAGCGAGCCGTTGACCGGCTCGGTCTTCCTCGCGAGACAGAACGACAACCTGTTCGGCTCGCTGGTGGCGCTGTACATCGTCGCCGAGGGCAGCGGGGTGCAGATCAAGCTGGCCGGGCGGACCGATCCCGATCCGGTCAGCGGACGCCTGACGACGACGTTCGAGGACAACCCGCAGCTGCCGTTCGAGCAGTTCGACCTGTCGTTCAAGAGCGGGCCGCGGGCGCCGCTGACGAACCCGCGCGTCTGCGGGACCTACCAGTCAGAGACGTCGATCACCGGCTGGACCGGCAGAACCGTCACGGCGACGACGCCGATGACCGTCGACCAGGACTGTCAGCCGGTCGGCTTCGCGCCGGGCTTCCAGGCCGGTACCGCGAACCCGGTCGGCGGCGCCTCGTCGACCTTCTCGCTGACGTTCGCTCGCGGCGACCACGATCAGGAGCTGCGCGACCTGACCGTCGACCTGCCGCCGGGCCTGACCGGCAAGATCGCCAGCGCCGACCTCTGCGCCGACGCGGCGGCCGCCGCCGGCGCCTGTGGCGAGGGCTCGCGCGTCGGCACCGTCACGACGACGAGCGGGCCGGGCGCGACGCCGTTCCAGCTGCCCGGCCGCGCGTACATCACCGGCCCGTACAAGGGCGCGCCGCTCGGGATGGCGTTCGTCGTCCCGGCCGTCGCCGGGCCGTTCGACCTCGGCACGGTCGTCGTGCGGGCGGCGATCTTCGTCGACCGCCGCGACGCCTCGCTGCGGATCGTCTCCGACCCGCTGCCGCGGATCCTGCAGGGGATCCCGCTGCAGATCCGCGCGGTCTCGGTCGCCGTCGACAAGCCGGGCTTCATGCTCAACCCGACGAGCTGCTCGGCGAAGCGGATCGACGGCGTCGTCGGCTCCCAGCAGGGCGCCGCCGCGGCCGTCGGGTCGCGCTTCCAGGTCGGCAGCTGCGGCCGTCTGCCGGTGCGGCCGGCGATGACGCTGGCGGTCGGCAGCAGAGGCAAGACGGCGAGAGGGAGACGGACGCCGTTCACGGCGACGCTGACCCAGCCCGCCGGGCAGGGCGGCCTGCGCTCGGTCGAGGTGACGCTGCCGAAGGTGCTCAACTCGCGCCTCGACGTCGTCAACAAGAGAAGAGCGTGCACGCTCGAGCAGTTCCAGGCCGACAGATGCCCGATGCAGGTCGGCACCGGCACGGCGGTGACGCCGTTGCTGCGCGACCCGCTCACCGGGCCGGCCTACTTCGTCTACACGCCGGACCGCAGACTGCCGGATCTCGTCGTGCGGCTGAGAGGTCTCGTCGACGTCGACCTCGTCGGCAAGGTCACGATCACGCCCGACCTGCGGTTGCGGACGACCTTCGACACCGTCCCCGACGTGCCGGTGACGAAGTTCAGACTCGCGCTCGCGAGCGGTTCGACGAACGGCCCGATCGGGGTCGTCGACGACCTCTGCGGCGCGAAGGCGCGGAGTGCGAGAGCGACGCTCGCGTTCGTCGGCCACAACGGCAGACGGCGCGACGCCGCGCAGAAGCTGAAGATCGGCGGCTGCGCGGCCAGAAGAGCGTCGAGCAGAGCGAGAGCGAAGAAGCGGGCTCGCTGAGCTGACGGGACGGCGCCCGTCGCGAGACGGGCGCCGTCGTGCTCAGTGGTCGGCGACGGTGCCGTCGGGGTCCGACAGCGGCAGGCCGGCGTCGACCCAGGCGACGATCCCGCCGGTCATGTTGCGGGCGTCCCAGCCGGAGGCGCGGAAGGCGTCGGTCGCCATCTGCGAGCGGCCGCCGACGCGGCACTGGAAGACGACCGGGCGGTTGGGGTCGAGCTGCTCGGCGGCGGTCATCAGCTCGCCCAGCGGGACGTGCTTGGCGCCGGCGATCGAGCCGGCCTCGAACTCGTGCGGCTCGCGCACGTCGACGAGCTGGATCGAGTCGTCCTCCGCGAGCAGCGCGTGGACCTCGGCGGGAGTGTGTTCGGTGGGACTCGACATGACCAGCAGGATAGTCGGCGCAGGCCATGGCCGACCGGGGTAGGCTCGCGGGCGTGTGGCGCAACTGGGCAGGCGACGAGAGCTGCCGGCCGCGGGCGATCGAGCGGCCCGGCTCGGTCGCGGAGGTCGCGGCCGCGCTGGAGCGGGCCGACGCCGCCGGCGAGCGGGTGCGGGTCGCCGGCTCGGGCCACTCCTTCACCGACGTCGCCTGCAGCGACGGGCGGCTGCTGACGCTGGAGCGGATGGATCGCGTGCTCGACGTCGACCGCGCCGGCGGGCGCGTCCGCGTCGAGGGCGGGATCACGCTGCGGGCGCTCAACGGGGCGCTCGCGGAGCACGGGCTGGCGCTGGAGAACCTCGGCGACGTCGACGCGCAGACGATCGCGGGCGCGATCTCGACCGCGACCCACGGCACCGGCGCGCGGCTGCCGAACATCTCCGCGCAGGCGGAGGCGGTCGAGCTGGTGCTGGCCGACGGCACGACGCGCGAGCTGAGCGCGCGCGACGCCGACCTCGATCCCTATCTGGCGGCGCGCGTGGGGGTCGGGAGCCTCGGCGTGGTCAGCGCCGTGACGCTGCGCTGCGTGCCGGCCTTCACGCTCCACGGCGTCGACGCGCCGGCGCCTCTGGAGCAGACGCTGGAGCGGTTCGACGCGCTCGGCGCCGCCAACGACCACTTCGAGTTCTACGTCTTCCCCTACACGCGCACGGCGCTGACGCGCACCAACAACCGCGTCGAGCAGCCGCCGGCGCCGCGCTCGCCGCGGCGCGCCTGGGCCGAGGACGTGCTGCTGACCAACCACGCCTTCCACGCCTTCTGCCTCGCCGGCCGGGCGGCGCCGCCGCTGATCCCGCAGCTCAACCGCGCCGTCACGCGACTGGCCGGCGGCAGCGAGAAGCGCGACCGCAGCGACCGCGTCTTCGCGACCAGACGGCTCGTCCGCTTCACCGAGATGGAGTACGCGCTGCCGCGCGGCGAG
This sequence comes from Conexibacter sp. CPCC 205762, assembly GCF_030646155.1. Lineage (GTDB taxonomy): Bacteria > Actinomycetota > Thermoleophilia > Solirubrobacterales > Solirubrobacteraceae > Conexibacter. The sequence continues at coordinate 22,750 of NZ_JAUTDN010000013.1, forward strand.
ACGACGACCGCGCTGCGGCGGGTGCTGGAGCTGATCGAGCAGCGGCGGCTGCGCGTGCCGTTCCCGATCGAGGTGCGCCAGGTCGCCGCCGACGAGGCGCTGCTGAGCCCGGTCCACGGCCGCGACAGCGGCTACATCGCCGTGCACATGTTCCGGGGAATGGAATGGCGCCCGTACTTCCGCGCCGTCGAGCAGATCATGGACGAGCACGGCGGGCGCCCGCACTGGGGCAAGCGCCACTTCCAGACGGCGGCGACGCTGCGGACCCGCTATCCCGCCTGGGACCGGTTCCAGCAGGTCCGCGCGACACTCGATCCGGGCGGTCGCTTCGGCAACGCCTACAGCGACCGCGTGCTCGGGCCGGTCATGGCGCAACCGCCCGCCGCGCAGGCGATCTCGACCTGAAGCCGAACCCTCGACCTGAGGGTTAGAGAAACGTCTTTCCCTCACCGCGATACGTCGGCACCGTCTCGACGACGCGATCGCCCTCGATCAGATGCAGCGCGGCGAACCGCTCGCACAGCTCGCCGGCCTTCGCGTGCCGCATCCAGACGCGGTCGCCGACGCGCAGGCCGTCGGCGGCGGCGCCGAGCAGCGGCGTCTGCACCTCGCCGGCGCCCTCCTGGCGGTCGAGCCGCAGGCCGGCCGGCAGCAGCGGGCGGGGGAGGCGGGCGCGGTCGGCCGGGCCGGAGGCGAGATAGCCGCCGCCGAGCGCGGTCGCGACGCCGCGGCCGGGCCGGCGCACGACCGGCAGCGCGAACAGCGCCGCCGGCAGCGGCGAGAAGCGCGTGTAGGCGTCGAACAGCGTCGGCCCGTAGAGGCCCGATCCGGCCGCCAGCTCGGTGATCGCGGGCTCGGCGGCGGTCAGCTCGAGGCTGCCGGTGCCGCCGCCGTTGACCAGCTCCAGCGGCGCGACGGCGCGCACGGCGGCGACGATCTCGGCGCGCCGTCTCGCCAGCTCGCGCGCCGAGGCGCGCTGCATCGCCTGCACCGCCAGCGCTCTCAGCGGCGCCCCGGGCGGCTTGTCGCCGACACCGGCGATCTGCGATTCGTACGCCATCAGCCCGACCAGCCGGAATGCCGGCCGTGCGGCGATCGCCCGCGCCAGCGCCGCCGCCTGCCCCGGCGTGTGCAGCGGCGAGCGCTTGGCGCCGATGCGGATCCGCCCGCCGAGCGGCCGCCAGCCGGCGTCGACGTCGATGCAGAGCCGCAGCGGGCGCGGCTCCGTCCCGCCGGGCGTGCCGGCGATCACCCCCTCCAGCCAGTCGAGCTGGGCGACGTCGTCGACCATCAGGGCGATCCCGGCGTCGTCGTCGCGGGCCGCGAGGGCGCGGACGGCGGCGCGGTCGGCGGTCGGGTAGGCGACGACGAGGTCGCGCAGCCCGTTGCCGGCCAGCCACAGCGCCTCCGGCAGGGTGAACGCGAGCGTCCCGCGGAAGCCGTCGTCGGAGGCGAGCGTCCGCTCCAGCAGCGCGCGGCAGCGCAGCGACTTGCTGGCGAGGCGGATCGGACGGCCGCCGGCGCGGCGCAGCAGGTCGGCGGCGTTGCGACGGAAGGCGTCGAGGTCGACGACCGCGAACGGCGGGTCGAGCGCCGCGGTGGCGCGGTTCAGGCGCGCCAGCTGCGCGTCCGGGGCAAGCGGCCGCGCGCCGGAGGCGGGCGCGTCGCGCCGTGGGGAGGAGTCCTGCACGGCGGCGACGATAGCGGCCGGGCGCCCGCTTGGGGTCATAAACCGTTTTTCCAAAGCGTTATGAACGCGGTTTGAGCGGGGTGCGCTTCATGACGCGCGCGCACGCACGCGATGCGTCCAGGAAAGGGCCCCTCGATCCATAACGGGTCGACATCGCGCCGCATCCCTTGCTAGCCTGCTCGCGTCGTTCAAGAACCCAGCCGAATCCCCAGCGTCGCAACCGCCGGGGAGCGGGGGAACCAGCGAGTCCCGACCCTGGGGCTCACGGGGCGAATCGTCGTAAGGGATACGACGTAGCGCTGCTCTTTCTGCGCGAGCCCGTCAGCTAACCCCGCAGGCGCCCGAAAGAGAAGGGGTTGCACCTTGTCGTTCACTGCTGTGCTGTCTGTCAAGCGTTGTGCTGCGGTTGGAGTCGCAGCGCTTGCGGCCGCGCTGCTCGTTCCATCCGCTTCCTTCGGCGCCTCGCTGGGGAGACGCACGCTGTCGCAGGGCATGTCGGGTCAGGACGTCCGAGTCCTGCAGGACTACCTCACGAGAGCGGGCTTCTCGACTCCGGTCGGCGGCGACTTCGGTCCGATCACGCTCGGCAACGTCAAGAAGTTCGAGAAGCGCTACGGCCTCACCGTCGACGGCGTCGTCGACTCCGCCTTCGTCACGAAGATCCGCGGCGTCGTCGAGCCGAACACGAAGGCGAAGCCGAAGAGCAAGACCCGCGCGAAGAGCACCGGCATCGGCCGCCACCTCGGCGACCGCACCCTCAAGAAGGGCATGACCGGCCAGGACGTCCGCGTCCTGCAGGACTACCTCGACCGCGCCGGCTTCACGACCACGGTCGACGGCCAGTTCGGCTCCGGCACGCTGAAGCTCGTCAAGCGCTTCCAGCAGACGCAGGAGCTGCCCGTCACCGGCATCGTCGACGCGCAGACGGTCACCGTCCTGCGCAGAATCGGCGACGCGTCCAGCGCCGGCAGCGGCAGCAACGTCGGCGGTGCCGACTTCGACATGACGACGGTCGACGCGCCGATCGGCAGAGCGAAGCTGCTCGCCAACGGCCTCGCCGTCGCCCCGGCCGACGCGCCGCAGGCGGTCAAGGACGCGATCGAGGCCGGCAACGAGATCGCGACCAAGCCGTACGTCTACGGCGGCGGCCACGGCAAGTGGATCGACCGCGGCTACGACTGCTCCGGCTCCGTCAGCTACGCGCTCTACAGAGCGGGCCTGCTCGACGAGTCGATGCCCTCCGGCTCCTTCATGAACTGGGAGGCGAGCGGCAGAGGCAAGTGGATCACCACGTACGCCAACGGCGGCCACATGTACATGGTCATCGCCGGCCTCCGCTTCGACACCAGCGGCGCCAACCCGTCGCGCTGGCAGTCGGACATGCGCTCCAACTCGGGCTTCACGGTTCGTCACCCGGCCGGCTACTAGGCCTCAGCCACTTCACCCGCTGCGTCCCGAGGGGCCGCGCCGCATAGACGGCGCGGCCCCTCGGTCGTTCCGGTCCGTCGCGGGACGCGACGGCTGTCGCGCCGGGGAGATAGGTGACCGTGCTCGTATCGGGGCTGGCGGCGACGACGCCGGAGTAGCATCGCCCGCATGTCCGCACTTGCCGATGCCTACGCCCTCACTGACGAGCAGCGTGATTTCCGCGACACGATCCGCCAGGTCGCGCAGGAGCGCGTGGCGCCGCGCGCCCGCGACATCGACCTCAGAGCCGAGTACCCCTGGGACCTGCGCGAGCTGTTCGCGGAGCTGAACCTGTTCGGCCTCCCGTTCGAGACCGAGCACGGCGGCACCGGCACCGGCGTGCTGATGCTCAACATCGCCGTCGAGGAGATCGCGAAGGCGTGCGCCTCGACCGCGCTGATGCTGATGGTGCAGGAGCTCGGCACGCTGCCGATCAAGCTGTTCGGCTCCGAGGAGCTGAGAAACCGCTTCCTGCCGAAGTGCGCGACCGGCGAGTGGACGCCCGCCTTCGCGCTGTCTGAGCCGGAGGCCGGCTCGGACCCGGGCGGCATGATCACGAAGGCCGTCAGAGACGGCGACGACTGGATCGTCACCGGCACGAAGAACTGGATCTCGAACCTCGGCGTCGCCGACTTCTACATCGTCTTCGCCGTCACCGACCCGAACGCCGGCCACTCGAAGGGGATCAGCGCCTTCGTCGTCGAGAGAACCCGCGAGGGCTTCTCGGTCGGCAACTACGAGCACAAGCTCGGCATCAAGGGCAGCCCGACCGGCCAGCCGATCTTCGACGACGTGCGGATCCCCGCCGAGAACCTGATCGGCGAGGTCAACAAGGGCATGCACGTCGCGCTCGGCACGCTCGACTACTCGCGCCTCGGCGTCGCCGCGCAGGCGCTCGGGATCGCCCAGGGCGCGACCGACTACGCCGCCGCCTACGCGCGCGAGCGCAGACAGTTCGGCAAGTCGATCAACCAGTTCCAGGGCATCCAGTTCAAGCTCGCCGACATGGAGACGCAGACGGCCGCCGGCCGCGAGCTGCTCTACCAGGCGTGCGCGAAGGCCGACCGCGACGACGCCGATCGCGGCAAGTACTCCGCGATGGCGAAGCTCTACAACTCCGACAACGCGATGCGCGTGACGGTCGAGGCGGTCCAGATCCTCGGCGGCTACGGCTACGTCAACGAGTACCCGGTCGAGCGGATGCTGCGCGACGCGAAGATCACGCAGATCTACGAGGGCACGAACGAGATCCAGCGCGTGGTGATCGCGCGAACCCTGCGGTAACACGCACTTCGCGCGGTCGGCTACCGTAGGTGCACGCCCATGCGTGCACCTACGCCCAAGCGCATCGCCTTCGCCGCCATCGTCGCCCTGCTGGTCGGCATCGCGGTCCTCACCCTCTACCAGGGGTTCAGCGAGGACTATCCGATGCGCCTGTTCCAGGGGATCGCGGTCGTCTCCGCCGGCGTGCTCGTGCTGGCGTTCGTGATGTCGCTCGTGACGGGGCCGCTCGCCGGCTGGCGCGACCCCGAGACCGACGAGGAGTTCGACGCGCTCGTCGACCGCAGCGAGAGGCTCGCCAGAGAAGGCTCGTGGGGCGAGGCTGACGACGACCTCTACGGCGACGACGACTACGACGAGGACCTCTTCGACCCCTGGAACGAGGAGGACTTCCAGACGGTCGTGCGGCGCGCGATCGACGAGCTGCCGCTTGAGTTCCACCGCGCGCTGGAGCATGTCGCGATCGTCGTCTCCGACGGCGGCCGCCGCCGCGGCGCCTACGGCCTCTACCACGGCGACACGGTCGCCCGCGACGGCTTCGCCGACCGCATCATCATCTACCGCGACACGCTGCTGCGCGACTTCGGGCACGACACCGAGCTGCTGAAGGCGCAGGTCACGCGCACGCTGCGCCACGAGCTGGCGCACCACCTCGGCTGGGACGAGGACGGCGTGCGCGGGCTCGGGCTGTGACCGGGGCCTCCGCCCGCGTCGGGCGGCTACCCTGGCCGCAGGCCCCCGTGGAGTGAGACCGCCGGGGATGACGATGCCCGTGGAGTGCGACCGCCGGGCACCTCCAGAAAGGAAGCACCATGGCTGAAGCCGTGATCGTCGACGCCGTGCGCACGCCGATCGGCCGCGCCGGCAAGGGCTCGCTGCGCTCCGTGCGCGCCGACGACCTCGCCGCGATCCCGCTGCGGGCGCTGCTCGACCGCAATCCGGGCCTCGACCCGGCGCTGATCGACGACGTGATGATGGGCGCCGCCAACGGCGGCGGCGAGCAGGGCTACAACGTCGGCCGCAACGCGCTGCTGCTGGCCGGCTATCCGACATCCGTCCCGGGCTGCACGCTCAACCGCTTCTGCGCCTCGTCGCTGCAGACGCTGCGGATGGCCTTCCACGCGATCGCCGCGGGCGAGGGCGACGTCTACGTCGCGGCCGGCGTCGAGGCCGTCTCGCGCGCGGAGGGGGCGGCGGTGCCGTTCCACCCGCAGCTCGACGGCTCGCCGGGCTCGCTGATGAACGTCTACATCCCGATGGGCCTGACGGCCGAGAACGTCGCCGAGCGCGAGGGCGTCACGCGCGAGGAGCAGGACCGCTGGGCGGTCATCTCGCAGTCGCGCGCGGTCGCCGCGCAGGCCGACGGCCACTTCGATCGCGAGATCGTCGCGGTCGAGGTGCCCGAGCACGTCGAGACGACGCCGGAGGGCGAGGAGGTCACGGTCGCCGCGGCGACGGTGACGCGCGACGACGGCCCGCGGCCGGGCACGACGGCGGAGAAGCTGGCGGCGCTGAAGCCGGTCTTCAGAGCCGACGGCACCGTCACCGCCGGCAACGCCTGCCCGCTCAACGACGGCGCGGCGGCGGTGCTGGTCACGAGCGCCGAGAAGGCGGCCGAGCTGGGCCTCAAGCCGCGCGCGCGGATCATCGCCTCCGCCGTCGGCGCGCTGGAGCCGGAGTACATGGGCCTCGGCCCGATCCCGGCCGTCCGCAAGGTGCTCAAGCAGGCCGGCATGTCGATCTCCGACGTCGACGTCGTCGAGCTGAACGAGGCCTTCGCCGCGCAGGTCGTCCCCTGCCAGCGCGAGTGGGGCGTCTCCGACGAGCAGCTGAACCCGTTCGGCGGCGCGATCGCGCTCGGCCACCCCTTCGGGATGACCGGCGCGCGCATCATGACGACGCTGCTGAACGACCTCGAGACGCTCGACAAGACGATCGGCCTCGAGACGATGTGCGTCGCCGGCGGCATGGGCCAGGCGATGATCGTGGAGCGCTTGAACTAGCGCGGAGGCATCCGCAGCGCCCCGTCGAGGCGGATGACCTCGCCGTTGAGCATCGCGTTGTGCGCGACGTGGACGGCGAGGGATCCGAACTCGGCGGGGTCGCCGAGGCGCGAGGGGAACGGGACTGCGCGGCCCAGCTCGGTGCGGGCCGGTTCGGGCAGCCCGGCGAGCAGCGGGGTGTCGAAGGTGCCGGGGGCGATCGTGACGACGCGGACGCCGTACTGCGCCATGTCGCGCGCCGCGGGCAGCGTGAGGCCGACGATGCCGCCCTTGGAGGCGGCGTAGGCGGTCTGGCCGATCTGGCCGTCGTAGGCGGCGATCGAGGCGGTCAGCAGGCAGAGGCCGCGCTCGCCGCCGGCGTCGGGCTCGTTGCCCTTCATCGCCTCGGCCGCGAGCCGCAGCACGTTGAAGCTGCCGATCAGGTTGACGCCGATCACGCGCGCGAAGGCGTCGAGGCCGTGCGCGCCGCGCTTGGAGACGGTCCGCTCGGCATGGCCGACGCCGGCGCAGCAGACCGCGATCCGCAGGCCGCCGGCGCTCGTCGCCGCCGCGCTCGCGACCGCCGCGGCGACGCTGTCGGCGTCGGTCACGTCGGCGGCGGCGAAGGCGGCGCGCTCGCCCAGCTCGGCGGCCAGCGCGGTGCCGCGATCTGCGTCGCGGTCGGCGATCGTCACGTGCGCGCCGGCGGCGTGGAGGGCGCGGGCGGTCGCGGCGCCGAGGCCGGAGGCGCCGCCGGCGACGAGCGCCGCAGTGTTCTCGATCTGCATCCGCGCGAGGCTAACGAGCCCGCGGCCCGAGCGACTCCGGCAGAGCCCGTCTCCGCGCGCCGCCACGCGCGCACGCCCGCCCGCCGCCGCCCCGCGCCGCCGCCGGAACCCACATTCCGCCTTGCACCGGAAAGCAGGTGAGTGAAGTTGCTGTCGTTATTCGACCGTAACTTCACGCGGCTCCCGCTGGAGCGCGTCGGCGGCCTCGGCGAGCGGCGCTTCGAGGCGGCGCAGCGCCGCGAGGTGCTGATGCGCCCACGCGAGCGCGACGGTCGCGGGCAGCGGCGGGGCGGCGGTGGCGGGCGGGGCGTGCGGCGGGGCGGCGGGCGGCTGCGGCGCGGGCGCCGCAGCACGGTGCTCGATCGCCTGGCCGAGCGCGCGCAGCCATGCGCTCAGCTGCTCCAGCTCCCGTTCCAGCGCGAGCCGTCCCTGCGCCGCGCCGGCCGCGGTGCCGTCGGCGGCGGTGAGTGGCAGCAGCACGCGGCCGCTGCGGAGCGAGTGGGCGGTGCGGCGTACGCGGCCGCTGCCGGCGACCAGCCGGGTCAGCTCGCCGAACCGCTCCCGCGCGGTCCCGCCCGGCTCGGCGAGGCACTGGCGCAGCGCGTCGTCGAGCCGCCGCGCGTCCGCGACCGAGGCGGCGATCGCGTGGGCGAGGGCGGCATCGCGATCGACGGCGGGCGGCGCGCTGGGGGCGGGCGCCACACCGTCGACGGCGGGCGGCGCGCTGGGCGGCGCTGACGCCGGGCTCGGCGCTGGCGTGGCGCCGGGGGTGCGCGCGGCGGCGTCGCCGAGGCGCTTGCGGACCGTCGCGTCGAGCACCGCGGCGCTGCTCGCGTACGCCGTCGCGAGGCTGTCGCGCAGGACGGCGGCGGCGCCGCGCGGCCACAGCAGCAGGCCGACCGCGAGGCTGATCGTGCCGCCGATCGCGATGTCCTCGATCCGCACGAGGCCGACCTGCCAGCCGACCGGTCTGATCAGGTTGAAGATCACCAGCACGGCGAGCGAGAAGGCGGCCTGTCCGGCGACGAAGGAGATCGCTCTCGGCGCATAGGCGGCCAGCAGCAGCGCGAACGGCAGCGCGCACCACAGCAGCGTGCGGTCGCCGTCGATCACGGCCACCAGCAGCCCGCCGGCGACGATCCCGGCGAACGTGCCGCCGACCGCCTGCAGCAGCGAGAAGCCGGTGTTGACCGCGCGCGAGCGCAGTGTCGAGACCATCGCCAGCACCGCCCAGAAGGCGTGCTGCAACTCGGCGACCTGGCCGATCGCGACCGCGAGCGAGAGGCCGACCGCACCGCGCACGCTGTTGCGGAACCAGACCGAGCGGGTGCTGGCGTAGGCGGCCGCGAGCCGCCCGGAGGCGACGACCGCGTCGCGGGCGACCTCGACGCCCATGCCGCCGCCGGCCGCGCTGGTCTCCGCCTCTGCCTCGTCGACCTCCGGCACCGCCTCGCCGCGTGCGCGCAGCGCGTCGGCGGCGAGGTGCCAGGCCGCGTACGACAGCATCCGCAGCGCGAACGCCTGCTCCAGCGCTCGCTCGACCTCGCCCGCGCCGGCCGGCGCGTTCTCGATCGCGTCGAGCAGGGCTGCGCCGAGGGCTGCGCGCGCTGCCGCGAGACGGGCGAAGTCGGGCTGCGAAGAGCCGCCGTCGAGGCGGTCGGCCGCCGCCGTCAGCAGCGCCGCGACGGCCCGCTCCAGCTCGGCCGTCTCGGTCGGGAAGCGCAGATCGGCGCGCGCCGGCGGCGGGGCGTGCGCGGCGAACTGCGCGAGCCAGTCGAGGTCGTCGACCAGCGCGGCGAGGGCCGCCGCGCGGCCGCTCGCGCCGGTCGGCCGGTACGGGGTCGCGTAGAAGCGCTCGCGCAGCTGCGCGGCCGCGGCCAGCGCCGCTTCACGGGCTCGCGCGAAGGCGTCGGCGCCGGCCTCGCCCGCCGCGTGAGCCGCGCCCGCGGCGTGAGCTTCGCGCCCCGCGTGAGCCGCGCCCGCGGCGTGAGCTTCGCGCCCCGCGTGAGCCGCGCCTGCGTCCGGCGGCGCGCCCGCGTCGATGCCGTCGACGCGCGCCGTCGCGAGCGCGGCGAAGGCGTGGCAGGCGGCGGCCGCGGCCGCGTGCAGGCGGTCGCGTGGGCGGGTCGGCCACAGCAGCAGCAGCGCCGGGATCGCGAGCGCCGCCGCGACGCCCCAGCCGAGCAGCCGCGACGGCAGCTCCGACAGCGGTGCCGGGATCGCGACCGACAGCACGAGCACGAGGATCGCGGAGGTCGAGCCGGCGGCGAAGCTGCCGCCGAGCACGCCTGAGAAGAGCGCGAGGAAGCCGCAGGCGGCCGTCGCCGCGACCGCCGGCAGCAGCTCGCGCGAGCAGGCGGTGCCGATCGCGGTCAGCGCGGCGCCGGCGAGCGCGAGCAGCAGGTAGGAGCGCAGCCGGTCGCCGCGCGTTCCGCCGAAGTCGGCGAACAGCAGGAAGGCGAAGCTGCCGAAGATCGCGAACGCGGCCGCCGGTGGATCGTCGAGCGGCCCGAGCGTCAGCGCGAACGCGACCGAACCGACGAGCGCGAGCCGGGCGGCGTTCTCGAGCGCGGTGCGGCGGGGCGTCGCTGGCACGTCCGCGATCCTACGTCACGCCGCACGCTGCGGGGCGGCGGCGCGTCACGCGGGTGAGCGGGCGGCGCCGACGCGTCACGCGGGTGGGCGGCGGCGCGTCACGCGGGTGAGCGGGCGGCGGCGGCGCGTCACGCCGGTGGGCGGGCGGCGCCGACGCGTCACGCCGCCCGCGGGGCCGCGGCGCGACGGCGTCAGTCGCGGACGCGTGCGGCGAGCGAGAGGGCGTGGCGGCCGTCGTCGTCCTCGAACCACTCGTCGAGCCGCAGGCCGGCGGCCTCGAAGTCGTCGGCGACCCGCGCGCGCGTGAACTTGGCGCTGATCTCGGTGCGGATCTCCTCGCCGGCCGCGACCTCGACGCGCAGATCCAGCGCGCCGACCAGCACCGACAGCGGCCGCAGCGCGCGCAGCCGCATCTCGATCCACTCGTGCCGCCGGTCGAAGAAGGCGACGTGGGCGAAGCCGTCGAGTGGGAAGTCGGCCTCCAGCTCGCGGTTCACGACCGCCAGCACGTTGCGGTTGAAGTCGGCGGTGACGCCGGCGCTGTCGTCGTAGGCGGCCTCCAGCGCCTCGACCTCGGTCACCAGGCCGGTGCCGAGCAGCAGCCGGTCGTCGGGCCCGAGCAGCTCGCCGATCTCGCGCAGCAGCCGCCGCCGCGAGCCGGGCGGGAAGTTGCCGATCGTGCCGCCCAGCAGCGCGACGATCCGCGGCTCGCCCTCGCGCGGAGAGGGGATCTCGCCGAGGTGGCGCTCGAAGTCGCCTACGACGCCGTGCACCCGCAGCCCGCCGTACTCGCGCACGAGCGCCTCGGCGCTGTCGCGCACGACCGACTCGGCGACGTCGAACGGCACGTAGCGGCGCAGCGTCCCGCGGCGCTCCATCGCGCTCAGCAGCACGCGCGTCTTGGCGGCCGTGCCCGAGCCCAGCTCGACCAGCTCGGCGGCGCCGCCGCCGACCGCCGCCAGCGCGTCCGCATGGCGCTCCAGCAGCCCGCGCTCGGTGCGCGTCGGGTAGTACTCCGGCAGCTCGCAGATCGCGTCGAACAGCTCGCAGCCGCGCTCGTCGTAGAAGTGCTTCGGCGGCAGCTCCTTGAACGGCCGCGTGAGGCCGTCGAGCACGTCGTCGGCAAGGCCGCGCTCGTGCGCCGCGTCGAGATGGGAGTCGATCCGGATCGTCGGGTCGACCAGCGGCAGGGGGGTCATCTAGATGTCCTTTGCGATCCGGAAGCCGGCGAAGATCTGGCGGCACTGCGGGTGGTCCCAGTTGCGGAACGGGGCGGTCGCGACACGCGTCCGCGTCGCCCACGAGCCGCCGCGCAGGACGCGGAAGTCGCCGCCGAAGAAGACCTCCGAGTACTCCCTGTACGGGTAGGCGGAGAAGCCGGGATAGGCGTCGAAGCGGCTCGCGGTCCACTCCCAGACGTCGCCGATCATGCCGAGGCAGCCGCTCGCGGCCGCGCCGTCGGGATAGGAGCCGACCGCGACGGTGCCGTAGCGGCGCCAGTCGACGTTGGCGCGGCCGTGGCCGTCGCCCTCGCCCCACGGCGCCTCGCGCTTGGCGCCGGTCGCGTGGTCCCAGGTCGCCGCCGTCTCCCACTCCGCCTCGGTCGGCAGGCGCGCTCCGTGCGCGCGGGCGAAGGCGTCGGCCTCGAACCACGAGACGTGCACGACGGGCGCGTCGGGGTCGAGCGGGACGCGGCGATCGAGCCGCCGCTCCAGCCACGCGCCGTCGCCGTCGCGCTCCCAGCCGGCCGGGTGCTCGATGTCGTACTCCTGCTTCCACGCCCACGCCTCGCGCGACCACCACTCGCGCCGCTCGTAGCCGCCGCCCTCGACGAACGTCAGGTAGCTGGCGTTCGTGATCGGCGTGAGGCCGATGCGGTAGCCGCGCACGTCGGTCGCGTGGCGCGGCCGCTCGTTGTCGTAGGCGAAGCCGTGCTCGGCCGCGCCCAGCAGCACGCGCGCGGCCGGCAGCTCGACCAGTTCCAGGCCGCCGGCGCCGGGCGTCGCACCGGCCCGCCCGCCCGGCCGCAGCGGCGGGGCGAGCATGTCGGGCGGGGTCGGCAGCGCGGCCAGCTCCATCGTCTGCAGCATCGTCTCGCCGTGCTGCTGCTCGTGCCGCAGCACCAGCTCGTGGATCGTCGCGTCGGCGCCGCCGCGGGCGAGCTGCGCGAGCGTCCGCTCGCGCACCGCGTCGAGGTAGGCGAGCGCCTCGTCGCGACGCAGGAAGGGGATCTCGCCGCGGTCGGCGCGCGGCGTCTCGAAGGCGTCGTAGACGACCGCCAGGTCAGGCCGCAGCAGCTCGCCGCCGCCGAGCTGGCGGACCGCCCACAGGTCCTCGAACGCGGCGATGTGGCCGAGGTCCCAGACGAGCGGGCTCATCAGCGGCGAGTGGACCGTCTCGAGCGTCGCGTCGTCGAGGTGGGCGACGAGCGCGAGCGTCCGTCGACGCGTCTCCGCGAGCGCTTCCACGATCTGCTGCACGTCGCCCGCGTGGGCTGCCGTCTGGCTCGGCATCGACTTCCAGTCTTTCACTTTGCCACCGAAACCAAAACCTGGAGCGTCGACGCGCCGGTCGGCTGCGTCGTCTTCGCCTCAGCTCGGCGCGGCGGTGTGGTCGACGATCAGCTCGATCTCGGCGCCGTCGTAGTCGATCAGGCTGGCGGGGATCCTCGGCGAGGGGCCGGCGAGCAGCTGCCCGATCGCCCACGCCTTGCCCGCTCCCTCGGCGAGCACGATCGTGCGGCGGGCGGCGCGCAGGGCCGGCAGCGTCAGCGTGATGCGGTCGAACGGCGGCTTCGTGCCGTGGACCGGCAGCACCAGCCTCTCGCGCTCCCCCAGCACCGGGTCGTCGGGGAAGAGCGAGGCGGTGTGGCCGTCCTCGCCGAGCCCGAGCAGCGCGAGGTCGAGCCGCGGCAGGTCGCCGCCGAGCTCGTCGCGCAGCTCCTGCTCGTAGGCGGCCGCGGCGGTCGCCGGGTCGTCCGCCGCGCCGGTCACCGGGTGGACGGTCGGCGGCGGCTGCGTCGCGCCGGAGAGGAGCGTGTCGACGATCAGCTTGCAGTTGCTGTCGGCGTCGTCGAGCGGCACGCAGCGCTCGTCGCCGAACCACAGGTGGACGCCGCTCCAGTCGTGCACGAGGTCCGCGAGCAGGCGGTAGGTGGCGGCGGGCGTGCGACCGCCCGCGACGGAGATGTGGACGACGCCGCGCTCGGCGCGCGCGTCGGCGATCACGGCGGCGACCCGCTCGGCGGTGGTGCGGGCGGCGGCCTCGGCGTCGCCGGCGACGGTCAGTTGGATCATCTGGCAGCCAGTCCTCGAACGGTGGGGGAGAGGGCCTTGAGCCTATCGTCCGCCGATAGCCACGCGATGACGCGTGTAGAGCGACCCGTTGCGCTCCAGCGCCCACACCAGCTCCAGCGGCAGCGGAGGCTGCAGCGGGTCGCCGCTGGTCATCGGGAACTCGGGGCCGCCGCCGGCCAGCAGCGGCGCGGTCGTCAGGAACAGCTCGTCGACGAGCCCGCCGTGCAGCAGCGAGCTGAGCAGCAGCGGCCCGCCCTCGCACAGCACGGAGCGGACGCCGTGCTCGGCGCGCAGGTGGCGCAGCGCGGCGGCGCCCAGCGGCCCGTCGTGCTCCTCGTCGACGCGGTGGACCTGCACGCGCGCCGGCACCGCGGGCGGCGCCAGCGCCTGCGGCGTGTAGACGATCACGTGCGCCTCGGGGTCCTGGAACAGCGGGATCTCCAGCGGCAGTCTGCCGCTGCGCGTGATCGTCACCAGCGGCGGCGCGGGGTCGAGCCCGAGCCGCGTGCGCACCTCGCGCAGATCGGCGGCGCGCAGCGGGCGGCCGTACTGCTCGTGCGCGATCGTGCCGGTGCCGACGAGCAGCGCGTCGGCCTGCGTGCGCAGGTGGCGGAAGACGGCGTGGTCGCCGTCGTCGCCGATCCCGCCCGAGCGGCCGTCGATCGCGATCCGCCCGTCGAGCGTGGCGGCGAAGTTGGAGATCACGTAGGGGCGCTCGGCGGGCGCGCGGGCGGCGAGGTCGAGCGCGTGCAGCAGGTCGGTCAGCTCGACGGGGCCGGGATCGGGGAGGAGGCGGTTGAACTGCATCTGCGCGGACCGTACCCCGTCGGCGCCAGTTCGGCCCGTTCCGCTCGCCAGATCGTCGTACAACCGCTGACCGGGTTGGTAGCGTCCGCCGCTATGACCTCGAATCCCCAGCCTGACCGTCCCGACCGCAACCTCGCGCTGGAGCTGGCGCGCGTCACGGAGGCGGCTGCGCTGGCCGCGGCGCGGCTCGTCGGGCGCGGCGACAAGGAGGCCGCCGACCAGGCCGCGGTCGACGCGATGCGGTTCGTGCTCGACTCGGTCCCGATGAACGGCACCGTCGTGATCGGCGAGGGCGAGAAGGACGAGGCCCCGATGCTCTACAACGGCGAGCAGATCGGCGACGGCTCGCCGCCCGAGGTCGACATCGCCGTCGACCCGCTGGAGGGGACGCGCCTGTGCGCGCTCGGGATGCCGTCGGCGATCGCCGTGATCGCGCTCGCCGAGCGCGGCACGATGTTCAACCCCGGGCCGATCGTCTACATGGAGAAGATGGCCGGCAACGACGAGGTCGCCGACCTGCTCGACCTCGACCGCCCGCTCGCCGAGACGCTCAAGCTGGTCGCCGATCGCAAGGGCAAGACCGTCAGCGACGTCACGGTCGTGATGCTCGACCGCCCGCGCCACGAGAGAGCGATGGCGGAGGTGCGCGAGGCCGGCGGCAGAGTCCGCCTGATCACCGACGGCGACGTCTCGGCGGCGCTGCTCGCCGTCAGCGACCGCTCGCCGGTCGACCTCCTGTACGGGATCGGCGGCACGCCCGAGGGCGTCATCACCGCCGCCGCGCTGAAGTGCATGAGCGGCGCGATCGTCGGCCGCCTGTGGGCGCGCGACGACAGCGAGCGGGACGCGGCCGTCAACGCCGGCTACGACCTCTCCAGAGTCCTCACGACGAACGACCTCTGCTGGGGCGACGACGTCTTCTTCTCCGCCACCGGCGTGACCGACGGCGACGTGCTGCAGGGCGTCCGCTATATCGGCAGAGGCGCGACGACCGAGTCGCTCGTGATGCGCTCGCGCTCGGGCACCGTCCGCCGCGTGCTGGCGACGCACGACCGCGCGAAGCTGCGCACGCTCACCGGCGAGCGCTACGGCTGATTCGAGCCGCCGCTCGCCGGGGCCGGGTCGGGGACGTCCTCGACCCGCTCCGGCGCGAAGCGGCCGACCTTCGACTCGGCCAGATCGAGCCGCGCGAGCGAGCGCAGGAAGCCGTGCGTGACGAGCACGTGGATCGCCGACTGCGTCCAGCGGTAGACGCGGCGGCTGACCGAGGTAGCGATCCAGGGATAGAAGTTCGCCACCTCGACCTCGACGTGCAGCAGCCCGCTGCCGGGCTCTGACGACGGGCATCTGCGCACGTCGATCTGCAGGTAGCCGTCGCCGTGGCGGCCCGCGCGCGCGACCAGCAGGCCGTCCTCGATCCGCCAGCGGACGATCCCGCGCTCGCCGTCCATCTCGTACTCGGGCGCGCCGAAGCGCAGCAGCCGCAGCGGCGCGCGCACGAGCACGACCGTCCGCTGCGTCTCGCTGTAGTCGATCCGGATCAGCCCGAGCGTGACGCGTGTCAGGAAGCGCCAGTAGGTCGCCGCCAGCCGCTCCAGCTGAGCGGGGCTCCAGAGCTTCTCCAGCTCGTCCTCCGACAGCGTCAGGTCGGCCGCCTGCGTCGAGCGGACCGCGCCGCGGTCGTCGAGCGTCGTGTTGTCCGCGGCGCTGACGATCTTGGAGCGCGCCGGCCAGCTGCGGGCGCGCCGGGCGCGCCTGCGGACGGCGACCGCGGCGGCGGCGAGGAGGGCGAAGAGAGCGGCGATCACGGCAGGCACTGTCTGATGATTGTGCCCGTCACGGCCGTCGAGCATCGTCAGATCCGCTCGATCTCGCAGCTGTCGCCGGCTTGCGGGGTCGCGCCGGCGGGGACGAACAGGAGCGCGTCGGCGGCCGCCAGCGAGCCGGTGATGTGCGAGCCCTGGGCGCCGGTCGGGGTCGCGGCGACGGTGCCGTCGGCGTCGTCGAGGCGGACGCGCAGCGCCTGCTCGCGCTCGCGCCGCGGCGGCGCCTCGGTCAGCCGCGCGCGGCCGCGCGGCGGCAGCGGCTGCGCGTGACCCTGTCGCGCGAGCAGCGCCGGCCGCGCGAACAGCAGGAAGGTGACGTAGCTGGAGACGGGGTTGCCGGGCAGGCCGAGCACGAGCTGCTCGCCGCGCGTGCCGAACCAGGTCGGCTTGCCGGGCTGCAGCGCGACTCTCCAGAAGCGCTCCTCGACGCCGAGCGCGGTCAGGGCCGGCTTGACGTGGTCGTGCGGGCCGACCGAGACGCCGCCGGAGGCGATCACGACGTCGGCCTGCTGCAGCGCGGCGGCGAAGGCGCGCTCGGTCGCCTGGAGGGAGTCCGCGACCCGCTCGACGGCGACGACCTCGGCGCCGGCCGCCGCGGCGAGCGCCTGCAGCATCGGGGCGTTGGAGTTGTGGATCTCGCCGGGGCCGAGTGGGGCGCCCGGCTCGCGCAGCTCGTCGCCGGTGCAGAGGACGGCGACGCGCGGCCGGCGCGCGACCGTGACCGTGCCGGCGCCCGCGCCGACGGCGACCGCCAGCGCCCCGGGGGTGAGGCGCGTGCCGGCGCGCAGGACGGTCGCGCCCGCCTGCAGGTCCTCGCCGGCGCCGCGCAGGTGCTGCCCCGGGCGGACGTCGGCCGTGATCTCGACCCGGTCCTCGCGCGCCGCCGTCTGCTCGACCGGCACGACCGCGGCGGTGCCCTCCGGCAGCGGCGCCCCGGTCGAGATGTGGATCGCCTCGCCGGGGCCGATCGCGACCGCCGCCGGCGTCCCCGCGCGCGACTCGCCGACGACCCGCAGCAGCGCTCTGGACGCATCGGGTCCGACGGCGAACCCGTCCATGGCCGAATTTCCGAATGGCGGGACATCCGCGGCCGCGATCACGTCGCTCGCGAGCACCCGATCGACCGCATCCCCAATGGGGACGGGCTCGGATGGCATCTGGACGCTCGCCTGCAGGATCGCGGCGCGTGCGTCGGAGATCGAGATCAGGGCTCTGGACACGGGTTCATTGTGTCCATCGGCGCTCGCCTTCGTCGGGTACGGCTGGTATAGACCCTCGGATGACGGATTCGAGGACGCCCCGTCCTCACCGCCCCGAACCGGTCGGCTGGGGGGTGGTGGAACCACTCGTCGGGGGCGCTCAGACGATCGCCAAAGGATGGCTGCTGCTGCTGCTCGAGCGGGCCCCGCTCGACGCTGTCGGCACGATCCCGGCTGCCGCTTTGGCGGCCGACGGCCCGGCGCTGTGCGCGGCGGTCATCCGCGGTCTCGGATCCGACGCCGAGCTGACCCGGCTGCGTCCCGACGGGGACCTCGCGCCGCTCGTCGGCCGCCTCGGCCCGCTCTGCGGCGCCCACGACGCCGCCGCGACCGTCGCCGCCGTCGAGGCGCTGCGGGCCTGCATCTGGGCGGCCGCGCTCGACTCCGCGCCCGCGCACGGGCGCGAGCCGCAGCTGGTCGGCCAGCTGGCC
The DNA here is from genome assembly GCF_030646155.1 of Conexibacter sp. CPCC 205762. Lineage (GTDB taxonomy): Bacteria > Actinomycetota > Thermoleophilia > Solirubrobacterales > Solirubrobacteraceae > Conexibacter. The sequence goes on from NZ_JAUTDN010000013.1 coordinate 40,172, forward strand.
GACCGCCTCGCCGCCGTCACCGCCGTCGTGACCGCGAGCGCGCTGCCGGCCGTCGCCGCCGCGCCACCGCAGCCGGCCCCCGGCTTCCCGATGAGGCCGCCGGTCGCGCCGCCTGCGCCCGCTTCCGCGCCGCCGCACGCCACCACGCCGCCGCCGGCCGCTGCGCCTCCTCACGCCGCCGCGCCGCCTGCCGCCGCCCCGCCGGAGCCGCACCCGCACGCCGCGCCGCCGTACTCGCCCGAGCCGCCGCGGACGCACGACGGCGTCCCGCATGCGCCCGCGCGCGAGGACTCGCTCGCCGCCACCGCGCAGGCGGCGTGGGACGGCGCGCGGCCGGCCTACGACGGCGAGCCCGCCCATGCCGGCTCGGTGACGGCGTTGCCGGACCGTGACGCCGGTGCCGACCCGCGCCACGGCCCGGCCGCGGGGATGGACGACTCCGACCTCTGGATCGCGACGCTCGAACGGCACATCGACCGCTGCCAGCGCGAGGGCGGCGGGCTGGCGCTGCTGCGGGTCGAGCTGGTCGACGGCGACCGCGTCGCCGCAAGCGCGCCGGATGGCCAGGCGCACGTCCCCTACGGCCGCCTCGCGCAGGCGATCCGCCGCGCGATCCGCCGGCAGGACCTCGTCGCCTCAGACCATCAGGGCCGCGCCTGGGTGATCGCCCCCGGCGTCGGCCGCGCCGGCGCGATCGCGCTCGCCGAGCGGATCGGCGCGGGCGTCGAGAACGGCGAGAGCTGGCGCGGCGCGCCGCTGGCGGCGACGATCGGCTTCGCCGTCTACGGCGAGGACGGCCGCGACGCGGCGACGCTGATCGACCGCGCCGAGGAGGCGATGCTGGCGGCGACCGCGGCCGGCGCCCGCATCGGCGAGGCCGCGCCGCATCCCGAGGACCTCGGCGGCGACCCCGATCGCCCCGGTCCGCGGCTGGTGCGCTGAAGCGTCAGGCGCGGCGTGTCAGCCGACGGCGGGCGCCTGGAACGGCGTCTTCAGCTTCGGCACGGTGGTCACCGTGAGCGCGCCGACGGTGATGAGGCCGTCCTTGCCGCCGATCGCGTCGTGGGTCGCCTTCGTCAGGTCCCACGAGCGGCCGTCGATGAACGGGCCGCGGTCGATCACCGGCACGACGAGCTTCTTGCCGCCGTAGTAGATCTCGACCTGCGTCCCGCACGGGAGCGTCTTGTGCGCGACGCCGATCGTCCACTGCGTCAGTCTGACGCCGCAGGCGGTCTTCGAGCCGCCGTTGGTCGCCGGCGAGTACCAGCTGGCGACGCCGGGGCGGTAGACGGTCACCTGCACCTGCGGACCGGTCGCGGTCGAGCGCGAGGCGGCGCTGGAGCTGGTGGCGGGCACGGCGCGGACCGACTGCAGCCCGAGCGCGCGCGGCTTCCAGGCGGCGCGGAAGCTGCCGTCGTCCTCGACCTCGCCGCTGCCGACGGCGCTCCAGACGCCTCTTCTGTCGAGCGCCTCGATCGAGACGCTGTCCAGACGCGTGGGCGCGAGGCCGCTGACGACGGCGCGGCGCTTCAGCAGCGCGGCGCCCTTGGAGGTGATCGTGATCCCGCCCGAGCTGGAGGTCGCGACCGGCGTGCCGATCGCGAGCGCGGCACCGGTGGAGGTGCCGTCGGGGTTGACGTCGGGCGAGGCGCCGCCGACGGATGCACCGTGGGCGGCTGCGGGGATGGCGGCTGCGGCGAGGCACGCGGCAGCGGCGATGGCGACAGGGCGGCGAAGGCTCATAGATGGGGGTGCCTGTGCCTACGAGGTGAGCTGTCGGGCTCGCGAGGCGCCTCGTGGCGCGCCGCTACGGTCCGAACTGCGACCGATTCGCCCCAGCGAGCCGAAGCTCGCAAGTGGGTCCCCCGCCGGCAGCGCGCTGGACGCGATGCCGTTCGGCGTGTGGCGGCGGTGAGTATACGAAACAACGCGCGCGGAACGCGAGCGCGACGAGAGGATTCTCAGCTCGGGCGACGCACCGGGAACGGGTGCCCTCAAGCCGGATCGGCGCTCGCCGATGAAGTTGGTAGGAACGAGGCCGCAACCTGAAACGTCTGCGGACGTTCTGCGTAGTAGGTACAGGAGTCCGTCGCGCGCACCGAGCCCGATCTGCGGGCAGGCACCCCCGAAACTGGCGCTGACGCGTTGACTCCCTGAACGCGAAGAAGCTAGACTCCAGCTCATGTTTGGATGGCGGTTGTGCGCGCTTAGGCGGGCGCGACCCGTCCGATGATCGCGCCGAGGCTGGATGTCGGGGTGGCGCGCACGCGACGAGAAACGGAATCAGATGTCTGTAGCTGAACTTCAGGAACTCGAAGAGATCAAGGGCCTTGTCAACCGCGGCACGCAGCTCGGTGTCCTGACGTACGCCGAAGTCGCGACCGCGGTCAGCGAGCTGGATCTCGACGAGTCCGACGTCGAGGATCTGCACGGCTTCCTCGAGAGATCGGAGATCGAGCTCGTCGAGGAGATCGATCCCGCGACCGCCGCCGGCAACGAGGTCGAGCGCGCGCCCGACAGACGTCGCGGCCGCCGTGCGAGAACGGCGCTCGACCTGAAGCCGGACATGACGACCGACTCCCTTCAGCTGTTCCTGAAGGACATCGGCAAGGTCCGCCTGCTCACCGCCCAGGAGGAGGTCGACCTCGCCAAGCGGATCGAGCGCGGCGATCTCGACGCGAAGCAGAAGATGGTCGAGTCGAACCTCCGCCTCGTCGTCTCGATCGCGAAGAACTACCGCAACCAGGGGCTGCCGTTCCTCGACCTGATCCAGGAGGGGACGCTCGGCCTCGTCCGCGCCGCGGAGAAGTTCGACTACCGCAAGGGCTTCAAGTTCTCGACCTACGCGACCTGGTGGATCCGCCAGGCGATCGCCCGCGCGCTCGCCGACAAGGCGCGCACGATCCGCATCCCGGTCCACGTCGTCGAGAAGCTGAACAAGATCGGCCGCGCCGAGCGCAAGCTCGTCACCGAGCTGGGCCGCGAGCCCACCGCCGAGGAGATCGCCGAGGTCACGGGGATCGATCCGGAGGAGGTCGACTCGATCAAGCGCTCCGCGCAGGCGCCGGTCTCGCTGGAGAAGCCGGTCGGCGACGAGGAGGAGTCGGAGTTCGGCCAGTTCATCGCCGACGAGCGCGCCGAATCGCCGTACGAGCGCGCTGCCGAGATCCTCACCAAGGAAGCGCTTCGCGAGGCGCTCGAGAACCTCTCCTACCGCGAGCGCCGCGTGCTGGAGCTGCGCTACGGCCTCGGCGGCGAGCACCCGCGCACGCTCGACGAGGTCGGCCGCACGTTCAACGTCACGCGTGAGCGCATCCGTCAGATCGAGAACCAGTCGCTGAAGAAGCTGCAGAGCCTCGCTGAGGCCCAGAAGCTCCGCGACGTCGCCTGAGAAGCCCCTCGACGCGCCTGCCGGCGTCCTCGCTCGCTCAGGGCTGGGCGCCCGCAGCGCTCACTGCGTCCTTGGCAGCCACGACGATCGGCTCCTCAGGATGCGTTCCGTTTCACAGGGCCCCGGTTTCCGAACCGGGGCCCTTCGTCGTTCAGGCGCCGCGCAGGGCGACGATCGCGGCCGAGCTGGGGGCCGGCTCGATGCCGCTGACGAGCCCCTCCGCCCAGGCGACGCCGGGGCGGCCGGCGGTGATGTCGCGCAGGTCGTGGAGCGAGGCGGCGAGCGCGACGCTCGGCGCGATCTGCGCGCCGGCCGCGTTGACGCCGTCGGCGTCGCCGAGCAGGCCGTCGGCGAGCAGCGCGTCGACTCTGTCGAGCGCCGCCGGCAGCTGCTCCAGCGCGGCACGGGCGCCCTCCTCGCTGCCGTTCGCTCTCGCCGCCATCAGCCGCGAGACCGGCAGGCTGAACGTCGCCGACAGCGCCGGCAGCGGCATCCGCGCGTGCTCGCGCATGAACCAGACGCGCGTCTCGTGGTCGTGCGCGATCGCATAGCGGGCGATCGCGCGCGGCAGCCGCTGCATCACCGCCTCGCCCCATCGCTCCGCCTCCTCGACGGCGGCGCGGCGGGCGGGGTCGGCCGGGTAGAGCGACGGCTCAGGCACCAGCCGCTCCAGCTCCTGGACGATCTCCAGCGAGCCCTCGACGCGTCTGCCGTCGAGCTTCGCCGCCGGCACGGTGCCTCTGCGGTAGCCGCGCAGCCACAGCGCCGCGGGGTGGAGGCCTGGTCTCAGCTGGACCAGCTTCGGTTCGACCCCTTTGCGCGCGAAGGCAAGCCGCGCGCTCCAGCCGGGATTCGAGATCGGGAAGGTGTAGAGCGTCGCGTCCATCGCGCGAACCTATCGCGCGCACCGTGCGCAATGGGGCGGTTCCCCCGAACGTCGTCGTGCCATCCCCCGCTCGGCATAGGGGATCTCTCCAGTCTTTCGCCGTTTTCTTGACGAATACGAGCGGCATTGGTTCGCTGGCGTTCCCACCACCGCGAAAGGACCCTGTCGACCGTGGAGACCATGCTCGACCAGTTCGCCGAGACGACCTCGCCGGACTCGTTCACGCTCCAGAACTCGAAGCTGCTGAAGGTGCGTCTCGACGCCGTCACGATCCAGGCGAAGATCGGCTCGATGGTCGCCTACCAGGGCGACGTGAAGTTCGAGCACGCCGGCTCCGGCGGCATGAGCCGGATGCTGAAGAAGGCCGTCAGCGGCGAGGGCGCCGAGCTGATGAAGGTGACCGGCAGCGGCGAGGTCTTCCTCGCCGACATGGCGCAGGAGATCCACCTGATCAAGCTGGAGAACGACCGCATCACGGTCAACGGCCAGCACGTGCTCGCCTTCGACGCCGGCATCGACTGGGACATCGAACGCGTCAAGGACGCCGGCTCGGCGATGGCGGGCGGCATGTCGCAGCTGGCGCTGAAGGGCACCGGCTGGGTCGCGATCGTGACAGACGGGCCGCCCGTCCGGCTCGACGTAGCTGCCGCCCCGACCTTCGCCGACGCGCAGGCCGCGGTCTGCTGGTCCTCTGGTGTCACGACCGCGATCAAGACCGACGTCAACCTCAAGTCGCTGATCGGCAGATCGTCGGGCGAGACGCTCCAGCTCGCCTTCAGCGGCGAGGGCTGGGTGCTGATCCAGCCGTCGGAGGGGACGGTCTCCGGCGGCTCGCTCGCGGGCGCCGCCGGCGGCCTCTCGAAGATGCTGCGCGGCTGAGGCCGTCTGGCGCGCCGGCCGCCCGCGAGCGGCCGGCGCGCTCGCTTCAGTTCGTGAAGTCTTGCGGTATCCTCGTGTGTATGGCGTACGACGAGAACTGCCCGGTCTGCGCGACTGCCGAGATCGTCTGCGGCAAGTGGACGCTGCTGATCATCCGCGACCTGGCCGACGACCGCCAGCGCTTCTGCGAGCTCGAGCGCTCGCTGAGAGGGATCAGCCCGCGCACGTTGTCGCTGCGCCTGCGCGCGCTGGAGGAGGAGGGCATCGTCGCCCGCCAGACCTTCCCCGAGGTGCCGCCGCGGGTCGAGTACGCGCTGACCGAGAAGGGCCGCGCGCTCGTCCCGCTGATCGAGGACATGCGCAGCTACGGCCGCAGATGGCTCGGCGCCACCGGCGACTGCACCCCGGCGCTCGGCAGCGACGACGAGGCGCCCACGCTCGTCGCGCCCGCGCCGCCCGTCGCGGCCTGAGCGCACTCCGCCCGCCGCCCGTCGGCGCGCCGGCTTCTGCAAGCATCCGTGCGGCGTGAAGGGCCGCGCCCACGCGCGGCGAACGCTGCTCCATGCGCAACCGCACGCTCCATCAGCTGCTCAGAGCGTTCACCGAGGACGCGGGCCTGCAGCTCGCGGCTGAGACGGCGCGCGGGGCGGAGATACCGTTCGAGGTCGTCGAGGAGCCCGGTGCTCGCTCCGCCCTCTACTGCTACAAGCCGCTGACGGGCAACTTCATCCGCTCGCGGATGGGGATCCTCGACCGGCTGCCGACCTACCTGCCGGCGGCGCGCGCGATCGCCGCGCTCGACGCGATCGACGCCTATCTGCGCAAGCGCGGCGAGCCGCGGATCCCGCCGGACGAGCGCGAGCGCGCCGACGCCGTGCTGCGCTCGTTCCTCTCCGCCGTCTACGCCGAGTCGAGCGAGTTCGGCTTCCAGCAGGAGCGCTTCAGCGCCGCCTACACCGAGCTGGAGGGGGCGCTCTACGAGGGCCGTCAGGTCGCCTACGTGATCGCGCCGCTGCTCGGGCTGGGGCTGGAGTCCGACGACGTGCCGCTCGGCGAGGGGCTCTCGCTCGTGCGCGGCGAGACGCTCGACGACGCGCCACCGGAGGCTGTCTGGTCGACGCCCGGCGAGGTCGAGCACGGCACCGTGCTGGCGGTCGTGACGCTGGAGAGCGACAAGCTCGCCGGCCCGCCGCTGAGCGCCGCCCGCGCCCGCTTCCGCAGGCTGCTGAGCGCGCTGCGGCTGTTCGACGAGGGCTCCTACGCGCTCGGCCCGGTCGCCTGGGCGCGGCTCGACGGCGGCCCCTGGCAGGTCGCGCCGCTGGGCAGCGGCGGCCGCGCGCTCGGCCGTCAGACGCTGCCGCGCGACCAGGAGGACGAGCTGCGCGCCTTCTGCAGCCTGATCGCGCGGCGCACGCCGCGCGCCGGCGAGGTCGCGTGGGCGCTGAGCCGTTTCGAGCTGGCGCGCGAGCGCGTCGCGCCGCTGGAGGCGCTGACCGACGACCTGCTCGCGCTGCGCGCGCTGCTGGAGCCGGAGGGGCCGGAGAGCGGCCGCCTCGCGCAGCGGCTGGCGGTCATCTGCGCGCTGCCGGCCGAGCGCGCGGCGCTCGCCGAGCGGGTCGCGCGCGCGACCACGCTCGAACGGACCGTGATCGCCGGCCTCGCGCACAACGACGCCGGCGCCGACGCGCTGGCGGCCGAGCTGGCCGGCCACCTGCGCGCGCTGCTGCGCGACGTCCTCTGCGGCCACCTCGACTCCGACGTCCGCTCGCTCGCGGACGAATTGCTGGTCGAGGCCGCCGCGGACGTCGCGGCAGCCTGAATCCGCCGCCGCACCACACCGTTCGGCGTTGCAACGTCTGTGCAACGTCAAGCGCAGACGCGCCATGTCACCGTTCCCGGCCGGGACGCAGGGCTGCGGCGGCCGATCACCGGGGCAGATGAGCGCGTCGCCCGTCAACATGCCCAGATCCGACCGCTACTTCCGCGCGCTGCTCGAATACGCCGGCGACGCCATCGTCGTCTGCGACGCCGGCGGGCGGATCGTGATCGCCAACGAGGAGACCGAGCGGCTGTTCGGCTACGCGCGCGAGGAGCTGATCGGCGAGCCGATCGAGGTGCTGCTGCCGCATGCGGCACGCGAACGGCACGTCGCGCATCGCGACGCGTTCATGGAGACGCATGCGCGCCGCGCGATGGGCAGACATCTCGCGCTCCACGGCCTCCGCAGAGACGGCAGCAGATTCCCGATCGAGGTCTCGCTCGGCCCCCTCGACGAAGGCGGCGAGCGGCTCGTCGCGGCGATCGTGCGCGACGTCTCCGAGCGGCTGCGGATGGAGCAGGAGCTGCGCCGGCTGGCCGACCGCGACGAGCTGACCGGGCTCTACAACCGCCGCCGCTTCACGCTCGACCTCGACCGCCTGATCGCCGCCGAGGAGACCGACGACGCGGCGCTGCTGCTGATCGACCTCGACAACTTCAAGTACGTCAACGACACGCTCGGCCACAACGCCGGCGACGCCGTCATCCGCGCCGCCGCCGAGCGGCTGCGCGGGCTGATCCGCTCCGGCGACGTGCTGGCGCGGCTCGGCGGCGACGAGTTCGTCGTGCTGCTGCCGGGCGCCAGCCTGCGCGGCGCGACGCAGCTCGCCGAGCGGATCGTGAGCGCCTTCGAGCGCGGGCCGGCCGGCGGCGGCGAGCCGGTCACCGCCTCGGTCGGCGTGACGACCTTCGGCGGGCGCGACCGGATCGTGACCGGCGAGCAGCTGCTGGCCGAGGCCGACATCGCGATGTACTCCTCGAAGGAGGCCGGCCGCAACCGCGTCGCGCTCTACGGCCGCGACACCGGCAGCCCGACGCGGATGCAGGACGACCTGTCGCTCGCCAACCGCCTCAACCGCGCGCTGACGGGCGACGGGCTGGAGCTGTTCGCGCAGCCGGTCGTCGCGGTCGGCGAGGACGCGCCGCCGCGCCGCTTCGAGCTGCTGCTGCGGCTGCGCGGCGCCGACGGCGAGCTGCACTCGCCGGCCGTCTTCCTGCCGCTCAGCGAGCGCTTCGGCCTCGCGCGCCGGATCGATCGCTGGGTGATCGCCGAGTCGCTGCGGCTGGCCGCCGTCCACCCGGCCGTCGCGGAGCTGGCGATCAACCTGTCGGCGACCTCGCTCGCCGACGCCGACCTCGCCGACCACATCGCCGCGGGCACGCGCACGGCCGGCGTCGACCCGGGCCGGCTGCTGTTCGAGATCACCGAGACGGCCGCGATAACGAACAGCGCCGCCGCCGAGGAGCTGGCGCGCAGGCTGCGCGCGTTCGGCTGCCGGCTCGCGCTCGACGACTTCGGCACCGGCTTCGGCACCTTCACGACCCTGCGCAGGCTGCCGTTCGACGCGCTCAAGATCGACGGCAGCTTCATACGCGGCCTGTGCGACTCGGAGGCCGACCAGGTGATCGTGCGCTCGCTCGTCGACGTCGCGCACGGGCTCGGCAAGCTCGCGACGGCCGAGTGGGTCGAGGACGAGCGCACGCTGACCGCGCTGCGCGACTACGGCGTCGACTTCGCGCAGGGCTACCACCTCGGCCGCCCGCGGCCGGCGGACGAGGTCTTCGCGGAGCTGAGCTGAGCTAGCCGGACGCCGGCCGCACGCGGAAGAGCGGCACCGCATGGTCGACGCCCTTCAGGCGCCGGTTCGGCAGCAGCGACCACTGCCACTCGCCCTGCGCGACGTCGCGCGTGGCGGCGGCCGCGACGACCGTCCCCGGCCGCGCGATCCCGGTGATGCGGCTGGCGAGGTTGACCGGGCTGCCGTACCAGTCGCCGGCGTGGCCGAGCACCTGCCCGGTCGCCAGCCCGGCGCGCAGGCGCGGGAACTCCTCGCCCTCCGCGTCGGCGGCGGCGACGAGCGCGAGCGCGCTCTCCAGCAGCGCGTCGGGGTCGGCCGAGACGAGCATCGCCGCGTCGCCGATCGTCTTCACCAGCCGCACCCCCGGATGCGTGCCGGTGACGTCGCCGGTCAGCTCGATCAGCCGCCGCGCGACCGCGCCCAGCTCCTCCGCCGGCACGCGCTCGCCGAGCTTCGTGAAGCCGACCAGGTCGGCGAAGGCGATCGACATCCGCACCGCGCCGAGCACGCCGCCGCGGGCCAGCTCGGCGCGGTCGACGACGTCGGTGCGGAGCTGGTCGCGCAGGTGCATGTTGAGGATGTGCTGCATCAGGATGCCGAGCTGCGGCCCCAGCTCGGAGCCGGCGACGGCGTAGCGCTCGCTCAGCTCCTGCTCGCCGATCCCCGGCTCGAGGAAGGTCTCGCGCACGAGCGGCCGCAGCGTCGCGGCGACGCGCGCGAGCCCCTCGCCGAGCACGCGCGCGACCTCCAACATGCCCTCCTCCGGCAGGCCGGCGCGGCGGAACAGCTCCAGCCGCTCGGCCGCCTCGACGTCGCTGGCGGTGAGGACGCGGTCGTCCGGGCCGGGGCGCGGCAGGCCGAGCGCCTGCCGCAGTCTCAGCACCAGCTCCAGCGGCACGCCGGCCAGCGCGGCGACCTCACGCGGCGTGTACTGCTCGGTGCCGAGCGTGCGCTCGACCTGCAGCAGCGCGAGGCGGTCCTCGGCGGCGGCGCGGCGCAGCTCGTCGAGCCCGACGCCGTCTTCCAGCAGCCGTTGCAGCAGCGCGACGCGCTCGGCCCGCGCCGACTCCCCCTCGACTCCTTCCAGCAGCCCCTCCGACTCGAAGTCCATCGGCCGGGAGCCTACCGGCGCGAGTACGCTGCGGGGCGTGGTCGATATCGTCCAGACCCCGCTCGCGCTCGATCTGCTCGCCGTCTTCGTCGGCGCGATATCGGGCGCGCTGCTGGCGGTCGTGCGCGGCTTCGACGTCGCCGGCGTCGTCGCGCTGGCGATCGTGACGGGGATCGGCGGCGGCATGATCCGCGACGTCCTGCTCAACCAGCTGCCGGTGTCGCTCGACAACCCGTGGTACCTGGCGACGGCGCTGGCAGGCGCCGCGATCGTCTTCTTCGCCGCCGGCACGATGCAGCGGATGGGCACGGTGATGCTGATGGCCGACGCGGTCGTGCTCGGCCTCTACGGGATCGTCGGCGCCGAGAAGGCGATCGCGAACGGGCTCGAGCTGCTGCCGGCGATCCTGCTGGGGATGATCACGACGATCGGCGGCGGCACGCTGCGCGACGTGCTGACCGGCCGTCCGCCGGCGATCTTCCAGGACGGCGAGCTGTACGCGGTCGCGGCGCTGGCGGGCGTGATCGCCTTCGTCGCGCTCGACAGACTCGGCGTGGCGCTGACGCTGTCGGTCGTGATCGGCAGCGCCGTCACCTTCCTGCTGCGGATCGGCGCCTGGGTGCGCGGCTGGCGGGCGCCGTCGCCGGTCGCCGTCGACGAGGCGCTGGTGGCGCGCTTCCAGGCCGTCCGTGAGGCGACCACACGGCGCACCGACACGGCCGCCGCTGAGGAGCGGGCGCGGCGCCGTCGCCGCTTCCGCCGCGGCAGCTGAGCGGCGCTACCGCTCCAGCAGCAGGTGCTCGGCGAGCGCCGCGAACGGCCTCGTCTGCGGGCCGGCTCTCGCCAGCAGCAGCACCGTGAAGCTCTGCGGCGGCTGCAGCGGCCGCGCGACGAGCCCGTCGAGCGCGACCCCGGCGAGGCCGCGCTCCTGCACCAGCGCGGCGCCGTGGTGGTCGCGCGCCGCCGCCACCAGCCCCTGCGCGATCGTCCCTATCCGCGGCGCGATCAGGTGCGGCCGCTCGGCGTCGCCCTGCAGCCGCGCGATCGTCGCGCGCCGCTCCTCCGGTCCGTCGGCCTCCGCGACCATGACCGGCAGGTCGTCGAGGTCGCCCGGCGAGATCGCGTCGCGCGCGGCCGCGGGGTGGACGGCCGGCAGCAGCGCGACGGCCGGCTCGCGGCCGACCGCCAGCGCGCGCGCCTTGTCGCCGGGCGGAAGCGTCAGCATGGCGACGGCGGTCGCGACGAGCGCGAGGTCCAGCTCGCCGCGACGCAGCAGCCGGACGGCGTCGTCGGGTGCGCGGCGCTCGCTCAGCGCCGGCTCGCCGCGCGCGACGATCCAGCGCTGCACGCGCTCGGCCCAGCTGTCCGGCAGGTCGGTGCTGACGCCGATCGCGAGCCGTCGCGTCGAGGCGTCCGAGCGCGCCCGCTCGATCGCGTGGCGCATCGCCACGACGGCGGGGATCGCGTCGTCGCGCAGCGCGATGCCGGCGTCGGTCAGCCCGACGCGGCGGGTCGAGCGGACCACCAGGGGCACCCCGATCTCCTGCTCGAGGCGGTTGATCCGCTTCGACAGCGCCTGGCGCGAGATGCCGAGCCGCGCGGCGGCCTGACCGTAATGGAGCTGCTCGGCGAGCGTCAGGAACGTGGGCACGAGGTCCCACGCCAGACGTGCGTTCATGGGCCTCTCGCGTCCATCGCGCGAGCAGCCTAGAGCGCGACGACGCGCCGAATCAGGAGGTTTCACTCAATTACAACAACTTTGAGTAATTGGAAACCGGAAGTTGCCAATTGGACCGAAACGCGACGCAATCGGCCACGACTCGGTCACTTCTGTCCGGTGGACAACGCCGAGGATCCGGAAGTGGAACCCACGAACCGGGGAGCATCGTTGCAGTCTTCTCACCCGCGGACGCGCCACGGCCGGCGCGCCACCGCGCTGCGGGCCGCGCTCGGCGCCGCACTCTTCGCCGCCGTCGCCGCCGCACCTGCCGCCGCCGCCACCGCGCCGACGATCTACGCCGCCAACAACACCGCCGTCGTGCCCGTCGAGGGCGTCAGCGGCGCGACGCTGACGCCGATCGCGAGCCTCACGGGCTCGCTCACCAACTCCGCCTTCGCCACCAGCCCGGACCAGAGAACCGTCTGGTACGCCGGCAGCACGACGATCACGCCGATCGACACCGCCACCAACGCGAAGGGCACCGCGATCACGGCGACCGCCGCGTCGATCGCGCTCAACCCCGCCGGCAGCGTCCTGTGGGTCGTCAGCAGCAGCGCCAGAACGGCGACGCCGTATGACGTCGGCGCGAGAACGTGGGGCACCGCGATCCCGCTCGGCAGCAGCGCCTCGCCGGCCGCCCGCAGCCTCGCGGTCTCCAACGACGGCAGAACGCTCTACGTCGGCACCGACAGAGGCCTGATCGTCGTCGACACGGTCGCCGGCACGGCCGCGGCGCCGATCGTCGTCGGCACCGCCTCGCCGATCTTCGGCTCGCTCGACCTGACCGCCGACGGCGCGACGCTCTACGCCGGCACCTCGGGCGGCTTCTTCTCCGTCGACCTCGCGACCAGCATCGTCACGAAGCTGACGATCAGCGGCACCGGCAGCACCGCGATGAGAGCGGGGATGGCGCTCTCGCCCGACGGCGCGACGATGTACGGCGTCATCAGCTCGACCGGCTACAACTACCTCGTCCCGGTCGACACGGCGACGAGAACGGTCGGGACGCCGGTCAGACTGTCGATCTCGCTCGCCTCCGACGTCGTCCTCACCGCCGACGGCAGAACGGCCTGGATCGGCAGCGCCAACGCCTCCGGCGGCTCGGTCCAGTCGGTCGACCTCGCCAGCGGCAGCGTCGGCGCCGAGCTGCCGACCAGCGGCCGCGTCTACGCCGTCGGCATCGCCGAGACCGAGGTGACCGGCCCGCAGTACCCGACGATCACGCTGCCGCGGCCGGCGATCTCCGGCGCGACCGGCGACCCGACCAACCCGACGGTGCCGGTCGAGATCGCGCAGAGAGACGAGAACGGCAGCGCGGTCGACAGCGCGCAGCTGACCGTCACCGCGACTGCGACGACGAACGCGAGCGTGCTGCCGCTGAGCGGCGTCGAGGTCGTCGGCACTGGCGCGACGCGCACGCTGAGACTGACGCCGAGCGGCGTCGGCTACGCGGACGTGACGCTGAGAGTGACCGGCGCCGGCGGCCGCTCGGCGACGACGACGCTCAGATACGCCGCCTCGGCGGGCCTCTGGGAGGGCGCGCGCTGGCTGCTCGGCTCCTCCGACCTGTCGGCCGCGATCGACGTCGGCGACGGCTACATCATCGTCGCCGACGACGAGCGCGGCAACGTCGGCCTCTACAGGGGCGACGTCTCCGGCGCGCCGCTGAAGGAGTGGCCGATCGCGAACTGGTCGAGCACCAGCGGCGAGGTCGACTTCGAGGCCGCCGCGCGGGCCGGCGACAAGGTCTACTGGGCCGGCTCGCTCGGCAACTCGAAGGAGGGCGTCGTCCAGACCTCGCGCCACACCGTGATCGCGACGACGATCAGCGGCAGCGGCGCTTCGACCGAGCTGACCTACGCGGGCGTCGGCCGCACCCTGCGCGCCGACATGATCGCGTGGGACAACGCCAACGGCAGACCGCTGAACCTGGAGCAGTCCGCGATCGGCGCGCCGAAGCAGGACTCCGGCTTCAACGTCGAGGGGATCGAGTTCGCGCCGGGCAGCACGACGACCGCGTACATCGGCTTCCGCGCGCCGCTGCAGGGCTTCCAGGCCGGCGGCAAGGCGCTCGTCGTGCCGGTCACGAACTTCGACAGGGTCGCGCAGGGGACCGCCGCGCAGGCGAGCTTCGGCAGCGCCTTCTGGCTCGACCTCGGCGGCCTCGGCATCCGCGAGCTGCGCAAGAACGACCACGACGAGTACCTGATCCTCGCCGGCGGCACCGGCCACGGCACGATCGGCGGCGACCAGGTCCTCTACAAGTGGGACGGCGTGCCGTCGCACCAGCCGACGAGACTGCGCGACAGACTGCCGACCGACGCCTCGCAGCCGTACGACGACGGGCCGATGGCGTGGGAGGGCATCGTCGCGGTGCCGCACCCGCTCACCAACGGCGCGCAGGTCCAGCTCGTCGGCGACCAGGGCTACGTGAAGCTCTACCACGACACCTACAACGCCAAGAGCATCAGCCAGTTCTACTTCAAGAAGGCGCCGCTCTACACGCTCACGCTGACCGGCGCGCCGATCGGCCCGAGAGCGACCGCGACGACGCCCGTGTTCCCGCAGCAGGCGACCGGCACGATCGGCGCCGGGCAGTGGGTGACGGTCACCAACGACGGCGACGAGCCGCTCGTGATCGGCACCGTGAAGGTGCGCGCCCGCGACCGCGCCTCGGTCGGCGACTTCCTCGTCGCCTCCGACGACTGCGCCGGCGCGACCGTCGCGCCGGCGGCGTCGTGCGAGCTGATGGTGCGGTTCGCCCCGGCGCGCGAGTCGGCGGCCTCGGCGGCCGACCTCGTGCTGGCGACCAACGCCGGCAGCGGCGAGACGCTCGTCGCGCTGAGCGCGACCAGCGGCACGCTGCCGAGAGGCGCCGACGGCGCGGACGGCAGAGACGGCGCCGACGGTCAGGACGGCAGAGACGGCGCTGACGGCAGAGATGGCGCCGACGGTGCGGATGGCGGTACCGGGCCGAGAGGCGACACCGGCGCGAGCGGCGCCAGAGGCGACACGGGCGCGACGGGCGCCAGAGGCGACACGGGCGCGGCCGGCGCCAGAGGCGACACCGGCGCGACCGGCGCCAAGGGCGACACCGGCGCTGCCGGCGCGAAGGGCGACACCGGCGCTGCCGGCGCGAAGGGCGACACCGGCGCTGCCGGCGCGAAGGGCGACACCGGCGCTGCCGGCGCGAAGGGCGACACCGGCGCTGCCGGCGCGAAGGGCGACACCGGCGCTGCCGGCGCGAAGGGCGACACGGGCGACGCCGGCCCGGCCGGCCGTGACGGCAGCTTCGCCTTCAGCGCCGCCAAGAGCAGCGTCAAGGCCCGCCGCGGCGGCACGCTGAAGCTCGCCTTCACGCTCCGCAACGCCACGACCGCCGCCGTCGCGAGAGCGACCGCGACCGCCAGCGGCCCGAAGGCGCTCAAGCTCGCCGGCACGCGCACCGTCGCCGTCGGCGCGCTGAAGGCCGGCGCCAGCCGCACGCTGACGCTGCGCCTGAAGGTCGGCGCCGGCGCGAAGGCCGGCACGCACAGAGTCCGCGTGAAGCTGACGGTCGGCGGCCGCCGCGTCACGCGCGTCGTCACCGTGACGGTGACGCGCTAGGCGAGTCGCAGATGGATCCCGCCCGGACCTCCGGAGAGGCCCGGGCGGGATCGCAGCGCAGTGAGGGCTGAACGCTCCCATCTGCTTTCCCGGATCTGAGAGCATTGAGCTGGGGAAGTCGATCGCGAGGGGGCCAGGAACCGCATGCTCATCACGTCCGTGATCCAGACGCTGCCGCACGCCGGCGTCGTTCGGCGGCGCAGATGCGACGACTGAAGATCGCCGTTGTCTGCAAAGAGGGCACTGCCAACGCCCACTACCGTGCGCTCGTTCCCGCCGACGAGCTTGTGCGGCGCGGACATACCACGCTGCGCGGCTCGTCCGACGGCTCCTTCGCCCGGCGGGTGCTGACCACTCAGCCGAGCTGGGACGTGACGCTGATGCAGCAGATGACCGGCGAGGTCGATCTGCAAGCGGCTCGACGGCTGCGCCAACTGGGCATCGCGGTTGTATGGGACACGGACGATGACATCCGCGCGATTCCGCGCAGCAGCCCCGCTTACCGTCGCATGGGCGGGCGCCGCGGGATTAAGCAGGCCTACGCTCGCACGCTCGAGATCGCGCGCACGGCCCATCTGATGACGACGCCAAGCGATCACCTCGCCGCGATGTACCGCGAGGAGGGCGTCGAGCATGTCGCCGTCATCGAGAACAACCTCGCCCGCGACGCGATCCGCCATGCCGGGCGGCGGCGCCACCCCGGCACGGTAATCGGCTGCCTCGCCGCGCTCGAGCACGAGCGCGACCTGAAGCGGTTGAAGATCGGCAGGACGCTCGAACGGATCCTCGCCACCCACGAGGGTGTGAGCGTGCTCGCGATCGGCTGCGATCTCGGCATCGACGATCCGCGCTATCGCTGGCGGACCGACCTTTCGCTCGACGAGGTCCAGCGTGCGCTGCTGCAGGTCGACGTCGGCATCGCACCGCTCGTCGACGGTGTGATGACCCGTGGCCGTTCCAACGTCAAGCTGAAGGAATACGCCGCGAGCGGTGCGATGTGGCTCGCCTCGCCGCTCGGCGCGTACCGGGGGATGGGCGAGGTAGAGGGCGGTCTGCTCGTGGAGGACGGCGGGTGGGAGCGGACGCTGTCAGAGATGATCACCGACCACGAGCGACGCACCCGGTTGATGGCGAGAGCACGCGACTGGGTCGCCGGCGAGACGATCGCGCAAGCAGGACAGATATGGGAGCGGCAACTGCGAGCCGCCGTCGAACGGGCGAGGTCTCAGGCGGGGGTCACGGTGGCGGGGGCGCGCTAAGCGGCGAACAGATGGGCGCCGACGGCGACGAGGCCGTCGGCGTCGTGGACGTCGTCGTCGAGGTGGGGGACGAGCAGCAGCGGCACGCTCGTCCCCAGCCGCTCGGCGAGGTGGGCGACGTTGTCGCGGTCGCGCCGGGCGAGCGCATGCTCGTCGGCGAAGCACTCGGCCACTCTCGTCGCCAGCGCCTTCGACAGCCCGGCCTCGGCGACCAGGCGCGCGATCAGCTCGCCGGGGTCCGCGTCGCCGAGCTGGTCGCTGTGGACGCGGTTGACGATCCCGCCGCCGAAGGCCATCCGCGCCGCCTTCAGCTTGCGGTGGAAGTAGATCGCCTCGTCGATCGGCTCGCGCTCGGGCGAGGTCACCAGCAGGAAGCGGGTGCGCGGGTCGCGCAGCAGCGTCTCGACCTGCTCGGCGCGTGCTCTGAAACCCTCCAGCAGACCGCCGAGCAGGCGGAAGAAGGCCGACAGGTCGGTCAGCAGGTCGACGCCGGTGACGCGCTTGAGCGCTCCCAGCGCGAAGCCGCTCGTGCGGCCCAGCAGCTTCATCCCGAAGCCCGACGGCCGCAGCAGCGCCTGCAGCGCCCTGCCCTCGAAGAACTGCGTCAGGCGGTCGGGCGCGTCGAGGAAGTCGAGCGCGTTGCGCGACGGCGGCGTGTCGAGCACGAGCAGGTCGAACTCGCCCGTCGCGGCGAGGTCGTGCAGCTTCGCGATCGCGGTGAACTCCTGCGAGCCGGCGACGGCGCCGGACAGCTCGCGGTAGATGCGGTTGGAGAGGATCTCCTCGCGCGTGCGCGCGTCGGGCGCGAGCCGCTCGATCAGCTCGTCGAAGGTGCGCTTGGCGTCGAGCTGCAGCGCCCACAGCTCGCCGCCGTCGGCGAACGCCAGCCCGGCAGCGGCGAACGGGGCGGGGTCGACCCGGTGGGGCGCGTTGCCGAGCGCGTCGAGCCCGAGCGCGTCGGCGAGCCGCTGCGCCGGGTCGATCGTGACGACGCAGACCTTCAGCCCCCGCGCCGCCATCCCGGCCGCGACCGCCGCCGACGTGGTCGTCTTGCCGACGCCGCCGGAGCCGCCGCAGATGCAGACGCGGACGCCGTCGAGCCAGCCCGCGACGCCGGCAGCCGCGCCCGCGGCGCCCGCCGCCGCGCTCACAGCAGCTCCTCCAAGCGCTCCGACAGCAGCTCCAGCCCGGCGACGTCGACGGCCGGCGTGAACAGGTACGGCAGCTCCAGCGGCGCGCTCCCGAGCCCCTCCGCCAGCCGCGCCACCTGCGCCCGCTGGGCCGCCGCGCGCACGTGCTCCGAACGCGCGGCGCGCAGCGCGGCTGTGACCAGCGGCGACGCCTTCGCCGCCGCCTGCTCGGCCTGTGCGACGGTCGCGCCCTGGCGCGGGCCGAGGCGATCGGGCAGGAGCGCGTTGACGACCGTCGCCGCCAGCTCGATCCCGAGCTGCTCGCGCAGCTCGCGCCGCAGTCTCAGCGTCTCGTTGACCGGCATCTCCTCCGCCAGCGCGACGGCGACGACGGCGGCCGCATCCGGATCGGTGAAGAAGGCGTCGAGCGTGCGGCCCTGCGAGGCGATCGGCCCGACCTTCGCGATCTCGGCGAAGGTGCGCGGCGTCGACAGCGCGGCGAGGCCGTGGCCGGTCGCGGGCGCGTCGACGATCACGAGGTCGTAGGGGCGCGCGCCGGCGGTGCGCCGCTGCGGCTGCGCCAACTCCCATGCCTTGCCGAGCGTCAGCAGCTCGCGCATCCCCGGCGTCGCCTGCACGAAGCCGTGGAAGGTGCGCGAGCCGGCGAGCACGTCGCCGAACGGGCCGGCCTTCTGCGACAGGTACTCCTCCAGCGCGTGCTGCGGCTCGATCGAGATCGTCCACAGGTCCTGCGCCAGGCGCAGCTCGCGCGCGCCGCTGGAGCCGTCGCGGTGTCCGAACGCGACCGCCGCGCGGTCCTGCCCGGTCAGCTCGGCGACGCAGCAGCGCAGCCCGCGACGCGCGGCGGCGATCCCGAGTGCGATCGCGACCGTCGACTTGCCGACGCCCCCCTTTCCGGTGAGGAACAGCAGGCGCTTGTCGGAGAGACCGGCCACCGCCGGTCAGCCTAGTCGTTCATAACGCTGGAGGAGAACAGGCCGTGACTGCGAATAGAGGCGCGTATGGGTTTCCCGACCTCATCGGAGTCGCCAGTGACCGGCACGGCCAAGGTGATCGCCTTCGCCAACCAGAAGGGCGGCGTCGCGAAGACGACCACGACCCTCAACCTCGCCGTCGCGTTCGCGGAGGAGGGGCACCGGGTCCTCTGCTGCGACATGGACCCGCAGGGCAACCTGACGATGTCGCAGGGGATCGACCCCGACACCGTCGAGACCTCGATGTACGACGTGCTCGTCCACCACACCTCGATCCGCGACGCGATCCGCCGCCGCGAGATCGACGTCGCCTGCGCCTCGATCGACCTCGCCGGCGCCGAGATCGCGATGTCGACCCAGATCGGCCGCGAGCGCTCGCTGGAGAAGGCGTTTCGCGAGATCAAGGGCGACTACGACTTCATCTTCATCGACACGCCGCCGAGCCTCGGGCTGCTCACGATCAACGCCCTCACGGCCGCCGACAAGGTGATCGTCCCCGTCCAATGCGAGTATCTGTCGATGCGAGGGCTCCTCCAGCTCCAGAACACGCTCAAGATGATCCGCGAGAACCTCAACCCGAACGTCGACATCGAAGGCATCCTGCCGACCCTCGTCGACACGCGCACGCTGCATGCCAAGGAGGCGATCGAGCTGCTCGAGGAGAGCTTCGGGGAGAGAGTGTTCGCATCCCGGATCCGCAAGACCGTGCGGTTCGCGGAGGCGCCCGTGCAGGGCATGTCCGTCTTGAAGTACGACCCTGACGGCATGGCAGCCCACGCCTACCGGCAGCTCGCGAAGGAGGTCCTCGATGGCAAGTAGACGCGTGAGCATGAGGGAGGGCCCGCTGGCTGCGCTCTTCCGCAGAACCGAGGAAGAGGGCCTGCAGGAGACGATCACGCCCGCCCCGCGCGAGCAGGCGGCGCCGCAGGCACAGGCGCCGGCCACGCCCGCTCCGGCCACGCCCGCCGCGGCGGCCCCGGCTGCGGCTCCCGCTGCGGCCCCCGCCCCTGTCCAGCACGAGATCCCGGCGCCCCCCACGCCGCAGGAGCGCCTCGGCCGCGCCTTCTCGGCCGACATCCCCGACAACATGATGGAGCCGCCCGTGGCGTCCGCGCCCACGCCCTCGCACGACCCGTACGCCCGCGTCGAGGAGCCGGCGCTGCCGTCGTCCGGCTACGGCATCGGCCGCCAGAGCGGCCCGGTCCTGCGCGTCGTCGGCGTCGGCGGCGGCGGTGTCAACGCCGTCAACCGGATGGTCGAGGCCGAGGTCTCCGGCGTCGAGTTCCTCGCCGTCAACACCGACCTGCAGTCGCTGCAGCAGTCGGCCGCCCACCTGACGCTGCACATCGGCGCCAACGTCACGCGCGGCCTCGGCTCCGGCTCGGACCCGTCGCTCGGCCATCAGGCGGCGATGGAGGAGTACGACAAGATCAAGGCGCTGCTGAAGGGCAGCGACATGATCTTCATCACCGCCGGCGAGGGCGGCGGCACCGGCACCGGCGCCGCCCCGGTCGTCGCGCGGATCGCGCGCGAGCTGGGCGCGCTGACCGTCGGCATCGTCACGAAGCCGTTCGGCTTCGAGGGCTCGCGCCGCAAGGAGCAGGCCGACGTCGGCGTCGAGGCGCTCGCGGCCGAGGTCGACACGCTGATCGTCGTCCCCAACAACCGGCTGCTGTCGGTGCTCGACCGCAACACCTCGATGGTCGAGGCGTTCCGCGTCGCCGACGACGTGCTGCGCCAGGGCGTCCAGGGGATCTCCGACCTCGTCACGCTGCCGGGCCTGATCAACCTCGACTTCGCCGACGTGCGCACGATCATGGCGGAGGCCGGCAGCGCGCTGCTCGGCATCGGCATGGGCAGCGGCGACCGGCGCGCGATCGACGCCGCCGAGCAGGCCGTCGCCTCGCCGCTGCTGGAGACGAGCATGGACGGCGCACGCTCGATCCTGCTGTCGATCACCGGCGGTCGCGACCTGTCGCTGTGGGAGGTCAACGAGGCCGCGAAGGCGGTCTCCGAGGCGGCCCACCCGGACGCGAACATCATCTTCGGCGCGATGGTCGACGAGAAGCTCGACGACCAGGTCTGGGTGACGGTCGTCGCGACCGGCTACGGCGACGTCAGACCGCCGCGCCCGGTGCGCGTCGAGCGCGGCGCCGACATCGGCGTCCCGCGCGAGCAGCGCGCCGCCGCCGAGCCGCAGCGCCCGGCCCGCACGCACTTCGCCGACCCCGCCGCCGGCGAGCTGCGCGTCTCGCGCTCGGCCGAGCCCCGTCCCGCCGCCCGCCCGGCGCGCGACGAGCTCGACGTGCCCGAGTTCATGCCGTTCCGCTAGCGCCGGCGCCCGTCGTCGTGGCATCCTCCCGGCCGTGACCATGCGCACGGCCGGGGGAGAGCGAGCAGGGGGCGTCGTCGCGGCGGGACATCCGCTCAGCGCCGAGGCCGGCGCCGCCGTGCTGCGCGCCGGCGGCAACGCCGTCGACGCGGCGCTGGCGGCGATGCTGACCTCGTTCGCCGCCGAGCCGCTGCTGACCGGGCTCGGCGCCGGCGGCTACATGCTGGTCGTGCCGCCCGGGGAGGAGCCGCAGCTGCTCGACTTCTTCGTCGAGGTGCCCGGCCGCGGCGCCGACCATGCCGCGCGCGCCGAGCTGGTGCCGGTCAGCGTCTCCTTCGGCGACGCGGTCCAGGTCTTCAACGCCGGCGCCGCCGCCGTCGGCGCCTACGGGATGCCGCACGGGATCTGCGCCGCCTCCGAGCGCTTCGGCCGGATGCCGCTGCCCGAGCTGGTCGCGCCGGCCGCGGCGCTCGCGCGCGGCGGCGTCGCGCTCAACGCCGAGCAGGCGTACGTGATCGAGATCCTCGAGGGGATCTGCCGCCTGACGCCGGCGGTCGAGGCGATCTTCGCGCCCGGCGGGCGGCTGCTGGGGGAGGGCGACACGCTCGTGCAGGCCGAGCTGGCCGACACGCTGGAGCTGCTCGCCTCAGAAGGCGCGCGACCGTTCTACGAGGGCGAGATCGCCGCCACGGTCGCCGACCTGCTGAGCGATCAGGGCGGGCTGGTGACGCGCGCCGACCTGGCCGCCTACGCGACCGTCACGCGCAGACCGGTGCGGGTCGCCTACCGCGGCCGCGAGGTGCTCTCCAACCCGCCGCCGTCGGCCGGCGGGACGCTGATCGCCTACGCGCTCGCGCTGCTGGAGGCGGGCGGCGCCGGCGCGCCGACGCCCGCGCAGCTGGTCGCGGCGATGGGCGCGGCGCAGCAGGAGCGCACGCCGCAGTTCCTCGACGGGCTCGCGCGCGAGGGCTTCCTCGAGCAGTTCCTGGCGGCGCGGCTGGGCTCGACGACGCACGTCTCGGTGCTCGACGGCGACGGCGGCGCCTGCGCGGTCACCAGCTCCAACGGCGAGGGCGCGGGGATCGTCGTCCCCGGCAGCGGCATCCACCTCAACAACATGCTCGGCGAGCAGGACCTCAACCCGCTCGGCTTCCACCGCTTCCCGCCCGGCCGCCGGCTGCCGAGCATGATGGCGCCGACGGTCGTGCTGCGCGACGGGCGGCCGGAGCTGGTGCTCGGCAGCGCCGGCTCCAACCGGATCCGCTCGGCGGTGCTGCAGACGATCGTCGCCGTCGTCGACCACGGGCTGAGCGCGGACGAGGCGGTGCGGGCGCCGCGGCTGCACTTCGAGGACGGGATCGTCTACGCCGAGCCGGGCGCGCAGACGGCGGCGCTGGAGGCCGACGGCCACGCGATCGCGCCATTCAGAGCGCGCAACCTCTTCTTCGGCGGCGTGCAGGCGGTCGAGCGGGCGGCCGACGGGACGCTGTCGGGCGGCGGCGACCCGCGCCGCGGCGGGGCGGCGGTCG
This sequence comes from Conexibacter sp. CPCC 205762, assembly GCF_030646155.1. GTDB lineage: Bacteria > Actinomycetota > Thermoleophilia > Solirubrobacterales > Solirubrobacteraceae > Conexibacter. Next base: position 62,627 of record NZ_JAUTDN010000013.1, read on the forward strand.
TCGCATGAGGCGCGTTGCGGGGACGCTCGCGGCGATCGTGGCGGCGCTCGCGCTCGCCGGCTGCGGCGCCGAGTCCGACGACGTCTTCCTCGTCAGACGGACCGGCGCGCTGCCGGACGCGCGCGTCGACATCGTCGTCAACGACGGCGGCACCGTCACCTGCGACAGAGGCGCGAGCAGAGAGCTGGACTCGAAGCTGCTGCTGCGCTCGCGCGACGTCGTGCGGACGCTCGACGAGAGAAGACTGCTCGGCAGAGTCCACCCGCCGTCGCCGCGAGCGCAGCTGCGCTACGAGCTGAGAACGGGCTTCGGCGACATCACCTTCAACGACGTCGACGCAGTCGGCGAGCCGGAGCTGGGCCGCACGATCCAGCTCGTGCGCGAACTCGCGCAGCAGGCCTGCGGGCTGGCGCGCTGAACGGCGCACGCCAGCCGTCACGCGCGGCGCTTCAGCCCTGACCGGCCTCCTCGGCCGCCTCGGAGGTGCCGCTCCAGTCGCCGGCGACCTCCTCCAGCGGCTCGCGCGGCGGCGAGTCCTCGCGTGGGCGGGCGCCGGGCTGGGAGCGGTCCTCTCGCAGCTCCTCCCAATGCTTGCGCGTCGCCTGGATGTCGTCCTCGACGAGCTGCGACTCCCTCGCCATCGCTCGCACCTGATCGTCGAGTCCGCGTTCGAAGGCGTGGATGCCCGCCGCGTCGTCAGGTCTGTCGTCTACCGGTCTCTCGATGCCCATGCTCTCTGGATACCCCCGGTTCGAGCCGCACATGCCGGCGGCTAGGTGAAGTGGACCTTGCCGTTGGATCTGGCGCGCGTCTGCGCCTTTGAGACGAACTCGAGCCGCTTCATCGCGGCGCGGAAGAGGCGGGTGACGAGCCGCAGGCGGGCGTTCTCGGAGCGCAGGTCGAGCAGGCCCTGCTTCGCGTCGAGGCCGAAGTCGACTGTCGCCGCCATCGCGTAGGCGCCCATCGTCGCCAGCTCGGCCGGGTCGATCACCCTGTCGGTCGCGCTCTGCACCAGCTCCGCGTAGACCTCGCGCGCGACCTGCGCGGCGGCCTCGTCGGGCTCCTCGTCGCGGTCGGCGAGGAACTCGATCGTGCCGGCCGGGTACGGCAGCCGCTCCTCGCGCTCGAGGATCGAGAACGGCCGCGTGCCGCGTGCGATCAGGTTGATGCGGCCGTCGTCCATCCGCTCCAGCACCTCGCTGACCTCGACCGCGCAGCCGATCGGCCGCAGCCCGTCGTCGGAGAGCCAGACGATCCCGAACTCCTCCTCGCGCTCGATGCAGCGCGCCATCATCGTCTTGTAGCGCTCCTCGAAGATGTGCAGCGGCACGACCTCGTGCGGCAGCGCGACGATGCCGAGCGGGAAGAGCGGGAACTGGGGGACGCGACCGGACGGCATGGAAGGGAGTCTAGGCCGCGCGACGGTGCCGCGCGCGTCCCCGGCTCCGTGGCGGATGCGACGCGCGTGACCCAGTCGCGCGGCGCGTCCGTACCTCCGGGGATGGCCGCCTCCGACACGACCGCGCTCGTCTGGCTGCGACGCGACCTGCGCCTCCACGACCACCCGCCGCTCGTGCGCGCGCTCGCCGAGCACGCGCGCGTGGTGCCGGTCTTCGTGCTCGATCCGGCGCTGCTGAGAGGGCGCTTCGCCTCCGGTCCGCGGACGGCCTTCCTGCTCGCCTGCCTGCGCTCGCTCGACGACGACCTGCGTGCGCGCGGCAGCGGGCTGGTCGTGCGCGTCGGGAGGCCGGAGCGGGAGCTGGTCGCGCTCGCACGCGAGGCGGGGGCGAGCGCGGTGCTGTGGGCCAGCGACGCGACCCCGTACGCGCTCGCGCGCGACAGACGCGTGCGCGCGGCGCTGGCGGAGGCGGAGGTCGAAGCGGTGCCGGGGCCGGGCAACTTCGTCGCTGACGTCGGCAAGCCGCGCACGAGAGGCGGCACCCCGTTCAGCGTCTTCACGCCCTTCCACCGCTCCTGGCAGCAGCTGGAGCGCCGCCCCGTCCACCGCGCCCCCGCCGAGCTGCCCCCGCTGCCGTCGAGGGTTGCGAAGGGGAGCGTGCCGCCCTTGGAGGAGCTGGTCGGCGCGCGGGTCGCGGCGGACGCGGGCGCGCTCGCCGCCGGCTCCGGCTCGCGCGGCGGCTCGGCGTCGGCGACGGACGCCCCGCTGGGCGAGCCCGCGGTCGAGCCCGGCGAGGCCGCGGCGCGCGAGGTCGCCGAACGCTGGCTCGACGACCACCTCCCCGACTACGCGCGCGACCACGACCGGCTCGCCGGCGGCGCCTCGCAGCTGTCGGCCTACCTGCGCTTCGGCCTGCTGTCGCCGCGCGAGCTGGAGCAGCGGGCCGAGCGGCGCGGCGGCGAGGGCGGAGCGGCGTTCGCCCGCCAGCTCGCCTGGCGCGACTTCTACGCCCACGTGCTCCTGCACAACCCGGCGAACCTGCGGCGGGAGCACCAGGAGCGGATGCGCAGACTGAGATGGGAGGACGATCCCGACGGCCTCGCCGCCTGGCAGGAGGGCCGCACCGGCTTCCCGCTGGTCGACGCCGCGATGCGCCAGCTGCGCGGGAGCGGCTGGATGCACAACCGCGCGCGCCTGGTCGTCGGCTCGTTCCTGACGAAGGACCTCCAGCTCGACTGGCGCGCTGGTGAGGCTTGGTTCATGCGCTGGCTGCTCGACGGCGACGTCGCCTCCAACAACGGCAACTGGCAGTGGATCGCCTCCGTCGGCGTCGACCCCGCGCCCGCCTTCCGCCGCATCCTCAACCCCGCGCTCCAGCAGCAGCGCCACGACCCCGACGGCGCCTACGTCCGCCGCTGGGTGCCTGAGCTGGCCGGCGTCCCCGACGAGCTGCTGTCAGAGCCGTGGCGGATGACCGACGAGCAGCAGCAGGCCGCCGGCTGCCGCATCGGCAGCGACTACCCGGCGCCGCTCGTCGACCACAGAGAAGAACGCCAGCGCGCCCTCGCCCGCTACCGCGAGACGGCCGGCGGCTGACGTACCTCAGACGCGTCTCTGATGATGCGTATTCTCACCGGGTGCGGGTTCGGCTCGCACCACTCGAGGTCGTCTGGGTCGATTGTCGCGAGATACTCGTCGAAGTCACCAGGCTCCGGTATTTCTTTCGTCCATGGATCTATTCTCATCGTCATCTCCAGACGAGCCTACGCTCTTGAATTGATGATTTCCAGCCCGTGATCACGAGCCAGGATGTGGGATCGTGCGTCTCCTCGAGTACGACCGTGACTGGTCGTCCTCCGTGCGTATGGCCGACTACCGTATGCCGTTGCCGGTCCGCCTTTCTCAGCCGGTGCGGGAAGGCTCTGTGTCTGTTGGACGGAAATTGCTTGACCTCCGCCGCAGATATTCCGCGCATTGTCAGCATGCGAACTGCGTGGCCGGTGAAGCACAGTTCGGCGATGTAAATCGACATACCCCGACGTTATGTCGGGTTGCTGTCACGGCGCTAGTGGCAATTAGCAACGTAACTGTGTCAAAACTGCGGCGGTGCTCAGGTCACTTCCTCGTACGCGCCGGCAAGTTGCTTGACGGCGCGGGCGAGGGCGGGCTCTGAGGTGTTGCCGATGCCGAGCACGAGGCCGGGCGGGCCGGGGGCGACGCGGTATCTGGCGAGGCCGTGGAGGACCATGCCGCGGCGGGCGGCGGCGGCGATCAGGGCGCGCTCGTCGGTCGCCGCGGGCGGCAGGGCGACGACGCCGAAGCCGGCGGCGACGCCGGCGACGCGCCACTCCGGCAGCTCGCGCGCGAGCGCGGCGACGAGCGTCGCGCGGCGGGCGCGGTAGCGGGGGCGCATGCGGCGCAGGTGGCGGTCGAGCTCGCCGCGCTCGATGAAGTCGGCGAGCGCGTGCTGGTCCAGCAGCGGGGTGCCGAGGTCGTCGAGCGCCTTCTCGACCGCGACCGTCTCCGCCCACGCCGCCGGCAGCGCCAGCCAGCCGATCCGCAGCGCCGGCGCCAGCACCTTCGAGGCGCAGCCGAGGTAGGCGACGCGCTCGGGGGCGAGCCCCTGCACGGCGCCGACCGGGTCGCGGTCGTAGCGGTACTCGGCGTCGTAGTCGTCCTCGATCACGAGCGCGCCGCGGCGCTCGGCCCACAGCAGCAGCGCCTCCCGCCGCGCCGCTCTCAGCACGCCGCCCAACGGGGCCTGGTGGGCCGGTGTCACAAGCACGGCGTCGGCCTCGACGCGCGCCAGCAGGTCGGTCCGCAGGCCATGCTCGTCGACCGCGACGGGCACGACCTCCAACCCCGCGTGCGCGAGCGCCCAGCGGTGGACGAAGAAGCCCGGGTCCTCGACCGCGACCCGCCGCGCTCCGCGCCGCAGCAGCGCTCGCGCCAGCAGCGTCAGCCCCTGCGTCAGCCCGCTCACGATCAGCAGCCGCGCCGGCTCGGCGGCGACGCCGCGGGCCCGCCCGAGGTAGCGCGCCAGCCCGACCCGCAGCACGGCCGCGCCGGACGGGTCGGGGTAGCCGAAGGCGGCGTCGGGCAGCTCGCGGGTGACGGTCCGCAGCGAGCGCGCCCAGGCTGCGCGCGGGAAGGCGGCGAGGTCGGGCAGGCCGGGATGGAGGTCCTCCGGCGCCGCTCGTTCGGACAGCACCGGCGGCGGCGCCTCGGGCGTCCGCGTCGTCCCCGCCACGACCGTGCCCGCGCCGCGCCGCGTCGACAGGTAGCCCTCGGCGGCCAGCTGCGCGTAGGCCTCGACGACGACCCCGCGCGAGACGCCGAGCCGCTGCGCCAGCTCACGCGTCGCCGGCAGCCGCGTGCCGGCCTCCAGCCGGCCGGCGCGGATCCGCTCGCGCAGCTCCCGTTCGAGCTGCGTGTGCAGCGACACCGCGCCGGCGCCGCCGCGGTGGTCGAGCGTCAGCAGCAGCGCCACGACTGGTCCTCTTCAGCGGCACTGGTTTGGTCCTGTCGAGTGGTCCGCATCGGGCGTACGGTACCGCCCAGTCGATCAGACCACGATCCGGAGGGACAGCATGGCTGATACGGACGAGATCACCGTCGTCGGCGGTGGCGTCGCGGGCCTGGCCGCGGCGATCGTGTGCGCGGAGGGCGGCGCGCCGGTGCGGCTGCTGGAGGCGCGCGGACAGCTCGGCGGCCGCGCCCGCAGCGACGACGGCCCCTACAAGACCAACTTCGGTCCGCACGCGCTCTACGCCAACGGCACGCTGCACGCCTTCCTGGCCGAACGCGGGCTGCTGCCGCCGCTGGTGAAGCCGCCGTTGACGCGCGTCTACTTCCATGCGGAGGGCCGCCGCCGCGCGACCCCGCCGCCGCCCTTCGCGACGGCGGTCGTGAAGCTGTGGCGCGTCAAGCGGGCGCCGGTCGACCGCTCCTTCCGCGACTGGGCGAGCGAGCGGGTCGGAGCGCGCGCGGCCGAGCAGCTCTGCGGCAGCGCAGGCGTCTTCTGCTTCTTCCACGATCCGGGCGCGCTGTCGGCGGCGTTCGTGTGGGAGCGCTGGCGCCAGGCGTTCGGCGACCAGCCGACGAAGGCGCGCTTCCCGCGCGGCGGCTGGAACGCGATCGTCGGCAGGATGGAGCGGCACGCGCGCGAGCACGGCGCACAGATCGAGACCGGCGCGCGCGTGACAAGCGCGCCGCGCGCCCCGGCGATCGTCGCGACCGAGCTGAAGGACGCCCGCGCCCTGCTGCACGACGACGCGCTCGACCACCCCGGCGGCCTCGCCGTCGGCCTCGACCTCGGGCTGACGAGCAGACGCGGCGACCCGTTCGTCGTCTGGGACCTCGACCAGGCCGGCTGGGTCGAGCGCTTCAGCACGCGCGACCGCTCGCTCGCGCCCGCGGGGGAGGAGCTGGTGCAGGCGCAGATCGGGATCCGGCCGGGCGAGTCGACCGAGCAGGCGGAGCAGCGGCTGGAGACGCTGCTCGACCACGCGCTCGGCGACGACTGGCGCGCCCGCACGCGCTTCCGCCGCCGCACCCGCTTCGAGGACCGCAGCGGCGCGCTCGACCTGCCGGGCGTCAGCTGGCGCGACCGTCCGGCGGTCGAGCGCGGCGACGGGATCTTCCTCGCCGGCGACCACGTCGCCGCGCCCGGCCTGCTCAGCGACGCCTCGATCGCGTCGGCTCGCGCGGCGGCCGCCGGCGCGCTCGCCTGGCGCGGCGAGCGCGGCAGCGGCGCTCAGGCCGGCTTGCGCGCGGAGATCAGCAGGTTGTAGAAGATCGCCGCCGGCAGCCGGCCCTCCAGCAGCGTCTCGTCGAGCTTCTGGAAGACGAGGTAGCCGCGGTAGGCGTACTGCCGCCAGCCCCACGGCACGTCCTGCGGCTCGGCGGTCGCCTCCAGCGCGCGGTTGGTCCAGCCGAACCAGTTCGCCGTCAGCTCCTCGCCACGGACGTTGACCTGCTCGAAGCCGGCGCCGCGCGCGACGTCGGCGAGGTCGCCCGGCGAGAAGGCGTGGATGTCGACGAACTGCTCCAGCCGGTGGTCCTCGTGGTGGCCCTGCGAGCCGCCGTGGCCGTTGCCGAGCGCGCCGGCCGCGCGCGCTCTCATCGCCCAGCGCCAGACGGGGGCGACGGCGCCGGCGCCGCGCTTGGGCAGCTGCGCGATGCGGTCGCCATAGCGCGACGGCTCGCCCGCGAAGACGACCGTGCCGCCCGGTCTCAGCACGCGCTCGAACTCGGCGAACGCCTGCGCCAGGTCGGGCAGGTGGTGGAGGACGGCGTGGCCGAGCACGAGGTCGAAGGAGGCGTCCTCGAACGGCAGCTCCTCGGCGCCGGTGACGACCGTCTCGACGTCGAGTCTCAGGCGCTCGGCGTTGCCGCGCAGCGTCGCGACCATCCCGGGCGAGATGTCGGTGCAGGTGGCGGCTCCGATCACGCCCGCCTGCAGCATGTTGAGCGAGAAGTAGCCGGTGCCGGAGCCGATCTCCAGCGACCGCTCGAAGCCCTCGTCGAGACGCTTGCCGAGCACCTTGCGGAGCTTCGTCAGCACCTGCTGCTGGCCCGGCTCACCGAAGTCGATGCCCCACTTGGCGTCGTAACTGTCGGCGGCGACGTCGTGGTACTTCTCGTTGACGACGCGGATGTCCTCGGCAGTGCTTGGAGCCTCCATAGGCCGCGGGAGTCTACGCTGTCGCTCGCGATGGAGACCGCATACGTTCAGTCGAACCAGCCCGAGGGCGTGCCGCCGCTGGAGCTCACCGGTGAGCGCACGCTGCCCGACGTGCCGGAGGAGAACTACTGGTACCGCCGGCACCTCGTCGTCTACGAGTGGATCGCGGCGCAGGCGAGCGGCCAGCGCGTGGTCGACATGGCCTGCGGCGAGGGCTACGGCAGCGAGGTGCTGTCGCGCACGGCCCGCTCGGTCGTCGGCGTCGACGCCAACCCGCAGGCGCACGAGCACGCGCGCCTGCGCTACGTCCGCCCGCACCTGCGCTTCGCGCGGGACCTCGTCGAGCGCTTCAGCGAGGAGTGCGACGCGGTCGTCTTCCTGCAGACGATCGAGCACGTGCAGAACCCGGGCGAGATCCTCGAGCACTTCAAGGCGATGCTGGCGCCGGGCGGGGTCGCCTACGTCTCGACGCCGAACCTGCTGACGCTCGCGCCGGAGGGGGCGGAGAAGTCGGAGAACCCGTGGCACGTGAAGGAGTACCGCGCGCACGAGTTCCGCCGCCTGTGCGCCGACCACTTCGGCCAGGTCGAGCTGTACGGCCTCTTCCACGCCCGCAAGCTGGCCGCGCACGAGTTCGCGATCAGACGGCTCGGCTGGGACACGGTCCACAGACGGCTCGGCGTCACGAGAGCGTTCTACGACCGCTTCACGCCGGCGATCGCCGCCTCCGACTTCAAGCTCGTGGCCGGCGACGACGCGCTGCTGGACCGCGCGCTCGACTTCGTCGCGGTCTGCCGGGGCTGACGATGGCCGCGGGCGAGGATCGCGGCGAGCTGGCGCTCGTCCTCCACACGCACATGCCCTACGTCGAGGGCTACGGCACCTGGCCGTTCGGCGAGGAGTGGCTGTGGGAGGCGCTGGCGACCTGCTACCTGCCGCTGCTGGAGCTGCTCGACGCGCGCGGCGAGCAGGTCACCTTCTCGCTGACGCCGGTGCTGGCCGACCAGCTCGCGGCGCCGGGATTGGTGGACCGCTTCGCCGCGTTCCTGCGCACGACCCGTCGCGAGACCCACCGGATCGACGCCGCCGGCTGTCGCGAGGGCGGCCACGACGACTGGGCGGCCGAGCTGGAGCGCGCGGCCGGCGACTACGAGCGCGCGCTGGAGCGGGCGCTGGAGCTGGAGCGCTCCGACGGCGGCCTGCTCGGCGCGTTCGCCCGCCACGCCGCCTGGACCTCGTCGGCGACGCACGCGGTGCTGCCGCTGCTGGCGACCGACGCCGGCGTGCGGCTGCAGCTGGAGACGGGGATCGCGTCGCAGCGGGCGCGGCTGGAGGCGGCCGGCGCGCGCGAGTGGCGCGGCGGCTTCTGGCTGCCCGAGTGCGCCCACGCGCCGTGGCTGGACCCGCTGCTGGAGGAGGCCGGCGTGCACGCCGTCTGCCTCGACCTGACCGACGTGCTCGGCCGCGGCAGCGCCGCCCAGCTGGCGCCGCTGCAGAGCGCCGACGGGCCGCTGCTGGTCCCGATCGACCGCGCGACGATCGAGCTGGTCTGGAGCGACGACGGCTATCCCGCGCACGCCGCCTACCGCGACTACCACGCCTTCACGGTCCACCACCACCGCGTCTGGAGCAACGAGGGGGAGACCTACGACCACGCCGCCGCGCTCGCGCAGGCGCGCGCCGACGCGGCCGACTTCGTCACCCGCACGATCGCCCGCCTCGACGCCGGCGCGGCCGAGCTGGGCCGCCCCGCGCTCGCCGTCTGCGCGATCGACACGGAGCTGTTCGGCCACTGGTGGTACGAGGGGATAGCGTGGCTGGAGGCGGTCCTCGACGAGGCCGATCGCCAGGGCCTGCGGATCGCCCACCTCGACGACGCGCTCCAGCGCCATCGCGCGGTGCCGGTGGCCGGCGCGCTCGCCGCCGCCGCACCCGCGACCGCCCGCGCGCGCGACGCCGTCCGCGCCGGCGAGCTGCCCGCGACGACGTGGGGCACGCCGCGCGACCTGTCGACCTGGGACGGCCCCGCCGTCGCCGACCTCGCCTGGCGCGCCCGTGCGCTGGAGCTGGAGACGCTGCTGCGCCCGCACGGCGCGCCGCCTGCCTCCGCCCGCGCCCGCCGCGAGCTGCTCGCGCTGCACGCCAGCGACTGGGCCTTCCAGGTCACGCGCGAGCTGGCCGGCCCCTACCCGCGCGAGCGCGCAGACGGCCACGCCGCGGCGCTCGCGGCCGCGCTCGCGCAGCCCGCCGCCGGCGACGACGAGGGCGCCGTCCGCAGCCTCGCGCCGCACCTGCCGCGCTGAGCCCGGATCGGCCGATCCGCGCGGCGCCGCGACCAGCCGGCGTCGCAGGCCGCCCGCTCCACTAGACTGCCGCGAGCCGGCGTCCCCTGGCCGGCGAGCCAGTCCGCATGGCAGCCACCCGCGTCCTCATCCTCTCCTGGGAGTACCCCCCGCTGATCGAGGGCGGGCTCGCCCGTCACGTGCGCAAGCTCTCCGAGCAGCTCGTCGCGCGCGGCGTCGAGGTGCACGTGCTGACGCGCAGCGACGGCCGCAGCCCGGCCGAGGAGGAGCTGGAGGGCGTTCACGTCCACCGCGTCAGCGAGCCGGTCAAGCCGGCCGACCTCGACGCCTTCGTCAGCTGGATCGAGCGGATGAACGGCGACATGGTCAGCGCCGGGCTGGAGCTGGGCGCGCGGATGACGTTCGACCTCGTCCACGGCCACGACTGGCTCGTCGCGGCGGCGGGGGAGGAGCTGTCGCGCAGGCTGCGCGCGCCGTGGGTCGTGACGATCCACGCGACCGAGTACGGCCGCCACCAGGGCTGGGTCGACAAGTACCCGCAGTCGCACATCCACGGCGTCGAGACGTGGATGGCGAACAAGGCCGACGCGGTCATCACCTGCTCGGCCTACATGCGCGACCACGTCGCCGACATCTATGACCTCGACGACCAGCGGGTCGCGGTGATCCCGAACGGGATCGACCCGCTCGACCTGCAGCCGGTCGAGGACCTCGACGCGCTCCGCGCCCGCTTCGCGCAGCCGCACGAGCGGCTCGTGCTGCTGGTCGGCCGGCTCGTCTACGAGAAGGGCTTCCAGATCGCGCTGGAGGCGCTGCCGGGCGTGATCGAGCGGCTCGGCGACGTGCGCTTCCTCGTCGCCGGCTCCGGCACCGCGGAGTCCGAGCTGAAGCAGCAGGCCGACGAGCTCGGCCTGCTCGCGCACGGCACCTTCATGGGCTGGATCGGCGACGACGTGCTGCACTCGCTCTACCGCATCGCCGACCTGACGGTCGTGCCGTCGATCTACGAGCCGTTCGGGCTCGTGGCGCTGGAGGCGATGGCCTCCGGCTGCCCGACGATCGTCGCCGACACCGGCGGCCTGCGCGAGGTCGTGCCGAACGAGCACGTCGGCCTCCGCTTCCGCTCGCGCGACCCGCAGTCGCTCGCGACGATGATGGAGCGGGTGCTGTCGGACACGACGCTGCGCGACCGCCTGATCGCGCAGGCGAGCGAGCACGTGCTGCGCTTCGACTGGGCCGACATCGCGCGCCAGACCGCCGAGGTCTACGGCGAGCTGCGGCGCGGGCTCGCCGTCTAGTCGATCAGCCGCACGCGCAGCCGCCAGATCGCCAGCCGCCAGGTGATCAGGCCGAAGACGGTCAGGAAGGCGAGGTGGCCGAGGTCGGCCCACGGGTCGATCCCCATCACGACCAGGTCGCGCACGAGCTGGACGCAGTGGTAGAGCGGGTTGAACTGCGCGACCACCTGGATCGCGTTCGGCAGCCCGTCGATCGGGAAGAAGGTGCCGGCGACGAGGAACAGCGGCGTCAGCAGGCCGCTCTGGACGTAGCTGAAGTTGTCTATCGATCTCGCGATAGCGGCGACGGTGAGGCCGAAGCCGGCGAACGCGGCGCCGGTCACGAAGCAGACGATCGGGACGAAGATCGCGGTCCAGCGCGGCGACAGCCCGAAGGCGATCGCGACCAGCAGCGGCGCGTTGCCGTACACCCCTGCACGGAGGCCGATCCAGAGGATCTCCGAGGTCGCGATCTCGTCGACGTCGACCGGCGCGGCGAGGAAGGCGTCGTACGTTCTCTGGAAGCGATACTTGATGAAGGTCCCGAACATCGCCGGGAAGACCGACGAGAACAGCACCGCCGTGGCGACGATGCCGGTGCCGATGTACTCCTTGTAGGAGAGCCCGTTGACGCTCGACACCAGCGCGCCGAAGCCGAAGCCGAACGCGAGCAGGTAGATCGTCGGGTCGACGACCGAGGAGAAGGTCGTCGTCTTCCAGTAGCGCGTGAAGATCGTCGCGTCGCGGCTCATCACGCCGAAGACGGCGGCCGGCTCGATCCGGCGCATGCGGCGGCGTCTCACTCGATCTCCTCGCCGGTCAGCGTCACGAACGCGTCCTCGAGGTTGGCCGCGCGCCGCTCGCCGTCGGGCAGCGCGCCGTCGTGGCGCTCGGCGTGCAGGATCGCCAGCGCCGGGCCGGAGCGGCGCGTCACCCAGCCCTCGCGCTCGGCCCGCTCGCGCAGCTCCGCCAGCGCGCTCGGCGAGCCGTAGACCTCGTGCACCTGCGCGCCGGCGTGCTCGCGCACGAGCGCCGACGGTCTGCCCTGCGTGACGATCTGCCCTCTCGACATCACGGCGACGGTGTCGGCGAGCCGCTCCGCCTCCTCGATGTAGTGGGTCGACATCAGCACGGTCGTGCCCTCGCTGCGGAGGTTGTCGATCAGCGACCACAGCTCCTGGCGGACCTGCGGGTCGAGCCCGACGGTCGGCTCGTCCAGCAGCACCAGCCGCGGTCTGTGGACGAGCCCGCGCGCGATCAGCAGCCGCCGCCGCATGCCGCCGGAGAGCAGGTCGACGCGCGTGTCGGAGCGGTCGACCAGGTTCGCTATCGCCAGCGCGCGCTCGACTGCGGCGTGGCGATCGGCCTTCGGCACGCGGTAGAGGCGCGCGAAGACGGTCAGGATCTGGCGGCAGCTCAGCTCGACGTCGAGGTTGTCGAGCTGCGGCACGACGCCCATCTCGGCGCGCGCCAGCTTGGAGGCCTCGGGCAGGCGGTAGCCGAGCACGTCGATCGTGCCCTCGTCGGGGTGGGCCTGCGCCGTCAGCATCCGCATCGTCGTCGACTTGCCGGCGCCGTTGGGGCCGAGCAGGCCGAGGCAGATCCCGCTCGGGACCTCGAGGTCGAGCCCGTTGACGGCGGTCACTCTGCCGAAGCGCTTGACGACGCCTCTGAGGCTGATCGCGGACGTCTCGCTCACAGCGACCAGCGCAGCCTTCTCGGCGTCTCGCGGCGGCGCAGCTCGCGTGCGGGCACGCCGGCCGCGACGGCGTTCTCGGCGACGTCCCTGGTGACGACCGAGTTGGTGCCGATCACCGCGTTGTCGCCGACCGTGACGCCGCGCAGCAGCGCCGCGCCGTAGCCGATCCAGACGTTGCTGCCGACGCGCACGTCGCGCTTGTAGATCCCCTGCAGCCGGATCGGCCGCTCGACGTCGACGACGCCGTGGTCGAAGTCGATCAGCATCACGCGGTCGGCGATGATGCACTCGCGGCCGATCGAGACGTGCTGGTAGCAGGAGATCGTGCACTCCTGGCCGAGCACGCTCTTGGCGCCGATCCGCACCTCGCCCTCGTGCGCGCGCACCTTCGTGCCGTGGCCGAGCCACGACCAGCGGCCGAGCACGACCTTCGCGTCCCTGCCGATCTCGAACTTCACGTTCGGGCAGACGAAGGCGATCCCGTCGGTCTGCAGGCGGCCGCGCCAGCGCAGCTTCAGCCACGCCAGCCGCACCAGCAGCAGCGCGTAGCGGTGGTTGAGCATGCCGTTGGCGCGCATGAACCGCAGCAGCGCGCGCGGGCCGCCGGACAGCGGCGGCGGCTCTCCTCGCAGCTCGAACGGCTCCGCCGCGACGGCCTCGGGGGAGATGACGGGCTCCATCGACTGGGCATCGTAGTGCGCGCGCGGCCGACCGGGTCCCGTCAGCTGCGCGCCCTGCGATCATCCGCGGTCGCATGGCTGCCGATGGACGATCGCTCGCGGAGCGGCTGCTGGCCGGAGACAAGCGCGCGCTCGCCCGCGCGATCACGCTCGTCGAGGACGACCGGCCGGAGGGCTGGGAGCTGGTGCGGGAGATCTACCCGCACACCGGCAGAGCCGCGGTCGTCGGCTTCACCGGGCCGCCCGGCGTCGGCAAGTCGACGCTGCTGGGTGCGCTGACGAGAGCGGAGCGGGCGCGCGACCGCACCGTCGGCGTGCTGTCGATCGACCCCTCGTCGCCGTTCACGAGAGGCGCGCTGCTGGGCGACCGCATCCGCCTCACCGAGCACTTCCTCGACCCGGGCGTCTTCATCCGCTCGATGGCCAACCGCGGCGCGCTCGGCGGCCTCTCGGAGGCGGCGCTGCAGGGCGCGCTGCTGATGGACGCGGCGGGGCGCGACGTGGTGTTCGTGGAGACGGTCGGCGTGGGCCAGGCGGAGGTCGACGTGATCGACCACGCCGACACGGTCGTGCTGGCGCTGATGCCCGGCTCGGGCGACTCGATCCAGGCGCTGAAGGCGGGCGTGATGGAGATCCCCGACGTGATCGTCGTCAACAAGGCCGACCACCCGCTGACCGACACGATGGTGCGCGAGATCCGCGGCGTGCTGTCGCTGGCGCCGGCGCGCGCGGGCGCCTGGAAGGTCCCGATCGTGAAGACCCAGGCGGCCTTCGGCATCGGCATCGACGAGCTGGCCGCCGCGCTGGAGGCGCACCGCACGTACATCACGGCCGAGGGCACCCTGCTGGAGCGCCGCCGCCGCAACCTGATGAACGAGGTCGTCGCGCTCGCGACCGCGCGCATGCGCCGCCGCCTCGAGGCCTCGATCGCCGCCGACCCGACCGTCCAGGACCTGCTCGACGAGGTCGTCGCCCGCCGCCTCGACCCCGCCAGCGCCGCGACCGAGATCCTCGCCCGCAACGCCGCCCGCGTCAGCGCCGACAGCCCCGAACCGGCTGGCTGAGGCGATGTTGCCGGCGCGTTAGCGCCGGAACGCGATTCACCCTTTCTTGACACGTGGGGAACGGCGGACCGCGACAGTGACTCGCGTGAACGCCGTCGCCCGTCCGCTGCTGCCTCACCTGCGCGCGCAGCTGCCCGCGCTCGGTGCCTCCGATCGCAAGGTGGCGGAGGCGGTGCTGGCGCAGCCGGGGGCGGTCGTCTTCTGGTCGGTCAGCGAGCTGGCGGCGTCGGCCGGGACGGCGAAGTCGAGCGTCGTGCGCTTCTGTCAGGGCCTTGGGCTGCGCGGCTTCCACGACCTCAAGCTCGTGCTCGCGCAGGAGACCGCGGTCGAGCACCGCGGCGCCGGGCCGGCCGGGCCGTGGAGCGTCGACGCCGCGATCGCCGACGGGACCGCGCTCGAAGGCGACGAGCCGGAGCCGGTGCCGGATGCGCTCGGCACGGTCGTCTGGCGCGGGGTCGAGACGCTGCGCGACACCGCCGCGACCGTCGACCGCGACAGCTTCGAGACGACCGCGACGCGGATCGCCGAGGCGCACACCGTCCTGCTCGTCGGCTCCGGCTCCTCGGCGCCGCTCGCCCACGACGCCGCACAGCGGCTGCGCTCGATCGGGATCCGCACCGCCGCGCCCGGCGACAGCCCCGGCCAGCTCGTCGCCGCCGCGCTGCTGGAGCGCGGCGACGTCTGCCTCGCGATCAGCCACAGCGGCGCGACGCGCGGCACGCTCGCCGCCCTCACCGCCGCCACCGACGCCGGCGCGACGACCGCCGCGATCACGAGCTTCTCGCGCTCGCCGCTGACCGAGCTGGCCGACCACGTGCTCGTCGCCGGCGCCCGCGCCGCCTCGCCGCGCGTCCCCTCGCTGACGAGCCGCCTCGCCCACGTCGCGGTCCTCGACGCGCTGCTGGTCGCCGTCGCCCTGCGCGACGAGCTGCGCGCCGAAGCCGCCCTCGCCCGCACCAGCGCCGCCCTCGCCGAGCAGCGCGTCCCGCGCGAGCAGCGCCCCACGCGCCGCCGCCGCCCGCAGCCGGCCTGAGCGGACCGCCCAACGATGACCGCGCCGTCTGAGCGTGGCCGGATCGTGTCCGGCGCCGCGAGGCGGTTCGCTCAGACGGCGTGGCGCGCGGCGTCGCCCAGCAGGGCGCGGGCGATGACCAGCCGCTGGATCTCGCTCGTGCCCTCGTAGATCTCCGTCACCTTCGCGTCGCGGTAGTAGCGCTCGGCGGGGAACTCGCGCGTGTAGCCGTAGCCGCCGAGGATCTGGATCGCCTCGCCCGTCCATTCGCGCGCGACGCGGGAGGCGAGCAGCTTCGCCTGCGCGCCCTCGACGGTGTGGGGGAGGCCGGCCTGCTTGAGCCGCGCGGCGCGCCAGGTCAGCGCCCGTGCCGCCTC
The DNA here is from genome assembly GCF_030646155.1 of Conexibacter sp. CPCC 205762. Lineage (GTDB taxonomy): Bacteria > Actinomycetota > Thermoleophilia > Solirubrobacterales > Solirubrobacteraceae > Conexibacter. The sequence continues at coordinate 78,124 of NZ_JAUTDN010000013.1, forward strand.
GATCTCGGTCTGCATCTCGGCGAGCTTCGCCTGCACCTGGCCGAAGCGCCCGATCGGGCCGCCGAAGGCGGTGCGCTCTCTCGCGTACGCGGTCGCGACGTCGAGCGCCGCCTGCGCGATCCCGACCGCCTGCGCGGCGATCCCGATCCGGCCGCCGTCGAGCGTGCCCAGGGCGATCCGCATCCCCGCGCCGCGCGCGCCGAGCAGCTCGCCGGGGGTCTGGTCGAACGAGAGCGCCGCCGTGGAGGAGGAGTTGAGGCCGAGCTTCTCCTCCTCGCGCGCGACCGCCAGCCCCGCCGCCGGCCGCTTCACGACGAACGCCGAGATCGCGCCGTCGGCGGCGTCGTCGCGCGCGAAGACGATCAGCAGGTGGGCGTGCGAGCCGGTCGTGATGAACTGCTTGGAGCCGCTGATCAGCGCGCGGCCGGCGTGCGCGTCGCCGTCCGCCGCCGCCCGTGTCCGCAGCGCGCCCGCGTCGGAGCCGGCCTCGGCCTCGGTCAGCGCGAACGCCCCCAGCTCGTGCCCCTGCGCCAGCGGCGGCACCCAGCGGTCGATCTGCTCGGCCGATCCGAACGCCAGCAGCGGCAGCGTCGCCGCGCTGACGTGCACCGCGACCGTCACCGCCACGCCGCCGTCGGCGCGCGCCAGCTCCTCCAGCGCGAGCACGTAGGAGAGGAAGTCGGCCCCCGCGCCGCCGTTCACCTCGGGGATGCAGGCGCCCATCAGCCCCAGCTCGCCGAGCTGCGCGAACAGCTCGCGCGGGAAGACGTGCCCGCGGTCCCATGCGGCCGCGTGCGGCGCGATCTCCTCCTCCGCGAACCGCCGCGCCAGCTCGCGGATCGAACGCTGCTCGTCGGTCAGCTCATGCAAGCTCACGTCATCTTCCTCCAACCGCGAGAAGGAGCCTCTGGCGAGTTCTTGCTCGGAAGCCGAGGCTCCAGCCGAGGCTTCCGCACCATCAAAGATCCAGCCCCGCCCAGCGCAACCGCGAGAACGGCCGTGCCGGCCAGCGCCAGCCGCCGCCCGAGCCGCTCGAAGCGCAGCGTCTCCCATCGCTCCGCGCGCGCGACCCGCGTCAGCTCGGCGTCGGGGTTGACGGCGACCGGGTGGCCGACCGTGCGCAGCATCGGCAGGTCCGACTCGGAGTCGGAGTAGGCCCAGCATTCCGACAAGGCGAACCCTTCGCGCGCGGCCAGCTCGCGGATCGCCTGCGCCTTGCCCTCGCGGTAGGTGAAGGGCCCGTCGGGGCGGCCGGTGTAGACGCCGTCGCGGATCTCCGATCTCGCGCCGAGGCCGCCGTCGAACGTCAGCACGTGCGCGAGCACCTCGGCCAGCTCGTGGGCGGCGGCGGTGACGATGTAGACCGGCCGGCCGGCGTCCTGGTGGTCGTAGGCGACGCGCAGCATCTGCGGGTAGACGCGCGGCAGCACGCCGGCCAGCACCTCCGGCCCGAGCCGCAGGATGTCGCGCACCGGCACGTCGCGCATCAGCGTGAAGATCTGCTCGCGGACGGCGTCGGTGCCGGCGTCGGTCGAGCCGTTGAGGCGGAACTTCACGTTCGCCCACGCGCCGGCCGCGAGCTGGCGGCGCGTGAGGATCCCGGCACGGTAGGAGGCGCGCGCGAACTCGAACGCGGAGGAGCCGGCCATCAGCGTGCGGTCGAGGTCGAAGAAGGCGGCGCCGCGCGCGGCACCGCCTCCCGTTACGTCAGCTTCGATGGGGGTGGGGGTCACACCTCGATGATGACGGCATCGCCCTGGCCGCCGCCGGAGCAGATCGCCGCGATCCCGCGCCCGCCGCCGCGCCGCTTCAGCTCCAGCGCGAGCGAGCCGATGATGCGCGCGCCGGAGGCGCCGATCGGGTGGCCGAGCGCGACCGCGCCGCCGTTGACGTTGACCTTGTCCTCGTCCAGCCCGAGCATCCGCATCGAGTTGAGCGTGACCGAGGCGAACGCCTCGTTGATCTCCCACAGGTCGATGTCGTCGACCGTCAGCCCGGCCTTTCTCAGCGCGGCCAGCGCCGCGTTGGCCGGTGTTCTGGCGAGCATCGGGAAGTCGTCGGCGATCTGCGCCTGCGCGACGATCGTCGCCAGCGGCGTCTTGCCGTTGGCGGCCGCCCAGTCGCTGGAGGCGAGCACGAGCGCGCCGGCGCCGTCGTTGACGCCGGGCGCGTTGCCGGCGGTGTGCGAGCCGTCCTTGACGAAGATCGGCTTCAGCGCGGCGAGCGCCTCCAGCGTCGTGCCGGGACGCGGCGACTCGTCGACCTCGACGACCGTGTCGCCCTTGCGCCCCTTGACCGTCACCGCGACGATCTCCTCCGGCAGGCGGCCCTCGTCGGTCGCCTTCAGCGCCAGCTCGTGCGAGCGCACCGACCAGCGGTCCATGTCGGCCCGCGTCAGCTCCAGCTGGGCGGCGACCTCGGAGGCCTCGTGCGCCATGTGCTTGCCGCTGAACGGGTTCGTGAGGCCGTCGTTGATCATCGCGTCGAGCGCCGCGCCGTCGCCCATGCGATAGCCGAAGCGGGCGTTCTTGAGCAGGTACGGCGCGTTGCTCATCGACTCCATGCCGCCGCCGACGGCGACCTCGAGGTCGCCGGCGCGGATCGCCGCGTCGAGGATGCCGACGGCGCGCACGCCCGAAGCGCAGACCTTGTTGATCGTCTCGGAGGAGACCTCCTTGGGGATCCCGCCCTTGATCTGCGCCTGACGCGAGGGGATCTGGCCCTGGCCGGCCTGCAGCACCTGGCCGAAGACGACGTGCTGGACCTGCTCGGGCGCGACGTCGGCGCGCTCCAGCGCAGCCTCGATCGCGATCCCGCCGAGGTCGGTCGCGTCGAGCGAGGCGAGCCCGCCGCCGAGCTTGCCGATCGGGGTGCGCGCTGCGCTGAGGATGACGGTCGAGGGCATCGGGAGGTCTCCGTTCCAGGGTGAGGTCTGTCCGATGCTAGTCCCCGCACGTGCGAACGAACCCCGCTTCCCCGCGAGATCCCGCCAGCGTCGCGCGCCGGCGCGAGCTCTCGGGGATCTCGCTCTGCGAAGCACGGGTAGCATCCGCCCGATGCAGATCGAAGCCACCACGCAGGGCGCGGCCGAGACCGGCGCGGACACGATCGCCGTGGGGGTCTTCGACGGCGAGGACATCGCCCACGACGTCGAGGGCGGGCTGCTGCAGAAGCTGCTCGACCGCGGCGAGGCGAGACGCGCCTTCCGCAGGCTGGCCGTCGTCCACCACGACGATCGCCGCTACCTGATCGTCGGCCTCGGCGACCGCGCCCGCTTCGACACCGAGCGCGCCCGCGTCGCGGCCGCCACGGTCCACGGGCGCGCGCGTGAGCTGTCGACCGGCACGCTCTGCTGGGAGGTCCCGCACCACCTCGACGACGCCCACGTCGGCGCGCTCGTCGAGGGCACGCTGCTGGCCGCCTACCGCTTCGACAGATACCGCAACCACCCCGAGGACGACGGCGGGATCGAGCGGCTCGTCGTCTCCGCGCACCACCCCGTCGACGGCCCGGTGAACTGGGCCGCTGCGCTGGCGACGGCGCAGAACCGCGCCCGCGACCTGCAGAACGCGCCCGCCAACGAGCTGACGCCCTCCGACCTCGCCCACCGCGCCCACGAGCTGGTCGCGGAGGTCGGCGGCGACCACCTGACGCTGGAGGTCCGCGGCGAGGAGGAGATCGCGGCGCTCGGGATGGGCGCCTTCGCCGCCGTCGCGCGCGGCTCGCACGAGGAGGCGCGGCTGATCGAGCTGAGATACGCGGGACCGGACGCGACCGGCCCGCTGCTGGCGTTCGTCGGCAAGGCGGTCACGTTCGACACCGGCGGCATCTCGATCAAGCCGGCGCTGAGAATGGCGGAGATGAAGTTCGACATGTCCGGCGGCGCCGTCGTGCTGGAGGCGATCGGCGCGATCGCGCGGCTGAGACTGCCGGTGCGGGTGCTGGGCGTGATCGGCGCGACCGAGAACATGCCCAGCGGCCACGCGACCCGGCCGGGCGACATCGTGCGCGCCGCCAACGGCACGACGATCGAGATCAACAACACCGACGCCGAGGGCCGGCTGGTGCTGGCCGACTGCCTCGTCCACGCCGTCAACCACGGCGCCGAGCGGATCGTCGACCTGGCGACGCTGACGGGCGCGATCGTGACCGCGCTGGGCGGCGCCCACGCCGGCCTGTTCGCCAACGACGACGAGTGGGCGGGGCGGGTGCAGGAGGCCGCGAGCGCCAGCGACGACCTCGTCTGGCGGCTGCCGCTGCACGCCGACTACGCCGACGCGATCAAGGGCCGCTACGGCGACATCGTCAACTCGACCGAGAACCGCCAGGCCGCCTCGATCACCGCCGCGGAGTTCCTCAAGCGGTTCGTCTCCGACGTGCCGTGGGCCCATCTCGACATCGCCGGCACCGCCAACGACACCGGCCGCCCGTACGCGCCGTACGGCGGCACGGGCTACGGCGTGCGGCTGCTGGTCGAGCTCGCGAAGCGCAGCGCCAGCTAACTGCATCCCCTCGGCGAGGACAGTCCCTACTATTCGCCCCGCCGCGACGCCACCCACACCGACAGGCGCGCGGACACCCCCGAGATGTCCACATCCTCAGAGCGAAAGATCCGCGTCGTCGTCGCCAAGCCCGGGCTCGACGGCCACGACCGCGGCGCCAAGATCATCGCGCGCGCCCTGCGCGACGCGGGCATGGAAGTGATCTACACCGGCCTGCACCAGACGCCGGAGCAGATCGTGGAGACGGTCATCCAGGAGGACGCCGACGCCGTCGGCCTGTCGATCCTGTCGGGGGCGCACATGACGCTGGTGCCCCGGATCGTCGAGCTGCTGCGCGAGCAGGAGATCGACGACGTGCTCGTCACGGTGGGGGGCACGATCCCCGCCGACGACATCCCCCAGCTCAAGCAGCTCGGCGTCTCGGAGGTCTTCACCCCCGGCGCGCCGACGCAGGAGATCATCGACTTCATCCGCGGCGCGGTCCGCAGCGGCTGATCACGGTCGCCCCGCCGGCGCGGGCGGGAGCGTGCGCCGGGACCGATTGGAGTCGTACGGGCCCGGCATGCGATTGACTGGTCAGTCAACACGGGTATCATGCCCGCCATCACACTGCCACGAACGTCAGTTTGCTCGTTTCTGAGGAGGCACCCCAGTTGAAGATTTGCGTCCTGGTCAAAGAGGTGCCGGACGCCGCCGTCGAGAAGCGCATCGACCCCTCGACGGGGCGGATGGACCGCAGCGGGGAGAAGAACCTCAACCCGTATGACACCCATGCGATCGAGGCTGCGATGCAGCTGAAGGAGGGCGGCGCCCTCCAGATCGACGAGGTCGTCGCCGTCACGATGGGCCCGGAGACCGCCGTGCGCGCGCTCCACAAGGCCGTCTCGCTCGGCGCGGACCGCTCGCTGCACCTGTCCGACGACGCGCTCGCCGGTTCCGACGTCGCCGCCACGGGCTACGCGCTCGCGAAGGCGCTGGAGAAGGAGCAGCCCGACATAGTGCTGCTCGGCCAGCAGTCGGACGACGGCGAGTGCTACACGATCGGCGCCGTCGTCGCCGACCACCTCAGAGCGCCCTCGCTCACGCAGGTGATCAAGCTCGACGTCGTCGACGGCGGTCTCCGCTGCGAGCGTCAGGCCGAGTACGGCTACGACACCGTCCAGGTCGGCCTGCCGGCCGTCATCTCGGTCGGTGACGCGATCAACGAGCCGCGCTACCCGTCGCTGAAGGCGATCATGGGTGCGAAGAAGAAGCCGCTCGAGAAGGCCGCTGCCGGCGACGTCGGCATCGACACCTCGCTCGTCGGCGCCGACGGCTCGCGCGTCCAGTGCGGCGAGTTCAAGGCTCCCCCGGCGAAGTCGGCCGGCACGATCATCGAAGACGAGGACACGGACGCGACCGTCGAGCAGATCGTCGCGTGGCTGGACGAAAGGAAGCTGATCTGAGATGGGCGGGATTCTCGTCTACGTCCTCCACTACGAGGGCGCGCTCAACAAGAACTCGCTCGGTGCCGTCTCCGAGGCGGCCAAGCTCGCCGGCGAGCTCGGCACGACCGCTGACGCGATCGTCGTCGGCGGTGCCGACCTGACGCCTGAGCTGCTCGGCACGCTCGGCGACTACGGCGCCAGCAAGGTCTACAAGGTCGAGGGCCCGGAGGGCCTCGCCCAGCCGGTCATCGACGCGATGGACAAGGTCATCGGCGAGAACGGTCACAGCTACGTGATCTTCGGCGGCGGCCTGCTCGGCTTCGAGATCGGCGCCGGCCTCGCGGCCCGCCGTCAGGCCGGCGTGACGATGGAGGTCACGGGCGTCGTGGTCGAGGGCGGCAAGCTCGTCGCCGAGCGCCCGATCCTCGGCGACTCGCAGATCTCGCGCTCGCACTACCAGGGCGACCTCGGGATCATCATCGGCCGCATCAACGCGTTCGAGGTCAAGGGCGGCCAGGGCGGCGCGGCCGAGATCGTCGACACCGCGGTCGAGTTCTCGCCGTGGTCGACGCAGGCGTCGATGGTGCAGCGCGGCGAGCAGCGCGGCGCCGACGTCAACATCGAGGACGCCAACGTGCTCGTCGCCGGCGGCCGTGGTCTCGGCAAGGCCGAGGGCTTCCAGCTGTGCGAGGACCTCGCGGGCGTGCTCGGCGGCGCCGTCGCCGCGACGCGCGCGGTCGTCGACGCCGGCTGGTACCCGTACGCGGCCCAGATCGGCCAGACCGGCAAGTCGGTCGCGCCGAAGCTCTACCTCGCGGCCGGCATCTCGGGCGCGATCCAGCACAAGGTCGGCATGCAGGCGTCGGAGAACATCGTCGCGATCAACAAGGACGCGAACGCTCCGATCTTCGAGTTCAGCGACCTCGGCATCGTCGGGGACCTGAACAAGATCCTGCCGAAGCTGACGGAGGCCGTGAAGGCCAAGAAGGGCGGTTGATCGCATGGCCGGCAGCAGCAACGGCCGGGTCGTGCCGGCGGCGTATCCGCCGCCGGTCGACTCGCCCAGAGAGTTCATCAAGCGCGGCCTCGACGCTGAGGACGAGCTGATCGAGGTCGGCGTCGCGATCGTCGGCGGCGGCACGGCAGGGCTTGCGGCCGCGAACCGGCTGCTGCAGCTGCTGGCCGACGATCCGGAGCTGATGGAGAGCCTCGGCGAGGTTCCCGTCGCGGTGCTGGAGAAGGCGAAGACCTGCGGCGGGCACACGCTGTCCGGCGCGGTCGTCCGCCCCGGCCCGCTCCAGGAGCTGTACCCGGACATGACCCGGGAGGACTGGCGCAAGGAGGGCTTCGCCTTCGGCGAGGTCCACAAGGAAGCGGTCTACATGCTTCCCAGCGCCAAGTCGAAGATCAAGATCCCGCCGCCGCCGCCGTTCAAGAACCACGGCAACGAGGTCATCTCGGTCGCGGCGCTGGCGCGCTACCAGCAGCGGGTCGCCGAGGAGCAGGGCGCCTACATCCTCACCGAGACCGCTGCGACGCAGCTGATCCTCGAGGACGGCCGCGTCGTCGGCGTGCGCTCGGGCGACAAGGGCCGCGGCAAGGACGGCGAGCCGCTCGGCAACTTCGAGCCGGGCACCGACATCAAGGCGAGATACGTGATCCTCGCCGAGGGCTGCTGGGGCTCGCTGACGGGCGCCGCGATCCGCGAGTTCGGGCTCGACAAGGACCGCGAGCCGCCGGTCTGGGAGCTGGGCGTCAAGGAGGTCTGGAAGGTTCCCAGACCGCTCGACCGCCTGATCCACACGATCGGCCCGTGGCCGCTGAAGATCTCGGCCAGATACGGCCAGATCGGCGGCACCTGGATCTACCCGATGAAGGACGAGAGAACGGGCGACGACCTCGTCTCGATCGGCTTCGTCGTGGACCTCGAGTACGCCGACGCGACGACCTCGGCCCACGACCTGCTGCAGCAGTTCAAGCTGCATCCGCTGGTCAGAGGGATCCTCGAGGGCGGCGAGCGCGTCGCCTGGGGCGCGAAGGCGCTGCCGGGCGGCGGCTACTGGTCGATGCCGAAGCTGACGATGCCGGGCGCGCTGATGGTCGGCGACGCCGGCGGCATGGTCGACACGGTCTCGCTCAAGGGCGTCCACCACTGCATCAACTCCGGCAAGCTCGCCGGCGAGGTCATCTACGACTCGCTCAAGCGCGGCGACGACTCGATCGAGGCCTACGAGGAGAAGATCGAGAACTCGCTGACCGGCAGAGAGCTGTACGAGGTCCGCAACACCCGCCAGCCGTTCCAGAAGGGCTTCCTGATGGGCGGCCCGATCGTCAACCTGGCGATCGCGACCAAGGGCAAGCTGCCGCCGGGCCGTCTGCCGTGGCACAAGAACGACGAGAAGGCCATGTTCATCGGCGACACCGCCGACGGCTACCCGAGACCGGACAACAGATACACGTTCGACAAGCTCTCGTCGGTCTTCATCACCGGCAACGCGACCCGCGACGACGCGCCCAACCACATCCGGGTGCAGAGAAACGTCCCGCGCGAGGTCGCCGAGACGTGGAAGTGGATGTGCCCGGCCGGGGTCTACGAGATCCCCGAGGACGCGCCGGAGAGAGGCAACGTCGACGTGATCGTCAACTACACCAACTGCGTGCAGTGCGGTGCGATCACGGCCAAGGGCGGTCGCCTGACGACGCCCGAGGGCGGCGACGGGCCGCTCTACACGATCACCTGAGCCGAATTGCGACCGGTCCCGCGCGCGATCGCGCGCGGGACCGGTCACAAGCTCGCAACTTCTCGCCGGCTGGCCGGTTATAGCTGGCACGATGAAGGTCGCTGGATCGCTCCCCCGGGTGACGCGCGTCGCGCTGCTCGCCCTCCTCACCACACTGCTGACGGCCGCCGCCGCGCAGGCCGCGACGCGCGCCGCGCTGACGCCCGCCGCCAAGACCCCCTACGACGCGAGCCTGTACTCCTGCAAGCGCTCGCCGAGAACCGACGTCCGCTCGGCGATCGTCGCCGCCTCGATGAGACCGGTCGGCAGCGGCAGACGGCTGGCGCTGAGAGTCGAGCTGTACCAGCGCGCGCTGACCGGCGGCCGCTGGGCGCTGCGCTCCGACGTGCCCGGACTCGGCGTCTGGACGAACCCGAGCGACCCGACGATCGGCACGCGCCCCAACGACGTCTTCAAGTACCGCCAGGCGGTCGGCCGGCTGGTCGTCCCGTACGCCTACCGCTTCAGAGTCAGCTTCCGCTGGAGCGACGCGAGCGGCACGGTCGTGCGCGAGGCGGTCGCGACGACGGCGATCTGCAAGGAGCCGGACCTGCGGCCCGACCTGTCGTTCTCCGACGTCGCGGTCGAGGACGGCCCGACGGCGGACACGTCGAGCTACACGGTCACCGTCCGCAACAGCGGCCGCTCGCCGGCCTGGAACGTCGGCGTCACCTGGAGCCTCTCCTCGGCGACGCGCTCGCTCAAGCGGCTCGGCCCGCTGGAGAGCGCCGAGGTCAGCTTCGTCGGCGCCCGCTGCCAGGGCCCGACCGGGCCGACCTTCCTCGTCGACCCCGCCAACGCGATCGACGAGGTGCGCGAGACCAACAACAGCCTCCTCGCGACCTGCCCGGCTACACTGGAACAACCATGAAGACGGACATCCATCCCAACTACGTCGAGTCCCAGGTGCGCTGCACCTGCGGCAACACGTTCACGACCCGCTCGGTCGAGTCCTCGATAAACGTCGAGATCTGCTCGAACTGCCACCCGTTCTACACGGGCAGACAGAAGCTCGTCGACACCGGCGGTCGTGTCGAGCGCTTCCAGCGCCGCGCCGCGAGACGCGCCGCTGCCAGCGACTCCAACTAGCGCGTCATGCGCAGCGTCTAGCGTGGCCCCGTCGGCTCCCGGCGGGGCCGTCGCTCGTTAAAGGCCCTAGACTCGTCGGCCGTGATCGAGCAGCTGGTTCAGCAGATCGAGTCGCGCTTCGGCGAGCTCGAGAACATGATGGGCGACCCCGAGGTGATCGGGGACCGCCAGCGCTACGCCGAGACCGGTCGTCAGTACAGAGACCTGGAGCAGGCGGCGAGACTGGCTGCCGAGTGGCGTCGCGTCGTCGACGACGAGGCCGGCGCGAAGGAGCTGCTGGCCGAGGGCGAGGATCCCGAGGTGCGCGAGCTGCTGACCGCCTCGCGCGAGCGCCTCGCCGAGCTGGACGAGGAGATCCGCCTCGCGATGGTCGAGAAGGACCCGGCCGACGACAAGAACGTGATCGTCGAGATCCGCCCCGGCGCGGGCGGCGACGAGGCCGGCCTGTTCGCCGGCGACCTCTACCGGATGCTGACGCGCTATGCCGAGCGGCGCGGCTTCTCGACCGAGGCGATGGACGAGGGCGACGGCACCTACACCTTCGCGATCAAGGGCGACGGCGCCTACTCGGTCTTCAAGTTCGAGGGCGGCACCCACCGCGTCCAGCGCGTGCCGGAGACCGAGTCCCAGGGCCGCATCCACACCTCGACGGCGACCGTCGCGGTGCTGCCGGAAGCGGAGGAGGTCGACGTCCACATCAACGAGAACGACCTCCAGATCGACGTCTACCGCTCCTCCGGACCGGGCGGCCAGTCGGTCAACACGACCGACTCCGCGGTCCGCATCACGCACAAGCCCTCCGGCGTCGTCGTCGCGATGCAGGACGAGAAGTCGCAGCTGCAGAACCGCGAGAAGGCGATGCGCGTGCTGCGCGCGCGGCTGTACGAGCGCGCGCTCGCCGAGCAGCAGGCGGAGCTGTCGAAGAACCGCCTCTCGCAGGTCGGCACGGGCGAGCGGGCGGAGAAGATCCGCACGTACAACTTCCCCCAGGACCGCATCACCGACCACCGCATCAAGCTGACGGTGAACAACATCGACGCGGTCCTCGGCGGCGATCTCGACGGCATCACCGGCGCGCTCCAGAACGACGAGAAGCGCCGCAAGCTCGAGGAGCAGGCCGAGGCGTGATCCCGGCGTGAGCGCGCCGGAGTCGGACTGGACCTTCGCCGACGGCCCGTCGGTGCGGATGTCGTTGGCGATCGCGACCGCCGACCTGCGCGAGGCCGGCGTCGACAATCCGCGGCTCGACGCCGAGCTGCTGCTGGCCGATGCGCTCGGCACGACCCGCACCGCGCTGCACATGCACCCGGAGCGGATCCTCGGCCTGGCGCAGAGCGAGCGCTTCGCGGCGCTCGTCGCGCGGCGCCGCGCGCGCGAGCCGGTCGCCTACATTCGCGGCACGCGCGGCTTCCGCCACATCGACCTCGCCGTCGACCGGCGCGTGCTGGTGCCGCGGCCGGAGACGGAGCTGCTGGTCGAGGTCGCGCTCAACCTGCCGCTGCGGGCGCGCGTGCTCGACGTCGGCACCGGCAGCGGCGCGGTCGCGCTGGCGCTCAAGCACGAGCGGCCCGACCTGACGGTCGTCGCGACCGACCTGTCGAGCGACGCGCTCGACGTCGCGCGCGCCAACGCGCAGGCGCTGCGGCTCGACGTCAGCTTCGCCCAGGGCGACCTGCTGTCCGGCGTCGAGGGCGACTTCGACGCGATCCTCTCCAACCCGCCGTACGTGCCCGACGGCGACCGCGAGCAGCTCGAGCCGGAGGTCGCCGTGCACGAGCCGGCGCAGGCGCTGTTCGCCGGCGGCGACGGGCTCGACGTCGTCCGCCGGCTGACGGTCGAGGCGGCCGCGCGGGCGCCGTTCGTCGCCTTCGAGATCGGCGCCGGGCAGGCGCCGCAGGTCGGCGAGCTATTGCGCGCGGCGGGGATGCGCGAGGTGCGCGCGCACAGAGACCTCGCCGGGATCGAGCGGGTCGTCGTCGGCCGGCGAGACGGGTAGATGCTGCACGTGACCTCCGCCGCCGCTGTCGCCTTCGTCGCCGCCGCGTCCCTCGCCTCCGCCTCCGCCGAGCGCTGCCGATGAGCCCGTCGTTGACGAGCGCCGACGCCGCCGCCTTCGCGCTGACGATCGCCGCCGGCGGCGTCGCGGTCTTCCCGGCCGACACCGTCTACGGCCTCGCCGCCGCGCCCTCCGACGCGGCCGCCGTCGGCCGGATCTACGAGCTGAAAGGGCGGCTGCCGAGCAAGCCGGCGGCGCTGATGTGGTTCGACCGCGAGCGGGCGCTGTTCGCGCTGCCGTCGCTCGGCGCGCGCACGCGCGCCGCCTGCGAGCGGCTGCTGCCGGGCGGCGTGACGCTGCTGCTGCCCGACCCCGACGACGCCGAGGCCGCGCTCGGCCTGCGCGTGCCGGCGCTGAGCGGGCCGCTGGCGGCGCTGGCCGCGGTCGAGCTGCCGGTCGTGCAGTCGAGCGCCAACCGCTCCGGCGGCGCCGACCCGCGCACGCTGGCGGAGGTGCCGCGCGAGATCCGCGAAGGGGTCGACCTGGTGCTCGACGGCGGCCCGCTGCCGGGCACCTCCTCGACCGTGATCGACCTGCGCCGCTACGAGGCCGGCGGCGCGTGGGAGATCGTGCGCGAGGGCGCCGTCGCGCGCGCCGCGGTCGCCGCCGCGCTCGCCTGACTCACAACGCCCACGGCGGCGTGAACGCCTCGCCGTTCAGCTGCGCGCTGAAGCCGGCCGGGACGCAGACGGTCGCGGCCGCCGTCTCGCCGCCCTCGTTGGCGAGCGCGAAGGTCGTGCCGGGCGGGACGATCAGCGCGTCACCGGGGGAGAGCGCGTGGCGCTGCTCGCCGAGGGTCGCGACGAGCGCGCCGCTGCGCAGCACGAAGACCTCCTCCCGGTCGAGCGAGTGCGGCTCGCTGACGGCGCCGGGCGCGACCTCCAGCGCCCACACGGCCAGCTCGGCGGAGCCGCGCGAGGGGACGGCGAGCGGGCGGAAGGTGAAGTCGCCGCGCGAGAACTGCGGCGCGTCGGCGAGCGTGGCGATGGGCATGGCGGGCTCCGTTCGGCGCCGCCGCGCTCGGCGGCGGATAGTCAACTCAGTTGCCTAATAGTATCATCCGGTCAACCTGGTTGACTGGTTTGCGATGACACCGCTTCCCGACCCAGCCGTCGAGGGCACCTCCGCGCTGCTGCTCGCGATGGGCTTCCGCGCGCTCACCGACCGCTTCCACGAGCTGCTGCGCGAACAGGGCTACGAGCCGCTGCGCCCGGCCCACGGCTTCGTCTTCCGGCTGCTGCTCGAAGGTGAGCTCACGACGACCGCGCTCGCGGCCGAGCTGGAGCTGACCAGACAGGCGGCCGCGAGAGTCGTCGCCGAGCTGGAGCGGTGGGGCTACCTCGCGCGCGCGCCGCATCCGCGCGACGGCCGCGCCAGCGTGCTCGCGCTGACCGCGCGCGGGCGCGACTACGTCGCCCATGCCGACGCGCTGTGGGCGCGGGTCGAGCGCGAGTGGGCCGCGGTCGCCGGGGCGGAGGCCGTCGCGGGCGCCAAGACGGCGATCGCGGCCTGGGTCGGGCACGTCAGCAGAGAGGGGCGGGCCGCCCTGCGGCCGGTCTGGTGAGGGCGCCGCGGGCGCGCCGGCCGCGTCGGCGTCTGGTCGCGAGATCCTGCCGGTCGGGGTGCGCTGGTACCCTGGCCCCGCCGCCATGAAGATCGCCATCGCTTCCGACCACGCCGGCTTCGCGCTGAAGTCGCACGTCGCGCAGACGCTCGCCGCGCAGGGCCACGAGGTCGTCGACCTCGGCACCGACGGCAGCGACTCCGTCGACTACCCCCAGTACGCCAAGCCCGCCGCCGAGCTGGTCGCCGCCGGCGAGGCCGAGCGCGGCGTGCTCGTCTGCGGCTCCGGCAACGGCGTCGCGATCGTCGCCAACAAGGTCGACGGCATCCGCGCCGTCAACGCCCACGACGCCGACGAGGCGGAGATGTGCCGGCGTCACAACGACGCCAACATCGTCACCCTGTCGGGAGCGCGCCTGTCCGACGACGACGCCGACCTGATCGTCGCGCGCTTCCTCGACACGGACTTCGACGGCGGCCGCCACGCCCGCCGCGTCAACCAGATCACCGCGATGGAGAGCTCCGCATGACCGACCTGCCGTCCGACTTCTTCAACAAGCCGCTGGCCGAGGTCGACCCCGAGATCGCGGAGGCCGTCCAGCACGAGCTGGAGCGCCAGCAGAGAACGCTGGAGATGATCGCCTCCGAGAACTTCGTGCCCCAGGCCGTGCTCGAGGCGCAGGGCAGCGTGCTCACGAACAAGTACGCCGAGGGCTACCCCGGCCGCCGCTACTACGGCGGCTGCGAGTTCGTCGACGTCGCCGAGCAGCTCGCGATCGACCGCGCCAAGCAGCTCTTCGGCGCCGAGGCCGCCAACGTCCAGGCCCACTCCGGCGCCCAGGCCAACACCGCCGTCTACCACGCGCTGCTGCAGCCGGGCGACACGATCATGGGCCTCGAGCTGGCCCACGGCGGCCACCTCAGCCACGGCATGAGAATCAACGTCTCGGGCCGCCTGTACGACATCGCGCCGTACCAGGTCGACCGCGAGACGAGCCGGATCGACATGGACGAGGTCGCCAAGATCGCCCGCGAGCGCAAGCCGAAGCTGCTGCTCGCCGGCTGGTCGGCCTACCCGCGTCAGCTCGACTTCGCCCGCTTCCGCGAGATCGCCGACGAGGTCGGCGCGCTGCTGATGGTCGACATGGCCCACTTCGCCGGCCTCGTCGCCGCCGGCCTGCACCCGAGCCCGGTGCCGTATGCCGACGTCGTCACCTCGACGACGCACAAGACGATCGGCGGCGGCCGCGGCGGCCTGATCCTCTCCAGAGAGGAGCACGCCAGAAGACTCAACTCGGCGATCTTCCCGGGCCAGCAGGGCGGCCCGCTGGAGCACGTGATCGCCGGCAAGGCGGTCGCGTTCAAGATCGCGATGAGCGACGCCTTCAAGGAGCGCCAGCAGCGCACGATCGCCGGCGCTCAGGCGGTCGCGAGCGAGCTGCTCGCCGACGCCGACAGCGGCGTCAGCGTGCTGACGGGCGGCACCGACGTCCACCTCGTGCTGGTCGACCTGCGCGCGTCCGAGCTCGACGGCCAGCAGGCCGAGGACCGGCTGCACGAGATCGGCATCACGGTCAACCGCAACGCGGTCCCGTTCGACCCGCGCCCGCCGATGGTCTCCAGCGGCCTGCGCGTCGGCTCGCCCGCGCTCGCCACGCGCGGCTTCCAGCAGGACGACTTCGAAGAGGTCGGCAAGCTGATCGCGGCGGCGCTGACGCCGGAGTTCGAGGCGCGCAAGGGCGAGCTGGCCGAGCGCGTCACCGCGCTCGCCGACAAGCACCCGCTGTACGCGCACCTGAACGCCCCCGCACACGCCTGACAGGCGCCTCGCCGCGTCTGGCGGCGTCCTCGGTCGCTCACGGGCTGGCGCCCGCCACGCTCCCTGCGTCCTTGCCAGACACGACGATCCACCTGTCATCAACGCCGTGGTCCTCCAGCCCTGCCAGACTTCGAGATCGGCATGAACGAGCTTGACGCCGTCTTCGCCTTCGTCGTCGCTCTGGCAGTGGCGGCCGTGACGACCCCGTTCGTCGCCAAGCTGGCGATGCGGATCGGCGCGGTCGACGAGCCGCGCGAGCGCGGGCTGGCCTCGCGCGTGACGCCGCTGCTCGGCGGTCTCGCGATCCTCGCCGGTGTGCTGGTCGCCTCCGCGATCTGGCTGCCGATCACCGAGGAGACGCGCGGGATCCTGCTCGGCGCGGCGCTGATCGCCGCCGTCGGCGCGATCGACGACGTCGTCGAGCTGGCGCCGCAGTGGAAGCTGCTCGGCCAGATCGTCGCCGCGGTCATCCCCGTCGCGGCGGGGGTGAAGGTCGGCAACATCACCTTCCCGTTCCTCGGCGCGCTCGACTTCGGCGCCGCCGGCGGCGTGTTGACGGTGCTCGGCCTCGTCGCGCTGATGAACGTCGTCAACTTCTCCGACGGCGTCGACGGGCTCGCGGCCGGCGTCTGCGCGATCAGCGCCGTCGCCTTCTCGATCATCGCCTTCGACCTCGGCCGCACCGGCGCCGGCGTGCTGGCGGCGATCGTCGCGGGCGCCGCGCTCGGCTTCCTGATCCACAACTTCCACCCGGCGTCGATCTTCATGGGCGACTGCGGCGCGCTGCTGCTCGGCTTCCTGCTCGGCTGCGTCGCGATCCAGGGCTCGCTCAAGACCAACGCCCTGATCGCGCTCGTCGGCCCGCTCGCGATCCTCGCCGTGCCGTTCCTCGACACCAGCTTCGTCGTCGCGCGGCGGCTCAAGTACGGCCGCGCGCCATGGTCGGCCGACGCCCAGCACTTCCACCACCGCTTCTCGCGGATCGGCTTCAGCCAGCGGCGGACCGTGCTCTACCTGTACGCCTGGACGGTGCTGCTCGCGGGCCTCGCGGTCGCGATCCGCTTCATCCCGTACACCGACAATCACGGCAGCTTCAACCTCGGCTGGACGCTCGTGATCGCGGCGCTGCTGCTGTTCGTGCTCGGCGCCAGCATCTACCTCGTGATGGTGCTGGAGATCCTCAAGCTGAAGCGGCTGCGCTCATGGCAGATGCGCCGCGCCGATCCGGAGACGACCGAGCACGAGATCGACGTCAGCGTCGGCAGAGAGCTGGAGACCGGCGAGTTCGAGGCGGTCCGTCAGCGGACCGCGCCGTAGACGGCGCTGAGCCAGATCCGCAGCAGCGCGTCGACGAACTGCTGCTCGTCGATCTCCTCCGCCTGGACCAGCCGCTCGTAGGCGCTGCGCTCGGTCATCCACGCGAGCGCGAACGCGGTCGCCTTCGCCGGCACCGACGGGTCGGCTCTGCCGGCGGCCTGCTCGCGCTCGATCCGCGCCTGCGTCGAGTCGGCGAAGCGGCCGACGAGCGCGCGCCAGAACGTGGCCGCCTCCTCGTCGTAGGCGGCCGCCTCGACGACCGCTCTCAGCAGCGCCGGGTGCCGTCTGTAGATGCCGACGACCTTCGCGATCGCGGCGCGCAGCTCGGCCTCGCCCTCGCCGTCGCCGCTCCACCACCGCCCCGCCTCGGCGAACAGCTCCTCGGCGACGCCGGCGGTCAGCCGCATCAGCAGCTCGCGCTTGTCGCGGAAGTAGAAGTAGAAGGCGGTGCGGGAGATGCCGGCGCGGGTGGCGATGCGCTCGATCCCCAGCTCGGCGAAGGAGGCGCCCTCGTCGAGCAGCGCCTCGGTCGCCTCCAGCACGCCGCGCTCGACGGCGGCGCGCTTGCTGGCCTGCGCCTCGGTGCGGCGCGTGAGGGACGTCATCGCCTTCACACTAGCGTCAGCGTGGCGACCCCGGCGCTGCCTTCCGTGTAGCCTCAGTCCGACGCGCGGGCGCGCCCGCGCGAGTGACTGGTCACGACTGTCACGAAGTTGTTACAAGCCGCGTGGAGTCGGTAAGCTCTCCATAAGCCCACTAGGCAGCCAGTCTCCGCAAGGCCCGCGGGGACGGATGTGCCGCTCGTGGGTTCTTTTTACGTTCTGGCGGCAACCGCCCATCATGTGTCCCCCCGACTTCAACGATCAGCCCGAAGATGAACGACCGCCCGCCGACACGGGGGGCCGTCGCCGGCTCGATCCTGCTCGCCGCGATTCTGCTGTGCGCCGGCGTCGGAGTTGGGGTCGGGGCGCTCGTGGGCGCGCCTGTCCCGCTGCTGATCATCGGGCTGGGCGTCGGATTCGCCGTCGGCATCGCACTGGTGCGTGCGCACTTCAGTGACCTCTGACAACTGAGACCGATGAAACTCCTCCGTCAACTCGACGTCGTCCTGCTGCTGCTCGCGCTGCCCGTCTTCATCGTCGCCGAACTGCCCCTGCTGGGCTGGGCCGCGACGTCGATCGCCTGGATCGCGCAGAAGGCGCTGCAGGCGTTTCTCGAGCGCCGAGCCGCCCAGGAAGAGGACGCCAGACGCTTCTTCGGCTTCATGGCCGGCTCGTTGATCGGACGTTCTTGGCTGCTTGCCCTTACGATCTTCGCCGTCGGCATCGCCGACCGCGACGCCGGCCTCGCCGCCGCAGTGCTCGCGCTCGCCGTCTTCACCGTCTATCTCGCCATATCACTCATCATGCGTGCCCCGCAGAACCACTCGGAGCGAACCTCTTGAA
Organism: Conexibacter sp. CPCC 205762; assembly: GCF_030646155.1. Lineage (GTDB taxonomy): Bacteria > Actinomycetota > Thermoleophilia > Solirubrobacterales > Solirubrobacteraceae > Conexibacter. Next base: position 96,122 of record NZ_JAUTDN010000013.1, read on the forward strand.
CCTGCGCAGTCATCCCCGCTCGCTGCTGGCGTCGCTGACGACGCTCGTGGGCGTCCTGCTGCTGGCGCCAGGAGTGGCGTCGGCCGCCGACGAGCCCGCGCTCAACCCGTCTGACGAGTTCGCGCTCCCGCCCTGGATCTCGATCAGAATCGGCGGCCTGGACCTGTCGATCAACAAGGCGGTCTTCTACGTCGTGGTCGCGACGATCCTCACCTGCGTCGTGATGATCTACGCCGCCCGCCGCATGGCGACCCGCCCGAGCGGACGCCTGCAGGTCGTGCTCGAGGGCGCCTTCGGCCTCATGCGCGACAACATCACGCGCGGCAACATGGACTCGAAGATGGCGGCGAAGTGGTTCCCCTTCATCGCCACGCTGTTCCTCTTCATCTGGTTCTCGAACATGATCGGGTACATCCCGATGCCGACGAACACGCACGAGAAGTTCAGCCTCTTCGGGCTCGAGATCCCCTCGTTCGCGCTCTACGCCGCGACGGCCAACATCTCGGTCCCGCTCGTGCTCGCGCTCGTCGTGTGGATCTCCTACCACGTCGAGGGCATCCGCGTGCACGGCCCGCTCGGCTACGTCCGCAGCTGGGTCCCGAAGGGCGTCGAGGGCTTCATGGTCGGCCCGATCCTCGCGATCGAGGCGCTGTCGCACTTCGTCCGCCTGATCTCGCTCTCACTGCGTCTGTTCGCCAACATCCTCGCCGGCCACCTGCTGATCCTGTTCATGGCGGGCGGCCTCGTCGTCCTGCTCGGGATGGGCGTCTTCGGCTCGGTGATCCTGGGTGTCTCGACCGGCACGCTGGCGGTCGTCTTCTTCCTCTTCGAGATTGGCCTGGTCGCGACGCTCCAGGCATTCATCTTCAGCACTCTTACCGCGATCTACCTTGGCGGCGCCGTCGCCGAGGAACACTAAGGAGAACCCGCAAGTGGACCTGATCCTGATCACCGCACAGGCCGCCGTCGACGCCGCCACCGCCACTGGCGAGACGGCCGGCCGCGCGATCGGCCTCGGCCTCGGCACCGGCCTCGCCGCGCTCGGTACGGGCATCGGCCTCGGCTTCATCTTCGGCAAGACGATCGAGGCTGTGTCGCGTCAGCCCGAGCTGAGAAACGACATCCAGTCGATCCAGTGGCTCGGCTTCGCGCTCACCGAGGCGACCGTCTTCTACGGGTTCATCGCCGGCCTCATCGCCTTCTTCGTCTGATCCCATGTTCGCCGCCATCGACACCATCGCGGCGCCCCTCGTCCTGGCCGCCACGTCGACCGAGGACGACGGGCTGAACCCGCTCGTCAGAGTCGTCCCCGGCCTGATGATCTGGACGCTGCTGGCGTTCGTCGTCGCGATGCTGGTGCTGCGCAAGTACGCGTGGCCCCAGATCACCAGAATCCTCGACCAGCGCCAGACGCAGATCGAGGACTCGATCGACGCCGCCGAGCGCACGCGTCAGGAGGCCGACGAGCTGCTGGCCGAGTACCGCCAGCGGCTGGCCGAGGCGCGCGCCCAGGCCGACGAGATCGTCGCCAAGGCGGAGCGTGCCGGCGAGGTCGCCGAGCGCGAGGCGCTCGACGCGGCGAAGGAGAAGCGCGAGGACCTGCTCGAGCAGACCAAGCGCGACATCCAGGCCGAGACGCAGCGCGCGATCCAGGAGATCCGCCGCGAGGTCGCCGACCTCACCGTCCAGGCGACCGAGAAGGTCACGAAGAAGACGCTCAACCCCGACGACCAGAAGCGGCTCGTCGAGGAGGCGCTGGCGGAGCTCGACTTCAGCGCTCTGTCCGGCGATCGGCGGAACTAGGTCACCATGGAAGAGATCGCCCAGGTCTACTCGCGCGCGCTGTTCGAGGTTGCCAAGGAGCACGGCAAGCTCGACGACGTGCGCGAGCAGCTCGGCCAGTTCACCGACGCGCTCGAGCAGAACCGCGATCTCGCGGTCTTCTTCTTCTCCCCGTATTTCTCGACGGAGGAGAAGAAGGACGGCCTGCGCAGATCGGTCGAGGGCGCCGACACGACGTTCCTCAACTTCCTCGAGACGCTGCTCGAGCGTCACCGCATGCCTGCGATCTATCGCATCCGTGCGGAGTACGAGCGGCTCTGGGACGAGGAGAACAAGCTGCTGCCCGTCGAGGTCACCAGCGCGATCGACCTCGACGAGGCGACCGTCAAGAACCTCGGCGACCGCATCGGCGAGCAGACCGGCCAGCGCGTCGAGCTGACGAGCAAGGTCGATCCGTCGATCCTCGGCGGCATCGTCCTGCGGGTCGGGAACCAGATCCTCGACGCCTCGATCAAGCACCGCCTGGACCAACTTCGCAAGCACGTCGCGCAGGCGTAACCGCCCGCCCTAGGAGCCAAAGAACCCCACCATGCAGATCAAGCCCGACGAGATCACCTCCATTCTGAAGAGCCGCATCGAGGGCCTCGACAGCGGCAGCGCCGACCTGACCGAGGTCGGCACCGTTCTGTCCGTCGCGGACGGCATCGCCCGCGTGCACGGGCTCGAGAACTGCATGTCGTTCGAGATGCTCGATCTCCCCAACGACGTCACCGGCCTCGCGCTCAACCTCGAGTCCGACAACGTCGGCGTCGTGCTGTTCGGCGACTGGCAGACGATCGTTGAGGGCGACACGGTCAAGCGGACCGGCAGACTGCTCGAGATCCCGGTCGGCGAGGCCCTCCTGGGCCGCATCGTCGACCCGCTCGGCAACCCGCTCGACGGCAAGGGCGACATCGTCACGAGCGAGACGCGCCCGGCCGAGTTCAAGGCTCCCGGCGTCGTCCAGCGCCAGCCGGTCACCGAGCCGATGCAGACCGGCCTCAAGGCCGTCGACGCGATGATCCCGATCGGCCGCGGCCAGCGCGAGCTGATCATCGGCGACCGCCAGACGGGCAAGACGGCGATCGCGATCGACACGATCATCAACAACAAGGACTCGGGCGTCGTCTCGGTCTACGTGGCGATCGGCCAGCGCCTGGCGACCGTCGTCGGCATCGCCGAGACGCTCGCCGAGAACGGCGCGCTCGACTCGACGATCATCGTCGCCGCCGCCGCTGACGAGGCCGCTCCGATCAAGTTCATGGCGCCGTACGCCGGCGCCGCGATGGCGGAGTACTTCCTCTACAAGGGCAGACACGCGCTGGCGGTCTACGACGACCTCACCAAGCACGCCTACGCCTACCGCCAGATGTCGCTCCTGCTGCGCCGCCCGCCGGGCCGCGAGGCGTACCCGGGCGACGTCTTCTACCTCCACTCGCGCCTGCTGGAGCGCTCGGTCAAGCTCAACGACGAGCTCGGCGGCGGCTCGATGACGGCGCTGCCGATCATCGAGACGCAGGGCGGCGACGTCTCGGCCTACATCCCGACCAACGTGATCTCGATCACCGACGGTCAGATCTTCCTCGAGCCGAAGCTGTTCTTCTCGGGCGTCCGCCCGGCGATCAACGTCGGCATCTCCGTCTCCCGCGTCGGCGGCAACGCGCAGATCAAGCCGATGAAGAAGGTCGCCGGCAAGATCAAGCTCGAGCTGTCGCAGTTCCGCGAGCTGGAGGCGTTCGCGCAGTTCGGCTCCGACCTCGACGCCGACACGCAGAAGACGCTCGCGCGCGGCAACCGGCTCGTGCGCACGCTGAACCAGAACGAGCGCTCGCCGCTCGCCGTCGAGGACCAGGTCATCCAGCTGTACGCCGCCACCAACGGCTTCCTCGACCGCATCGCCGTCGACAAGGTCGAGAAGTTCCTCGTCGACCTGACCCGTCGCGCGCACTCCGAGGCCGGCGAGCTGCGCACGAAGATCGCGGGCGGCGACTGGTCCGAGGAGACCGAGAAGGGCGTCCACGCGCTGGTCGAGTCGTTCGCGAGCGACTTCGGCTACGACCTCGACGAGGAGGGCCAGCCGCTGGAGAACGCGGCCCCGGCCGCCCCGAAGCGCGAGCAGGAGGCCGCGGCGGTCTGATCGCGCCTCACGCGCGACCAGAACCGACCCGCAACCCACCATGGCTCAGCGAGACGTCAAGAACCGCATCGCGTCGGTCAAGAACATCCAGAAGATCACCCGCGCGATGGAGATGGTCGCGGCGGCGCGCCTGCGGCGCGCCGAGACGCGGATCGCCGCCCTGCGCCCGTACGCAGGGGCGATCCGCCGCATGACACGGCAGGCGGCGGAGGCGGCCGGCGACGTGCCGGCGCTGCCGATCCTCGCCGATCGCGAGCAGGAGGAGCGCGTCGCGCTGCTGCTGGTGACCGCCGACCGCGGTCTCGCCGGCGCCTTCAACTCGCAGATCATCCGCGCCGGGATCAGAGCCGGCGACGACCATGTCGCCGGCGGCCGCGAGGTCGTCTACTACGCGACCGGTCGCCGCGGCCTCTCGTCGCTGACCTTCCGCAACCGCGCTCCCGAGCAGGCCTTCACCGGCTTCACGGAGCGCCCGTCGTACGCCAACGCGCGCGAGATCTCGCACGCGCTGACGGCCGCCTACGTCGACGGCAAGGTCGACCGCGTCGAGATCCTCTACAACGGCTACATCTCGCCGATGTCGCAGGAGGTCCGCCGCGAGACGCTGCTGCCGCTGCAGAAGGCGACGATTCTCGACGCGCACGAAGACGACGCGCACGCGGCCGGCGAGAGCAACGCGCACGCGCTCGTCGACTACGAGCCGGAGCCGGAGGAGATCCTCGAGCGGCTCGTGCCGGACTACGTCGAGATCTCGATCTTCCGCGCACTGCTCGAGTCGACCGCCTCGGAGCTGGGCGCGCGCATGACCGCCATGCGCAGCGCCTCCGACAACGCCGGCGAGATCATCGACGACCTCACGCTCGAGATGAACCGCGCCCGTCAGGCCGAGATCACGCAGGAGATCATGGAAGTCGTCGCGGGCGCCGAGGCGCTCGGCTAGCCAGTGACGCTCAAGGAGAACCCGAAACCAATGTCAGCCACCGCAGAGACCCAGAACAAGAACGTGGGGCGGATCGAGGAGATCCAGGGCGTCGTCATCGAGGCCGTCTTCCCTGATCAGCTGCCGCACATCAACAACGCGATCGAGATCGACGTCGAGGGCGGCGTCCTCGTCTGCGAGGTGCAGCAGCACCTCGGCGACGACCGCGTCCGCGCGGTGGCGATGGACTCGACCGACGGCCTCGCCCGCGGCGTCCAGGTGCGCGACACCGGCGGCCCGATCACGGTCCCGGTCGGTCGCGCGACGCTCGGCCGCATCTTCAACGTGCTCGGCGAGCCGATCGACCTCGGCCCCGACGTCGAGGCCGACGAGCGCCGTCCGATCCACGCGCCGGCCCCGAAGGTCGAGGAGCTGACGCCGACGACCGAGATGTTCGAGACCGGCATCAAGGTCATCGACCTGCTCGCGCCGTACGCCAAGGGCGGCAAGGTCGGCCTGTTCGGCGGCGCCGGCGTCGGCAAGACCGTCCTCATCCAGGAGCTGATCGACAACCTCGCGCGCGAGCACGGCGGCCTGTCGGCCTTCTGCGGCGTCGGCGAGCGTTCCCGCGAGGGCAACGATCTCTGGCTCGAGATGAAGGAGTCGGGCACGATCGACAAGACGATGCTCGTCTTCGGCCAGATGAACGAGCCTCCGGGCGCGCGCATGCGCGTCGCGCTGTCGGGCCTGACGATGGCGGAGTACTTCCGCGATCAGGGCCAGGACGTGCTGCTCTTCATCGACAACATCTTCCGCTTCGTGCAGGCCGGCTCGGAGGTCTCCGCCCTCCTCGGCCGCATGCCGTCGCAGGTCGGCTACCAGCCGACGCTGGAGTCGGAGATGGGCCAGCTGCAGGAGCGCATCACCTCGACCCGTCAGGGCTCGGTCACCTCGGTGCAGGCCGTCTACGTCCCCGCCGACGACCTCACCGACCCGGCGCCGGCCTCGGTGTTCGCCCACCTCAACGCGACGACCGTGCTCTCGCGGTCGATCTCGGAGAAGGGCATCTACCCGGCCGTCGACCCGCTCGACTCGACCTCGACGATCCTCAAGCCGGACATCCTCGGCGAGGAGCACTACGAGGTCGCCAACCAGGTGAAGGAGATCCTGCAGCGCTACAAGGAGCTGCAGGACATCATCGCCATCCTCGGCATCGACGAGCTGTCGGACGAGGACAAGGTCATCGTCCAGCGTGCCCGCAAGGTCGAGCGCTTCCTCTCGCAGCCGTTCCACGTCGCCGAGCAGTTCACGGGCCTGCCGGGCTCCTACGTGCCGATCGCCGAGACGATCCGCGGCTTCAAGGAGATCATCGAGGGCAAGCACGACGACCTGCCCGAGCGCGTCTTCCTGCTCAAGGGCACGATCGACGACGTCGTCGAGGCCGCGAAGCAGGGCTAGGGACGAGCCGTGGCCCGCACCACCTTCAAGGTCGAGGTCCTCACCCCCGAGGGTGAGGTCTTCAACGACGAGGTCGAGATGATCGCGACCAAGACGGTCGAGGGGTCGATCGGCATCCTCGCCAAGCACCAGCCGCTGCTCGCGATGCTCGACCCGGCGGAGCTGCGGCTCTACCGCAGCGAGAGCGAGATCGTCACGCTCGCGCAGGGCGAGGGCTATCTGCAGGTCGCCGAGGACGGCGGCGTGCTGATCCTCGTCGAGGAAGCGCACGAGCCGGCGCAGCTCGACACGGCCGACCTCAGCGAGAAGCTGCGGGCCGCGGAGGAGGCGTACGCGAGAGCGGACGCCCACTCCGAGGAGCAGCGCCTCGCCGCGCGCGACAAGCGCCGCTGGGAGGCCTTCCAGCGGATCGCCTCCGGCTCCTAGCGAGCCGCGCGCAGCACCGACTGCCCGGAGGGCCCGCTCGTCGCCGAGCGGGCCCTTCGTCGTCTCGGAAGCGGGCTGGTCCTGCGCGATCTCTATCCTGGATCGACCGTGGTCGACGAACGCGCGCTTGCCGAACGCCTCATCACGTACGACACGTCGCGCGCCGAAGAGCTCGCGGCTGCGGCCGCGTTCGTGCGCGGCTGGCTGGAGGCGCGCGACATCGAGGTGCGCGAGCAGGCCCACAACGGCCTGCCGGTGCTGACCGCCGAGGTCGGGCCCGCCGACGCGCCGACGGTGATCTTCCACGGTCATCTCGACGTCGTGCCGGGACTGGAGTCGCAGTACGTGCCGAAGGTCGAGGGCGACCGCCTGATCGGGCGCGGCGCCTACGACATGAAGGGCGGCCTCGCGTCGATGATGTGCGCGCTGAAGGACTGCGCCGACCAGCGCGAGGTCTGCGTCCGCTTCCTCTGCGTGCCCGACGAGGAGTCCGAGGACGTCGACGCGCGCTCGACCGACGAGGTCGTCGCGGCCGGGCTCAGAGGCGACTTCGCGATCACCGGCGAGCCGACCGACCTGCACATCGGCATCCAGGCGAAGGGCGTGCTGGCGATGCGGATCGACGTCGCCGGCCGCTCGGCCCACGGCTCGACCCCGTGGCTCGGCGACAGCGCCGTGCTGAAGGCGTTCGACGTCTTCCGCCGGATCGAGGCGCTGCCGTTCTCGCGCGAGTCCTCGGAGCTGTTCGACCGCCCCTCGATCAACCTCGGCCGGATCGCCGGCGGCGACGCCTTCAACAAGGTGCCCGACCACTGCGAGATGGTCGTCGACGTGCGCTACCTGCCCGGCCAGGACCCCGGCGCGATCCTCGCCCAGATCCGCGCGATGGAGGGCGTCACGGTCGAGCCGACGCTGACGCGGCCGCCGGCGCACGTCTCGCGCACGAACCCGTACGTGCGCGCGCTGCGTGACGCGATCGCGCGCACGCTCGACGACGAGGCCGTCTCGGTCGGCCGCGACGGCGCCTCCGACGCCGTCTCGTTCCTGGAGGCCGGGATACCGGCGATCGAGTTCGGTCCCAGCGGCGCCGGCCACCACGGCCCCGACGAGTGGGTCTCGCTCTCCTCGCTGACGCGCTACCGCACCGCGCTCGCTGACTTCGTCCGCACGCTGCCCGCCTGGCTGCAGCAGGACCGCAACACGGAGCCCGGCGGCGGGTTGCACGCCATCGAGGGAGGACTCGCATGAGCTACGACCCCTACGAGGACGACGACTTCCCGCGCCGCGCGCGGACCGGCACCTGGCTGCGCTTCCTGTTCGCGGCCGTGCTGATCATCGTCCTGACGGCGGGCGCGACGGCGACGGCCGGCCTGCTGAACGTGCAGAAGTTCGTCGACGACCTGAAGGCCGGCGGCACGATCAGAGGCGCCGAGAGAGTGATCACGCGCGCCGACGTCGGCGATCCGCAGACGATCCTGCTGATCGGCTCCGACCACCGCTACGACGCGGCCAGAAGAGACGCGCGCTCGGACACGATGATGCTCGTGCGGATCGATCCCGACGCGGCCGCGACGACGGTCCTGTCGATACCGCGCGACCTGAGAGTCACGTACACCGACGCCCAGGGGCTCGTGCACGGGCCGGCGAAGATCAACGAGACGTACACGGTCGGGGGAGAGGCGCTGACGGCCGAGGTCATCAGAACGCTCTTCAGAATCCCGATCAACCACATAGCCAACATCAACTTCAGAGGCTTCCGCGAGGCGATCGACGCGATCGGCTGCGTCTACGTCGACGTCGACCAGCGCTACTACCACTCGAACATCGGTCTGGCCGCCTCGCAGCAGTACGCCGAGATCAACATCAATCCCGGCTACCAGATGATGTGCGGCACGAGAGCGCTCGACTACGTCCGCTACCGCCACACCGACTCCGACCTCGTGCGCGGCGCGCGCCAGCAGGACTTCCTGCGCCAGATCCGCTCGCAGTACGACGCCAACGACTTCGTCAACGACCCGCACAAGCTGACGAAGATCATCGGCAGACGGATGCAGACCGACAAGGACCTGCAGTCGGCCTCGGCGCTGATCCAGCTCGCGCAGCTGGTCGCCTTCTCGGCCAGCAAGCCGATCCAGCAGGTCGCGATCACGCCGACCTACACGACCGGCAGCGACGGCGCCTCCTACGTCGAGGCGGGCGAGAGCGAGATCGCGCGCGTGCGCGAGGAGTTCCTGCACCCGGACGCCGCGCCGGCGCCGCCCAGGCAGCAGAGAAGCGGCGGCGGCAAGAAGGGCAGAGGCAGACGCTCCCGAGCGGCGAGATCGCCGTCGGCGCCGACGCCGGAGAGCCTCGGCCTCTACGACATGACGCAGACGGGCAAGGACTACACGATCCAGCTCGGGCCGATGAACTTCCCCGTCTACTACCCGCGCTACCTGCCCAACTCGGCCGGCTACATGACGCCGAACACGGGCGCCGAGGGCGGCTACCCGATCAAGTACAAGACGAAGGCGCCGGACGGCAAGATGAAGCAGTCCTACCGCCTCGTCGTCAGCTACGGCGATCCGGGCAACTACATGGGCGTCCAGGGGACGACCTGGAAGAATCCGCCGATCCTCAACAACCCCTCGTCGGACCACCGCACGATCAACGGCAAGAAGCTCGACCTGTACTACGACGGCAGAAGACTGCGCCTGGTCGCGTGGAGAACGCCGCAGGCCGTCTACTGGATCTCGAACACGCTCGAGAAGAGACTCTCCAACGATCAGATGCTCGCGATCGCCGGGTCGCTCACGCGCCTCGGCGGCAGGTGAGCCCGCCTAGTAGGCTTCGCCGCCGCATGAACCAGGAACAGCAGCGCGAACCGATCGCCGTGATCGGCACCGGCTACGTCGGACTGGTGACGGCCGCCGGCTTCGCAGAACTCGGGAACGACGTCTGGTGCGTCGACATCGACGCCGCCAAGATCGAGCGCCTCAATCGCGGCGAGATCCCGATCTACGAGCCCGGTCTGGCCGAGTCGATCGCCGCCAACAGAGAGCGCCTCCACTTCTCGACGGAGCTGGCGCCGGCGCTGGAGCACGCGCGCCTGCTCTTCGTCGCCGTCGGCACGCCGCCGACCTACTCCGGCGACGCCGACCTCTCCGCCGTCCACGCCGTCGTCGACGCGATGCCGGTCTCCGACCGCCACGCGCTGGTGATGAAGTCGACCGTCCCGGTCGGCACCGGCGAGTCGATCAAGCGCGCCTTCGCCGAGCGCGGCAAGGGCGGCTTCCGCTACGTCTCCTGCCCCGAGTTCCTCAAGGAGGGCTCTGCGCTGGAGGACTTCCGCCACCCGGACCGCGTCGTCGTCGGCGACGACGGCGACTGGGCCGGCCAGGCGGTCGCCGACCTCTACGCGCCGCTCGGCGCGCCGCTCGTGCGCACCGACGTGCGCAGCGCCGAGATGGTCAAGCTCGCCTCCAACGCCTTCCTCGCGACGAAGATCTCGTTCATCAACGAGATCGCCAACGTCTGCGAGGAGACCGGCGCCGACGTCGAGGAGGTCGCGCGCGGCATGGGCCTCGACGAGCGCATCGGCGCGAAGTTCCTGCGCCCCGGCATCGGCTACGGCGGCTCCTGCTTCCCGAAGGACGTCAGCGCGCTGAAGCTGCTGGCCGGCAACTCCGGCTACCACTTCCAGCTCCTCAACGCGGTGATCGAGGTCAACGAGCTGCAGAAGCGGCGCGTGATCAGAAAGCTGCAGAAGCACCTCGGCACGCTCGTCGGCAAGCGCATCGCGCTGCTCGGGCTCGCCTTCAAGGCGAACACCGACGACATGCGCGAGGCCTCCTCGCTGGTGCTCTCCTCGCGGCTGCAGGGCGAGGGCGCGATCGTCGCCGCCTACGACCCGCTGGCCGAGGAGGAGGCGCGCAAGCTGATGCACGGCGTCGAGTTCGCCGAGTCGGCGCTCGGCGCGCTCGACGGCGCCGACGCGGTCGTGCTCGTGACCGAGTGGCCGGAGTTCGCCGAGATCGACTGGGCCTCCGCGCGCGAGCGCGTCGCCGGCGCGGTCGTGATCGACGGCCGCAACCATCTCGACCCGCAGACGGTCCGCGCTGCGGGGTTCGTCTACGAGGGCGTCGGGCGAGGCGGCTGAGCGAGGTGGTGCTGACGTGCAGGCTCTGATCCTGGCGGGCGGCGAGGGGACGCGGCTGCGGCCGCTGACCGCGACGGTGCCGAAGCCGGTCGTGCCGCTCGTCGACCGGCCGTTCGTGGCGTTCATGCTCGACTGGCTGCGCGGGCACGGCGTCGACGACGTCGTCATCTCCTGCGGCTTCCTCGCCTCGGGCGTCCGCAACGTGCTCGGCGACGGCAGCGCCTACGGCGTCAGGCTGCGCTACGTCGAGGAGCCGAGACCGCTCGGCACCGGCGGCGCGATCAAGTTCGCCGAGTCGCTGCTGGACGAGCGCGTGCTGATCCTCAACGGCGACGTGCTGACCGACATAGACCTGACCGAGCAGCTGGCGCAGCACGAGGCGACGAAGGCGGCGCTGACGCTGGCGCTGATCGCGGTCGACGACCCGTCGGCCTACGGCCTCGTCAGACTCAACGACGACGACAGCGTCTGCGCCTTCCTCGAGAAGCCGAGCCCGGACCAGATCGACACCGACCTCGTCAACGCCGGCGCCTACGTGCTGGAGCGCTCGGTGCTCGACGAGGTGCCGGCCGGCCGCAACGTCTCGATCGAGCGCGAGGTCTTCCCGCGGCTGGTCGACGACGGCCTCTACGGCTACACGTCGAGCGGCTACTGGCTCGACATCGGCACGCCGCAGCGCTACCTCGAGGCGACGCACGACATCCTCGACGGCGCCGTCAAGACGCCGGTCCCGGACGGCTACGACAGCCGCAACGTCGCGCTCGCGCCCGACGCCGAGGTGCACGGCCGCGTCGTCGGTCCGGCCTTCGTCGGCGCCGGCGTGAGGATCGCCAGAGGCGCGCTCGTCAGCGGCCGCACCGTGCTCGGCCGCAACGTCGAGATCGGCCCCGGCGCGCACGTCGACGGCGCGGTCGTGCTCGACGGCGCGGTCGTCGGCGCGGGCACGAGCATCACGCACGCGATCGTCGGCCCCGGCGCCCAGCTCGGCCCGCACTGCCGCATCGGCGAGGGCGTCGTGCTCGGCGAGGGCGTCGTGCTCGGCAGAGAGAACCACCTCGCCGCCGGCGCGCGGCTGTTCCCGAACGTGTCCCTTCCTGACGGAGCGATCAAGTTTTGAGCGATCTCAGCCGTGCCGCCGTCGAGGCGGTCGACGCCAGCAAGCAGGTCGACGACGTGCTCGGGCTGCCCGACCACCTGCGCGACGCGCTGTGGCGGGTCGAGTCGGCGAGACTGACCCCGCACGACTCGCGCGGCGGCTTCATCGTCGCCGGCATGGGCGGCTCTGCGATCGGCGGCGCGCTCGCGCGCGCCGTCCTCGGCGACCGCGCCTCGCGTCCGATCGCGATCGCGCGCGACTACGGGCTGCCGGCCTGGACGACCGACGAGTCGACCGTCCTCTGCGCCAGCTACTCCGGCAACACGGAGGAGACGCTCGCCGCCTACGAGGCGGCCGGCGTGATCGGCGCGCAGCGGATCGTCGCGACGACCGGCGGCAAGCTCGCCGCCGCCGCGCGCGAGGACGGCGTGCCGGTGATCCCGCTGCCGGGGATGTTCCAGCCGCGCGTCGCGGTCGGCTACATGCTCGTGATCGCGCTCGAGGTCGCCGCCCTCAGCGGCGCCGCCGAGTCGCTGCGCTCGGAGATCGACGTCGCCGCCGCGCACATCGAGTCGCTCGTGCAGGAGTGGGGGCCCGACGGCGCCGAGGACTCGCTCGCGAAGGAGATCGCGCGCGGCCTGCACGGCACGATCCCGCAGATCGCCGGCGCCGGCCTGACGGCGCCGATCGCCTATCGCTGGAAGACGCAGCTGAACGAGAACGGCAAGACGCCGGCGTTCGCGACCGAGCTGCCGGAGCTGAACCACAACGAGCTGGTCGGCTGGCAGGGCGCGGCGGAGCTTGGCCGCTTCAGCGCCGTCTTCCTCGACGACTCCGACCTGCACCCGCGGATCCGCCAGCGGATCGAGCTGACGCGCGGCCTGATCAGCCCCACCGCGGCCGCCTCCTACCGCGTCGAGGGGCGCGGCGAGACGCGCACCGAGCGGCTCGTCTCGCTCGTCCTGCTGGGCGATCTCGTGTCGCTCTACGTCGCCGTCCTGCGCGGGATCGACCCGACGCCGGTCGACGCGATCGAACGGCTCAAGACGGTGCTGGCCGGCGGCTGAGGCCGTCATCGCGGGGCGGCTGCGCGCCGCCCCGCCCAAAACCTTGACACACCTCTGGTAAGGTTGGGCGCCGCCGATGACGACGGACGCGCTGACGATCCACGAGTCCGCGGAGACGACCGGCTGGTCGCCCCGCATGCTGCGCTACATCGAGCGCAGCGGTCTCGTCGTTCCCGCGCGCTCGGCGTCCGGCTACCGCCTCTACGGCGCTGCCGAGCTGCAGCGCCTGCGGACGCTGAAGGAGCTGCTCCAGCGCTTCGATCTCGGCCTCTCGGACGTCGTCTTCGCGCTTCGCCTTGGCCAGGACGCGCAGCTGCGCGGCGAGGTCGAGGAGTGGCTCAGCGCCGAGCCCGCCAAGCCAGACGACGTCGCCGGCGACGACTGGCTCAGCTGGGAGCAGGACAAGCACCAGAAGCTGCTCGCGGCCGCCGCCGCCCAACCCGCCACCACCGCAGACCCAACCGGAGGAACCATCGGATGACCGCCACGTCCACGCAGCACGACTTCAAGGTCGCCGACCTCTCGCTGGCCGCCTTCGGCCGCAAGGAGATCGACCTCGCCGAGCACGAGATGCCCGGCCTGATGTCGATCCGCAAGGAGTTCGCCGCGACGCAGCCGCTCAAGGGCGCGCGCATCATGGGCTCGCTCCACATGACGATCCAGACCGCCGTCCTGATCGAGACGCTGACTGCTCTCGGCGCCGAGGTCCGCTGGGTCTCCTGCAACATCTTCAGCACCCAGGACCACGCCGCGGCCGCCGTCGCCGTCGGTCCGGAGGGCACGCCCGAGGATCCCAAGGGCATCCCCGTCTTCGCCTGGAAGGGCGAGACGCTGGAGGAGTACTGGTGGTGCACCGAGCAGGCCCTCACGTGGCCCGGCGAGGACGGCCCGAACATGATCCTCGACGACGGCGGCGACGCCACGATGCTCGTCCACAAGGGCACCGAGTTCGAGGCCGCCGGCGCCGTGCCGGACCCCTCGACCGGCGAGTCCGAGGAGTTCCAGGTCTTCCTCACGCTGCTGCAGAAGTCGGTCGCGGCCGACCCGCAGAAGTGGACGAAGATCGGCGAGGGCATCAGAGGCGTCACCGAGGAGACGACGACCGGCGTCCACCGTCTCTACGAGATGACCGAGGCCGGCACGCTGCTGTTCCCGGCGATCAACGTCAACGACTCGGTCACGAAGTCGAAGTTCGACAACCTCTACGGCTGCCGTCACTCGCTGATCGACGGCATCAACCGCGCGACCGACGTGATGATCGGCGGCAAGGTCGCCGTCGTCTGCGGCTTCGGCGACGTCGGCAAGGGCTGCGCCGAGTCGCTCCGCGGCCAGGGCGCGCGCGTCATCGTCACCGAGATCGACCCGATCTGCGCGCTCCAGGCCGCGATGCAGGGCTACGAGGTCGCGACGCTCGCCGACGTCGTCGGCAGCGCCGACATCTTCATCACGACGACGGGCAACAAGGACATCATCACCGTCGCCGACATGGCGAAGATGAAGCACCAGGCGATCGTCGGCAACATCGGCCACTTCGACAACGAGATCGACATCGCCGGCCTGACGAAGTACGACGGCATCGTCCGCGAGACGGTCAAGCCGCAGGTCGACGAGTGGCGCTTCCCGGATGGCCACACGATCATCATGCTGTCCGAGGGCCGCCTGCTGAACCTCGGCAACGCGACCGGCCACCCGTCGTTCGTGATGTCGAACTCGTTCACGAACCAGACGATCGCCCAGATCGAGCTGTTCACGAAGCCGGGCGAGTACGAGAAGCGCGTCTACGTGCTGCCCAAGCACCTCGACGAGAAGGTCGCCCGCCTCCACCTCGACGCGCTCGGCGTCAAGCTGACGACGCTCAGCGACGAGCAGGCCGCCTACATCGGCGTCCCGGTCGACGGCCCCTACAAGCCCGACCATTACCGGTACTAAGCCACCCCAGAAGCGCGGCGGCGCCCCGGCGCCGCCGCACCATGACGTAGCCGACCTCGGCCTCGCCGAGGTCGGTCAGGCGCGCGTCGAGTGGGCTGACGCGCGCATGCCCGTGCTGCGCTCGATCCGCCAGCGGTTCGAGCGCGAGCGGCCGCTGGAGGGCGTGCGGATCGCCGTCTGTCACCACGTCACGACCGAGACGGCCGGGCTCGTGCGCACGCTCAGCGCCGGCGGCGCCGAGGTCGCGCTGTGCGCCTCCAACCCGCTCTCGACGCAGGACGACGTCGCCGCCGCGCTCGTCGAGCGCGCCGGGATCTCCGTCCACGCGATCCAGGGCGAGGACATGGCGACCTACTACGACCACATCGAGCGGGTCGTCGACACCAGGCCGCACGTCACGATGGACGATGGCGCCGACGTCATCTCGGTCCTCCACAGCCGTCGCACCGAGCTGCTGAGCGAGATCGTCGGCGGCACGGAGGAGACGACCAGCGGCGTGCTGCGGCTGCGCGCGCTGGAGGCCGAGGGCAAGCTCGGCTTCCCCGTGGTCGCCGTCGGCGCCGCTCAGACCAAGCGCTTCTTCGACGACCGTTACGGCACCGGCCAGTCGACGCTCGACGGCATCCTGCGCGCGACCAACACGCTGCTCGCCGGCCGCGTCGTGGTCGTCTTCGGCTACGGCTGGACCGGCCGCGGGATCGCCCTGCGCGCCCGCGGCGCCGGCAGCCAGGTCGTCGTCTGCGAGGTCGATCCGCTGCGCGCGCTGGAGGCGAAGCTGGACGGCTTCGAGGTCGCGGCCGCGCTCGCCGCCGCCGCCAAGGGCGACGTCTTCATCACCGCCACCGGCAACCGCGACGTCGTGCGGCGCGAGCACTACGAGCTGATGCGCGACGGCGCGCTGCTCTGCAACGCCGGCCACTTCGACGTCGAGCTGAGCCTCGCCGACCTGCGCGCGGTCGCGCCCAGATCGCAGCTCGTGCGCGAGCACGTCGAGCAGTTCGTCACCGCCGACGGCCGCCGCCTGCACCTGCTGGCGCAGGGCCGCGTCGTCAACCTCGCCGCCGCCGAGGGCCACCCGGCCGCGGTGATGGACGTCGCCTTCGCCAACCAGGCGCTCGCGGCCGAGTACCTCGTCCGCAACGCCGACCGGCTGCAGCCGCGCGTGCTGGAGGTCCCGCGCGCGCTCGACCACGAGATCGCGCGCCTCACGCTCGCCTCGCTCGGCGTCGAGATCGACGAGCTGACCGACGAGCAGCGCCGCTACCTCACCTCCTGGGAGATCGGGACGTAGCCGCACGCGACCGGCCGGTCGTACACAATTGGCCCGGTGCGCATCTCCGCGAAGACCGACTACGCCGTCCGCGCCGCTGTGGAGCTGGCCGCGGTCACCGACGAGCACCCGCTCAAGAGCGAACGGATCGCGCAGGCGCAGGGGATACCGCTGCGCTTCCTCGAGAACATCCTCGTGCAGATGCGCCAGGGTGGGATCGTCATCTCCAGACGCGGCGCCGAGGGCGGCTACCGGCTCGCCGAGCCGGCCGACCAGATCACCGTCGCCGACGTCATCCGCGCGATCGACGGGCCGCTGGCCGCGGTCGCGGGGGAGCGCCCCGAGAAGCTCGCCTTCGACGGCACCGCCGAGCCGCTGCGGGACGTCTGGGTCGCCGTCCGCGCCAGTCTGCGCGACGTGCTGGAGCACGTGACGCTCGCCGACCTCGCCGCCGGGGCGCTGCCCGAGGCTGTGAGATCGCGCACCTCGGACCCCGACGCCTGGCTGACCCGCTAGCCTCACGCAGCGATGAAAGCCATGGTCCTCGCAGCGGGGCTCGGTACGCGCCTCCGCCCGCTCACGTACGAGATCCCGAAGCCGATGGTCCCGGTCCTCGACCGGCCCGTCATGGCGCACATCGTCGATCTGCTCGAGCGTCACGGTTACGACGAGATCGTCGCCAACCTGCACTACTTCCCGGACACGATCCGCCAGTACTTCGGCGACCGGATCGTCTACCGCGAGGAGCCGGAGCTGCTCGGCACCGCCGGCGGCGTGCGCAACTGCGCCGACTTCTTCGGCGAAGACATCTTTCTCGTGATCTCCGGCGACGCGCTCACCGACATCGACCTGTCGGCCTTCGTCGCGCGCCACAAGGAGGCCGGCGGCGTCGCGACGCTCGCCGTCAAGCGGGTCGCCGACACGAGCCAGTTCGGCGTCGTGCTGCACGACGACCAGGGCCGCATCACCGGCTTCCAGGAGAAGCCGGCGCCGGAGGAGGCGCTGTCGGACCTCGGCAACTGCGGCATCTACCTGTTCGACCCGAAGATCTTCGACTACTTCCCCGACAGGCGGTTCGTCGACTGGGCCAACGACGTCTTCCCTGCGCTGCTGGCGCAGGACGTGCCGTTCCACATCCACGAGATCGACGAGTACTGGAACGACGTCGGCTCGCTGGCTGAGCTGAAGGACGGCACCTTCGACGCGATGCGCGGCGAGCTGCACCTCGAGGTCGAGGGCGAGCCGATCGCCGAGGACGTCGTCGCCGGCGAGGGCACGACGCTCGACGGCGCGACGCTGATCGAGCCGCCGGTCTGGATCGGCCGCGACGTCAAGATCGGCGACGGCGTGCGCCTGCAGGGCCCGCTCGTGATCGGCGACGGCGCCACGATCGGCGACGGCGCGGCGCTGAAGGACGCGGTCGTGCTGCCCGGCACCGAGATCACGCCGGGCGGCATCCTGATCGGCGCGATCGCCGGCAGCACCGGCATCGTCGACCGTCTGCGCCCGCGGCAGTAGCCGCCGGCGCACGTTCAGCCCGCCGCTCGGGCCTCAGTCGGCGGCGGGCTTCGCGGCGGCGCGCGCCGCCGCCTCGCGCGCGGCGGCGATCTCGTGCGGCGAGCCTATCTCGCCCGGCGTCACCGCCTCGCGGGACGCGGTCTGCGCCGCCTTCTGCGCCTCGCGGTCGGCGAAGCGCTCGGCGCGGACGTCGGCCTTGTCGGCCTCGTTCAGCATCCGCACGAACAGGAAGGCGATCGCGATCCCCATCACGACCGCCTGCTCGATCGCCATGATCGCGCCGGCGAGCGCCTGGTCGCTGGTCGGCGAGAGGCCCCAGAACTCGGGCTGGTTCTCGTAGAACTCGTAGATCGCCTCGGGCGCGAACGTCAGCAGGATGCCGAGGAAGCCGACCGTCACCTTCGTGCTGAGCATGTAGACGATCGGCGTCATGCCGTCGCGGCGCAGGCGCGTCGAGACCGGCGACAGCAGGTGCCACCAGTAGAGGAAGCCGGCGGTGCTGAAGGTGAGGTGCTCGAGCACGTGCACGCCGCTGTGCTCGGCGGCGGCGTTGTAGAGCGCCGGGATGTGCCAGACCCACATCGCGGCCGTGTAGAAGAAGACGGCGAAGATCGGCGCGGCCAGCAGCCAGACGCGCGTCTCGACCTTGTGGATCCAGCGCGTCGCCGGCCGCAGCAGCACCTTCGTGAAGCCGAGGATGATCAGGATCGGCGCGACGTCGAGCAGCAGCATGTGCTGGACCATGTGCATCGCGAGGATCTGCTCGCCGAGCGTGTCGACCGGCGACATCAGCGCGATCGCGAGGATCGCGATCCCGAGCAGGAAGACGAGCAGGCGCCAGACCTCTGGCGGATGCGGCTCGTCAGGGGTGCGGCACTGGCGCCAGCGCCAGACGTAGACCGCGGCGTAGGTCAGCAGCGCGATCACGACGCCCGGCGCGAAATTCCACGATGCGTCCGGAGACATGCGCGTCGATTGTCGCAGTCATGCGGTTGCGACGGCACAGCGAACTGCGCGACGCTGATCGGGATGGCATCTCGCCGCCCGCCAGCCGCCTCTGGCGCGCGCCCGCCCGCCGCGGCCCCGCGCCCGCCAGCCGCCTCGGATGCGCCGCCGCCCGCCCCGCGCCCGCCAGCCGTCTCGGATGCGCCGCCGCCCGCCCCGCGCCCGCCAGCCGCCTCGGATGCGCCGCCGCCCGCCGCGCGCGAGCGTGCCGCGGACCTGCTGCTGCGCGCCCGCGACGAGCTGCTGGCCGCGCTCGCGCCGCCGGCCT
>NZ_JAUTDN010000116.1 GCF_030646155.1 Conexibacter sp. CPCC 205762
GGGCGGCGCGGGGCGGCTCGGCGCGCCCGGGGGCGGGGGCGGAGGCCTCGGCGCCGCCGGCCGCGTCGGCACGACGCTGCGACGCGCCGCCTACGCCCGCACCGAGGGGCTGCTGGCGCAGGCGCCGCCGTCCTACCTCAACGCCGCCGCCGGCCCGGCGCCGCGCACGCTCGTGACAGCGCGGCTGGAGCTGACGCGGCTGCGGCGGATCGCCGAGCAGGTCGCGGTCGAGCCGCACGACGTCGTGCTCGCGGTCGCGGCCGGCGCGCTGCGGCGGGTCGCGCTCGCCGCCGGCCAGGCGCCGGCTGACCTGCGCGCGCTGGTGCCTGTCGCGGTCGGCGCGCAGGCGCTCCTCGGCGAGGAGCCGTGCGCGGTGCTGGAGCTGCCCGTCTCAGAGCATGACCCGGCCCGGCGGCTGCGCACGATCCACGCCGCGATGACCGCCGCCCGCGGCCCGCGGCGGGAGCGGCTGGCGGCGTCCGCCGGCGCCGCGCCCGCCGCCGCGACCGCCGCCG
>NZ_JAUTDN010000014.1 GCF_030646155.1 Conexibacter sp. CPCC 205762
GCGGCGGCGGCGGGGCGGGCGCGCGGCCCGGCGCGGCGTCGCGCGCGGCGCGGCGCGGCGGCTACTCGCGCGCCGCTCTGCGCTGCTCCGCCTCGATCCGCTCCAGCCGCGGCTCCTCGCCGTGGTCGACGAACCGCATCGCGGCGCCGACGGCCGGGTGCACGTCGGCGATCAGGCGGTGCAGCTGCTGCGCGACCGCGCGGTAGGCGGGGTGGCCCTCGCGGCCGGAGCGCAGCTCCGCGACGTGCATCGCCTCGCGCGCGTTGAGGTCGAGCACGTAGCGGATCCGGTGGCCGAGGCAGAGCGCGTAGGGGGCCTGCGCGCGGTGGCCGTCGTCGACGAGACGCTGCCAGGCAGTGCGCGAGACGTCGAGCGCGCGGCGGTAGTCGTCGCCGCGGCCGGCCGCCTCGACCTCCGTCGGCACCGCCGCGCCGAGGTGCGGCGTCAGCGTCTGCCACTGGACGGTCAGCATGCGGTGGCGCTGGAGGTCGCGGAAGGCGCCGTAGTCGGAGACGATCTCGAAGCGGTAGCGGAGCGCCTCGAAGCCGCGCCCGGGGCGGTGGCGGCGGTTGCTGCGCGGGCCGCACAGCTCCGCGATCGCGTCGGCGCGCTGCTCGGCCGTAAGGCGCTCGACGCGGGCGCGCACGCGCGCTTCGCTCGTCCCGGCCGCCTCGAACAGCAGCGCCGTCAGCAGCCGCTGCTCGTCACCGTCGACGTGCGTGAGGCGGACCGATGGACCTTCCGGCGTGGCAGCGTAGACGCTCGCGTCGTCGAGTCCGAGCTGGCGGGCGATCCGCGTCTCGGCGGCGCCGCGCTCGCGCAGGTAGTCGATCCAGACGCCGCCGCGGTCGGGCCGCTCGACGCGCGCGACGAAGCTCGGCAGCGCCGCTCTGACCGCCCTCAGCAGCTGCTCGCCGCAGCGGCGCGCCTCCGGCAGCGGATGGGCGAGCAGGTGGAGGATCAGCGCCTCGACCGCCTGGCCGCTGGCGAACAGGCCCATGTGCGAGAGCGAGCCGGCCGGCAGCAGGCCGCGCACGAGGTCGAGCGCCTTCGCCTTCACCGCGCGCGCGTGCGCGGCGCGGCCGGCGCTCCCGCCCGCGGCGGCCGGGAAGCGCTCCGCCACCCACGCGGTCATCGCCGGCAGCAGCCGCGCGTAGGTCGCGAACAGCTCGTCCATCGCCCGCTCGTACTCGGGCCCGAGCGCCGCCTCGCGGTGGTAGCGCCAGCCGCCTCCTGCTCCCGGCAGCGGCTGGTCGTAGGCGATGTAGCGGGTGCTCTGCTCCAGGTAGGCGCCGAGGCGCGGCCGCTGGAGGATCTTCGTCAGCACGTTGGAGACCCACTCGCAGGCGACGTGGACGCCGCCGAGCTGGGCGACCGAGTCGTCCCCGTAGCCGACGAAGACGCGCTCGTACAGCTCGGCCGCGCGGCCGGCGGGCGGGGCGGGGGCGGCCGGCGAGGGCGTCGCGTGCGCCGATCCGGCCGGTGCCGGCGGGAGGTCGCCGGCGAACTCGTCCAGCAGCAGCCGCCGCAGCGTTCCGGGGTGGCGCGAGTAGCGCGCGAACAGCGCCGCCTTGACCGTCTCCGGCAGGTCGACGAGCGCGAACACCGGCGCGTCGACGTCGGTCACGTGCCGCGCCAGCAGCGTCCGCTCATCGTCGCTGAAGACCTCGGCGGGGCTCATCGCGCCATCCTCGCAGACCGGTTGGCGGAGCCCGGTGGCGACGCCCGGCGCCGCGCCTGAAGTCAACCCCAGTGAATTGGTTTGTCCGCTCAACGACTGCGGTCAGTTCAGCGGTGTTTCCAGTTGCCGGAATCTGCGATATTGCGCACGGCGGCCTGTTCCGGGCCGTTGTGTGATCGCGGGGCCCCACGCGAACACTTCATGCTGCTTTGACGAGAGGAATTCAGATGAAGATCCGTCATCTCCTGATGGCGCTGGTCGCTGCTGTCTCGCTGTCCTTCGCGCTGGCAGGCACGGCGTCCGCGTCGTTCACCTGTTACGGCAACGTGACGTCGATCCCGATGTACGGCGATGGTCCCGGCGTCGGCCCGGTCGACTGGTACATGGGCAGAAACGAGGCCTTCATAGGCCAGCTAACGGTCGTCTCCAACGGTCACTTCTGGTCGTTCGGGCACAGCACCGGCTCAGCTCCCTACGACTACTGGGTGCTAACCGAGAAGCTGCGCTGCTGAACGATCGGATTGAGTGGTGACTGACGACAGTCACTGTCGCTGAACGACCGGGGTCCGCCACGTGCGGACCCCGGCGGTCAGCCGATGCGGTAGGAATCGCATATGGAGACGAGTGCGCTGGACGAGCAGGCCGTCGCCGCGGAGGCGCGGCTGCTGTGGGAGGCGGAACGGACGCGGGTCGCGGTCGCCCCGGTGATCGAGCGCCACCCGAGCGCGACGATCGCCGACGCCTACGCGATCCAGCTCGCCGGCCGCGCGCTGCGGCTGGGCGCGCCGGGCGCCGCGCTGGTCGGGCGCAAGGTCGGCCTGACGAGCCGGGTGATGCAGGAGATGATGGGCGTCGACCAGCCCGACTTCGGCTACCTGACGGCGGCGATGATCTCGCCCGACGGTGCCGCACTCGACCCGGCGGAGTTCCTCGCGCCGCGCGTCGAGGCCGAGATCGCGTTCAGACTGCGCGCGCCGCTGTCCGGCGCGGCGCTGACGATCGACGACGTGCTGGCCGCGACCGAGGCGGTCGCGCCGGCGCTGGAGGTGATCGACAGCCGCATCGCCGACTGGCGGATCGGCATCGTCGACACGATCGCCGACAACGCCTCCTCCGGCCATGTCGTGCTCGGCGAGTGGACCGCGCTCGACGCGCTCGCCGGCCTCGATCTCGCCACCGTCCCCGTGACGCTCGCGGTCACGCCTGACGGCGACGCCAACACCGGTACCGGCGCGGCGGTCCTCGGCCATCCCGCCGCCCCGATCGCCTGGCTGGCGAGAGCGCTCCACCAGTACGACGCGGGCGCCGCGATCGACGCCGGCGCGGTCGTCATCCCCGGCGCGGTCTCCAGAGCGCTGCCGGTGGCGGCAGGGCAGACGGCGCGCGCGACGTTCGCGGGGCTGGGGGAGGTGACGGCGACGTTCGAGGCTCGGCAGCTCCAGTAGCGCGAGCGCCGTCGCCGATCACGCCGCGGAGGGGATCACCGCCCGCACGCGCGTCCCGCGCCCCGGCACGCTGTCGACGTGCAGCTCGCCGCCGAGCGCCTCGACGCGGTCGGCCATCCCGCGGATCCCGCCGCCCGAGCGGGCGCGCGCGCCGCCGGCGCCGTCGTCGGCGACCTCCAGCGCGAGCAGGCCGCCGGTGCGCGCGAGCGACACCGTCAGCGCCGCCGGGCCGGCGTGCTTGAGCGCGTTGGAGATCGCCTCCGAGACGACGAAGTAGGCCGCGCTCTCGACGTCGAGCCGCAGGCGCTGGTCGAGCCCGGCGACGTGCAGCACGATCGGCAGCGGCAGGCGGTCGCGCAGATCCTCGATCGCCGCCGCGAGCCCGCGCTCGGTGAGCTGCGCCGGCATCACGCCGTCGACCAGCTCGCGCAGCTCGACGATCGCCGATCTGATGCCCGCGCGCAGCGTCTCGCGGTCGTTGTCGCCCGCCGCCTGCACCGCCAGCAGCACCAGCCGCGCCTGCAGGCCGTCGTGGAGGTCGCGCGCGATCCGGCGCCGCTCGCCGTCGGCGGTCGCGGCGATGCGGGCGCGTGAGGCGCGCAGCTCGACGGTCAGCCGCTGCCGGTCGAGCGCGATCGCGACGATCCGGCCGGCCTCGCGGATCTCCTCGGGGCGGTCGAACAGCATCGCGTCGTAGGCGATCGCGCCGACCACGCGCCCGCCCAGCTCGACGTCGACCGTCCCGCGCCCGTTCGCGCCCGCCGCGACGAGCACCGGGATGCCGCGATCGTCGACGAGCGCCTCCTCGCCCTGGACCCGGAACAGGACCTGGACGGAGGGGTCGCCGAGCGTGGTCGCGAGCGCCGCGCGCAGCTCCGGCCGCCCGGACTCGTCGGATCCGAGCCAGACGCCCAGCTCCGCGAGGTCGCTGGTGCGATCGAAGCCGCCGCGCGAGGCCGCCACGACGAAGACGATCGGCACGAATCCGAGGCTGACGAGCTGGAGGATCGTGCGCGGCACCGGGTCGCCGTCGAAGACGCTCTGCTCGAGCGCGCTGCTGACCGGCACGACGAGCAGCGCGAAGATGCCGTAGACGGAGAGCGGGACGAGCACGCGGCGCTGCTCCGGCCGGGCCTGCCGCATCCGCTCGATCAGCAGCGCGGCGGTCGCGATCACGACGAGTGCGCCCGCGATGCGCTGCACCTGCAGGCCGGCGTCGGCGAGGTCCGGGCGGTCCGCGAGCGAGAGCGGGTTGCCCGCGGCGTACAGGTACAGGGGCGCCTGCAGCGGCAGGCAGACGAGGTAGCCCGCGAGCACGACGAGGCGCTCGGTCCTGGTGTGCAGCCGACCGGTCGGGAAGCTCAGCAGCAGCTGCACGATCACCGCGAGGATGACCGTCCCGACGATCATGCCGACGGCGACCGGCACGGGCGCGTCGACGGCGACGACCTCCGCCAGCAGCGCGAAGCCGCCCGCGACGACGAGCAACAGCCCCAGGCGGCTGCTCGGCCGGCGCACCCACGCCAGCAGCCCGGTCGTGACGTACACGAGCCCGAGCGCCGGGAACCACGCCGTCAGCCAGGCGAACTCGCCGCCCTGATGCAGGATCACCGCGACCTCTGTGGCCGCGACGCAGACCGCGCCCAGCCCGATCAGCCAGAGCGCGGCGGTGAGCGGCCCGTTCCGCGACGCGGCGGGGGAAAGGGACGACGCGGTCGAGGCCCGGGGCACGCGGATGCGCGCATCCTGCCAGAACGGTCACCTGACGGCGAGCGTCGATGCGACAGTTCCCGGAGCGCTGCCGCGCCGCGCCGACGCACCCGAAGGAGACCTAGGTCCCTTGCCGGGGTCTCGGCGCTCTTGCAGGCTGATGCGTCATCGCGGCAGCCAGACATCGACGATCGAGGAGCAGCATGAGACGACTGACCGGAGTCGCCGCGGCGATCGCGCTGGCGGGCATCGCCGCGCCGGCGGCCGAGGCCGCGCCGGTGCCCGGCCTGCCGCCGGAGGCGCTGACCGTGATGAACCAGCCGGCCTACCGCCATTCGCAGTGGAACATCGCCGTCCGCGACGCCGCCACAGGCGCCCCGGTCATCTCGCTGAACGCCGACGTGCTGGCGCAGCCCGGGTCGGCCAACGACGACGTCGGCAAGGTCGCGGCGTCGATCCAGGGCGCCTACTGAGCCCTCCGTGACCAGAGGTCGCGGAGGCTCGCGGCGATGTGGGCTCTATGTGCGTCGTCGAGCGGCATCGCCGTGCAGCGTTCGAGCAGGAGCGTGATGTCGCACAGCTCGTGCTCCAGGCAGACGCGCGCGAACTCCCAGTCGCGGTCGCGTCCGGCTGCGAGCTTGGCGAGCACGAGATCGTGGATCTCCATGCAGAGCGCGATCAGCGCGGATAGATGTCGGCCTCCATCGAGCGCAGCAGCTCGGCCGGCGCCTCGGGGTGGCTGCCGAGCACGGCTTGACTGCCGATCA
Organism: Conexibacter sp. CPCC 205762; assembly: GCF_030646155.1. Lineage (GTDB taxonomy): Bacteria > Actinomycetota > Thermoleophilia > Solirubrobacterales > Solirubrobacteraceae > Conexibacter. The sequence continues at coordinate 5,604 of NZ_JAUTDN010000014.1, forward strand.
CGACCAGCTCGTCCTCGTCGGCGACCTGTGCCGCGGCGGCGATCACGTGTTCGAAGTCGGCGCGATTTATCGGATCTCGGCGACGATCCGCTGCCGCTCAGACTCGGAGAGAGCCCCCGCGAAGGGGGAGTTCTGGCGCATGTCGTCGGCGTCTGTGCCACCCGCACTGATCTGCTCTCTGACCGTGCGCAGCGGACCGCGCAGAAGCAGCTCCCACCGCCGGGCGTACACGGGGTCGATGCGACCCTGGCTCTCCCACTCCCAGACCCGGTGCAGCGCTGTGTCCGCCATCGCCCGCGTGAGCTTGCGAGCGACCGCGCGGTGGTACGCGAGCGCCCGTGCCCGGCTGCGCTCGTGCGCGCCTTCCGCGGGCTCTTCGACATCGATCTGCATTCGCTCAGCCGCCTGGCGGGCAGCGGTCATCCGCGGCTCGATCACGTGCTTTCGTCCTTGCGCGCGTTGCTCGGCGACATCCTCGTAGAGATCTGCAAGCTCGCCGACGGGAACGCCCGGGCGGCCGCTGGGGGAGAGCACCGTCGGCAGCTCGCCACGTCTGATCCACCGCCGGATCGTCGCCTCCGACACGTCGAGGATCGATGCTGCCATCGACATGCTCACGGCGGAGCCGATCTGCGCCTCTATCTGCGCACGCACCTCGGGGATCTCGCGAACGCCAGGCGCAGCGCGCTCGGCACGCCGCAACGCCATCACCTGCTCGAACCATCGGCGCTTGTCAGCGATCACGCTCACCGCGACCACGATAACAAAAGACGAGAAATCGCTTCAAAACTCGTACTTTGTAGTTCTGGGTTCAGCCTCCAGAACGACGAAAGCCCCGCCGGAGCGGGGCTTTCGGTGAAGCGGATGAAGAGACTCGAACTCTCGACCTTCTGCATGGCAAGCAGACGCTCTAGCCAACTGAGCTACATCCGCGCTGACCCGGGGGAGTATATCCAGACTCGCGAAGCACGTGTCGTCACCCTGGCGCGGGCAGGAGCTTGCCCGGGTTGAGCAGGCCGCGGGGGTCGAGGGCGGTCTTGAGGGAGCGCATCGCGGCGACCTCGGCGGTGCCGCGGGCGCGCTCCAGCCAGCGGGCTTTCGCGACGCCGACACCGTGCTCGGCGGAGATCGTGCCGCCGTGGTCGAGCACGAGCTGGAGGACGGCGTCGTCGGCGCGCTCGTCGTCGGCGGGGAGGCCGAGCAGGTTGACGTGGACGTTGCCGTCGCCGAGGTGGCCGAAGAGGATCGGGCGGACCGCGGGGCCGAAGGGCGCGACCGCCGCGGGGACGGCGGCGAGGAAGGCGTCCAGCGCCGCGAGCGGGACGCCGACGTCGAGCTTGTGGGGCACGCCGGCGGCGTTGATCGCGTCGGCGTGGCCCTCGCGCAGCGCCCACAGCCGCTCGCGCGAGACGGTGTCGTCGGCGATCAGGGCGTCCTCGATCCCGGCCCGGTCCAGCGCCGCCACCAGCTCGTCGGTCGGGTCGGTGCGGCTGGCGCATTCGGCCAGCACGTAGACGGAGGAGGGCGACGGCAGCGGGGAGGACCGTCTCAGCTGCGACAGCACCAGCCGCAGCCCCGCGTCGAGGAAGAACTCGCACGACTCCAGCGACGGCGCCTCGGCCCGCAGCGCGGTCAGCAGCGCGGCGGCGGCCGCGGCCGACTCCAGCGGCACCAGCGCCGCCACGCGCGCGTCCTGGCGCAGTTCCAGCTTCCACAGCACCCGCGTCACGATCGCCAGCGTGCCCTCGGAGCCGATCAGCAGCGACGGCAGGTCGTAACCGGCGTTGTCCTTCGTCAGCCCCGCCATGCGCGTGATCACGCTGCCGTCGGCGAGCACCGCCTCCAGACCCGCGACGCGACCGCGCGCGGTCCCGTGACGCAGCGCGCGGGCGCCGCCGGCGTTGCACGCGACCGCGCCGCCGATCGTGCAGGAGTCGCGCGCGGCGAAGTCGAGCCCGGCGTCGAAGCCGGCCGCGCGCGCCGCCTCCTGCAACGCCGCCAGCGTCACGCCCGCGCCGACCGGCACGAGGCCCAGCGCCGAGTCCACCGGTCCGATCGCGTTCAGCCGCGTCAGCGACACGACGACCTCGCGGCCGTCGGCGGACGGCACGCCCCCGCCGACCAGTCCGGTGTTGCCGCCCTGGGGGATCAGCGGCACGCCGGCGGCCGCACAGGCGGCGACGACCGCGGCCACCTCGGTGACGGAGGCCGGTCGCACGACCAGCAGCGCCCGCGCGCCGAAGCGGCCGGTCCAGTCGGTCTCGTACTGGGCCGTCAGCGAGGGGTCGTCGAGCACGTGGCCGGCGCCGACGACCTCCTGCAGGGCGTCGCGCAGATGGTCTCTCTCGTCCATAACATGTGACATGCTACTCACGCTCGCCGTGGGGAGCGGGCGCCCGACGAACGAGGAGCGAGCGATGGCCGCAGCGCGAGAGACGATCTTCACCCTGGAAGCGACGCCCGTGAAGTTCGGGCCCGGCTCCTCGGCAGACGCCGGCTGGGAGCTGAAGCGCCTCGACGTCTCGCGGGTGCTGCTGGTGACCGACGCGGGCGTCGCGGCGCTCGGCCATCCCGAGCGGATCAAGCGTTTGATCGAGGCGGAGGGGATCGAGGTCGTCGTCTTCGACCGCTCGCGCGTCGAGCCGACGCTCGAATCGCTGGAGGAGGCGGTCGCGGCGGCGCGCGCGGCCGGCGTCGACGGCTTCGTCTCGGTCGGTGGCGGCTCGGCGATCGACACGGCGAAGGTCGCCAACCTCGTGCTGACCCACCCGGCGCCGCTGATGGACTACGTCAACGCTCCCGTCGGCGGCGGCCGCAAGCCGCCCGCGCCGCTGAAGCCGCACCTGGCGATCCCGACGACCTCCGGCACGGGCTCGGAGGCGACGACCGTCGCGGTGCTCGACATCCCCGAGCTGAAGGTCAAGAGCGGCATCTCCCACCGCTACCTGCGCTGCACGCAGGCGATCGTCGACCCGGAGCTGACGCGCACGCTGCCCGCCGAGATCACCTCCTCGGCCGGCCTCGACGTCGTCTGCCACGCGGCCGAGTCCTACATCTCGCGCCCGTTCGACACGCGCCCGCGCCCCGCCAGCCCCGACGACCGCCCGCCCTACCAGGGCTCCAACCCGGTCGCCGACGTCTGGTCGGCGAAGGCGCTGGAGTACGGCGGCAGCTACCTGCGCCGCGCCGTCGCCGACCCTGACGACGTCGAGGCGCGCGGCTGGATGATGCTCGGCGCGACGATGGCCGGCGTCGGCTTCGGCTCCGCCGGCGTCCACATCCCGCACGCCTGCGCGTACCCGATCGCCGGCCTCAAGCACGTCTACCAACCGCCCGGCTACCCGGCCGACCACCCGTTCGTCCCGCACGGCCACTCGGTCATCGTCACCGCGCCGGCCGCCTTCCGCTTCACCTACGACGCGGCGCCCGAGCGCCACCACCACGTCGCCGAGCTGCTGCACGGCGGCCCGCTCGACGACCCCGGCCCCGACACGCTGCCGCAGGTGATGAGGCAGCTGATGCGGGACGTCGGCGCCCCCAGCGGGATCGCCGAGCTGGGCTACACGGAGGGGGACGTCGACGTGCTCGTGGAGGGCGCGCTGAAGCAGCAGCGGCTGCTCGCCGTCGCTCCCAGACAGCCGACGGCGGACGACCTCCGCCGCATCGTCACCGCGTCGCTGCGCAACTGGTGACGGGCGGCGACGAGCATCCGCTGGCGCTCGGCGCGCTCGACGGGGGAGAGCGGCAGACGCTGACCGATCGCGCGACCGTCGCGATTCGCGCGGCGATCGTCGACGGCCGCCTGCGCGCCGGCGAGCTGTACTCGGTCGCGAGACTGGCAGAGCGGCTGGAGGTCTCGCGCACGCCCGTGCGCGAGGCGCTGCTGCTGCTCGAACGGCAGGGGATGGTGCGCTTCGAGCGCAACCGCGGCGCGCGCGTGCTGAAGTCCTCCGCCCACGACCTCGACGAGGTCTTCGCGCTGCGGCTGCTGCTGGAGGTGCCGGCCGCGCGCCGCGCCGCCGAGCTGATCGGCGCGCACGAGCTGGAGCAGCTGGCAGAGGTCCTTGCGGCGATGCGGGAGCACGTCGGCGACGCCGACGAACGCGCCTTCATGGCCCACGACAGACGCTTCCACGAGCTGCTGCTGGCGGCTGCGGGCAACCGCCGCCTCGTCGGCGTCGTCGGATCGCTGCGCGACTTCGTCCGCTTCCGCGGCGCCTCGACCGTCGGCCGCGGCCGCGACCTCAGCGCGATCTACGAGGAGCACGTGCGGATCCTCGACGCGCTCCGCGCCGGCGATCCCGCGGCGGTCGGTGCGGCGATGCGCGACCACCTCGTGCACACGCGCGAGCTGCTGCTCGCGGCCGACCCGGCCGGCGACGGCGAGGCGGCCGGCGAGCCGCCGTGGCCGGCGCGGCTGAGCTGACGCCGGACGCCGCCGGTTCGGACTGCGCGCGACGCCGCCGTCGTCTACCCTTCTCGATCTCGTTGGCGACGTGGCGGAGTGGCTACGCAGCGGCCTGCAAAGCCGTGTACACCGGTTCGATTCCGGTCGTCGCCTTGTCCGGGGAGCGTGAGCGCGACCCGGATCGCATCACCGGAGCCGCCACGCTACGCTTCCGGACCTCCCAGGGCGATTAGCTCAGCTGGGAGAGCGCCGCCTCGACAAGGCGGAGGTCACTGGTTCGAGCCCAGTATCGCCCACTCGACGAGCCCCGCCGACAGCGGGGCTCGCTCAGTTCACGGATCGAACGAGGGGACGGGGCGATGTGGCGACGACGGGGCTGGGCTGGTGCGGCGCTGGCGCTGCTGGTGGCGGCCGCCGCCGGCTGCGGTGGCGGCGATGACGGCCCTTCGACGTCGCGCGCGCAGTCGACGTCGACAGCCAATTCGGCGCCGAGCGGTGGAACGAGCGATGCGAAGCAGCGGGCGATCTCGTCGCTGCTCGTCGAGAGGGACCTGAGAGGCTCGAGAGCGCAGGGGTCCGTGATCGCCTACGGCAGCCGCGAGCTGAGAGAGCTCGAAGCGCGCGCCGCCGAGATGGGGAGCGGTGGGGCGTTGCTCGGCGGCTGCTCCGACATCGCCAGATCCGGCCCCAGAGCGGTCGCCTTCGCGATGACGCAGCTCGTCATCGAGCATGCGGCGACGGCGGTGACGAGCATGACGATGATCTTCGGCGACGAGACGCAGGCGCGCGCGGTGGCGGCGCTCTACGGCACGGCCACGACGCGCGACTGCCTCGCGCGGGAGTTCAGAGGCAACATGCGCGCGATCCTCAGGCGCAGCGGCTTCAAGGGCAGAGTCGGAGACGCGACGGCGCGGGCGGTCGCGCTCCCCGAGGTCGGGGATACCCGCTACGGGATGCTGATCGCGCTGCCGGGAAGCGGCGGCGGCACGCGGATGACGGTCTACGCGGAGCACTTCGTGGTCCAGGACGGCGCGGCGATCGGCCTCGTGACGACGACGACCGACGGCACGCCGCCGGCGAGCGATGGGCGCGAGTTCCTCGCGGCGCGGGTGGCGGAGCGGCTGTCGCGGATCACCGCGCCCGCGACCACGACCGAGACGCCCACCACGACGACGCCGCAGACGACCGCCGCGACGAAGCCGGTCGACGAGGCGCAGAAGGAGCGCGCTCTCTCCGCGCTGCTGCAGCCGGGCGACCTGCCCGGCTTCGAGACCGAGGGCGAGGCGGAGGCGCTCTGGACCGCCGGCAGCAACAGAGGCAGAGACGCCGGCAACCCGTTCGCCTCGCGCTGCATCGGCGGCAGAGCGACCTGGAGACTGCTGGTCCAGGCGAGAGCGCAGAGATTCGTGTTCCCCGCGGGGAACATCCAGAACGGTCTCTTCGTCTTCGAAGACGCGCAGCAGGCGAGCGACGCGCTGCGGATCTACGATCGCCCGCAGATGCGCGACTGCTTCGCCCGCAGAGCGCTCGACCAGTTGCGCACCGGCATGCGGCTGGAAGGAGAGAGCGGCTACACGATCGGGAAGCCGGCGATCAGAACGCGCGACCTCGGGCAGATCGGCGACGACAGCTACGCGATGCAGCTGACGATCCCGCTGAAGGCCGGTAGCGACAGCGCCACCTTCTTCACCGACATCGTGCTGGTACGCCAGGAGGAGGCGATCAGCATGATCTCGACGCTCGTGTTCGGCGAGGCGGCGCCGGGCGAGGTGCTGAAGCCGCTCACCGAACTGGCCGCCGACCGCCTCGAGGAGGTCTACGGCTGAGCGCCGGGGGAGCGCGCACGCGGCACGCCGCTTGGGTATGATCCAGCTCCCAGGGCGATTAGCTCAGCTGGGAGAGCGCCGCCTCGACAAGGCGGAGGTCACTGGTTCGAGCCCAGTATCGCCCACTCACTGAAAGCCCCGCACCTGCGGGGCTTTCGTCGTTTCGGCCTGCCTTTCTCTCCAACGGCCGTCGAGTGTGACGCTGAGCGGCGAGGCGCCACGCTACGGTGGCTGCCATGAGCGATCTCGCTGCCGTCCTCTCGCGCGACGAGGTCGCCGACCGGCTGGAGCGCAAGTGGTACGACGACGAGCTGCTGGCATGGGCTGAGGCGACGCTCGTGCGCGCGCCGGACGACCAGCGCGCGCTGGCGATCGCGGGCCGCTGCTGGTCGGCGCGCTGCGAGGTCGAGCGTGCCGACGAGCTGTACCGCCGCGCCGCCGCTCTCGGCAGCGGGCTCGCCACGCGCAAGGCGCAGGAGATGCGACAACGGATCGAGCTGCGCGCGGACGTCGAACAGCGGCTGCTCGCCGACCTCGACGGCCTGCTCGCGGAGGTCGAGGCGGCGCGCGCGCAGGAGCGCGACCTCGCCTTCCAGGTCGAGGCGCGCTGGGTCCTCGCCGAGCTTGACCGCTCGCCCGGCAGTCTCGCGGCGCTCGGCGGCGCGCTGCGACGTGCGACCGAGCACTACGCGGCGAGCCGCGTCTTCGCCGAGTCCGTCGCGCTCGACGGGAACGTCGCGACCAACGCCGCGACGTTCACCGGGATCGCGGCCCTGCAGCGTGCGCTCGGCGACACCGACGCGGCCGAGCGGCAGTACCTCGCCGTGCTGGCCGCGCACCCGCGCGACCGTTACGCGACCGAAGGGCTGGCGGCCGTCCACCTCGACCGGATCGAGCGCAACGGCAGCGAGCGCGCGCTCGCCGCCGTCAGACCGCTGATCGCGCGCCTGCCGCGTGACAGCAAGGCGCTGCGGCGTTGGTGGGCGCTCCGCGCTACTCCTTGAACGGCAGGTCGCAGCGCTTGGCGCGGTCGTTCGCCGACCAGATGCGGCCGCCGAAGTTGTCGGGGGAGAAGAAGGCCAGGCGGCTGAGGCCGAGGCCGGGGTCGCGGGCGGTCTCGGAGCGGAACAGCAGGTCCGAGATGCTCGCCGACTTCGGGAACACGTTGAAGTCGCGCGTCGGCCACAGCGTCGTCGTGCGCCGGCCGCCGTTCTCCCACAGCTCCGTCACGCCCACGGACGCGCCGCCGTCGATCCGGTCCCACGGATGGCTGGAGAACCAGCGGTTGCCGTAGTTGTCGCGCAGCATGCACTCGGTGCCGACCGCGGTGCCGGAGCCGACCGGCTTCGGCGTCGCACGCAGCAGGTACGGGAAGGCGGTCGGGACGAGCGACTCGGCGAACCAGCGCTTCGCCGACAGCTTCAGCTGCGCCGAGGCGGTGCCCATCGTCGCCGGCAGTCTCCAGTCGTTGTCGACCTTGCCGGCGGCAGCCTGCAGCTTGCCCCAGTCGCTCACGACCAGCAGCGCGATCCCGGTCGTCGCCTGCTGCGCGAGGTCGTAGCGGTCGTACAGCTCGTGGCCGAGCTGGCCGGCCTTCGTCGTGATCTCGTCGCCGAGGATCGACTTCCCGTTCTCCTGCGTCAGGTAGGAGGCGAGCGAGAAGACCGCCGACATCCCGCTCAGCCCGCCCGAGACGCTCGACTCGACCGAGCCGCCGACGGCCGCGATCTCGCTGACGAGGCCGAGCGCCCACGAGGTCGTCGCGTCGCCGGTCGGGGCGGCGAACTCGCTCCGCAGCCTGTCGGAGAGGTCGTTGAGGTCGAGGATGCTCTTGCCGGTCGTGCGGTCGAACGGCGCCTGCAGCGTCGTGAACCAGTGCTCGACGTTCGCGACGGCCGAGAGCTCGGCGTCGAGCTGCGTCTTGACCGCTCTGAAGTCGGCCTCGCCGAAGCCGCTGTCAGCGCCCGGCCAGGTCAGCTTCCCGAGGTCGGTCGCCTTCTGGTTCCAGTTGGCCGCGGCGTAGTTCTCGTAGTAGCGGCGGCGCATCTCGCAGCTGGTCGCGCTCGTGTTGCAGAAGCCGAGTCTGATCGCGATCCACGTCTCGGCCTTCTTCTGCTCGGCGCTGAACGCCGGGAACGGCACGGCTCTCTGGTACGCGACCTCGACGACCTCGGTGTTGAGTCTCCCGAACGGGTCGGCGGCGACCGGCGTCAGCTGCAGCGAGCGATCGGGCGAGGCGACGCCGTTGAGGTCGCCGTGCTCGCCGGTCTTGGTGCTCGACTCGGCCGCGGGCGCCGCGGCGCCGGGTCGGCCGACGAGCGCGTAGCTGTCGTTCTGGCCGTCGAGCGCGTTGATCACGTAGCGGTTGCCGCCGATCCGCACCATCTGGTCGACGAGCGCGTTCCAGTTGTCCGCTCTCGCGCTCGGCCGCCCGATGCTCTGCATGATCACCAGCGGCGCCGGCTTGCGGTCGAGGTAGCCCTTCAGCCAGTCGGCCGCGACCTTGACCTGGTTGTTGGTGTCGCTGCCGTTGCTCGTGAGCGGGTTGTCGTCGAGCACCGCGCCCGTGTACGGGTCGATGATCATCGTGTGGAAGCCGGCGGTCGCGCCGGCCGGCAGCGTCTTGGCGTAGTCGACGCCGTTCCAGCGGATCGTGTTGCTGGTCGCGCCGGGGGTGCCGACGCGCGTGTCGAAGGTCGGGTGGTTCAGCGGCGCGACGTCGTAGTGCGGCGGCGCGACGCCGGCCGTCGCCTGGTTGAGCTGGAGGTTCGCGGCGATGCTGGCGGAGGCGGCGCTGGAGCCCTTCGGCGGCAGCTTCGTCCACGCCGCGCCGGGCAGTCCGCCGGGGATGCCGACGAGCGAGAACGGCGTGCCGGCGGTGATCGCGTCGATCTGCGCGTCGGTCACGTCGGTGGCGCCGAGCTTGCCGAACAGCTTCTTCAGCGGCCCGCCGACGTCGCTCGTCGTGCCCTGCGCGCTGGCCACGATCATCATGTACGTGTCGGTGTTGTGGGCGTAGTCGTCGACCATCGCCAGCAGCTGGGTGATGCCGCCGCCGTGGCGCGGCGTCGTGCCGGCCTCGACGACCGCGCGCGTGCGCCGCTCCAGCACGACGACGAAGATCCCGTTGCGGTCGTAGGTGTTGGGGACCGGCTTGCCGTCGATCCAGACGCCGGCCGCCGGATCGCTCGACAGCGTCACCAGCGGCACGCCGATCGGCGGGTCGTCGGGCCGCGCGACGACGGTCAGCGTGTCGCGCGAGCTGGCGCGGCCGTCGCCGGCCGTCAGCTGCAGCACGTAGGTGCCGGGGCGGTCGGGCGTCAGCTGCGGCGTCGCGGTGCGGGCGTCGGCGAGCTTCGGCTTCGCGCCGCGCGGCGCCTTCGCGATCCGCCAGCGGTGCCTGCGCTGCGCGCCCTGCATGCCGACCGGCTCGACGCCGACCTCGACGCCGCGGCCGGCGAGCGTGGTCGCGTCGCGGCCGGCGTCGGCGAGCGGTCTTCTGACGTTCATCCGGCGGGTCGCGACGAGCACCCGCCCGCTGCGCAGCCGCGCCCGCAGCCGCAGCCGGTTGTCGCCGAACCGCAGCCCGTCGTGCGCGGTCAGATCGCCGACCCGCTCGTTCGCCCCCTGGCGCCGGAACGAGCCGTCGGCGCGGCGGCCGTTGACCCACGCGTGCAGTCTCGCGGTGCGCGGCAGCCGCAGCCGCACGACGACCGGCGCGCTGGCGCCGCCGATGCGGACCGACTGCACCTGCAGCGTCTGCTTCGCAGGCATGGCGGGCTTCGCCGGCTTGGCGACGGCGACATCGGCGGTCGCGGACGGCAGGAGCCCGGCGAGCGCGATGCAGGCGGCGGCGCCCGCGAGACGACGCGAGCGCGGGGACGGGGCAGGACGTGCGGGCATGTGGTGGCGACCTGACGGCGGGGACGAAAGTGGACGGTGTTCGGTAACCCGTTCATCGGCAGCGTACGACGTTCGGTTGAGTGCGCTAGGTTCGAACCCCGTGACCCGGCTCGCCCGCAATCGCGACACGCATCTGACGCGTGAGGAGATCGCCGCCGAGGCGCTGCGTCAGTTCGACGCCGGCGCGACCGCGCCGAGCATCCGCCAGCTCGCGACCGCGCTCGACGTCGCGCCGTCGGCGATCTACCACCACTATCCGTCGCGGGCGGCGATCTACCAGGCCGGCGTCGACCTCGTCTGGACCGAGGCGACCGCCGACGTGCTGGAGCTGGTCCCGGACCCCTTCAACGCGCCGCCGCAGGAGACGCTGATCGCGGCCGGGATAGCCTCGCGCCGCGCCTTCATGCGCCACTACCGGATCGCCCCCTACGCCTCCGCGACGCCCGCGGGCGAGGGGATGATGGCGAACGTGATCGCGCTCGTCGCGAGCCTGCTGGAGCGGATCGCGCTGAGGGGAGAGGCGGCCGCCGGCGCCTTCCACACCTACGCGACGTTCACCTTCGGCACGATCATCTTCGCCGCGACCCGCCAGATCGCGCACGAGGAGCTGGGCGGCGCGGTCGGCGACGGCAGCTTCAGCTCGGCCCCCGGCGAGCGCGAGGCGAGCTTCTCCAGCAGCGCGACGCGAACCGCGATCGACGGCGTGATCGACCTCTCCGCGATCGACCCGGAGCGCGACGAGCAGCTGTTCGCCGACGGCCTGAGGCGCCTCGTCGACGGCTTCGTGCGGGAGGCCGCGGATGCATGACATCGCCGACCGCGCCGACTGCGAGCGGCTCGTGCGCGCCTTCTACGGCCGCGCGCTCGCCGACGAGGTGATCGGCTTCATCTTCACCGACGTCGCCAGACTCGACCTCGAGGCGCACGTGCCCGAGATCACCTCCTTCTGGGAGAAGATCCTGCTCGGCGCGCAGAGCTACGGCGGCGGCGCCTTCGCGCCCCACATCAGGCTGCACGCGCAGGTCGGCCTCAAGCCCGGCCACTTCCAGCGCTGGCTGCTGCTGTGGCGCACGACCGTCGACGAGCTGTTCGCGGGCGAGCGCGCGGAGCTGGCGAAGGCGCATGCCGAGCGCGTCGCCGGCGCCTTCTCGCGCCGCCTCGCCGCGCTGCCCTCGCCGTACGGCCCCGGCGATCCCGCGGCCGCCCCGCCGATCGGCGGCCTGCTGACGATCACCCGCCACGGCGACGCCGCTTAACGCACCGCGCCCGCGAGGGACACTCGCGGGCGCGGCGGCTTGCGGGGTGCGATGCAAGCTTCTAGACGCCGGCCAGCTCCCGCTCGCGCTCGGCCTCCGGGCGCAGCGGCTCGACCGGCGGCTCGTGCGTCACCTGCGGCAGCCAGCCGAGCCATCTCGGCAGGTACCAGTTCCAGTCGCCGAGCAGGCTCATCGTCGCGGGCAGCAGCACCGCCCGCACGAGCGTCGCGTCGATGAAGATCGCGACCGCCAGGCCGACGCCGAGCTGCTTGAACTCGATCGCCGACAGCGTCGCGAAGATCGCGAAGACCGCGACCATGATGATCGCCGCGCTCGTCACCGTCGAGGCGGTCGTCTTGATCCCGTGCGCGACTGCGCGGTCGGTGCTCATGCCGCGGTCGTACGCCTCGCGGACGCGGCTGAGGATGAACACGTGGTAGTCCATCGACAGCCCGAACAGCACGACGAACAGGAACAGCGGCAGCCATGAGGTGATCGCGCCGGTCGAGTCGAAGCTGAGCAGCGACTCGGCCCAGGTGTGCTGGAAGACGAGCACCAGCACGCCGTAGGCGGCGCCGACCGACAGCAGGTTCAGCACGATCGCCTTCGTCGCGATCACGATCGAGCGGAACGTCACCAGCAGCAGCAGGAAGGCGAGCGTCAGGACGAACGCGAAGACCCAGAAGATCCGCGAGCTCATCAGATCGTTGAAGTCCTGCGAGCCGGCGGTCGTGCCGGTGACGGCGGTGTCGGCGCCTCTGCCCAGCTCGGCGCGCAGGGCGGGCGCCAGCTGGCCGCGCAGCTCGCCGAGCGAGGCGTGCGAGGCGGCGTTGGTGCCGTCGCCGTCGATCGGCAGGCCGATTCTCGCGACGTCGCCCGCTCTCGACAGCTCGATCGTGATCGGCTCGTGGATCGTGCCGGTCGCCAGGGCCGCTCTGCGGAATCTGCCGAGCGCCGCCTGCGCCTGCGGCGTGCGCAGGTCGCCGGCGCCGGAGACGGCCATCTCGGCCTCGATCTGCTGGCCCGGGAAGGCCGACTGGATGCGGTCGAAGGTCTGCATCACGGGCAGCGAGCGCGGCAGCGTCTCGATCCCCGGCACCGCGGTCTTCATCCCCAGCACGGGGATGCAGAGCGCGAGCAGGAGCCCGCCGGAGATCAGCGCCGAGACGAGCGGGCGGCGCAGCACGGCGTCGATCACGGCGCCCCAGACGCGCGGCGGCTTGGAGACGTCGCGCTTGCGCATCACGAACGGGATGCGGCCGCGGTCGACCTTGTCGCCGAGCTTCGAGAGCAGCGCGGGGAGGACCGTCAGCGAGGCGATCAGCGAGACGCCGACGACGAGGATCGCGCCCATGCCCATGCCCATGAAGGTCGAGTCGCCGGTGATGAACATGCCGGCCATCGCGATCATCACCGTCAGGCCCGAGATCAGCACCGCGCGGCCCGAGGTCGCCGCGGCGGCCTGCAGCGCCGCCTCCTCGGAGCGTCCCGCCGCGCGCTCCTCGCGTTCGCGGCGGAGGTAGAAGAGCGAGTAGTCGACGCCGACGGCGAGGCCGATCAGCAGCACGACCGAGCTGACGCTGTCCTCGACCGCGATCACGTGCGAGCCGAGCGCGACGAGGCCGAGCGTCGCCATCACGCTGGAGAGCGCGAGCAGCAGCGGCAGGCCGGCGGCGACGAGCGCGCCGAAGGCGGCGATCAGGATCAGCAGCGTGACCGGGATCGAGAGGATCTCGGCCTTCTTGAAGTCGTCCTCGAACATCTTCCCGAGCGCCTTGCCGGCGGAGGCGTCGCCGAACTGCTCGACGCGCAGCTCGGGGTGCGCTCTGGCGGCCGCTCTGGTCTGCGCGAGCAATGCGCCGACGTCGTCCTCGGCGTCCTCCTCGCTCGCTCTCATCTTGATCTGGACGATCGCCGCATGACCGTCGGCGGTGATCTGGCCGCCGTTGCCCTCGGCGTAGGGCGAGGAGACGCGCGCGACCGCGGGCAGCCTCTGCATCCGCGTGACGACGTCGTCGACCGCGGCTCTGAACTGCGCGTCGCTCGCCGTCAGCTTCGGCGACTGGATGAAGACCGTCTCACCCGACTGCTGCGGGAAGGCGTCGTAGAGGACGCGCTCGGCCCGGCCTGACTCGCCGGTGCCGCTGTCGCGATCGCTCACGGGTCTGGTGCCGGCCATGTTGCCGGCCATGAAGGCGACGATCACGAAGGCGATCCAGCCGAGGATCGCCGTCTTCCGGTGTTGTGCGCTCCACCTTCCGGCGCGCGCCGCGAAGTTCTCTCTCTGCATTGCTCGCAACCCCTTGCGTTCAGCCGATGACTCGATGCAGGAAGCAGGCTCTCAGCGGCCGGCTGCCGCGCCCATGAGGGGGTCCGCCGAGCGGCAGTGCAGGCACTCCCAGAGCGCGTGGTGGGGTCAGCCCCACCACGCGGTGCGGTTGGCCCGGTGACCAGTGGCGCGTTCGCGTATCCTGGCCAACCGATGAAGGCCCTCCTGCCAGACGGAACAGAGCTCCAGCTCGACGACGGCGCCACCGGCGCCGACGCCGCCGCCGCGATCGGCGCCGGCCTCGCACGCGCCGCGCTCGCGGTCAAGGTCGATGGACAGCTGCGCGACCTGACGGCGCCGCTGCACGACGGCGCCACGCTCGAGATCCTCACGCAGAAGAGCGGGGAGGAGGCGCTGGAGCTGCTGCGCCACGACACGGCGCACGTGCTCGCGGCCGCCGTGATCGACCTCTATCCCGGCGTCAAGATCTCGATCGGCCCGCCGATTCAGGACGGCTTCTACTACGACTTCGAGTTCCCGCCCGGCGTCACCGTCTCCGACGCCGACTTCGCCCGCATCGAGGCGAAGATGAAGGAGCACATCAAGGCCGACGAGCAGTTCGCGCGCGAGGACGTCTCGGTCGGCACCGCGCTCGAGCGGTTCGTGCGCGAGCAGCAGCCGTACAAGGTCGAGCTGATCGAGGACCTCGTCAGAAACGCCCCGGCCGACGACCCGGTCGAGACGGTCTCGCTCTACACCAACGGCCCCTTCACCGACCTCTGCCGCGGCCCGCACGGCCCCGGCACGAAGCGGATCAAGGCGTTCAAGCTGCAGTCGATCGCCGGCGCCTACTGGCGCGGCGACGCCAGACGCACGATGCTGACGCGCATCTACGGCACCGCCTTCTTCACGAAGGAGGAGCTGGCCGCGTACCTCGAGCGGGTCGAGGAGGCGAAGAAGCGCGACCACCGCAAGCTCGGCAGAGAGCTGAGACTGTTCGGCTTCTCGGCCGTCGCGCCCGGCTCGGCCTTCTGGCTGCCGCGCGGCACGCAGCTGTGGAACACGCTCGTCGCGTTCACGCGCGAGCTGAACCGGCCGCGCGGCTACGACGAGGTCAAGACGCCGCAGATCTACGACTCGGAGCTGTGGAAGACCTCCGGCCACTGGGGCAAGTACAAGGAGAACATGTTCCTGACGGCCGCGGAGGACCGCGACATGGCCGTCAAGCCGATGAACTGCCCCGGCCACTGCCAGCTGTTCGGGATGCAGCGCCATTCCCACAGAGAGCTGCCGGTGCGCTACAGCGAGCCGGGCCTGCTGCACCGCTACGAGCCGTCGGGGACGCTCCACGGGCTGATGCGCGTGCGCCACTTCGCGCAGGACGACGCGCACATCTTCTGCACCGAGGAGCAGGTGCAGGACGAGGTGATCGGCTGCCTCGACCTGATCTTCGAGACGCTCGGCCGCTTCGGCTTCGACATCGACATCGAGCTGTCGACCCGTCCCGAGAACCGCATCGGCAGCGAGGAGATGTGGGACCGCGCCGAGGCGAAGCTCGCCGACGCGCTCAGACACCAGGGCCTCGAGTACCGCATCAACGAGGGCGACGGCGCCTTCTACGGCCCCAAGATCGACTTCCACGTGACCGACTCGCTCGGCCGCTCGTGGCAGCTCGGCACCGTCCAGCTCGACTACTCGATGCCGGCCCGCTTCGGCCTCACCTACGTCGGCGCCGACGACAGAGAGCACACGCCGGTGATGATCCACCGCGCCGCGATGGGCTCCTACGAGCGCTTCATCGGCATGCTGATCGAGCACTACGCCGGCGAGTTCCCCGTCTGGCTGTCGCCGGTGCAGGCGATCGTGCTGCCGATCTCCGACCGGCACGTCGACTACGCGCAGGAGGTCGTCGCGGCGCTGCAGGCCGCCGGCGTGCGCGTCGACGTCGACGAGCGGACCGAGTCGGTCGGCCGCAAGATCCGCGACGCCGAGCTGCAGAAGTACCCGTACATGCTGATCCTGGGCGACAGAGAGGCGGAGGGGCGCGAGGTCGCGGCCCGTCGTCACAGAGAGGGCGACATCGGCAGCTTTGCGCTGACCGACTTCGTCGCGCGCGTCGCCGAGGAGACCGCGACCCGGTCCGCGTAGCCGATGCCTGCGACAAAAGCTTCAGCCCGACCGGGCGGCGCCGCTATACTGCGCCCCCTTGATGCTCATGATCTACACGTCGCGCAACTCTTGACGCGACAGAACAAGGCCTCGTAATGCCGGTCCCACGGCGATTTGACCGGCGCCCGCCAGAGCGGGACAACACGCGCATCAACGAACGCATCCGCGTTCCTGAGGTGCGCCTGATCGGCGAAGACGGACAGCAGATCGGCATCCTCAAGACGCCGGATGCGCTCCGCTACGCCC
The DNA here is from genome assembly GCF_030646155.1 of Conexibacter sp. CPCC 205762. GTDB lineage: Bacteria > Actinomycetota > Thermoleophilia > Solirubrobacterales > Solirubrobacteraceae > Conexibacter. The sequence goes on from NZ_JAUTDN010000014.1 coordinate 21,681, forward strand.
AGGAGCGCGATCTCGACCTGGTCGAGGTCGCCGCCGACGCGCGCCCGCCCGTCTGCCGCGTGCTCGACTACTCGAAGTACAGATACGAGCAGGCACAGAAGCAGAAGGCCGCGCGCAAGCATCAGCAGCAGATCACGATCCGCGAGATCAAGTTCCGCCCGAAGATCGCGCAGAACGACTACGACACGAAGAAGGGGCACGTCACCCGCTTCCTCAAGCACAAGGACAAGGTCAAGGTCACGATCATGTTCCGCGGGCGCGAGGTGACGCATCCCGAGCGTGGTCAGGTGCTGCTGGAGAGACTTGCCGAGGAGCTGCAGGAGCTGGGCACCGTCGAGCAGCGTCCGATTCAGGACGGCCGCAACATGACGATGATGCTCGGCCCCTCGAAGGCCGTGCTCGCGGGCGAGTTCGACACGCCCGACGACGGCAAGAAGAGCAAGCGCGACAAGGGCCCGAAGGACGACGACGCCCTCGAGGCGACGTCGGCCGAGGAGACCGAGTCGGCCGAGGACGCTCCGGAGACGGAGGCTGCCGAGGCGCCCGCTGCCGAGGCTCCGTCCGCTGAGGCTGAGGCTCCTGCTGAGGAGGCTCCGGCCGCCGAGGCTGAGGAGTCGCCGGCCGAGGAGGCTCCGGCCGCCGAGGCTGAGGAGTCGCCGGCCGAGGAGGCTCCCGCTGCCGAGGCTGAGGCCCCGGCTGCCGAGGAGGATCCCGCCGAGGAGGCTCCGGCCGCCGAGGAGAGACCCGCCCCGAGAGCAAGAGCGAGAGCTGCTCCGAGAGCCAGAGCGAGAAGAGCTCCGGCCAGAAGAGCGGCGGCCAGAAGAGCCGCTGCCAGAGCGACCAGAGCCGCCGACGAAGCGCCCGAGGGCGCGACGACGGCGTCCTGATCGCCTCGATCCTCACCGCGATGGCGGCCGCGCTCAGCGTGGCCGCACCCGCCGCGACGCCGCCCGCCGGCGCCGCGGCGACGCGCGCCACGGGGCTGACGCTCCAGCAGTCGGTCGGGCAGCGCGTCATCGGCTCGCTGCCGGGTACGACCGTCCCCGCCGAGCTGGCGGCGAAGATCCGCCGCGGCGAGCTGGGCGGCGTGATCCTGTTCGCCCGCAACATCTCCTCGCGCCCGCAGCTGAAGGCGCTGACCGACAGGCTGCAGGCCGAGCGCAAGCGCGGCCCGCGGGCGCTGCGGAGCCTGCCGCTGCTGGTGATGATCGACCAGGAGGGCGGGCTCGTGAAGCGCCTTCCGGGCGCCCCGCAGCTCTCTCCGGTGCAGGTCGCCGCGCGCAACAGCGCCGACCTCGCCCGCCGCACCGGCGTCGCGGCCGCCGCCAACCTGACCGGCGTCGGCGTCAACGTCAACCTCGCGCCGGTGCTCGACCTCGGGCTGCCCGGGTCGAGCGTGCTGGAGCTGGGGCGAACCTACGGCTCGACGCCGGCGCAGGTCTCCAAGCTCGGCGTCGCCTTCGCGAGCGGCCTCAGAGCGGGCGGCGTGCTCGCCTCCGCCAAGCACTTCCCCGGCCTCGGCCGCGGCGGCCACGACGAGGACCTCAAGCTCAACCGCATCGACGTGCCGCTGAGCACGCTGCGCGCCAGCGACGAGCTGCCGTTCAGAGCGGCAGCGCGCGCCGGCGTCCCGCTGACGATGGTCTCGACCGGCGTCTACCCGGCGCTCGACAGCCGTCCGGCGATGTTCTCGCCGCGGATCGTGCAGAGAGAGCTGCGCGAGGTCGTCGGCTTCGACGGCGTCGTCGTCACCGACGACCTCGAGGTGCCGGCGATCGCGCACCTGTCGCCGGAGCGCAAGGCGCTCGCCGCCGTCCGCGCCGGTGACGATCTGCTGCTCTTCTGCCAGACTGCGAGCGCGGCCGATCGCGGTGCCGCGGCGCTCGTCCGCGCCGTCAGAAGCGGCGCGATCTCACGGGCTGCGATCGACGACGGTGCTGAGCGGGCGATTTCGCTCCGGGCCGCGCTGCGTTGAAGCGCCGGGTCTGCTTTACTTCTCCGTCCCAATGCCCAAGATGAAGACTCATTCCGGCGCCAAGAAGCGCTTCAAGGTGACCGCCAAGGGCAAGGTCCGTGGTCGTCACGCCTTCTCGAGCCACATCCTCGAGAAGAAGTCGCCGAAGCGCAAGCGCGCCCTCGGTCGCCCCGCGATCATGTCCGACGACGATGCTCCGCGCATCAAGAAGCTTCTCGGGGTGGGCAAGTGACCCGCGTCAAGCGCTCCGTTCACGCGCGCAAGAAGCGCCGTGAAGTCCTGGAGATGACGAGAGGCTTCCGTGGCGAAGCCAACTCGAACTACAGACGCGCGAAGGAAGCCCTCCTCAAGGCGGATCAGTACCGCTACCGCGATCGCCGCAACCGCAAGCGCGACTTCCGTCGCCTGTGGATCGCGCGCATCAACGCGGCCGCGCGCATCAACGACCTGTCGTACTCGCAGTTCATGCACGGCCTCAAGCTGGCCGACGTCGAGCTGGACCGCAAGGTCCTCGCCGACATCGCCGTCCGCGATGCCGAGCTGTTCCGACGTTACGCCGACAAGGCCCGCGAGGCGTTGGCGGCGGCTGCCTGAGCGCAGACCCACCAGCTTCTCCCGAAACGGGCGCCGACTCCTTCAGGACGGCGCCCTTTTTGTTTTAAGCGCGTGCCGGGCAGGACGGCGGCGCGGCCGCAGCGAAGCAGCACCAGCGAGCAGCGAACGAGCGCGAGCGCGAACCCAGCAGAGCGATGCCACCGATCACCTCCATCCACAACGAACGCCTCAAAGAGCTGCGCCGCCTCGCGCGCAAGCGCGGCCGTGACGACAGCGGCCGCTTCGTCGCGGAGGGGGAGGACCTGCTCGCCGCCGCCGACGCGGCCGGCTGGCGCGCGCTGGAGCGCTTCAGCGCCGCCGGCAGCGGGCTCGGCGGGGCCGAGGTCGAGCCGGACGTGCTCGCGCACGTCTCGCAGCTCGGCTCCGGCACGCGCGCGCTGGCCGTCTACGAGCAGCGCTGGGTGCCGCAGCCGCTCGGGCCGCTCGCCGTCTACCTGCACGGGATCGCCGATCCCGGCAACGTCGGCACCGTGCTGCGCAGCGCGCTCGCGTTCGGCGCCGCCAGCGTCGTGCTCGGCCCCGGCTGCGCCGACCCGTACGGGCCGAAGGCCGTGCGCGCGAGCATGGGCGCCGTCTTCCAGGTGCCGGTCGCGCGCGCCACGAGCGTCGCCGAGCTGCCGGGCGAGACGATCGCGCTCGACGCCCACGCCGACGCCGGCGGACTGACCGGTCCGCTCGCAGGACCTGCGACGCTGCTGATCGGCGCGGAGCGGTCGGGGCTCCCGCCCGAGCTGGTGGCGGAGTGCGATCGCACGGTGCGGATCGCGATCCGCTCGGAATCGCTGAACGCCGCGATGGCGGCGACGATCGCCCTCTACGAGGCAACGCGCGGCGCGGACGCGCTGGACCATAGGATGAACGCCGCATGATCGAGCGCATCGACGAGCTGAAGAGAGCGGGCGAGGCCGAGGTCTCCGCCGCGACGACGACCGACGCGCTGGAGCAGGCGCGCGTCAGATGGCTCGGCCGCAGAGCCGAGCTGCCGAACATGCTGCGCGGCGTCGCGCAGCTGCCGCCCGAGCAGCGCGGCCCCGTCGGCAAGGCCGCCAACGAGGCGCGCAAGGCGCTGGAGGCGCTGATCGAGGCGCGCAACACCGAGCTGGCCGGCGCCGAGCTGGACCGCCAGCTCGCGGCCGACCGCGTCGACGTGACGCTGCCCGGCGCGCCGCTGCCGCCGGCCGGCGGCCTGCACCTGCTGACGCAGACGCGGCGCGAGATCGAGGACGTCTTCATCGGCATGGGCTTCACCGTCGCCGAAGGCCCCGAGGTCGAACGCGTCTACTACAACTTCGACGCGCTCAACCACGATCCGGCCCACCCGGCGCGGCTCAGAAGCGACACCTTCTACGTCGCCGACGAGATCGTGCTGCGGACGCACACCTCGCCGATGCAGGTGCGCGCGATGGAGCAGCAGCCGCCGCCGATCTTCCTGATCGTCCCCGGCCGCGTCTACCGCCGCGACAGCGACGCGACGCACACGCCCCAGTTCCACCAGATCGAGGGGCTCGCGGTCGACGAGGACATCACGCTCGCCGACCTCAAGGGCACGCTGCTGCAGTTCGCGCGCGCGATCTTCGGCGACGAGCGCGAGGTGCGGCTGCGGCCGCACTTCTTCCCCTTCACCGAGCCGAGCGTCGAGATCGACGTCTCCTGCTTCCGCTGCAACGGCACCGGCCACCTCAAGGACGGCTCGCGCTGCGGGCTCTGCAAGGGCACCGGCTGGATCGAGATCCTCGGAGCCGGGATGGTCGACCCGAACGTCTTCTCCTACGTGAGAGAGCACGGCTACGACCCCGAGAAGGTGCAGGGCTTCGCCTTCGGCATGGGGATCGAGCGGATCGCCTTCCTCAAGCACGGCGTCTCCGACCTGCGGCTCTTCTACGACAACGACCTCCGCTTCCTGCGGCAGTTCTGACGGAGGCCATCTCGCGATGAAGGTCCCGCTTTCCTGGCTCCACGAGCACGTCCATCCCGAGCTGACCGCCGACGAGCTGTCGGCGCGGCTGGCGCTGACCGGCACCGAGGTCGAGCGCGTCACGCACCACGGCGTGCCCTCGGGCGACCACTTCGTCGTCGCGAAGGTGCTGGAGGCCGTCCAGCACCCCGACGCCGACCGCCTGCGCGTGACGAAGCTCGACGTCGGCGAGGAGCAGCCGCTGCAGGTCGTCTGCGGCGCGCCGAACGCGCGCGCCGGCATCACCGTCGCGCTCGCGCGGCCCGGCTCGCGCCTGCCCGACGGCACGAAGCTGAAGAAGGCGAAGCTGCGCGGCGTCGAGTCCAACGGCATGATCCTCGGCGAGTCCGAGGTCGACATCGGCGTCGACCACGACGGCATCATGGAGCTGCCCGACGAGCTGATCGCCGGCACGCCGCTGGGCAACGTGCTGCCGCTGGAGACCGACGTGCTCGAGCTGGAGATCACGCCCAACCGGCCCGACTGCCTCGGCATCTACGGCGTCGCGCGCGAGGTCCACGCCGCGACCGGCGCTCCGCTGGGTCCGCCACCCTGGGCGCACGAGGGCGGGAGGGAGCAGCTCAGCGGCGCGCTCGCCGGCATCGACGTGACGATCGAGACCGAGCGCTGCCCGCGCTTCACCGCGCGCATCTTCGAGAACGTCACCGTCGGCCCGTCGCCGTACTGGCTGAAGGCGCGCCTGATGGCCGCCGGCCAGCGGCCGATCTCCAACGTCGTCGACATCACCAACTACGTGATGCTGCTGACCGGCCAGCCGCTGCACGCCTTCGACCTCGACCGCGTCGCCGGCGGGCGGCTCGTCGTGCGCGACGGCCGCGATGGCGACACGCTCGAGACGCTCGACGGCGAGACGCGCAGACTCGACCCCGACATGGTCGTGATCTGCGACGCCGACGGGCCGACCTCGCTCGCCGGCGTGATGGGCGGCGCCCGCTCCGAGGTCGTCGCCGCGACGACGACCGTGCTGCTGGAGTCGGCCGTCTGGGACGGTCCCAACATCCAGCGCACCTCGACGCGGCTGGCGCTGCGCTCGGAGGCGTCGGGCCGCTTCGAGAAGGGGCTCTCGCCCGAGGGCACGCTGGAGGCGCAGGCGGTCGCGACGAGGCTGCTGGTCGAGCTGTGCGGCGCGACGGTTCGCGAAGGCACGCTCGACGTCGCGCGGCCGTCCGGCTGGGACGCCGCGCACGCGACGATCCGCCTGCGCGACACGCGCGTCACCGGCCTGCTCGGCGCCGACATCCCGCGCACGCGCAGCGCCGAGATCCTCGGCGCGCTCGGCTTCGGCACCGCCGACGCCGACGACGGGCTCGATGCGACCGTGCCGCACTTCCGCCGCAACGACGTCACGCGCGAGGCCGACCTGATCGAGGAGGTCGCGCGGATCGACGGCGTCGACAACCTGCCCGCGACGCTGCCGCTGCGGCGCGGCGCCTCGGGCCAGCTGACGCAATGGCAGCAGCTGCGCCGCAAGGCGGCCGACACGCTCGTCGGCGCCGGCCTGCACGAGGTGATCGGCTGGAGCTGGTCGCCGCAGGAGCTGGCCGACAGACTGCGGCTGCCGGCCGACGACCACCGCCGTCAGTCGATCGCGGTCGAGAACCCGATGTCGGCCGACCACAGCGTGCTGCGCACGACCCTGCTCGGCGGCCTGCTCGACGTCGCCCAGCGCAACGTCACGCGCGGCACGTCCGACGTGGCGATCTTCGAGTCCGGCGCCGTCTTCGCGCCCTCGGGTCAGGAGCTGCCGCACGAGCCGCACCTGCTCGGCGTGCTGCTGACCGGCGCGCTGCGGCCGCCGAACTGGGTCGAGCCGAGACCGCCGCGGGCCGACTTCTTCGCCGCCAAGGGCGTGCTCGCGCACCTGCTCGACACGCTCCGCGTGACCTGGAAGCTGGAGGTCAGCAGCGAGTCGTTCCTGCACCCGGGCCGCACCGCGAGAGTGATCGTCACGCCGCACGGCGGCGGCGACGAGGTCGTCGTCGGCTGGATCGGCGAGCTGCATCCGACGGTCGCGGCCGACTGGGACCTGGAGCGGACGGCCGCCTTCATGATCGACCTCAACGTCGTGATCGCCGCCGTCCCCGGCCCGGCCGTCTACGCCGACTACACCTCCTTCCCGGAGATCCGCCAGGATCTCGCGGTCGTGCTGCCGGCGACGGTGCCGGCGGGCGAGGTCGTCGCGACCGTCCGCGCCGCCGGCGGCCCGCTGCTCGCGGACGCCGGGGTGTTCGACGTGTACAGCGGTACGCAGATCGGCGAGGGCAACGTCTCGCTGGCGCTGCGGCTCGCCTTCCGCGCCCCCGACCGCACGCTCACCGACGAGGAGGTCGGGGAGCGGCGCACCGCGATCGAGGAGGCGCTCGCCACGTTGGGGGGCACGCTCCGTGCCTAGCGGACCGAAGGTCTCCGTCTTCGGCGCGTCGGGCTACGCCGGCGCGCTCGCCGCGGCGCTGCTGCAGCGCCACCCGCACTTCGAGCTGAGCGCGATCACCTCGCGCTCGGACGTCGGCCGCCGCCTCGACGACCTCTACCCGCGTCATCGCGTCCCGCTCGTGATGGAGGAGCTGGACCTCGACCGCCACGGCGACGTCGACGCCGCGATCGTCGCCTACCCGCACCACGCCGCCGCGCCGACCGTCGCCGGCCTGCGCGAGCGCGGCGTGCGCGTGATCGACCTGTCGGCCGACTTCCGTCTGCGCGACCTGCCGACCTACGAGCAGTGGTACGGCGACCACTCCGCCCCGCAGCTGCTGGAGCACGCCGTCTACGGCCTGCCGGAGCTGGGCTACCGCGAGCGGATCCAGGTCGCCGACGTCGTCGCCAACCCCGGCTGCTTCCCGACGGCGGCGCTGCTCGGGCTCGCGCCGCTGGCGCGCGCCGGCCTGCTCGGCGACGTGATCGTCGACGCCAAGACCGGCGTCTCCGGCGCCGGCCGCGCCGCGACCGACAAGACCCACTTCGTCACCGTCGACGAGAACGTCGCCGCCTACGGCGTCGCCGGCCACCGCCACACGCCCGAGATCGAGCAGGAGCTGGCCGTCCTCGGCGCCGACCTGACGATCACCTTCCTGCCGCATCTGCTGCCGCTGGACCAGGGCGAGCTGATCAGCGCCTACGTCACGCCGACGCGCGCGGTCTCCGGCGAGGAGGTGCGCGACCTCTACGCCGACCGCTACGCGCACGAGCCGTTCGTCGAGCTGACCGAGCGCTCGCCGGGCGTCAAGGACGTGCGCGAGACGAACATCGCGCGGATCGCGACGCAGGTCGACCCGCGCAGCGGCCGGATCATCGTGCTGGCGGCGATCGACAACCTCTGGAAGGGCACCTCCTCGCAGGCGGTCCAGAACCTCAACCTGATGTTCGGCTACGAGGAGACGGAGGGCATCTCGTGAGCGACTCCTTCTTCGTCTCCCGCTGGGTCCCGCGCCCGCGCCACGTGCGCGAGGACGACCGCGGCGGCCTGCCGCGCGGCTTCCGCGCCGCCGGCGTCTCCGCGCACGTCAAGCCGAGCGGCGAGAAGGACCTCGGGCTGCTCGTCGCCGACGCGCCCGAGACCGTCAGCGCCGCCCGCTTCACCCGCTCCGGCGTGCTCGCCGCGCCGGTGATCGTCTCGCGAGAGCGGGCCGAGGTCGGCCGGCTGCGGGCGGTCGTCGCCAACAGCGGCAACGCCAACGCGGCGACCGGCGCCCGGGGCGTCGACGACGCGCTCGCGACGCAGGCCGCGGTCGCGCAGGCGACCGGCGTCGACCAGCTCCATGTCGCCGTCGCCTCGACCGGCGTGATCGGCGTGCCGCTGCCGCTCGACCGCTTGATCGCCGGTGTCGAGGAGGTCCACGCCGAGCTGCGCACCGACGGCGACCGCGACTTCGCCGACGCGATCAGGACGACCGACAGATTCGCCAAGCGCGCCTCGCTCGTCGTCGAGCTGCCGGCGGGCGACGTGCGGCTGACGGCGCAGTGCAAGGGCGCCGGCATGATCCAGCCGAACTTCGCGACGATGCTCTGCTTCGTGCAGACCGACGCGCTGCTGGAGCAGGAGACCGCCGACCTGCTGCTCGGCGTGACCGTCAAGCGCTCGTTCGACCGCATCTCCGTCGACGGCCAGCTGTCGACCAACGACACCGTCGTGCTGATGGCCAGCGGCGCCAGCGGCGTCAAGGTCGCGCCGCTGTCCGAGGACGAGCTGAAGCTCGGTGAGGCGCTCGACGCGCTGCTGCGCCAGCTCGCGCTGCTGATCGTCGCCGACGGCGAGGGAGCGGCGCGGATCGGCCGCGTCGTCGTCTCCGGCGAGGACCACGGCGCGGTCGAGAAGGTCGCCCGCGAGGTCGCCAACTCGCCGTTGGTGAAGACGGCGCTGAACGGCGGCGACCCCAACTGGGGCCGGATCGCGCAGGCGGTCGGCGGCGCGCTGCTGGACAGCTCGCCGCTGCACTTCGACATCGCGATCGAGGGCGTCACCGTCTTCGCTGACGGCAGCGCACTGCGGTTCGACCAGGAGGCCCTCAACACGGCCGTCCAGCGCGACGAGGTCGAGTACGTCGTCGCGCTCCCGGGCGAGGGGGCGGAGACGGAGGTCTTCTTCTCCGACTTCGGCCACGAGTACGTGACGATCAACGCGGAGTACACGACCTGAGATGAATCCAGCCCCGCCGACACGCGACATCGCGACGCTGCTCGAGGCGCTCCCGTACATCCGCGAGTTCCACGGCAAGACGGTCGTCATCAAGTACGGCGGGGCGGCGATGACCGACCCGGCGCTGCGCGAGGAGTTCGCGCGCGACGTGGTGCTGATGAAGTACGTCGGGATCAACCCGATCGTCGTCCACGGCGGCGGCCCCGACATCACCGACTACATGGGCCGGCTCGGCCTCCCGGTCGAGTTCGTCTCCGGCCTGCGCGTCTCCGACAGAGAGACCGTCGAGATCGCGAAGATGGTGCTCGTCGGCAAGGTCAACAAGGACATCGTGCTGCGGATCAACCGCCACGGCCAGGGGGCGGTCGGCCTCTGCGGCGACGACGGCCTGCTGTTCCGCGCCGCCCGCCAGCTCGCGCCCGGCGGCGAGGACATCGGCTACGTCGGCAGGATCGAGCGGGTCGACACGGACGTGCTGACGCACATCGCGCAGGACTACATCCCGGTCGTCGCCTCGGTCGGCGCCGACCGTGAGGGCAACTCGTACAACATCAACGCCGACGAGGCGGCCGGCGCCGTCGCGCGTGCGCTCGGCGCCTACAAGGTGATGTTCCTGACCGACGTGCGCGGCTGGCTGCGCGACCCGTCGGACCCCGAGTCGGTGATCACCGAGGTGACCGCCGACGAGGTCGAGCGCCGGCTGCCGGAGATCTCCGGCGGGATGCGCCCGAAGCTGTCCGCCTGCATCGACGCGATCCACGGCGGCGTCTCCTCGGCGGTCATCGTCGACGGGCGCGTGCCGCACTCGCTGCTGCTCGAACTGTTCACCAACGCCGGTCTCGGCACGATGGTCAAGCCCGCGATATGACCCTGACAGAGCTGCAGGCGGTCGAATCCGCCCATGTGATCCCGTCCTACGCCCGCTACCCGGTCGAGCTGGTCAGAGGGGAGGGGGCGCGGCTGTGGGACGACGAGGGCCGCGAGTACCTCGACTTCCTCTCCGGCATCTCGGTCCTCAACGTCGGCCACTGCCATCCGGCGGTCGTCGCCGCCGTGCGCGAGCAGGCCGGGACGCTGACGCACACGACCAACCTCTTCTACACCGCGCCCGCGATGCGGCTGGCGCGGCGCCTGTCGGAGTCCTCGCTCGGCGGCAAGGTCTTCTTCTGCAACTCCGGCACGGAGGCCAACGAGGCGGCGCTGAAGCTCGTCCGCAAGGCGAAGCCGCGCGGTGAGATCGTCGTCCTCCACGGCGGCTTCCACGGCCGCACCTACGGCTCGCTGAGCGCGACAACGCAGGAGTCCAAGCAGGCGCCGTTCGCGCCGCTGGTGCCCGGCTTCGTGCCGATCCACGCGACCGTCGCGGAGCTGGAGGCGGCCGTCGGCCCGCAGACCGCGGCCGTGCTGGTCGAGCCGATCCAGGGCGAGACCGGCGTCCATCCGCTGTCCGACGAGTTCCTGCTCGCCGCCCGCGCCGCCTGCGACCGCGTCGGCGCCGCGCTCGTCTTCGACGAGGTCCAGACCGGGATGGGGCGGACCGGCACGATGTGGGCGTACGAGCAGACGGCGGTCGTGCCCGACGCGCTGACCTCCGCGAAGGCGCTCGGCGGCGGCCTGCCGATCGGCGCGCTGGTGACCGGCCCGCGCCTGGCCGACGTCTTCCAGCCCGGCGACCACGGCTCGACCTTCGCCGGCGGCCCGCTCGCCGCCGCCGCCGCCAACGCCGCCTTCGACGTGCTGGAGGATCCCGCCCTGCTGGCGCGCGTCGTCGAGCTGGGCACGCGCCTGCGCGAGCGGCTGGCGGCGCTGCCGGGCCTCTCGAACGTGCGCGGCCGCGGCCTGATGGTCGGCTTCGACGTCGAGGGCGCGCCGGCGCTCGCGCTGCGGGCGCTGACCGAGCAGCGGATCGTCGTCAACGCGACCGGGCCCGGCACGATCCGCCTGCTGCCGCCGCTGGTCGTCTCCGACGAGCAGGTCGACGACGCCGTCGGGCGGATCGCCGCGCTGCTCTGACGCGTCGCCGCTCGCGGCGGCGCGCGCCGCCGCCGGGCCGGCTGAAGCTGTTCGGATCCGATCAGGATGCGGTCGGACCGCTGCTGGCCAGGGTATGGTCTTGGCGTCCCGTGATTCGCATCCTGATCGTCGACGACCATCCCGCCGTCCGTGCCGGCCTCGTCGCTGTCCTGCGCAGCGAGCCTGGCCTCGTGCCGGTCGGCGCGGCCTCCGAGGAGCAGGAGGGCTGGCGGCTCGCGCAGCGCGCGAGACCGGATCTCGTGCTGCTGGACCTGCACCTGCCCGGCGGCAGCAGCCTCGCGCTCTGCCGCCGCGTGAAGGCGCTGGACCCGCACTGCAGAGTGCTGATCTACTCGGCCTTCGCGCACGACGAGCTGTCGGTCGCGGCGACGCTCGCCGGCGCCGACGGAATGCTCGACAAGACCGCCCCGATGCTGGAGCTGTTCGACGGCATCCGCCGCGTCCACAGAGGCGAGCACCTGCTCGCGCCGGTCACGCCGGAGCGGCTGCAGGACGCGCGCGCGCGGATCCCGACCGAGGACTGGCCGATCGTCGCGATGCTGCTCGACGGCACTCCCTCCGCCGACATCGCGACCACGCTCGCAGTCCGGCCGGAGGAGCTGGAGGGCCGCGTCGAGCGGCTGCTGGCGCGGCTGGCGCCGACGGCGTCGCGCACCCGCGCGTAGGACTTGCCGTAAAGTCCGGCCCGCAATGAGCGAGCCCATCCAGACCGAAGTCCACCGCATCGCCGCTGCGCCCGCGCGCACCGCGAGCTACGAGGCCGATCCCGCCGAGGTCAGACGCGTCCTGCTGCTCTACTCGGGCGGGCTCGACACGAGCGTCATGCTCAAGTGGATCCAGGACGAGTACAGAGCCGAGGTCGTCTGCCTGACCGTCAACCTCGGCCAGCCTGGCGAGGACTACGAGGTCATCAAGGACAAGGCGCTCAGAATCGGCGCGATCGAGACGCATGTCGTCGACGCCCGCGAGGAGTTCGCGCGCGACTTCATCGCGCCGGCGATCAAGGCCAACGCCCTCTACGGCGGCGGCTACCCGCTCTTCACCGCGCTCGGCCGCCCGCTGATCGCGAAGCTCGCGGTCGAGTACGCGCGCAAGACCGGCTGCGACACGATCGCCCACGGCTGCACCGGCAAGGGCAACGACCAGGTCCGCATCGAGGCGACGATCGCGACACTCGGCCCCGAGCTGAAGGTGATCGCGCCGGTCCGCTCGTGGCAGATGGGCCGCGAGGAGGAGATCGCCTACGCGCGCGCCAACGGCATCTTCGTCAAGGGCGGCGCCGAGGTGACGCCCTACTCGATCGACGACAACCTCTGGGGCCGCTCCTCCGAGGGCCGCTGGATCGAGGACCTGACGCACGCGCCGGAGGACGACGTCTTCCAGCTCGTCACGCGCCCCGAGCTGGCGCCGGACGAGGCGGAGATCGTCGAGCTGGAGTTCTTCGAGGGCGTCCCGGTCGCCCTCAACGGCGAGCAGCTGAGGCTGGCCGACCTGCTGGAGCGGGTCGCCGAGATCGGCTGCAAGCACGGCGTCGGGATCGTCGACCACATCGAGGACCGCATCGTCGGCCTGAAGGTGCGCGACATCTACGAGGTGCCGGCGGCGGCGATCGTCCTGCCGGCCCACCAGGAGCTGGAGCACCTCGTCGGCACGATCCACCAGAACCAGTTCAAGACGGGGCTCGACCAGAAGTGGGGCTACCTCGTCTACGCCGGCCTCTGGTGGGAGCCGCTGCGCTCCGACATCGACGCCTACCAGGACGCGGTCAACAAGCAGGTGACCGGCAAGGTCGGGCTGAAGCTCTACAAGGGCTCGGTCCGCGTCGTCACGCGCGAGTCGCCGAACGCCGTCTACGACGCCTCGCTGGCCTCGTTCGCGGAGTCGGGCGGCCTCTTCTCGCAGACCGCCTCGCCCGGCTTCATCGAGCTGTGGTCGTTGCAGTCGCGGATGGCGTACCAGCTGCGCGAGCGCAGAGAGTCCTGATTTTGCGGGCTCTCCTGGGCGGGTAGGTAGGTCTCCATGTACTACAAGGCGCTTGGCTTCATCGTCTGGAGAGTCGGCACGCGGTACCTGCGCAAGCGCTACGGCACGGCGCCGAAGAAGATCGGCGCCGGCGCGCTCGTGGCGGTCGGCGTCGCGGGCGCGATCGTGATCGCGCAGAAGCGTCTCGGCTCGGCCGACTGATCTCGTTTCCCCGCATCGTGCGGGAATTTCTGAACGGCTTCTTGCAGGAGTTCGTTCAGTCATGTCGTGACGCTGCCGCGCGTCCGAGATCGCAGGTAGCCTGGGGCGTTCCCCGGCTTGCCCATGAAGATGTCTCCCGACCCGTTCCCGCCTGACGACGCCAACGTCGTCGACCCCGCCGTCCTCGCCGAGCGACGCGCGCAGCGTGCGGAGCTGGCGGAGCAGGTCGCGGCCCGCCGCGCCGCCGACGCGCAGGCGCTGGCGGCCGAGCTGTCGGCCGAGCGGGCGCGGCTGGAGGCGGAGCTGGAGCAGGCGCGGCTGGAGCCGGAGCGCCTCAGCCGCCTCGTCGCCGACCGCGAACGGGCGCTGAGAGCGGCCGAGCTGCGCGCCCACGCCGAGGAGGCGCAGCGGATCGAGGCGCGCGAGGCGCTGACGCAGGCCGAGGCGCGGCTCGCGCGCGAGCTGGCTGAGGCGCGAGCGCGCGGGGAGCGCGAGCTGACCGATGCGCGGCGCGCGCTCGACGAGGCGCGAGCGCGGGGCGAGCGTGAGCTCGAGGCGACGTCTGCCACTGCCCGGCGCGAGCTGGACGAGGCAGCGGCCTCAGCCCGCCGCGAGCTGGACGAGGTGCGCGCGCATGCCGGACGCGCCGACGTGGAGCTGGCCGAGGCGCACACGCGTGCAGAGCGGGTCGAGGCCGAGCTGGGGGAGGCGCGCGCGAGGGCCGAGCGCACCGCCGCCGAGCTGATCGAGCTGCGCGGCCGCGCCGAGCGGGCCGAGGCGACCGCCGCCGAGCGCGGTGACGAGCGCGAGCGCGTCTCCGCCGCCGCCGACGAGACGCGCACCGAGCTGGAGGCGCGCCTCTCGCGCGCCGAGCTGACCGCGTCGGAGCAGCGCGCGCGGATCGAAGCCGAGGAGGAGCGCGCGAAGCAGGCCTCCAAGCGGGCGGCGTCCGAGCTGGCCGCGCTGCGCGAGCGCGTCACCGAGGCCGAGCAGGTGGCGGCCGCCTCCGAGTCCGCCCGCCGTCGCGCGGAGGCCAAGCGCGGCGCGTCGAGAGAGAAGCGCCGCCGCGCGCTGGAGGAGGTCGAGCGCCTCGCCGCCGAGCTGTCCGCCGCCCGCGCCGAGGCGAGCGCCGCCCGCGAGGGCGCCGACGCCGTCCTCGCCGAGGTCGCCCACGAGCAGGCCGAGCGCGAGGCGCTGCGCGCCCAGCTCGCCCAAGCCCGCGCCGAGCGCGACGCGCTGAGAGAGCGCCTGGAACGCGGCGAAGCGGCCGCGCCCGATGCCGAAACCCCGGCCGCCGCCACGCCCGCCGCGGCCGTCGCCGATGTGCCTGCCGCGGACGCTGCCGATGCGACACCCGCCGCGTCTGACGCCCTTGCTGCCGGCGCCGGCGCTCCGGGCGCGAGCGGGGCGTCGCCGGTCTCGCTTCCGCTGCTGCACGCGGAGCTGTCGCTGGCGCGCTCGATGCAGGCGGTTGCGCTGGCGCCGCCCGTCGCGACGCCCGCGCCGGCCCCGATCGTGCCGAGACGCTCGGCGCTGGAGCGCGAGCAGCAGCTGGTCGCCCAGCGCGCGGCAGCCGAGGCACGCAGACCGGGCGCCGCTCGTCGCGGCCGCCCGCTGCCGTCCGAGATCGACCTGCGCCGTCGCGGCGAGACGACCCCGCCGCCTGCGGCCGCCGCGCCGCTCGCCGCCGAGCCGGCGTCGCCCGGCGTCGCCCCTGCCGAGGCCACGCCGGCCTCAGCGAATGCGCCGGGTGCGGATGCGGCGTCGTCGGCTGTCTCGCCGGGCGCGGACGCGGCGTCGTCTGCTGTCGCGCCGGGCGCGGACGCGGCCTCGTCCGCCGCGGACGCGATGCCGTTCGCGGCCGAGCGCGGGCCTTCGCGGGCGATACCGGTGACGGCGCTGGCGCTGGAGCGCGAGCGTTCGGGGCGGCTGCAGGGCCAGCTCGACCGTCAGGCCGCGACCGAGCGGGAGCTGCGCGAGCAGATCGCCCAGCTCGAGCGCGCGATCGCCTCGCGGATGGACGCCGAGCAGCGGATCGAGGGCGCGCTGCGGCGCGTGCGCGGCGAGCTCGAGGCGGCCAACGCCCTCCGCATGCTGACTGAGCGCGGCTCCCCGACCCGCTCGCTGATACCGCACGCCGAGCCGCTCACGTCTGCCCCTGCCGCGACCGCACCGGACACACCGACCGCCGATGACGCGCCGCCGGCCGCCGCAGAGACGTCTCCGGCTGCCGAGGCCGACCGCGCCCACGCGGCGCAGACTGCCGTGGGTACGCCGCCGGCTGCCGACACCGCTCGCGTGGACGCATCGCCGGCCACCGCGGATGCGCCGGCCGCTGCCGCCGAGCATGCGCCCGCTGCGGCAGCGTCGCCGGCCGAGCAGGCCGCGGCGCCGGTCGTGGACGCGCCGGAGGGCCTCGCCGACGAGGAGCTGCCGCCGGCCGCGCTGCCGGGCTTCGACGCCGCCCGCCTCGCCGAGGCCCGCGATCGCCTCCGCGCGACGACCGAGCCGCTCGACGAGGAGGCCGACGCCGCGCCGGCCGCCAAAGCCGCGCCTGTCGCTGACGCCGCGCCGGCCGCCGACGCCGCATCTGCCGGTGACGCCGCGCCGGCCGCTGACGCCGCCCCGGCACCTGCCGTTGACGCGCCGCCGGCCGCTGACGCCGCCTCGGCACCCGCCGCCGACGCCGCCCCAGCACCCGCCGACGCCGCGCCGGCTCCCGCCGTTGACGCGCCGCCGGCCGCTGACGCCGCCCCCGCGCCCTTCGCTCCCGCGATACCGCCGGCCGAGGTGGGCGCCAGTCCGGTCGCGTGGGAGACGCCGCCGACGAGGGCTGCGTCGGCGGAGCCGGAGCGGCGGGAGCCGTTCGGGCTGCAGCGCGCGCCGAGTGGGCCGCCGGCGCCGTGGCTGCCGCGCGCGCTGAAGCGGCTCGCGGCTGAGGATCCCGAGACCGCCGGCAGGATTCTGGTCGGCATCCTGCCCGCGCAGGGGCTCGTCTCGCAGCAGGTCTCCTACGACCTGGTGCTGACCGATCGCGGCACGGTCGCGGTCGACGTGCACGACGGGCACACGTGCGTCAGACCGCTCGACGGCCCGCGCTCCTCCAGAGCCACCGACCTGCGCGTCACGACCGACCACGCCGGCCTCGCCAAGCTGCTGCTGCGCCGCCGCGGCCTGCGTCGCCGCGCGCGTATCAAGGGCTCGCGCCGCAAGCTGCGGGAGCTGCGCAGACTCGCACGCGAGCCGCTCGCGCTGCGCGACCTCGCCTCCAGCGGCGCGACGCTGGAGCCGGCGCTGGCGCTGTGGCTGGCCGCGCTCGCGATCGACTCCTCCGCCACCTTCGGCAACCGCTTCACGATCGCCCACGCGCCGCTGCCCGGCGGCCCGCCCGACGCCTGGATGCGGATCCAGCACGGCGCCCCGATCGCGGTCCTGCGCACCCGTCCGGGCGAGGAGGCGACCGTCACGCTCCGCTGCACCCGCGGCGCGCTGCTGGCGGTGCTGGCCGGCGTCACGCCGCCGCCGGGGGAGGGCGCCGCGATCGACGGCGACCTGAAGGCGCTCGAACGGCTGCGCGGCTGGATCCGCGCGACCGAGTTCGCCCGCACCTGACGCACCCCGCGGCCCGCTCCGCGGAAGTCTGCGGATCTTGCCTCGCAGAGAGCGGCAAACACCGCAGACTTGTCCGGCGCGGGCAGCCCGCCGAGGGGAACCGGCCCGCCGCGGCACGCGTCGCAGCTAGGCTGCCTCACCGATGCCCGACCCCGTCAGACTCGGCGAGGTGTACCACGGCCCCGCGGCCCAGCAGACGCGCGCGCTCGAACGGACGCTGCGCCGCACCTGGATCCCGCTCGCCCGCTCGTGGCGGCTGACCCCGCGCGGGATCCGGCTGCTCAAGCGCGTCACCGACCCGACCGAGCGCGTGCCGGTGCTGAAGGGCACCCGCGTCGAGCAGACGCGCACCGGAGACCGCCCGGCCGAGTGGGTGCTGGCGCCGCGCGCCCGCGAGCAGGCCGCGCTGCGCGACGGCGATCGCGCCGCCGACAGCGTCATCCCCGCCACCGACGCGCCGATCGTGCTCTACCTGCACGGCGGCGGCTACGTCTTCGGCTCGCCGCGGACCCATCGCAGCCTCGTCTCGCGCATCTCGCACGTGACCGGCATGGCCGCGCTGAGCCTCGACTACCGGCTCCCGCCGGAGGCGACGCTGCCGGCCCCGACCGAGGACGCGCTCGCCGCCTACCGCGAGCTGCTCGACGCGGGCCGCGACCCGTCCCGGATCGTCGTCGCGGGCGACTCTGCCGGCGGCAACCTCGCGCTCAGCCTCGCGCTCCACGCCGCCGAGGCCGGCCTGCCGCGCCCGGCCGCGCTGGTGCTGCTGTCGCCGTGGGCCGACCTCTCGCTCAGCCACGACTCGTTCACCGGCAACGCGCTGCTGGACCCGTTCATCCCACCGGCCGCGCTGCGCCGCTTCGCCCGCATCGCGACGACGCCGGCGTTCGCGCGCGACCCAGCCGACTGGCGCGCCTCGCCGATCTTCGCCCCCGACGAGCTGTGGCGGCAGGCGATCCCGCCGGCGATCGTGCAGGTCGGCTCGACCGAGCTGCTGCTGGACGAGTCGCGCGCCGTCGCCGAGCGAGTCGCGGCCGCCGGCCAGCGGGCGGAGCTGCACGTCTTCGACCGCCAGCCGCACGTCCCGCCGCTGTGGGGCGGGACCCCGGCGGCCCGCACCGCGCTGCATCTGATCGGGCGCTTCACCACGTCTGTGTTGGCGCCTCAAAGCGCGCCCGAACCGCCGACGATCGCCGACGCCGGGACCGCCGCGGAGCTGCCGCCGACGGCCGACGCGCCGCGATCGTAGACGCCGTCGGGGATCGCGCACGGCGTCCGGCGCGGCGCCTATTCTGCATGTCCCGATGAGTTCCTCCTGCGCCCACCTCCACGTTCATTCCGAGTACTCGCTGCTCGACGGCGCGTGCAAGATCGACGCGCTCGCCGCGCGTGCCGCCGCCTTCGACCAGCCGGCTCTCGGACTCACCGATCACGGCGTCATGAACGGCGCGGTCGAGATGTACAAGGCGTGCAAGAAGCACGACGTCAAGCCGCTGCTCGGGTGCGAGGTGTACGTCGTCGACGACCGTCACTTCCGCGGCGGCAGAACGGAGCGCAACCACCTCACGCTGCTGGCGCAGAACGACGTCGGCTACAGAAACCTCGTCAAGCTCTCCTCGACCGGGTTCCTGGAGGGGCTGCACCGCGGCAAGCCGGGCGTCGACTTCGAGATCATGTCGCAGCACTCCGAGGGGATCATCGCCCTCACCGGCTGCCTCGCCTCGCGCTTCTGCCAGCGGCTGATCAACGACCGCCCGGAGGAGGCGCGCGCACACGCCGACGATCTGATGCAGATCTTCGGCCGCGACAACGTCTACTTCGAGGTCCAGAAGAACGGCATCGCGGACCAGGACAAGGCGAACGAGGGGATCGTCAAGATCGCCCGCGAGCTGGGCCGCCCGCTCGTCGGCACCGGCGACGTCCACTACCTCCGCCGCGAGGACTACCACCATCACACGGCGCTGCTGTGCGTGCAGACGAAGAGCACGCTGGCCGAGCCGAAGATGACGTTCGACACGAACGAGTTCTACCTCAAGTCGACGCAGGAGATGGCGGACGCCTTCGCCGAGTGGCCGGACGCGCTGCCGTCGACGCTGGAGATCGCGGAGCGCTGCAACGTCGAGATCCCGCTCGGCGGCCAGCTGATCCCGAGCTACCCGACGCCCAACGGCGAGGACGAGAGAGCGTACCTGCGCAACCTCGTGATGGAGGGGATGCACCGCCGTTACGGCACCCCGCTGCCGGCCGACGCGGTCGAGCGGATGGAGATGGAGCTGGCGGTCGTCGACAGAATGGGCTTCAACGCCTACTTCCTGATCGTCTGGGACTTCGTCAGATACTCGAAGGAGAACGGCGTCGCGGTCGGTCCGGGCCGTGGTTCCGCCGCCGGCTCGATCGTCGCCTACACGCTCGGCATCACCGACGTCGACCCGCTCGCCTACGACCTGCTGTTCGAGCGCTTCCTCAACCCCGAGCGCGTGTCGATGCCTGATATCGACATCGACTTCTCCGTCCGCGGCCGTGAGCGCGTGATCAGATACGTGACCGAGAAGTACGGCAGACAGTCGGTCGCGCAGATCATCACCTTCGGCAAGATGTTCCCGCGCGCCGCGACGCGCGACGCCGCCCGCGTGCTCGGCCACGACTACGGCGCCGGCGACAAGCTCGCGAAGCTGATCCCGGACCCGATCATGGGCCGGCCGCCGTCGTTCGAGGACTGCCTTCAGCCGGGCGAGCCGCTGCGCGGCGAGGTCGACCAGAACCCGGTCTCCAGACAGATCGTCGACGTCGCGCAGGGCCTCGAGGGGATCGTCCGCAACTCCTCGATCCACGCCGCCGCGGTCGTGATCGCCGGCTTCCCGCTGACCGACATCGTCCCGCTGCAGCTGGCCGACGCCGGCACGGACGACAGAGGCGACAAGGTCTATCGCACGGTGACGCAGTTCTCGATGAAGCCCGTCGAAGAGCTGGGCCTGCTGAAGATGGATTTCCTCGGCCTGCGCAACCTCGACGTGATCGAGGACGCGCTCGACATCATCGAGCGCTCGACGGGCACGCGGCCGGACATGACGACGCTGCCGCTCGACGACGTCAGAACGTACGAGATGATGGCCCGCGGCGACTCGGTCGGCGTCTTCCAGTTCGAGTCCGAGGGCATGCGCGAGTCGCTCAAGAAGGTCAGACCGACCGAGCTCGAGGACCTGATCGCGCTCAACGCCCTCTACCGCCCGGGCGCGATGGACCAGATCCCCGCGTACGCGCGCGGCAAGCGCAACCCCGACGGCATCTCCTACCCGGACGACCGTCTGCGGCCGATCCTCGAATCGACGAAGGGCGTGATCCTCTACCAGGAGCAGGCGATGCAGATCGCCAAGCAGCTGGCAGGGTTCTCGGGCGCGAAGGCAGACGACCTCCGCAAGGCGATCGGCAAGAAGAACCGCGCCGCGATGGCGCAGCTGCAGCCGGAGTTCGTCGCCGGCTGCCGCGCCTCGAGAATCCCGGAGCAGGTGATCGAGTGGCTGTGGACGACGAACGAGAAGTCGGCCGACTACTCGTTCAACAAGTCGCACGCCGCCTGCTACGCGCTGATCGCCTACCGCACTGCCTGGCTGAAGGCCAACTACCCGGCCGAGTACATGGCGGCGCTGATCTCCTCCGTCATGGACACGAAGGACAAGGTCCCGTTCTTCGTCGCCCAGGCCGAGCAGATGGGGATCGAGATCCTGCCGCCGGACGTCAACCTCTCCGACCACGACTTCATGGTCGTCGACGGCAACATCCGCTTCGGCCTCGACGCCGTCAAGGGCGTCGGCTACGCGGCCGTCGAGGGGATAAAGCGCGCCCGCGAGGAGGACGGTCCGTTCACCTCGCTGTGGGACTTCTGCGAGCGCGTCGACAACAAGTCGGTCAACAAGAAGGCGATCGAGGCGCTGATCAAGTGCGGCGCCTTCAGCTCGACCGGCGCCTCGCGCAAGGGCATGCTGGAGGTGCTCGAATCCGCGCAGGCGGCCGGCCAGAAGGCGCAGCAGGACGCGCTGATCGGCCAGGGCTCGATCTTCGACCTCGGCTTCGACGACGGCGGTGGCGGCAACGGCGCCGCGGCGGCCTTCGCGGCCCCGACGCACCCGCCGATCCCGCTCGAGGAGTACGACCAGAACGAGCTGCTGGCGGCCGAGAAGGAGTCGATCGGCCTCTTCATCTCCGCCCATCCGCTGAAGGCGGTCCGCGCCGCGATGCGCGCGAAGGTCGACTGCGCGCTGGCCGACCTGCCGGACAGAAAGGACGGCGACTGGGTC
The DNA here is from genome assembly GCF_030646155.1 of Conexibacter sp. CPCC 205762. GTDB lineage: Bacteria > Actinomycetota > Thermoleophilia > Solirubrobacterales > Solirubrobacteraceae > Conexibacter. Next base: position 43,004 of record NZ_JAUTDN010000014.1, read on the forward strand.
ACCGTCGGCGGGATCATCGTGCAGACGAAGAGACTGCGGACGAAGAGAGGCGACCACATGATGTTCGCCACGCTCGACGACCTCGAAGGCCAGGTCGAGCTGCTGATCTTCGGCAGAACGCTCGCCGCCTCCGAGGAGGCGTTCGAGATGGACGCGGTCATCACGCTGCGCGGCCGCGTCGACCACAAGGACGCCTCCAAGACGACGATCGTCGTGCAGGACGCGGAGCTGTTCGCGCCCAGCGAGGAGGAGGTCGCCGCGGCCGAGGAGGAGGCGGCGAAGATCCCCGTCGGCCCTCCGGCCTTCCGCCTGCGGCTCGACGCGACCGCGCTGCGCGCGACCGCGATCGACGACCTCAAGTCGGTGATCGAGAACTTCCCGGGCGAGTCGCCGGTGCTGCTGGAGATCCACACCTCCGACGGCCCCCGCACCCTCCGCCTCGGCCCGACCTTCAGAGTCGCCCGCAACGCGGCCCTGCAGGCCGAGCTGGAGCATCACTTCGGCGCTGCCATGGTGGCAGCGCCCGTCGCCGCGTGAGCGAACCGCCTCGCGGCGCTGGACACGATCCGATCCCGTTCAAAGACGACCCGGTCTGATCACGGGATCGGATCGCGCCCAGCATCCACGATCCGGCCGCGCTCACGCGGCGACGGACGGGCTGTCACTTGCGCTGTTTCAGCCCTCTTCTGCGCAGTCTGAACGCGAACGCCATCTCCTCGGCGGAGGTGCCCTTCTTGTCCGGGCCGGGCGTCTCCAGCACGACCGCCATCTGCTCGAAGCGCGGCTCCGACAGGAACGCCATGCAGCCCTCGACGCCCAGCTCGCCCTCGCCGAGGTTGGCGTGGCGGTCGCGGTTGGAGCCGAGCGGCGTCTGCGAGTCGTTCAGGTGGATCGCGCCGAGGCGGTCGAGGCCGACGATCTCGTCGAACCGGTCGAGGGTGTCGGTCAGGCCGTCGTTGGTGCGGACGTCGTAGCCGGACGCGAGCAGGTGGCAGGAGTCGAGGCAGACGCCGAGGCGTCTGCCTCCGCCGGCCGCGCCGATCAGGTCGCGCAGCTCCTCGAACGAGCGCCCGAGCGTGCCGCCGGTTCCGGCCGTGTCCTCCAGCAGCAGCAGGCTGTGGTCGGTCTCCGCCAGCGCCTCCGCGAAGACCTCGCCCGCGCGTCTGATCGCGGGCCCGACCTCGCCTCTCAGCGCCGAGCCGGGATGCAGCACGACATCGGCGCCGATCGCGTCGCCGACGTACAGCGACTGCTTCAGCGAGGCGAGCGACTTCGTGCGGATCTCCGGATCCTCGGAGGCGCAGTTGATCAGATAGACCGCGTGGATCAGGACCGCTCTGATCGGCGACTCCTCGAGCGCCGCTCTGAAGGCGGCGAAGTCGTCCTCGCCGTACGCGGTCGGTCTCCACATCCGCGGCGACTGGTTGAAGATCTGGATCGATTCGCAGCCTCTCTCGACGCCGCGCGCGACCGCCTTGTCGAGACCGCCGGCCTGCGAGACGTGAGTGCCGATTAGCATGCAGACTCCATGAAAGTTCGCTTCGCTCCTTCTCCCACCGGCGCCCTCCACATCGGCGGCGCGCGCACGGCGCTCTACAACTGGCTGCTCGCGCGCGGCAGCGGCGGCAGTCTCGTGCTGCGGATCGAAGATACCGACCGCGAACGCTCGACCCCTGAGAACGTCGAGCAGATCCTCGACGCGCTCAGCTGGCTCGAGCTCGACTGGGACGAGGGTCCGGTCTTCCAGACGGCGAACGAGGCGCGCCATCAGGAGGCGCTGAGACAGCTGCTCGACGCCGGCCACGCCTACCGCACGACCGCGACCGGCGACGACGTCAGAGCGTGGAAGGCGCAGCACGGCGACGACCGCGGCTACCGCGGCACGCCCGAGCAGGAGGGCGCGATCCGCCTGCGCGTGCCCGACGAGGGCGAGACCGTCGTCCACGACGCGATCCGCGGCGACGCCGTCTTCCAGCACGTCCATATGGACGATCCCGTGATCGCCCGCGCCGACGGCTCGGTGCTCTACAACTTCGCGGTCGCGATCGACGATCTCGACGCCGGCGTCACGCACGTCGTGCGCGGCGAGGACCACCTCTCCAACACCCCCAAGCAACTGCTCGTGTTCGAGGCGCTGGGGGAGAGAGCGCCCGTCTACGCCCACCTGCCGCTGCTGCACGGCCCGGACGGCAAGAAGCTCTCCAAGCGCCACGGCGCCGCCTCGGTGCAGGAGCTGCGCGACCAGGGCTACCTGCCGGAGGCGGTCAACAACTACGTCGCGCTGCTCGGCGCCGGCTTCGACCCCGAGCGCGAGCTGTTCACCGTGCAGGAGCTGGCGAGACTGCTGAGACTGGAGAGAATCTCCAAGTCGCCGGCCGTCTTCGACGAGAGAAAGCTCCGCCACATCAACGGCATCTACCTGCGCGAGCTGAGCGTCGAGCAGCTGACCGAGCGCCTGGAGGCGTTCACCGGCCGCTCCGGTCTGCGCGGCGCGGTCGAGATCAGCCGCGAGAAGATCCAGACGCTGGCCGACTTCTGGCCGCTCGCCGGCTTCTTCTTCGACGGCCCCGGCGACGACGCCAGAGCGTGGGAGAAGACCTTCGGCGTCGAGGGCTCGGTCGACGGCCTGCGCGCTGCGCGCACCGCGCTGGCGGAGCTGGAGCCGTTCACGCAGGACGGCGTCGAGGCCGCACTGCGGGGCCTGCTGGAGGCGAACGACTGGAAGCCGAAGCACGTCTTCCAGCCGGTCCGCGTCGCGCTCGCCGGCTCGACGATCTCGCCCGGGATCTTCGAGTCGGTCGCGCTGCTCGGGCGCGAGGAGACGCTGAAGCGGATCGACGCCGCGCTCGCGCGGGTCGGTTGACAGCGCGTCAACGACGATTCGACAGTCTGTCAAGGCGATTCGGCCTCAACTCGGCGCCCGTGCCTGCCGATAACCTGAACGGATCGGGACAGCGGCTGCGGCTGAGCTGACGATCCCCTCGCAACCGTCTTGCGGAGCGAGGAACATGAGATCGTCCGATGACGCAACCCACCTTGACCGCTCTTTCGACATCGCCCGCCGCCACCGCTGAGGCCGGCTTCCCGCGCCACCACAACGAGGGGCACGGGCGCCGGCTGACGGCCGCCTTCGAGGCGCTGGAGGCGTTCCCCGTGCTGGCCGAGTCGCGCAACCGCGTGCTGCGGCTGTTCACGCAGGAGCGCCCGGCGACCGCCGAGATCGTCAACGCGGTCGAGTCCGACGTCGCGCTCGCGATCGCGACGCTGCGGCTCGCCAACCGTGTCGACGGCAGGTCTCGGGGCAGAGTCGACTCGGTCGTGAAGGCGGTCAGCGTGCTGTCGCCGGCCGCCGTGCAGGCGCTCGCCAGCCGCGCCCGCACCTTCGACTTCTTCGAGCGCGGCGGCATCTGGGAGGGCACGCCGGAGCGCTTCCGCCTCCACGGCGTCGCGACCCAGCGCGCCGCCGACCGGCTCGCGACCGAGCTCGGCTACGAGGACCGCGACCGCCTGATGGTGACCGCCCTGCTGCACGACATCGGCAAGCTCGTGCTCGCCCACGCCTACCCCGGCTACCCGCGCCAGGTCCACGGCGACGCGAAGACGCCGGAGGAGCGGATCCATCGCGAGCGCCGCGAGCTGGGCGTCGACCACGCGCTCGTCGGCGGCGTGCTCGCGCGCCGCTGGGGGCTGCCGAAGGCGATCGCCTCGACGATCGAGCGCCACCACAGCGAGGACGCCGACGGAGAGGCCGCGCTCGTCAGGCTCGCGGACATGCTCGCCCACTACGGGCACGGCGACTCGGTCTCCCCGAGCGAGATGCTGTCGACCGCGCGCCTGGTCGGCATCGGCCCGGCTGAGCTGCGCTCGGTCATGTACGACCTGCCGTATCCGCAGAACGGCGTGCGCCAGCGCGCGCTCGACCCCTGCCCGTTGTCGGCCCGCGAGACCGAGGTGCTCAAGCGCCTCGGCCAGGGCAAGGTCTACAAGCAGATCGCGCACGAGCTGGAGCTGTCGACCAGCACCGTGCGGACCCACCTGCACAACATCTACGGCAAGCTCGGCGCTGTCGACCGCGCCCAGGCGGTCCTGATCGCCACCGAGCGGGGTTGGATCTAAGCGACCCGCAGGACCCGCCTGACGTGCGGGACGCGGTACCACAGCAGTACGGCGATCAGCACGCCGGCGCTGTCGATCAGCACGTCGCGCGGGGCGCCCTGGCGGCCGTCGACGAAGGTCTGGTGGTACTCGTCGCCGATCGCCCAGCCGATCGCGATCACGGCGGCGGCGATCGCCGCGCCGCGGCTCCAGCCGAGCGCGCGCAGCCACAGCAGCCACAGCAGGCCGAACTCCGCCATGTGCACGAACTTGCGCCCGATCAGGTCGATCGTGCCCAGCTCGGTTCTCAGATTCGGCTGCGCCGAGAGGTAGTAGATGAGGCCCATCAGCGCGATCGGAGGAGCAAGTCGACCGATCCAGTGCGCAAGCCGTCGCGTCCGTGACATATCCTCGTGGATGGTAAGGAACGCCCGATGCTCTCGATCACGACGAAATCCCCCTACGCGCTGCGCGCCCTGACCGAGCTGGGACGCCTCGGCGGCTCCGGCCCGGTCCCGATCGCCGAGCTGGCGAGACGGCGCGAGATCCCCGTCCAGTTCCTCGAGCAGCTGTTCGCGGTCCTGCGCCGGGCGGGCGTGCTGAGATCGCAGCGCGGCGTCAAGGGCGGCTACAGCTTCGCCAGAGAGCCCGGCGAGATCACCGTGCTGGAGATCGTCGAGCTGCTCGACGGCTCCTTCGGCGCCGACTCCGAGGGCGTCTTCGCCGAAGCCGCCGCTGCCGCCCGCGCCGTGCTCGCGCAGACCACCGTCGCCGATGTGATCGAGCGCGAAGCGCGCGACGCCGGCGCGGCGATGTACTACATCTGAGCGCAGCCTCGTGACACGAGCCGCTGCCGCAGACCCGATCGCGGCGGTGGCCGCGTCAGCCGCCGGCCGGCGGCTCCTCGCCGTGCTCCGTTCGCCGACGGCGGAGACGCTCCGCGACGGCCGCCGCGGGCCCGCGATCGCCGGCGCGATCCCACAGGTCGCCGTCACCGGCGACGCGCTGATCGACCTGCTCGACGGTCGCGAGCCGCTGCGCTTCGTGCTGACCTGGGACGGCCCGGCGGCTCCGCTTGCGCGCGAGTTGCGCGCGCGCCTGCGCGGCGACGTCATCCGCCGCGACTGGTGCGACGTCGCCGAGCTGCGCGCGCTCACGTCGCCGGAGATCGAGCTGCGCGTGCTGCCGGGAGAGCGCGCCGACGCCTGGGCGGGCCCGCCGGCGAACGTGCTCGGGCTGCGGCAGATCTCCGTCGGCGCCTGGTCGGACGCCGTGCTGACGGTGCGCGCGGCGCGGCTGACGCTCGACGGCGAGATCGACGACCCGAGCGGCGACCTCGCGGCTCGCCGCGTCCGCCTGTGCGACCCCAGCGGCTTCCACCGTCGACCCGAGGCGCTGCTGCACCTCGTGCGGCTCGGCAGCCGGCCCGGTTGGACGATCGAGCCGGAGACGCTCGCCGCCGCGCGCGCAGCACGCGCGACAGGCGCGCTCACGACGGCGCCGGTCGCGCACCTCGGCGCCGCCTTCGAGCTGCTCGCGGCTGCGCCCGAGGCGGTCGCTGGGCTCGTGCTGCTGCAGTCGCTCGCGCCACAGGTCCCGTTCGCCGACGGGGTCGAGGTCGACGAGCGGCGGCTGCGCGAAGCCGTCGCGGCGGCGCCGCCGCCGGCCGGCAAGCGCGCTGCAGAACCGCCGCTGGCGGGCGAGCGCGCCGCGCTGCTGCTGCAGGCACTCCTGCCACAGCCGAACCGCGACCGCGTCGCGGCCTTCCTGCGCGGCGCCCGTCTGGTCGAGCCGTACCGCTACGTGAGCTTCGAGAACGACTGGGCGTAGACGACGACGCCCTCGGGCCGCGGCCGGTCCGGCGGCGGGTACGCCGGCAGCCTGAGCGCCTGCCAGGCAGCGTCCGGGACCTCGAACGGCGCGCGGAGCCCGAGCGGCGCGGCGCGCTCGAAGCCGAAGCGGCCGTAGTACGCGGGATCACCGAGCAGCGAGATCAGCGGCACGCCCGGCGCCGCTGCCGGCGCGCGCCGCAACGCCTCGCGAATCAACGCCGACCCGATCCCGGCGCGCTGTGCCTCCGGCGCGACCGCGATCGGGGCGAGCACGAGCAGCGGGACCTGGCCAGGGGCGGCTGCGCCGCGGGCCGGATCGGCGCCGGACGTGGCGCCGCAGGGCACGAGCCGCGCGCGGCTGAAGACGACGTGCCCGACGACCCGATCGCCGCGCAGTGCGACGAGGCACAGCTCCGGCACGTGCGCCCGCTCGTCCCGCAGCGCGTCGACCAGCCGCGCCTCGGCGTGGGTCGGAAACGCCAGCTCGTGCACGCGGCGCGCGCCGGCCAGATCCTCCGGCCGCTCGGGGCGCAGCGTCAGCGCCACGGAGCGCGGCTCACTCGTCCCCGCCCTTGACCCGCCGCGCTTCGCGCTGGACGCGCTCGTAGAAGCGGCCTCTGGACTCGCGGGCTCTGGCGGCGGCGCGTCTGTCGTCGATCCAGGCCTGCTCTCTGGAGAGCTTGCGCCACGCCTCCAGGCGCGCGGGCGGGACGACGCCGCGGACGGCGCAGTCGGGCTCGCTGTCGTGCTGGCAGTCGGAGAAGCGGCAGCCGGCGGCCAGCTCGGCGACGTCCTCGAAGGTGTCGTCGACGCCGCCGTCCCACATGCCGACCTCGCGCATGCCGGGCGTGTCGATCAGCAGGCCGCCGTGGGGGAGCGCGAGCAGCTCGCGCGTGACGGTCGTGTGGCGGCCGCGGCCGTCGGACTCGCGGATCTCGCCGGTCGCCTGGCGCTCCTCGCCCAGCAGCGCGTTGACGAGCGTCGACTTGCCGGCGCCGGAAGGGCCGAGCAGGACGGCGGTCGCGCCCGGCGGCAGCAGGCTGCGGACGGCGCTGACGCCGTCGCCGCTCTTGGAGCAGACGGCGATCGAGTCGGCGATCCCGATCGCGCGGCCGAGCCGCAGCGCGGTCGCGTCGGCGTCGGGGTCGAGGTCGGCCTTCGTCAGCAGCAGCGCGACCGGCACCTCGCCGGCGCCGGCGATCGCGACCAGCCGCTCGGCGCGCCGCTCGTTCGGCTCCGGCAGCGGCTCGGCGACCAGCGCCAGCTCGACGTTCGCCGCCAGCACCTGGCGGTCGGCGCGGCCCTCGCCGACGGCGCGGCGGACGACCGTGCCGTGACGGGGAAGGACGGCTGCGATCGCGTCGCCGCCGTCGAGCACGACCCAGTCGCCGGTGATCGGCGGGCCGTCGCTCTCGCCTCTGACCTTCGCGCGCGCATGCACCAGCCGCGGCGCGGCGTCGCTGCCGGGCTCCGCCACGAGCCAGACTCCGCTGTGCTGCGAGAGCACGCGCGCCGGCACGAGCCGCTCCTCGCCGAGCGCCTCGCGCGCGGCCTGCAGTTCGGCGTCGAGGTCGTCGCGCCGGCCGATTCCGGCGGGAAAAGCGGTCACTGCCGGCGAGCGTAGCGGAAGCTGGCGGCAGAACCTTGACACGGCGATGTTAGGGTTGCGCGATGACGACCGACGGCGCCGCGCCCTACCCGAAGATCGAGCTGCACGTCCACCTCGAAGGCGCCGTCTCGCCGGAGCTGCTGCTGGCGGCCGCCAGACGCAACGGCTTCGCGCTCCCGGTCGGCACGCCGGAGGAGCTGCGCGCCTTCATGCGCTTTCGCGACTTCGACCACTTCATCGAGTCATGGTTCGCGACGACGCCGGCGCTGCAGACCGAGCAGGACTACCGCGAGCTGGTCCTCGACTACGCCCGCCGCGCGCAGCAGCGCGGCGCCGTCTACCTCGAGGCGATCTTCTCGCCGACCGACAAGCTGACCGCCGGGATCGACCTGGAGACCGTCTTCGAGGGCTTCTGCGCGGGCGTCCAGCAGGCGCGCGAGGAGCTGGGGATCGAGGTCCGGCTGACGCCCGACATCACGCGCGGCGTCGACCTCGACGTCGCCGAGCGGACCGCGCGCCTCGCCGTCGCCCACCGCGACCGCGGCGTCGTCGCGCTCGGCCTCGGCGGCGCGGAGGCGCAGTTCCCGCCCGAGCCGTACGCGCCGGCGTTCGCGATCGCGCGCGAGGGCGGGATCGGCTCAGTCCCGCACGCGGGCGAGACGGCCGGCCCGGCCTCGATCCGCGGCGCGCTGGAGACGCTGCACGCCGACCGCATCCGTCACGGCGTGCGCGCGGTCGAGGACCCCGGCCTCGTGCGCGAGCTGGCCGACCGCGGCATGGTGCTCGACGTCTGCGTGCTGTCGAACGTCTGCCTGTCGGTCACCGACAGCGTCGCGAACCATCCGCTGCCGCAGCTGCTGGCGGCCGGCGTGCCGGTCACCGTCAACACCGACGACCCGACCTTCTTCGACTGCGAGCTGGACGACGAGCACGCCGCCGCCCGCTCGCTCGGCGCCGACCCCAAAGGGCTGTTCGAGGCCGGCATCGCCGGCGCGCTGTGCGAGCCGGAGCTGAAGCAGCGGCTGCGCGACGTCGCCGCCGCGCACCGCTGGGGCTAGGCCGCGACCGCGACCGGCTCGCCGAGGTCGGCGAAGGCGCGCTCGGCGACGTCGGCGTCGACGCGGAACGACTCGCGACGGGCGTGCTCCTCGTCGATCAGCGTCTTTATCGCCGTGAACTCGCCGGTCGGCAGCTCGTGGACGGTCGCGAGCGGGCGCACGTCGGCGTCGGCTGCGGCGGCGGCCTCGGCCGCGGCCGGCATGACCGGCTCGCCGGAGCGGTAGCGGATCACGCAGAAGAGCGCGACTGCGGCGAAGCTGCCGGCGATCACGTTGCCGACGCCGAGCATCACGGCGCCGAGGCCGGCGAGGTTGACGTAGCCGGTCATGACGTTGACGAGGATGCCGATCAGCCAGCCGGTCGGCGATTGGCCGTTCGACGATCGGCTGCGCACCATCGTGCGGATGTGGGGCAGGGTCCCGGCGAAGCCGAGCACGATCGCGAAGGAGGAGGCGATGGAGATGAGGGTCATGGCGAGCAGGTGGGTGCGCGGGTGTTCAGGGCAGCACGAGAACCGCGGAGCGCGACCCCATGCGAAGGTGGTTCGGGCGGCCCATCTAGACGCCGGCGGTCGCAGCCGGAGTCAGGGACTTACGTGGACCTCGCGGAGCGTGAGCTCCGCGAGACGACCTGAGAGGGGGCGGGAGGAAGAACGTTTTGCGTTCCGCTCCCAGAACGCATTATCGGCACGATCGTTGCGCCTGCAAGGGTCCTGTGACCTCACTCACATTCACATTCTGTGAAGAGGGGATGTGCGCACGTTCACACGACGGGCGCGGCGTGTCGCTACGGCAGCGTGTACATCGGGTTCGGCAGCTTGAAGGTGCGCGTCGCGGCACCGCCGGAGAGGTCGCTCTGCTGGTCGCCGATCGACAGCACGACGCGGCGCCCGCCGCGCTGCAGCGCCTTGCGCGCGCTCGCCTTGAACGGCACGACCGAGTCCGCGTGGTCCGACGACGGCCGCAGCCTCAGCGTCCACGGCCCGCGCACGCCCGCGCTGGCGAGCTGGTCGCTCGTTAGCTGCTTCAGGCCGTCGGGCCGGCCGGTCACGAACGCGACCCGCACGCCCGCTCGCTGCGCCTGTCTGACGAGCGCGACGACCGGCTTGATCGCGCTGTGCGGGCCGGCGGCGACGCAGACGCTGCGCTGCAGGTTCGTGAAGCCGGCGCCCTTCATGCAGGCGTAGCTCGACAGGACCGTGTCGTCGATGTCGAAGACCGCGACCAGCCTGCCGGTGGCGCGTCTGGCGGCGGCCGGCCTTCTGATCCCGCGCGTCGCGGCGCGCACCTGCGCGGCGAGGAATCTCGACGCGCTCGACGCGACGGCGGCGCTGTCGCGCGCCCAGCCGCCGTCGTTCCAGTAGGTCTCGATCGCGGCGATCTGATCGGCCGTCGGGTCGGCGGCGGGAGCGGTCGCCGGCGGCGCGGCGGCCGGCGTGACGGCGGGCGCGGCGGCCAGCCCGAGGCTGAGCAGCGCGGCGGTGGCAAGCGTCCGTGCGGAAGTCGACATCGCTGACCATTATCGTTACGGGCGCAATGCCGCGAATCCCGATCAACATTGCCGACCACGTCGGCCGCACTCCGATGGTCCAACTGACCCGGATCGTGCCCGAGAACGCGCCCGGCGAGCTGTTCGGAAAGCTCGAGGCGTTCAACCCCGGCGGCAGCGTCAAGGACCGCATCGGCGTCGCGATGATCGAGGCCGCCGAGGCCGAGGGCCGGATCGAGCCGGGCCGCACGACGATCGTCGAGGCGACCAGCGGCAACACCGGCATCGCGCTCGCGTTCGTCTGCGCCGCCAAGGGCTACGACCTCGTGCTGACGCTCCCGCAGGGGATGAGCCGCGAGCGCGAGGGCCTGCTGAGACTGTACGGCGCCCGCTTCGAGATCACCGAGTCGCTCGGCGGCATGAACGAGGCGGTCGAGGCGGCGAGAGCGCTCGCCCGCAACGGCGACGTCTTCCTGCCCGACCAGTTCTCCAACCCCGCCAACCCCGAGGCCCACCGCCGCGCGACCGGCCCCGAGATCTGGGACGCGATGGACGGCCAGGTCGACGTGCTCGTCGCCGGCGTCGGCACCGGCGGGACGATCACCGGCACCGGCGAGTACCTCAAGCAGAGAAACCCGCGCCTCGAGGTGATCGCGGTCGAGCCGCGCACCTCCGCGGTGCTGTCGGGCCGCTACGCCGGGCCGCACAAGATCCAGGGGATCGGCGCCGGCTTCGTGCCGCCGGTCCTCAACCGCGAGCTGCTCGACGAGGTGATCACGGTCGACGACGAGGACGCGATCGGGACCGCGCGGCTGCTGGCGCGGCGCGAGGGCGTGCTCGCCGGCATCTCCTGCGGCGCCGCCGCGTGGGCCGCGATCGAGGTCGCGAAGCGGCCGGCGTCGAAGGGCAAGCGGATCGTCACGATCCTGCCCGACTCCGGCGAGCGCTACGTCTCGACGCCCTTCTTCGCCCCCTGACGCACCCCGCGCGGGGCTACGATCTGACGATGGTCGGTTTCCGCACCCTCCGCCGCGTCGGCGGGGAGATCCGCAGGGACGTCCGCGCTGCTCAGGAGCGCGATCCCGCCGCGCGCGACGTCGGCGCCGTCGAGATCCTGGCGATCTGGCCGGGCGTCCACGCCGTGCTCGCCTACCGCGTCGCGCACGCGCTGCAGCAGGCCGGCGTGCCGCTGCTGCCGCGGATCATCGCCGGCTTCTCGCGCGCCGTCACCGGGATCGAGATCCACCCGGCCGCGTGCATCGGCTCCAGCTTCTTCGTCGACCACGGGATGGGCGTCGTGATCGGCGAGACGGCGGTGATCGGCGACGACGTCACGCTCTACCAGGGCGTCACGCTCGGCGGCACCGGCTTCGCGACCGGCAAGCGCCATCCGACCGTCGAGGACAACGTCACGATCGGCTCCGGCGCCAAGCTGCTGGGCCCGATCACGATCGGCCACGGCTCGAAGATCGGCGCCAACACGGTCGTCATCCACGACGTGCCGCCGAACTCGACCGTCGTCGGCAACCCCGGCCACCCGGTCCGGATCGACGGCAAGCGGCCCGAGGGCCCCGACGCCGACTGGGTCCACCTGCCCGACCCGATCTCCGACGCGATCAAGGGCCTCGCCAGCCGCATCGGCGCGCTGGAGCGGGCGCTGGCCGAGGCGCGCCGCGAGAACGGCGAGATCGTCGCCGACGAGCCGGAGGCCGAGCTGCCGCCGGTGCGCCCGGCGCGCGGTCCGAACCCGGCCGGCGGCTAGTGCTTCGCATTGCGAGTTCCACGACGGCGCCGCGCACGGCGACGCCGTAGCGGGAACTCGCGGCTAGGACGCTGTTCGCTTGCGCGCCGCGACGCGCGCGAGCGCGGCCGGCGCGCTGCGGCGCAGCTGCGGCACGCGCCACATCGCCTCGCGGGCGATCTTGCCGGACATCTTGCTGCTGCCGATCTCGCGGTCTCTGAAGACGATCGGCACCTCGGTCACGCGGAAGCCGGCGAGCACCGCGCGGTAGGTGATCTCGATCTGGAAGACGTAGCCCTGCGAGCGCACGCTCTCCAGCTCGATCGCCTCCAGCACCTCGCGGCGGATGCACTTGAAGCCGCCGGTCAGGTCGCGCTGGGGGAGCCGCAGCACGAGCTGCGCGTAGAGGCAGCCGCCGCGGCTGATGAAGCGCCGCGTCAGCCCCCAGTTGCGGACGCCGCCGCCGGGCACGTAGCGCGAGCCGAGCACGACGTCGGCGCCTCTCGCCGCCTCCAGCAGGCGCGGCAGGTAGAGCGGGTCGTGCGAGAGGTCGGCGTCCATCTCGAACAGCAGCTGCGCGCCACGTTCGAGCGCGTGCGCGAAGCCGGCGAGGTAGGCCTTGCCGAGGCCGCCCTTGCCGCTGCGGTGCAGCACCTCGACGACGCCCAGCTCCTCGCCGAGCCGCTCGGCGATCGCGCCGGTGCCGTCCGGGGAGCCGTCGTCGACGACGAGGATGCGGTGATCGCCGGGCGCGGCGGTCGACAGCTGGCCGGCGACGGCGCGCAGCAGCTGCTCGATCGAACCGGCCTCGTTGTACGTCGGGACGATGATCCAGATCGCGGGCGACATGCGGCGGCGAAGGGTAATGGAGACAGCGACCATCCGCCCGATGAGCGATCATCAGGTGAGTCGCATGAACCTCGAGGAGCTGCTCAGAGTGATCCGCGGGCCGGCCAGGCCGACGCCGAGACAGCTGGCCCACCGTCGCCGCCGCGCGACGCTGCTGGCCGCGCTCGCGGCCTTCGCGTTCATCTTCGGCATCGTCGTCGGCGCCGGCAGCGGCAGCAGCTCCGAGGTCGCCGTCGACACCCAGAAGGTCGGCTGGTACGGCCATCTGAGAATGCTCGCGGGCGGCGGCAGAGGGTCGCTGTCGCTTGAGCAGCGCGCGGCCGAGAACGCGGCGATCAACAGAGCGCTGTCGGCGACGCCGTTCATCCGCATGGGCGGCAGAAACACGAGAGAGGTCGCGCTGACCTTCGACGACGGCCCCGGCCAGGACACCGAGGACCTGCTCGACGTGCTGGAGCAGGAGCACGTGCCGGCGACCTTCTTCATGCTCGGCAAGAACATCCCCGAGTTCCCCAACGCCGTGAAGCGGCTGATCGACGCCGGCGTCCCGCTCGACGACCACTCGATGGACCACCCGGCGATGGCGTCGCTCGGGGCCGACGAGCAGCGCGCCCAGATCGCTGGCGCGGCGTCGGTGATCGAGGACACCGGCGCGCCCTACCCGCGCCTCTTCCGCCCGCCGTACGGCTCCTACAACCAGACGACGCACGAGGTCCTCGGCAGACTGAGAATGCTGTCGGTGCTGTGGTCGGTCGACAGCCAGGACTACACGAAGCCGGGCGTCGACGCGATCGTCAACAACGTCGTCTCGGCGATCCACCCGGGCGCGATCGTGCTGATGCACGACGGCGGCGGCGACCGCACGCAGACGATCGCCGCGGTCAAGCGGATCATCCCCGAGCTGCGCAGACAGGGCTACAGATTCGTGACCGTGCCGCGGCTGCTGCTGGACGATCCGCCGGTCGCCGACGAGCAGGGCCTGCCGTCCGGCTTCAACCCCACCGGCGCCGGCTGAGCCACACGCCGGTCGAGGGGCTACCCTCGAACAGGTGTCCGTGCACGTCGGCGATCTCGACGCCCTTCTCTCAGGTCTCAACGAACCGCAGCGCGACGCCGTCGTCCACGGCGAAGGCCCGCTGCTGATCCTCGCCGGCGCCGGCTCCGGCAAGACGCGCGTGCTGACGCACCGGATCGCCTACCTCGTCGGCACCGGCCAGGCGCGCCCGGACGAGATCCTCGCGATCACCTTCACCAACAAGGCCGCGCAGGAGATGCGCGAGCGCGTCGAGCTGCTCGTCGGCCGCCGCACGCGCGCGATGTGGGTGATGACCTTCCACGCCGCCTGCGCGCGGATGCTGCGCGCCGACGCCCACCGGCTCGGCTACACGCGCCAGTTCACGATCTACGACCAGTCGGACGCGCGCCGGCTCGTCAAGCGCTGCATCGACGAGCTGGACATCGACCCCAAGCGCTTCACGCCGGGCGCGATCCACCACGAGATCTCCGACGCGAAGAACAAGCTGCGTGACGCGGAGGCCTACGCGAGACTGGTCGGCTCCTTCTTCGAGCAGACCGTCGCCGACGTCTACAAGCTCTACGAGGCCGAGCTGCATCGCATGAACGCGATGGACTTCGACGACCTGCTCGTCCGCGCGGTCAACCTGATGGAGCTGTTCCCGGAGGTGCGCGAGCGCTACCAGCGCGCCTTCCGCTGGGTGCTCGTCGACGAGTACCAGGACACCAACCACGTCCAGTACCGCTGGCTGCAGCTGATCGCGGGCGAGCACAGAAACCTCGCCGTCGTCGGCGACGACTCGCAGTCGATCTACGGCTTCCGCGGCGCCGACATCCGCAACATCCTCGACTTCGAGGACGACTATCCGGACGCGAAGGTCGTCAAGCTGGAGCAGAACTACCGCTCGACGCAGACGATCCTCGACGCCGCCAACGCCGTCATCCGCAACAACCGCGGGCAGCGCGAGAAGGAGCTGTGGACCGACCTCGGCGCCGGCGACCCGATCAAGGTGCGCGAGCTGGAGGACGAGCACGCCGAGGCGCGCTTCGTCGCCGGCGAGATCGAGCGGATCGTCGACGAGGGCGTCTCGCGCAACGAGATCGCCGTCTTCTACCGCACCAACTCGCAGTCGCGGGTGCTGGAGGACACGCTCGTGCGGGCGCAGATCGGCTACCAGGTGATCGGCGGCACGAAGTTCTACGAGCGCGCCGAGATCAAGGACGCGATCGCCTACCTGACGCTGCTCGTCAACCCGCAGGACGTCGTCGCCTTCACGCGGATCGCCAACTCGCCGCGGCGCGGGATCGGCCAGACCTCGCTCTCGCGCGTGATCTCGTGGGCCAACACGGCCGGCATCACGATCTGGGAGGCCGCGCTCGACCCGGACGCGATCCCCGCGCTCGGCACCGCCGCCAGAAAGGCCTTCCACCGCTTCATGGGCTCGATGCGGATCCTCAGAGAGCGGCTGGAGAGCGAGCCGCCGGTCGGCGAGCTGCTGAGAGAGGTGCTGGCCGAGTCCGGCTACCTCGACGCGCTGGAGGCCGAGAGGACGATCGAGGCGCAGGGGCGGATCGAGAACCTCGAGGAGCTCGTCAACGTCGCCGTCGAGTACGACCAGACGGTCGACCTGCGCGAGGAGCCGCCGTCGCTGGCCGGCTTCCTGCAGCAGATCGCGCTCGTCGCCGACGCCGACGGCCGCAGAGACGACGAGGGCCTCGTCACGCTGATGACGCTCCACAACGCGAAGGGCCTCGAGTACCCGATCGTCTTCCTGCTCGGGATGGAGGAGGGCGTCTTCCCGCATCAGCGCTCGATCGAGGAGGGCGGCCTGGAGGAGGAGCGGCGGCTCGCCTACGTCGGCATCACCCGCGCGATGCGCGACCTCTACCTGACCTACGCCCGCACCCGCGCCGTCTTCGGCTCGCGCTCCTTCGGCGCCCGCAGCCGCTTCGTCGACGAGGTGCCGATCGGCCTGACCGACCGCAACGAGCGGCCCGCGCTCGGCGTCGGCAACGTGCGTGCGCGGGCGACCTCGTGGGGCGCCCCGTCGCCGAACCTGTCGCCGCTGGGTTCGGGGCCGATCCCCGGCGGGGGTTGGAACAGCGGCGCCGGCGCGGGCGGCAGCGGCGGCTCCGACTACCGCCTCGGCGACGACGTCGTCCACGCGGCCTTCGGCGAGGGCGTCGTCGTCGGCGTCGAGGCCGGCGGGATCGTCGTGATCCGCTTCGCGAGAGACCACTCCGAGCGCAAGCTCGTTGCGGACCTCGCACCGATCGAAAAGCGGTAAATCGGCCGACCGGGCGCGGGTCGCGTCGGCGGCGGCGCGTTCGCGAGGACCGCACGGCCGTGCGCCGCGCGCGGCGCTAGCATCCGCCGCCTATGGCAGCCACTCTCATCGACGGCAGAGCGGTCGCGCGCAAGGTGCGCGACGAGGTCGCTGCCCAGGTCGCAGCGTTCACCGCCGAGACGGGCGTTACGCCCGGCCTCGCGACCGTGCTCGTCGGCGAGGACCCGGCCTCCGCGGTCTACGTCGCGAACAAGCGCAGAGCCTCAGTCGAGGCCGGCATCGCCGATCTCCACCGCCACCTGCCCGCCGACGTCTCGCAGGACGAGCTGGTCGCGCAGCTGCAGGAGCTGAACGCCGACCCGTCGGTCAGCGGCATCCTGCTGCAGCTGCCGGTCCCCAAGCAGCTCGACGAGAACCTGCTGATCGGGCTGATCTCGCCCGACAAGGACGTCGACGGCCTCACCGCCGTCAGCGCCGGCCGCCTCGTCCAGGGCGAGCCGGGCCTGCGTCCCTGCACGCCGTCGGGCGTGATCGAGCTGCTCGACCACCACGAGGTGCCGCTGGAGGGCGCCGAGGTCGTCGTCGTCGGCCGCTCGCTGCTGGTCGGCAAGCCGGTCGCGCAACTGCTGCTGGAGCGCAACGCGACCGTCACGATCTGCCATTCGCGCACCCGCGACCTGCCGGCCGTCTGCCGCCGCGCCGACGTGCTGATCGCCGCCGTCGGCGTGCCGAAGCTGGTCGGCGCCGACCACGTCAAGCCCGGCGCGACCGTGATCGACGTCGGCATCAACCGCACCGACGAGGGCCTCGTCGGCGACGTCGACTTCGACGCCGTCAAGGAGGTCGCCGGCCTGCTGACGCCGGTCCCCGGCGGCGTCGGGCCGATGACGATCGCCCTGCTGATGCGCAACACGCTGATCGCCGCGCGCCTGCAGCGCGGGGTGTAGGGTCGCCGCCATGTCGTTCGACGTCGACCGTCTGCGCACGCCCGAGTGGCTCGTCGGGGCCGGTGCGCTCGTGCTGTTCATATCGCTCTTCCTGCTCGACTGGTACTCGGTCTCGTTCAGGTTCAGCGATGCGATGAGCAGCGAGAGCTTCCACGCGAGCGTCGACGGCTGGCACGGACACACGATCCTGCGCTGGTTCGTGCTGATCGTCGTCGCCGGCGGCGTCGCGCTGTTCGTCGCGACGCTCGTCAGCGAGACGCCGGCGATCCCGTCGGCGATCGCGCCGCCGCTGACGGCCTTCGCGCTGCTGACGACCGTCCTGCTCGCCTACCGCGTGCTGCTCAACGAGCCCGGCCCGAACAAGCTGGTCGACGTCGACTTCGGCGCCTATCTCGGGCTGCTGGCGGCGATCGCGACGACCGCCGGCGCGTGGTGGTCGCTGCGCCGCGAGGGCGGCCCGCTGCCGGACGTGCCGGTGACCGTGCGCGAGCTGCACGAGCCGTCCGCGCCGGCCGCCTGAGCGCCGCGCGGGCCTCCGCGCCGGTCATCTAGACTCCGGCGCCGAATGATCGATCGAGCCCAGGTACTCCACGTCGCCCGGCTCGCCCGCCTCGAACTGACCGACGACGAGGTCGGGACGATGTCGCGCGAGCTGTCCGCAGTCCTCGACCACATCGAGAAGATCGGCGAGCTGCAGCTCGACGACGTGCCGGCCACGTCGCACGTGATCGACGTCGTCAACGCGCTGCGCCCCGACGAGCCGGTCCCGTCGCTGCCGCGCGAGCAGGCGCTCGCGAACGCCCCTGAGGTCGTCGACGACGGCTTCGGCGTGCCGAGCCCGGGAGCCGCGTGATGTCCGCCGACCTGATCGCCCTGTCCGCGCGCGACGCCGCCGAGCAGATCCGCCACGGCCGCATCTCGGCCGACGAGCTGTTCGCCGCCTACCGCGAGCGCGCCGCCGCCGACGCCGCCAAGGGCGAGGACGGCCTCAACGCCTACACCTGGGTCGCCGACGTGACCCCGTCCGCGCCCGCCGCGTCCGACGCGGCGCCGCTGGCCGGCGTGCCGCTCGCCGTCAAGGACCTCTTCTGCACCGAGGGCGTGCCGAGCCAGTCGGGCTCGAAGATCCTCGCCGGCTACCGCCCGCCGTACAACGCGACGGTCGTCGACAAGCTCGCGTCCGCCGGCACGACGCTGCTCGGCAAGACCAACCAGGACGAGTTCGCGATGGGCTCCTCCAACGAGAACTCGGCCTTCGGCGCCGTCCGCAACCCGTGGGACGCCAGCCGCGTCCCCGGCGGCTCCTCCGGCGGCAGCGCCGCGGCCGTCGCGGCTGGGCTCGCCCCGTGGGCGCTGGGCACCGACACCGGCGGCTCGATCCGTCAGCCGGCCGCGCTGTGCGGGATCGTCGGCCTCAAGCCGACCTACGGCTCGGTCTCCCGCTACGGGATGATCGCCTTCGCCTCCTCGCTGGACCAGGCCGGCCCGTTCGCGCGCGACGTGACCGACACCGCGCTGCTCTACCGCCACATGGTCGGCCGCGACGGCCGCGACTCGACCTCGCTCCAGCACCCGGACGAGATCGCGCTGCCGAAGGGCGTCGACCTCAAGGGCATCCGCCTCGGCGTGCCGGAGGAGCTGATCGGCGAGGGCGTCGAGTCGGGCGTGCGCGAGGCCTTCAACCAGACGCTGGCGCTCGCCGAGCAGCTCGGCGCGACGGTCGAGACGACCCACCTGCCGCACGCGCCGCACGCGCTCTCGGCCTACTACCTGATCGCGCCGGCCGAGGCCTCCTCGAACCTCGCGCGCTTCGACGGCGTTCGCTACGGGCTGCGCGCCGACGCCGACGACCTGCTGTCCATGTACACGCGTACACGGGCCGAGGGCTTCGGCCCTGAGGTCAAGCGCCGCATCATGCTCGGCACCTACGCGCTGTCGAGCGGCTACTACGACGCCTACTACGGCCGCGCGCAGAAGGTCCGCACGAAGATCGCGGAGGACTTCAGAAGCGCGTTCGACAGCTTCGACTTCATCGTCACGCCGTCGGCGCCGACGGTCGCCTTCAAGCTCGGCGAGAAGACGGCCGACCCGCTGGAGATGTACCTGCAGGACTTCTGCACGATCCCGATGTCGCTGGCCGGGATCCCCGCGATCTCGATCCCCAACGGCCTCAGCGACGGCCTGCCGGTCGGCTTCCAGATCGCCGGCCCGGCGTTCAGCGAGAACCGCCTGCTCGACGCGGCGTACGTGCTGGAGCAGGCACTCGGCTTCGACGGATCGAAGGTGCGCGCATGAGCGACGGCAGCGGCTACGAGCCCGTCATCGGGCTGGAGATCCACGTCCAGCTGAAGACGAACACGAAGATGTTCTGCGGCTGCGAGCTGTCGTTCGGCGACCCGCCGAACGTGCACACCTGCCCGGTCTGCCTCGGCCTGCCGGGCGCGCTCCCGGTCGTCAACGCGAGAGCGATCCACTACGCGCTGATGGTCGGCATGGCGCTCGGCTGCGAGCTGGCGCCGCGCTCGATCTTCCACCGCAAGAACTACTTCTATCCCGACCTGCCGAAGGGCTACCAGATCTCCCAGTACGACATCCCGATCTGCTCGGGCGGTCGTCTCGGGGACGTGCGGATCCACCGCGCGCACCTGGAGGAGGACGCGGCGAAGCTCGTCCACGTCGGCGCCTCGGGCCGCATCCACGGCGCCGACGCCTCGGTCGTCGACTACAACCGCGGCGGCACGCCGCTGGTCGAGATCGTCACCGAGCCGGACGTCAGATCGGCGGCGCAGGCGCGCGAGTGGCTGACGCTGCTGCGCGAGACGCTGCGCCAGCTCGGCGTCTCCGACGTGAACATGGAGGAGGGCTCGCTGCGCTGCGACGCCAACGTCTCCATCCGCCCGGTCGGCAGCGACGTGCTCGGCACCAAGACCGAGCTGAAGAACATGAATTCCTTCCGCTACCTGGAGCGCGGCGTCGAAGCCGAGATCGCGCGCCAGATCGCGCTCGTGCAGAGCGGCGAGGAAGTCGTGCAGGAGACGCTCCACTACGACCCCGTATCCGGCTCGATCTCGTCGCTGCGCTCGAAGGAGGAGGCGCACGACTACCGCTACTTCCCCGAGCCCGACCTCGTCCCGGTCGTTCTGACCGAGACGATGATCGAGGGCGCGAGAGCGGAGCTGCCGGAGCTGCCGGCGGCGCGCGCGGAGCGCTACGAGTCGGCGCTCGGCCTCAGCGCCGACAGCGCCCGCCTGCTCGCCTTCCGGCCGGAGCTGGGGGCGTACTTCGAGGCCGCGCTGGCCGTCGACGGGGAGTCGCCGCAGGTGCTGGCGAACTGGATCTCCGGCGAGCTGGTCGCGCGCATCGGCGACGAGGACCCGGCCGCCTCCAAGGTCACGCCGGCCGCGATCGCGCAGCTGGTCGCGCTCGTGCGCGGCAGAGCGGTCACGCAGGGCGCGGCCAAGACGGTGCTCGACAGACTCGTGGCAGACGGCGGCGAGCCGCAGGCGATCGTCGACGCCGAGGGCCTCGGCGCGATCGGCGGCGGCGACGAGCTGACCGAGGTCGTCAAGCGCGCGCTGGAGTCCGACCCGGCCGCCGTCGAGAAGCTGAAGGGCGGCAACATGAAGGCGATCGGCCCGATCGTCGGCTTCGTGATGCGCGAGACGAAGGGCCGCGCCGACGGCGGCGAGGTCACCCGCCTCGTGCGCGAGCAGCTCGG
This sequence comes from Conexibacter sp. CPCC 205762, assembly GCF_030646155.1. Classification (GTDB taxonomy): domain Bacteria; phylum Actinomycetota; class Thermoleophilia; order Solirubrobacterales; family Solirubrobacteraceae; genus Conexibacter. Next base: position 63,644 of record NZ_JAUTDN010000014.1, read on the forward strand.
GCTCTGACGGACCGCGACCGCTCGCGGCGCAAACAGGCCAGGTAGCACCACCGTCGCGAGCGGTAGCATTGGAGCATGTCCACTCAAGGCAGTGAGAAGAGCGGTCCGTCGCTCGTGCAGAAGGCGATCGCGGCGCTGGTCCTGATCGTCGTCGTCCTGTTCGCGGCGAAGGTCATCTTCAGCTTTCTCGCGGGCATCCTCTGGCTCGTCATCGCCGTCGTCGTGATCGGAGCGCTGCTGTGGGCGCTCAACACGTTGTTGTAGACCCGAGCCGCTGATGGCGTTCCTCGTCATCCTCCTCTGCTTCGGGCTCGCGGGTGGGGTCGTCGGCCGGATCAAGGGCAGCTCGTTCTTCATCTGGTTCCTGGTCTCGTTTTGCATCCCGTTCATAGGGCTCGCGTGCGCGCTGCTCTACCGCTGGGACAACGACGAGCTGCGGCGCGAATGCCCCGGCTGCGGCAAGGTCGTCAAGCTGCACGACGCGATCTGCACCAGCTGCGGCACCGAGCTGGACTTCCCGGAGACGGCGATCGCCTCCGAGGCGCAGGTCCACGCCGCGCGCGCCGAGCGCGCGGCTGCCGCCCGCGCGCACGCCGAACAGCGTTAGGGGCTGCCAGGCGACGGTGCGCGTCCGGCTCGACGCCCGCGCCCGCCGCGCGCTCGCGCGGAGCGGCCGGCTGAAGGTGACGCTGCGGGCGACGCCGCGCGGCGGCGGCGAGGCCGTGGCGCGGACGCTGACGTTGCGGGGGCGCGCTACGATCAGATGATCCCGCGCGCGCCCATTCGACCGGGCGCGCGTTCCAGTTTCCGAGCCCCTTGAGAGGAGGCGAGCGCAGATGCGTGCAGTCGACGCCCTGATGGAGTGTTTGAAAGCGGAGGGTGTCGAGGTCGTATTCGGCCTGCCCGGCGGCGCGAACCTCCCGACCTACGACGCCTTCTACGACGCGGGGATACGCCACATCCTCGTCCGTCACGAGGCCGGCGGCGGCCACGCCGCCGAGGGCTATGCGAAGGCGACCGGCAAGGTCGGCGTCGCCTTCGGCACCAGCGGCCCCGGCGCGACCAACCTGATCACGCCGATCGCCGACGCGATGATGGACTCGGTCCCGGTCGTCTTCATCACCGGCCAGGTCCGCACCGAGCTGATCGGCACCGACGGCTTCCAGGAGGCGGACATGCTCGGCATGACGCTTCCGATCGTGAAGCACTCGTTCATGATCCAGCACCCGCTGGAGATCCCGCGCGCGATCCACGAGGCGTTCCACATCGCCCGCACCGGCCGTCCCGGCCCTGTGCTGGTCGACATCCCGCAGGACCTTAGCCGCGCCGACATCCCGTACGAGCCGGTCAGAGACGTGCGCCTGCCGGGCTACCAGCCCAACGTCGAGGGCAACCAGAAGCAGATCCGCCTCGCCGCGAAGGCGCTCGCGAACGCGCGCCGGCCGGTCCTCTACGTCGGCGGCGGCGTCGTCGCCGCGGGCGCGTCGGAGGAGCTGCGCGCGCTCGCGCTGACCGACCGCTTCCCCGTCACCAGCACGCTGATGGCGCTCGGCGCCTTCCCGGCGCCGCACCACCAGTGGCTCGGGATGCTCGGCATGCACGGCACGCGCGCCGCCAACTACGCGATGGACGAGGCCGACCTGATCGTCGCGATCGGCGCCCGCTTCGACGACCGCATCACCGGCAAGCTGTCGGAGTTCGCCCCGCGCGCGAAGTTCATCCACATCGACATCGATCCGGCCGAGATCTCCAAGAACGTGCCGGCGCACATCCCGATCGTCGGCGACGCGAAGAACGTGCTCGCGAAGCTGACGACCGAGTACGCCACGCTGACGCCCGACGGCGGGCGCCTGGAGGAGTGGTGGGCGCGGATCGACGGCTGGCGCAGAACGTACCCGCTCGGCTACGAGGACTCGGCCGACACCGAGATCGCGCCGCAGTTCGCCGTCCAGGCGGTCTGGCAGGCGACCGGGGGCGAGGCGATCGTCACCTCCGACGTCGGCCAGCACCAGATGTGGTCGGCGCAGTACTACGACTTCCCGGAGCCGCGCCGCTGGATCAACTCCGGCGGCCTCGGCACGATGGGCTTCGGCGTCCCGGCCGCGATGGGCGCCGCCGTCGGCGTCCCGGACCGCACGGTCGTCGCGATCTGCGGCGACGGCTCGGTGCAGATGAACGCCCAGGAGCTGGCGACCTGCGCGCAGAACAGAATCCCGATCAAGGTGATCATCCTCAACAACGGCTTCCTCGGCATGGTGCGCCAGTGGCAGGAGCTGTTCTGGGACAACCGCTACTCGCAGGTCGACCTCGGGCAGTACCCCGACTTCGTCAAGCTGGCGGAGGCGTACGGCGCCACCGGCATCCGCCTGACGGACAAGACGACGCTGGTCGAGGACCTCAGAGCGGCGATCGCGACCGACGGCCCCGTGGTCGTCGACGTGCGCGTCACGAGAGAGGCGAACGTGTACCCGATGATCGCGCCCGGCCAGGCTGCGCGCGACATGGTCGGCTAGGTGAGTGTCATGGGTGAACCCGGAACGCAGGAACTGATCAGCCTCGACGAGCTGGAGGCCGCGGGCGGTCTGATGACCGGCCGCAAGCACATCCTCTCGATCCTGGTCGAGAACAAGCCGGGCGTGCTGACGCGCGTCGCCGGCCTGTTCGCGCGCCGCGCCTTCAACATCGACACGCTCGCCGTCGGCCCGACCGACGACCCGACCGTCTCGCGCATCACGTTGACGCTCGACGGCGCGGTCCATCCGATCGACCAGGTCACCAAGCAGCTGCACAAGCTCGTCAACGTGCTGAAGATCCGCGACCTCGAGCCGGGCGAGACGCTCGCGCGCGAGCTGGCGCTCTTCAAGCTGTCGGCCGACGGCGCCGCGCGCGCCGAGGTGCTGCAGATCTGCGAGATCTTCCGCGCGAAGATCGTCGACGTCGCGAAGCGCTCGGTGGTCGTCGAGATCACCGGCACGACCGACAAGATCGAGGCGTTCGAGCGGCTCGTGCGCCCGTTCGGGCTGATCGAGATGGCCCGCACCGGCGAGATCGCGATCTCCCGCGGCCGCAGCGAGACCTGATCCGCGACGAGAACGGGTAGCCCCGCTTCATGAGGTCCAGCATGCGTGTCCGGCCGGCCAGCCCCCAGTGGCTCGACCGACCGGCACGCGAGCTGCTGGCGCAGCGCCTGCAGGAGGCGGTCCGGCGCGCCCGCGCCGGTGCCGGCACCCGCGGTGGCGCATCCGCCACGGGGGAGGCGCTGGCGGCGGTGACGGTCGGTGTCGCGCGCGGGATCGACCCGACCGCGGTCGTCGTCGCCTCGCGCGACGCCGACGAGCCGTGGTACGCGCTCGAGCAGCCCGACCGCGATGGCACCGCGCTCGCGACGCTCGGCTGCGTGCGCGCGCTGGAGGCGTCCGGGCCAGACCGCTTCGAGACGGTCGCGAGCGCCTGGAGGATGCTCGCCGCGGACGCGGTCAGCGACCCGCCCGAAGGGCCCGCCGGGGCCGGTCTCGTCGCCGTCGGCGGCTTCGCCTTCGCGCCCGGGGGCGGCACCTCGCCGGTCTGGTCGGGTTTCGCGCCGGCCTCGCTGCACGTGCCGCGGATCGCGTTCGCGCGGCGCGGGCGAGACGTGCGGCTGACGGTCGCCGCGCTCTGCACGCCGGACGACGATCCCGACCAGCTGCTGGCGGCGATCGAGGCGCGCCTGGAACGGCTCGTCGCCGCGCCGGCGCTGCCGCTGCTGGACCCGGCGCCGGCCGGCAGATACCGCGTCGTCAGCGCGATGCCGCCGGAGCACTACGAGGGCGCCGTCGCGCGCGCGACCGAGCGGATCAGGGCCGGCGAGCTGGAGAAGGTCGTGCTCGCGCGCGAGGTGCAGGTGCACGCGCCGGTCGCGCACGACGCGGGCGCCGTCTTCGGCGCGCTGCGCGAGGGCTTCCCCGGCTGCTACGTCTACGCCGTCGGCCGCGGCGAGGCGACCTTCCTCGGCGCCACGCCGGAGCTGCTGGTGCGGCGTGAGGGCGAGCGCGCCTCGACCGTCGCGCTCGCCGGCTCGACCCGCCGCAGTGCCGACCCGGCCGTCGACGACCATCTCGGCGAGGCGCTGCTGCGCTCCGACAAGGACCGCGGCGAGCAGGCGATCGTCACGCGCCGGATCGCCCGCGCGCTGCGCCCGCACTCGGTCTGGGTGACGGCCGCGCCGGAGCCGGTCGTCGTCCGCGTCGCCAACATCCAGCACCTCGCGACGCCGATCCGCGCGCAGCTGTCGAAGCCGCTGGCGGCCGTCAGACTGGTCGACCTGCTGCACCCGACGCCGGCCGTCGGCGGCGAGCCGTTCGCGACCGCGGAGCGGCTGATCCCGCAGCTGGAGGGCTTCGACCGCGGCTGGTACGCCGGCCCCGTCGGCTGGATCGACACCGGCGGCGACGGCGAGTTCTGCGTCGCGCTGCGCTGCGCGCTGCTACGCGGCCCGATCGCGCACCTGTACGCGGGCGTCGGCGTCGTGCGCGACTCCGACCCGGCCAGCGAGCTGGCCGAGACGGAGATCAAGCTGCAGGCGCTGCTGCCGGTGCTCGCGGGCTAGCGTCGCCCGCGCGCCGCGTCAGCGCCCGAACGCTCTGTTGGCGTCGTCGCGCTGTCTGTCGTAGTCCGGCGAGCGCGGCGGCGTCCACGGCTTGCTCGGCTGCTCGGGCGCTCCGCCCGACGGCGCCTCCGGGGCGGCGGGCGGCGGGGCCGGGGCGGTGGGCGGCTGCGGCTCCTGCTGCGCGGGCGGTTGCGGCCACTGCGGGGCGGGCGGCTGCGGCGCGGCCGGCGGCGGGCTCCACTGCGGCGGCGACGGCTGCTGCGGCCACTCGCCCGGGGCCGGCAGCGGCTGACCCTGCTGGTCGGGCTGGTGCGGCGCGCTCCAGCCGTCCTCCGGCACCCGCGGAGCGACGACGACGCCCTCCTTGAAGACGAACGTCGAGGCGATGCGGTCGTGGAGCGTCTGACGCCGGTCGGTGAACAGTCCGACGGGATAGTCGACCAGCCAGTAGAGCCCACCGGATATGGCGTTGATCAGCGTCGTGCCGAGCACGTCCCGCTGCGCCGCGCGCCAGAACGTGACCGGAACGCCTTCGCGCGTCACGACCCGCACCCCGAGCGCCTGCTTGCCGAGCGTCTGCCCGTTGTAGCGGCCCTTGCGGGACATCAGCGTCGGGTAGTAGAGCAGCACCATCACGATCCAGACGAGGATGAACAGCCACCCGAGCAGCGTGTCGTTGTCGTCGCTCTCGAAGTCGGTGCCGGTCGCCAGGACGATCACCACCGCGATCACGATGGCGACGATCCCCAGCAGCAACGAGTCGATCAGGTAGGCGGCAAAGCGCCGCCCGCGGCTCGCCAGGCGCGGATCGATGTGGGACACCATCTGGTTGCTGCCGGTGTCGGTTGGATAGGGCTGGTACCCGCTCATTGAGCGGAGAGTACAGCGGTGTTCAGTCGCGTTGGGGAAGCGCGGCCTTGCGCCACAACCCGACGACCTCGCGCACGCTCGCGACGCGATACGAGATGCGGTTGTCGAGCGGCCTCAGCTCGAGCTCGAAACGGCCGCTCTCGCGCTGCTGCAGCGAGATCACGACCGCGTGGAAGCGGCGGCCCTTCTTGTCGACCTCGACCACGTCGCCCGGGGCGATGCCCTTCGAGCTGAGCCGCTGCGGCCCTCTCGCCGCGGGCGCGGGGGTTGGCGGGTCGTCGAATTGGAGAAAGCTGATCTGGGCGTCTGACACGGCGCATGAACGGTAGCCAGCGCTCCGGCGGCGCGCGGGCCTGTGATACACATTAGGCACCCCTAACACACAGGACCGGTGCGGCAGGCCCCGCTGCAACGTTCTCCCCCAAAGCGCGCCGTGACCGCGGTCAGAGTCGGTCGGGCGCGTGGCCTTCCGTGCCGGCAATGACATGGTCTTTGCCGCACTTCCAACCGTCCATTTCGTCATCGGCCTCCGCGAGGGCGTCGAGGCCGCGCTGATCGTCGGGATCATCGCCACCTTCCTGCGCCAGCAGGGCCGCTCCGACGCGCTGCGCTGGATGTGGGCCGGCGTCGCGCTCGCCGTCGCGCTCTGCCTCGGCGTCGCCGTGATCCTCGAGCTGATCGACGAGAACCTGCCGCAGCGCCAGCAGGAGGCGTTCGAGGCGATCGTCGGCGTGATCGCCGTCGCGATGGTCACCTTCATGATCGTCTTCATGCGCCGGCACGCGCGCGAGCTCGGCGGCGAGCTGCGCAGCAACGCCGGCGCCGCGCTCGCCGCCGGCTCCGCCTGGGGCCTCGTCGGGATGGCCTTCCTCGCCGTCATGCGCGAGGGGCTGGAGACCGCGATGTTCATGCTCGCCGCCTTCCAGGCCTCGATAGGCGTCAGCCCGGTCGTCGCGGGCCTCGGCGCCGTCTGCGGCGTGCTCGTCGCCTGCCTGATCGGCTGGCTGATCTACCGCAGCGGCATGAAGGTCAACCTGTCGCGCTTCTTCCGCATCACCGCCGTGCTGCTCGTGATCATCGCCGCCGGCCTCGTCTCGTCCGCGATCCACCACGCCAACGAGGCCGCCCTGCTGACCGCCGGCAGCGACCAGGCGCTCGACCTGTCGGCGATCGTCGTGCCGCGCTCGGACTCGATCACGACCGGCCTGATCACCGGGCTGCTCGGCGTCTACCCCTTCCCGTCGTACGCGGAGCTGATCGGCTGGCTGCTGTACGCCGTGCCGATGCTCACCTACGTGCTGTGGCCGTCCCCCTCTCGAACCGCGATCAGGAGCACAGATGAACCCGAACGAGATGCTGTCGCGAAGCCTGCTGGCAGCCGGCGCCGCCGCGCTGCTGGCCTCCGGCCTCGCCGCCTGTGGGAGCGCGGATGACGGCGGCAGCGCGACGAGCGCCTCGAAGGGGCCCGCGAAGGAGCTGAAGCTGCAGCTGACCGACGACGGCTGCACGCCCGCGAACGCGACCGTGCCGGCCGGCAACGTCAAGGTCGTGGTCGAGAACCCGGGCACGGCCAAGTCCGACGAGGTCGAGCTGAAGAACGGCGAGGGGATCATCATGGGCGAGCGCGAGAACATCGCGCCCGGCCTCGCGACCGACTTCACGCTGACGCTGCAGCCGGGCAGATACGTGCTCAACTGCACCTTCCAGAACGAGCAGCGCGACAACGGCGCGATCACGGTGACGGGCACCGCGGCCACCGCGTCGGACGTGAGCGAGCAGGATCTCGACAGAGCGGTCGTCGCGTACAAGGCGTACGTCGCGGGCGAGACCGAGACGCTGCTGAGACAGACGCGCGCGTTCGTCGCCGCCGTCAAGGCCGGCGACGTCGCGAAGGCGAAGGCGCTGTTCGGCCCGACCCGCCTCCACTACGAGACGGTCGAGCCGATCGCCGAGTCGTTCGGCAACCTCGACCCGGAGATCGACGCGCGCGTCAACGACGTCGCCGACCGCTCCAGATGGACCGGCTTCCACAAGCTCGAGCAGCTGCTGTGGCAGCAGAACACGACCGCGGGCGCTGACAGATACGCCGACAAGCTGCTGGCCGACGTGACCAGGCTGCACGACGCGATCCCGGGCCTGAGACTGCAGGCGGCGCAGGTCGCCAACGGCGCGGTCGGCCTGCTCGACGAGGTCTCCAGCTCGAAGATCACCGGCGAGGAGGACCGCTACTCGCACACCGACCTGTCCGACTTCCAGGGCAACTTCAGCGGCGCGCGCGAGGCTTTCGAGGTGCTCAAGCCGGCCCTGATCGCGCGCGGCGACAGATCGCTGGTCGACGAGATCGAGCAGCGGATGGCGGCCGTCCAGGAGGGCCTCGACAAGTACAGACGCGACACGCCGCTCGGCTTCGCGCCCTACTCGGAGCTGACCGCGAGAGACCGCCGCCAGTTCGCCCAGCAGATCGCCGCGCTGGCCGAGCCGCTGTCGCTGGTGGCCGGCAGAGTGCTGCCGAACCAGAGCTGAGGATGGCTGACGCCCGCCCGTCTGGGGTCACGCGCCGCCGGCTGCTGCTCGGCGGCGGCGGCGCGGCGGCCGGGCTGGCCGCCGCGGCCGCGGCCGGCTATGCGGTCGGCGATGCGCAGGCCGATTCAGGCGCGGGCGGCGGGGACGCGATCGTCCCGTTCGACGGCGTCCACCAGGCCGGCGTCGCGACGCCGGCGCAGCAGCGGCTCGTCTTCGGCTCGTTCGACCTCGTCGACGACGACGCGGTCGCGCTGCGCGAGCTGCTGCGCACGTGGACCGACGCCGCCCGCCTGATGGTCGCGGGCAAGCCGACCGGCACCGTCGCCGGTCAGCCGGAGGTGCCGCCGCAGGACACCGGCGAGGCGCTCGGGCTGGGGCCGTCGTCGCTGACGATCACGATCGGCGTCGGCCCGTCGCTGTTCGCGCGCGGCGGGGAGGATCGCCTCGGCCTGCGCGCCAAGCAACCGGCGAGACTGACGCCGCTCGGCCCGCTGCCGGGCGACCAGCTCGACCCGGCCCGCAGCGGCGGGGACCTCTGCGTGCAGGCCTGCGCCGACGATCCGCAGGTCGCCTTCCACGCCGTCCGCAACCTGCTGCGGGCGGGCCGCGGGACGGTCGAGCTGCGCTGGCTCCAGCTCGGCTTCGGCTCCAACACGGCGACGACGAGCGGGCAGCAGACGCCGCGCAACCTGATGGGGTTCAAGGACGGCACGAACAACCTCAAGGTCGACGATCCCGCCGCGCTGGCGCGGCACGTGTGGGTCGGCGACGAGGAGCCGCAGGCGTGGTTCCGCGGCGGGACCTACGTCGTCGCGCGGCGGATCCGGATGCTGATCGAGAGCTGGGACCGCGACCGCCTGTCCGACCAGGAGGCGGTGATCGGGCGCGAGAAGATCAGCGGCGCGCCGCTGGGCGCGTCACGCGAGCACGACAGGGTCGACCTGGCGGCGAGAGCCGCCGACGGCCAGCCGCTGATCCCGCTCGACGCCCACATCCGCCTCGCCGCGCCGTCGACCAACGGCGGCCACGCGCTGCTGCGGCGCGGCTACGCATACACCGACGGCATCGACCCGCGCACCGGCCTGCTCGACGCGGGCCTCTTCTTCATCGCCTTCCAGCGCGATCCGCAGCTGCAGTTCGCCGCGATCCAGCGGAAGCTGGGGGCGCAGGACGCGCTGACCGAGTACGTCCAGCACACCGGCAGCGGCCTGTTCGCGGTGCTGCCGGGGGCACGCGCGGGCGGGTTCGTCGGTGAGGGCCTGTTCGGCTGAATTTGCCACTTCGGCAAACACCCTTGCCAGTCGAGCTGGCGGTGGGCATGGTGAAGGCATGATCACCCACACCGACGATCCGCCCGAGCAGTTCTGGGAGCAGTTCTACGCCGACGGCGCCCGCTGGAGCGGGAAGCCGAACAGATCTCTCGTGGACGAGGTCGCGGCGCTCGCGCCCGGCAGCGCGCTCGACCTCGGCTGCGGCTACGGCGGCGACGCGATCTGGCTGGCGCAGCAGGGCTGGCGCGTGACCGCCGTCGACATCTCCGCCAACGCGCTCGAGCAGGCGGTCGCGCATGCCGAGGAGGCCGGCGTCGCCGACGCGGTCGACTTCCAGCGCCGCAACCTCGCCGAGTCGTTCCCGCCCGGCCGCTTCGACCTCGTCACGGCCAGCTTCCTGCACTCGCCGGCCGAGCTGCCGCGCGAGCAGATCGTGCGCGACGCCGCGGCCGCCGTCGCGCCCGGCGGGCGGCTGCTGATCGTCGGGCACGCGCCGTCGGAGTCGCACAGACACGCCGATCTGCCGACGCTCGACCAGGTGCTCGGTGCGCTGGCGCTGCCCGCGGACGAGTGGGAGACGATCGCGGCCGAGCTGCGCGAGCTGCGGCACACCTTCAGAGGCGAGACCGAGGCCCACACCCGCGTCGACGTCGTCGTGCACGTGCGGCGGCGCTGAGGCTCGCCCGCCGCGCCGGCCCGCGACGCCGCGCCGGCGTCTCGCCGGACTCGCTGCCCGCTAGCCCAACGCGGAGCTGACGGCCTGCCAGATGCGGCGGTGCAGGCGGACGTTCTCGTCGCGCTCGCTGCGGGCCTCGACGATCGTCACGCCGGCGCCCGGCCGCGTCGCCTCGGCGAGCGCGGCGCGCAGCTCGCCCGCGGTCGCGACCGGCACGTGACGCGCGCCGTACAGCTGCGCGCCGACGGCGAAGTCGAGGCCGTGCGGCGTCGCGACGTGGTGCTCGAAGGCGTCCGCCTGCGAAGAGACAGGCAGGAAGTGGAAAATCCCACCTCCGTCGTTGTTGATCAGCACGATCGTCAGGTCGAGGCCGAGTCGCTTCGCGCTCAGCAGCGCCGACAGGTCGTACGCGAGCGCGACGTCGCCGATCAGCAGCACGACCGGCCCGCTGCTCGCATCGGCCGAGGTGCCCGGCCCATCGCTCGCGCCCGCCGCCGCGGCGCCGAGGGCCGAGGCGACGGTGCCGTCGATCCCGTTCGCGCCGCGGTTGGCGAGGATCCGCGCGGCGCCGCCAGCGTCGGCCGGGGCCGGCGCGAACGTCTCGACGTCGCGGATCGGCATCGAGGCGGCGACGAACAGCGTCGCCTCCGCCGGCAGCCCCGCCGCCACCTCGCGCGCGACGAGCGGCTCGTTCAGCGGCGCGTCCCCGCCCGCAGCGATCGTCGCTCCGATCGCCTCGGCGGCGCGCGCGTCGGCATCGCGCCAACGGGCGAGCCATCCATCCTCTGAGGAGGAAGACGAGGCGAGCGCGGTGAGCGTCGCGACGGGGTCGCCGGCGACGCGTTCGCTGACGACGCCGTCGGGGTCGTGCCAGGTCGCCTCGGGGTCGAGCGCGAGCTGGGGGACCGTGGGGTCGAGGCCGGCGAGCCAGGCGCGCAGCGGCTTCGAGGTCGGCACGTCGCCGAGGCGGATCACCAGCTCCGGCGCCTCCAGCCCGGTGGCGAACGCCTCGTCGCGCAGCAGCGCGTCGTAGTGGGCGATCGCGCTCGCGCCGGCGCGAGCGCCCGAGAGCGGGTCGGCGAGCAGGACCCAGCCGGCCCGCTCCGCCACCTGCGCCACCTCAACGCCGACCCCCGCCCGCTCCGCCCGTCCGGCGACGACGACCGTCCGCGCCGCCGCCGCGAACACTGTGAGATCGGGGCCCTCAGAGGGCTCCGATCTCACAGCGTTCGGCATCCACGCCACCCACGGCCGCCCGTGGGGGCGGCCGGGAAGAGGGTCGGGCGGGAGGGGGGCGTCGAGCACCAGCGGCTCGCGCAGAGGGAAGTTCAGGTGGACGACGCCCGCGCGGCCGGAGGACGCCGTCGCGACCGCGCGGCAGGCGAGCGTGCGGATCCAGCGCAGCCGCGCGACGGTCGCCTCGCCCACCACGCCGACCTCGACGAACTGCTTCGCCGCGCCGCCGAACAGCTTCACCTGGTCGATCGTCTGGCCGGCGCCGACGTCGCGCAGCTCGGGCGGGCGGTCGGTCGTGAGGACGATCAGCGGCACGCGCGCCTCGGCCGCCTCGATCACCGCCGGCGCCAGCTCGGCCGCCGCGGTGCCCGAGGTGACGGTGATCGCGACCGGCCGCTGCGACTGCTTCGCCAGGCCGACCGCGAAGAACCCGGCCACGCGCTCGTCTATGTGCGACCACGTGCGCAGCCCCGGCTCGCGCGCCAGCGACAGCACCATCGGCGTCGAGCGCGAGCCCGGGGAGGTGCAGGCGTCGGTGACGCCGCAGCGGGCCAGCTCGTCGCAGAAGGCCCGCAGCAGCAGGTAGGTGTCGGTCGCGGTTGCGGTCATGTAGACATCCTGGGTGTGACTGAACGGTCGACGCTCGTCCTGCTGCACGGCTTCACGCAGACCGGGCGCAGCTGGGATCCCGTCGTGGCGGCAATGGGCGAACGCTATCGCGCGCTCGCCCCGGACCTCCGCGGCCACGGCGACAACGGCGACGCGCGCCCCGTCAGCTTCGCGGCGATCGGCGACGACGTCCTCCAGCGCGCGCCGCAGCGATTCGCGCTCGCCGGCTACTCGATGGGCGGCCGGATCGCGCTCGACCTCGCCTTGCGCGATCCGCAGACGCAGCGCCGGATCACGCGGCTGACGCTGATCGGCGCCAGCCCCGGCCTCGCGGACCCCGGCGAGCGCGCCGTCCGCCGCGCCGCCGACGAGGCGCTCGCCGACGAGATCGAGCAGGGCGGCGTCGAGGCGTTCGCGCGCAGATGGGCGGCGCAGCCGCTGTTCGCCGGCCAGCCGCCGCACGTCGCGCAGCAGGCCCACGAGGAGCGCTTGCGCAACGGCGCGCCCGGCCTCGCCGCCTCGCTGCGCGGCGTCGGCACCGGCGCGATGGAGCCGCTCTGGGAGCGACTCCACGACCTGCAGCTGCCGGTGACCCTGATCGCCGGCGCGCGCGACGCGAAGTTCCGCGCGCTCGCGCAGCAGATGGCGGAGCGGATCCCGCACGCGACGATCCACGTCGTCGCGGACGCCGGCCACGCCGTGCAGCTCGAGAAGCCGGCAGAAGTCGCCGCGCTGCTCTGACCACGACTCATCCCCTTTCCCTCCACAAAACGCAGCAAAGCGGCGTAGCGTCGCCGCATGACTCCCTCCGTTTCGCGGTCCGGTCTGGGGTTGCTCATGGCCGGGGCCGCTGCATGCGCGCTGCCGGCGGTCGCCGCGGCCGCGCCATCGCTGTCGGTCGTCGCCAGAGGCTTCGACAATCCCCGCCACGTCGCGCTCGCGCCCGACGGCACGCTCTACCTCGCCGCCGCCGGCAAAGCGGGCGGCCAGTGCATCGGCCCCAGAAGAGACCCGACCTGCATCGGCTTCAGCGGCAAGATCTGGGCGCTGAACCCGGGCAGCGGCGCCAAGCGCGTCGTCCAGGCGGGCCTGCTGTCGCTCGGCGGCCAGGACGGCACCTTCACCGTCGGGCCCGACGGCGTCTCGGTCGCGCCCGACGGCGCGCTCTACACCGTGATCGCCTCCGGCACGCCGAGACAGGTCGCCGGCGCGCCGAGAAGAGCGCAGGCGCAGGCCGGCGAGCTGTGGCGCGTCAGGCCGAGACCGCTGACCGACGTCGCCGCGATCGACAGCTTCGAGTGGAGACACAACTCCGACGGCGTCAACGGCGACCTCAACTCGGATCCGTACGACGTGCTCGCGCTCGCAGACGGCCGTCAGATCGTCGCCGACGCGGGCGCCAACGCGATCCTGGAAGCCCACGGCGGAGCGGTCAGACTGCTCGCCGTCATCAGAGGTCCCGGCAGAGCGCAGCGCGTGCCGACCTCGCTCGCGCTCGGTCCCGACGGCGACATCTACGTCGGCGAGCTGGCCGAGGGCGCGGGCAGCGGCAGAGCGCGCGTGCTGAAGATCCCGCCGAGCGGCGGCACGCCCACCGTCGTCGCGTCTGGCTTCAGCGCGATCACCGGCCTCGCCTTCGGCGGCGACGGCAGCATGTACGTGACCGAGCTGAGCACGAACCTCAGATCGCAGAGCGCGCCCGGCCGCATCACCCGCATCAAGCCCGACGGCAGCCGCACCAGCTTCAGCAGAGGTCTGCTGTTCCCGCAGGGCGCGGCGGTCACCGCCGACGGCGACGTCTACCTGTCGAACTTCTCGGTGCTGCCGGCCAGAACGCCGAGCAGAAGCCCGTTCAGAGGTGCCGGCGGCGAGGTGGTGAAGGTGAGCGGGCTGTGACTTGTTGACAGTGCGTCATTGACCGGGAAGCAGAATATCGGTATTCAACAATCCGTTCCGGGACCGAACGCGAGGACGGCGGTAGACGATGACGGGCGCGCTGTACCGGCTGGGCAAGCTGTGCGTACGACACCGCCTCGCGGTGCTGCTCGCGTGGATCGTCATCGCCGTCGGCCTGGTCGCGCTCGCGGGCGCGCTCGGCTCGCAGGCGAGCGACAACATCAGCCTCCCGGGCACCGGCTCGCAGCAGGTGACCGACCTGCTGCAGCGCGGCTTCCCCGACCAGGCCAACGGCTCCAGCCCGATCGTGCTGCGGGCGCCGAAGGGCGCGAAGATCACCGACGGCAGATACAGCACGCCGATCCAGCAGACGGTCGACGGGCTGACGAAGGACGAGTACGTCGCGAAGGTGATCAGCCCGCTCGACAGAGCGGGCGCGGCGCAGATCTCCAGAGACCAGACGATCGCGTACGTCTCGGTCTTCCCGAACCGGTCGCTGGGCGACATCACGCTCGACGACGGCCAGGCGATCCTCGACAAGGCCGACCCGGCGAAGGCGGCCGGGCTGAGCACCTCGGCCGGCGGCCCGCTCGGCTCGAAGCTGAGCAAGCCGGAGACGGAGCAGAGCGAGGTCGTCGGCCTCGCGATGGCGCTGATCGTGCTCGCCTTCACGTTCGGCTCGCTCGTCGCGATGGGGCTGCCGATCCTCTCGGCGCTGGTCGGCGTCTTCGCGGGCGTCTCCGGGATCACGCTGCTGAGCCACGTGACGGAGGTGCCGACGACCGCGCCGACGATGGCGATCATGCTCGGGCTCGGCGTCGGGATCGACTACGCGCTGTTCATCGTCACGACCCATCGCGACACGCTGTCGAGAGGGATGGACCCGGGCGAGTCGGTCGCGCGCGCGGTCGCGGCCTCCGGCGGCGCGGTCCTGTTCGCCGGCAGCACGGTCGTCGTCGCCGTCTGCTCGCTCGCGGTCGCCGGCATCCCGCTGGTGACGACGCTCGGCCTCACGACCGGCCTGATGGTCGCGATCGCGATCGTCTGCGCGCTCACGCTGCTGCCGGCGATCCTCGCGCTCGTCGGGCCGCGCATCAACCACCTCCCGCTGCCCGGTCGCAGACCGGACGCGGCCGTCGACATCGAGCACAACCGCTGGGCGCGGCTGGCGCGCTGGATCACCCACCATCCGGCGATCGCGGTCGTCGGCGCGCTGGCGATACTGATCCCGCTGACGATCCCCGCGCTCTCGCTCGAGTTCGGCCAGGCCGACACCGGCGCGCTGCCGCAGGAGGAGACGGCGCGGCAGGCCTACGACGACATCACGACCGGCTTCGGCGTCGGCGCCAACGGCCCGATCGTCTTCGCCGCCAGACTGGCGAGAGCGGCGCAGCCGGACGACCCCCAGCTGGCGAGCCTGCAGCAGGCGATCGGCAGAGTCGACGGCGTCAAGGCGGTCACGCCGGTCGCGCTCGACGGACCGGGCCAGATCGCGACGTTCAACGCGATCCCGACGACCGCGCCGTCGGACTTCGCGACCCAGGACCTCGTCAACACGCTGCGCGACACGACGATCCCGAACGAGACCAGAGGCGAGGGGATCGACGCCTTCGTCGGCGGCTCGACGGCCGCCTCGATCGACCTCGGCGAGGAGATCTCCGACAAGCTGCCGGAGACGATCGCGGTGATCATCGGCCTCAGCTTCATCCTGCTGACGATCGCCTTCCGCTCGCTGCTGATCCCGTTGAAGGCGGCGGTCTGCAACCTGCTCTCGATCGGCGTCGCCTACGGCGTCGTCGTGATGGTCTTCCAGTACGGCTGGTTCGCGGGCGCGGTCGGGCTCGACGGGGCGGTGCCGATCGTCAGCTACCTGCCGCTGCTGATGTTCGCCGGCCTCTTCGGGCTCTCGATGGACTACGAGGTCTTCCTCATGAGCCATGTTCAGGAGCACTACAAGGAGGGCCGCAGCGCGCGTGACGCGATCGTCGTCGGGCTGGCCGAGAGCGCGCGCGTGATCACCGCGGCGGCGCTGATCATGGTCTCCGTCTTCGCCTCGTTCGTGCTCAACGGCGACCCGACGATCAAGCAGTTCGGCATCGGCCTGTCGATCGCGGTGATCGTCGACGCGACGATCGTGCGCTGCCTGCTCGTGCCGGCCGTGATGGTCGTGCTCGGCAGAGCGGCGTGGTGGATCCCCGGCTGGCTCGACCGGATCCTGCCGCACATCTCCGTCGAGGGCCACGGCTACTTCGAGAACGAGGACCGCCGCGGCGGCCCGCCGTCGACGCCGACGCCGCCGAGCGCTACGCCCGGACCCCCAGCCCCGGTCCCGTCGGAACCCGCATGAAGCCGTCCTCGACCGCCAGCGCGGGGTCGAGGTCGAGGTCTGCGAACGCTGAGAGGGTGGCGAGGCCGCACGGCCGCGTCGGCTCGATCGCGGCGGCGGCGTGCAGCGCGCCGGCGATCCCGAGCGGCCCGTCGAAGGTCGAGGCGAGGAAGACCTCGCTGCCGGCCGCGCGCGCCTGCTCGGCCGCCTCGACCAGGCCGGAGATGCCGCCGCAGCGGGTCAGCTTGAGGCAGACGAGCCGCGTCGCCCCGGAGCCGACGGCGCCCGGCTCGACGCCGCTCTCGTCCATCGCCACGGCCGTCTGCGGCAGCGCCGCCTGCAGCTCGCGCAGCGCCGCGACGCCGTGGACCGGCTCCTCGACCAGCTCGAACGGCGCCAGCGCGCGCAGCGCCCGCTCCGCCTCCGCCGGCGTCGCCCAGGCGCCGTTGGCGTCGAGCCGCAGCGCGACCGCCGGCCCCAGCGCCGCCCGCACGGCCGCGACCCGCGCGACGTCGTCGCCGACGCCGACCTTCAGCTTCACGCAGCGGTGGCCGGCCTCCGCCGCGGCGGTCGCGGCGCGCGCGGCGGCGGCGGGATCGGTCGCGCCGACGACCGCGTTGACGGCGACGTTGGCGCCCGCCTTCCCGCCCAGCAGCGCGGCGACCGACGCTCTCAGCCGCCGCCCCTCGCGGTCCCAGAGGGCGAGGTCGAGGGCGGCGACCGCCTGCGGCAGCACGGCCGCCTCGCGGCAGTCGGCCAGCACCTGGTGCAGCGGCCGGCCGTCGGCCTCGCGCACGATCGCGCGGCAGTCCTCCAGCGCGGCGCGGACGTCGTCGAGCGCGACGCCGTCGTAGGACTCCAAGGGCGCCGCCTCGCCGGCGCCGGCGATCCCGTCGGCGCCGATCACGAGCACGTCGAGCAGCTCGCGCTCGGCGATCGTGCCGTGCGCGGTCTCCAGCGGCCGCTTCAGCCGCAGGCGGCGCGGGGCGATGGCGAGATGCATCGTCCGCGCCGTGCCCGGCCTAGGAGAGCAGCACGCCGGCCGACAGCAGGACGCAGAAGATCAGCTCGAGCATCCCGGTTCTGGCGAGCGCCTCGTTGAGCGTCGGCCCGTCGGTGCGGTTTCTGACGATCCGCACCGCCTGCGCGGCCAGCGGCACCGTCAGCAGCGGCAGCAGCACCCACGGCGCCAGCGAGCCGAAGAGCCACGTGACCGGCGTCAGCAGGTAGGAGCCGTAGACCATCGCCGCGTAGAGCACGCGGGTGCGCGTGCGGCCGAGCCGCACCGCGAGCGTCTTCTTGCCGGCCCTGCGGTCGGTGTCCATGTCGCGGTAGTTGTTGACGACGAGCACCGCCGAGGCGAGCAGGCCGACCGGCACCGCGAGCGCGAACGCCTCCCATTCGAGCGTCTCCGTCTGCACGAAGTAGGAGCCGGCGACGGCGACGATCCCGAAGAAGAGGAAGACGAACAGCTCGCCGAGGCCGTCGTAGCCGTACGGCCGCGGGCCGCCGGTGTAGAGCACGCCGGCGATGATCGAGGCGACGCCGACGAGCAGCAGCTCCCAGCCCGCGACGGCGATCAGGTACGCGCCGCAGACGGCCGCGAGCGCGAACGTGACATAGGTCGCGATCAGCACCTGGCGCGGCGGCACGAGCCCGCCGGCGGTGACCCGCACCGGCCCGAGGCGGTCCTCGGTGTCGGCGCCGCGGCGGGCGTCGGAGTAGTCGTTGGAGAGGTTCGCCCCGACCTGGATGAAGAGCGCCCCCAGCACCGCCGCGACGAACCGCAGCGGGTGGAAGGTGTCCTCGAAGCCGGCCAGCGCGGTGCCGACCAGCACCGGCGCGAGGCCGACCGGCAGCGTGCGCAGGCGCGCCGCCATCAGCCAGATGCGGATCGGGTTGGCGGATGCGGTGTCGGCGGACATCGTGCTCAGCGTACGGGCTACGGGCGGCGCGGGAAGTTGGAGAAGTCCGGCTGGCGCTTCTCGAGGAAGGCGGTGCGGCCCTCTCTCGCCTCGTCGGAGCCGTACAGCAGCAGGTTCGTGTCGTGCGCGAGCTGCTGGATGCCGGCGTAGCCGTCCTCCTGTGCGTTGAAGCTCGACTTCACCAGCCGCAGCGCGAAGGGGGAGAGCGCGAGCATCTCACGGCACCACTTGACCGTCTCCTCCTCTACCTGGTCGAGCGGCACGACGGCGTTGACGAGGCCCATCTCCAGCGCCTCCTGCGCGTCGTACTGACGGCACAGCAGCCAGATCTCCTTCGCCTTCTTGGTGCCGACGAGGTCGCGCAGGACGCTGGCGCCGAAGCCGCCGTCCCACGAGCCGACTCTCGGGCCGGTCTGGCCGAAGCGGGCATTGTCGGCCGCGATCGTCAGGTCGCAGATGACGTGCAGCACGTGGCCGCCGCCGATCGCGAACCCTCTCACCATCGCCACGACCGGCTTCGGCAGCCGGCGGATCTGGACGTGCAGGTCGGTCACGTGGAAGCGCCCGACTCTCGCGACGCCGCCGACTCTGTAGCCGGAGTCGCCGCGCACGCGCTGGTCGCCGCCGGAGCAGAACGCCTTGTCGCCCTCGCCCGTGAGGATGATCGCGCCGACGCTCGTGTCCTCGCGGGCGCGCTCGAACGCGTCGGACAGCTCGATCACCGTCTCCGGCCGGAAGGCGTTGCGGACCTCCGGGCGGTCGATCGTGATCTTCGCGATCCCGTCTCCGCTCAGCTCGTAGCGGATGTCCTCGTAGTCGGCGGCGGATGTCCAGGTCGCGGGCAAGTCGGGCGTCTCCTTCGTGCGGGGCTGCGATCAGGGACACTAGATGGTCGATGGTCGATCTCGACGCATGGCTCCCGCGCAGCGCCGCGCGCCGGCCCGATCACCCGGCCCTGATCGCCGCCGACGGCACCGTCGTCACGTACGCCGAGCTGCACCTGCGCGCGCGCCGCGCCGCCGCCGCGCTGCACGCGCGCGGGGTCGGTCCCGGCGACCGGGTGGCGCTGCGGCTGGCGCCGGGGCCGGGCTTCGCGACCTGCGTCCACGCGGTGCTGGGGCTGGGCGCGGCGGTCGTGCCGATCGACCTGCGGCTGAGCGGGGAGGAGCAGGCATTGCGGGCCGCGGGCGCGCGGACGGTCGTGGAGGAGCCGCTCGACGGACCCTCCTCCGCCGAGGCCGCCGCCCTGCGCGGGGCGCCCGAGCGCGCGCTGCTGGAGCGCTTCGACCCGTCGGCGGTCGGGACCGTCCTGCACACCTCCGGCACGACCTCGGCGCCGAAGCCGGTCGAGCTGACGATCTCCAACTGGCTCTGGAACGCGCTCGGCTCGGCGCTCGCGCTCGGCCTCGACGCCGAGGACCGCTGGCTCTGCACGCTGCCGCTGAGCCACGTCGGCGGCCTCTCGATCCTGCTGCGCAGCGCCGTCTACGGCACGACCGTCGTGCTGCACGAGCGGTTCGAGGCGGCGCGCGCCGCCGCCGCCCTTGCCGACCCGGCGCTGCGCGTGACGCTCGTCTCGCTCGTCGCGACGACGCTCCAGCGCACGCTCGACGCCGGCCTGACGCAGCCGCCGGCGCTGCGCTGCGCGCTGATCGGCGGCGGGCCGCTCGCGCCGGCGCTGGCCGCGCGCGCCGCCGCCGCCGGCATCCCCGCCGCGCAGACGTACGGCATGACCGAGGCCTGCTCGCAGGTCTGCACCGGCGCGCCGGGCGAGCCGGAGACGGTCGGCCACGCGCTGCTCGGCCAGCGCGTGACGCTCGCGCCCGACGGCGAGATCCTCGTCGCGGGGGAGACGGTCGCGCGCGGCGCGCTCGCCGCCGACGGCTGGCTCCACACCGGCGACCTCGGCCGCTTCGACGCGAACGGCCGCCTGATCGTCAGCGGCCGCAAGTCCGATCTGATCGTCAGCGGCGGCGAGAACGTCGCGCCGCAGGAGGTCGAGGCGGTCCTGCTCGCGCACCCGGCCGTCGCCGACGCGGGCGTGTACGGGCGTCCAGATGACGAGTGGGGGGAGGCGGTGGCGGCGGTGGTGGTCGTCCACTCCCCGGTGGGGGAGGCCGACCTGCGCGCCCACGTCGCCGCCCACCTCGCCCGCTTCAAGGTGCCGAAGTCGATCTCCTTCTCAGCCGACCCGCTGCCGCGCACCGTCTCAGGCAAGCTGCTGCGCCGGCAGCTGAGATAGCCTCGCCCGATGACCGCCTCACCGCCCGATCCCGACGAGCTGCGCGCCTCGATCCGCGCGCTGTGGGAGCGCTCGGCCGACGGCTGGGCGCAGAGCAACGGCCGCTTCACCGCCGCGACGCTCGCCGTCTCGCACTGGCTCGTCAACGCGATCCGCCCGCAGCCCGGCCAGCACCTGCTGGAGCTGGCCGCCGGCATCGGCGAGACCGGCTTCCTCGCCGCCGAGCTGATCGAGCCCGGCGGCGTGCTCGTCTCCAGCGACGGCGCCGAGGCGATGGTCGAGGCGGCGAGAGCGCGCGCCGAGGAGCTGGGGCTGAGCAACGTCGAGTTCCGCCCCGTCGACCTCGAATGGATCGACGCCAGAACGGCCGAGTTCGACGGCGTCCTCTGCCGCTGGGGCTACATGTTCGCGGTCGACCGCGAGGCCGCCCTGCGCGAGACGCGGCGGGTGCTCCGCCCCGGCGGCCGGGTCGCGCTCGCGACCTGGACCGCGCCCGAGCGCAACCCGTGGGCGATGCTGATCCGCGAGGCGCTCTACGACGCCGGCCTGACCGACGCGCTTCTGCCGCCGAGCCCGAGCCCGTTCGACCTCGCGACGCCCGCGATCCTCGGCACGCTGCTGGAGGACGCCGGCTTCGCCGAGATCGAGACGGCCGAGGTCGAGCTGACGTTCCCGTACGCCGGCGTGATCGACTACTTCAGCGAGGCCGTCGCGATACTGCGACCGCTGACCGATCTCGTCAGCGGCCTCAACGAGGCACAGCTGAAGGACCTGCGCGCGCGGCTGGAGCAGAAGGCCGCCCCGTACGAGCACGCCGACGGCAGCCTCTCGCTCCCCGGCGTCGCGCTCGTCGCGGTCGCGGAGGCGTAGGCCGCCGGGCTGCGGCCCGCGCGCCGCGCCTCAGCTCGCGCGCGCCGGCACCGGCTGGAGCGTCCCCGGCTCCGGCACCTGCGGCGTCGGCCGCCCGTCGCGCAGCCGCGCCCGCTCGACCGCCGCCGTCTGCACGTAGCTGACGTGGCAGGAGCCGTGCGTCAGCACGCGCGGCGCGAGCCGTCGGCCGGCGCGCACGAAGGCGACGCAGGCGCGGAAGCGGCGCGCGTCGGCGGCGCTCCAGCGCAGCCCGTACAGCTCGCGCACCCGCGGCGGCAGCGCGCCGCGCATGATCGCGTCATGGATCCGCTTCGCGAGCGCGCGACCGCGGCCCATCGGGATCTCGAACGCGATCGCGCGGCCGGTGTAGCGCGCCTCCGGCGTCAGGTGCATCTCGTCGCTCGCGAGCCGCTGGCCGAACCACGCGCGGAACTCGGCGTAGGAGCGCGGCGCGGCCGATGCCGGCATCCCGAAGAGGATCCCGAAGCGGCGGTACTCCTGCCACAGCTGGTCGCGCTCGGCGGCGCTCAGCTCGCGCACGAACAGCTCGTAGAAGACCTGCGCCGAGTCGAACGTGACCGCGACCGTCCACAGCATCAGCTCGGGGTCGAAGGCGGCGAACGGCGTGCCCGCGGCGTACGGGCCGGAGTCGTGCTGCAGCTCGCCGCTGACGCGCTCGTGCATGCGGTCGACGCGCGCCAGCATCCGGTCGGCCTCGGCGCGGCTGCCGAAGAAGACCGTCTCGAACGCGTCGGCGGTGCGCTGCAGGCGGCGGAACGGCGCGCGCCGGCCGGCTGAGGACTGGATCGTGCCGACGAAGTTGCGCGGGTCGAGCGCGCCGACGGCGAGCGCCCGCTGACCGTAGAAGAGGCCGACGACGCGCTCCTCGTGCACGGCGCGCAGCAGCGACCGCCCGCGCGGGAAGTAGCCCTCGTCCGTCATCTGCCGCTCGATCTGACCACGGGTGCTGTCAGTCTTGCGCGTCGGCGCTGTCGCTGTCAATGGCTGACGCTCCGGAAGCTGTTGCCATGTGGGCTTCCGCTACCCTGCCGCGTCATGTACTACGACGACGACGCTGATCTCAGATTTCTCGACGGCAAGACCGTCGCGATCATCGGCTACGGCTCCCAGGGCCACGCGCACTCGCTGAACCTCAAGGACTCCGGCGTCCAGGTCGTCGTAGGCCTTCGTCCCGGCTCGTCGAGCGTTGCCAAGGCCGAGGCCAACGGCCTCGAGGTGCTGTCGCCGGTCGACGCCGCCAGCAAGGGCGACGTCATCATGGTGCTCGTCCCCGACGAGCTGCACCACGACGTCTACGAGGACATCAAGGACGGCGTCGCGACCGGCAACATGCTGCTGTTCGGCCACGGCTTCTCGATCCACTACGGCGAGATCGTGCCGCCGGAGGACGTCGACGTCGCGCTCGTCGCCCCGAAGGGCCCGGGCCACCTCGTCCGCCGCCAGTACACCGAGGGCTCCGGCGTCCCGGGCCTGATCGCGATCCACCAGGACGCGACCGGCACCGCGAGAGACATCGCGCTGGCGTACGCGAAGGGCATCGGCTGCACCCGCGGCGGCGTGATCGAGACCTCGTTCCGCGAGGAGACCGAGACCGACCTCTTCGGCGAGCAGGCCGTCCTCTGCGGCGGCACCTCGGAGCTCGTCCGCGCCGGTTACGACACGCTCGTCGACGCCGGCTACGACCCGCGCCTGGCCTACTTCGAGGTCCTGCACGAGCTGAAGCTGATCGTCGACCTGATGTACGAGAAGGGCATCGCGGGCATGCGGTACTCGATCTCGAACACGGCCGAGTACGGCGACATCACCCGCGGCAGACGCGTCGTCACCGACGAGACCCGCAAGGCGATGAGAGAGATCCTCGGCGAGATCCAGTCGGGCCAGTTCGCGCGCGAGTGGATCGCCGAGAACCGCGCCGGCCAGGAGAACTTCAAGCGCATGCGCGAGGAGCAGGCCGGCCACCAGGTCGAGGTCGTCGGCAGAGAGCTGCGCGCCCAGATGGACTGGATCGACACGGCGTTCCACGAGTAGCGCCCACACTCTCGCGAGAGCGCGGTCGCTCCGCCGCTCTCGCAGATCCTTTGAAAGTTCCCGACGGGCGCCCTTCGCGGGCGCCCGTCGTCGTTCTAGGCCCCCGCCCGCGCCAGCGCGCGGTCCATCGCCGCCGGCGGCGACTCCAGCACCGGACCGTGGCCGGTCGCCAGCCGCGCCGGATCCAGCCCCCGCAGCGCCCGCGCGCTCGCCAGCGCCGTCGGCCGGTGCCAGGACGAGGCCGGGCAGGCGCGCGTGCAGCGCGTCGAGCGAGCCGGCGTGGTCGACGTGGCCGTGCGTCAGCACGATCCGCGCGATCGGCTCGCCGAGCCCCTCCGCGGCGGCGACCAGTGCGTTCGCGCTGCCGCGCACGAGCGTGTCGACGAGCGTCAGCCCGTCGTCCTCGCGCACGAGGTAGGCGTTGACGGCACCGAAGCGCGTTAGCTGTGTGAGATGCGCACCGTGGCTGCTGGTCTTCATGACCGAGACGCTAGTCTCTGCGCGCCGCCAATGACGACGATTGAGGACATCCCGGGCATGACCGACAGACTGAAGATCCTGGTCAAGGAGAAGCTCGCCGACAGCGGCGTCGCGATGCTCAGAGAGCACTTCGACGTCGACCTCGGCGACAGCTGGTCCGACGAGGAGTTCCGCACCAGACTGCCGGAATACCACGGCATCCTGATCCGCTCCGCGACGAAGATGACCGAGGAGTACATCTCGCTCGGCACGAGCCTGCGCGTGATCGGGCGCGCCGGCGTCGGCGTCAACAACGTCGACGTGCCGGCCGCGACCAGACGCGGGATCGTCGTCGCCAACGCGCCGCAGTCGAACGTGATCACCGCCGCCGAGCACACGATGGCGCTGCTGACCTCGCTCGCGCGCAACGTGCCGCAGGCCGACGCCTCGCTCAAGGCCGGCAAGTGGGAGCGCTCGAAGTTCGGCGGCGTGGAGCTGTTCGAGAAGACGCTCGGCGTCGTCGGCTTCGGCCGCATCGGCCAGCTCGTCGCCGAGCGCGCGAAGGGCTTCGGCATGAGAGTGGTGGCGTATGACCCGTTCGTCGGGGCCGACCGCTACCGCGAGCTGGAGGTCGAGAAGGCCGACAACAGCTCCGACGTCTACAAGGTCGCCGACTTCATCACGATCCACCTGCCGGTCACGCCCGACACGAAGGGCTGGCTCGACGCCGAGGCGTTCGCGCAGATGAAGGACGGCGTGCGGATCATCAACTGCGCCCGCGGCGAGCTGGTCGACGACGCCGCCCTGCAGGCCGCGCTCGACTCCGGCAAGGTCGCCGGCGCCGCGCTCGACGTCTTCCCGAGCGAGCCGATCACCGACTACCCGCTGTTCGACGGCTACCCGCAGGTCGTCGTGACGCCGCACCTCGGCGCCTCGACCGCCGAGGCGCAGGACCGCGCCGGCGTCCAGACCGCCGAGCAGGTGATCGCCGCGCTGACCGGCGGCACCGTCACGACCGCCGTCAACATCCCGGCGATCGCGCCCGAGGACATGGAGGTCCTGAGCCCGTTCGTGCCGCTCTGCCAGCAGCTCGGCAAGCTCGCGATCTCGCTCGTCGACGGCACGATCGACAAGCTGGAGCTGGAGTTCTTCGGCCGCATCGGCGCGCGCGACACGCGCCTGCTGTCGATCGCCGTCCTGCAGGGCGTCCTCACCGGTCACACCGAGGAGGAGGTCAACCAGGTCAACGCGCCGTCGATCGCCGAGCAGCGCGGGATCGAGGTCGTCGAGTCCAAGCGCGAGACCGCGCAGGACTTCAACGACCTCGTGCGCGTGACGGTCGTCTCCGGCGGCCTGCGCCAGCGCGTCGTCGGCACCAACGTCGGCCGCCGCAACCGCCCGCACCTGCTCGAGATCTGGGGCCAGCGCTTCGATCTGCAGCTGGAGAAGAACCTCGCGCTCTTCTCCTACTCGGACGTGCCGGGCATGATCGGCCGCGTCGGCTCGGTCTTCGGCGACAGAGGGATCAACATCGTCTCCGCCGCCGTCGGCCGCACGCCCGGCGACGACGACGGCCCCGGCGAGCACGCCGTGATGGTCGTCACGACCGACGCGCCGGTCGATCCGACGGTGATCGACGGGATCGTCGCCACCGACGGCTTCGTCTCGGGCCGCGCCGTCAACCTCTAGGACGGCAGGGCCAACAGGGCGGCGCGAGATGGGACATCCGCGCCGCCCACCCGCGGGAACACTCGCTCAGGGGCTTCTCTAGACCAGGAGCAGGAGCGATGGAGACAGCGACCGCGGGTGAGAGAGCCGGCACGCCGCCGGCCGAGCTGAAGCAGAACGCGCTCGGCTACCTCTCCAACCTCGTCATCGGCGTCGCCTCGACGGCGCCCGCCTACTCGCTCGCGGCGACGCTCGGCTTCGTCGTCGCGGTCGCCGGGGTGGGGGTGCATGCGCCTGCGGTGCTGCTGGTCTCGTTCGTGCCGATCCTGTTCGTCGCGGCGGCCTACCGCTACCTCAACAAGGCCGACCCGGACGCCGGCACGAGCTTCTCGTGGGTGACGCGCGCGATGGGCCCGCACCTCGGCTGGCTCAACGGCTGGGCGATCTTCGTCGCCGACGTGATCGTGATGGCGACGCTGGCGCAGATCGCCGGCCGCTACACGTTCCTGCTCGTCGGCTGGCACTCCGCCGCCGACTCCAACGGCGCCCAGATCGCGGCGGCGGTCGTCTGGATCGCGCTGATGACGTGGATCTGCTGGCGCGGGATCGAGCTGTCGGCGCGGATCCAGACCGCGCTGCTGTCGGCCGAGATCGCGATCCTCGCCGCCTTCTCGGCCGTCGCGCTGACGAAGGTCTACCTCAACCACCCGGCCGGCTCGCTGACGCCGCAGCTGGACTGGTTCAACCCGTTCGCGCTCGGCTGGGGCGCGCTCGTCGACGGGATCCTGCTCGGCGTCTTCATCTACTGGGGCTGGGACTCCGGCGTCGCCGTCAACGAGGAGTCCGAGGACAAGGCGGAGGGGCCCGGCCGCGCCGCGGTCGTCTCGACGCTGCTGCTGCTGGCGATCTACCTCGTCGTCTCCGCCGCCGCGCAGGCCTACAGCGGCACGGCGACGCTGACCAACAACCCCGACGACGTGCTGAGCGTGCTCGGCACGCAGGTGTTCGGCTCGCCGTGGGACAAGCTGCTGATCGTCGCCGTGCTGACGTCGGCGTCGGCCTCGACGCAGACGACGATCCTGCCGACCGCCCGCACGATGCTGTCGATGGCGCGCCAGCGGGCGATCCCGACGCGCTTCGCGCACATCCACCCGCAGCACCAGACGCCGGACACCGCGACGCTCTTCATGGGCGGCCTGTCGATCGTCTGGACGGTCGGCGTGATGGCGCTCAACCCGGCGCAGAGCGTGCTCGGCGACTCGATCACGGCGCTCGGCTTCGCGATCTGCTTCTACTACGGCTTCACCGGCATCGCCTGCGCGATCTACTTCCGCCACGAGCTGCGCCGCAGCGTCCGCAACCTCGTGCTGGTGGGGATCGTCCCGCTGCTCGGCGGGCTGATGCTGTTCGGCATCTTCGTGAAGGCGCTGACGTACTACTCGAAGGCCGGCGCCAACTACGCGCCGCCGATCCTCGGCATCCAGGTGCCGATCGTGATCGGGATCGGCTCGCTGCTGCTCGGCGTCGTCGCGATGCTGCTCGCGACCGCTCCCTACCGCGCCTTCTTCCGCCGCAAGCCGGAGGTCGCGCCGCCCGGGTTCCTCGACGTACCCACTTCTGGCCGTGGCGGGGCGCCCGCTTCGACGCCATCGTCGGCTGGATGAGCATCTCGTCCCGACGCATCGCGGGCGCGCTTGCGGGCGCGCTCGCGACCCTCACGGCCGTCGCCGTCCCGGTCGCGCTGGCCGCACCGGCCGCCACCACGCCGCCTTCGATCAGAGGATCGGTCGCCTTCGGCGCGACCGTCAGCTGCGAGCCCGGCCAGTGGAGCGGCGGCCCGGTCTCCTTCCGCTACGACTGGATCGTCAACGGCAGCTCGCGCGGCAGCGGCAGGACGTTCGCGATCGACGACCCGTACTACAAGGGCTATCCGCTCGCCTGCCAGGTGACGGCGACCGACGCGGCGGGGGAGAGCGCGACCGCCAGCTCGCCGGGCGTCCAGCCGGGGCTCGGCACGATCACGGTGACAGGCGTCCGCTTCAGAGCTGCGAAGAGAGGGCGGATCGTCGTCACCGGGAAGCTCGGGCCGAGAGCGGTCTTCACCAGATGGGGCGGCGCCGAGGTGATCCTGCGCCGCAGCGTGCCGCGCCGCAGAGACGGCGCCTTCTTCCAGCTCAGCGCCAGCGTCAGAGCAAAGCGCGACGGCAGCTTCCGCGTCGTCGGGATAGACGCGCCGGGAAGGTGGGCGATCCACCTCGACGTGATCCCCGCCGCGATACAGCTCTACAGCGCGCCGCGGGTCACGCGCACGGTGACGGTCACGCGCGGCGGGCTCGGCTGCGGCGGCTGCTCCGTGCTCGGCTGAGCTGGTAAGCTCGGCGCACTCATGTCGCGCCTGCTTGCCCTTCGACTTCTTCTCCTCCCCCCTCGGGGGGAATAGTGCGTGGCGGCCGCGTAGCCGCAAACCCAGCGAGAAGATTCGAAGCACCGAGCCGATAAGGAAGAGCACGACATGACTCCCGCAGAGCAGGACCCCAACCGAGTACTGATCTTCGACACGACGCTGCGCGATGGCGAGCAGTCGCCGGGCATCTCGCTCAACACGAGCGAGAAGCTGGAGATCGCTCAGCAGCTCGCGCGGCTCGGCGTCGACATCGTCGAGGCCGGCTTCCCGATCGCCTCGCCGGGCGACTTCGAGGCGGTCCAGACGATCGCCCGCCAGGTCGAAGGTCCCGTCATCGCCGGGCTCGCGCGCATCCACGTCGGCGACATCGACGCCGCAGCGAACGCGATCAGAGACGCCGCGCGACCTCGGATCCACACGTTCGTCTCGACCTCCGACATACACATCGAGCACCAGATGCGCTCGACGCGCGAGGACGTCAAGGGCCTCACGCGCGCCGGCGTCGCGCACGCCAAGTCGTACGTCGACGACGTCGAGTTCTCGCCGATGGACGCGACCCGCTCCGACGTCGAGTTCACCGCCGAGGTGCTGCAGATCGCGATCGACGAGGGCGCGACGACGATCAACATCCCGGACACCGTCGGCTACACGATGCCGCACGAGTACACGGCCTTCCTGACGCGCCTCTACGAGCTGACGCCGAGCCTCAGAGACGTCGTGCTGTCGGTCCACTGCCACGACGACCTCGGCCTCGCGGTCGCCAACTCCTTCGCCGGCGTGCTGGCCGGCGCGCGCCAGGTCGAGTGCGCGATCAACGGCCTCGGCGAGCGGGCCGGCAACGCCTCGCTGGAGGAGATCGTGATGCTGCTGCGCACGCGGCAGGCGGACATCGGGTTGAGCACCGGCGCGGTCACGACCGAGATCGCCCGCACCAGCCGCCTCGTCTCGCGCATGACCGGCTACGCGGTCCAGCCGAACAAGGCGATCGTCGGCCGCAACGCCTTCGCGCACGAGTCCGGCATCCACCAGGACGGCGTGCTGAAGAACCGCGAGACGTACGAGATCATGGACGCCCGGTCGATCGGGCTGGAGTCGAACTCGCTCGTGCTCGGCAAGCACTCCGGCCGCCACGCGCTGAGAGACGCGCTGGCCGACATGGGCATCGTCGTCGACGGTCAGGCGCTCAACACCGCCTTCAAGCGCTTCAAGGAGATCGCGGACAAGAAGAAGCAGGTCACCGCGATGGACCTGGAGGCGCTCGTGACCGACGAGCTGCGCGAGGAGATCCCCGCGTTCGGCCTCGAGTGGTTCGAGGTCGAGGCGTCGTCGAGACGCCCGCCGCACGCGACCGTCGCGATCTCGATGCCCGACGGCAGCGAGGCGACCGGCAGGTTCACCGGCGACGGCCCGATCGACGCGGTCTTCCACGCGATCAACGCGGCGACGAACATCGACGCGAAGCTGCGCGACTTCCGCATCGACGCGATCACCAGCGGCCAGGACGCGCTCGGTGAGACCTCGGTCGTGCTGGAGGTCGACGGCGTCAGCGGCTCAGGCCAGGGCGTCTCGACCGACATCATCGAGGCCGCCGGCCGCGCCTACGTGCGCGCGCTCTCCAACGCCGTCCGCCGCCGCTCGATCGCGGCCGAGGCGGAAGAGGCGACGGCCGCCGCCGCAAACCGCATCACGACGCCGTAGCCCGGCTCGCTCGCTCGTGCCGCCGGCGGTCTGCCGCGGGCGGCACGCGACGCGTCAGGCGAGCGCGGCGCCGCTGCAGCCGCGGTGCGGCGCGAGCCGCACCGCCTCGCGCTCGATCGCGCTGAGCGCCCGTCTCGACAGCGGGCGCTCGGCCAGCGGCTCGACCGCGACCTCCAGCGTTCTGCCGCGCTTGCGTCCGCGCCACAGCGCCGCGGCCGCGCCGTCGAGCAGGACGACGCCGGGCCCGTTGATCGCCGCGAAGGCGCGTCTGCGCTGTGCCGGATCGGGCAGCAGCAGCTCGCGGTCGCGCGCGAGCAGCAGCGGATCGCCGGGGGCGAGCAGGATGGCGCCGGCCTGCGGCTCGGCGTCCGCGAGCGCTTGGACGTCGTCGGCGAGCAGCCAGGCGCGGCGAGGTCTGGCACTGCCGTCGTCGCTCGCGATGCCGACCTCCGCCAGCTCCGTCTCGACCAGCGCCCACGCCGCCCGCGCCTGGCTCGGCGTGATCCCCGCCCATGGTGCGAACAGCGCCGGCGTCGAGGGTCCGTACCAGCGCAGGTAGCGGCGGACGAGGTCGGCGGCGGCGCTGTCCCCGTCGACTGGGCCCGCGCCGGATGTGTCGCCGTCGCCCGCGTCGGACGCGCCGTCGCCCGCGCCAGCCGCGCTGGACGCCCACGCGCCGGCCGCGCTGGACGCCCACGCGCTGGGCGCGCTGGCGAGCCATTGGTCGGTGCGGGCGAAGAGCGGCTGGCGGCCGGCTCTGCCGGCGATGCAGAGGAGGCCGTGGAGGCCGGCGGCGACCAGCAGACCGCGGCGCGCGTGGTGGGACTGGCAGCCGTCGCACCACGGCAGCAGCGGCTGCGGCAGCCGTTCGCGCAGCTCGGCGTGGAGGTCGTCGCGGCTCAGCTCGGCGCCGTCGAGCGCGGCCGCGAAGGCCGGCAGCGCGGCGTCCAGCGCGGCCGCGGGCTCGGCCAGCTCGCCCGCGTCTGGCAGCACCCGCGGGCCGAGCACGGCGCGCCAGCCGTCGGCGTCGGCGCCGGCCGGTCGCAGCGCGCGCGTGTAGGCGACCACCTCGGCCGCGGGCACGATCGCCGTCGCCGTGCGCGGGTTGTAGAGCGCGACCGCGCTGCGCTCGTCGTGCAGCGCGGTGTCGAGCGCGCCCGCGTCGAGCGCTTGCGACCGCGCCGCCAGCGCGACCGCGGCCGTCCCCGGCGGCGAGTCCTGCAGCGCCCAGCTCGCGAGCGGCGCGAGCGGATCGCCGCCGTCGCCGCGCGGTGCGAGACCGTGCGCGGCGAGCCGGAACGCGACCGCCTGGGCGGGGGAGATCTCCATCGTCGCCACGCTACCCGGCCCGCCGTCGCGGGCGCTTGGAGGAACGCGACAGCGTCACCGTTAACGCTGGCGCAACCTGACGCCGACGCGCTGTCACTAGCGTCGCGCTCGCGATGAGGCGACAGCCGTCCACCCACCTCCGGCGCGCGACGATCGGCGCTGTCGTCGCCGTCTCCGCCGCTGCCGTCCCGGCCGTCGCCGCGGCCGTCCAGCCGACCGCGACGTTCCAGGCCGGCGGCGTGACGATCGCCTCGTTCGGCAGCTTCGACGAGTGGTGCGAGCCGACCGCGACGGAGGAGCAGTCGCAGCTGTGCATGACCGGCGACCTCGACGCCGAGCCGCTCGAACCGCCGCTGCAGACGACCTTTCCGCTCAGCGGCATCGTCGACTTCAGCGCGGCGCCCGAGCAAGTCGACGGGGCGCTGCTGGACGAGCAGGAGGTCGAGCTGCCGCAGCCGGTCACGCTCACGCGAGTCGACGCCGACAGCTGGGCGGTCGCGGTCGCAGGGCCGTACGCGGCGCCGGTCAAGCTGCGGCTGTGGGCTGACTTCGTCGTCACTGGCGAGGCACAGGACGGCGGCGGCTCGTGGGAGGGGACGCTTCTGCTGAAGCCGCCGGCCCCGGTCGCGAAGACGCCGGCCGCGGACACGCCGCCCGCACCGGCACCCTCGGGCGAGAGCCCGCAGAGAGCGGCGATCGTGCTCGTCGGCGCGGTGCTGCGCAAGCGGGCGGTCGTCGCGAGGGTGCGCGTCAACGTCGCCGGCGAGCTGCGCGCGCGGCTGAGCCAGGGCCACGCGACGCGCAGGGTCCGCCGCCGCGCCGGAGGGCCGGGCGTCCACCGCATCGTCGTCCCGCTCCCGCGCCCCGAGGACCGCACCGCCCCGACGCTGAGCATCCGCCTCACCGCCGCCGACGGCACCACCGCCCGCGTCAGACGCCTCGTGCGCTGACCCACCGGCACGCCCCGCGCGTCGCTGTGCGTCGGGAGCCGCCGCCCGCCACCCGCCGTCGCGACGCCGCTGCTCCGCCACGCGCCGAGAGCCGGGCGCCCGCGCGCGCCCTCAGTCGCCGCGCGCGAGCGCGAGGCCCTGGCGGTAGCCGGCGGCGAGCGCCTGCTCGGCGGGTGCGTCGGGCTCGTGGCCGATCCAGCCGCCGGAGAGCGCGGAGGCGGCGACGCGATCGGGCGCGACGACGGTCACGCGGGCGCCGCGGCGGCGCAGCGTCAGCGCCTCCAGCGCCGCCGCCGAGCGCGAGGTGGTGCGCACGACGCCGTGGGGCGCGGCGTCGCCGCCGGTCGAACCGGTCGGGTTGAGCACCAGCACGCGCGTCTCGCGAGCGGCGGGCGCGACGTCGATGCTGGTCGGGCTCCAGAGGCCGCCGTCGACGTACTCGTGCCCCTCGATCGTGACCGGCCGATACAGCCACGGCACGCTGCAGGACGCCTGCACCGCCTCGGCGACCGTCGCGTTCGGCGCGCCCGGCGCGCCGAAGACGACCCGTCGCCCGCTCTCGCGCTCGACGCAGACGATCCGCAGCCGTCCGTCGAAGCGCAGCCCGTCGCGCGCGATCCGCGCGCCCAGCTCGTCGAGCGTGGCCGTCGGCGTCTCCAGCCTGCCGAGCACCCCGGCCCGCACGAGCGCACCCGGCGGCCGCGTCGCCGCGAGCGCGTACGGCGCCAACGGCCCACCCGCCGCGCGCGCGACCTTGCCCGCCCCCGCCGGCAGCGCCCCCAGCAGCCGCCGCGCCCGCCCGCGCCGCGCCACATCCGCGCCCGCCTCAGCATCGTCCGCGTCCGCGCCGGCATTTGCGTCATTCGCGCCGTGGTTTGCGTCAGTGGCGCCGCGATCTGCGGGATCCGCGCCGGCTGTTGCGGCATTCGCGCCGCGACCTGCGCCATCCGCGCCGGGCTCGCGCGCGGGCCGCGCCGGCTCGCGTCCCGCCAGCAGCCCCGCCGCGACGATCGCGCCGGCCGAGGTGCCGATCGTCTGCTCGACGGCGGCGAAATCGAGGGAGGCGCCGTCGGCCAGGCCCGCCAGCACGCCCTCCATCCAGCGCTGCGCCAGCGCGCCGCCCGCGCCGAGCACGAGCACGTCGGGCTGGGCGATCACGGAAGGGGGGTGTCGGCGGCCGGCGCGTCGGCGGCCGGCGGCGTGCGCGCGTCGGCGCGCTCGGCGCTCGCAGCGGCCGGCGCGTCGCCGCCGCGCGGGGCGCTCAGTCTCGCCGCCCAGGCGGCGTGCTCGTCCGCGCTCATCGCGAACGGGATGAACAGCTCCAGCAGCGCGCCGGCCAGCTCCTCGGGCGAGTGCTCGGCGCCGGACGCGGCGAACGAGTTGTGCAGCCCGAGGCCGTCGGTCATCGCGACGAACAGGCGCGCGCCCTCGGCCGGGCGCGGGGAGCCGGCGGCCTCGAGCGCCGCCTCGGTCACCTCGGCGTAGGTCGCGACGCACTGCTGCGCCGCCGCCTGCAGCCGCGGCCTGCGCGACGCCTCCAGGTACAGCTCCCACTGCACGCGCTTCAGCGGCACCGGCCACGGCGAGCCCTCGGCCAGCTCGCGCGCGAACAGCGTCGCGATCTCCAGCGGCGCCATCGTGACGCCGCGCAGCTGCTCGGCGAGCGACCTCAGCCGCGCCGCCTCCTCGCTGACGAACAGCAGCAGCGCGTCCTCCAGCAGGTGGTCGATCGACTCGAAGTAGTAGGTCGTCGTCGCGAGCGGAACCCGGGCCGCTTCGGCGACGGCGCGATGGGTCGTCGCCTGGACGCCGCGCTGGTCGATCACCACGAGCGCGGCTTCGAGCAGCTCGCGCCGGCGGCGCTCGCCGCGCGCCCGGCGCACCTTCGTCGCACTGGCCATCCCGTCGGATCTTAGAGGGAACGCAACAATCATTGCTGGACTTTTGTCCAGCTAACCGCTTAGAGTCTCCCGGGCCGGTCGTGCGATCCCGCACATCGCGGGCTGGTCGAGTCACAATGGCACGCACGGGCGACGGCACCGCCGCCGCCCGTGATTGGAGGAAGACGTGGAAGAGGAACCGCGAGAGCGCGGGGCGCAGCCGCCCCGCGAGGTCCCGATCGCGCGCGACGGCATCCCCACAGGGGATGAGCGCCCGCCTGCCGATCCGCATGCGGAATTGGCCAAGCTCGACGCCGAACTGGGCGCCGCGACGTCCGGCGCGGGCTTCGACCGCCGCCGCTTCCTCGCGCTCGGCGGCGCCGGCGCGCTCTTCTGCAACCTTGCCGCCTCCGGCAACCTCACGGGCGATCCGAAGACGACCCGCAAGGCGGTCGCCGCGGCCGACAGAGCGGCGGCGAAGGTCAAGCGCCCCAGACGCGTCGCGCTCGACCCGCGCGACAAGGACAGATACCCGACGCCGCAGCCGCAGCCCGGCGGAACCGCGCGCGAGTACTGGATCCAGGCCCGCTCGGTGATGTGGGACTGGGCGCCGACCGGCCGCGACGAGTGGATGAACGCGCCGATCCCGAAGAAGAGCAAGCGCCAGTTCCGCGGCTTCGTCTACCAGCTCTACAGCCCCGGCTTCGCGGAGCCGGTCGCGCCCGCCTCGATCCCCGGCCCGACGCTCCACGCCGAGGTCGGCGACACGCTCGTCGTCCATCTCCGCAACGGCGACAGACACTTCAACCAGGCGATCACGATGCACCCGCACGGGGTCAAGTACAACCCCGACTACGACGGCTCGTACTTCGGGCCGTTCACGCGCGTCGGCGGCTTCATCGCGCCCGGCGAGGAGTTCACCTACACGTGGGAGGCGACGCCCGACTCGGTCGGCGTCTGGCCCTACCACGACCACGGTCCCAACCACACGCTCAACAGCTTCCGCGGCCTCTTCGGCGCGATCGTGATCCGCGAGAAGGGGGCGAAGGCGCCGGACGTCGAGGAGATCGTCTGGTTCCACTCCTTCGGCCCCGAGGTGACCGGCCTCAACCGCTTGATCCACTGCATCAACGGCCGCGCCTACGCCGGCAACACGCCGACGTTCCGCGCGAAGGTCGGGCAGGACGTCGCCTTCCACGTGATCGGCGGCAACAACGACTTCCACACGTTCCACATCCACGGCCATCGCTGGAAGGACTCCGGCGGCGTCGTCAACACGGACACGCCGACGGTCGGCCCGTTCGAGACGATCAGCGCGCGCTTCCACGAGGACAACCCGGGCCGCTGGATGTACCACTGTCACGTGATGTCGCATCAGGACGCCGGCATGGCCGGCTGGTACATCGTCGATCCGGCATGAGCACGAGCCGGGTCCACATCGAGAGGAGCAGGTGCATGCGACGGTCAACCCGTCTCTCGCGGCTCGCGGTCGCCTCGCTGGCGATCGCGCTGGCGACGCCGGCCGCGGCGCTCGCGGCCGATTATCCGGCGCCCGGGGATCCGGGCAGAGTCAAGCCCCGTCCGGGCGGCTCGAAGGTCTTCAAGGTCTGCACGCCCAAGCAGGCGAAGGTGCTGAAGAAGGCCAGAAGAGGCAAGGGCCCGAACTGCTCGCCGACGATCCAGGCCGCGGTCGACAAGACACTGCCGGGCGACACCGTCAAGGTCCCGGCCGGCAGCTGGAAGCAGACGGTCGTCATCAACGGCCACAGACACGACGGCATCAAGCTGATCGGCTCGCCGTCGAACCCGAGAAAGACGATCCTCGACCTCACCTCGCTGCCGAAGGCCAAGCGCCAGAACGGCGTGATGATCAACAGTGCCGACGGCGTCACGGTCAAGGGCTTCTTCGCGCGCGGCTACCTCGGCAACGGCTTCTTCGCGATCAACGTCACCGGCTACCTGTTCCAGAACCTGATCGCCGGCGGCAACGGCACCTACGGGGTCTACGCCTTCAACTCGAAGGGCGGCACGATCAAGGACTCGGAGGCGTACT
Organism: Conexibacter sp. CPCC 205762; assembly: GCF_030646155.1. GTDB lineage: Bacteria > Actinomycetota > Thermoleophilia > Solirubrobacterales > Solirubrobacteraceae > Conexibacter. The sequence goes on from NZ_JAUTDN010000014.1 coordinate 99,163, forward strand.
ACAACAACGACTCCGGCTTCTACATCGGCCAGACGCCGAAGCAGAGCAAGCCGATCCGCTCGATCGTCACGAACGTCAGCTCGTGGGGCAACCAGCTCGGCTTCTCCGGCACCAACATGCGCTACGTCACGATCACGAAGTCGCGCTGGTACAACAACGGCCTCGGCATCGTCCCGAACGCGCTCGACTCGGAGAAGTTCCCGCCGCCGGAGCAGAACGTCATCGCCGACAACGACGTCTTCTGGAACAACTTCAACTACTTCAAGGGCGCTCCGTTCGAAGTTCGCAGAGGCGCGAAGGGCCTCGTCTACCCGGTCGGCGCCGGCATCCTGCTGTACGGCTCCCGCACGACGACGATCGAGAGAAACCGCGTCTTCGGTCACTTCCTGCTCGGCATCGGCGCGGTCGGCGCGCTGGAGCTGAGAAGCGGGGAGGAGGGGGCGATCCGCGGCGTCACGGTGAAGGACAACGTCTTCGGCCGCGACGGCACCGATCTCAACAACTACGACCTCTTCTATCCGGGCACGATCGTGTCGGCGAGCGACAGCGACAACTGCTTCTCCGGCAACGTCGGCGTGCAGAAGACGCTCCCGGCCGCTCCCGCTGCCACCATGCACGAGTGCCCCTTCAGAGGTCCGATCCCGGTCGACGGCACGGCCTTCGGCACGGCCGCCGGCTGGCTGACCGACCCGACCCACGAGGCCGCGTGGGTGCGGCACGACCACCCGCCGTACGAGGGCATCACGCCGCTCGTGTATTACAGAAAGTAAGGAGTCAGAGATGTCCCGTCGCCTCACCATCCTGCTCGTCCCGGTCCTGCTGCTGGTGGCCGTCTTCGCGCTGCCGGCGCAGGGCGCCAAGCAGAAGGCGAAGACGGTGGGCGTCATCGACTACGCCTTCACGCCGAGAAGACTGACCGTCAGACCGGGCACGAAGATCGTCTGGAAGTGGGACAGCGCCAACAGCGCCCCGCATGACGTGAAGCTCACCTCGGCGCCGAAGGGCGTCAAGAAGTTCACCTCGCCGACCGCCACGGCCGGCATCACGTTCGCGAGAACCCTGACCAGAAGAGGCACGTACAGACTGGTCTGCACGTACCACGAGAACGTGATGAGAGAAGTGATCGTCGTCAAGTAGACGACGAGCGCGGTACGCCTGTACGTGATAACGTACAGGCGTACCATGGCCTCCGTCGACGTCAGCTCCGTCGCCCTGATCGGCTCCCGCGTCCGCGCGCTGCGCGAGGCGATGGACCTGTCGCTGCGCGACCTCGCCGAGCGCTCCGGCGTCTCGGCGCCGATGCTGTCGCAGGTCGAGCGGGGGGAGACGAGCCCGACCCTGCAGGTCGCCGCCCGCATCGCCAACGGCCTCGATCTGAAGCTGTCGCAGCTGCTGCGGCTGGACGAGGACGGGGCCGTCACGATCGTCCGCCAGGACGAGCGCCGCAGAGGGCCGTCGAGCGTCCGCGGCCACCGCTACGAGGTGCTGACGCCGCCGCTGCCCGGTCAGCGGTCGGAGCTGTCGCGCCACGTCATCTCGCCCGGCACGGCGACCGGCGGCCCCGGCGACCCGCCGGTGCACGAGCCCGGCAGCCGCGAGACGGCGCTGGTCGAGACCGGCCGCCTGACGCTCCACTGCGACGGCGCGCAGTACGCGCTCGCAGCCGGTGACACCGTCACCTTCGACGCAGACCTTCCGCACCACTTCGAGAACCCCGGCTCGGAGGAGGCGACGCTGCTGGCGATCGTCTCCGCCGGGCTGCGGCGCAGCTGAACCCCCCGACGCAGAACCGCCCGCCCGCAGACCCGCCCAAGGAGCACGACGCCCATGCCCACGACCCTGTTCGACAAGATCTGGGCCGCCCACGAGGTGGCGCCCGGCTTGATCTACGTGGACCTCCACCTCGTCCACGAGGTCACGAGCCCGCAGGCGTTCGACGGGCTCCGGATGGCCGGCCGCAGAGTGCGCCGGCCCGACCGCACGCTCGCGACCGCCGACCACAACACGCCGACCGACGGCACGCCCGTCGCGAGACTGATCGCCGATCAGCTGTCACGCGTGCAGGTCGAGACGCTGGAGAGAAACTGCGCCGAGTTCGGCGTGCCCGTCTACTCGCTCGGCTCCGAGCGCCAGGGCATCGTCCACGTCATAGGCCCGAACCTCGGCGTCACGCAGCCGGGCATGACGATCGTCTGCGGCGACTCCCACACCGCCACCCACGGCGCCTTCGGCTCGCTCGCCTTCGGCATCGGCACCTCCGAGGTCGAGCACGTGCTGGCGACCCAGACGCTGGTGCAGAAGAAGCCCAAGTCGATGCGGATCCGCTACGAGGGCGACCTCGGCTTCGGCGTCACCGCGAAGGACCTGATCCTCGGCACGATCGGCCAGATGGGCACCGACGGCGCGACCGGCTTCGTCGTCGAGTTCGCCGGCCCCGTCATCGAGAAGCTGTCGATGGAGGGCCGCATGACGATCTGCAACATGACGATCGAGGGCGGCGGCCGCGCCGGCATGATCGCCCCGGACGAGACGACGTTCCGGTTCGTCGAGGGCCGCCCGGCGGCGCCGCAGGGCGCCGACTTCGAGGAGGCCGTGCGCCAGTGGGCGACGCTGAAGACCGACGACGGCTCGGTCTTCGACCACGAGATCGTCGTCGACGCCGCCGCGCTCGCTCCGCAGGTCACCTGGGGCACCGCGCCTGACATGGTCACCGACATCGCCAGCGTCGTCCCGGACCCGCAGAGCGAGAGCCACGAGCGCGCGCTGCACTACATGGGCCTGACCGCCGGCCAGCCGATCCAGGAGCTGAGACTGGACCGCGTCTTCATCGGCTCCTGCACCAACTCGCGCATCGGCGACCTGCGCGCCGCCGCCGAGGTCGTCAAGGGCCGCAGGGTCGCCTCCAGCGTCAACGCGATGGTCGTGCCGGGCTCGCAGGAGGTCAAGAAGCAGGCCGAGGCCGAGGGTCTCGACGAGATCTTCAAGGCGGCCGGCTTCGACTGGCGCGTCGCGGGCTGCTCGATGTGCCTCGGCATGAACCCCGATATCGCCGCCCCCGGCGAGCGCGTCGCCTCGACCTCGAACCGCAACTTCGAGGGCCGTCAGGGCCGCGGCGCCCGCTCGCACCTGGTCAGCCCGCAGATGGCGGCCGCGGCCGCGATCGAGGGCCGTTTCGTCGACATCCGCGACTGGACCTGAGGAGAGGCGTGATGCCGAACATGTCAATCAGAGCGCTGGGCCGGATGCCCAGCGGAGGTGCCCTCTAATGGAACCGTTCGAGACGATCACGTCGAGACCGTCGGTGCTGATGCGCGACGACGTCGACACCGACCAGATCATGCCCAAGCAGTTCCTGAAGCGGGTCGAGCGCACCGGCTTCGGCGAGTTCCTCTTCGACGACTGGTCGAGAGAGGACGGCTGGGACCTGCCGAGAACGCAGGTGCTGGTGACCGGCCGCAACTTCGGCTGCGGCTCCTCGCGCGAGCACGCGCCGTGGGGCCTGGAGGACTACGGCTTCAAGGCGATCGTCGCCGAGAGCTTCGCCGACATCTTCAGATCGAACTGCACGAAGATCGGCCTGCTGCCGATCCAGCTCGACCGCGCGACCGTCGAGTCGATCGCCGACTCCGACTCGGTCCAGGTCGACCTCGCCGCGCAGGAGGTGCGCTGGGAGGGCGGCCAGGCGTCGTTCGAGATCGACGAGCAGATCAAGCACCGCCTGCTGAACGGCCTCGACGACATCGCGCTGACGCTGCAGCAGGGCGACGCGCTGAGCGCCTACGAGTCCGACCGCGAGCGCTCCGGCCCCGTCACGACGGCGCTCTAGAGATATGACCAAGACCATCGCACTGCTGCCCGGTGACGGCATCGGGCCGGAGATCACCGCGCCGACGGTCGAGCTGCTGAACAAGCTCGGCGACTTCGCCTTCGAGGAGCACCTCTTCGGCGGCGTCTCGATCGACGCGCACGGCACCGCCCTCACCGACGAGGTGACGGCCGCCTGCCAGCGCTCCGACGCCGTCCTGCTGGCGGCCGTCGGCGGCCCCAAGTGGGACACGACCGACCCGAGCAGGCCGCGCCCGGAGCAGGGCCTGCTGGGCCTGCGCAAGGCGCTCGGCCTGTACGCGAACCTGCGTCCCGTGCGGCCGCTGCCGGCGCTCTACGACGCCAGCCCGCTGAAGCGCGAGATCATCGACGGGACCGACCTGCTGGTCGTGCGCGAGCTGACCGGCGGCCTCTACTTCGGCGATCGCGGCCGCAGAGACGACGTCGCCTGGGACACGATGATCTACTCCGTCGAGGAGATCGAGCGGATCGTCCGCGCCGGCTTCAGAGCGGCGAGAAAGAAGCTGACGAGCGTCGACAAGGCGAACGTGCTCGAGTCCTCGCGCCTCTGGCGCGAGGTCGTGCTGCGGATCCACGCCGAGGAGTTCAGCCACATCGAGCTGGAGCACGTGCTCGTCGACAACGCCGCGATGCAGCTGATCTCGAACCCGACGTCGTTCGAGGTGATCGTCACCGAGAACATGTTCGGCGACATCCTCAGCGACGAGTCGGCGATGCTGACCGGCTCGATCGGCCTGCTCCCGAGCGCCTCGCTCGGCGGCGACGGACCGGGCCTGTTCGAGCCCGTCCACGGCTCCGCGCCGGACATCGCCGGCAAGGGGATCGCGAACCCGCTCGCGATGTTCCTGTCGGCCGCGCTGCTGCTGCGCCACGGCCTCGGCATGGAGGCGGAGGCGGCAGCGGTAGAATCGGCCGTCGACCGTGCGCTGGCAGAGGGCCTGCGCACTGCGGACCTGGGCGGCGACGCGAACACCGCCGCGGCCTCCCAGGCCGTTCTGAACTACCTGTAAGGAGCAGTCGTGGACCAAGCGGACCTCATCTGGATGAACGGAGAGCTCGTCGCCTGGGAGGACGCGAAGGTTCACGTACTGACGCACGCGCTGCACTACGGCACCGGCGTCTTCGAGGGAATCCGCGCGTATGAGACGGAGCGCGGGACGGCCATCTTCCGTAATCAAGAGCACATCGAGCGGCTCTTCAGATCGGCCGACCTCTACTACATGCCGGTGCCGTACACGCAGGAGCAGATCAAGGCCGCGACGCACGAGCTGATCACGGCCAACAACCTGCCCGCCTGCTACATCCGGCCGCTCGTCTACCGCGGCGCGGGCGTGATGGGCCTGAACCCGCTCGACGCGCCCGTCGAGGTCGCGATCGCGGCCTGGTCGTGGGGCGCCTACCTCGGCGACGAGGGCAAGACGAAGGGCGTGCGCGCGAAGGTCTCCTCGTGGCGGCGGATCAGCGGCGAGTCGCTGATCCCGCATGCGAAGGCCTCCGGCCAGTACCTCAACTCGGTGCTGGCGAAGATCGAGTCGCACAAGGCCGGCTACGAGGAGGGCATCCTGCTCGACAGCCAGGGCAACGTCTGCGAGGGGACGGGCGAGAACCTCTTCCTCGTGCGCGACGGCAAGATCTTCACGCCGACCGAGACCGGCGGCATCCTCAACGGGATCAACCGCCGCTCGGTGATGCAGATCGCCGCCGACGAGGGCTTCGAGCTGATCGAGAGAGACCTCGCGCGCGCGGAGCTGTACCTCGCCGACGAGATCTTCATGACCGGCACCGCCGCCGAGCTGACGCCGATCCGCGAGATAGACGACCGCCCCGTCGGCGGCACGGGCGTCCCCGGCCCGGTCACCCAGCGGCTGCAGAAGGTCTTCGACGACGCGCTGCACGCGCGCGACGAGCGCTACCTGGCGTGGAACGACGTCGTGCCGGTGCGCGCCACGTCATGAGCGCCATCCAGCTCTACGACACGACCCTCCGCGACGGCATGCAGGGGGAGGGGATGTCGCTTTCGGCCGAGGAGAAGCTGCGCGTCGCGCACCGCCTCGACGCGCTCGGGATCGATCTGATCGAGGCCGGCTTCCCGAGCTCGAACCCGAAGGAGCTGGAGCTGTTCGAGCTGCTCTCGCGGGAGCGCTTCACGCACGCGCAGATCGCCGCCTTCGGGATGACCCGGCGGCGTGACGCGCGCGCCGAGGACGACGCCGCGCTGCGGGTGCTGGTCGACTCGTTCGCGCCCGTCTGCACGATCGTCGGCAAGACCTGGAGCCTCCACCTGGAGAAGGTCGTCAAGGTCGACCGCGACGAGAACCTGCGCATGATCGAGGAGTCGGTCGCCTTCCTGCGCGCTGAGGGCAAGCGCGTCGTCTACGACGCCGAGCACTGCTTCGACGGCTGGTACGCCGATCGCGACTACGCACTGCGCTGCCTGCGCACGGCGGCCGAGGCCGGCGCCGAGACGATCGTCATGTGCGACACCAACGGCGCCCACCTGCCCGGCCAGATCTCGGCCGCGGTCGCCGACGCCGTCGCCCACCTCGCCGACACCGGCGTCCAGGTCGGGATCCACTGTCACGACGACGCCGGCGTCGGCGTCGCCAACTCGCTCGCGGCGGTCGAGGCCGGCGCGCGCCAGGTGCAGGGGACGATGAACGGCTACGGCGAGCGCTGCGGCAACGCCAACCTCGTCTCGATCGTGCCCAACCTGCAGCTGAAGCAGGGCCGCGAGTGCATCTCCGAGCAGCAGCTGGCGTCGCTGACGGAGACCGCGCACTACCTCGACGAGCTGCTCAACCGCACGCCGAACGCCGACGCCCCGTACGTCGGCAAGAACGCCTTCGCGCACAAGGGCGGCATGCACGTCGCCGGCGTGATGGCCGACGCGACGACCTTCGAGCACATGGACCCGGCGCTCGTCGGCAACCAGCGCGAGCTGCTGATCTCCGAGCTGGGCGGCAAGGGCACCGTCGCGGCGCGCGCGGAGGAGGCCGGCATAGCGCTGGACGACGCCGCCTCCCGCCGCGTGATCGACCGCGTCAAGGAGCTGGAGCACCGCGGCTACGCCTACGAGGCGGCCGACGGCTCGTTCGAGCTGCTGCTGCGCAAGGAGTCGGGCCAGTACGAGCCGCTCTTCACGCTCGAGTCGTGGCGCGTGATCGTCGAGCAGCGCGCTGACGGCAAGGTCGAGACCGAGGCGACGATCAAGATCTGGATCGACGGCGAGCGCTACGTCCGCACCGGCGAGGGCAACGGCCCCGTCCACGCGCTCGACAACGCGCTGCGCTCGGTGATCGGCGATACCCACCCGCACATCGCCGACACCGGCCTCGTCAACTTCAAGGTCCGCATCCTCGACGAGACGAAGGGCACCGAGGCGGTCACGCGCGTGCTGCTCGACGCCTCCGACGGCCATGACGTGTGGGGCTCGATCGGCGTCTCGGAGAACGTCATCGCCGCCTCCTGGGACGCGCTCGTCGACTCGCTCGAGTACGCCGTCCAGCCGGGCCGCGAGCTGGCGCCGCCGGCCAGCCGCGACGCCGCCGGGTCCGCTTCGTGAGCGCCGCGACCGACGTGATCCCGGTCGCGAAGCCGTTCCTCGGCGTCGAGGAGGAGGAGCGCGTGCTGGAGGTGCTGCGCTCCGGCTGGCTGTCGCTCGGCCCGCGCGTGCCGGAGTTCGAGCAGACGTTCACCGACCGTCTCAGCGTGCCGCACGCCGCCGCCGTCTCCAGCGGCACGGCGGGCCTGCACCTCGGCCTGCGCGCCGTCGGCATCGGCGAGGGCGACGAGGTCGTCACGAGCCCGTTCTCGTTCGTCGCCTCCGCCAACGCGGCCGTCTACGAGCGCGCCAAGCCGGTCTTCGCCGACATCGATCCGGTCACGCTCAACCTCGACCCGCAGGCCGCCGCGGCGGCGGTCACCGACCGCACACGCGCGCTGCTGCCGGTCCACATCTTCGGCTACCCGGCTGATCTGCCGGCGTTCGAGGCGATGAAGCTGCCGATCGTCGAGGACGCCTGCGAGGCGCTCGGCGCGGTCCACGCCGACGGCCTCCCGGTCGGCGGCCGCGGCCATCCGGCCGTGTTCGCCTTCTACGCCAACAAGCAGATCACGACCGGCGAGGGCGGCATGGTCGTGCTCGGCGACGCGGCGATGAAGGAGCGGATCGACTCCGAGCGCAACCAGGGCCGCGCGCCCGAGATGGGCTGGCTCGACCACGACCGGCTCGGCTTCAACTACCGCCTCTCCGACATCGCCTGCGCCGTCGGGATCGTGCAGATGCAGCGGCTGCCGTTCCTGCTGGAGCAGCGCGCCCGCGTCGCCGCCGCGTACCGCGCCGCGTTCGCCGCCGAGCCGGTCGAGGACCTCGTGCTGCCGTGCGCCGACGCCGACGGCAACACGCGCGGCTGGTTCGTCTTCGTCGTGCAGCTGCCGCGCACGGTCGACCGCGACGAGACGATCCGCGCGCTGTCGGCGCGCGGGATCCAGAGCAAGCCGTACCTGCCCTCGATCCACCTGATGAGCTTCTACAGAGAGCAGTTCGGCTACCGCGAAGGCCAGTTCCCGGTCGCCGAGGCGGTCTCGGCGCGCTCGATCGCGCTGCCGTTCTTCCCGCAGATGACGGAGGGCCAGGTCGCCCGCGTCGTCGCGGAGCTGCGCGGCATCCTGACGACGCCGAGCTGACGCGGCTCGCCATGAGGCTGGCTTTCGCGCTCGGCACGTAGACTCGCGGGCATGTCCCGCTTCTCCGAGCCCCAGCACCCCGTCTTCCAGCAGCTCAACGCGTCGATCGGCTTCGACTGGCGCCTCGGCCCGTACGACGTCGACCTCTCGCGCGCGCACGCGAAGATGCTCGCGGCGCAGGGGATCATCGGCTCCGACGACCGCGACGCGCTGCTGCGAGCGCTCGACGCCGTCGAACGGGAGCTGGGCGACGGCTCGTTCCCGTTCGAGCCCGACGACGAGGACATCCACATGGCGATCGAGCGGCGGATCACGCAGCTCGCCGGCCGTGTCGGCGGCAAGCTCCACACCGCCCGCTCGCGCAACGACCAGGTCGCGACCGACGTCGCGCTCTTCACGCGCGCGCACGCGCAGGCGGCGCAGACGGCGATCAGAGCGCTGATGAGCGCGCTCGTGAGCAGCGCCGAGCGCCACCTCGACTGGAAGATGCCCGGCTACACGCACCTGCAGCGGGCGCAGCCGGTCTACCTCAGCCACCACCTGCTCGCGTACGTCTGGATGCTGGCGCGCGACCTCGACAAGTTCGCCGCCGTCGAGCGCGCGACGGCGAGACTGCCGCTCGGCGCCGGCGCCCTGGCCGGCGTCAACTTCGACACCGACCGCCAGCTGGTCGCGCGCGAGCTGGGCTTCGCGGCGGTCGCCGAGAACTCGATCGACGCCGTCTCCAACCGCGACTTCGTGCTCGACTACCTCGCCGCCGCGGCGACCTGCGCGACCCATCTGTCGCGCCTCGGCGCGGAGATCGTGCTGTGGTCCAGCAGCGAGTTCGCCTTTGCCGAGGTCTCCGACGCGTGGGCGTCGGGCTCCTCGATCATGCCGCAGAAGAAGAACCCCGACGCGGCCGAGCTGCTGCGCGCGAAGGCGCCGCGGATCGCCGGCCACTTCGTCGCGCTCCAGGGCGTGATGCACGCCCTCCCGCTGACCTACAACAAGGACATGCAGGAGGACAAGGAGCACCTCTTCGACGCTGTCGACACGCTCGAGCTGATCCTTGCGGCCGCGACCGGCATGATCGAGGGGATCAGATTCGACCGCGCGCGGATGGCCGACGCCGCCTCCGACGAGTTCCCTGCCGCGACCGACGTCGCCGACCTGCTCGTGCGCAGAGGGATGCCGTTCCGCGAGTGCCACGGCGTCGTCGCCGGCCTCGTCAAGAAGGCGGTCGACAGCGGCCGCACGCTGACGCAGCTGACGCCGGAGGAGATCCGCGAGCAGTCCGAGCTGCTCGACGCGGAGTACTACGAGGTGCTGAGAGGCGACCGCTGGCTGGAGTCGAAGGACTCCGAGGGCGGCACCAGCCTCCGCCGCGTCCGCGAGCAGCTCGACAAGGCCCGCGCGCTGCTGGCGTGACACGCCTCGCGCCCGCGACCCCGCGCCGCACCGCGCCCGCGACCCTCGAGCCCGCGCGCCGACGCCTCCTGACGCGATGACGCAGCCCCTCGCGCGCGACTTCTACGACCACCCCGTCGTCGACGTCGCGCGCGACCTCGTCGGCTGCGTGCTCGACCACGCCGGAGTCAGCGGCGTGATCGTCGAGACCGAGGCCTACCACGACTCCGAGCCGGCCTGCCACGCCTACGTCGGCCTGACCGAGCGCACGCGACCGCTGTTCGGCCCGCCTGGCCGCGCCTACGTCTACCGCTCCTACGGCATCCACGCGCTCGTCAACGCCGTCTGCGAGCACGAGGGCGTCGGCGCCGCCGTGCTGATCCGCGCGCTCGAGCCGCTCGCCGGCGTCGAGCAGATGCGCGCCCGCCGCGGCCTCACCCGTGCGGAGGACCTCTGCTCCGGCCCCGGCAAGCTGACGCAGGCGCTCGACGTCGAGCTGCAGCTCAACGAGGCCGACCTGCTCACGAGCCCGTTGCGGATCCTCCCGCGCCCCGCTGACCGCCCGGTGCCCGAGCTTGTCGCCGGCACGCGGATCGGGATCAGAAAGGCGGCCGACCTGCCGTGGCGCTTCTGCGCCCGCGGCAACCGCAACGTCTCGAAGCCGTGGCCTGAAGGCCTCGCGGTCGCTCCGCTTCGCGGCAACGCCGCAACGCGCGTCAGCTGACTCGCAGCGCGCCGCCCACCGGCTCAGCCGGTCGGGACGCCCGCGCCGCCGCCTTCGGCACCGGCTCCGCCGGTGTCACCGCCGCCTCCGGCGCCGGTGTCTGGCGGGGGAGCTGCAGGCGTGTCGGTCCCCCCGCCGGCGCCGGTGCCTCCACCGCCGCCGGTGTCGGGCGCGGGTGTGACCGGTGTGTCGGTTCCGCCGCCGGCGCCGGTGTCGCCACCGCCGCCAGCACCTGTCGTGCCGCCGCCGGTCGTCCCGCCGCCGGTGCCGGTGTCGCCTCCGCCCGTGCCGGTGTCACCGCCGGTCCCGCCGGTCGTGCCGCCGGTCGTGTCGGTTCCGTCGGTGCTGGGGGCGCTGTCGCCGCTCGCGTCGGAGGACGAGGTGTCCGGGCCGCTGTACAGCTCGCCGGGCGTCGTCGAGGTCGTGTCGACCGAGTCGTCGCCGTTCTTGCGCGCCTCGTCGGCGAGTCTGCGCTGCTCGTAGATGCCCAGCGCGGAGGTGAGGAAGTTGTGGAACAGCTGCGCCGGGTAGGTGCCGCCCGCGACCGGCTCGCCGCCGTACTGGGTCAGCATCGGCACGAGTCTGTCCGGGTAGCCGACCCAGATCGCGATCGTCAGCTGGTCGTTCCAGCCGACGAACCAGGCGTCGCCGTAGTTCTCGGTCGTGCCGGTCTTGCCCGCGACGATCGTGCCCGAGACCTGCGCCTTCACACCGCTGCCGTAGGCGACGACGCCCTCCATGATCGATCTCGTCTCGGCCGCGATCGTCGGGTCGATCACCTGCTTCTCTCTCAGCGATCTGACGTTGTCGTCGACGACCTTGCCGGAGCTGTCGACGACCTTGTGGACGCCGATCGGGCCGCGGTCTGGCGCGCCCAGCTCCGGGTTCCAGATGCGCTTGCCGCCCGTCGCAATCGTCTCGTACGCGTGCGCCATGTCGAGCGGCGTGACGCCCTCTCTGAGGCCGCCGAGCGTCATCGCGAGGTTGGTCGAGATCGGCGTGCGGATGCCGAGCTTCCTGGCCGTGCGGGCGATCTTTCTCGTCCCGACCTGGATGCCGACCTCGGCGTAGACCGAGTTGTCGGAGTTCGCCGTCGCGCTGCGCAGCGAGGAGGAGCCGGAGTAGGCGTCGCCGTAGTTTCTGACGATGAACGCCTCCTTGCCGTTGGTCCCGGGAACCGGGAACTCCTTCGGCTGGGAGGAGTAGACGTTGTCGGGCGAGATCCCCTGCTCGAGCGCGGTCACGAGCGTGAACGGCTTGAAGGTCGAGCCGGGCTGGCGCTGGCCCTGCGTCGCGAGGTTGAACGGGCGCGTCGCGTAGTCGGGCCCGCCGACCATCGCGCGCACCTCGCCGGTCTTGTTGTCGATCGCGACGAGCGACGCCTCCGGCAGGCCGGAGCCCGCCGGCAGCATCTCGCTGATCGTCTGCTCGGCCGCGTTCTGCAGGTCGAGGTCGAGCGAGGTCGTGATTCTGAGACCGCCGTTGAACGCTCTGAACGCGCCGTAGTGGTTGACGATCTGCTGGCGCACCCAGCTGGTGAAGTACGGCGAGGCCGACGTCTCCTGCGGCGGCGTCAGGTCGCCCTGCGTCGGCAGCGGGTCCTCGATGTCTCTCGCATACTCGCTGGCGGTGATGTAGCCCTGGTCGCGCATGTAGCGGAGCACGATGTCGCGCCGCATTCTCGCGTTTCTGGGATTGACGACCGGGTCGTATGCGCTCGGCGAGGCGACGACGGCGGCGATCAGCGCCGCCTCCGGCGTCGTCAGCTGCGAGGCGCACATGTTGCGTCTCGTCGCGCCGCAGCCGCCGGGCTGGCCGTACCCGTGGCGGCTGCCGAAGTAGACGCGGGCGGCGGACTCGATCCCGTGGGCGCCGTTGCCGAAGTAGATCTGGTTCAGATACTCGGTGAGGATCTTCTCCTTCGGCCACTGCTTCGTCAGGTGGTACGCGAGCGCAGCTTCCTTCAGCTTGTTGAAGAGCGTACGGTCGTTCTGCGCCTCGAGCGCGTTCTTGACGAACTGCTGCGTGATCGTCGAGGCGCCCTGGACGGCGCCGCCCCTCGTCACGTCCTGCACCACCGCGCGCGCGATGCCCTGCAGGTCGAAGCCGTTGTTCTGGTAGAAGCGCTTGTCCTCGATCGCGATGATCGCGTGCTGCATCGCCGGCGCGATCTGTCTGAAGCTGACGAGGACGACGTTGTTGTTGTTCTGCAGGATCCCAAGTCTCCGCCCGCGGTAGTCCAGCAGGACGGAGTTGTTCTTGTTGTCCTTGTACTGCTCTCTGTTCTCCAGGTTCGGCAGGTCGGACGCGACCGCCATCATCATCCCGAAGACGGTCGAGACGACGGCCAGTATCGAGAGGCCGAAGAGGATCGAGAGCAGCCGCAGCTTCTTGATGCGGGGCTTGCCCTCACGACGTCGCCGACGGCGCGCCTTGAGGCGGGCTCGCAGCGAGCCGCTGCCCTGAGTGGGTGTGTTCCCGTCGAAGCTCATACGTCGTGCCGGCGGCCGCGGCCTCGACTGGTCCAAGGCTGCGCCGCCGGTGTGGCAGGCCTGACGAAAGGGGCCTCACCGGGAGTTTCAGTCTAGCATTGGGGCTGCATGTCCCTGGAAACGTCCACGCCCGCGGCGACGGCCGCCTGGCTCGCCCGCAACGCGGTCGACTGCCTGCCCGCGGGCGGGCTGCAGCGCAAGCTGGAGGAGGCCGCGCGCGAGGGACGGCCGCTGCGGATCAAGCTCGGCATCGATCCGACGGCGCCGGACATCCACCTCGGCTTCACGGTCGTGCTCGGCAAGCTGCGCGAGTTCCAGGACCTCGGTCACACGGTGGTGCTGATCATCGGCGACTACACCGCGCGCGTGGGGGATCCGTCCGGGCGCTCCGCGACCCGGCCGGTGCTCTCAGGCGAGCAGATCGACGCCAACGCCCAGACCTTCCAGGCGCAGGCGATGAAGGTGCTCGACCCGGATCGGCTGGAGGTCCGCCGCAACGGCGAGTGGCTCGACATGCGGACGGAGGAGCTGTTCAGCCTCGCGCGCACGACCACCGTCGCACGGATCCTCGAACGGGACGACTTCGCCAAGCGCTACGCGGCCCACGCCCCGATCTCGATCCTCGAGCTGTTCTATCCGCTGCTGCAGGGCTACGACTCGGTCGTCGTCGAAGCCGACGTCGAGCTGGGCGGCACCGATCAGAAGTTCAACCTGCTGCTGGGGCGCGACATCCAGCATCACTACGGCAAGCCCGAGCAGGTGATCCTGACGATGCCGATCCTCCCGGGGGTCGACGGCGAGCGCAAGATGTCGAAGTCGTTCGGCAACTACATCGGCGTCACCGAGCCGCCCGAGGAGATCTACGGCAAGACGCTGCGTCTGCCCGACGAGGCGCTCGGCACGTGGTACGAGCTGCTGGTCGGCGCGCCGCCGCCGGCCGACGTGGGGCCACGAGACGCCAAGCGCGCGCTTGCGCGCACCTTGGTCGCGCGCTTCCACGACGACGAGTCGGCGCGCGCGGCGGAGGCAGCCTTCGACCGGCTCCATCTCGAGCACCGGCCACCGGACGAGATGCCGGACGCCCCCCTGGACGGGGGCGCAGATGGGCAGGTCCATCTGCCTGCCCTGCTCGCCAGCACCTTCGGCGTCACCTCCTCGGAGGGGCGGCGGCTGCTGAGACAGGGCGGGGTCAAGCTCGACGGGGAGCCGCTCGCGGCCGAACCGCTCGACCGGCCCGCCAGCGAGTTGGACGGAAGAGTCCTCCAGCTCGGCAAGCGGCGCTTCGCTCGGCTGCGGAGCAACTGAGCGCGCAATGACGGTCTCCTGCGACATCGTGCAAACGGAGACCGTCGCCGGCGCCCGCGTGGCTGCCACCACTTCCGCGCTCACCCGCGTGCCGCCTGCGGGCGCGCGCACTCGCGGGCCAACACTGTCGGGCCAGCACCGCGCATCCGTCGGAAGGATCGCGGACAGCGACTGACGCCCCGCTCGCCGAAATCTCTCGAGGGGATTCTCCCCGATGCAGCTTGATTTCTCAGAAGTTCGCCCTGGCGACTTAGAGCGTCCACGCGCCAAAACCGATCCCAAACGTGGGTCGGGCCCGCGTGCAACAGCGAGAAAACCCCGTCACCACGGGGAATCTCGGGGTGTGTTCACACCGTGGACGCATCTCTGAGAAGCATCTGTATAGTTCTCGACGCGGCGCAGGACGGGCCGCCCGGACAGACCGAGCGAAGGGTCGGACCGGGGAGTGGAAGAAGTTGGGTTCCACTCCGCGCTTCTGTGCGCTATACTTTCGCGCCCCGCTTCGAGTGCAGATAGTGCTCGGCGCGTGTCGGATGGAG
>NZ_JAUTDN010000015.1 GCF_030646155.1 Conexibacter sp. CPCC 205762
GGCGCGGCGGGCGCCTCGCGCGGCGGCGCGGCAGCGCGGCGCGCCCTACAGCGCCGGCGCGTCCGGCAGCGGGTCGGGCAGCTGCCAGCCGCTCGCGCGCGCCCACGCCTCGGCGCGGGCGGTGATCTCCACGATCACGTCGCCCTTCGCCTGCGCGTAGTCGTTCATGTCGCCCCACGCGCGCTCGGCCAGCTCGGCCTTGACGGCGCCGTAGCGGGCGCGGTCGGCGCGCGAGTGGCGCAGCCAGTCGCGGAACAGCAGGTGGCGGCGCTCGTCGTCGCTGCCGGCGACCCAGACGTGCAGGTGGACGTCGTGCGCCGGCGTCCGGTACATCAGGTGGTCGCGCTCGCGCACGCGCAGCTCGAAGCCGAGCCGCGCCAGCCGCGGCGTCAGCGGACCCTCGTCGGGCAGGCCGTCGACGCTCGCCTGCAGGTCGACGATCGGCTTCGCCGCCAGCTCCGGCACCGCGGTCGAGCCGATCGGCTCGACCCGCACCGCGATCCCCGTCAGCGCCGCCGCGACCCGCCGCCGCAGCGCCAGCGCCCGCCCGGCCCACGCCGGGTCGTGCGGGACCAGCACGATCTCGCGCTGCTCGCGGCCGCCGATCAGCTCCATCCCGGCAGCCTACGACACGAGCGCCGACGCGTCAGCTCGTGCGCTTGACCGTCACCAGGATCGAGCCCTTGACCGTGCAGTCCGACGACTTCTTCGCGGCCGCCGTCGCCAGTCGCGCGGCGAACGTGATCTCGGCCTTCTTGCACGCCCCGCCGATGCGGATCACTCTGACGATCTTGCGCCCCTTCTTGAGGCTCGCGAAGCCGGCGTCGCTCGCGCCGAGCGGCACCACCAGCCCGCCCGGGTCGCTCTGCAGCACCGACAGCTCGCTGTGGTCGCGGTAGAGGCGCGTGTCGAATCCGCCGGACAGCCAGCCGAGGCAGTTCGTCTCCTGCGTGCCGCCGCCGGTGCGCGCCAGCGTCAGCGCGACCGGGTGTGTGAGCGGCGCCGGGGCGTCCGGGTCCGGGGTCGCAGCGCTGATCGAGCCGCCGAGTGAGACGAGCAGCTTGCCGGCGTGCCGTCTGCAGGCCGGATCGGGGATCTCGGTCTTGGCCGACGGCGGGCAGTAGTTGGTCTCGCGATAGGCCTTGATCGTGCCCTTGTGGATCGCGCCGCCGCGCGCCGCCACCTGCGCCGTTACGACGACGCCATCGATCACGGTCACTCTCGTCCTTCTCGGCCCGCCCAGCTCGAAGTTGGCCTCGAACTCGAGCGTCCCGTCGACGCCCGGGTAGCAGTCCTGCGCCGTGTCTCTCTCGGCGGTGACGACGACCTGGCCGGCGACGTCGATCGTCGCGTCGTAGGCGATCACCTTCGGCGCTCTCGGGAGCGACGGGAGTCTCGGCGCTCTCGGCGCCGCGGCGGCGCCCGGGACGAGCGCGACCGCCGTCAGCGCGGCGGCCGCGAGCAGCGGTGGGAGGAGCTGGCGTCTGCGCACGCTCCCACCCAACCAGCCGCCTGACGGCGCCGCATCAGTCGTTCCACGGAACCAGGGTCAGGTGCGCGGCGCGTAGCGTCTGTGCAGCATCAGCACGTTGCCGTCGGGGTCGGCGAAGTGGGTCATGTGACAGACGCCGGTGTCGATCGTGTCGCCGAAGAAGCTCACGCCCTGCGCCTCCAGCTGCTCGCGCGCCGCCTGCACGTCCGGCACCCGCAGCGCGATCGGGAAGCGGTGCGGCGAGGGCTCCTGCCCGATCGCCTTCGGGTCGATCAGCGCGATCGTGACGGTGCCGGTCTCGAACTCCATCCCCAGCGCCGGCTGCCCCTCTCTCTGCCAGACGGCCGACCGCTCCAGCCCGAGCACGTCGCCGTAGAAGCGCGCCGACGCCTCCAGGTCGCTCACGGGCAGTGTCAGGAAGTCGACGCCGATCACCAGCTCCGTCTGCGTGGACATGCCGTTCTCCTCGTCTCGGGTGTGTCGACTGCTTCTATCGCGCTAGGGTCGGAACCGCAACGAGCGAGGAGCATTCCGATGAGCCTCGCCCCGGTCATGTCGGCGGACGCCCGCCTGGGTCGAGCAGGGGGCCGGCCTACACGTGGTGGCGCAAGTACGACGAGTACGAGCGCTGACGCGCGGATTCGCGAACCGCGCTTGCGGGGAGCCTGGGGTCGATGCTTCCACGCGGCACGCTCACCCTCGACGACGGACGTGAGCTGCGCATAGAGATCGTGCGCTCCTCCGGCGACGGCCGCGCGCTGCTCGTGCGCGAGGCCGGCGAGCAGTTCGGCCGCTCGCGCGGCGCGCCCCGCACCGAGGCGATCGAGCGCTCCGCCGCGCTCACCCGCGCCAGCCGCGAGGAGCTGCCCGACGAGCCGGTCACGCCGGCCGCCGCGCGCGCCGTCGCGGCCGCGATCGGCGCCGCCGAGTTCCCCCAGCCGCCGGGCGTCGACAGCGCCGGCTCGATCGACTGGGAAGGGCGCTGCGGCGGCGACGCGATCACCTTGGGCGAGCTGCACGAGCTGCTGGAGCTGACCGCCGCGCGCGACTGGCTGCGCTTCGCCGCCCGCCACCGCCTGACGGCCGAGCAGCGGCTGATCCTCAGCGACGTGCCGCGCTGGCCGCGGCTGCGCGACCAGCCGCTCGGCGACGAGGTCGCGGCCGCGGTCGCCGCGCTGCTGGCCGACGGCGACGCCGAGCCCATCCGCGCGCTCGCCGACCGCCTCTCCCGCCCGGCCGCCTGCCGCTGACGCCCTCGCGCGCCGCGCGCCGCTGGCCGCCGCCGAACTCTGCGGCGGAGTGCATCGCATGGATGTACTCAGCCGCAGACTTCAGCGCACCAGCACCGGCGTGCCGGGGTCGGCGCGGGCGGCGAGCCAGCTGACATCGGCGCTGTTCATGCGGATGCAGCCGTGCGAGGAGGCCGAGCCGAGCGGATCCGCCAGCAGCGCGCCGGCGCGGCCGTGGAGGGCGACGCGGCCGGGGCCGCCGCCGTAGTCGTCGAGCACGTCGGAGTGGCCGGTGATGTGCAGCGCCCACGGCCCCAGCTCCGAGCCGCGCGGCTGGCGCACGCGCTCGTAGACGGCGAACAGGCCGCGCGGGGTCGGCGTCGCGGCGGTGCCGATCACGACCGCCCAGCGGCGCATCGCGCGGCCGTCGCGCAGGGCTGTCAGCCGCCGCGCGCGCAGGTCGACCTCGATCCGCCAGCGGGTCGGCGTCAGCAGCGCGCGGTCGGCGTCGATCCAGCCGGAGCTGCCGTTGGGCCGGCTCGGCAGCGCGACCCGCAGCCACGTGCGCTCGCGTTCGCGGCGCGTCTCCAGCACCAGCAGCTGCACCTCGCCGCCGTTCCAGACGGCGACCGGCGCGAGCCGCATCAGCTCCCGCGCCCCCGCCCGCGGCGCCGCCAGCACCGGCGTCGCCGCCACCAGCCGCGCCGTCCACGCCAGCGCGCGGGTGGGCGACGCCGGCGCGGCTGCCGCAGCTCGCGGCGCGGGTGTTGCAAATCGCGGCGCGGTTGTTGCAAATCGCGGCGCGATTGTTGCGAATCGGGGCGCGGCTGTTGCAGATCGCGGCGCGGATGACGCGGGGAGGGCGGGCGCGGGCTTCGCCGGGCCCGCACCCGCATCCCCTGCACCCGCCGCCGAGGCGGCGGGCACGCTTGACACGGCCAGCAGGGCGGCGGCGCTCAGCAGCGCCGCAGCGCCTCGGCAGCTCCGGCTCCGCGCCAGCGCCGCCACACCGCCGCGGCGCCGGCGCGATGCCG
Organism: Conexibacter sp. CPCC 205762; assembly: GCF_030646155.1. Taxonomy (GTDB): domain Bacteria; phylum Actinomycetota; class Thermoleophilia; order Solirubrobacterales; family Solirubrobacteraceae; genus Conexibacter. The sequence goes on from NZ_JAUTDN010000015.1 coordinate 3,756, forward strand.
ACGCCGCCCTGCCGCGCCGCGAGCCGCTAGCCCGTGACACCGCCGCCTCTGCCGAAGCCCGGCAGCACGCCGCCGAGCCCGCCGAGGCGGATCGTCGCCTTCGCGCTCACGCCGGCGGCGTTGCTCGCCGTCGCGTTCGCGACGTTGGTGATGCGCGTGCCGCTGGCGTCACGCAGCACGCGCGCGGTGAACGTGAACGTGCGCGACGCTCTTGCGGGCAGCAGGCCGACCTGCCAGCAGAGTCTGCCGGCGCGCAGTCTGCCGCCGCCCGTCGTGCGCAGCGTGAGGCCACGCGGGAGCGTGTCGCAGACGACCACGTCGGAGGCCGCGACCGCGCTCGCGTTCGTGACCGTCGCGCGGAAGCGGACGCTGCCGCCGCGTGCGACCGGCTGGCGGCCGAGCGCGCGCTTGGTCAGCTTCAGCGTCGCGCGCGGCGAGGTCACCCGCACCGTCACCGCGTCACGGTCGTTGGCCGGGTTGCGATCGGCGACCGCGGCCGAGACGACGGCCGCGTTTCTCACGCTCCCCGCTCTGACCGCCGTCACGCGCACCGTGACCAGCCGCGACGCGCCGGCCGCGAGCGTGCCGAGCGGGCAGCGCACGACCTGCCCTCTGATCGTGCAGCTGCCGCCCGAGCCCCCGCTGACGCTCGCCGAGCGCCCCTTCAGCGCCTGCGGCAGCGTGTCGGTGACGACGACCGAGGTCGCCGTCGCCGGGCCGCTGTTGGAGACTCTGAGCGTGTACGCGAACGAGCCGCCGAGGACCGCTCTGGCGCCCGCGGCGAGCTGCTTGTCGATCGCGAGGTCGTAGTTGCCCGCATCCGGCGGGCCGACTCTCGTCGGCAGCTCGGCGCGGTTGTTCGACGGCACCGGATCGGGCTCGGCGCCGCCGATCGTGGCGACGTTCAGCAGCTGCGCGCCCTCCAGCGAGGCCGGCACCTGCGCCGTCACCGTGATCTGCGCGCTCGCGCCGGAGGCGAGCGTGCCGAGCGCGCACGACAGCGTCGTGCCGGCCAGCGAGCAGCCGCCCTGCGAGGCGGTCGCGCCGCCGAAGACGACGCCGCCCGGCAGCACGTCGGTCACGACCACGCCGGTCGCCGTGCTGGGACCGTTGTTGGTCGCGATCAGCGTCCAGGCGATCGTGCCGTCGGCGGCGACGGTCGCCGGGCCCTGCTTGACGATCGCGAGGTCGGCCGCCGGGCCGACGGTCGTCGTCGCCTCCGAGCTGTTGTCGCTCAGGTCGGGCTCGAGCTCGTTGCCCGTCACCGACGCGTTGTTGACGAGCGTCGCCGAGCCGAGCGCGACCGGCACCGTGGCGCCGATCTCCAGCTCGACCGTGTCGCCGCTGGCGAGCGCGCCGACGGCGCAGCTCACCTCACCGCCCGCGACCGTGCAGCCGGCCGGGGCCGCGACCTCGGTCACGCCCGCCGGCAGCCTGTCGGTGACGGTCACGCCGGTGGCGTCGTCGGGCCCGTCGTTGCGGACCGTCAGCTGCCACACGATGCGACCGCCCGCGGCGACCGTCGCCGGCCCGCTCTTGACGATCGACAGGTTCGTGACCGGGCCGACCTCCAGCGTCGCCTCGTCGTCGTTGGGCTCGCCGCCGCCGACGGGCTCCGGCGTCGTCGTCGTGACCTCCGCTCTGTTGACGTAGGAGCCGACGAGGTCGCCTCTGACGACGACGTTCACGCTCGCCGACGCGCCGACCGCGAGGTCGCCGAAGGCGCAGGCGACCGTGCCGGCGGTCTCTCTGCAGGCGGCCGAGTCGGCCGAGACGAACGTCAGGCCGGCCGGCAGTCTGTCGCTCAGCTCGACGTCACGCGCGACCGACGGGCCGATGTTTCTGGCCGTCAGTCTGAACGTCGCCGTCCCGCCTCTGGGGATCGCCGCGGTCGAGACCGTCTTCTCGACGGTCACGTCGGCGATCGGGTCGGGCGCGGCGTCGTGGTCGTCGTCGTTGTCGGAGGCGTCGGTCTCGGTCGTGTCCGACGACACCTCCGCCGTGTTCAGCAGTCTGCCGGTGCGCGCCGGATCGGCTCTGACCGTCACCGCGTACGTTCTGTCGAAGCCGGGCGCGACCGTGCCGAGCGCGCAGCTGACGACGCCGGCCGCGAACGTGCACGGCGCGTCGGCGGAGACGAACGTCACGCCGGCCGGCAGCGGGTCGCTGACGACGACGTTCTGCGCGTCCGACGGGCCGGCGCTGGTCACCTGCAGGCTCCAGCTGTACTGCTCGCCGGGCGTGTAGCTGGCCGGGCCGTCCTTGACGATCGCGAGGTTCGTCTCGGCGGAGACGTCGAGCGTGCCGTCGTCGGTTATCGGGTCCGGCTGCTCGTCCGATCTGACGCTGGCGCTGTTGGTCAGCGTCGTCCCGTCGAGCACGCTCGCGGCGACGCTGACCGGGACCGTGATCGTCACGTCGGCGCCGGCCGCCAGCGAGCCGACCGTCCAGACGATCGTCGAGCCGCTCGCCGATCTCTCGGCGAAGCCGGCGCTCGGGGCGGCGGTCGCGTCACCGGCTCTGTACGTCATGCCGGCCGGCAGCGTGTCCTCGATCACGAGGTTGTTCGCGACCACGGCGCCGGTGTTTCTGACCAGCACGCTGAAGGTCGCTCTGCCGCCGGCGGTCACCGTGCCGCCGTCGGGCGTCTTGGCGATCGTCAGCGACGGGATCTGCAGCGTCGCTCTCGCGTCGTCGGCCGGCGTCCCGTACGGGCCGCCGGCGTTGCCGCTGTTGCCGGCCTCGTCTCTGGCCGAGCTGACGAGCGCGCTGTTGACGTTCGCGTCGACCCCGAGGCCGGGCGTCGTCGCCGCGTCCGCGGTCGGTCTCGCGCTGTAGGCGATCGTGACCGAGGCGCCGGGCGCGAGCGTCGCGACCGTCCACGCCAGTCTGTCGCCGCCCGCGTTCGCGGTCACGGCCGGCTCGCTGGCGCCGCCCGGCGTCAGCGTCGCCGAGTTGGCGACGTAGACCCAGTTGGCCGGCAGCGTGTCGGTGACGACGACGTTGGAGGTCGTCGCCGTCGCCGACGTGTTCGTGACCGTGACGCGCCACGGGAAGGCCTGCCCGACCTGCGCTCTGCCTCTGTCGGGGAAGCCGCTGAGGCCGGTCGTCTTGTCGAGCGTCAGCGTCGGGAAGTCGAGCACCACTCTGGTGCTGTCGCTGCCGCCGTCTCTGTACTCGCGGTAGTCGACGGCGGTGTTGGCGGGATCTCTCCGCTCGCTCTCCGGGACGCCCCAGTAGGAGGGCAGTCTCGCGGTGTTGTCGATCGCCTGGCCGTCGCTGAGGTTGCTGGCGGCGACCAGTCTCGCCGTGTAGGGGATCGTGACCGTGTCGCCGGGCGCGATCGGGCCGGCGACGTGCCAGACGATGCTGCGGTCGGCGCTGCTCCACGCCTTCGTGACGGTGACGCCGCTCGGCAGCGTCCCGATCGTGACGTTCTCCAGCTCCGCGTCCGGCAGGTCCTCGACCGTCAGGTCGTAGGCCGGCGCGTCGCCCGTGTTTCTGACGATCACGCGGTAGCCGAGCGTGTCGTTGGAGAGCGCGGTCGCGGGTCCGTCACCGAAGGCGCCGCCACTGACGCTGACCTGCTTGTCGATCGCCATTCTCGGCTCCGTCACGGTGACGGTCGCGCTCGCGTCCGGCGATCTGTCCTCGAAGCCGGTCGGTATGGCGGTTCTGTCGAACGTCTCTCTGTCGCTGCGGTTGGTGCCGACGAAGACCGTGTTGACGCCGGTGTCGCCGGCGACGACGTCAGTGCCGCCGTTGTCTCTGGCCAGCACATGCCCCTGGTAGGTCAATCTCAGCACGGCCGGCGCCGCCAGCGGGGAGGCGATGTCGCCGAGGTCCCAGGCGACGGTCGTCGTGCCGTTGCCGTTTCTGACCGGGTCGTACGTCTGCACGCTCGGGCAGGCGCCGCTGACGCAGCTCGAACCGGTGAATCTGTCGAAGCCGATGGTGTCGGGCAGCAGGTCGGTCACGGTCACGTCGTAGAGCGACACGTCCGCCGGTATCGTCACCGTCAGCGTGTAGCCGACGTGCTCGCCGACGGTCGCTCTCGCGGGCGTCACGCTCTTGCTGACCGAGGCGCCCTGGATCTGGATCGTGTCTCTCGCGTTCGCCGCGTAGCCGCTGCCGGTCGTGCGGCGGTCGGTGTGGGCGCTGTCGAGCGACGTCGCCGTCGTGTCGACGACGTTGGTCAGCTCGGCGCCGCCGATCGCCGGGTCGTCGACGCTGACGCGGTATCTGCGCACCAGCGTCGCGTCGGGCACGAGCGTCGCCGCTCTCCACGTGATCGTGCGCGCGGCGGTGTTCCAGACGCCGCCGTCGGCGGTGCTCGCGCCGTCGGCGAGCGGCGTGTTGCCGGGCGCGGGGCCGATCGGCGTCACGCCGATCGGGACTCTGTCGACGGTCACGAGGTCGTGCGCGGTCGAGACGCGGCCCGGGGCGCTTCTGTTCGTCGTCGTCAGCGTGTACTCGACGATCTCGCCGGGGACGACGCGATCGGGGTGTCTGTCGTCGCCCTTCGTCTGGCCGATCAGCGGCTCGACGATCTGCGTCGTGACGGTGTTCGAGTCGGCTCTCTTGCCGTTCTCGATCGGGTCGGTCCAGGTCAGCGACGCTCTGTTGGTGAGGTTGCCGGAGGCGCGCGTGTTGCCTGCGACGTCGGCGACGATCACGTCGAAGGTGAGCGTGATCACGCCGTCGGCGCCGTCAGGGGCGACCGCGTAGCCGCTCGGGAACTGCACGCCGGGCGTCGTGCCGCCGGTGATCGAGGCGGTGTTCGGCGCGGTCGTGCTGTATCTCAGTCTGGCGCTGCCGGCGACGTAGGCCTGGCGCGTCGTGCTGTCGAGCACATCGGTCACGAGGCCGTCTCTGGCGAGCGTCGTGCCGGCCGGGACGGTGATGTCGACCGTGTAGGTGATTCTCTCGCCGATCGACGCCTGGGCGCCGTTGTTGCCGTTCTCGGTGACGTCGGTCGCCGCGCTCTTTCTGACGAGCGCGAGGTTCGTGTAGACGTCGCTGGGATCGTCGGCGGCGGGCGCGTTGACGTCTCTCGGGTCGACGCTCGGGTCGACGTTGTCGGCCGGGAAGTACGGGTAGAGCGTGTTGAGGTTCGTTCTGCCGGCGTAGGTGCGGATGCCGGCGGTGTTCGTGATCGTGCGGTTGGGCCCGACGTCGGCCGGCACGACCGCGGTGTAGGTCAGCGTCGCGGTCGCCCCTCTGGCGACTGCGAGGCCGCTCCAGACGATCCGGTCCGGTCTGATGCCGCCGTCGATGCAGGCGCCGCCGTTGCTGATTCTGCTGACGACCGTGCAGTCGTAGTCGCTCGGCAGGTTGTCCCAGACCTCGCCCGCCTCGGCGTCCTGACCGCCGCTGTTGGTGACGTCGAGCCGGTAGGTGACTCTGTCGCTGGCCTCGACCGGTCTGTGGTCGTTGTTGGCGGCGTAGGGGCCGAGCACGACCGTGCCGGAGCGCTCGACCGTCTGCACGCCCTTGAGCAGGTCGAGCACCGGCGTCTCGACGACGATGTCGCGCTGGTCGCGCAGCGGCTCGGAGACGCCGGCCGTGTTTCTGGCCGCGAACTTCATCAGGTTGCCGAGCACCTCGCCATTCTGGGCGGTGGTGCCGGAGGGGCCGACGATCGTCGAGATCGTGCGCTCGAAGACGAGGCTGCCTCTCGGGACCGTTCTGCCGGTGATCTCCCACGACAGCACGCCGTTGGACGCGTTCGTCTCGTCAACGGTCGCGGAGACGGTGTTGGCACCGGTCGGCGGGTCGTAGGCGGCGTCGGTGCCCAGCTCGTATCTCGTGCCGGTCGGCAGGTAGTCGCTGATCACCTGCGGGTTGGTGTCGACGCCGGTCGGGAAGGTGACGTGCAGCAGCCAGCAGACGCGGTCGCCCGGGTGGTAGGTCGGGACCGTCTCGACGTACGTCGCCGTTCTGCAGACGGTGCCCGACTGGGCGACTCTCTTCTTGATCTCCGGCCGCGCCGCCAGCTCGCTCGCCTCGGAGGCGTCGGGGATGCTGACGCCGGTGCCGTAGCCCGCGTCGTGGTTGATCTCGGGCCCGGTCGTGGTGCAGTCGGGCGTGCCCGGCGCGATGCAGCGGACGATCTGGTCGGCGTCGGTCGTGACGCTGTTGGTGATCGAGTCGCGCGTGAGAATCGGCGTCGTGCCGTCGAAGTTGCTCTGGTATCTCGTGCGCGTGATCGTCGGGAATCTGAGCGTGAACGTCTGGCTGACGTTCGTCTGCGCCAGCTGCGGGAAGGTCGATCTGTCCCAGACGATCGTGAAGGTGCCGTCGGCGTTCTCGGTGACGCTCGTGTACGGCTGCGTCGGGAGGTCGCCGGTCGGCGCGCACTCGGAGTCGTCGGCGCTGTTGCCGGTCGTGAAGTTGACCGCGCCGACCGGGCAGAGGCCGCTCGGGACGGTGTCTCTGACGACCGCGTCTCTGACCGAGCGGTACTCGGAGGTCTGGAACGTCAGCGTCCAGATCGTCAGCGCGCCCTGGACCAGCTCGGAGGTGTCGCTCTCCTTGTGCACGACCCAGTCCTCGGCGGTGCGGGTCAGCCAGTCCTCGTCGCTGACGGCGAGCGTGCCGTTGTATCTGCCGGCGGCGGTCGCGTAGTTGGTCAGCTCCTGCTCGTCGCGCGTCTCGGGGCCGTTGTTGTTGTCGAGGTTGACGGCCTGCGCGCCGGTCGTCGCGGGCGTCGCGCCGCTCCATGTCATCGTGTTCTCGCGGATCGGGATCGCGGCGCGGTAGCTGATTCTTCTCGTGGTCGTGCTGGCGAGCGTGCCGAGCGACCACTCGACGCGCGTGTAGACGGCGGCCGGCAGCGGGCCGGCGCCGTCGGGGTCGACGTTGACCGTCTCGACTCTGCTCGGCGTCAGGCAGTCGCTGACCGCGCCGACGACGATCGGGCCGGCGCCCGGATACTCGACTCTCGTGCCGGGGTTGGTCGGCGCGTCGGTCGTGTTGTCGGGGTTGCCGGCGCAGCCGAGGAACTCCAGCCCGGCCGGCAGGTAGTCGACGACGGTGACGCCGTCGGTTCTTCTGATGCCGTTGTTTCTGACCGTCAGCGTGTACGTCGTCTGATGGTCGTGGACGCCGCGCATGATCTCGCCCTCCCAGGAGGGCTCGTCCTTCTCGATGTCGATCGCGTTGATCGTCGTGACGCCGTTGAGGACCGCGGTGTAGCCGGTGTAGCTGTCGGCGGCGGGGCCGAGCGGGAGGCCGGCTCTGTCGAATCTCGGGATCCAGCGCGGGTTGTCGTTCGCGAACGCCTGCGCCTGGATCGTGAATCTGTCGCCGACGTCGTATCTGGCGGTGTCGTAGACGACCTCGAAGTCGAGCGCCTGGGTGGCGTTCTGCGAGATGTCGGCGACGTTGCGGAAGATCAGCGTCGTCTCGCCCGCACCGGGGCCGGCGATCGTCGTCGGCGCGATCGGCGCGCCGCCGGAGTAGCTGACGCCGGCCGGCAGCACGACGCGGAAGGAGACGTTGTACCCGTACGCCCCGCCGCTGGGATTGGTCGCCCTGATCGAGACGGGGACTCTTTCACCATGAAGGATCGTCGGCGAGTTGATCTCGCCGGCGAGGTCGGGCGATCCTGCGGCGGTGGCCGCGGATGGCAGCAGCAGCACGCTGAGCAGGCCGAGACAGGCGGCCAGCGTGAGGAGGGCGGCGCGAAGGCGCACGGGGACGGACATGCGGAAGGGCACCTCTGTGTTTCGTTGAACGAAGCGGTCTGCGCATACGTCGCGCGACCGAGACCGCTTCCCCCCTGCCAATCGGCAGAACGCGCACGCGCCTAAACCCCTGGGGTTTTACGGTGACCTCGCCGCCGATGGACCTCAATTGCGAGCGCCGACGCGCCCGTGGCTCAGCGCAGGTCGAACTCTTCGGCGCCGTCGCGACTCGGCTGCGGCTCGACCGCTCTCGGCGCGGGCGTCGGCGTCGGTGCGGCGGGCGCCGGGTCCGGCGCGGGCGTCGCGGCGGGTGCGGGCGTCGCGGCGGGCTCGGTCGCGGCGGCGGGCTCGGGCGCTGCGGCCGGCGTCGTCGCCGCGGGCGGATCGGCGGCGGTCGTCGTCGCCGGCGTGGTCGCGGCGCCGGCACGGCGGGCGTTGCGGCGGGCCGCCTCGCGACGGGCGCGGGCTCTCGCTCTGGCGCGGGCCTGCGCGCGGGCGCGGGCTCTCGCGCGCGCGGCACGCTCGGCCCGCGCTCTCGCGAGCTGCTGCTGCGCGGTCGACTGCGCCGGCGGCGGCTGCGCGGGCTTGTCGTCGCCGCCGACGAGGTCGAGCGCAAACGCCCCCGCGACGGCAGCCGCCACGACCGTGACCGTCGCCACCGCCGCCGCGACCTTCGCTCTGACGGCCAGCCCGTGGCCGGCCAGCGAAGCCGCGCCATGCCCGCCCCCGGCAGACGCGCCAGAAGCCGCGCCGCCAGCTGCCGCACCGCCACCTCCGCCCGCCGCGCCGCCGGAAGCCGCGCCAGCGCCAGCCGACGCACCGCCTCTGCCCGCCGCCGCGCCGGTGCCGGACGCCGCCCCCACCACGCCCGCGCCCACCAGACCTCCGGCGAGCGCGAGCAGCGGCAGCGGCGGGGCGACGGCGGCGATGCCGCGGGCGCGCAGGACGGCGCGGCGGCAGGAGGAGCAGCCGTCGAGGTGCTCGCGCGCGAGCCGGTGGCGCTCGCCGGCGGGCTCCAGCAGCTCGAGCGCGTACGCCGTCATCAACGATCGGTGCTGCTCGCACCAGGCGCCAGCGCGGATCTCGCCGAGCAGCGGCGTGATCTTCTTCGAGACCGCGTCCATGATCTTCTCCATCCGCTTCGGCTTGACGCCGATCGCGGCAGCCGCCTCTGGACGGGTGTACTCATAGACGTAACAGAGCGCCGCCGCCTCCAGCTCGCGGCGGTCGAGCCGCTCGCGCAGGCCGGCGACGAACTGGCGCAGCTCGGTGACGTCGTCGAGCCGCTCGGCGACCGCGTCCTCGCGCGGCAGCTCGTCCAGCTCGGCGGCGTCGGCGCGACGGCTGGGATGGCTCGCGCGGTGCTCGTCGAGCGCCCGCCGGTGGGCGATCGCGACCAGCAGCCCGGCGCGGTTGCCGACCTCCTCGCCGGCGGCCAGCTTCGTGTGCAGCGCGTGCCAGGCGAGGTTGTAGACGGCGTCGAGGTCGGCCTCCGGCAGCCGCACCCCGCTCGCCGCCAGCTTCGCGCCGACCGTCCGCACGACCTCCGGCTTGAGCGCCTCGTACTCGCGCGCCAGCAGCGCGTCGGCCTCGGCGCGGGCACGGCGCTGTTCCGGGGTGAGGATGCTCACGCCGGCAGCGACTCCGTCAACGTCGTCGCCAGTAGGTAGAGCGCGACGACGTAGCCGAGCGCCGCCGCCAGCCGCATCGGCACGAGCACGCCGTCGCGCTCGCTCGCCGCCAGCGCCTCGAACAGCTCGCCCGCCGCCGCGCGCGCGATCGCGAGCGGCTGGCGCGGCGGCAGCTCGCCCCCGCCGGTGCCGCGCAGCACCCGCCGCGCGACGCGCGTCGCGCCCTCGCGCCCGTTGCCGAGCTCGTAGCTGGAACGCGGATGCGCCTCCAGCGCCCGCCACAGCAGCCGCGCCGCGACCGCGCTCGTGTCGCGCAGCAGCGCCAGCGACTCCGCCGCGCGCGCATCGCGCAACCCGGCCGCACCGGCCGCCTCGCGCCCACCGACGCCGGCTGTGTCGCGCAGCCCCGCCGCGCCGGCCGCCTCGCGCCCGCCGACGCCGGCCGCGTCGCGGAGCCCCGCCGTGCCGGCGATGTCGCGCGCGCCGGCCGCGTCGCCGGCTCCGGCGCCAGCCGCCGCGCCGCGCAGATCCCGCACCACGGGCGTCCCGCTCCACCCCCACGCCGCGCGCAGGTCGCGCTGCAGCGCCTGGGCGATCAGCGCCAGCTCCAGCAGCAGCTCGGCGCTCGCCGCCATCAGCGGGCGGCTGCCGCAGCGGCGCTCGGCGAACGGGTCGGCGGCCGTCGCGAGCGCGCCGTGGGCGACGGCGCCGTGGAGCGCGGCGGCGATCATGGCGTCGTCGGCGGCGGCGCAGACGGCGAACAGGTTGGAGGACGGCGACATCGGTGCTCCCGGGCGATCGAGCGGAGAGGGGTGCATTTGGACGTCGCGCCGGCGGCGCCCGCTCCCCCCTACCGATCGGCGTCGACGCGAACCTGCAGCGATCTGCTGCGCAGTTCCGGCCACGGCCACCCGGGGCTGCTGCGGACGAGCGCGCGGAACGAGAAGATCGTGTCGCGCGTCGTGTTGACGAAGCGGTAGCGCCAGCGATAGCGGCCGTCGGCGGCGGCGAAGACCGTGCCGACCGTCCGCCAGCGCCCGCGCACGACCGCCTGCAGCTCGACGACCGCGCCCTTGGCGGCGAGGCCGGCGCGCTCGATCCGCCCGCCGATCACGACCGCCTGGCCGCGCTTCAGCCGTGCCTTCGAGCGCGTCGCGGTCACGCTCGCGTCGCTGCGCACGACCGTCGCCGCCGACGTCGTCGGGCTCTCGATCTCGTCCGGCGAGAAGCTGACCTCGACCCGCTGCGCACCGCTGTCGCGCGCGGCCGGCGCCGGCAGCGCCAGCGAGAAGCGGCCGTAGCGATCGGTCACGACCGCGTCGCCGCCGGTGCGCCGCGCCGCGACCGTGCCGAGGTCGCGCGTGCTCAGCTGCAGGCGCGCGTCGGTGATCGGGACGCCGTCGGGCGTGCTGAGCGTGCCGCCGACGCGGACGGCTCTGCCGCCGCTGCGGACGTAGGTCGCGCGGTCGAACGTCAGCAGCGGCACGCGCACCGCCGGGAAGCCGTTGGCGCGCGGGTCGGGCAGCGCCGTGACCCGGTCGGGGACAGCAGGCGGCGGCGTGACGATCGTCGTCGCGCCCTCCCCGCCGCTCGGCGGATGCGCGACGGTGAAGGAGACCGGCCCGTACGGCGTGACGTTGCCGGCCGCGTCCACGACTGCGCCGGAAGCGCTGTGCGCGCCCGCAGCGAGCGCCGCCGTGTCGACCTCGAAGGCGCGTGCGGCGGCGGCCGGACAGGGCTGCGGGGCGGTGTACGGCAGCGCGCAGGCGCCGCGCGGCCCGGCCGGCGCGACGATCGCCGGCGCGCCGCCGTCGATCGCCAGCGTCGTCGCCGCGATCCCGCCGCCGTCGTCGCTGCTCTCGACCACGAGCGTGCCGCGCGCGTCGAGCGCCGCGCCGGCGACGAGCGAGCCGCTCAGCTGCGGCGTCGTCGGCGCGCTCGTGTCGGACAGCGTGATGCGTGCGCGGTAGAGCCGCACGAGCGCGCCCGGCGGATAGAACGGTCTGTCGCAGCCGGCGCTGTCGCAGGTGACGCGCAGCTGCAGCGCGTCGAGCGCGACGCCCGTGCGCAGGACGGCGTTCGCAGGATCGGCCGGGTTCGTGCTGGAGCCCATCGCGCTGCACGGATAGTCGGGCAGCGCGAGGTAGGAGGCGCAGGCGCTGCGCGTGTCGGTCGTCGCCGTCAGCTCGTGCACGGCGACGGTGAAGACGTGTCTGTCGCCGGGGACCGGCACCGCCGCGTTCATGTAGCGGTCGAGCTGGTAGCCGGCGATCGTCGTGCCGGGCGGCGCGGCGAAGGTCAGCATCCCCTGCGGGCTGCCGGGCAGCGCCTGGTCGGCGAGCCGCAGCTCCAGCGAGCCGCCGCCGGCGCAGCCGTCGCCGGCCGCGACCTCGCCGGCGCTCGCGCCGCGGCTCGTCAGCCGCCAGCCCTCGGCCGGCAGCGGCTGCCCGCTCGCGTCGCGACACGACCAGACGTCGTAGGAACCGGCCTGCGCGGGCGCGGCCAGCAGCAGCGTGGACGCGGCCAACGCGACCCCGCTCGCCACCCCGCGAGCGATTCGATGCGACATTCGTCCAGACACAGCGAGCTGCCGCGACCATACTGCACTCGCGCCAAGCCCGCCGCGCGAGCCGGCGCCGCTACGTCGTCTTGATCAGGCCGCCGTCGATGATCCAGTTGGCGCCGGTGACGTTGCCGGTGCGGGCGGAGGCGAGCGTGACGGCGAGCGTCGCGACCTCCTCCGGGGTCGTGAAACGGCCGGTCGCGAAGCCGCCGATCGAGGCGATCACGTTCGCGCGGGCGGTGTCGGCGTCGGTGCCGGACGCTCTCGCGACGGTGTCGGCGACGCCGCCCTCGCCGAGCCACAGGTCGGTCGCGACCGGCCCCGGCGAGATGCAGTTGACGCGGATACCGCGCGGCCCCAGCTCCTGCGACAGCGACTTGCTGAGGTTGAGCAGCGCCGCCTTCGCCGCGCCGTAGTCGATCGTGCCGCCGTCGGGCTCGAAGAAGGCGTTGACGGAGGCGATGTTGACGATCGCGCCGCCGCCGCTCTCAAGCATCGCGCTCACCGCCGCCCGCGTCGCCCGCAGCGCGATGAAGAAGTTGACGTCGAAGGCATGCTGGAACTCGGCGTCGTCGATCGCGAGGAAGCCGTCCATCCGCAGCTTGACGGCGCCGACGTTGTTGACGAGCACGTCGACGCGGCCGTGGTCGTCGAGCGCGCGCTGCACCAGCGCGGACGGCGCCTCCGCGGCGGACAGGTCGATCGCGACGCCGGTGACGCCGTCGATCCCGTCGAGCGTCGCGCTGCTGCGCGAGCCGGCGACGACGTGCGCCCCCTCGGCCGCGAGCGCCTTGACGATCGCCAGCCCGATCCCCTTGCCCGCCCCGGTGACGACCGCGACCCTGCCATCGAGTTCCAGGTCCATGCCAAGCGCTCCTTCGACGTTGTGCGGCGAGCGTACGGTCGCCGCCCGCCGTTGTCGAGCGATCGCCTGCCACCATCAGGGCAGGATGCGCGACCGTCTGCTCACCGCCGCCGCCGTCGCCTGGCTCGCCGCGGTCGTGCTGATCGCGATCTTCGGCTTCGGGGTCGGCCCCGACGACGTCGGCTCCAGCCCGGACACGCTGGTCGCCGGTCACGTCTGGCGGCTGCTGACCAGCTCGCTCGTCGTCGAGGACGTGCTGCCGTATGCGCAGCTCCTGCTGCTGCTGCTCGTCAGCGCGCTCGTGCTGCTGCGCGCCGGCCCGCTGACGTGGTGGCTGGCGGCGGTGCTGGGCCACATAGGGTCGGCGCTCGTCGCCTACGCCGTCATGGGCGTCGCCGTCCTGCTCGGCTCGCTGTCGGCGGAGGAGGCGACCGACAACGTCGACTACGGCATCTCGTGCGTCTTCGCCGCGCTGCTGGGGGCGCTCGCGCTCGGCGCCGCGCGGCGCACCCGCGTCCGCCGCGCCGGCGGCACGCCGGCGCCGGCGCCGTACGCCTCGCGCCGGATGGACCTCGTCGTGCTCGCCGGTGCCGCGATCGCGATCTTCTTCTTCTTCGTCACGATCGGCTGGTACGGGCAGGAGCACCTCTACGCCTTCGCGATCGGCTTCGCGGTCGCGGCCTGGCGCGCGCCCGCCCGCACGACCGCGCCCACGCGTCGCCGCGCGGCACGCTAGCCTCGCGCCCGTGGAGATCGTCCTCGCGCTCGCCGCCGCGCTGCTGTTCGCGCTCGGCACCGTTCTGCAGCAGAAGGCCGGCCTCGACGAGCCGGAGGTCGCTGCGGGCTCCAGCGGCGGGCTGCTGCTGCGGATGGCGAAGCGGCCGGTGTGGCTGCTGGGGATCGCCAGCGACGCGCTCGGCTTCGTCGGGCAGGCGATCGCGCTGACGATCGGCCGGCTGGCGGTCGTGCAGCCGCTGCTCGTCTTCTCGGTCGTCTTCGCGCTGCCGCTCGGCGCCCGCTTCACCGGGCAGAGGGTCCGCCGCGCGGACGTGATCGCGGCGCTCGTCGTGACGGCGGCGCTGGCGGTCTTCCTGATCGCGGCCGATCCCTCCGGCGGCCGCGACGACGCCCCGATCGGGCAGTGGCTGATCGCAGGCGGCGCGCTCGGCGGCGTCTCGGCGCTGCTGGTGCTGGCCGCGCGCACGGCCCACGCGGCCGCGAAGGCGGCGCTGCTGGGGATCGCGACTGGTCTCATGTTCGGCCTCAGCGCCGCGCTGACGAAGGCGGTCGGCGACCAGTTCGCGCAGGGGCCGCTGACGATCTTCAGCGACTGGCACACCTACGCCCTGATCGTCGTCGGCTACGCCTCGATGACGCTCAGCCAGCTGTCGCTGCAGACCGGCGTGCTCGCCCCCGCGATCGCGACCAGCATGGCCTTCGACCCGATCGCGAGCGTGATCCTCGGCGTCACGCTGCTGCAGGAGTCGCTCCACACCAGCGCCCTCGGCGCCGCCGCCGCGATCGCCGCCCTGCTCGCCGCCCTCGGCGGCCTCGCCGTGCTCGCCCGCACGCAGGAGACCGGCGTCGCCACCAAGCCCGCCCAGGGCACGCAGTCGGCGGCGCTGGCGAGTGAAACGACTTCTTCCTCATAACGCACCTCAAAGCAAGCACTAAACGGCACAGAGCCACTCAGTGCCTGCTTTGACAAGCACTACCAATAGACTTGATATCTTGTCGCCCATGGCCGCCGCCACCCTCACTGACGACGCCGTCCTGCGCCAGCTCGGCGAGCGCGTCGAGCGGCAGCGCCTGGACCGCAACCTGACGCAGCAGGTCCTGTCGGAGCGCGCCGGCGTCGCCCGCACCGTGGTGCAGCGGCTGGAACGAGGCGATCCGATCGCCACCACCGGGCTCGTCCGGATACTGCGGGCGCTGGATCTGCTCGCAGCGCTCGACGCGGCGTTCCCCGAGCCGCTCCCGAGCCCGGTCGAGGCGGCCGCGCGAGGCGGCAGACGGCGCCGTCGCGCACGCGCCTCCAGCAGAGACACGACGGACCAGGGCGGGTGGCGCTGGGGCGACGAACAGTGACGCTGGCGAGCGTCCGCCTGTGGGGCACCGTCGTCGGCGCCGTCTCGATCGAGAGCGGCCGTGCCGCGACCTTCCAGTACGACCCGGCGTTCACCGGCAGCGGGATCGAGCTGTCCCCCCTCGTCATGCCGCTGCGCACCGCGCCGTATTCCTTTCCAACACTCGCCCGCAGCAGCTTCAACGGTCTGCCGGGACTGACCGCCGACTCGCTCCCGGACCGCTACGGCAACGCGCTGATCGACGCCTGGCTGGCATCTCAGGGACGCACCGCGGCCAGCTTCGATCCGGTCGAACGCCTCTGCTACGTCGGCCGCCGCGGCATGGGCGCACTGGAGTACGCGCCCGCCCGCGGCCCGCGCCGGAGCGCGAGTCACGACCTGCACATCGCCGCGCTCGTCGCGCTCGCCTCCGACGTGCTCAGCCAGCGCGGAAGCCTGACCGCCTCGCTCGACCTCGACCACCGCGAGGCCGCGCTGCGGGAGATCCTGAGCGTCGGCACCTCGGCCGGCGGTGCCCGTGCGAAAGCGCTGATCGCGTGGAACCCGGAGACCGGCGCGGTCCGCAGCGGCCAGCTCGACATCGACCCCGGCTTCTCGCACTGGCTGCTGAAGTTCGACGGCGTCGCGACCGCCCCCGACCGCGAGACGCTCACCGATCCGCAGGGCTTCGGCGCGATCGAGCTGGCGTACGCACAGATGGCGCGCGACGCCGGCATCGAGATGACCGAGTGCCGCCTGCTGGAGGAGAACGGGCGCCGGCACTTCATGACGAAGCGGTTCGACCGCACCGCCGACGGCGGCAAGCTGCACATGCAGTCGCTGGCCGCGCTGCTGCAGCTCGACTTCGAGCAGGCCGGCGCGCACTCCTACGAGCAGGCGTTCCAGGCGATCCGGCTGCTGGAGCTGGGCGCGGCCGCGGCCGAGCAGCAGTTCCGCCGCATGTGCCTCAACGTCGTCGCCCGCAACCAGGACGACCACGTCAAGAACATCGCCTTCCTGATGGACCGCTCCGGACGCTGGCGGCTCTCGCCCGCGTTCGACGTCGCCTACGCCTTCAACCCGTCCGGGCGCTGGACGGCGCGCCACCAGATGTCGCTGGCGGGCAAGCACGACCGCTTCACGCTCGAGGACTTCCGCGCGGTCGGAACGGTCGCCGGCCTCAAGCGCGGCCAGGCCGTGCGGATCCTCGGCGAGGTCGTCGACGTCGTCTCGGAGTGGCGCCGCTATGCCGCCGCGGTCGACGTCGCGGCTGACGACGCGCGCCGCATCGAGCCCGCGCTGCGGCTCAGATTCCCGGCCCGCTAGGCGCGACCGCCGCCATCGCGCGGTCGATCCAGTCGCCGAGCGCGCCCTCGCCGTCGCTCGCCAGCCACCCGCGCTGCGCCGCCAGCAGGCAGCCGAAGGCGGCGCCGACGAGCGCGCGGGGGGTGACGTCGCCGAGGGCCCACGGCGTCCCGGCCGCCGCGGCGCGCTCGCGCAGCACCGCCACGACCGCCTCCTCGATCGCCTGCAGCCGCTGCAGGTAGACCGCCAGCAGCGTCGGCGTCTCGAACACGACCCGCTGGATCGGCTGCGACAGCTCGCGCTCCTCCGGCGCGTCGACGACGTCGAACAGCCGCCGCAGCGAGGCCCAGACGGGCTCGTCGCCGGGGCGGGCGCGCAGCCGGTCGAGCATCTCCTCCGCGCTCAGGTCGAGCTTGCCGACGACGATCTCCTCCTTCGTCGCGAAGTAGCGGAAGACGCTGCGCTGCGACATCCCGACCGCCGCGGCGATGTCGTCGATCGTCGTCGCCTCGAAGCCGCGCTCGACGAACAGCTGCAGCGCCGCGTCGCCGATCTCCTTCTGCACCGCGCGGCGCGTGCGCTCGCGCAGGGTGGGCTGCGGGCCGCTCATCGTCCGCCCAGCCTATCGCGCACAGACGTATCTGTCAGTTACTGACAAGTTCGTCATATACTGTCCAGCCATGACCACCAAGACGATCGTCATCACAGGCGCCAGCGACGGCATCGGCGCCGCCGCCGCGCGCCGGCTCCACCACGACGGCCATCGCGTGGTGATCGTCGGCCGCTCGCCGCAGAAGACCGACGCCGTCGCGCGCGAGCTGGGCGCCGACCGCTTCGTCGCCGACTTCACGCGGCTTGACGAGGTGCGCACGCTCGCCGCCGAGCTGGACGCCGCCTGCCCCCGCATCGACGTGCTCGCCAACAACGCCGGCGGCGTCTTCGGCGACCGCCGGAAGACCGCCGACGGCTTCGAGCAGACCTTTCAGATCAACCACCTGGCGCCGTTCCTGCTCACGAGACTGCTGCTCGGCAAGCTGATCGCCTCCGACGCGAGCGTGCTGCAGACCTCCAGCGTCGCCGCGCGGATCGCGGCCAGAAGGCTCGACCTCGACGATCTCGACCACGACCGCAGCTACTCGCCGATCCGCGCCTACGGCGCCGCCAAGCTGGAGAACATCCTCTTCACGCGCGAGCTGCACCGCCGTCACCACGCCGACGGCATCTCCGCCGTCGCCTTCCACCCGGGCAACGTCGCGTCGAGCTTCGGCAGCGGCACGACCAGCCGCGTGATGCGCTTCTTCACCCACAACCCGCTCGCCCGCATGGCGCTGATCACGCCCGAGAAGGGCGCCGACCAGCTCGTCTGGCTGGCCGCGGGCAGCGCGGGCGCCGACTGGCAGCCCGGCCTCTACTACGAGAAGCGCAAGCCGGCCAAGCGCGTCAACAGACAGGCCTACGACGCCGAGCTGGCGACCGCGCTGTGGGAGCGCTCGGAGCAGCTGCTCGCGCGCTAGTCGCCGGCCGGCGCCGGCTCGGCGTCGGAGCCCGCGGCCGTCGCGGCCGCCAGCCTGGCCATCCGCTCGGTCGAGCGCGGCTTGGCGTAGGCGAAGAAGATCACGAGGCCGATCAGCAGCCAGACGGCGAGGCGGATCCAGGTCGTGACCGGCAGCAGCGCGATCAGCAGCGCGGCCGAGATCATCCCGGCCGGCGCGACGACGTTGACCGCCGGCACGCGGAAGGGGCGCTCGAGGTCGGGCCGGCGGCGGCGCAGCACGAGCACGGCGCCGGAGACGATCACGAACGACAGCAGCGTGCCGATCGAGACGAGGTTGGTGAGCACGTCGATCGGCGTGAAGCCGGCGCAGAGGCCGCCGGCGACCGCGCACACGAGCGTCGCCGTCCCGGGCGTTCTGAAGCGGCCGACGGCGCCGAGCCGGTCGGGCAGCATCCCGTCGGAGGCCATCCGCATGAAGATCCGCGTCTGGCCGTAGAAGGTCACCAGCACGGTCGCGGCGAGGCCGATCACGGCCGCGATCGAGACCGCGCTCTCCAGCCAGCCGAGCGACGGCCCGGCGGCGCGCACCGCCTCCGCGATCGGGTCGGCGACGTCGAGCCGGTGGTAGTCGACCATGCCGGTCATCACGATCCCGATCAGCACGTACAGCAACGTCGAGACGCCGACCGTCGCCATCAGCCCGATCGGGATCGTCCGCTGCGGTCTGCGCGCCTCCGCGGCGGCCGTCGAGACGGCGTCGAAGCCGACGTAGGCGAAGAAGACGACGCCGGCCGCGCGCAGCACGCCGGTGATGCCGAAGTCGCCGAAGTGGCCCGTGTTGTCGGGGATGAACGGCTCCCAGTTGGACTTCGTCACGTAGAAGATCCCGAAGCCGACGAACAGCACCAGCACGCTCAGCTTCAGCGCGACCATCCAGTTGTTCGCCTTCGCCGACTCGCGCGTGCCGGCCCACAGCAGGCCGCAGGTCAGCAGCACGATCAGGATCGCCGGCAGGTTGATCACGCCGCCGTCGTCCTGGAACGGCGCGTTCGTCAGCGAGTGCGGCAGCGTGATGCCGATCGACTGCAGCATCGCGTCGAAGTAGCCCGACCAGCCGACCGCGACCGTCGAGGCCGCGAACAGGTATTCGAGCAGCAGGTCCCAGCCGATGAACCAGGCGAGGAAGATCCCGAAGGTCGCGTAGGCGTAGGAGTAGGTCGAGCCGGCGGCCGGGATCATCGCCGCCATCTCGGCGTAGCAGAGGGCGGTCACGGCGGCCGCGAGGCCGGCCAGCAGGAACGAGAAGACGACCGCCGGCCCGGCGTACTGCGCGGCGGCGGCGCCGGTCGTGACGAAGATGCCGGCGCCGACGACCGAGGCGATCCCGAGCGCGGTCAGCGAGCCGGCGCCCATCGCGCCGCTGTTGAGGCGGCTGCGGTCGCGCTTGGCCTGCGCGACGATCGCGTCGAGGTGGTCGGGTTGGGGCATCTCTGAAGACTCCGATCGACCGCAGGCGCCCGCACTTGACCAGCGCAGTCCGCCTGCAGCGGTTTCGCCCCGGAATCCTGCCAGCGAAGGCGGCGGCGCTTGACGCCGTCCGATCCGGCGAGGAGCATCACCCCGCTATGGGCGCCACGGACGAGACCTCAGACGCGCGGCCGGCGAGCGGCGCCGCCTTCGAAGACGCCGAGCGCGAGCGCCGGCTGGCGAAGCTCGACGCGCTGCGAGAGCGCGGGATCGAGCCCTACCCGGTCCGCTTCGACCGCGACGCGACCGCCGCCGAGCTGCACGGCCGCCACGGCGCGCTGGCGGCCGGCGAGCGCGCCGGCCGCACGGTCAAGCTGGCCGGTCGCGTGATGGCGCTGCGCCGCCACGGCGGGCTCGACTTCGCCGACCTGATGGACGAGACCGGCACGATCCAGCTGCTGGCCGAGCGCGACCGCATCGGCGAGGCCGCGCTGGCTGACTTCGCCGCGCTCGACCTCGGCGACTGGGTCGGCGTCAGCGGCGAGCTGATCGCCTCGCAGACCGGCGAGCTGACGGTCGAGCTGGCCTCCTTCGAGCTGCTGTCGAAGGCGCTGCGGCCGCTGCCCGACCTGCGCCACGGCCTCACCGACCCGGAGGCGCGCTATCGCCGCCGCTACGTCGACCTCGTCGTCAACCAGAGAGCGCGCGACGTCTTCCGCGCCCGCTCGATCGCGATCTCCGCCGTCCGCAAGGTGCTGCTCGACCGCGGCTTCCGCGAGGTCGAGACACCGGTCCTGCTGAGCCAGGCCGGCGGCGCCTCGGCGAAGCCGTTCCTGACGCATCACAACGCGCTCGACATCGAGATGAGCCTGCGGATCGCGCTGGAGCTGCCGTTGAAGCGGCTGCTCGTCGGCGGGATGGACCGCGTCTTCGAGATCGGCCGCGTCTTCCGCAACGAGGGGCTCGACACTCGCCACAACCCCGAGTTCACGCTGCTGGAGGCGTACCAGAGCTTCGGCGACTACAGAGACATGATGGAGCTGACGGAGACGCTCGTCTCCGAGGCGGCGCTCGCCGCCAACGGCACCACGATCGTCAGAGTCGGCGAGCGCGAGGTCGACCTCAGACCGCCCTTCCGCCGCGCCTCGATGATCGATCTGATCAAGGAGTACGGCGGCGTCGACATGCATCCGTCGATGCCGGTGCAGGAGGCGCGCGCGATCGCCGACAGATTCGGCGTCGAGTGGCTGGAGGTGTGGGGCTCGGGCAAGATCCTCTCCGAGGTCTGCGACGAGCTGTCGGAGGCGCATCTGATCGAGCCGACCTTCGTGATGGACCATCCGAAGGAGATCTCGCCGCTGGCGCGCACGCACCGCGACGACCCGCTGCTGACCGAGCGCTTCGAGCTGGTCGTCGCCGGGCGCGAGCTGGCGAACGCCTACTCCGAGCTGAACGACCCCGTCGACCAGGCCGAGCGGTTCGCCTACGAGGCGCGCCAGCAGGCCGGCGGCGACGAGGAGGCCGAGCCGGTCGACGACGACTACGTGCAGGCGCTGGAGTACGGCCTGCCGCCGACCGGCGGCCTCGGGATCGGGATCGACCGCCTGATCATGCTGATCACCGGCGTCGAGTCGATCCGCGACGTGATCCTCTTCCCCACGCTGCGCCCGCAGGAGGGCGGCGGCCAGCACGCGCCCGCGACGGCGACCGCGCCCGACTCGCTCGCGCTGCACGCGATCGGCGCGCCGCTGGCCGACAACGTCGACACCGACGGCGACGGGATCCCCGACGCGCCGCGCGCGCCGGCACCGGCGCCGGTCCCGGTCACGCGCCGGCCGCGCTCGCTCAAGCCGCTCGCCTGGCTGACCGCCTTCGTCGGCCTGCTGTCGTTGCTGCCGTCGCTGCCGCTGGCCGACTGGTCGTTCGGGATCGGCGAGCTGCTGGAGCGGCCCGGCCGCGCCACCACCTTCGTCATCTCGGTCGTGCTCGGCGTCGCGCTGATCGCGGTCGCGCGGCAGATCGCGCGCGGCAAGCGGCGCGCCTGGTGGATCGCGATCGGCCTCTTCGGCGCCGCGACGATCGTGCACGTGCTGAAGGGGCCGGACCCGGTCGCCGCGCTCGCGAATCTCGCGATGCTGCTCGCGTTCGTCTGGTACCGCCACGACTTCGAGGCGAAGGGCGACCCCGGCTCGTTCGTCGACGCGCTCGCCTTCATCCCGCTCTACGTCGGCGCGGTGCTCGTCTTCGGCGTCGTCTCGCTGCTGACGCAGGCCAACAACGTCACGCCCCACCTCGGCGCGGGCGGCGTGCTGCGGACGATCTTCGGCGGCCTCGTCGGCGCCAGCGGCCCGTACACCTTCCACCGCGACCTGTTCGAGGACTTCTTCGCCGACGCGCTGCTGGCGCTCGGCATCGCCGGCCTCGCGATCCTGCTCTACCTGCTGTTCCGGCCGCTCGTTCAGCGCACGCCGCCGGACGCAGGCGAGCGCGAGCGGGCGCAGGCGATCGTGCGCGAGTGGGGCTCGGACACGCTCGCCTACTTCGCGCTGCGGCGCGACAAGAGCTACTTCTTCTCGCGCGACGGCCGCTCGCTGATCGCCTACGCCTACGTGCGCGGCTACGCGATGGTCGCCGCCGACCCGATCGGCCCGCCGCGCGAGCGCGCGCGCGTGCTCGACGAGTTCCTCGCCCACTGCCACGAGCAGGGCTGGGGCGTCGCCTTCCTCGCCGTGCGCGAAGCAGACGCGCCTTTGTATCGGGAGCGCGGCATGCACGCGATCTACCTCGGCGACGAGGCGATCCTGCGCTGCGACACCTTCACGCTGGAGGGCAAGGCGATGAAGCCGGTGCGCGAGGCGGTCAACCGCGTCGGGCGCGACCACACGTTCGAGCTGCTGCGCGAGGACAGAGCGTCGCCCGAGCTGGTCGCGCAGCTGAACGCGATCTCGGCCGAGTGGCGCAGAGGCTCCGGCGAGCGCGGCTTCACGATGGAGCTGGGCGAGGACGTCAAGGGCGACGATCCCGACTTCGTGATCGCGCTGGCGCGCGACAGATCGGGCGCGCCGGCCGGCTTCCTCCGCTTCGTGCCGGCCTACGGCGCCGACCCCGGCTACTCGCTCGACCTGATGCGGCGCAGACTCGGCTCCGCCAACGGCCTGACCGAGTACCTGATCGCCAACGCCGCGCTGCAGCTCGGCCCGCAGGGCGTCAGACGGCTGTCGCTCAACTTCGCCGCCTGGGGCCGGCTGCTGGACTCGGCCGAGGACGCCGGCTGGCTCGGCCGCTTCGAGCAGAGGGTCGCCAAGGGCCTCAACCCCTACTTCCAGATCCAGTCGCTGCGCGACTTCAACGCCAAGTTCGGCCCGCAGTGGCTGCCGCGCTCGATCGTGATCGACGACGTCGGCGAGCTGCCGAAGGTCGCGCTGCTGTACGCGAGCGTCGAGGGCTTCCTCGACCTGCCGCTGGTCGGGCGGCTGTTCGTGCCGCCGGTGCGGGCGGCCGTCGCGGCGGGCGATGACCCGCCGGCCGGCGCCACCGCAACTTAAGATCTGAGTACGGGGTTGATGGGGCGTCCCTCGACTTGGAGGCAGCCCCGAAATGCCCCGACGCCCTTTTGCTTTCGCCGCAGCGCTCGTTGCGATCGTGCCGGCGATCGCTTTGCCGAGCGCCGCCTCAGCGGCCACGATCACCGGCAGCGACCGCGGCGAGCGGTTGCTCGGCACGAGCCAGCCAGACGTGATCAGCGCCCTCGCAGGCCGTGACCGCGTGATGGGCCGTGCCGGCGACGACCAGATCGACGGCGGTGCCGGCGCCGACGTGCTGCGCGGCAACCTCGGCAACGACACGATCTTCGGCGGTCTCGGCGCCGACCTGATCACCGGCAACGGCGGCGACGACGTGCTCGACGGCGGCCTCGGCCGCGACGCCGTCTTCGGCGGGCCGGGCAACGACACGATCAGAGGCGGCGACGTCGGGCCGGGCGCCGGTGCCTCCGCCGCGCACCGCGGCTTCCGCCCGCGCGGCTGGTTCTGGTTCGGCGGCGACCGCCTCCACGGCGGCAAGGGCAACGACACGATCAGCGGCGGCAACGGCCGCGACTTCATCTCCGGCGGCTTCGACGACGACACGATCACGGGCGGCGCCGGGGCCGACCGCATCATGGCCAACCAGGGCGTCGACACGGTCGACGGCGGCGACGGCAACGACGACCTGTGGGCGCTGTCGCGCAAGGACGTCACCGGCCCCGGCGACCCGGTCGGCGACACGCTGATCGGCGGTGCCGGCAACGACACGTTCCACACCTACGACGGCGAGGTCGACAAGATCACCTGCGGCGACGGCGACGACCGCGTGATCGCCGACGTCTACGACGTGATCACCGACGCCACGCCGGAGAACCCGAACGGCTCCTGCGAGCGCGTCACGCGGACCGTGCCCGAGTCCGACTCGCAGGAGAGCGCGACCGAGGCGCCGTCGGAGGACGGCGCCGAGCACGTCTGACGTTCAGCAGTTCCCCGTTCTGAAGCGGAGGTCCCAGGAGACGCCGGCGCGGGGCGCGCCGGCGTCGGGCCGGACGGTCGCCACGGCGGTGCTGATGCCGCCGCAGTCGTCGCCCGCGCCGCCGGCGTTGACGACGTCGAGCGTGCGCGCCGCGGCCGCCGCGGAGCCGGGCCAGCGGCCGACGATCACGCGCGTGCCGACCGTCCGCAGCGGCTGTTGGAGCCCGGCGCCGTTGCCGCCGCGCGCGCCGACCGTCCGCGGCCCGCGCTGCTGCGCCGGGACCGCCGCGACCATCGTGCCCTTCGCGGTCACCCAGGCGGCCATGTAGGAGGCGGCGGCGAGCGCGGTCACGCGGCCGTCGTCGAGGTCGCCGCCGGGGACCGGCGCGGCGTTGGAGAAGGTCGCGGCGCCGGTGCCGACGTCGACGCTGGTGAGGCGGTCGCGGATGCGTCTGCCGCTGCCGCTGCGGATCGTCCAGGTCGCCCAGCGGCCGTCGAAGGCGACCTGCGAGCCGCGGCCCCACGCGCCCAGCTTGCGCGTCACGGTGTCGCCGTCCTTGAAGAAGGCGGTGCAGCCCCACAGCGCCCCGTCTCTGAGGAACACGGCTCCTCTCCACGCCCGCTGCAGCTCCTGGCCCTGCTGGGGGCAGGTGGCGGCGGAGGCGCTGCCCGCGGTGACGGCGGTGACGGCGGTGAAGGACAAGGCAATGGCAAGAACTCGCATCGCAGCAGCCTTGCCAGCGCCGCCGACGCGCCAAACACCGGCACGTGTAACGCCGGCGCCGCCCCGCGCAATGAAGCCGCTGATGTCACCCTCTCCAACCATGACCAGCGACGCCGCGCTGCTGGCGCGGGCGCGCAGCGATCCGGACGCCTTCCGCGAGCTGTACGAACGCTACGCGCGGCCGCTGCACGACTGGTTCGTGCGCCGCACCCGCTCCGAGCAGGCGGCGCTCGACCTGACCGCCGAGACGTTCGCGCAGGCGTGGCTCGTGCGCGCCCGCTTCCGCGACGAGGCCGGCGGCTCGGCCGCACCGTGGCTGTACGGGATCGCCCGCAACGTGCTGCTGATGTCGATTCGCCGCGGCGCGCTGGAGCGCCGCGCGACCGAGCGGCTCGGCCTGCGCGAGCGGCTCGACGCGCCCGGCGGCGCGACCGTCCGCCCCGACGAGTCGTGGGCCGACGGCGCCGACGAGCTGCTCGACACGCTCCCGCCGGCCCAGCGCGAGGCGGTCCGCCTGCGCGTCCTCGACGGGCTCGACTACGACGCCGTCGCCGGCTCGCTCGGCACCAGCAGCGGCACCGCGCGCGTGCGCGTCCACCGCGGCCTCGCCGCGCTCCGCTCCACCCTCTCTTCGACCTCCAAGGAGTCGCGATGACCGCGCCCGACCCGATCGACGCCCGTCTCGCCCGCCTCGGCGACGACCTCCACGCCGCGACCGCGGCGGACCTCGCCGCCCACGGCGCCCCCGCCGCGAGCCGCGCGCCCGCCGACCTCGCGTCCGCCACGTCCGACGCCGGCCGCCCGGCCCGCCGCTCCCCCGCCCGCCGCCGCGCCGTGATCGCGAGCGTGCTCGCCGGCGCGATCGCGATCCCAGGCGTCGCGCTGGCCGCGAACGCGCTCTTCTCCTCCGGCGAGGCGGCCCGCTCGCTGCCGCAGGGCACGCTCGCGCTCGCCGGCACCGACCCGACCTGCACGGTCGTGCGCGAGGGGGTCGAGTTCGACTGCACGCTCGCGCGCGCGCCGCAGGGCGAGCTGGCGCCGGGCGCCTGGAAGGGCACCGTCGAGCCGGCGGTCGGCGACGACAGAACGGTCGTCGGCGGCTGCCGCTCGCAGAACGCGAACGGCACCCGCTGGACCTGCTGGATCGGCAGAGAGGCCGTGCGCAACAGAACGATCAGCGACGAGTTCCTCGGCACCGAGGTCGCGGGACCGGGCGCCGGGTGACACGACCGCGCGGCGCGCCCGGGGCGCGCCGCGCGGGGACGTCCCTCTGCAGCGCGGGTATGGTCGATGCATGCCCTCCTCCTGGCCCGCGCTGCCGCCCTTCGAGGCGTGGGGCGCGACGATCGACACCGTCCACGCCCACACGCAGGTGCTCGGCAAGCTCGCGGTCGCGCTCGCGCCGCCGCAGCCGCAGTTCCAGCACGTCGCGCTGCACCTGACCGCACGCGGCTGGGAGACGGCGCTGCTGCCGGCGCCCGACGGCTCCGGCGCGCTCGTCGCCGCGCTCGACCTGCGCAACCACGAGGCGGTCGCCGAGCACACCGACGGCCGCGCCGTGCGCGTCCCGCTCGGCCCCGACCGCCCCGTCGGCGAGGTCACGCGCGAGCTGCTGGAGGGGATCCGCGGCCTCGCCGGTGACGTGCGGATCGACCCGACGCCGCAGGAGGTGACGTGGACGGTCCCGCTCGACGCGGACGACGAGCACCGCACCTACGACCCGGCGCACGTCGCGACCCACTTCGCCGCGGCGACGCGGGTCGCGCTCGCGCTGGCCGAGTTCCGCGCCCCGTTCCGCGGCCGGCAGACGCCGGTCAACGCCTGGTGGGGCTCGTTCGACCTCGCGGTCAACCTCTTCTCCGGCCAGCCGGCCGCGCCGCCCTCCGACGACTACCTGATGCGCAACGCGATGGACAGCCAGGAGGTCGCGATCGGCTGGTGGCCGGGCGACGCGAGATACCCGAGAGCGGCGTTCTACGCCTACGCCCACCCCGCTCCCCCCGGGTTCGAGAACGGCGAGCTGGAGCCGACCCCGGCGCGCTGGGAGCCGGCCCTCGGCGAGTACCTGCTCGACTGGGAGGACGTCGTCGCCTCCGACGATCCGCACGCCTGCGTGCTCGCCTTCGCCCGCTCCGCCCTGCGCCACTCCTGCTCCGTCTGCGACTGGGATCCGAGCCTGCTCGCGAGCGCCGAGGGCAGCCCGCCGCCGATCCGCTGACGGATGCCCGGCGCCGCCGACCTGCAGCGGTTCGTCGATGCGCAGGAGGCCGGCGGCGTCTACGAGCGCGCGCTCGCGGAGCTGCGCGCGGGGCGCAAGACGAGTCACTGGATGTGGTTCGTCTTCCCGCAGCTGGCCGGGCTCGGCCGCAGCGAGATGGCGCAGCGGTACGCGATCGGCTCGCTGGAGGAGGCGCGCGCGTACCTGCTGCACCCGCTGCTCGGCCCGCGGCTGCGGGAGTGTTGCGCGGCGCTGCTGAGCGGCGCCGGAGCGGCCGGCTCGGAGCAGGTGCTGGGCGCGATCGACGCGCTCAAGCTGCGCTCCTCGATGACGCTGTTCGCCCGCGCCGACCCGGCCGAAGAGCTGTTTGCGCGCCTGTTGGAGCGCTTCAACGGCGGCCTGCCGGACCCGGCGACGGTCGCGTTGCTGGCGGGGTGATCACCCTCACAATCGCGGCAGCGATCGGTCCGTACCTTCGTACGTACCACCACAGTCGCAACCGAAGAAAGCCCCCCACCATGAAGCTGTTTGCCAACGCGCTGCTGAACGCGCTCACCCCCTTCAAGCCGGCGCCGTACCACCTCCACGCCAATGAGACCGGCACGTACGTCTGCGAGAACCCGCACTGCTCCTCGCCGGCGGCGTTCTACCGCCACGACGGCGAGTAGGCCACAAGCGTCTCTGCCCGCGGCGCCCGTGTCCCCAACGCCGCGGGCAGAGCCGATCTGACGGGCGCCGCCCGGCGCCCTCCCCTCCCCGACGCGGCGCCGGCGCACCTCATCCGCGGCGCCGCTCGCCCCTCCCCATGCGCGGCGCCGGCTCCCGGCGCCGCCCTTCGTTGCGCCCCTCGCCCCTCCCCATGCGCGGCTCCGGCTCCCGGCGCCGCTCGCCGTTGCGGCGCTAGGGTGAGCCCGTGTCCTCCCCCGAGATCCGCGCCTCTGACGCCGAGCGCGAGCAGACGATCGAGCGCCTGCGCCTCGCCGCCGGCGAGGGTCGTCTGACGCTGGAGGAGCTGGCCGACCGCGTCGAATCGGTCGCCGGCTCACGCACCCGCGCGGAGCTGGAGCAGGCGACGATCGACCTGCCGCCGGCCGACGCCGCGCTCGTCGGCACGACCGCACCCGGCGCCGCCGCGCCCGCCTCCGTCCCCGCCGGCCCGCTCACCGGCAACAGCTCGGTCTTCGGCGACCTGAAGCGCTCCGGACCGTGGCAGCTGCCGGCCCGCAGCGGTTGGAGCACCGTCTTCGGCGACGTCGTGCTCGACCTGCGCGAGGCGCGCGTCCCCGCGGGCGAGATCGCGATCGACGCGCGCAGCGTCTTCGGCGACATCGAGCTGCTCGTGCCCGAGGGCGTGCTGGTCGACCTGCGCGGCCGCGCCTTCTTCGGCGACGTCAAGCAGCAGGCCGGCCTCGACGCCGCCGCCGGCGCCCCGCGCATCGTGCTGACCGGCTCGACCGTCTTCGGCGACGTCAGAGTCCGCGCCAGACGCCTCCGCGAACGCCTCGCCGCGCGTCTCCGCGGCGGCGGCTCCTCCTAGCCCGAGCAAGCGCCGCCGCGCGTCCGCCGGCCCGCCGCGCGCCCGCCCGCCGTCGCAGTCCGCCCGGCGCGGCCCGCGCGCCCGGCGGCGCCCTACCCCAGCAGCTCGTCGAGCAGCGCGGCCTCGGCCCGCAGCGCCTGCGCCCGCTCGGCCTCGCCGACGCGGTCGTAGTCGTCGGCGGCGGCGCGGCGCTCGTCAGCCTCCGCCCGCACGACCGCCCGCGCACCCTCCTCGTCAAGCGTCGCGCGCGGCACCTCGCCCGCCCCGAGCCCGCCGACGGTCCCCGCGATCCGCTCATGCTCGACCTCGGCCAGCCCCGCCCCGGCGGGATCGACCGCCTCCGCGTTGTCGAGCGCCGCCAGCGCCGACCGCAGCGTCGCCGTAGCCGCCCGATCGCGCTCCTTCATCGCCGTCTTCAGCGCCGCTCTCAGCCGCGCCCGCACACCCTCGTCGTCCATGCGACGCAGCGTAGTTCAGCCGCCGGCGCGCGCGTCCAGCGCCGCCGCGAGCGCGTCGAAGCGCGGGACGCCGAGGCCGCTGGCGAGGTCGTAGCCGGGCGCGGCGGTGTGGCCGGGCACCTTCGCGAGGTAGCGGTTGTCGCCGCTGACGATGTCGAACAGCGGCGCGGTGGCACCGGCGCGGGCGAGCGCGTAGACGAGCCCGTTGACCGGGCCCAGCGGCGCGCGACCGGCGGCCCGCTCGCGGGCGCTCAGGGCGGCGAAGGCGCCGGCCAGCAGCGGCGCGGAGGCGCTCGTGCCGCCGTCCTGCACCCAGTTGGTCGAGATGCTGACCGGCCAGCCCGGCAGCATCGAGGCGTGCGCGGCGAGGTCGGGCACGGCGCGACGGGCGCCCGCGACGGCGGTCAGGCCGCGCTGGTACGCGGGCCGCGGCGAGACCGCCGACAGCCCACCGCCGCCCGCGCCGCCGCCGTCGTCGCTGGAGAGCCACGGCAGGTCGTTCCAGACGACCTCGTCGACGCGCGCGTTGGCGGCGTCGAGCACGAGCCGCGTGCCGCCGACCGCGGTCAGGTACGGCGACGAGCCGGGCCAGGCGACGCCGGCGAACGGCTGCCCGTTGCAGGTCGAGCCGAAGTCGCCGGCGGAGGCGAACGCGGACACGCCCGCGAGCCCGAGCCGCACCAGCACGCTGTCCATCAGCTCCGCCCCGGCGCGCGCGACGGCCGGCGCGCCGGCAGCGCGGATCTGCCGCTCGCACTGGCCGTAGGAGATCGACAGCGCGTCCGGCAGACCGGGCGCGTCGAGCACCGCGACGGGCGCGAGGAACCACAGCTCGGCGGCGAGCCACGCCTGCGCGAAGGTGACCGACGCGAGCCCCGGCGCCATCCCGCGCGCGAGCGCGAGGTCCTCCTGCGGCTCCAGCGTCCCGCGCCCGAACGGTCTGCTCTGCCCGTCGGTCAGCAGCGTGCGCGTGCGCAGGGACGGCAGCCCGAAGCAGCGCGCGCCGATCGCGACGTCCTGCGCCGCGATCCCCTCGCCGACGTTGACGATCGCGACCCGCCCGCCGCGGCCGGGCGCGGCCCCGAGCGCGTCGAGCCCGTAGGCGGTGCGGACCTGGCCGAAGGCGTAGGCGCCGGTCGCCTGCGCCTGTCTGCAGCCGCCGGTCCAGCTGCCGGCGTTGGCGGGCGCGGGAGATCTCGTCGCGCTCGCGCGCGCCGCGGCGCCCGCGCCGCCGCGAGCCGATGCCCGCGTGGCGGAACGCGCGCCGCCGCCGCTCGCCCGCGCCGCGGCGCCGGGCGTTCTCCGCTGCGAGCGCGTGTAGGAGCCGACGATCTCGCGGATCCACGGCCGCAGGTCGCGCGCGGGGCGGGGCGCGGCGCCGCCGGCGACCGTCCAGCCGAATGAGAGCGTGTCGTTGTCGTAGGCGTGGACGATCCGCACGCCGAAGGCCCGCTCGAGCCGCGGCACCGGCGCGGTGAGGCGCGCGAACAGCCGCGAACGGTCGACGCCGACGCGCAGCCCGTGCCGCCGCGCCGCCCGCCGCAGCCCCGCGACCGTCGCCGCCGTCGCCCCGTACCGCCGCGCGACCGCCCCCGCGCCGTCGAACCGCCGATAGCGCTGCGAGGCCGGATCGGAGACCGCCGTGAACGCCGCCCGCGCGGCCGCCTCCGGCCGTCTCAACCCGACGTAGAAGGAGATCGTGTGCGGTCTGGTGGCGATCGCCGGCGCGGCGCCGACCAGCAGCGCGCAGCAGGCGAGGGCGATGATCCGGCGCATACGGGCAGCCTACGCGCCCGCGCGCCGCGCTCGGCTACTCGCAGGCGATCCCGTCATGGTCGGCGTCGAGCCGGTACGGGTCGCTGCCGACCACGCGGAAGGGGCCGCTGACGTAGTAGGGCCCGTTGCCGCTGCCGCCCGCGCAGTCGTAGTCGCTCGCGTTCGGCTTCAGACAGCGGCCGCGGTAGTTCGGGTGGCAGCGCCGCTTCGCAGCGCCCGCCTCCGGTCCGCGCGCCGCCCGCGCGTCGGCCGCATGTCCGCCGCCCGCAGCGCCCGCGCCGCTCGCGCCGGCGCCGAGCGCAATCAGCCCTGCCGCCGCGACGCCGACGAGTCCTGTCGTGAAGATCCGCATGACCGCTCCTTGGTCGTTGAGGGGGCGAGGAACCGTAAACGACCGACTGACCACGATGCGCCGATTACTGGATCGACCATCCGCGCAGCCGGGGCGCGGTAGCCTCCGCCCCATGGCGACGGCGGAAGAGGCGTTCGCGACGGTGGCGAAGGAGCTGCTGCGCGAGCCCGGCACGACGGCGGGGACTGGCTTCGGCTCCAGCCCCGGCGTGAGAGTCGGCGGCAAGATCGCCGCGATGCTCGTCGGCGGCAGACTGGTCGTGAAGCTGCCGGCCGAGCGCTGCCAGGAGCTGATCGCCGGCGGCGCCGAGCCGCTCTCGATGGGCAGCCGCACGATGCGTGAGTGGGTCTCGCTCGGCCCCGAGCGCGAGCCCGAGTGGCTCCCGCTCGCGCGCGAGGCGCTCGCCTTCGTCCGTTCGCGCTGAACGCCGCCGGCGGCCGCTCCCCCACCTTGACGCCGCCGCGCCCGCCCGCCCCGGCGCGCACTCGCACCCCACCGCTCAGTTTCCGCGCGGTCGCCGGTCTGTACCAGCATGCGAGGCGATACGGCGGTTGTCCCCACCCTCATCCACCGGCCCTCCGGCTGGTCGCGGCGGCCCGCGGCGGCGAGGCTGCATGGCATGCCCGCCGCCCCTGCCATCAGCGCGATCGAGGCCCCGCCGCGTCCGTTCGAGCGCAGCAGGATGGTGCGCGGCGGGCTGAAGGTCGGCGCGCTGATCGCGCTGCTCGGCCTCGTCGCCGCGTTCGCTCCCGGGCTCGGCGAGGTGCGCAACCGGCTCGCGCACGCCGACCCCACCTGGGTCGCGGCCGCGGTCGCGCTGCAGGTGCTGTCGTGCGGCTCGTACGTGCTGCTGTTCCGCCCGCTGTTCAAGCAGGCCCGCGACCGCACGCTGAGCTGGGCGACGACGCAGCGGGTCGCCTGGTCGGCGCTCGCGATCGGCTCGATCGTCCCCGCCAGCGGCGCCGCCGGGCTCGCCTACGGCGGCTGGGCGCTGGCGCGCGAGGGAGTCGAGACGGAGACGGTCGCGCGCCGCTCGGTCGCGTTCTTCCTGATCAAGGGCTCGGTCAACTTCGTCGCCGTCGCGCTGCTCGGCAGCGTGATGGCGCTCGGCCTCGTCGGCCCGCCGGTCTCGCTCTGGCTGACCGCCTTCCCGGCCGCGCTCTCCGTCGCCGCGATCGCGGCCGTCGTGCTGCTGACCCGCCTCGGCGAGGGCGACGCCGACGCGACAGGCAAGCTCCCGCGCGCCCGCCGCACGCTCGTCGCCGGCACGCGCGAGGCGATCGCGATCGTCGCCCGCCGCGACCCGCTCGTGATCGCCGGCGCGCTCGGCTACTGGATCTTCGACAACGCCGTCCTGTGGGCGGCCTTCCACGCCTTCGGCGCGCACGTCGACGTCAGCGTGATCCTGCTCGGCTACCTCGTCGGCCAGCTCGGCGGCCTGCTGCCGATTCCCGGTGGCGTCGGCGGCATCGACCTCGGCCTGATCGGGATGCTGGTCGCGTTCGGCGCGCCGGCCGCCGCGACCGCCGCCGCCGTGCTCGTCTACCGCGTGATCCTCTTCTGGATCCCGCTGCTGGGCGGCGCCGTCGCGCTCGGCACCACGCGCGGCGCACGCACCCGCACCCGCCCCGCGGCGCACCCCGCCTACGCGACCGCCAGCACTCCCGCCAGCTCCCGCCGCGAGCCGATCCCGAGCTTGCGGTAGGAGGCGCTGAGGTGGACCTCGACCGTCTTCGGGGTGACGAACAGCCGCTGCGCGATATCGCGGTTGGTGAGCCCGTCGGCGGCCAGCTCGGTGGCGCGCCGCTTGTCGCGCGCGATCACCGGGCGGCGATCAGCGCCGCCGCCCGAACGTGAAGTAGGCGAGCGGCCCGACGAAGTTGACGAAGCTCGCCGCGGTCCACAGCTTCTTGCTGCCGCGGACCTGCTCGGCCGGGCGGCGCCGCAGGTCGAGCAGCGCCGCGGCGCTGAGGCTCAGCTGGACGATGCCGGCCGCGACGAGCCCGCCGCGCTGCCGGCCCGACAGCTCGCTCCATCTGCGCTTTCCGTTCGGCCGCGGCATCTGCCAGACGAGTCTACGCCTGCGCCGGCTGCTGCGAGATCCAGCGCGTGATCGCCTTCGAGTGGATCAGCGCCGTGCCGTCGTCGAGCACGAGCGCGGGCAGCTTCGTGTCGCCGGTCGCCGCGCGCACGTTCTCGCGCGAGCCCTTGCGCAGGAACGGGATCGGGTTGCCCTTGGCGGCGACCACTCTCTCGTAGGCGATCCCCTTCTCCCGCAGGGCCTTCTGCACTCTGGCGCAGGGGTGGAACTGCGCTCCTCTGTCGTCGCCGTGGCAGACGTAGAGCGTCGGCATCGCGTCCTCCCTCTCGATTCGGATCTCG
Organism: Conexibacter sp. CPCC 205762; assembly: GCF_030646155.1. Lineage (GTDB taxonomy): Bacteria > Actinomycetota > Thermoleophilia > Solirubrobacterales > Solirubrobacteraceae > Conexibacter. The sequence goes on from NZ_JAUTDN010000015.1 coordinate 36,782, forward strand.
TGAGGCTGGGACCGGCGCGGACTGCGAAACTCATCACGGCGTTCGACCGCCGTCCGCTTCCGACCGGATTCCAGGGGGTACCCGTGAGCAAGCTCGTCATCACGTCTGTCGCGATTGCGCTGTCTGCGGTCACCGCCGCCGTCGCCGCACCCGCCGCTTCGGCCGCCCGCCTGGCGACGCCGGAGGAGCGCGCCGCGATCGTCGCGACCGACGGCCGTCCCGCCGCCTGCCTCACCGTGACGGTGTCGACCGTCCAGGACGGCTGGGCGCTGATCTCCGACGTTGACAGCGCTGCCTGCGCGTCGGAGGGCCGCCCCTCGATCGTCACCTTCACCGACGGCGCCTGGAAGGTCTTCTACAGCGGCGAGGATCTGCCCGACGCCTCCTGCGACGACATCGCCGTCCCGCGTGCAGTCGGCGAGGACCTGGAGGCCTGCGACCCGGTCGACCTGCCGCCGGCCAGCGCGGAGCCGGTCCCACAACCGCAGCCGCGGCCGGCGCCGCGCCTGCGCAACTGCGGCAACTTCGACGGCAGCCGCTGGACCAGCCTGCAGATACAGGGTGCTGGCATCTTCGGCGTGACCGCACGCCGGACCGACTGCCGTTTCGCACGCTGGCTGTCGCTCCACGCCTTCGACAGCCTCAGGAAATCGCCCGGCCGAGGCGGTCGCTGGCGCGTGCGCGCGTGGACCTGCCGCCTGGTCGACAGCGGCTACGAGTACGGCTCGATACGGTGCCGCGCGTCGGGCGACCGGATGGTCGCCTGGGAGTCGGGCGCCTGATCGCGGCGCCCGCCCGCCGTCACCCCTGCGCCCGCACGAAGCTCGGCTGGATCTCGATCTCGCTTGTGAGCGAGTTGGCGATGAAGCACTCCCGATGCGCCACCTCGACCAAGTGCAGCAGCCGTGTGTCTCTCGGGATCACACCCCGGATCGTGATCCGCGGCCGCAGCACGATCCGCGCCACCCGCATCGGCCGCAGGTCCTCCGGCATCTCCCCCAGCGCCCGGTCCTCATAGCCGACGACGTCGACCCGCGCCCGCGCCGCGACGGCGAGAAAGCTCAGCAACTGGCAGGAAGAAGCGGCCAGCACCAGCAGCTGCTCCGGGTTCAGCCGCGCCGGATCGCCGCGGAAGCTGGGGTCCGAGGAGAGCCCCAGCTCCCCCGCCACCGGCTCCGCGCTCACCTCGTGCGCCCGCTCGTATCCGTCGTACCCGACGCCCGTCGATCCCTGCCACCGCGTGGTGGTCGCATAGGTGTGCACTCTGCCCATACCGTCCAGAGACGGTAGCCCCCGCGCCGAACGGCCGTATACTCGACAAGGTTGCGGGGCGTGGCGCAGCCTGGTAGCGCGCTCGCTTTGGGAGCGAGAGGTCCCGGGTTCGAATCCCGGCGCCCCGACTAGACGGATCCCCTGTAGTACCGGCGTTTGCGGGCGTTTTTCGGGCCTCAAGGTTCCAAGAGGCGCGTTTTGGGGTGCGCGGCGGGGGGCGGGAGGTGGTCTCAGATTTGTGGGGTGGTCTCGGTCCGTTCGCAGGGCAAGACGGATCTCCGAAGGCTCGCGACGACCGGGACAGGCAGCGCGCAAGGTCTCGACCTGACGACATCGGACAGAATCCTTTCTCTAGCGCTACGGTTCTGGTCGTGATCGACCCTCTCTCGGTGCGCGAGGCAGCGCAGCGGCTCGCCGTCTCGCCGGTCGCGGTCCGCCAGCAGATTGCTGGCGGACGACTGCCCGCGATCAAGCGCGGGCGGGACTGGTGGGTCGATCCGAGAGCGGTGGAGCGCATGCGACGGCTGCCCGCGAGAAGCGGGCGGCCGCTGTCGGCGTCGCTGGCGTGGGCGGTGCTGCTGCTCGCGTCCGGCGACGAGGAGGCCGCGGATCGCGTCGTGCAGCACCCGCGCTACCGGACGCGTGCCCGAGCGTGGCTGCGAGAGCATGCGCTGAGCGAGGCCGCCCCTCGCCTGCGAGCGCGAGCCGTTCTCGAGGACTTCGACGCCCACCCGTCGGAGCTGAGACGGATCGCCGCTCGACCGGACGTGCTGCTCACGGGCGCCTCGGCCGGTGCCGTGGTCCGACTGGTCGGGAAGCCGTCGGCGGTGGAGGTCTATGCGTCAGCCGGTCGGCGCGAGGCGATGATGCAACGACACGCCCTCACCCCCGGCTCCGGGCCGGTGCGCATCCGATGGGTCGCCGACGAGATCTGGAACGCGTTGCGGGCCAACGGAGAGAAACGCGCGCCTCGCTCCGCCGTCTTGCTCGACCTGCTGGAGAGCGACGAGCCGCGTGCGCGTCGCGAGGCGGTCCGGGCGCTGGCGTCGCTCAGAAGCTGATCCGGTTGGCAGTCCACTTGCGGATGTCTAACATCCTCGTTCGCGATGTCTAACATCCCGATCACCTCGACTCAGAGCGCCGACTCTCTCCTTCGCGCCCTCGGCGAGCAGTTGGCGGCGGCCGGCGCTGCCTTTGACGTCGTCGTAGTCGGTGGCTCAGCGCTGCTGGTGCTCGGCCTTGCGTCGCGGGCGACGAAGGACGTCGACGTGCTGGCCGTGCGGACCGGCGGGTCACTTGTCTCGGCCGATCCCCTGCCGCCGGCTTTGGTCGAGGCGAGCGATCGGGTGGCGCGCGATTTCGGCCTGCCGGCGGACTGGCTCAACAGCGGACCCGCGGGCCTGATGGACTTCGGACTGCCGGAGGGTTTCGCCGAACGGGTCGAGGTGCGCGAGTACGGGCCGGCGCTGACGGTTCGGTTCGCCTCGCGCTTCGATCAGATCCACTTCAAGCTCTATGCGGCGGTTGACGCGAGCACGCCCGGCAAGCATGCGGCCGATCTCCGCGAGCTGTCCCCGACCCGCGACGAGCTGATCGCGGCGGCGCGTTGGAGTCTCACGCACGATCCGTCGGACGGCTATCGCGAGATGCTGGAGCGCGCGCTCGAGTACTTCGGAGTCGAGGATGCCGATCTCTCCGCTTAGGAGATCACTCGACGCGGCGCTGCTCGACTTCGCCTGGTCGGAGTGGGCGCAGATGGGCGTGCTCGCGTCGGCGCCGCGCCGGAGTCCGTGGGCTGAGGATCCGGAGGCGCTGGTCGTCTTCACGCTGGAGGTCGCGCGAGACGATCCGCGGCTGTTCGACGAGCTGCTGGACTGGCTGCTGCGCAACGAGCCGCTGGTGAGCGTGCGGCGCCTGCGCAGCTTCGCCGTCGATCCCGAGGACAGACGGCTGGTCGACGGTGCGCTGACGTGGCTCGACGCGCACCGGCCCCGCGCTCGTCTGAGAGGTCGACGGCAGCCGCAGCCGTCCGGCGAGCCGGTGCCGCTGTTCACCGAGAGCGGCTTTCCGATGCGTGAGCCGGATCCGTCGTTCCTCTCGGCAGGGCTCGTGCGACCGCCGGTCGAGCCGAGCGGGAAGTCGCAGGCGCCGGACCTGCGAGCGCCGATCAACTTCGCCTTCCGGCTGCGGCAGGTGCTCGGGCTCGGCGCGCGGGCCGAGGTCGTCCGCCTGCTGCTGACGAGTGCGGCGCCGAGCATGAGCACGGCCGATCTCGGGGCCGGTGCCGGCTATGCGCGGCGCAACGTGCTGGATGCGGTCGGAGCGCTGCAGGAGGGCGGAGTCGTCCCAGCCGTCCGCGGCGCCGGTGGTCAGCGGTTCGCGATCGATCGCGGCGCGTGGGCCGCGCTGCTCGGGCTCGACGCGGAGCAGCTTCCCGAGGCGCGCGCGTGGTCGCAGTTGCTCGGTGCGCTGGTGCGAGTCCGGCGGTGGCTGCGCGACGTCGAGAGCGAGGAGCTGTCGGACTACATGCGAGCGAGCCGGGCGCGGGACCTGTTGGAGACGATCGCGCCGCCGCTGTCGATCGCGGGCGTCGAGGTCGCAGTCAACCCTGGGGTCGAGCTTGCTTGGCCGGAGGTTGAGCGGACCGTGGCGTCCGCGCTGGGCGCGCTCGGCGGCAGCGGTCCGGCTCTTCAGCCGGCCCGAAGACGCCCGCAGGCCAAGCGCTCCGCCGGCGCCGTCGAGCGGCTGGGCCGGTAACCGGCGAGCTTGCCGATCGCTCGTACCTGATCGGCAGGGTGCGAGCTGCTCCGATCGCCAGTGGCACCGGCGGTTGGGGGTGGTGCGGGCGCGCCTGACTCTTCTCCCTGGATCGAAGTGCCGAGAGTGTTGTCGTGGATAGGAGTGGTGTCGCGTCGAAGCCCGCTGGCATGCGCGGATCGGCGAATGCTCGCTCGTAGCCGCCCCTTGCACCATCGCTGTCGCCGCTCGGCACCGGTCACGGGGCCCGGGATGGAGAGGCGCCGGCCGGGCGGCGTGTCCCCGCGCTGGCTCGCTCCCCGCTCGTGACCGTTCTCGCCAGTCTGTCTGTCGACGGCGGCGCGGTCCATTGGGTCCGCGCTCGGGGCTAGGCTGCGCCGAGGATGGCCTACGACGAGGAGCTGGCGAGCCGCCTGCGCGCCCTCCTCAGCGGGCTGGACGGGATCTCTGAGCGGCGGATGTTCGGCGGGCTGTCGTTCCTGTGGAACGGCAACCTCGTCTGCGGCGTGTTGGGCGACACCCTGGTGGTGCGACTGGGCGAGGCGCAAGCGAGCGCCGCGTTGGCCGATCCGCACGTGCGCCTGATGGACCTTCAGAGACGGGCGTCGAGAGGCACGGTCTACGTCGACCCGCTGGGTGCGCGGATGATGCCGCGCTGCGCGGCTGGGTCGAGCGTGCGCTCGGCTTCGTCGCAACGCTGCCGTCGAAACCCGTTGGCAGAGCGGCAAGCGGTAGGGAGGCGGTGGCGACCGCGGCGTAGCGCGGCCCGCGTGACGCCGGCCGCTACGGCGATCTCCCAGGGAGTGGTCGTGCGACACGCCGGAAGGTAAGGTGAAGCCGTGCCACTCGTCGTGCGAGCCGCATCGCTCATCGCCCTGTCCGCGCTCGTGCTTGCGGCTTCAGCGACCTCCCCTGCGCACGCTAGTGGCAGAGCACGGAGTTGCAGACCTCCAGACACATCGACTTTCTTCGGTGTCGATCGCGGTAAGCGGATCGTTCTTCGCGGCGACGCGTACGCCTGTCGTGATGCGCGACGGTTCGCCCGGTCTTTCGCCCGGTCGTGCGGTGATAGGCGGAGAAGCTCGGGGGACTGCTCCGGGACGTACAGTGCCCCGCGCGGTCAGGCGCAGTGCATAGAGCAGATCGTCGGGCCTCCCGGCTCTGGCGGCTATGCGCGGGAGAGATGCCGCATCGAGATCCGCGGCGGCGGCGCGGTGGGGATCACGTTCTACGCTGCGTTTGGCCTCTAGACGTATCCGGCACTCGGGCGAGGCGTCTTACGGCGGCGCCCGCCGTCACAGGTTCACCTTGGATTTGGGACTGCTTCGGCGCCTCTAGATGTAGTTCCTGAGGGGGTTGTTCATCCGGGCCTCCTTGGAGGCTGGTGGTTCTCGAGGCCGCCAGACCGCCAAGGAGGAGCACCGGACGAGGTTGCACGCTAACGCGCCGCTCGGCCCGAAGGAGCGACGCACGATGGTCAGGCGGGTGGTCGAGCTGGGGTGGCTGCTTGCGGAGGCCGCGTTAGCGGCCGGAGTGAGCGGCCGTACCTGCTCGAAATGGCTGGCGCGCTATCGGGCCGAGGGGCCTGGCGGACTGGTCGATCGGTCCTCGGCAGCGAGCCGGGTCGCTAACCGCACCAGCGAGGAGACGGTCCAGGCGATCGCTGCGTTGCGACGGGTCCGGTTCACCGGCCCGGAGATCGCCGAGCTGCTCGACAAGCCGTTGTCGACGATCTCGGGAACCGACGCCGCCGGCCGCCGGCGCCGCCAGACCGGCTGGGAATTCGTGCACGTCGCGATCGACGACCACAGCCGCCTCGCCTACGCAGAGGTCCTGCCCGACGAGAAAGCGACCACCGCGATCGCGTTCCTCAGACGCGCGATCCGCTTCTACCGCCGCTACGGCATCACCGTTCAGCGGCTGATCACCGACAACGGCTCCGCCTACCGCTCAACGATCCACCAGATCGCCTGCCACACGCTCGGCATCCGCCACCTCCGCACCCGCCCCTACCGGCCCAGACCAACGGCAAAGCCGAACGCTTCATCCGCACCCTCCAAACCAGCTGGGCCTACGGCGCGATCTACGCATCAAGCACCGACCGCACCGCACACCTTGACGGCTGGCTCCACCACTACAACCATCACCGACGACACTCAGCCCTCGGCCACAAACCACCCATCACCCGAACGAACAACCCGCTCGGGACCTACAGCTAGCGCGGCAGATCGTGAGAAGGACTCTCGCAGCCTGACTCGAGCATCGCTCAAGCACTCGAGCGGCCGGGAGGCCCGGCGACTGCGGGCGCGGGAGGCGTCTCGCACGTACTCGATCGTCATACGGCGGAGACGCCCGCTGCGTGATCTCCTGCCAGACCGAAGCGAGGGGCGGGCCTCCTCTGGTGAGCAGTCCGTCACCGTGCGTGAGAACGGCGGCGCGGGTCAACTCGGCGGGCTCAGCTGCCGATTCAGGAGCGGAACGAACACGACACAGGAGGAGCAGAGCAGATGCGCAACAGATCGCTTCGCGTCGCGGCCGGACTCGCGGGCCTCGGCATCGCCGGCGCCGCGCTGGCGCCGGCCGCGCAGGCGGCGCCGAGATGCCAGTCGGTCCTGCCCGCGGTGGCGAAGGAGAACGCCGCCGCCGGCCGGCTCGTGAGAAGGCTGATCTCGACCACCGCCTTCACGCCGGTCGAGCGGACCGTCACGCCGAAGATCACCAGAACCGTCGGGTTCGTCGGCTATGGCTCGATCGTCGTGCCCGCTCCGCGCGGCACGACGCCGGTCGTGGGCAGCTTCCGTCTGAGAGGCGCCGACCGCTGCGCGATCACGATCACGGCGGCGCAGGTCGTGCTGCGGCGCAACGCCTACGTGATCGACTTCATCGCCCCCGGCGAGCAGGGCGACCCAGGCCGCGTGACGGTCACGCTGATCTCCGTCTGAGGTCGCGCGGGGCGCGGCCCCGACGGCGCGCGCGATCGCTCCCTGACCAATCAAACGACAGTCGGTCAGGTGACCTCGCCGCGCGTGTCGAGACGCACCCGCTGAGCGGTTCGCGCGGCGCGCGCTTCAGACGCGACCGGTCGGCGGCTCAGCCGCCGACCGGTCCGCGTTGAATGCCAGAGCGGACCGGTGCAGCCGCTGCGGCGGCACGCGGGGAGCCTGCATGAGCCTCATCCCGCCAACCGCAGCAACGAAAACGCCCCGGCCCGCCTCCCGGGCGACCGGGGCGCCTCGCGCGTACTCAGAAGCGAGGAGAAGGGAACTCTCTCGCACCAGCAATGCGCCGAGCGATCCCCGCTGGATCACCGCGCGCGGATCGGTGGACGTTTGTACGAACGCGTTCGCACGGCAGTCGCGCAGGAGCACTCCGCGCTTCCCAGCGCCGCCACGATCTGGCGCGTTTACGATATGCACCTATGGCTTTTCCCGACACGTCTCCGCGGCGGATCGCGCGCGGCCTCGTCCTCTCGCTGACGGGCGCGACGCTGCTCGCCGCGCTCCCCGCCGGGGCGCAGGCCGACTACCAGCGGCTCTTCCCCGCGTCCGGCGGGACCGGCTGCTATGACGCCGCCTCGAACGCCGGCAGCCGCCTCGTCGTCCCCAACGGCGTCACGGCGATCGACGTCGAGGCGAAGGGCGGCGACGGCGACGGCGATCCCTTCGCCTGGCCGTCTCCGACGGTCGGTCAGGGCGCCGCGGTCGATGCCCGCGTCGCGGTCATCGGGATCGGCACGCTGTACCTCTGCATCGACGCCGACCGCCAGCAGGGCGGTGGCGGCTTCACCGCCGTCAGCGCCGCGCCCACGGTGAGCGAGTCGAGCCTGCTCGTGCTGGCGGCCGGCGGCGGCGGAGCCGGCTTCAACCGCGAGATCAAGGGCGGCGACGCCGGCGGGATCGCGGACGGGATCGCGCAGAATGCCCAGGACGGCGCGATCGACGGTCGCTACGCGGGCGTGCGGCCGGGGAGAGGCGCGACAGGCGGCGCCGTCCCGGCCGACGGCAGCGGCGGCACGAACGACGAGGGCCCGCTGCTCTCCGGGGCCGGCGGCTCGTTCCTGCTCGGCGGCGCCGGCGGCGACGGCGGCGGCCGCATCGGCGGGGCCGGCGGAGCCGGCTTCCGCAGCGGCGGCGGCGGCGCCGGCACGAGACCCGTGAGCCCCGGCGGCGGCAGAGGGGGCTCGGGCGGCAGCGGCTCGCTCCCGCTCTCCGGCGGCGGTGGAGGCGGCACCAGCTACTGCGCCCCGGCTCCCGCGGTGAGCGACTGCGACGGCGCGCCGTCCACATCCGAGGCGGGCCTGCGGCTGCGGATCCCCGAGGTCACGACCTCGACCGGGCTGACCGCGGAGCCGGCCGTCCCGGCGCCGGGCGACGCGGTGACCTTCAGAGCGGTCGTCGCGCCCGCGCCGTCGTGGGGCACGGTGCGCTTCGCGGACAGCGCGGGAGCGATCGCCGGCTGCGCGGCCGTCATCGTCGTGGACGGTGCGGCGACCTGTGAGGCGACGGCATCGTCGGGCGTGCGCGTGATCACCGCGACCTACCTCGACGGCGGCAGCTCGAACGACGACACGCTGCTCTACCGGTCGTCGTCGGACACGCGGTCGCTGCAGGCCGTCCCGCCCGCGGCTGGCCCGCAGCCGGAGCCGAAGGTGGATCCGCCGCTGCAGCCCCAGCCGGAGCCCAGGCAGGACGGCACGCCGAGAGCGGAGCCGAGACAGGGCGACCGGCCGTCCGCGACGGGAAGAGCCGGCCCGCGCGGCGCCACGCTCGCTCCCGGCAGAACCGTCGTGACCGTGCGCGAGGGGGGCGGCGCGGCCAGCGCCAGGGTTCCGCTCGCCTGTCCGGCCGGCGCGCCTTGCCGATCCGCCGGCACGCTGGTCGCCCGCATCGGCGCGCCGGGCGCGGAAAAGCGCGGAGACAGGGCGGCGCAGCGGCTGCTCGCGCGCTTCTCCGAGGTGCGCATCGCAGCCGGCAGATCGCGGCAGCTGAGCGTGCGGCTTCCGCGCGCGTTCGTCCGCGCCGCACGTCGCGCCGGCCTGAAGACGGTCGTCGCGACGCTGACGGTGACGACGCGCTTCGACGCCGGCAGACCGGTGACCGAGCGCCGGCGCGTGACGCTGCGGCTGCCCCCTGCCGGCCGGACGTGACCGAGCCGCCCGCCGATGTGCCCGATCCCCCGTTCGACCGCGACGAGCGCGCGACCGCCGTCGCGCGCCTGACCGGCGATCGCGCGATCCCGCTCGACCGGCACACCGTCGCGCCGCTCGGCGGGGCGGGCACGGCGGGGCGACCGGCGGGCTCTGGCGCGTCACGGCGGAGGAGGGAGCGCGGCGTCCCTGGTCGCTCGTGGTCAAGCGCGTCGGTCTCCGCGCGCCGCGCTGCCTGCTCGTCGCCGAGCGCGCCGACGACCGCGCGGCGCTGTGGCTCGACCGTCGTCCTCTCGCTCTGCGGCCTGAGCGCCAGCGCCCTCGGCTACGAGCGTCCGGCCGGCGGCAGATGGGCCTTCGCCAACTCCTTCGACGACAGGCAAGCTGCTGCTGCTGTTCGACCAGACCGGCAGGGTGCTGAGCAGCGGCAAGATCGAGCTGCCCGGCGGCTGCCGCATCAGCTTCAACGCGCGCAAGGGCGGCGTCGGCGCGTCGGCGGGGTCTTTCGCGCGACCGCGCTGTGCGCCGGCGGACCGGTCGCGGCGCGCACGCAGGAGAGCGCCTCCGGCGAGCGGCAGAGCGGGCTGGCCGCTGACCTTCGCGACGGCCGATGGCAAGCCGGCCGTCGCGGCCACCGCGGTCGCGCTCGGCATCACCTGCGCGGCGCCGCGCTGAGGGCGGCTACGCGGCGGGCGGCGCGCCGCCCGGCGGCGGGCTCGTGGGCGGCGCGGCGAGCGCGTCCGGCACGTCCGCCAGCGCCTTCGCGAGCTGGTCGCGGGAGCGGATCCCGAGCTTGCGGTAGACGTTCGTGAGGTGGACCTCGACGGTCTTCGGCACGACCCCGAGGTCGGTCGCGATCTCGCGGTTGGTGCGGCCGTCGGCGGCGCGGCGAGCGATGCGCGCCTCGCTCGGCGTCAGCGCGTCGCGATCGGCCGAAGGGCCGCGGCTGACTCTCGCGCCCGTCGCCGCCAGCTCCTCCTCCGCCCGCCGCACGATCGGCTCGGCGCCGCGTTCCGACGCGAGCGCGTGCGCCTGGCGCAGCGGCTCGCGCGCGTCGGCGCGGCGGCCGGCGCGACGCAGCGCGGCGCCGAGGTCGCAGAGCGCGCGGGCGTGTTCGAGCCGCGTGTGGGACGGCGCGAGCAGCGCGACGGCCTCGGTCAGGAGGGCGACGGCGTCCTCCTCGGCGTCGACGGCGGCGAGCACGCGCAGCGCGGCGCCGAGCTTCGCCGGGCCCTCTGGTCCGCCGCGCGCGCGGGCTACGCGCGCACGCGCCTGCACGACCGCCTCCTCGACCCGCCCGACGGCGGCGAGCCCGAGCGCCAGCTCACGGTGGACGGGCAGGATCTCCTGCCACGACAGCAGCGGGAACAGCTCCTCCAGCAGCGCGACGCCCCGCGCCGCCTCGCCGCGCGCGACGAGGCTGGCGGCGTGGCCGGCGAGCGGCATCAGCATGATCGGGTAGGGCGTCTCCGGCCGGCGCCAGCCGTCGAAGAGCGCGTCGGCCTCGTCCCAACGACCCTGCTGACTGAGACCGTCGATCAGCAGGCAGATCGCGAACGTCCGCTGCCACGACAGCTCCTCATGCAGCGCCAGCGCCTCGCGCAGCAGCCGCTCGGCGGCCGGCAGCTCGCCGCGCTTGTTCGCGAGGAAGCCGAGGCACAGCACGCAGGAGCGGTAGGCGCGGCCGGCGCCCTCGGCCCGTGCCAGCGCGCGGCCGTCGGTCAGCCAGCGCTCGGCGCCGTCCAGATCCTCCGCGATCACCTGCGTCACGACGACGCTTTCGAACGCCATCTCGCCGAGCGAGAGCACGATCGCCGGGCGCTCGATCAGCGGCGCGACGAACGCGGTCGCGCGCTCGATCGCGCCGACGCCCAGCTCGTAGTACGCGCGCATCGCGAGCAGCTCGCGTTCGCGGTCGTCGCGCGGCTGCAGGCCGGTGGTCGCCGCCAGCAGCCGGCCGACGGCGTCGGCGGCGTGCGCCGGGGCCATCAGCAGCTCGGCGTTGGCGATCTCCAGCGCGATGCGCAGCTCGTCGGCGCCGTCGGGCAGGGCGGCGCGGGCCGTGTCGAAGGCGGCGGCCGCGGCGGCCGGCGCGCTGTGCTCGATCAGCAGACGGCCCTTGGCGATCCCGATGCGGACGTGCTCGCGAGGGTCGTCGCTGGCCGCGAGCGCCGGCTCGAAGGCCGCGGCGGCGCTCGGGCCCTCCAGCCGCACGGACGCCTCCGCCAGCCGCGTCAGCAACGTCGCCCGCAGCGCGGCCGGAGGCGGCTCGGCCAGCGCGCGGCGCAGCAGCGCGGCGGCCTGGGCGGCGTCGCCCCACGCGGCGGCGCGGGCGGCGGCGGCGCGCAGCAGCTCGACGACGTCGGCGCGACCGGCCGCGGGCGCGTGCAGGAGGTGGACGGCGATCGTCTCGGCGGGCGCGCCGCGGGCGATCAGCAGGTCGGCCGCGCGCGTGTGCAGGAGCGCCGCGGTCCCGGGCGGGACGGCGGCGGCGAGCGCGGCGCGCAGGAGCGGATGGCGGAAGTCGATCCGCTCCTCCTCGACGCGCGTCAGGCGCGAGTTGAGCAGCGCGTCGACAGTGGTCGAGACGGTGCTCAGCGGGAGCGCGGCGACCTGCGCGAGGGCGGCGAGGTCGGCGGCGCTGCCAAGGACCGCGAGCGCCCGTGTGACCGCGACCGCGTCCTCGCCGAGCGCCTCCACGCGCGGTCCGGCGAAGCTGCCGACGTCGTCGATCGCGAGCGCCGGGATCGCGTCGGGCGCCGGCGGCTGGTGCCCGTCGAGCCGCTCGAGCAGCGTCGTCAGCAGGAAGGCGTTGCCGCCGCTGGCCTGGTGGCAGGCGGCGCAGAGTGCGTCGTCGGTGGTGTGGCCGAGCGCGCGGCGCGTCAGCTCCGCGCTGTCGGTCTTTGCGAGCGGCGCCAGCTCCAGGTTGGGGAGCGTCGTGCGCAGCTCCTCCGCGCAGCGGCGCCCGTCTTCCCGCGTGGCGACGACGATGCCGAGCGGGAGCGCGTCGAGCCGGCGGGCGAGGTAGGCGAGGACGCGCAGCGACGCGGCGTCGGCCCACTGCGCGTCGTCGAGGACCAGCAGCAGGGGGCGTTCACGGGCGAGTTCGCCGATGAGCTGCGCAAGGGCGTCGGCGGCGACGAAGGTGTCGGGGTCGCCGGTTGCGCGGCCGGGGCGGGTCACGTCGTCCAGACGCCGCTGGGCGGCCGGGCCGAGCGCGGCGGCGGCGGGGGACAGCAGCTCGCGCGCGACGGCCAGCTCGAAGCTCTGCTCGGCCTCGAAGCCGACGGCGCGCAGGACGAGCGCTCCCGAACGCTCGGCGGCCGTCGCCACCTCCGCGATCAGGCGCGTCTTGCCGACGCCGGCCTCGCCGGTCAGCAACAGCGCGGCGCCGCGGTCAGCGCGCACATGCGCGAGCAGCTCGTCGAGCCGCGCCAGCTCCCGCTCCCGTCCGACCACCGGCGTCGTGCCGGTGCGCTCGCTCGATCCTCCCGCCGTCATCCTCGCGGGCGAGTCTGGCACGAGCGAGCGGCCGAGTGCCCGCTCGTGGGGCGGTGATGTCAACGCGGCGCCAGCACGCGCAGCCAGCGGTGCAGCGGGGCGGAGCGGCGTCCGTCGCCGAGGTCGGCGCGGACGGTGAGGCGGTAGAGGCCGGGTGCGAGGCGCAATCTCAGCGCGCGGCGGCCGGTGACGGTTGCCGCGCCGGCGAGCGGTCCGAGTCCGCGCTCACCGCCGACATCCACGAGCCGCCCGCTGAACCGTCCGCCACCGCTGCCGCGCGGGCAGCGCTTGAGCGCGCGGCTGCCGACCGCTCGCGCGAGCCGCCACCGCAGCTGCTCGGTCCGCGCGAGCGCGACGCCCAGCTCGACGCGGACGGTGCCGTCGGCGGCGGGTCGCAGGCAGTTGCGGCGCAGCGTGAAGCGCTCGATCAGGCGGCCGGCCGGCGGCGCCGAGGCGGGCGGAGCAGGGAGGACCGGCGGCGCGGTCGTGGGCGGCGCGCCGGGCGTGGGCGGCGTGTTCGTCGGCGGCGTGTCCGGATCCGCAGGCGGCGTGCCCCCGCCGTTCCCACCGCCACCGCCCGGCTCCGGCGTGACCGGCGTCGTCGCCACCGCTGTGAGCGCCGCGGCCGGGGAGCCCTCGGCGTTGTCGTCGAAGGTCAGCTCGGCGCTCTTCGCCCCCGCCGACGACGGCGTCAGGCGCAGCCGCACCACGCAGCCGGCGTTCGGCGCCAGCGTCGAGCCCGAGCAGCTGTCGGCGACGACGGCGAACTCGGCAGCGTCGGGGCCGGCGAGCGCGATCGCGTCGATCCACAGCCGCACGCCGCCGCTGTTGCGCACCGTCACGCTCCGCTCGGCGGTCGCGCCGACCGCGACGGTGCTGAAGTCGGCGTCGTCGGGATCGCGTCTCGTCGGCGGCGTGAAGATCGACGCTCTCGCCGTCCGCACGATGGCGGGCGCGCGTGTCGTGCCGCCCGCGAGCAGCACTCTGCCGTCGGGCAGCGACGCGAACGACGCGTCCATGCGCAGCTCGGGCAGCGGGAAGCTCGCGACCGTCGAGCCGGTCGCGAGGTCCTGGACGACGGTCTCGGTGACCCAGTTGCCGGTCAGCAGCAGACGGCCGTCCTGGAGCGCCACGCCCTTCCACTTCTCGCCGTCGACGGGCAGGCTGCCGCCCGGCCGCCACTGCGCGATCGCGGGATCGAACCGCTCGACGGTCGCGAAGCCGCCGCTGTCCCCGGCCACCGCGAAACCTCCGTCCGCAAGCGGGATCGCGTTGCCGGCGTAGCGTGGCGCGGCCATCGCCGGACCTGCGCTCCAGCTGTCGGTCGCGGGGTCGTACAGCTCCGTGCTGGCGTAAAGGTAGGGAGCGCTGTAGTCGTCGCCGCCGGCGACGAGCACGCGGCCGTCGGGCAGCCGCGACGCCGCCGCCAGCCGGCGTCTCGTCGCCATTGCGGGCGCGGACGTCCAGCTGTCGGTCGCGGGGTCCCACAGCTCCGCCGTCCCGGTCCAGTCGCCGCCCTCCAGCCGTCCGCCGGCGACGAGCACGCGGCCGTCCTGGAGCAGCACGGCGACGTGATCCTGGCGGCCGGTCGGGAGATCGGCGGCGGCGCTCCACTGCTCGGTGAGGGGATCGTAGATCTGGACGGAGGCGGTCGCGCGCCCCGCGACCCAGCCTCCGACCAGCAGCACCCGGCCGTCGGCAAGGACGGTCGCGGTCGCGGCGTGGCGCGGGTTCGCGGGGGTCGCGGTCATCCGCCAGGTGCCGCTGGCCGGGCTGTAGATCTCGCTGCTGTCGGCATCGCCGTTGCCGTCGTAGCCGCTGATGACGAGCACCTCGCCGTCCGGGAGGATCGCGCTGGCGGCGTCCTGGCGGGCGTCGCGCATCGGCGGCGCGTCGCTCCAGCCGGAGGCGGCGAGGGCGGGCGATGTGCTCGACGCGAGCGCGGCGACGGCGAGGAGAGCGAGCGGCAGCAGGCGCGGCAGACGGCGTGAAGGCATAGGTCGAGGAGCGTATGCGCGCCACCCGGTCGCTCGCACCGGGGGCCCCCCAACGCCGTCCCCGTGCGGACATCGCGGTGATGCGGAGAGCGGTCCGGGCTGCCAGACTGCCGCGCTCCCCTTCGATCGAGGAGCAGGCATGGCCGGGACAGGCGACGTGGTGAAGCAGCACATCGAGGCGTTCAACGCCAGAGACGTCGCAGGGGAGCCGTGGGCGGCCGACGCGGAGATGACGGCACCCGGCGCGAGCGTGAGCGGCCGCGACGCGGTGCTCGGCTTCCTCGGCGTCTTCCACGAGGCGTTCTCCGACGGCCGGCTCGTGATCCAGAAGCTGATCGTCGACGGCGCCTCAGCCGCGGCCGAAGGCCGCTTCGTCGGCACCCACGACGGCGTCCTGCACACCCCGAACGGTGACGTCCCCGCCACCGGCCGCGCGATCGACTTCCGCTGGGCGGCGGCGTACGAGGTCAACGGCGAGGAGCTGCTCTCCGAGCACCTCTACTTCGATCAGCAGGAGTTCCTGACGCAGCTTGGGTTGGTGTAGGGGCAGCGGAGGACAAGCGAGAGCGCCGCTCCACCCGCCTGGACAGCCCCGCTGCGGGATTTCGAGTCCCGGCGCCCCGACGAGCAGTTTCCCCCTGTCGTACTGACCAGCGGGCGCGGGAACTCGTCGCACGAGCCCCCGCGACCGCCCGGCTCAGTCGACGAGCAGCGCGTCGAAGGCGATCCAGGTGCCGCTCGAGGCCGCGTTCTTGCTGCCGCTCACCTTGATCGTGATCGAGTGTCTGCCGTACGGCAGCGTGCCGGTGTCGAAGACCTGCGCGTGCCAGGTCGCCGACGCCGCGTAGAGGTCGACGTTGACGGGCGTGCCGCCGTCAACGGAGACCGACGCGATCCCGTAGCTCGGCAGCTTCGGCGCGATCACTCTGCCGCGCGTGCCGGTGAAGGGGATCGTGAGCGTGTTGCCGGTGCCGTTGTCGTGGTGGTGGGTGCCGCCCATGTCGGCGCCCCAGTCGCGGCCCCACGTGCCGACGGTGCGCAGCGACGGGTCTTCGTTGCCGACGACCTGGCCGCGCAGCTCGACGTCGTCGATCAGCGCCCAGCCGCTCGTCGCCGTGCCGCGGTCGATGCCGACGTGGACGCGACCGCAGCTGCTCGTGACCGTGATCGGCAGCGAGATCCGTCTCGCGCTCGTGGTGGAGACGGTCGTCTGCGCCAGCGTCGTGTTCGTGCAGGTGTCCTGCGCGAGCAGGCGGAACGGCTGGCCGCTGGTGACGACGGTCGCGTCGAGCGTGTATCTCGCCGCGCCTGTGATCCCGACCAGCGGCAGGCCGAGGTCGCTCGCGCTCTCGAGCCCGACCCCCTGCACGAGGCTGGTCGTCGTCGTGCCGCTCGGCAGCACGAAGCCCGCCCAGCCGCCGTTCGCTCTCAGCGCCGTGCCGGCCGCCGACGGCAGGCTCGACGGATCGTTCGTCGCGCCGCCGACGCCGCCGATCGACCACCACGCGCTGCCGGTCCGCTCGAAGTCGCCGTTCATCACCGACGGCGTGTTTCTGATCACGCCCGGCGCGCCGCTCAGGCCGCCGAAGGTCGAGTCGGTGAAGGTCGCGCCGACCCAGGTCGGGAAGTTGGGGATTCTGTTTCTCGAGACGAAGGTGTTGTTCCACATCGAGAAGCGCGTCATCGGCGACTGGTCGCCGCGGTCGGTGTCCTGGAAGTATCTTCTCGTCCCTCTCCAGGGGTTGTCGCAGCGGCAGTCGACCGCCTGCGCGACGTCGGCGATGAACGTGTTGTCGTGGATCGAGACGTCGGAGATCTCGACGTTGCGCTGGTCGGGGTCGAGCGAGCCCCACGGGATCAGCGTGAAGGCGTTCTGCTCGCCGAAGTCGACGACCTCGTTGTTGGCGATCTCGATGTAGCGCGCCGCGCCGCCCACGTCCGGCGCGCGCCACGGGGCGACGAAGCGTGGGTCGGCGTAGCTGACGGCGATGTAGAGCCCGTCGTCGCCGGCGTTGATGTGGTTGTAGAGGACCTTGACGTGCTGCGAGCCGGTGATGTTGACGCCGTCGCTGCCGAGGCTGCCGGCCTTCGAGTTGAGGTACGTGCCGGTGATGTCGCAGGAGTTCGCGCGCACGAGCGTGATGTTGAACCCGATCGTGTTCTGCGTCGTGACGTTGTTGATCCAGCATCTGTCGACGTCGCGGAAGCCGATCGCGTCGAGGCGGATGTCGAGGGCCGGGCTGACGGCGACGCCGAGCTCGATCGTCCCTCTGCCGCTCGTCGTCAGCGTCACGTTTCTGGCGTTCGCGGCGAAGACGAACGGCTGGTTGTGGAAGGCGTTGGAGTCCCAGTTGAGGTTCGAGCCGGGGACGTCCGGGCCGAGCGCCGGCGGCGTGTCGTAGTGGCTGACGTCGAGGCTCTGTCTCAGCGTTCCGTCGAGCTGGAAGACGACGTTGGAGCGCAGCCGGATCCCGCCGCTGAGGAAGGTTCTGCCGGCCGGCACGAGGACGGTGCCGCCGCCGGCCGCGGAGGCGTCCTCGATCGCCTGCTGGATCGCGAGGCGGTCGTTCGTGACGCCGTCGCCTCTGGCGAGGTAGGGCGCGGCGGTGACGTCGTACGTTCTGGCGGCGGCGAGCGCCGGCAGGGCGAGGCAGAGCAGCAGCGCGGCGAGGAGGGCGCGGACGGTCCTCCGGCCGCGTCCCTCCGGACGATGCAGGTGCATGGCGTCGATCTCCCCGCGACGGCAGGTGTGGATCGCCGGTGCACGAGGGCGGGCCGTCGCGTCGCCACCCCCAGCAACGGCGACGAGAATGCCATAGCATGTGTCATATGTCAAAATTGGTGCGGAACCGGTCACTGCGGGCGCGTGCACGTGCCAGACTGAGTCGATCGTCACCTTCCTCCTGCATCGTCGCGGCCGAGCGCACGTCGCGCTCGCGGTTCTCATCGCACTGACGCTGCTGGCCGGCGCCGGCTGTGGAAGCGGCGGCGACGAGGGCGACGGCCCGCTCGCGCTGACGGAGCGAGACGACGCCGGCGACGTGCTCGACATGCGTGCCGTCGAGCGGCTGGACGACGACGAGTGGGACGAGGCGACCATCGAGTCGTTGACGACCGACGGACAGCCCGGCCTGGACCTGCGCGGCGCCGGACTGGCGGTGAAGGACCGGACCCTGCGTCTCGACGTGGAGACCGAGGGCCCGATCCGGACCGGCACGTTCGGGCTGACCGCGTCGACCAAGGCGAGCTGCGGGAGTGCTCAGCTGACCGTTTCCATCCACGTGAGGGAGGGCGGGACGACGGTCAAGGCGACTGATCTCCCGCACGGCCGCGGCAGACGGGTCGAGGCGACGGTGAAGGTGGACGGCGAGCACCTGACGCTCTCCCTGCCCCTGCTGACCTCGGCACGCTTCGAAGACTGGACGGTGTCGAGCACAGATGCCGCGTCGTCTCGCCTCGAGCGCTCCCGCTACGGGGACTACGTCCCGGACCAGGTCATCGAGGGCGCCTATTTCACC
Organism: Conexibacter sp. CPCC 205762; assembly: GCF_030646155.1. Taxonomy (GTDB): domain Bacteria; phylum Actinomycetota; class Thermoleophilia; order Solirubrobacterales; family Solirubrobacteraceae; genus Conexibacter. Next base: position 54,973 of record NZ_JAUTDN010000015.1, read on the forward strand.
CGCGGGACGGGCACGCCGAACTACGCGGGCACGTTCGGGGATGAGCCCTGCGGCCCGCCCGATCCGCCGCTGCTCGCGCACTAGGCGCCCCGACTCAGCTGCGAATCAGGACCCGCCTTCCTCGCCCGGCCCGGAGAAGCGGCGCGGGTCGTACGGGCGCGTGCCGGGCTCGCAGTGGTAGCACCGCTCGGTCGTCGACCAGCACGGACACTGAAGCTTGACATGTGACAAAAAGGTCACCTATTGTCCAAGCCATGGACGCGGTCTTCAAGGCGCTCGCGGATCCGACCCGGCGGGAGCTGCTCGACGAGCTGTTCCGGCAGGACGGCCAGAGCCTCGGCGCGCTCGAACAGCGGCTGCCGATGACGCGCTTCGGCGTGATGAAGCACCTCAGAGTGCTGCAGGAAGCCGGGCTGATCACCGCGCGCAAGCAGGGCCGGGAGAAGCTCCACTTCCTCAACCCGGTCCCGATCCGGCTCGTCCACGACCGCTGGGTGAGCAAGTACGCAGCGCCCTGGGCGGCGACGCTGAGCGCGCTGAAACAGACGCTGGAGGACGAGACGATGAGCACGGTCAAGACGGTCTCCTGGAGCGACGGAACCGCCCCGGTGGCGAGCGGCACGGCGGTCTTCGAGGTCTTCGTCAAGACGACCCCGGAGCGGCTGTGGGAGGCGATCACCGACCCGCAGCAGCGGGCGAAGTACAGCTTTGGCGTGGAGACGCACTCGGACTGGACGCCCGGCTCCGACTACAGCGCGGGCGTCCCGGGCGTCGTCGACATCGCCTCCGGCACGAACGTCGAGGTCGACCCGCCGCGGCTGCTGGTGCAGACCTTCGACGCGCTCTGGAGCGACGACGTCAAGGCGCAGGGCACGACCCGCGTCACCTGGGAGATCGAGCCGGTCGGCAGTTCCTGCCGTCTCACGGTCACCCACGACCAGCTGCCCGCGAGCGCGCACTCGGAGCTGTACGGCGGCTGGCCGATGATCCTCTCCGGCCTCAAGACCTGGATCGAGACCGGCGAGCTGCTCGATACGCCCGGCTCGCTGCGCTACGCCGGCTGACCTCAGCAGGCGGCTCGCGCACGCGGCGCGCCGGCGGCGGCAGCGGCGGAGACGGCCGCGTCGCACCCCGGCGGCGCGAGCGGGCGGATCAGGACCGCCGCGGAGGCGGTGCCGGCGGCGCGTGCGTTGGCGGCGCTCACGCGGGCGCGGTTGAGCACGCTGCGCGCGTCGGTGAAGCCGTCGCCGACGCGCGCGGTGACGGTGACGACGAACTCCCGCCCCGGCGCGAGCGGCGTGCGCAGGGTCCAGCACAGCGGTCTCGCCGCACGCGCGCCCGGCATGTCACCGCCCGCCGAGGCGACCGGCCCGGCCGCCGCGCCGTCCGGATGCCGGGCGCCGACGCGCGCCCGCGCCGCCCCGCTCACCAGCTGCACCCCCACCCCCGGCCTGTCGCAGATCCGCACGCCGCGAGCGGGCACGCCGCCGTCGGAGAGCGCCGTCAGCGTGTAGCGGACGAGCGCGCCGGGTCGCGCGACGCGCGCCGAGGCGCGCTTGGTGAGCGTCACCCGCGCGCCCGCGAGCGCCCGGCCGAGGCCGCGCACGACCACCCTCCGCGCCGCCACGCCGTCGCCGCGGACCGTCACCGCCGGCCGCACCTGCGCGCCGGCGCGCAGACCGTTCACCCGCACCCGCACGCGCGCCGCCGCGCCCGGCGCCAGCGAGCCGACCGTGCAGCGGACCGTCGACCCGCGCGGCGCGCCGCAGCGGCCGCCGGCGATCGTCGCGCCGAGCACCTGCGCGCCGGGCACGCTCACCACGACCGAGACGTCCTCGATCGCCGCAGCGGTCGTGTTGCGGACCGAGAACGCGACGACCGCCGGCTCGCCCGCGACCGGCCGCGACGGCGCGATCGACGGCGTCACGATCGCCAGCGGCGGCTCCTCGACCGCCGGCGGAACGGGCGTAAGAACCGGCACGCGTACGACCGTCCGCACCGCGTTGGACGAAGCAGCGACCGGCTGACGCGCCACCACCCCGACCCCGCTCGCCGACGCGCTGTTGACGATCGCGAAGCCGTCCGCGACCTGTCCCACGCGCACCTCGAAGACTGCGGTCGCCGCCGCGCCCGGCGCCAGTGCGCCGAGCGGGACCGAGGACGCGCCGGCCGCGGCCGTCCCGGCCGGCGCCGGATCGCTGACGACGACGTCCTCGGCGACGTCGTCGCCGTTGTTGGTGACCGTCACCGAGTAGCGCAGCAGGTCGCCCGGCGCCGCGACGGAGCCGTCGCCGCCGGTCGTCACGTTCGCGACCGTCTTCGACGCCGCCAACGCCGGTGCCGACAGATCGGTCGCGAGCGAGACCATCTGCGTCAGGTACTGGTCGAGCGTCGTCGACAGCTCCAGCGTCGCGCTCGTCGCGCCGTTGGCGATCAGGCCGGTCGTGACGATCCGGTCGGCGTCGAAGCCGAGCTGGTTGACGTAGCCGGGCGTCCGCGTCGCGACCGAGTCGACGCCCTCGAACGAGATCGAGCTGTTGAAGAGGTTGTTGGCCGGGTTGGCCGCGTCGGTCAGCGGCTGGCCGCCGAGCAGCCCGCGGTCGCCGGCGCTGCCGCGGTCGCCCTCGTAGGCGACGAGCCCGACGGCCGTCCGCACCGCGCCGGTGCGCGGCGTCACGAAGCCGCTGACGGTCAGCGCCAGCGGCGGGTCGCCCTGCTGGATCGTCGCGAGCCCGTCGAAGACGGTCAGGTTGCGCAGCGGCTGGGTCGCCGATCTGTAGACGATCACGAGCCCCCAGCCGGCGTAGCGGTCGAGGCCGGTGCCGGCCTGCACGTTGGCGACGGTGTACTGCCCGGCCCCGCCGGCGACCACCTGCGCGGTCACGTCGGCGAAGCCGCCGTAGGCGCCCGGCACGGCCGCGGAGTCGGCGACCGAGCCGCTCACCGGCACGTACCCGCCCGAGGCTGGCGTCCGCAGCAGCACCGCGCCGCGCGCGCCGGCCGCGGGCGCCACCGCCCCTCTCGTCCCCGCCGTCACGCGCCCGCCCCAGTAGAGCCCGGCGAACAGCACCTGCGCGTCCGCAGGCGGCGCGAACGAGGCCGTCGAGGAGTCGAACGTCGTCGGGTCGCCGTCGACGTCGACGTACGTCATCGCGTAGCCGTTGTTGTTGAGCGCGGCACCCGTGGCCGTCCCCGCCTGCGCGCCCGCGCAGGCCGGCTCGGCCGCCGGGCACGTCATCAGCGTGTTGCCGGTGACCCAGGTCGCGCCCGTGTCGTTGGTCGTGTAGCGGATCGCGAACGGCTGCTCGACGACCGCGCCCGCGGAGGAGCAGACGACCAGCAGCGCGACCCACGCGACCATCACCGCACGTACCACGCAGCGTTGCTACCCGCCTGAACAACTGGTTGAAGCCGATCCGGCTCCCCTGCAAGCGACCGTGCAGAAGCCCCGTTTCCTCCCGGCGGCTAGCCTCCCGGCATGGCCGAGATCCTGCCGCTCACCGCGCTGCACTACGACGCCGCCGTCGCCGGCGACTACGACGCGCTCGTCAGCCCGCCCTACGACGTGATCGACGACGAGCAGCGCGCCGCGCTGGCCGCCCGCTCGCCGTACAACGTCGTCGGGATCGACCTGCCGCAGGGCACGCAGGAGACCCCGGATCCGTACGCGCGCGCCGCCGAGCTGCTGCGCGCCTGGCAGGCCGACGGTGCCGTCACGCACGACGACGTCCCCGCGATCTGGCCGCTGCAGCAGGAGTTCGTCGGCCCCGACGGCCGCAGACGGACGCGCAGCGGCTTCCTCTGCAGAGTCCGCGTCGAGTCCTACGGCGCCGGCCGCATCCGCCCGCACGAGCGCACCCATCCCGGCCCCAAGCAGGACCGCCTCGACCTGACGCGCGCCACCAGAGCCAACCTGAGCCCGATCTTCAGCCTCTTCTCCGACCCCGGCAACACCGCCTGGAGCGCGCTCCAGCCGCACGTCCGCACGAGCGCGCCGTTCGCGACCACCACCGACGAGGACGGCACCGTCAACCGCCTCTGGCGCGTGACCGACCCGAACGCGCTGGAGACCGTCGTCGAGGCGGTCGCGCCGGCCGAGCTGCTGATCGCCGACGGCCACCACCGCTACGAGACCGCGCGCGCCTACGCGGACGAGGTCGGAGGCGGCGACGGCCCGCACCGCTGGGTGCTGATGTGCCTCGTCGCGCTGGAGGATCCGGGCCTGACGGTCTTCCCGACCCACCGCCTCGTCAGCGGCGTCGAGAGCGGCTCCGGCCAGCAGGACGCGCTCGACCGCGTCATCCGCGAGCAGTTCGACGTGACCGAGCTGCCTGACCGCGGCTCGCTCGTGCCCGAGCCGCGCCGCGGCGACGAGCGCGTTCAGTTCGGCTACATGGACGCCGTCGGCCAGGTCCCGTTCATGCTCGCGCTGAAGGAGGACTCGATCGCCGAGCAGCTGCTGAGCGACCGCTCGGAGGCGTACCAGCAGCTCGACACGGCGGTGCTGGAGGCGGTCATCCTCAAGCACGCGCTCGGCATGAGCGACGAGCAGATCGACCACAGAGACGGGCTCGACTACGCGCGCGACTTCGACGAGGCGCTCGACCTGCTCGACTCCGAGGAGGCCGACGCCGGCTTCTTCATGGCGCCGATGCCGATCGAGCAGGTCCAGGAGGTCGCGGAGGCCGGCGAGAGCATGCCGCCGAAGTCGACCTTCTTCTACCCGAAGGTTCCGACCGGCCTGCTCTTCAATCCACTGTTCGAATAGGGCCGAACGGCCCGCTACGATGGGCCGCTCTCTCCGCTCCCGACCAATGAAGGACGACATGAAGGCGAACGCGCGACGAACCGGGACCTTCACGCACGAGATCGACGTGCGCGGCCACCAGATCATCGCGGACGAGCCTGCAGAGCACGGCGGCGAGGACGACGGCCCCAGCGCGCAGGAGCTGCTCGCGGCCAGCCTCGCGGTCTGCACGGCGACGACGATCGAGATGTACGCGAAGCGCAAGGGCTGGGACATCGGCAAGATCGCGGTCGAGGCCGAGTACTCGCCCGCCGAGCGCGGCGCGCCGACCCGCTTCAGGCTGACGCTGAAGCTGCCCGCGAACCTGACCGAGGAGCAGCTCGAGCGGCTGTCGGTGATCGCCGCCAAGTGCCCGGTCCACCGCACGCTCGACGGCGAGGTCATGTTCGACGAGCGGATCGAGCTGGTGGCCTGAGCGCTTATCCTCGGCAGCGGATGACGACGGCGATCGCAGACGAATTGCGCCGGCGCCTCGCCGGCGACGAGGCGTCAGCGAACGTCGACCTCGCGCACGAGACCGAGGCGGCGGTGCTGGTGCCGCTGTTCCTCGTCGGCGAGGAGCTGCACGCCGTCTTCACGAAGCGGCGCGAGGACATGAGACGTCACCCGGGCGAGATCTCGTTTCCGGGCGGCCGCCGCGACCACGAGCGCGAGCCGCTGCAGACGACGGCGCTGCGCGAGGCCGAGGAGGAGGTCGGGCTGACGCCCGCGTCGGTCGAGCTGGTCGGCACGCTGGCGCCGGTGCGGACGTTCGTGACCGGCTACGTGATCTACCCGCACGTCGGCCTGATCCCGCGGCCGGACACCGACTGGGTCGTCAGCGAGAACGAGGTCGCGCAGGTGATGGAGCTGCCGCTGAAGGCGCTCGTCGCCGGCTTCGACAAGCGACCGGTCACGCGCCGCGGGATGACCTGGTCGACCGACTCCTACGTCGTCGGCGACCACTTCATCTGGGGCGCGACGGCGCGGATACTGGGCGATCTGCTGGAGCGGATCGGCCCGCTCGGCTCGGCCTAGTCGTCGCCGCGCCGCGACGCCCGCTCGGCGCGGAAGCGCTCCAGCGCCGCCTCGACGTCGTCCTCGTCCGGCTCCTCCGGCTCGCCCATCAGGCTCGCGACGGTCAGCTCCGCCTCGCCGCGAGCGCGGCGGCGCGAGTTGGTCGCCTCCAGCATCTGCTCGAGGTCCTCGGAGTCGCGCGCCGCCTCGGCGTCGGCGTGCTCGCGCGGCGTTCTCCAGCCGACCTGCGCCGCGCCGGAGCCGGGCGCGAAGAGCCCGATCGCGACGACGGCGATCAGGCCGAAGGCCACGATCCCGAGGATGATCGCCACGAACGGGTCCATGCGGGGCGAGTCTACCGGCGTCTTTCCGGTGCGACCCAAGTCCGCCGCAACTCCGCGCCCGCGCACGGGTTTCAGCAGTTGTCCGTGACGCCGCGGAGATCCCACCCGACGGCGGCGGCGTCCTCCCCGGCGCGGCCGCGCCCGCGGATTCGACGTCACGGCAGCCGATGGGCCCAGTGGCTCCCGACCACAACATCGCCCCCCGTGGTCGGGAGTCGTTGGCGCTCGGCGCACCGCTCCGCGCCGCCCGCATCCGCACTGCGAGCGGATGGTCGTATGCTCTCGCGCCGATGATCGACCTCACCTGCGTGGTCCACGTCCACTCGCAGCACTCCGACGGGACCGGCACCGTGCCCGAGATCGCGGCCGCCGCTGCGGCCGCCGGCGCCGACGTGGTGCTGCTGACCGACCATGACACGCTCGCCGCCCGCTACCACGGCCACGAGCGCTGGCACGACTCCGTGCTCGTCTGCGTCGGGGAGGAGGTCACCAAGCGCCCCGGCCACCACTACCTCGCGTTCGGCCTCGACGACCCGGTCGACCATCGCCGCCTGACGCCGCAGCAGGTCGTCGACGCGGTGTCCGCCGCCGGCGGCTTCGGCTTCACCGCCCACCCCTTCTCGGTCGGCGTCAGACCGTTCCCGTTCGTGCCCGCGACCGGCTGGGACGATCCCTTCCCGCAGGGCGCGACCGGCGCCGAGCTGTGGTCGCTCGTGACCGACACGCTGGAGCGGTTCGAGCACCGCCGCGACGCGCTCCGCTTCCTGCTGGCGCCGCGCGCCGCGCGCCAGCTCGACCATCCCCGCCGGGAGGCGCTCGCCGCCTGGGACCGCGCCGCGCAGACGCGCCGCGTCGTCGCGATCGGCGGCCTCGACGCGCACCAGTTCGGCCTGCGGCTGGCCGGCCGCGTGCCGCTGCGGATGATGAGCTACCGCCGCTCGTTCGAGCTGCTGCGCACGCACGTGCTGCTGGAGCGCCCGCCGAGCGGCGATGCCGACGCCGACCGCGCCGCCGTCTACGGAGCCCTGCGCGAGGGCCGCTGCTACATCGCCCGCGACGCGCTGGCCCCCGCCGGCGGCTTCCGCTTCTGGGCCGACGGCCCGACGCACGTCGAGATGGGCAGCGAGTCAGATGCCGGCGGCTTCACGCTGCACGTGCGGCTGCCGCGCAGAGCCGACGTCCGGATCGTCCGCGACGGCGCCGAGTTCGCGCGCGTCCACAGCGGCACGAGCCTCGACGCGCCGGCCCACGAGCCGGGCGTCTACCGCGTCGAGGCGAGCCTGCTGGACCACGGCCGCCCGCGCACCTGGGTCGTCTCCAACCCGATCTACCTGCGCTAGCGCGCCGCGTCGGATGACGCGGCGCGGGAGCGGTCAGGCCTGCAGCTCGACCGGGTCGGCCTCGCGCGCGGCGACGGCCGGCGGCGTGTCGCGCAGGTACCACTCGGCGTCGAGCGCGGCCTTGCAGCCGGAGGCGGCGGCGGTGATCGCCTGGCGGTAGGTGTGGTCGACGAGGTCGCCGGCGGCGAAGACGCCGCGCAGAGTCGTTCTGGTCGACAGCCCGCTCGTCTTGACGTAGCCGTTCTCGTCCAGCTCGACCTGACCGCCGAACAGCTCCGACTGCGGCTCGTGGCCGACCGCGATGAAGGCGCCGGTCGCGCTGTGCTCGAGGATCTCGCCCGTCTCGACGTGCTTGAGGCGGATCTTCTCCATCGCGCCTCTCTCGCCGGCGACGAACTCCTCCACGACGTACGGCGTCAGCCACTCGATGTTGTGCGCCTCTCTGGCGCGGTCGAGCATGATCGCCGAGGCGCGGAACTCGTCGCGGCGGTTGACGATCACGACTCTGCCGGCGAACTTGGCGAGGAAGATCGCCTCCTCCATCGCCGAGTCGCCGCCGCCGACGATGACCGTCTCGTGCTCCTTGAAGAAGGCCGCGTCGCAGGTCGCGCAGTAGGAGACGCCGCGGCCGGAGAGGTCGACCTCTCCGGGCACGCCGAGCTTCTTGTGCTGGGCGCCGGTCGCGAGCACGACCGCCTTCGCCTTGTAGGCGTCGTCACCGACCCAGACGGTGTGGATGCCGCCGTCGGACAGCTCGACGCTCGTCACGTCGTCGGTGATGAAGCGCGTCCCGAAGCGCTCGGCCTGGTCGCGGAACTCCTGCATCATCACCGGGCCCATGACGCCTTCTCTGTAGCCCGGGTAGTTCTCGACCTCGGTCGTCTGCTGGAGCAGGCCGCCCCAGGCGAAGCCCTCGATCACGAGCGGTCTCAGATCGGCGCGAGCGGTGTAGAGCGCCGCGGTGTAACCGGCCGGACCGCTGCCGACGATGATCACGTTCTCGACGTCTGACATGGGTGCTGATGCTCCGATCCGGGGGTCGCTCAATACTTCATTTATGATAGCGCCCCGCGGCAGGGTCCGCAGGGACCCTGGAGCTTACGCTCGCACCGGTTCTCGCCGCCACGACTCGACTCTCTTGCGAAGGCCGAAGTAGGCGAGGATCCCCGGGATCGTCGGCAGCCAGAACGCCAGCAGCCGGTAGGCGAGCACCGCCAGCACCGCGAGCGAGCCGGCGACGCCGAACGCGACGAAGGCGCCGATCATGCCGCCGTCGACGCCGCCGATGCCGCCCGGCAGCGGCAGCAGGTTGCCGAGCATGCCGACGAAGTAGCCCTGGATCACGACGGCCAGCGGCGGCGCGTCGCCGAAGGCGTGGAAGCAGGCCCACAGGATCGCGACGTTGAAGATCCACCAGGTCGCGACGCCGAACATCGCGCGGTCGGGATGGCGGACCTTGTGCAGCGCGAAGCGGATCCCGCCGCGCATCGAGGCCGGGCCGAGCGCGAGCCGCCGCAGCCACTTGGCCGTCTTCGGCCGTCTCGCCGACATCCGCTCGATCCGCTGCGGGAAGTCCTCCGGCACGAACACGAGCGGGACGAAGATCGCGACGCCGACGAGCCCGACGATCGCGGGCAGGATCGTCAGGCCGAACGGCGCCGGCCCCGGGAACAGCCCGGTCCGCAGGCCGAGCCCGCAGACGATCATCGCCGCCACGTAGACGCCGTACAGCAGCACGAGGAAGGCGATCATCCGCTCGGCGACCTCGCGCCGCGGCAGGCCGGCACGGCGCAGCGCCCACGCGGTCAGCGCGACGCCGCCGGCGCCGCCGGCCGCGAACAGGCGCGTCGCCGCGAGGCTCGCCATCGTCATCAGGTAGCTGTCGCGCAGCGTCACGCGCGAGCCGGGCGGGATGTGGATGCCGTGGAAGAGCGCGATGTAGCTGCCCATCGAGAGGATCTCGAAGGCGAGCGCCGCCGCCAGCCAGGCGTGGTCGCCCTCGGTCACTCTGTCCCAGGTGTCCTTCATGCCGCCGATCTCGGGCAGCACGAAGTAGAGGAAGGCGAGGATCGCCACGATGAAGATGCCGGAGAGGATCAGCTGGCGCCGCGTGATCTGGATCCGCGGCATCTCCTCGTCGTCGTGACCGTGCTCCTCGTCCGGATGCGGCTCCTTGACGGGCGCGTCGGTCATCGCGTCAGCCTCGCGCTCTGAACTCGAGCGCCTGTACGGCTCTGGAGATCGCGCTCGCGGCCGGTGACAGGGCGGGCGCGGCGGCGCGCACGCCCTCGGTCAGCGCGAGCCCGGCGAGCAGGTCGATCACGTAGTGCTCGCCGAGGTAGACGAGCGCCAGCCCGAGCGTGCCGGCATAGGTCCAGCCGACGATCCCGGAGATCGGGCCGGCCTCCTGCAGCAGGTGTGCGGCGTTTACGGAGGTCGCGAAGTGCAGGGACGGCATGGCAGCCAAGGGGTTTCCCGCGAACAGAGAGTAGAGGGGCCCCCAGCGGTGCTTCCAGAACTGCTCGCCGTACTCGATCATCATCCGCCGCACGCGCGTGTGGTCGGCGTCGTCGAGTCTGCCCTGCTGGTGGGCGTACCAGGGCGGCGCGGTCGGCACGAGCCAGTAGACGAGCGCGCCGAGGTCGAAGACGGCGTAGGTGGTGACGGCGGCGCGCCCGAATCTCTCGCGTCTGCGCAGCAGGATGTACGCGGTCGTCGCGTGCGGCACCGCGAACCACAGCCAGTGCGACCAGACCAGCACCTTCTCGATCGGGCGGATGCTGCCGGGCGCCGACAGCAGCCGCTGGAGCCGCAGCGTCGGCGGCGTGCCGAGGCCGATCACGGTGTCGACTCTGACCGGGTAGTCGACGTGCACGCGCCGCTGCGCCGCCTCCGGATCGTCGTGCGGCATCTCGTATGCGGCGAGGTACGCCCACATCTGCAGCGTGCAGGTCAGAACGTCGCGGGTGCGAGAGCGCGGGACGACCACGCAGAGGGCGACCGGCGCTGCCGCAGAGGCTGCCAGCACGACCGGTTTCGGGACGCGCATGCGCCGGCGCACGAGGGGTGCGGCGACGCCGGCCACCAGGACAGTCCAGGCGGCGGCTCGGAGGGCCTTCGACTTCCGCAAAGCGCCGGGAGTATATGAGGGTCGTCTCACAACTCCTTCACACGTGTCGCAGGATCGGCGCCGATGTCCGCCGTTCGGCCATAGGATCACGGGCCATGAGCGCCTACGAGCCCGTGCACGAATACGCCACGGTCACCCTTCACCGGGCCGGCGCGGTCGCCCGCATCGAGCTGAACCGCCCCGACAAGATGAACGCCTGGGACACGCAGCTCGGGCTCGACCTGCGCGCGGCGGTCGAGCAGGTGCGCGACGACGACACGATCCGCGCGGTGCTGCTCACCGGCGCCGGCCGCGGCTTCTCCTCCGGCGCCGACCTGTCGGCCGGCTTCGAGCCGACGCCCGAGGGCCATCCGGACGTGCACACGGCGCTCGTCGAGCGCTACCACCCGATCATCAGCGGGCTGCGCGAGCTGCCGAAGCCGGTCGTCGCCGCCGTCCACGGCCCCGCCGTCGGGATCGGCTGCTCGCTCGCGCTCGCCGCCGACCTCGTGCTCGCGGCCGAGTCGGCCTACTTCCTGCTGGCGTTCGTCAACATCGGGCTCGTGCCCGACGGCGGCTCCTCCGCCTTCATCCCGGCCCGCATCGGCTTCACCCGCGCGATCGAGCTGGCGCTGCTGGGCGAGCGGCTGCCGGCGCCCAAGGCGCTCGAGTGGGGGCTGATCAACGCCGTCCACCCCGACGCCGAGCTGCCCGCCGCGGCCGACACGCTCGCCGCGCGCCTCGCCGCCGGGCCGACGCGCTCCTACGCCGGCACCAAGCGGCAGCTCAACAGCTGGGTCTACGAAGGCTTCGGCGCGCAGCTGGAGTTGGAGGCCGCGATCCAGCAGGAGCAGGCGGCCAGCAGCGACTTCGCGGAGGGGGCGCTCGCATTTCTGCAGAAGCGGGCGCCTGAGTTCAAAGGTGTCTGAGGTGGTCAGAGTGCAGGGAAAAGCCCGTCGCGACGGGGGTTCTGCGGACCCTAGGTTCCAGAGCGGGGCACGTGGCGCAGCATCCGGCGGCGCGGTGGGTAGAATCCGCGCCGCCTTGCGACCTGAAACTGCTTCCATTCGCCGCCGCGCTGTCGCGGCCCTGCTGCTCGCGACGATCGGATCGCTCGTCTTCGCCAGCGGCGCGTTCGCCGACTTCCTCACCCCTGAATCGGGTGGCTCGCCGAACGCAGACCAGATCGACTCGCTCTACAAGATCGTCCTCTACATCGCGATCGTCGTTTTCATCGTGGTCGAGGGCGCGCTCTTCTACTCGATCTGGAGATTCCGCGCCAAGAAGGGCGCCGTTGCCGCGCAGATCCACGGCAACACCCGTCTCGAGATCTCCTGGACCGTCGGCGCCGCGCTGATCCTCGTCGCGCTGGCCGCCGTCACCTTCTCGAAGCTGAGCTCGATCCAGGACCCGCCCAACAGCGGCAAGGACGGCCTCCAGCTCGCCGACGGCGTGCTGACCGCGTCGACCGACATGCCGAAGCCGCCCAACGGCAAGTCGCTGACGATCTGCGTCACCGGCCGCCAGTACATCTGGCGCTACACCTACGGCGCGGAATGCCAGAGAAACGCCTTCGGCCTCGTCTACTCCTACGAGGAGATGGTGGTCCCGGCGAACACGACCGTCGTGCTCGACATCCAGGCGACCGACGTCATCCATTCTTGGTGGATCCCGAAGCTCGGCGGCAAGTTCGACGCCGTGCCGGGGTACAGAAACTACACCTGGTTCAAGGCCCCAAAGGCCGGCGAGACCTACAGAGGGCAGTGCGCCGAGCTGTGCGGGCGCAACCATGCCGACATGACGGCGCGTGTCCGCGTCGTGACCCCGCAGGCGTATGAGGCGTGGGTCGACCAGCAAAGAAGCGACATCGCCGACGCGGACAGAGAGGTCCAACAGTTGCGCGAGCAGCTCACGCGCGACGGCGACCTCAACTAGGGAAAAGGAACCCGACCGATCATGGCAACCACCGACTTCGCGACGCAGCCCGTGCCGCAGGTGCTCGCCCACGAGGTCCACAAGGAGCGCCAGAAGGCGCGGTGGATCGACTGGGTGACGACAACCGATCACAAGAAGATCGGGATTCTCTACATCGTCTTCACGTTCGGCTTCTTCCTTGTCGGCGGCATCGAGGCGCTGCTCATCCGCCTCCAGCTGGCGACGCCGAACAACAACTTCCTCACGCCTGAGCATTACAACGAGCTGTTCACGCTCCACGGCACGACGATGATCTTCCTCTTCGTCGTACCGATCATGGCGGGCTTCGCGAACTACTTCCTGCCGCTGATGCTCGGCGCGCGGGACATGGCCTTCCCGCGTCTGAACGCGCTCTCCTTCTGGCTGCTCGCGTTCGGCGGCATCGTCTTCTACGCGTCGCTGCTGTGGCAGCCGCCGGAGGCCGGCTGGTTCTCCTACACCCCGCTCTCGAACGAGATGTTCACGCCGAGCGGCGGTCAGGACGCGTGGATCTTCCTGATCCACATCACCGGCATCTCCTCGCTCGTCGGCGCGGTCAACTTCTACGCGACGATCGTCAACATGCGCGCGCCCGGCATGGGCTGGGGCCGTCTGCCGCTGTTCGCGTGGACGATCCTGATCTACGCGCTGCTGCTGATCCTCGCGCTCCCCGTCATCGCGGGCGCGGTCACGATGCTGCTGACCGACCGCCACTTCGGGACGCACTTCTTCGACCCGACCGAGGGCGGCTCGCCGATCCTCTGGCAGCACCTCTTCTGGTTCTTCGGCCATCCAGAGGTGTACATCATGATCCTGCCGGGCTTCGGGATCATCTCGGAGATCCTGCCGGTCTTCGCCCGCAAGCCGATCTTCGGCTACAAGGCGATCGCCGCCTCGACCGCCGTGATCGCCTTCCTGGCGGCGCTCGTGTGGGCTCACCACATGTTCGCGGTGCCGGTGCCGACCGTCGTGCTCGGCTTCTTCATGCTGTCGTCCTTCCTGATCGCCGTCCCGACGGGCGTCAAGATCTTCAACTGGATCGCGACGCTGTGGCGTGGCTCGATCGTGACGGCGTCGCCGCTGTACTTCGCGGTCGGCTTCATCTCGATCTTCGTGATCGGCGGCATCACCGGCATCTTCCTCGCCGTCTTCCCCGTCGACTGGCAGCTGACCGACACGTACTTCGTCGTCGCTCACTTCCACTACGTGCTGATGGGCGGCGCGGTCTTCACGATCTTCGCGGGCCTCTACTACTGGTACCCGAAGATGACCGGCCGTCTCTGCAACGAGACGCTCGCGAAGGTGTCGTTCTGGTGGATGTTCGTCGGCTTCAACATGACGTTCCTGGTCCAGCACGCGGCCGGCCTCTCGGGCATGCCGCGGCGCATCTACCAGTACCCGGGCGACGCCGGCTGGACGCTGTACAACCAGATCTCGACCGTCGGCTCGTTCGTACTCGGCGTCGGCATCCTGATCAGCCTCGTGAACTTCATCCGCAGCTACAAGAACGGCGCGATCGCGGGTCCCGACCCGTGGAAGGGCAACACGCTGGAGTGGTTCACCACCTCTCCCCCGCCGGTCAACAACTTCGACGAGGTCCCGCGGGTCCGCTCCGTCGAGCCGATGAAGGACATTCGCCGTCAGGTCGAGCGTCAGTCCGGCATCGAGCACGAGACCGCCACGACGCCGCACGCGAACGCGTAGGCTCACCGTCGTGGAAGCGTCACGCTTCACAACCCCGGTCAAGGCGCACGCCCACAGCGGCGTGCGCCAGGTCGTTGCCGACTACCTGACGCTGACCAAGCCGAAGGTCCAGCTGCTGCTGCTGCTGACGACGGTCGCGACGATGGAGATCGCCGGCGACCCGTCGATCGGCCTGATCCTGCTGACGCTGCTGGGCGGCTACCTGTCGGCCGGCGGCGCCGGCGCGGTCAACCACTGGTACGACCGCGACATCGACGCGAAGATGGCCCGCACGGCCAACCGGCCGATCCCGTCGGGCCGCGTCAGCCCGCGCGCCGCGCTGATCTACGGCTTCAGCCTGCAGGTCGCCTCGTTCGCGCTGCTGTCGCTGACCGTGAACGTGCTGGCGGCGAGCTTCGCGCTGCTGGGCTTCCTCGGCTACGTCTTCGTCTACACGCTGTGGCTGAAGCGCTCGACGCCGCAGAACATCGTGATCGGCGGCGCCGCCGGCGCGGTCCCGCCGCTCGTCGGCTGGGTCGCGACGACCGGCTCCTTCGATCCGGCCGCGCTCTACCTGTTCGCGATCGTCTTCTACTGGACGCCGCCGCACTTCTGGGCGCTGGCGCTGCGGATGAAGGACGAGTACGCCGCCGTCGACGTGCCGATGCTGCCCGTCGTGCGCGGCGAGGAGGAGACGCGGCGGCAGATCACGCTCTACTCGTTCCTGCTCGTCGCCGTCAGCTTCCTGCCCTTCGCCGGGCAGCTGTTCGACGGCATCTACGCCGTCTGCGCCGCGCTCCTGGGCGGCTGGTTCCTGTTCCTCGCGATCAGACTCCAGCGCAAGCCCGACCGCGCCTCCGCGCTCAAGCTCTACCTCTTCTCGATGCTCTACCTCGCGCTGCTGTTCGGCGCGATGGTGGCCGACGTGAAGCTCTGAACTTCTTTGAACCCGACTCACCCGTAGAACTCGAGGACACCATGGACCGCCGACTCGCTCGCAAGAACATCCGCTCCGCGCTGATCGCCACGGCGGTCTGCGTCTTCATGTTCGGCGCGTCGTTCCTGGCCGCCGCGATCTACATCTCCTAGGAACCATGAGCCAGCAGCCTGAGCAGACCACCCCGCCGGTCGGCGAGGAGATCCACCTCCCCGGTCCGAGCCTCCTGCCGATCCTGAACGCGCTCGGCATCACGCTGACCGTCGTCGGCATCACCGGCGGGCTCCCGATCCTGATTATCGGCCTCGTGCTGTTCCTCAGCACGACGGTCAAGTGGATTGCCAGCACGCGCAAGGACATCTCCGAGCTTCCGCTCGAGCACTCGCACGGTCCCGGCGACCACCACTAGCCAGCCTCAGATGACGAGCGGCGCCTCCCGGCGCCGCTCGCACATCGCATCTCTCAGCGGCCGCTCCTTCGAGCGGCCGTTTTTTGTTCTCCCGGGCCGGACCAGCGTGCGGCTAACGCGCCGCGGCCCCGCTGCCGGCCATCGGCACGGCGCAGACGGCGCCGTCCTCGGTCCAGCAGCGCACGACGTCACGCATCGAGAGCACGCCCACCAGCTCGCCGCCCTCGACGACGATCAGGTGGCGGAAGCTGCCGCGCACCATCTCGCAGGCCGCCTGCTCGAGCGACCAGTCGGGAGCCGCGAACACGAGGTCGCTGGTGAGATGGTTCCCCACCAGCTCGGCGTCGGGATCCAGCCCCCGCCCGATCGCAGCGAGGACGTCGCGCTCCGTGAGGAGCCCCGGCCCTGGCTGGTCGGCGTCGAGGACGATCGCAGAGCCGATCCTCCGTTCGTGCATCAGCTGAGCCGCCTCCCGCAGCGTGTGGCCGGGGCCGACGGTCAACGATGTCGCGGACATGCCCTCGCGTACCTGCATCGCCGCCTCCGTGGTCGCTTGCAACGATTGCAGCAAGCTTACCCCCTCGGTCCACGCCGACACGCCCGTTCTCTCTCCGATCCGGTCAGAGTGACGCCGATGCGCCATCTGTAACACGAGAAATGCCCGCTCCGCTGGTCTTTTTCAGCAAACGCACCAGTTCGGTCGACTCAATGAAATCGACTCGTTCGTTAACGTACCCAAAGACTTTGAGTGCGCCAGCTTGTCGCAAGCGCGCTGTACGGACCATCCAAAACTGGTCCTCGCTCCGTATCTCTGTCCGGTGCCCACGCAACGACCAGGAACAGTCCGCCACCGCACGCAGCTCTATAACGAGGCTGTGCGGATCGTCGAAGCCGAGTACGCCTCGGACCTCGAGCTCGACGACATCGCCCGTCGCGTCGCCTCGTCGCGTCGCCAACTCCAACGGGCCTACGCCGAGATCGGCGACACCACCTTTCGCGAGCATCTCACGAGAGTCCGCATGGAGCGGGCCGCCGAGCTGCTCGCGAACGGGTCGCTGACCGTCCGCGAGGTCGCCCGCCGGGTTGGCTACCGACAGCCGGCGCAGTTCGCCAAGACCTTCCGCCGCCACCTCGGCAACGTGCCGTCGGCGTACCGCGCTCGCGCCCGCGAGGGCGTGTCGCAGACGCCGCGCGCCGCCTAGGGGCGACTCGACCGGCTGCTGGCGTGCGATGCGACCGCCCTTTCGGCGGTCGCTTTCGCGTGCCTGCACGCGGTCGCGCGCACTCGCGCGACGCCCGCACGCGACGCGCGCGCAACGCCCGTTTCCGACCCTGTCAGGAGCGGCGCTCTCCCCTACCCCGAGGGGTCAACGCTGAACGGTCCGCGGTCCGGTGACCGACCACATTTGCGCACCGTCTCTCCGCTCGCTTAGGATCGGCACAGGAGAGCAGGCCCACGGCGGCAGCGAGGAGTATCTGCGTGCGTAGACATCCGGTCGCATTGATGGTTGGCGTTGGCTTGGTCGCTTCGGCGATCGGCATCGCGCTGGCCCTCATCATCGACTGGTTCCCGACCGACGCTGCGAAGCAGGCGGGACCGATCGACACGCTCTACGACGTGTTGATGATCATCTCCGTCCCGGTCTTCGTGCTGGTGGTCTGCGCGACGCTGCTGTCGGTCTGGCAGTTCCGCATGCGGCCTGGCCAGGAGAGACAGGACGGGCCGCCGATACACGGCAACACACGCCTCGAGATCGTCTGGACGGCGATCCCGGCGATCGTGCTCGTCTCGCTCTGCTCCTACGCCTACACGGTCCTGACGGACATCGAGGAGAAGAAGCCGAACACCCTCACCGTCAACGTCACCGGGCAGCAGTTCGCCTGGAGATACGCCTACGACCAGGACGGCAGAACGATCGAGACGACGCAGCTGGTGCTGCCGAAGGACCGGCCGGTGCTGTTCAAGGTCAGAGCGCTTGACGTGATCCACGACTTCTGGGTTCCGGCCTTCCGCGTCAAGATCGACGCGGTCCCCGGGATCGTGACCGAGGTGCGCGCGACGCCGACCAAGACCGGCACCTTCGAGGTCGTCTGCGCGGAGCTGTGCGGCCTCGGCCACGCCGTCATGCGCTCGACCGCCAGAGTCGTGACGCCGGCCGCCTACGACAGCTGGATCGCCGAGCAGGTCAGAGGCGGCAGCGCCGGCGGCGGTGCCGCGGGCGGCGGGGACTCCGGCGGCGGCGCGAGCGGAGGCGGCGGCGACGCCGCCGCGCTCGGCAGAGAGACGTTCGTCTCCAACTGCGGCAGCTGCCACACGCTCGCGGACGCGGGCACCAACGGCAGCGCAGGCCCCGACCTCACGACTGCGCTGAGAGGCCAGTCGGAGGACGAGATCAGAGAGGACATCGTCGACCCCGACAAGAGAGTCGAAGAGGGGTATCAGCCCGGTGTGATGCCGAGCAACTTCTCCCAGACGCTCTCGAGCGAGCAGATCGACGGCCTCGTGACCTACCTCGCGAGCGTGTCGAGATGACCGAGGTGCGTGTGCAAGTGACGGAGGAGATCCGCTGATGACCGCCAAGCTCCGCGCCCCGGGCTGGTACCGCGCAGCGCTGTTCATTCTGCTCGGCCTGGCCTTCTCGTACGCGCTCGTGGGCGTCGTGCGGACGCTGATGCACTACCCCGACGCGTGGTCGGACGGCAACGCGATCACGACGGTCTCGCTGATAGCGATACCGCTGTTCTTCCTCGTCGGCCTCGGCTGCTTCGACTACTGGTTCTACTACGCGGCCGGCCGCCCGACGCGCGCGGAGGACCACTCCTCCCACGGCGCGACGAGCTGGAAGGCGTACTTCCGCGTCAACACCGATCACAAGGTGATCGGGATCCAGTACATCTGCGTCTCGTTCTTCTTCATGTTCCTCGGCGGCCTGATCGCGATGCTGATGCGCGCGGAGCTGGCCCAGCCGGGGATGCAGTTCGTCGACAGCGCGACCTTCAACGGCCTCTTCTCGGTCCACGCGGCGCTGCTGATCTTCCTGTTCGTGATCCCGGTCTTCGCCGGCATCGCCAACTACGTCCTGCCGCTGATGATCGGCGCGCCGGACATGGCCTTCCCGCGCCTGAACGCGCTCTCGTTCTGGATGCTGCCGATGGCCGGCCTGCTGCTGACGGCGAGCTTCTTCGCCCCCGGCGGCGCCTTCGCGAGCGGCTGGACGGCCTACGCCCCGCTCTCGACCGACATGCCGCTCGGACAGGTCTTCTTCACGATCGGCGTCCAGTTCGCCGGCGCCTCCTCGATCGCGACGGCGCTCAACTTCCTCGTCACGATCATCACGATGCGGGCGCCGGGGATGAGCTTCTTCCGCATGCCGCTGCTCGTGTGGGCGAACTTCTCGACCTCGCTGCTGGTCGTGATCGCGACGCCGTTCGTCGCCGCCTCGCAGTTCTTCGTGCTGCTGGACCGCGCGCTCGGCTTCAACTTCTTCGACGCCTTCGTCGGCAGCGGCAAGAACGGCAGCGTGCTGATGTACCAGCACGTCTTCTGGTTCTACTCCCACCCGGCCGTCTACATCATGATGCTGCCGGGCTTCGGGATCGTCTCCGAGGTGCTGTCGGTGAAGGCGCGCAAGCCGATCTTCGGCTACCGCATGATGGCGTTCTCGCTGCTGGCGATCGTCGCGCTCGGCTTCACCGTCTGGGCCCACCACATGTTCGTCTCGGGCATGCAGGCGTGGATCCGCGTGCCGATGATGATCACGACCGCGATCATCGCCGTGCCGACCGGGATCAAGATCTTCTCGTGGCTTGCGACGCTGTGGCGAGGGGTGCTCCACCTCGACACGCCGATGCTGTTCGCGCTCGGCTTCCTGACGACCTTCACGCTCGGCGGCATCTCCGGCGTGATGCTGTCGATGATCCCGTTCGACATCTACGTCTCGGACACGTACTTCATCGTCGCCCACATCCACTACGTGCTGTTCGGCGGCTCGCTCTTCACGATCTTCGCCGGGATCTACTACTGGTTCCCGAAGATGACCGGGCGAATGTACGACGAGCGGCTCGGGAAGATTCACTTCTGGTGCACGTTCGTGTTCTTCAACGTGACCTTCGCGCCGATGCACCTGCTCGGCCTCGACGGCATGCCGCGCCGCGTCGCCGATTACGCCGAGCAGTACGCGACGCTCAACCTGCTCGTCACGATCGCCTCCTTCGCGCTCGGCCTGAGCATGCTCGTCTTCCTCTACAACATGGTCGCGAGCTGGCGCGGCGGCCCGCGCGCGGCGGCCAACCCGTGGCGCGCGCTGACGCTCGAGTGGCAGGTCAGCTCGCCGCCGCCGATCTTCAACTTCGACGCCGTCCCGACGGTCGTCGGCGGCCCGTACGAGTACGGGGTGCCCGGCGCCGTCCACGGCATCTTCCAATCGCCCACAGAGGCGAAGCCGACTCCGGCCGGCTCCGTCGCGACGTCACCGACCAGAGAGTGAGGTGAAGCGCACCATGGCCAGAAGAGTCCTCGTGGTCGCGAACGAAACACACGGCGGCCACAGCCTCGTCGAGGCGATTCGCGCCCGACACGCGAGAGGCGACGCCGAGTTCGTCGTGATCGCACCCCAGAACCGCCCGCGCAACGGCTACGTGATCTACGACGACGCCGTCCGCGACGCCGCGCTGATGCGCATCAACGAGACGCTCGACGCGATCGGCGAGCACGGCATCAGAGCGACCGGCGACGTGATGGATCCCGATCCGTACACCGCCACGCTCGACGCCGTGCGCGAGTACCGGATCGACGAGATCATCGTCTCGACCCATCCGGAGACCCGCTCCGGCTGGCTCCGTCACGACCTGCTCGAGCGGATCCAGCTCGCGACCGGCCTGCCGGTCGAGCACGTCGTCGTCGACCTCGAGAGCGAGCGCGAGAGAGATCCCGAGACGCACACGCTGATCGTCGCCAACAAGACGGCGAGAGCGGAGGCGCTGTTCGAGGAGCTGAGACGGCGCGCGACCGACTCGCCCCACCGCTTCCTCGTCGTCGTGCCCCAGGAGGGCGGCCACGGCCACCACATCGAGCAGGCCAAGGGCCGTCTGCAGACGCTGCTGGACAGACTCTCCTCCGCCGGCATACCGGCGATGGGCGGGATCGGCGACCCCGACCCCTACGACGCCGTCGCGAACGCGCTGCAGTTCCACCGCGTCGACGAGATCGTGATCGCGACGCTGCCGAAGATGCGCTCGCGCTGGCTGCGCAGCGACCTCGTCGACCGCGTCCAGAAGATCACCGTCGCGCCTGTGACGCACGTCGAGATCGACGTCGCCGAAGAGGCCCCGGCCGCCGCCGAGTCCGGAGTGAAGGCCGCCTGATGGAAGCCGTCTCCTCCACGGCCGGGCTGCACCACGCCGGCGAGGCCGAGCACCATCACGGCCCGCCGGCGGCGCACAGAAGCTCCCGCGTCGACCCGCAGCTGCTCGGGATGCTGCTTTTCATCATCTCCGAGATCATGGTCTTCGGGGCCTTCTTCACGGCCTACTTCTTCATCCGCGTGGTCGACGGGAACCCGTGGCCGGCGGAGGGGACGGAGCTGCCGAAGCTGATCGCCGGCGTCAACACGGCGATACTGCTGTCGTCCTCGATCACCCTCCACTGGGCGCTCGAGGCGATCAGACGCGGCAACCGGGCGGCGTTCAAGGCGGGGATGGCGACGACCTTCCTGCTCGGCGCCACCTTCCTGTTCGTCCAGATCAACGAGTACGTCCACATCGGCTTCGCGCCGTCGAACAGCGCCCAGGCGTCGGTCTTCTACGGCTTGACCGGCCTCCACGGCGCCCACGTCGCGCTCGGCCTGATGATCCTCCTGATGGTGACGGTGCGCGCCTTCCGCGGGCACTTCTCGCCGGAGGAGCATCGCGGCGTCGAGGTGCCGGGCATCTACTGGCACTTCGTCGACGTGATGTGGGTGATCGTCTACTGCACGGTCTACCTGCTGTAGCGATGCTGAACCCGCTTCGCTCCGAGGGGGAGGCGTTCCGCCTCCTCCTCTACGTCCTGGTCGCAGCGGTCGTGATCGTCGGCCTCGTGCTGCTGGCACGAGCGCTGACTTGATCGCCACCGGCCGCGCGCGATCGCGCGACACTCGGTCGAGGCCATGAGAGTCGCCTTCGACCCCGTCGTCCTGCTGCTGCTCGCCGGCGTCTGCTGGCTCTACCTGCGCGCGCTGCGGATCGTCCGCCGCCGCGGCCTGACGATCGGCCGCGGCCAGCAGGCCTGCTGGTGGATCGGGATCGCGCTCGTGACGGTCGCGCTCAACGGCCCGCTGGACGCCTACGACAGCGAGCTGATGAGCGCCCACATGGCCCAGCACCTGCTGCTCGGCGACATCGCGGCGCCGTTCCTGCTGGCCGGCCTGCGCGCGCCGCTGCTGCTGTTCTGGCCGCCGCGCCCGGCGCTCGTCCTGCTCGCCCGCCAGCGCTGGCTGCGGCGGATCTTCCGCACGCTGCGCCAGCCGCTGGTCGCGCTGCCGCTGTACGTGCTGACGATCTGGGTGTGGCACTACGGCGTGCTGTTCGAGGGCGCGCTGAGACATCCGCTGCTGCACGTGCTCCAGCACGAGTCGTTCCTCGCCGCCAACCTGCTGCTGTGGTGGCCGGTGCTGGAGCCGCAGAAGCGCCGCATGCCCGGCCAGCTGTGGAAGATCGGCTACATCTTCGCGGCGCGGATGTCGTCGATGTTCCTCGGGATGATCTTCGTCTTCGCCAGAGGCGTCCTCTACGAGGGCGCCTACGGCAGCGGCGAGCGGCCGCTCGGCTACTCGCCGCGCGGCGACCAGGGCACGGCCGGCGGGCTGATGATGGTGCTCGACATCGTCGTCATCATGGCCACGCTGACCTGGTTCTTCTGGAAGGCCTCCCAAGAGGAGGACCGCGACCAGGAGGCCGCGGCCCAGAGCGGCGCGCGCTCGGCGACGCCTATCTGACGGTCAGCGTGCCTTCCATGCCAGCCTCGCGGTGGCCTGGAAGGGTGCAGAAGAACGTGTATCTGCCGGCTCTGAGGTCGACCGACACTCTCGAGACGCCGCCGCCGGAGACCGTCTCGCCCTTGCCCAGCTCAGCGCCGTCGGCGCCTTCGAGCGCGATGTCGTGCGGCACCGAGGAGGCGTTTCTGGAGTCGATCTCCAGCGCGCCGGCCGGGGCCGAGGCGCTCGCGACCGTGTAGGCGAGCTGGCCGTCGGGGTTGGCGTCGATCTCGACTCTGCCGTTCTCGGCCTCGGCCGAGCCCTGGTCCGCTCTTCTGACCGCGGACGCGAGCGCGCCCGTGTCGTCGCCGGACTTGGCGGCCGCGTCGGCGACGTAGGCGGCGACGTCGGTCGCTGCCGCGCCCGTCACCAGTCTCGCCGGCATTCTCGAGTTGGGATAGAGGATCTGCTGGTGCACGACACCTCTGACGGTGCTGCGCCCGAAGCCGTCTCTGATCGACTGCGCGAAGGCCTCGTCGAGGTCAGGACCGACGTTGCCTCTGGTTCCGGCGCGGGCGAGCGTGTGGCAGGCTCCGCATCTCTCGACGAACAGCTGCTTGCCGTGCACGACGTCGGCTCGCTGTCCCTTGAGATCGTCGGCGCCACAGCCCGCGAACAGGCCAACGAGCGCTGTCGCCGCGACCGAAACAACGAGTCCTCCGCGTCTCCTCATCATCTCCATGCGCGACTCTATCCGGAAGTCACGACGAGATTCCAGTTCCTACTGCTCAGAACGTCTGGGCGGCAGCGGCAGCTCGTCCAGCCGACCCTGCGCCGCGGCGATCACGCCGCGCGCGACGCCCTCCCACGACCAGCGCTCGCGGACGGTCGCGACGATCGCCTCGCGCGTCTGCTCGCGGATGCCCGCGTCGGCGCCCAGCCAAGCCAGCAGCCGGCCCGCGAGCCCCTCGACGACCGGTCCCTCGTCGGTCGGGAAGGCGAACAGGCCGCCGACCTCGGCCGGCGCCGCGGCGGCGAGCGCGCCCGCGACCTCGGCCAGCCCGGAATGGTCAGAGCAGACCGGCAGCGCGCCGCAGGCGGCCGCCTCCGCCGCGACCATCCCGAACGCCTCCGGGAAGGTGCTCGGGACGACCTGCGCCGCGAACGCCGGCAGCAGGTCGCGCAGCTCGTCATGCTCCAGCCGGCCGGTCCAGACGACCCGCTCGCGCAGCGACGCGGCGGCGCTCACGTACCGCTCCAGCGCGGCCGGCTCCGCGCTGAGCCGCGCGAGGAACTCCTGCAGCAGCCGCAGCGGTCTCCCCTGCGGGCCGCCCTCGGCGGCGCGCCCGGCGGCCGCGATCGCCGCGACCGTCTCCAGATCGCCGACGGCGAGCGCGTTCTGCATCCGTTCGAGCGTCGCGCGGTAGCCGCCGAAGCCGACGACGACCAGGCGCGCGTCGGGATGCTCGGCGAGCACCAGCGGCCACGCCGCCAGCAGCAGGTCGACGCCCTTGGAGACGATCAGCTTGCCGACATAGCCGACCAGCGGCGTCCTCGCGGGCAGCTCGAGCAGCGGCTCCAGCGCCCGCAGCGCCTCGCGCTCGTCGCGCGCGAACGCCGACGGCGCCTCGCCCGGCGTCTCCGCCACCGCGGCCTCCAGCGTCTCCGCCGTCAGCGGATCGATCGGCGTCTCCGCGATCGCGGCCTCGATCGTGTCGTTCTCCTCGATCGTGCGGGCGATGCGGTCGACCAGCTCGCGCAGGCCGGCGCGCGCGGCGAGCGGCTCGCGCGGCGCGAAGGAGCCGACGTCGACGCCGGGCGGGCCGAGCCGCGTGCGGGGCGGCAGGTCGGGCTCCTGCAGCGTGTCCCACAGCCGCTCGGCCGTGTGGCGCGAGCCGACCAGCACGCCGCGCGCGCCGCTGACGCCGCGGCGGGCGGCGGCGAGGAACCGCTCGGGGTGCGGCGCGACCGTGTACTCCAGCGCGCTGCCGTGGATCTTGACCGCGTACGGGACGCGCGGCAGCGCGCGCGAGAGGATCAGCGGCCCCATCACGAGGTGGTTGGCGAGCGCGACGTCGGGCTGCACCAGCTCGGCGACCTCGCGCACGGCGCGCACGTTCGCCTCGACGTAGGCCTCGACCTCGGCGTCGCTCAGATCGGGGTACGGGCGCGCCTCGATCCCCTCGTAGCGGTCGGCGACGTAGACCGGCAGCAGGCCCGCGAGCGCCGGCCGGTAGGCGGTGCAGCGGACCGGCTCGACTCTCGTCGTCAGCCGCAGCGCGCCGCCGTCCCAGTCGCCGTAGGCGTCGACGAACGGCAGCCGCTCCGGCGCCCGCTCCTGGCTCAGCAGGTGGACCTCATGGCCGAGCC
Organism: Conexibacter sp. CPCC 205762; assembly: GCF_030646155.1. GTDB lineage: Bacteria > Actinomycetota > Thermoleophilia > Solirubrobacterales > Solirubrobacteraceae > Conexibacter. The sequence continues at coordinate 79,874 of NZ_JAUTDN010000015.1, forward strand.
GGCGCAGCGCCGCGGCCAGGTTGGCGTTGTAGACGTTGGAGCCGGTGCCACCCAGCAGGTAGCCGTGGAAGATCAGCACGCGCATATCGGTGCGACAGCCTATCCGTGCCGGCAGACCGCGAACCCCGCTGGGACCGGGCCGTTCGACCTGAGGCGTTGGTACCATTCCGCCCCGTGAGCATTCAACAGCGTTATCGCATGCGGACTCCGTCGACCGGCCGTGAGGTCATCATCGAGGCCGACGCGGACCGTACCTACACGGACCGTGAGACCGGCGAGGAGCTCGAGGTCGTCGCTCAGCTGCTCCCGCTTGCGCCGTCGCCGTCGGATCTGCCATGGACGGTGGAGAACCTGCGCATCTGCAACTGGTGTGACCAGATGTGCCAGAAGGACCTCAACGACTGCCCGACCTGCGGCCGTCGGATGGCTCCGCTCCCCCGCTGAGGCGATTCGCCCTTTGCTGCCTCGCCTTCACCCGCTCAGACCACTGCTCGCGCTGCTTGCCGGCGCGACGCTCGTCGTCGGCCTGTCGGCCTGCGGCGGTGGCGGCAGCTCCAGCGCAGGCACGCTCGATACGCCGCCGCTGACCGTCGGCACGAGCGCCACGATCCCCTCCGGCGCGACGGCGAGATCGACCTCGACGACCTCGACCACCAGCACGACCGCCACCACCCCCGGCGGCGACACCAGCTCCCCGGACACGAGCAGCAGCGACAGCTCCAGCTCCTCCGACACCAGCAGCGGTGACACCGGCAGCTCCTCCGACACCGGCTCCACCGACACCGGCGGCGGTGACACGGGCGGCGACACCGGCGGCGGCACGACCGGGACCGGTGGCGACACCGGCACCGGCGGCGACACCGGCGGTGCGGGCACCGGCGGCGGCGCAGGCGTCGGCGGCGGCGGTGACACCGGCACCGGCGGCGACACCGGCACCGGCAACAGCGGCGGCGGCAGCTCCGGCGGCGCCGGCACCGACGCGTTCTGTGACCAGAACCCGGGTGCGTGTTAGGCCTTCCCGGCCGCCGCGCCCCGCTGACGCCTCCCGTCTCCGTCCGTAAGGCCCTCAGCCGCTGATCCGCTCGGCCAGGCCGGGCGCTTCGCGCTCGAACCAGTCGCGGCGTCGGGCGACGCGGTCGCGGCCGCCGGCGGCCCACATCGACAGATAGGCCGGCTCGCCGCGTTCGACGTGGCGGGCGAGGAAGGCGTCGCCGACGGCGATCGCGTCGCCGAGCGCGGCGATCAGCTGCGGGCGCTCCTGGGGCGTCAGGCCGTAGCCCTCCGCCAGCACGCGCAGGCCGCGCTCCGGCGCGACCGTGCCGCGGGTGTGGTCGCCGGGCATCCCGAGCGCCAGCCACAGCTTCGCCGTCATCGCGAGGTCGTAGATGCCGCGCCCGGGCGCGGCGAAGTCGAAGTCGAGCAGCGCGAAGGCGCGCCCGTCGCGGAAGACGACGTTCTGCGGGCAGACGTCGTTGTGGCAGATCAGCGTCCCGCCGCGCGGATCGGCCAGCTCGCGCGACCAGCCGGCGTCGGGCGCCTCGAACCCCTCGCTCGCGCGGTGCATGCGGCGCAGCAGGGCGGCGACGGAGCGCAGCGCCGGCTCCCCCGCCGCCCAGCGCGGGAGCGGCGGCAGCGGGACCTCGCCGGGCACGTACAGCAGCGTCTCGGTCTGCCGGTCGCGCGCGACCGGCAGCGGGGCGCTGTCGAAGCCGTCGCGGCGCAGCGCGCGCAGCAGCGCGTGGACGCTGGCGGCATGCGGCCCCGCCGGGCGCTCGACGCGATCGCCGAGGCGGAAGACCGCGCCGGCGTGCTCGTCGCCGCCCGGCAGCGGCTCGCCGCGCTCGCCCGCGACGCTCACCCGCGCCTCCTCGCCGCGCTCATCCGCGTTCGGACGGCCGCGTCGGCTGCTCGGCACCGTGCGGCTCGCGCGCGGGCGCCGGCAGCGGCTCGCGGCGGCGGTCGGTCCGCGGCGGGCGCGGGGCGCCGTGGTCGCGGATGCGGCCGGGCCAGGGCTCGGCGTCGGGCAGCGGCAGTCTGAGACCGGAGCCGCCGGGATCGGGCGGATCGGGACGGTCGGGCGGCGGGTCTCTGTCCCAGTCCTCCCACTCGGGCCAGTCGTCGTCCTCTCTCTGGCGGAAGTACCAGACCAGCCAGACGATCATGCCGCCGAGATCGAAGACGCGCATCCCGACGAGGAAGATCCAGCCCGCTGCGCTCACGGACGCAGGGTAGCTCGCGTCAGCGCGAGCGGCGAGGCGCGCGGTCGGCGTGCCCGACCGCGCCCGCGCCACGACTCATCTGGTCGTCGTGGTGGTTCTTCTCGTCGTCGAGGTTCTTCTCGACGTGTCGTCTCTGCTCGAGCTTTCGTCCTCGAGCTTTCTCGCCTTCGGCGTCGAGATCATCGTCGCCGTGTACGTGACCTTCGCCGTTCTGTAGATGCACTTGTACGCAGCCTCTCTGTCGAGGATCAGCTGCGCGGTCTGGGTGATGAAGATCTGCTCGTCGTTGCATCTGCTGGCGCGGCTGGCACGCCAGCTGTTGGCGTCGTCGAGGTTGACCGACAGCACCGGCGCCCACGTCGGCACCGTCAGCGCGAGGAAGTCGCCCTTGGCGACCTCGAGGCTTCTCTCCAGCGGGAACTGGGCGGTCGTGCCGAGGTAGTCGGTGACGCGGAAGACCTCGCTCTGCGCCTTCGCCGTGTAGAGCCGCTTCGGCTTCTGTCTCGAGTCCTGGCTGAGCACGGTCAGCTGGACGCGCGGCGTGCCGCCGTAGGTGGCGTTCAGTCTTCTCACCTGGCTGACCGTCAGCGAGCCGAGCTGGAGCGACAGCGCGACGACCCGGCCGGCGGTCGGCACGGTGATCGGATACGCCTTGCCGCCGGTCGAGACCTGCAGCGCCGTCGTCTTGGTGACGACGCGGCAGTTCTCCGGGCAGCTCGGCGCGGCCGCGGTCGTACTCGCGCCGATCTCGTAGATCTTCGCGGAGGCAGTTGTGGTGACGACGCCGAGCGCGCAGACGAGGGCGACGACGCCGAGAAGGATCCGCTTCATAGCCTCATTCAACACGAATGCGCGCGAAAGGTAGCGCTTGCGAGCATGCCTGCAAGCGCGACCAGCGCGCCATCGCTGCCGTGAATGGCGCCCGGAGCCCCGGGCGCCGATCAGATTCTGGCGACGTTGACCGCCTTGGGGCCCTTGTCGCCCTGCTCCTCCTCGTACGAGACCTTCTGGCCCTCGGGAAGCGAGCGGTAGCCGTCTCCCGTGATGCCGCTGTAGTGGACGAAGAGGTCGCGACCACCGTCATCGGGAGTGATGAACCCGAAGCCCTTGTCGTCGCTGAACCACTTCACCGTACCCGTTGCCATTGCGTCCCCCGAGGACTGCATGCCGGTGTCCCGGCAGGTTTGCACCAGGCTCTAGCCCGGTCGTTCAAGAAAGAAGTCAACCGCACCAGAGGGGTGAACTGCAAGTGGCATCTGCCGCGAGCAGACCCGCGGTGTGCTGAGAATCAGCCGATCAGCTGAGCTGCGGCGGTTGCGATCTCGTCCGGATCGCCCTGCGCCGGGACCCACGGAAGTCTCAGCGGATCGTCCTGATAGCGCGGGATCACGTGCATGTGGAAGTGGAAGACCGTCTGCCACGCGGCCGCGCCGCACGAGTTGATCAGGTTGATCCCGGCGGCGCCGAAGCGCTCCTTCGCGCGCGCCGCGATCGCCTGCGCGGCGACCGCGACCGCCTGCAGGTCCTCCGGCTCGATCGCGAGCAGGTCGGCGGCGTGGTTGCGCGGGATCACCAGCGTGTGGCCGTAGGTCGCCGGAGCGATGTCCATGAAGGCGATCGTGCGCTCGTCCTGGCGCACGATCCGCGCGGGCAGCTCGCCCGCGACGATCTTGCAGAAGATGCAGTCGTCCGAGGTGGTGGGCACGCGCCGAGCATATCGGTAGCCTGACGTCCAAGTGCCCGACCGACGTCACCTCCGCGACGCGATCGCCCACCTGGCGGCGATCGACCGCCCCTCGGCCTCGCCGGGGGAACGCGAGGCGGCGCAGTGGATCGCGGCGCGGCTCGGCGAGTTCGGCTGCACGGCCCGCGTCGAGGAGGAGCGCGCCCACGGCGGCTACTGGTTCCCGCTCGGCGTTCCGGCGGCGATCGCCGGCGCCGCCGGCCTCGCCGCCCAGCTCCATCGCGGCCGCGCGACGCGGATCGCGGCCGGCGCGGCCGGCGCCTTCGCCGCCGCCGCGATTGCCGACGACGTCAGCGGCGGCAGCCTCTGGTTCCGCCGCCGCTTCCTGCCCAGCAGACCGACCTGGAACGTCGTCGCCGAGAGCGGTGACGTCGACGCCGAGCGGACGCTCGTCTTCGTCGCCCACCACGACGCCGCGCACTGGGGGATGCTCTTCCACCCTGGCGTGCTGCCGCTCGTCGCCAGATACGCGCCCGCGCTGCTGGAGCGCAGCGACACCTCTCCCCCGCTGATGGCGCCGGTCTTCGGCGGCCCCGCGCTGGTCGCGCTCGGCGCGCTGACCGGCTCGCGGCGGCTGCTGGCGGCCGGCACGACGCTGTCGCTCGGCTCGGCGGTGACCTTCGCCGAGATCGGCGCGCGCGACGCGGTGCCGGGCGCCAACGACAACCTGACCGGCGTCGCGACGCTGCTCGGCGTCGCGACCGAGCTGGCCGAGCGCCCCGTCGAGGGCCTGCGCGTGCTGCTCGTCTCGACCGGCTCCGAAGAGGGCTTCATGGAGGGGATGCAGGCGTTCGCCAAGCGTCACTTCCCGCAGCTGCCGCCGGAGACGACCCACGTCGTCTGCGTCGACACGGTCGGCTCGCCGCAGCTGGCGCTGATCGAGGGCGAGGGGATGCTGCGGATGCGCGAGTACCCGGAGCCGTTCAAGCAGCTCGTCGCGGACGCGGCGGCCGACAGCGGCGTCGAGCTGCGCCGCGGGCTGCGCTTCCGCAACGCGACCGACGGGCTGATCGCGCTCAAGGCCGGCTACCGGACGGCGACGATCGGGTCGGTCACGCCGCACAAGGTGCCGGCCAACTACCACTGGCCGACGGACACCGCCGAGAACGTCGACCACCGCTCGGTCGACAACGCCGTCACGCTCTGCAGCGCGATCGCCCGCCGCCTCGCCACGACGCCGGCCGCCGCCGGCGCCACATCCGCGTAGCGTCACCTGCAATCTGTGGGTCTGTCAGACCCACTGCGTGCGCCTACGCGGCCGGGTGCTCGGCGAGGAAGTCGCGGGCGTGGGCGATCGCCTGCTCGCGCGTGCCGACCTCGCCGGCGTACTGGGCCGCCTCCAGCTCCGCCATCAGCGCGCCGAGGCCCGGCCCGCGCGCGATCCCGAGCGCGTCGGCCAGCTCGTCGCCGCGCAGCAGCGGGCGCGGTCTCGCGCCGGCGTCCCACGCCAGCGCCGGGCCGATCAGCTCGCGCGCCAGCTCGAGGTGCTTGGCGATCGCCTCGTCGGCCTTGCGGCCCTTCGTCGCGAGCCGGTCGGCGACCGACAGCAGCGAGACATCGACCTCGACCGGCTGGCAGCGCTTCAGGTAGCCGTGCACCTGCCGTCTGGAGAGCGGGCGCTCGTGCACGAGGAAGCCGAGCCGCAGGTGGTTGCGGGCGAGCGCGGAGACGTGCGCGCGCAGCTTCTCGCTCGTGCGCAGCCGCGTCAGGATCGCGCGCGACAGCTCGGCGCCCTGCTTGTCGTGGTCGAAGAAGGTGACGCGGCCGTTGTCCATCACGCCGCGCGTCTGCGGCTTGGCGATGTCGTGCAGCAGCGCGCCGAAGCGCAGCGCGGTGCCGCGCGTCAGCTCGTCGGAGAACGGCTGCGCCAGCAGCTCGGCCAGCGCCGCGCCGTGCTGCTCGCCGAAGACCGCGGCCGGGTCCTGCTCCAGCGCGACCGCCTCCGCCAGCACCGCGAGCGTGTGGCCGTGGACGTCGAGGTGGTGGTAGACCGACTGCTCGACGCCGCGCAGGGACGCCAGCTCCGGCAGCACCGCCTCGGTCGCGCCGGTCGCGTCCATCAGCTCCAGGCCGCTGAGCGGGTCGCGCGCGGCGACCACGCGCCGCAGCTCCGCGAAGACGCGCTCCTGCGCGACGTCGGCCAGCCGCTGCGACTGCAGCGAGGCGGCCGTCAGCGTGTCGGCCTCGACCTCCAGCTCCAGCTCGACGGCGAAGCGCGCCAGCCGCATCACGCGCAGCGGGTCGGTGCGGAAGGAGCGCGGCGAGACCATCCGCAGCCGTCTGCCGGCGAGGTCGCCCTGGCCGCCGCCGGGGTCGACCAGCGCCCCGCCGGCGAGCGGCTCGGCGATCGCATTGACGGTGAAGTCGCGCTGCGCCACGTCCTGCTCGATCGTCTCGCCCTGCAGCGGCGAGAGGTCGGCCTGCCAGCGGCCGTCGCGCGCGATCACGCGCCAGCCGCCGAACGCCTCCGACAGCGGGAAGACGGCCGCGCGCACAGCCTTCGCGAGCGCCCGCGCCGCGCCCTCCACGTCACCGGCGACGGCGAGGTCGAGATCCTTCGTCGCGCGGCCGAGCAGACGGTCGCGGACGGCGCCGCCGACGAGCCAGGCATCGTGGCCGGCGAGCGCGGCGCGGGCCGCTTCCAGCGGGTCGACGGTCGTGCTCACGCCGGCGTCCCGTCGCGATGGTGCTGCCACACGACGCGCGCGCTGAGGGCGGTCGTGATCTCGTAGTTGATCGTGTCGATCCGCCGCGCCAGCTCCTCGGCGCCGATCCGCTCCTCCCCCATCGCGCCGATCAGGACCGCCTCGTCGCCGACCGCGATCCCGGCCGGGTCGGGCCCGACGTCGACGCAGACGTTGTCCATGCTGACGCGGCCGACGAGCGGCACGCGGCGGCCGCCGACGAGCGCGACGCCGTTGTTGGAGAAGGCGCGCCGGAAGCCGTCGCCGTAGCCGATCGGCAGCGTCGCGATCCAGGTCGGCGTCGTCGCCGTGAAGGTGCCGCCGTAGCCGACCGTCTGCCCCGGCGCCAGCGGCTTCAGCGCTGCGACGTAGGAGCGCAGCTCCAGGGCCGGCTCCAGCCCGTGGTCGGCCGGGTCGCGCTGCCACGGGTCGAGCCCGTAGACGGCGATCCCGCAGCGGACCATGTCGAGCCGGCTCTCCGGCAGGCAGAGCGCGGCCGGGCTGTTGGCGGCGTGCAATATCGCGCCGGGCACCAGCTCGCGCAGGCGCGCGCCGAAGGCGACGAAGCCGGCCAGCTCGCGCCGCGTCCGCTCGACGTCCTCGTCGGCGCTGGGGAAGTGGATCATCGCCCCGGTCAGCTCCAGCCCCGGCGCCGCCAGCGCCGCGCGGCCGACGGTCAGCAGCGCGTCCGGGTCGCGCGTGCCGAGCCGGCCCATGCCGACGTCGAGCTTGAGGTGGACGCGGATCGTGCGTCCGCGCGCCGCCGCCTCGTGCGCGAGCCGCGCGACGAACGGCTCGCTCCAGGCGACGACGTCGGCGTCGGCGTCGAGCGCCTGCGACAGCTCCTCCCCGCCGATCGCGCCGAGCACCAGCAGCCGCCCCTCGATCCCGCCGGCGCGCAGCTCGGCCGCCTCGCGCGCCGCCGCGACCGCCAACCAGGTGGCGCCACCGGCCTGCGCCGCACGCGCCGCCTGCACCGCCCCGTGGCCGTACGCGTTCGCCTTCACGACGGCGCACAGCGCGGCCGCCCCGATCCGCTCGTCCAGCAGCGCGCAGTTGCGCTCGATCGCGGCGAGGTTGACGCGGGCGAGTGCGCGCGCGGGGCTCACGCTTCCGAGACGAGCGCTTCCAGCACGTCGAGACGGGTGACGACGCCGACGAGCCGTCCGTGCTCGACGACGGGGAGGCGGTTGTGCTTGCGCTCCGCGATCAGCCGCGCCGCCTCGCGCACGTCGGCGTCAGCGTCGACCGTCACCGGATCGGCGGTCATGATCTCCTCCGCCGTCGTCGCGATCGCCTTGCGGAAGCGCTCCTCGAAGCGCTTGACCGGCCCGAGGAAGATCTGCGCGCCGAACAGGTCGATGTGCAGCGGGAGGCGCAGGTCCTCCTCCTCGTCGATCATCACGAGGTCGGCCTCGGTGACGATTCCGATCGGCCGCCCGCCCTCGTTGACCACCGGCACGCCCGGCAGCTCGTGATCGCGCAGCGTGCGCAGCACCGTCTCGACGGTGTCCTCCGGCGTGACCGTGACGGGGTCACGCTCCATGATCTCGGCGACCTTCGGCATGCGCGGCAGCCTATCCGACGCCAGCCTCGCGGCGAGCCGCGGGCAGCGCCTCGATCACGTCGCCGGCGATCGCGCCCTCGACGCCGATCCGCTCGCCGACGATCCGCCCCGCGCGACGGTGCAGCTCGACGCCGGCGCAGGCGGCCTCGAAGGCCGGCACGCGGCGCGCCAGCAGCGCGCCGATCGTGCCGCTCAAGACGTCCCCGGTGCCGGCGGTCGCGAGCGCGGGCGCGTCGCCGCGGCTGATCGCGACCGGCCCGCCGGGCGCGACGACGACCGTGTCGTCGCCCTTCAGCACGACGACCGCGTTCGCCGCCTCGGCGGCCGCTTGCGCGAGCGCCAGGCGGTGGGCGCGGACCGCGTCGGAGTCGACGTCGAGCAGCCGCGCCAGCTCGCCGCCGTGGGGCGTCAGCACGGTCGCGTGGGAACGGCCGTGGAGCAGGTCGAGCCGGCCGGCGTGGGCGTTGAGGCCGTCGGCGTCGAGCAGCAGCGGCAGCGGCGCCGCGGCTGCGAGCGCGCGGGCGAACGCGAGCGCGTGGTCGGAGCGGCCGAGGCCGGGGCCGAGCACGAGCGCGTCGGCTCGCTCCAGCCGCTCCAGCAGCGGCGCGGCCGCCTCCTCGGCGAACGCGCCGTCGCGCTCGGGCAGCCCGACCGACATCACCTCGCGCTGGCCCAGCTCGAAGACGAGCTCGAGCGACTGCGGGACGGCGGCGGTGACGTAGCCGGCGCCGGCGCGGGCGGCGGCGGCGCTGGCCAGCCGCGGCGCGCCGCTGAGGCCGCTCGACCCGCCGGCGACGAAGACGTTGCCGCCGTCGAACTTGGTCGCGTCGGCGCCGCGGCGCGGCAGCGCCTCCAACGCGCCGGGGCCGATCAGGCCGGCGCGCGCCGCGGTCTCCGCGGGCCGCTCGGCGCTCGCCGGGATGCCGATGTCGATCACCTCGACGGTGCCGGCATGCTGCTTGCCGGGGCTGATCCAGAGGCCCGGCTTGGCGGCGTGGAAGGTGGCGGTCGCGGTCGCCTGGACGGCCGGCCCGGCGATCTCGCCGGTCGAGCCGTCGACGCCGCTGGGCACGTCGCAGGCGACGACCTTCACGCCCCGCTCGGCGGCCAGCACTATCGCCTCGATCGCGTCGCCGACGAGCCCGCGCGGGAGGCCGCTGGCGCCGGTCCCGAGCACGGCGTCGACGATCCCCGCGACCTCGACCAGCGCGCCCGGGTTGAACTGCCGCGGCGGCGCGCCGCAGAGGCGGCCCAGCGCCAGCAGCGCGTCGCCGGCCAGCTCGCTCGGCTGCGGCAGCAGCTGGACGTCGACCTCGCGGCCGGCCTCGCGCAGCAGCCGCGCGACGACGAGCCCGTCGCCGCCGTTGTTGCCCTTGCCGCAGACGACCGCGATCGTCCCCTGCGGAATCGTCCGCTGCGTCAGCTCGAAGAGGCCGCGGCCGGCCCGCTCCATCAGCTCGATCCCGGCGATCCCGCGCACTCTGATCGCCCAGCCGTCGAGCGCCCGCTGGGCGGCAGCGTCGGGCAGCGGCTCCAGCCAGGCGGGCAGCGCGCTCATGTCGCGATCGCCACCGCGGAGGCGTCGGTGCGGGTGTGCGTCAGCGAGACCTTGACCTCGGTCACGCCGAGCGCGGCGGCCGCGTTGGCGGCGGCGCCGTGGAGGACGATCGCGGGCGCGCCGTCGCCGCGCACGACCTCGACGTCGGTGAACGACCACGCCTGCAGGCCGAGCGCCTTCGCGACCGCCTCCTTCGCGCAGAAGCGGGCCGCGAGATGCTGGCCGGGGCGGGCGCGCTCCTCGGCGTACGCCAGCTCGGCAGCGGTGAAGAGCCGCCGCGCGAGCGCCGGGCGGCGTTCGAGCGCGCGCTCGATCCGCTCGATCTCCAGCTGGTCGATCCCGACGCCCTTCACGGCCGTGATCGTACCCGCGCCCGCGCCGGTCCTACTCGACCGTGACGGTCTTCGCGAGGTTGCGCGGCTGGTCGACGTTCAGTCCGCGCAGGCGGGCGATGTGGTACGAGAGCAGCTGCAGCGGCACGACCGCCAGCAGCGGCGCCAGCATCCAGTCGGTCTGCGGCACCGTCACGACCTCCTCCGCGTGCTCGCCGATCTCCGTGTTGCCCTCGCTCGCGATCGCGATCACGTGGGCGCCGCGGACTCTCACCTCCTGGATGTTGGAGATGACCTTGTCGAGCACCGGCGAGTCGGTCGCGACGCAGACGACGGGCGTGTTGTCGTCGAGCAGCGCGATCGGCCCGTGCTTCATCTCGCCGGCCGCGTAGGCGTCCGTCGCGATGTAGGAGATCTCCTTCAGCTTGAGCGCGCCCTCGAGCGCGACCGGCAGGCCGATGTGGCGGCCGAGGTAGAGGAAGAACTCAGCCTGGTAGTGGCGCTCGGCGATCGCTCTGATCTTCTCGTCGCCGGCCTCCAGCATCTCGGCGATGTGGTGCGGCAGGTGCTTGACCTCGCCGACCAGCGCCGTCAGCTTCGCCGGCTCCAGCGTCCCGCGCAGCTCAGCCAGCCGCAGCGCGAGCAGGTACATCGCCGCCACCTGGCTGACGAACGTCTTCGTCGCCGCGACGCCGATCTCCAGCCCGGCACGGGTGAAGAGGACGCCGTCGGCGTCACGCGTCGCCTGCGAGCCCATCACGTTCGTGATCGCCAGCACGTGCGCGCCGCGGCTCTTCGCCAGCCGCATCGCGGCGAGCGTGTCGGCCGTCTCGCCCGACTGCGAGATGCCGACGACGAGGTCGCCGGGGCCGACGACCGGGTCGCGGTAGCGGTACTCGGAGGCGACGTCCATCTCGATCGGGACGCGCGCCCAGCTCTCGATCGCGTAGCGGCCGATCAGACCGGCGTGGTAGGAGGTGCCGCAGGCGACCACGACGATCCGTCTGACGTCACGCAGGAAGGCGTCGTCGATCGTGCCGAGGTCCCCGAGGTCGACGCCGTCGCCGCGCGCCGTGCGGTCGGCGACCGTCTCGGCGACCGCGTCGGCCTGCTCGTGGATCTCCTTCAGCATGAAGGTCTCGTAGCCGCCCTTCTCGGCGGTGTCGGCGTCCCAGTCGATCGTCGTGACCTCACGCTCGATCGGCTCGCCGGCCGGCGTCATGAACTCGACGCCGCCCGGGGTCAGCACGACCAGCTCGCCGTCCTCGATGAACTGGACGTCGCTGGTGTGCTCGAGGAAGGCGGGGACGGCCGAGGCGAGGAACTGCTCGCCGTCGCCGCGGCCGACGACCAGCGGGCACTCGCGGCGCGCGCCGACCAGCAGGCCGGGCTCGTCGGCGGCCATCGCGACGAAGGCGAAGTGGCCGACCAGCTCGCCGTAGGCGGCCTGGACGGCGGCCGGCAGGTCGCCGTCGTAGTGGCGCGAGATGACGTGCGCGATCACCTCGGCGTCGGTCTCGGAGGTGAAGCGGACGCCCTGCTCGCCGAGCTCGCGCTTGAGCGCCATGTAGTTCTCGACGATGCCGTTGACGACGATGTGGATGCGGCCGGCCTCGTCCTCGTGCGGATGGGCGTTCTGCTCGCTGACGCGGCCGTGGGTCGCCCAGCGGGTGTGGCCGATGCCGGTCGTCGGCTCGGCGGTCGCGACGGCGGCGCCGGCCTCCTCGGTAGCGGCGGCCGGCTGCGCGGCGACGGCCTCGCGCAGCGCGCTGAGGTTGCCGACGGCGCGGACGGAGTCGACGTGGTCCCCGTTCAGGACGGAGATGCCGGCGCTGTCATAGCCGCGATATTCGAGCTTCTCGAGCCCCGCGAGGAGAAGGGGCTGGACTTGACGGGCGCCGACGTATCCGACGATGCCGCACATGGGGGAACCTCCGTGTGGAACGACGAGCGCCGCGCTGGCTGGTGCGGCTGCAGGTATGGCGCTGACGGCGCGCCGCAGAATTCTAGCGGGCGTCCGGTCGGCGCTCTGACGCGCGCCGCCCGCACTGGTTTCAGGTATCGGCTCGGCGCGAGCCGCGCTTGAGCCGCAGCGCAGCTCAGCCGGCCGGCTGCGAGGCGGCGGCCTCGGCCTGCTCGACGAGGCGGGCGCAGACGGCGTCGGCCTCGTCGTCCTCAGGCGCCTCGACCATCACGCGCAGCAGCGGCTCGGTCCCGGAGGCGCGCACGAGCACGCGCCCGCGACCCTCCAACCCCGCCGACTCGCGTTCGATCGCCGCCTGCATGCGCGGATCGGCCGCGGCCCGCTCCAGCGACGAGCGGTCGGGCAGACGGACGTTGACGAGCCGCTGCGGCAGCTTCTCCATCCCGCCGCGCTCGCCCAGCGACTTGCCGCCCAGCGCCTCCAGCGTCAGCAGCGCGCTGGCGATGCCGTCGCCGGAGGGCGCGAAGCCCAGCTCGACGATGTGGCCCGACTGCTCGCCGCCGAGCGCCCAGTCGCGCTCGCGCAGCGCCTCCAGCACGTAGCGGTCGCCGACGGAGGTGATCGCGACCTCGATCCCGGCCTCCGCCATCGCCGCGTGGAAGCCGTAGTTCGTCATCACCGTCACGGCGACGCCGTCGCCGCGCAGTCTCCCCTGCGCGCGCAGGTGCAGCGCGGCGAGCGCGACCAGCTCGTCGCCGTCGACGACCGTGCCGTCGCCGTCGACGGCCAGCACGCGGTCGCCGTCGCCGTCGAAGCCGAAGCCGGCGTCGTGGTCGCCGGCGCGCATCGCGGCGGCGAGGCCGTCGAGGTGGGTCGAGCCGCAGTTGGCGTTGATGTTGCGGCCGTCGGGCGCGTCGGCGAGCACGTCGACGTGGGCGCCGAGGCGGCGGAAGATCTCGGGCGCGGCCTTGTAGGTCGCACCGTTGGCGCAGTCGAGCAGGATCCGCCGGCCGCTGAGGTCGAGCGCGCCGAAGCGCGTCTGCAGCTCGCGCAGGTAGTCGTCGAGCGTGCCGTGCAGCTGGCTGACGCCGCCGATCGCGAGCGGCTGGACGGGCGGGCCGTCGAGCAGCGCCTCGATCTCCTCCTCGACCGCGTCGGAGAGCTTGTCGCCGTCGCTGCCGAAGAACTTGACGCCGTTGTCGGCGTAGGGATTGTGCGACGCCGACAGCACGACGCCGAGGTCGAAGCCGTAGCGGCGGATCAGCAGCGGCGCGGCCGGGGTCGGCAGCACGCCGCCGAGCAGCGCGAGTCCGCCGGCGGCAGCGACGCCCGCGGCGACCGCTGCCTCCAGCATCTCTCCCGACTCGCGCGTGTCGCGGATCACGAGCACGCGCGGGCGGTGGTCGGCGGCTGACGCGGCGATGCGCGCCGTTGCGGCGCGCGCCAGACCGAGCGTCAGCTCAGCCGACAGAAACTCGCCGGCGACGCCGCGGACACCGTCCGTGCCGAACAACCGGCGAGCCATGGCAGAAAGCTAGCGCTTCGAGAACTGCGGACGCTTACGCGCCTTCTTGAGGCCGGCCTTCTTGCGCTCCTTGACGCGCGGATCACGCGTCAGGAAGCCGCGCTTCTTCAGCTCGCCACGAAGGTTCGGGTCGGCCACCAGCAGCGCACGCGAGATGCCGTGACGCAGCGCGCCGGCCTGCGCCGAGACGCCGCCGCCGTGCATCTTGGCGATCACGTCCATGCGCTCCTCGAAGCCGACGGCCTCGAGCGGCTGACGGATGTTGCGCTGCAGCGTCGGGCGCGGGAAGAAGTCGTCAAGCGGCTTGCCGTTGATCGTGTACTGCCCCGTGCCCGGCTTCAGGATCACGCGCGCGACGGCCGTCTTGCGCTTGCCCGTCGCGGTGTAGCGAGCGTCGGCCGCGAGCGAGATCGCCGCGTCGGCGATCGGCTGGGCCTCGACCTCGTCCTCGGAGTCCGAGTCGCCCGAGGCGGTCGCCTCGTCGTCCTCGTCGTCGTCCTCGGAGGGCTCGCCCTCGAGCACGATGTCCGGCACGAGATCGGCACCGGGGATCTCCGGCTTGACGCGCGGGGTCTCCTCGATCTCCTCCTCGAGCAGCTCCTCGTCGCCACCCTCAGCCTTGGGCTGCTCCTGCACGGCGGGCTGCTCGGCAGCCTCGTCGGCGGGCGGCGCGGCCTCGGCGACGGGCTCCGGCGCCTCGTTGGCGGCCTCGACGGGCTCCTCGGGCGTCTCGCCCGCGGGGTTGCGCTCGTCTTCGGGCTGCTCGACGTCGGACACTAGGCTTCGATCTCCATCGGTTGCGGCTGCTGGGCGGTGTGCGGGTGCTCCGGACCGGCGTACACCTTCAGCTTCGTCAGCTGCTTGCGCGCGAGGCGGTTGCGGGGCAGCATGCCCCTGACCGCGATGCGGATGACTTCCTCGGGCCGGCGCTCGAGCATCTCCTCGAGGGAGCGCGAACGGAGACCGCCCGGGTAGCCGGTGTGCCGGTAGTAGCGCTTGTCTGCCCGCTTGTTGCCCGACACCGAGATCTTCTCGGCGTTGACCACGACGACGAAGTCGCCAGTGTCGACGTGGGGCGTGTAGGTGGGCTTGCGCTTGCCGCGGAGAGCGTCAGCGATCTGCGTCGCGAGGCGTCCGAGCGTCTGCCCGTTCGCGTCCACGACGAGCCAGTTGCGCTCGCGGTCAGTGGGATTGGCGACGTAAGTTCTCATGGCAAGAAAAGGGCCGCGCACCGTGGCGCGGCGGGGTGAGCACTATAGAGAACAGTTCCGCTTGATGTCGAGCGATGGCGCCCGACCGCCCGTCCGGCGCTCGCGGCCAACAGTGATCGGCAGCCTGCGGAAGAGATTTAGCTTTCTCCGTCGGCGCGATCCATATACTGCCCGGCGTTCCATAAGCCTGCCGAATCCCTCCACGCGAGGGAGCGGGGAAACCACTGGCGACCGCGCCCACACGCGGACGCTGGGGCGAATCCGAGCACAGGCGCTCGGTAGCGCGGCCCTTTCAGCGCGAGCCCGTCAGCTAACCCCGTAGGCCGTCAAGAAAGGGGCATCGCATTTCGATGCTGCCCGGAACGGGGTCTTCCAGACCTCGTGTGGTCGCCATGACGACGTCGTTCGCCGCCGTGCTCGGGCTCGGAGCCCTCGCGCTCCCCTCCGCCGCGCTCGCCGAGGCCGGCGGCGCCTCGATCAACCAGACGGCCTCCGCCCCCGCGGACGCGCCCGCGTCGAGCCCCTCCGCGCCCTCCGCAGCAGACGGGGGTCAGCCGTCGCTCAGCGGACTGGTCTGCAAGACCGGCTGCCCCGCTCCCGGAACGGTCGAGCGCGGCGGCACCCTCACGCTTCAGGGCCAGGCGCTCGACGCCGCCCGCACGGTCGTCTTCCTCGGCGGTCGCGGCAGCAGGGACGACGCGCGCGTGCGCGTCAGCTCCAAGAGCGCGACCAAGCTCGACGTGACCGTCCCCGCCGCCGCCGTCAGCGGCCAGGTCGTCGTCGAGACCTCCGCCGGCACCGCGATGCGCTCCTCCGCGCGCCTCTCGGTCAAGGTCGTCAAGGCCGCCACCGCCCTCTCCGCGACGCTGCCGGCGCCGAAGCTCGCCGCCGTCGCCGGGATCGCCGACCTCGACGCCGGCATCTCCACGCGCAAGGCCGGCAAGGGCGTCTCCGCCGTCCAGGTCGCGTTCGTCTCGCAGGCGCCGGGGACGGTCGGCGTGCGCGTCGACGTCGTCCGCGCCGCCGATGGCATCTCGGTCTTCAGCGACACGCGCAGCGCCGCGCCCGGCAAGCAGCAGACGCTGACGTGGGAAGGCCGCAACAGCGGCGCCGACTTCGCCGCCGACGGCAGGTACGAGCTGCGCCTCTCGGCCGGGACCGAGGTCAGCACCCGCACCGCCAGCAGCGAGATCGCCGCCGGCGGCGGCGCGTCGATCGAGGGCGGCTCGCCGGCCCCCGACGGCGCCGTCAAGCTCGGTGCCTTCACCTTCGTCGGCGCAGTCTTCCCCGTCCGCGGGACGCACGACTACGGCCAGGGCGCCGCTGCCTTCGGCGCCGGCCGCGACGGCCACTCGCACGAGGGCCAGGACGTGATGGCGCAGTGCGGCACGCCGGTCGTCGCCGCCCAGGGCGGCGTGATCAAGAACAAGGCGTACCAGTCCAACGCGGGCAACTACGTCGTGATCGGCGGCACCGCCTCCGGCGAGGACCACATGTACGCCCACTTCCGCGCTCCGGCGGTCGTCGCCAGAGGCCAGCGCGTGCAGACCGGCCAGGTGCTCGGCTACGTCGGCGACACCGGCTCGGCCTCCGCCTGCCATCTCCACTTCGAGATCTGGACGGCGCCGGGGTGGTACTCGGGCGGCCGCCCGGTCAACCCGGTCGCGACGCTGAGAGCCTGGGACCGGCTGGGGTGAGTACCCTCGGTCCCGTGACCGTCTTCGCGATCTCCAACAATGCGCTCGGCTACATCGGCCTCGGCGTGGTCGCGATCGCGATCATCGTGCTGCTGGTGTCGACCTTCCATCCCGAGGGGATGAAGCGGCCCGGCGGCTATCTCGACGGCGAGTCGCCGCAGGCCGACGAGATCGAGCGCGACGAGCACGGCAAGCCGCTCAAGTAGAAACGCGAAACGCCCCGTTGCCGGGGCGTTTCGCGGTACTGCATCAGGCTGTCGCGGGAGCTATTCCCACTCGATCGTGCCGGGCGGCTTGCTCGTGATGTCGAGCACGACCCGGTTGACCTCGCGGATCTCGTTGATCATGCGCGAGGCGATCTGCTCCAGCAGGTCGTACGGCAGCCGCGCCCAGTCGGCCGTCATCGCGTCGTCGCTGGTGACGGCGCGGATCACGACGACGTAGCCGTAGGTGCGCTCGTCGCCCTGCACGCCGACCGTTCTGACGTCCGGCAGGACGCAGAACGACTGCCACAGCTCGCGGTAGAGACCGGCTCTGCGGATCTCGTCCTGGAGGATCGCGTCGGCGTCGCGGAGCGTGTCGAGTCGCGCTCTGGTCGCCTCGCCGCCGACGACGCGGATCGCGAGCCCCGGCCCCGGGAAGGGCTGGCGCCAGACGAGCCGCTCCGGCAGGCCGAGCTCAGCGCCGACGGCGCGGACCTCGTCCTTGAACAGCGCGCGCAGCGGCTCGACCAGCTCGAACTGGAGGTCGTCCGGCAGGCCGCCGACGTTGTGGTGCGACTTGATCGTCGCGGCGCCGGTGCCGCCGCCCGACTCGATCACGTCCGAGTAGAGCGTGCCCTGGACGAGGAATCTGGCGCCGCCCTCGGCGAGCTTGCCCGACTCCTCCTCGAAGACGCGGATGAACTCCTCGCCGATCGCCTTGCGCTTCGCCTCCGGGTCGGTGACGCCCCTGAGGCGCGCGAGGAAGCGCTCCTCGGCGTCGACCGCGACGAGCGGGACCTTGTAGTGATCGCGGAAGGCCGTGATCACCTGCTCGCCCTCGTTCTTGCGCATCAGGCCGTGGTCGACGAAGACGCACGTCAGCTGATCGCCGATCGCGCGGTGGACGAGCAGCGCCGCCACCGACGAGTCGACGCCGCCGGAGAGCGCGCAGATGACGCGCCCGCCGCCGACCTGCGTGCGGATCTTCTCGAGCTGGTCCTCGATCACCGAACCGGCCGACCAGCTGCTGGCGCAGCCGCAGATCTCGGTCAGGAACCGTCTCAGGATCTCCTGGCCGTAGGGCGTGTGGACGACCTCCGGGTGGAACTGGATCCCGTAGATCTGCCGCTCGGTCGACTCCAGCGCCGCGACCGGCGACTCAGTCGACGAGGCGAGCGCGGTGAAGCCCGGCGGCGGCGCGAAGACGGTGTCGCGATGCGACATCCAGCACGTCTGCTCCTGCGGCAGCCCGGCCAGCAGCCGGCCCGGCTCGGTGACGGTCAGCCTGGAGCGGCCGAACTCGCCGACCTCCGCGCCCTGCACCTCGCCGCCGAGCTCGGTCGTCAGCAGCTGCATGCCATAACAGATGCCGAGCACGGGGATGCCGAGCTCCAGCAGCTCCTGCTCGAGTCTCGGCGCGTCGGGCGCGTAGACGGACGCGGGCCCGCCGGAGAGGATCAGCCCCTTCGGTCTGCGGCGCCGCACCTCCTCCGCACCGACGTGGTGCGGCAGCAGCTCCGAGAAGACGCCCAGCTCGCGCACGCGGCGGGCGATCAGCTGCGAGTACTGGCCGCCGTAGTCGAGCACGACGACCTGCTCGGCGTCGACGTTGGGCTCAGCGACGATCTCGCCCGCCGCGACCGACGCCGTGGCGCCGGTCGGGAGGTGGGTGGAGAGCCCGTCAGTCGTTGACAAGGGCGACGGCCCGGCCGTTGGAACCCATGCCGACCTGCTGGTCGCGCTGAAGGCTCTTGCCCTCCGTCTGCAGCGCCGGGGCGACCATCAGCTCGGCGCGGTTGAACTCCGCGATGTCGCGGTAGCCGCACGTCGCCATCGAGGTGCGGAGCGCGCCCATCAGGTTGAACATGCCGTCGTTCTCGCGCGCGGGGCCGAGCAGGATGTCCTCGATCGAGCCGTTCTGCACCGTCTTGACGCGCGTGCCGCGCGGCAGCGTCGGGTGGAACGTCGCCATGCCCCAGTTGTAGCCGCGGCCCGGCGCCTCGTAGGCCTTCGCGAGCGCGGAGCCGAGCATGACCGCGTCGGCGCCGCAGGCGATCGCCTTCGAGACGTCGCCGCCGTTCTTCATGCCGCCGTCGGCGATCACGCGGACGTAGTCGCCGGTCTCGAGCATGTGCTGCGAGCGGGCGGCCGCGACGTCGGCGATCGCCGTCGCCTGCGGGACGCCGATGCCGAGCACGCCGCGGGTGGTGCAGATCGCGCCCGGGCCGACGCCGACGAGCACGCCGGCCGCGCCGGTGCGCATCAGGTGGAGACCGGTGTGGTAGCTGGCGCAGCCGCCGACGACGACCGGCACCGGCACCTCGCCGATGAACTCCTTCAGGTTGAGCGGCTCGCTGACCGTCGAGACGTGCTCGGCGGAGACGACCGTGCCCTGGATCACGAGGATGTCGAGGCCGGCCTCGAGCGCCAGCTCGTAGTGCTCGCGGACCCGCTGCGGGGTCAGCGAGGCGGCGACGACGACGCCCTGGTCCTTGATCTCGCGGATCCGCTGCGCGATCAGCTCCGGCTTGACCGGCTCGCGGTAGATCTCCTGCATCTCGCGGGTCGCCTCCGCCTGCGGCAGAGCGGCGATCCGCTCGAGCTGGGCGTCGACGTCCTCATAGCGGCAGAAGATGCCTTCGAGGTTGAGAACGGCAAGACCGCCGAGCTTCCCGATCGTCCCGGCCGTCTCGGGCGAGACGACGCCGTCGAGCGCCGCACCCAGGAGGGGCAGCTCGAAACGGTACGGACCAAGCGTCCAGGAGATGTCGACGTCATCGGGGTCGCGGGTGCGTCGCGAGGGGACGATGGCGACATCGTCGAACCCATAAGCGCGCCGGGCTTTCTTACCGCGGCCGATCTCTATTTCCATGGAAGCACCCTACGGGTCGAGGCGGACGAAACAGCCCCGCGCAGGGCGGGGCCGGAGGGGGAGCGAATCGTCGTCGTGGCGGCAACCAGCGACACGTTCCATCGTAGCAACGCGTTTGAAAAAGCCTTCCCCCGCGGACGCGCCTGGATGAGGCGCATCGCGGTCGCCGCTCAACCGACTTCGGCCGAGAGCGAGACCGGTATCGCCTCGACCTCGCCGAGCAGCCGCTCGACGTTGTGCGGATCGATCACGCCGGCGCCGAAGTGCTGCGTCGACTCGGCGCCGCAGGCGACGCCGAAGCGGAGGCACTCCTCGGGCGTGCCGCCGGTGTAGCGGCAGGCGACGTAGCCGGCCAGGAAGGCGTCGCCGGAGCCGACCGCCGCGCGCGCCTCCTGCTGCTCGACGCGGACGCGGTAGAGCTGCGGGCCGGCCTCGGTGATGACCTTCGCAAAGACCCCGTCGGGGACGGTCATGATCGCCTCGCGCGGACCCTGCTCGACGATCTCGGCGACCGCCAGCATGCGGTCCTCGTCGTCGTTGAACTCGTGGCCGACCAGCTCCTCGGCCTCGATCACGTTCGGCGAGACGACGTCGGGCTCGGCGCGGACGGCGTGGCGCAGCGGCTCGCCGTCGGTGTCGACGATCGTCGTCACGCCGAGCTTGCGCAGCTCCTTGATCAGCGAGCCGTAGACGTCGGGCTCGACCGCGCGCGGGAGGCTGCCGGCGAAGACGCAGATGTCGGCGCCCTGGGCGAGGTAGAGGAGCTTGTCGCGGAACAGCTCCATCTCGCGCTCGGTCACTCTCGGACCGCGCTCGTTGATCTCGGTCTGCACGCCGGTCGTCGGATCGAGCACGGCGGTGTTGGTGCGCGACTCCTCGCCGATGCGGATGAAGTCGGTCAGGACCGACTCGGCCGTCAGCGCCTCGACGATGCGGGTGCCGGTCGCCCCGCCCGCGAAGCCGGTCGCGATCACCGGGCGGCCGAGCCGCTTGATCGCGCGTGCCACGTTGACGCCCTTGCCGCCCGGCATCGTCGTCTGGTCGACGGAGCGGTGACGGCGGCCGAGGCGGAAGTTCGGCACTTCCAGCGTCTTGTCGATCGCCGTGTTGAGGGTGACGGTGATGATCATGCTGCCTCCATGTCCGCACGGCGCCTGCTGCGCCGAGCCCCGTGGCGACGGCGCAGGAGCAGCGCTGCCGCCACGCCCCCGACGACCACCACGATCGCTACCAGGCTACCCGGTCTGGCCGCTGCGTCGCCAGCGCGTTCGAGCAGTCCGACCTCCGGGACCGCGGTCGCCGACACCAGCGGCACGGTCGTCAGGACTCTGCCGTCGACGCGGACCGTCAGCGAGCCGACGACGGCGTTTCTCGGCAGCGGCCCCTGCAGCTCCTCGGGCGCTCTGACGGCGACGGCGACGCGCGCGTCGCGTCTGAGCAGCTCTCTGACGGTTCTCGTCGCGATCAGCCGTATCGAGTCCTCGGGGCGGTACTTGAGTCTCGCCGTCGCGTAGACGGCGCTGCTTCTGACCGGCGTCTTGAACGCATGCGTCGCGAAGGCCCAGTTCAGCAGCGCGAGCGCGTCGGCGTCGCGCGCGGACTCGCTCGGCGTGCCGGTGACGGCGGCGACGTAGGTGACGCCCTTCTTCGTGCCGGAGGCGACCAGCAGGTAGCCGGCGGCGTTGGTGTGGCCGGTCTTGACGCCGTTGATCCAGCCGACGCTCTGGACGAGCCCGTTGCGGTTGATCACCGTGCGCGGCGCGGCGCCGGTCGTCAAGGTCGCCGATCTGAGGTCGACCGTGCGCGCGAGGAACCTGTTTCTGCGCAGCGCGATGCCGAGCCGCGCGAGATCGGCGGCGCTGGAGTAGTTGGCGCTGGAGTCGAGCCCGACCGGCGTCGAGTAGTGGGTGTTGGTCAGCCCCAGCGCGCGCGCCTTCGCGTTCATCTCGCCGATGAAGGCCGAGCGCGTGCCGGCGGCGCAGGTGGCGAGCGTCTCGGCGGCGTCGTTGGCGCTCGGCAGCAGCAGCCCGCGCAGCAGGTCCTTGACGCTCATGCGCTCGCCGGCGTGGAGGCCGATCTGCGTCTCGGCCGGCTGCGGGACGTAGCCGCCGACGGTGCAGATCTTGTTCAGCGGCAGTCTGTCGACGACGACCAGCGCGGTCATGATCTTCGTCGTGCTGGCGATCAGATGGCGTGCGCCGGCGTTGACGCCGTAGAGCGGCTCGCCGCTGGATGCCTCGAAGACGGCGGCGCTGGCGGCCGACAGCTGCGGCGGACGTGGCAGCTTGGCACTCGCCGAGCCGGCGGCGGACGCGAGCAGCAGGGCGCTCACGAGCGCGATCAGCGCGCAGCGCAGCGCGAGCGCTGACGCGTCTCCGCGTCGCGCCCGTCGGTGAGGCGCGACCGTCACTGCGTCAGTCTCAGCTTCTGTCCGACGCTCAGCGACTGCGCGCTGACGTCTGGGTTGAGCTGCTGCAGCGTCTCCAGCGGGACGCCGGTGCGCTCGGAGATGATCGTCAGGTTGTCGCCGGATCTCACGACGTAGGTTCTCGCTCTCGCGCGTCTTCTCGCCTGTCTTCTGTGCGGCGTGGTCTTGACCGTAGCGGTCGGCGAGCCGCCGTTCGGAGAGTCTCTTCTCGCAGCCTGAACGACGGCGAAGACTCCGACGACGACTGCGACCAGTGCGAGCGGCGCGAGAAAGCGCACGGGATTCCGGTGACGCATCGGCGGCGATCATACCCGTGGGGTCGGGCGAAGGCGCGGAACCGGCACGGCTCCTGCCGCTGACGCGGCGGTGTGGCCGAAGCCGTGCCGGATCCGAGGAGCGCCCGTTGCTGTCCTGCGACGGCGACGGGCGCCGGATGCGAGAGGTCTCGGCCTGTGGTGGCCGGGTCGAGGTCCGGGCGTGCCGGACCTCAGTGTGGGTGGATCAGCCCTTGACGGCTCTCTTGAGGCCCGAGCCCGGCGTGAAGCGCGGGACACGGGACGCGGCGATCTGGATCTTCTCGCCGGTGCTCGGGTTGCGACCCTCGCGGGCGCCACGCTCGGCGACGTGGAACTTGCCGAAGCCGGAGAACGTCACCTCGCTGCCACGCTTGAGGGCGTCCTCGATGGTCGTGAGGACGGCATCGACAGCGTCTCCGGCGTCCTTCTTGCTCAGTCCGCTGTTCGCGGCAACCTGGTCGACGAACTCTGATTTCGTCACAGTGATCCTCCTTCGAGGTCGTGGGGAGGGCCGAAGCTAACAACCCGCGCGGACGGGAACAACGCGAATCCCCCGCCAGCACGGGAAATCTGACCGTCTTCGCGGCATCGAGACGATCTTCGCGCTCGATTAACCACAAAACGGATATTCCCGTATTTGCGGGCGATTCGCGCTCGGCGCTCAGTTCCTCAGGCCTTCCCCGCCGCGGGGAAGCCCAATCCCGCGAAAATCGCCGCGCTGACGGCGGAATCGGCGCGCTCGAACACCTGGACGGAGCTGGACGCGCCCTCGTCCCCCATGTCGGCGAGCAGCGTTTCGAGGTCGTGGCGCAGCAGCGGCAGCAGCGCATGCGGCCCGGCGAGGACCGCCAGCACGTGCCGCTCGCCGGAGATCGCGAGGACCGTCCCGGTTGGCGCGTCGGCGCGTCCCGCGGGCTCGCGGGCGAGGACCGCGAGGTCCCCGGCGGCGAGCACGACGGCGGCGCGCACGTCGGTCGTGAGCTGGCGCAGATGGCGAAGCGCGAGCGGAGGCGTCAGAATGGCCGTCATGTCAGAGCCCGAGGATACGAGGGTCCCGCTCGAGCGGATCGCCTGGATGGTGACGGTGGTCGTCTGCCTCGTCACCGCGCTGGTGACGCTGCTGAGCGGCTACGTCGGCTATGCCGCGGTCGTCTTCGCGATCGCCTGCTCGGCCGCGATCAACCTGCGCTGAGCGGCGGCCGCGCCGCGCCGCACCCGCCGCGCACCCTCTTGGCGCCGGCGCGCTCAGCGGCCGTCGAGCCACTCGGCGAACGCCCGCAGCGCACGGCCGCGGTGGCTGATCGCGTCCTTCTCGGCGTCGGTCAGCTCCGCCATCGTGCGGCCGGGAGCGCCGTCGGGCAGCTCGTCGGCCGGGATGAAGGCGGGGTCGTAGCCGAAGCCGCCGGCACCGCTCGGCCTGGCCGCGAGCGTGCCGCTGCAATACCCCTCGACGACGTGCTCGACCTGCTCGACCGGGTCGACGAAGGCGATCGCGCAGACGTAGCGCAGCCCGCTGCCGGCGGGCGCCTCCGCGAGCAGCTTCGCGAGGTTCTGCTCGTCGCTGGCGCCGGGGCCGGCGAAGCGGGCCGAGTGGATCCCCGGCCGGCCGCCGAGCGCCTCGGCCTCGACGCCGGAGTCGTCGGCGATCGCGGCGCGACCGGTCGCGGCCGCGGCGGCGCGCGCCTTGCCGAGCGCGTTGGCGACGAAGCTGTCGCCGTCCTCGGGCGGCAGCGTCACCTCCGGCGGCAGCGGGTCGAGCGCGAGCCGCCCGCCGGTCAGCCGCGCGAACTCGCGCACCTTGTGGTCGTTGCGCGTCGACAGGATCAACCGCTCGCTCATGCCGCTCCTTCCGCCCGCGGCGCGCTCCCGCGGCCGCTTGTCGCGTTCACGCTCATGCCGCCACCGCTGCCTGCTGGGCAGCGCGCAGCTGCTCGATGCCGGCCTCGGCCAGCGCCAGCAGCTCGTCCAGGTGGGCGCGCGAGAGCGGCGTCCGCTCCGCCGTCGCCTGCACCTCTACGAGCCCGCCGTCGCCGGTCATCACGACGTTCGCGTCGACCTCGGCCGACGAATCCTCCGGGTAGTCGAGGTCGAGCAGCGGCACGCCGCCGACGACCCCGGCCGAGACCGCCGCGACCGATCCGGTCAACGGCAGCCGCTCCAGCCTCCCCTCCGCGACGAGCCGGTCGAGCGCCCGACGCAGCGCGACCCAGCCGCCGGTGATCGCCGCGCAGCGGGTGCCGCCGTCGGCCTGCAGCACGTCGCAGTCGACGTAGACGGTGCGCTCGCCGAGCGCGTCGAGGTCGACCACCCCGCGCAGCGAGCGCCCGATCAGCCGCTGGATCTCGACGCTGCGACCATCGACTCTGCCCTTCGTCGCGTCGCGCGGCTTGCGCCGGCCGGTCGAGGCGGGCAGCATCCCGTACTCGGCGGTCAGCCAGCCGCTGCCGCGCCCGGCCATCCAGCGCGGCACGCTCTCCTCGATCGACGCGGTGCAGATCACACGCGTGTCGCCGACGGAGATCAGCGCCGAACCGGTCGCGCTGCGGACGAAGTCGGGCTCGAACGCGACCGGCCGCAACTGCGCCGGCGAGCGTCCGAGGCTGCGCTCTGGAGCCATCGGCCCATCGTCGCATGCGCGCCCTATCTGAGCCCGCTGATCGCCGTCTTGATCTTGTCGACGATCGCCTTCGCGATCCCGCCGTCGCCGATCGACGATCTCTTCGTCGCCGCCACGACGCCCGCCAGCAGCGCCGCGACGAGCAGGATCAGCGCGACGTACTCGACCGTCCCCTGCCCGCGTTCGCCGCGCCGCACCTGCGTCATCCGCTCGCCGTTCAGCGCGAGCCCGATCCGCGTGTGCAGCAGTCCCATCAGCCGGTAGATCACGGCTTCCTCCAGTTCGCTCGACAACGGCGATCGAGTCTGCGGATCGAGCTGTGGAGCTTCTAGACGCGTTCGTGCCGATCGTCAGCAGGCTTTGCAACAAATCACGCGCAGGTGCCGGGCTCGCACGAGCCGGGCGCGGCGGGCGGCTAGGCTGCCGAAGCTGATGCGCGCGCTCGTCGTGACGAACATGTACCCCACGGCCGCCCGGCCGGCGCTCGGCCGCTTCGTGCAGGACCAGATGGAGGCGCTGCGGCGGATCGACGGGATCGAGGTCGAGCTGTTCGCCTTCCCGCCTGGCATGCGCTCCTATCCGCGCGCCGCGCGAGAGCTGCGGCGGCGCTTCCGCGGCGAGCGCTTCGACGTGATCCACGCCCACTTCGGCCTCACCGCCTGGCCGGCGCTCGCGCTGCGCGGGGCGCCGCACGTCGTCACCTTCCACGGCACCGACCTGGCGCACCCGCGCTCGGGCCGGCTGAGCCGCGCCGTCGTGCCGCTGGTGACGCTCGCCGCGACCGTCTCCGCAACCCTCGCCGAGCTGATCCCCGGCGCCGGCGTCAGACGACGGGTCGCGGTGCTGCCGTGCGGCGTCGACCTCGGCCGCTTCAGACCGCTGCCGCGGCGCGCGGCGCGGGAGCGGTTCGGGCTCGACCCCGACGGCCGCTACCTGCTCTTCCCCGCCTCCCCCGCGCGGCCGGAGAAGCGCGTCGACCGCGCCCGCGAGGTCGCCGGGGAGGCGACGCTGCTGAGCCTCGACGACGTCCCGCCCGACGAGGTGCCGCTGTGGGTCAACGCCGCCAACGCGGTCGTGATCCCGTCCGAGCGCGAGGGGCTCGGGCTGGCGGTGCTGGAAGCGCTCGCCTGCGACGTGCCGGTCGTCTCGACGCCGGTCGGGATCGCCCCGCAGGTGCTCGAAGGGGTCGCCGGCACGCTCTGCGCGCCGTTCGACCGCGATGCCTGGTCGGCGGCGCTGGCGCCGCATCTCGCGGCCGCGGACCCGCGGGTCGCCGGCCGCGCGCGGGCGGACCTCTTCTCGGCCGATCGGATGGCGCGCCGCGTCGCGATCGCCTGGGCGGCGCTGGCCGGGCAGGCGGAGGGGCCGGTCGGGGCGCCTGCGTATACTCCCCGCCTCGGCGCCGCTGAGGCAGGAAACGCGGCGCCCACCGACCGATGAGTGGCCTGTTCCAACGCATCGCGCGCCGCCGTGCCGGCGACCCCGACGAGGCGCCCGCTTCCGCGCAGCCCGGCGCCGACCCGTCCGCGCCGGCGCCCGCCGAGCCCGCGGCTGCCGACACACAGCCGACCCGCTTCATAGGCGCGCCTGCCCCCGCCGCGCCGCAGGACGAGGCCCCGCCGGCCGATGCCCCATCAGCCGATGCCGCGCCGGCCGATGCCCCATCAGCCGATGCCGCGCCGGCCGATGCCGCATCAGCCGATGCCGCGCCGGCCGATGCCGCATCAGCCGATGCCGCGCCGGCGAGCGAGCGCGCGGGCGAGCCGCCGGCGCCCGGCGAGCAGGGCGGCGAGACCGCCCTCTTCCCGGCGCAGGAGCAGCCGACCGCGCTCTTCCCGCTCACCGAGCAGCCGACTGAGGCGATCCCCGTCGTGCCGCTGAGCGCCGCCGACGCCGGCTCGACGCCGCAGTCGGCGACGCAGGGCTTCGCCGTCGTCGACCCGGCCGCCGGCCAGCAGCCCGCCGGCGACGCCGCGACGGCGCCCGCCGACGCGCAGACGTCCGCCGCCGACGGCGCCCCGCCCGCCAGCGCGGGCG